>NZ_JBJDNO010000003.1:379714-764634 GCF_044900755.1 Microbacterium sp. NPDC087868
ATGCACCCCCCCTGGGTCATAACCCCACCCCACCGGTGCAGCCCCCAGATTCGTTCGCACGGGGCTTGCGCGCGCGGGCCCTGGACCCGCCGCGCGGGGAGCCAAAAACGGGGCGTGACCGCACCCCTCGCGAGTGGGGCGCTGACGTCGACCAGACAGTGGGTCGCTGAGCCTGTCGAAGCGTCCCCTCCGAGAGCGTCACGCGCGATCGTGGAGGGTGACGTGGTAGCCGTCGGGGTCGGCGAAGGTGAAGGTGCGCCCGAACGGTCCGTCGATGGGGGCGGCGACGATCGTGCGCCCATCGGCGACCAGGGCGTCGTGGATGCTCTGCACATCCGTCGCGTGCAGCCAGAGGGCGACGCCGATGCCGGGCTGCGCCGTTGCGGCGAGATCGGTTCCGGGCACGATGTCGCGCAGCGCGAACGCGATCGGCGTGGTCGTGAACACGACGGCGTGCGGAGGCCCGGCGGGCGAGCGCACGAGGCCGAGGTACTTCTCGTAGAACGCCTGCGAGGCGTCGAGGTCGCGCGTCTGCAGAGAGATGAAGTCGGGGCCGGTGACGGGCATGGGATGCTCCTTCGATACGTGTCAGTTTTCTGACATGCATCAATCTATGTCAGAATACTGACATGAGTCAAGACGGCATCCACCTGCCGACCTCCCTCGGGTATCTATTGAAGGAGGCCGCGAGCGCCCTGCGATTCGCGATGGAAGAGGCCCTGCGCCCCCTCGACATGACCATCACGCGATACTCCTGCCTCGAACTGCTCGCGCAGCGCCCCGGCCTCTCGAACTCCGACCTCGCCCGCGGCGCCTTCGTCACCCGGCAGTCGATGAACGTGCTGCTGCAGCAGCTCGAACGCGAGGGGCTCGTCGTGCGGGCATCCGAAGCCCCGGTCGGCAAGGCGCTCCCCACCGACCTCACGCCCGCCGGGCGCGACCTGCTCGCGCAGGCGACCGCCGCGGTGCGCGCGGTCGAGAAACGGATGCTGTCGAGCATGAGCGCCGACGATCAGCAGGTCGCGTTCCACCTGCTCCAGGGCATGGTGCGGTCGCTGCGCGCGGACACAGGCACGTGAGCGTCAGCGCCAGTCGTAGCGCGCGCGGAAGCCGAGTTCGTCCTGGATGCGGCGGGTCGACATGAGCGATCCGAACTCGGCGAGATCCTCGGCCACGGGAACGCCGGGGAACCACCGTTCCGCGACCTCGCGCGAGGGCGCCGCATTGCCCGACTCGGGAGCTGCGACGTTGTAGACGCGGAACCCGGGGGTCGCCGCCTCGAGCGCGAGCGCCACGGCTTCGGCTCCGTCGCGCGCGTCGACCCACGACCCCAACAGGTCACGGCGGTAGTCGGGCTCGGATGCCGCGGCGAAGGTGTCGTAGGCCTCGGGCGCGACGACGTTGGTGAAGCGCAGCGCGGTGATCGAGGCATCCGGATGCCATCCGACGAGCTGCGCGGCCATCGCCTCTTCGACGACCTTGCCGAGGCCGTAGGTGTTGAACGCGCGCGTGTAGGTCTCGTCGACCGGGAGCGACGGCGGCGCGACCTCGAAGGGGAAGCCCATGGCCGTGATGCTCGACGCGAGCACGACGGTGCGGATGCCGGCGCGATGCGCGGCGAGCAGGACGTGCGAGGAGACCAGCACGTTGTTCTCGAAGGTCGCGGCATCGGGCACGAGCCCGTTCACCGGAATCGCGGCGAGGTGCACGAGGGCGTCGATGCCCTCATGGCGCGCAGTCACCCCGAGCAGCGCGTCGAGCGTCTGCCCGTAGTCGGTGAGGTCCACGCGCGTGAAGCCCGCCCCGGCGGGGCCGGCGAGGTCGTAGCCGATGACCTCGGCTCCCCCGGCGCGCAGTCGTTCGACCGTCGCGCGACCGAGCGTGCCGCTGCTTCCTGTGACCGCAATGACCATGGGGACCTCCGCGTCCGAGTCTGGCAGGTGATCGACCTCGCCGACCTCCATGCCCTAGTATTGAAACGTCACAATTCTAACGCGATTCGCTACGACAACGCTTTGTCTGCGTCTCTGAAACGTTTCGAAATCTTGGGAGTGTCCAATGCCGGCCACCGTATCCGCCGTTCGCTTCGAGCATCACCGCGAGCCCCTGGGCATCGGCGAGTCACGCCCGCGCCTGTCATGGGTGATCGACACCGCTCCCACCGGATGGACGCAGACCGCCTCCCGCATCGAGATCGACACCGATGGCGCCGTCGACACCTTCGAGATCGACTCCGACGCGCAGGTGCTCGTGCCGTGGCCGGGTCGGGCACTCCACTCGCGCGCCCGGGCATCCGTACGCGTGCGGGTGCGCGGCACCGACGGCGAATGGAGCGACCCGAGCCCCTGGGCCACGGTCGAGACCGGACTGCTGCACCCCGAGGATTGGACCGCGGGCCCCATCGGCGCGATCTGGAACGAGAACCCGATGCGCGACGACCGCCGGCCCGCGCTCGTCCGCCGCGACTTCACCGTGCGCCCCGGCCTCGTGCGCGCCCGCCTCTATGCGTCGGCCCACGGCCTCTACCAGGCCGAGATCAACGGCGAGCGTGTCGGCACCGACGTGCTCTCCCCCGGCTGGACCGTCTACCGCGAGCGCCTGCGCTACTACACCTACGACGTGACAGACCTGCTCGCCGAGGGCGACAACGCGATCGGCGCGTGGCTCGGCGACGGCTGGTACCGCGGGCGTCTCGGCTGGCGCGGCGGCTTCCGCAACGTCTTCGGCGACGATCTCTCCTTCATCGGTCAGCTCGAGCTCACCTACGCCGACGGCACGACCGAGACCGTCGCGACCGACACCCGGTGGCGGTCGGCGCCGAGCCCGATCCTGCACTCGGGAATCTACGACGGCGAGACCTACGACGCCCGCGAGGAGCTGCCGGGATGGAGCCGCGCGGGCTACGACGATGGCGACTGGCAGCGCGTGCAGCTGCGCCGCCGCGACCCCGCGACGCTCGTGGCGCCGACCGGCCCGCCCGTGCGCGTGACCGAGGAGGTGCACCCGGTCACCGTGCTGCGCACCCCCGCCGGCAAGCGCGTGCTCGACTTCGGGCAGAACCTCGTCGGCGTCGTGCGCCTGCGCGCCACGGCCGCCGCGGGCACGACCGTGACGCTGCGCACCGCCGAGGTGCTGCAGGACGACGAGCTCTACACGCGCCCGCTGCGCGACGCGGTCTCGACCGACGTCTACACGTTCGCCGGGCGCCCCGAGGGCGAGGAGTGGGAACCGCGCTTCACCTATCACGGCTTCCGCTACGTGGAGGTCGACGGCTGGCCCGGCGACATCGATGCGGATGCCGCGGCCGGCGCTCTCGTCGCCCGCGTGCTGCACACCGACATGGAGCGCACGGGCTGGTTCGAATCCTCGAACCCCCAGCTCGACCGCCTGCACGAGAACGTCGTCTGGGGCATGCGCGGAAACTTCGTCGACATCCCCTCCGATTGCCCGCAGCGCGACGAGCGCCTGGGATGGACCGGCGACATCCAGGTGTTCGCGCCGGCAGCATCCTTCCTGTACGACTCCTCCGGCATGCTCGCCGGCTGGCTGCGCGACCTGGAGGCCGAGCAACTGCCCGACGGCACCGTGCCCTGGTACGTGCCCGTCATCCCGGCCGACACCATGTGGACCCCGCAGCGCCCGGGCGCCGCCTGGGGCGATGCCGCGACCATCGTGCCGTGGACCCTGCACCGCCGCTTCGGCGATGAGGGCGTGCTGCGCGCGCAGTTCGACAGCGCCCGCGCGTGGGTCGACCTGCAGGCCGAGATCGCGGGTCCCTCGCGGTTGTGGGACACCGGGTTCCAGCTCGGCGACTGGCTCGACCCTGCTGCTCCCCCGCACGACCCGGCCGACGCCCTCACCGATCGCTACCTCGTCGCCTCGGGCTACTTCGCGTACTCGGCACGGCTGGTCGCCGACATGGCCGCGACGCTGGGCGAGACGGCGGATGCCGCGCACTACACCGCCCTCGCCGCCGAGGCGAAGGCGGCGTTCATCGGCGCCTATGTGGGCGACGACGGGCGGATGACCTCCGACGCGCAGACCGCCTACGCGCTCGCCCTCGAGTTCGACCTGCTCCCCGACGAGCTGCGCGCCCCCGCCGCCGCCCGGCTCGCCGCGCTCGTGCACGCCGGGGGCAACCGCATCGGCACCGGGTTCGTGGGCACGCCGCTCGTGACCGACGCCCTCAGCGCGAACGGTCAGCTCGACGCCGCCTACGACCTACTCCTCGAGAAGGAGTGCCCGTCGTGGCTGTACCAGGTGGGCATGGGCGCGACGACGGTCTGGGAGCGCTGGGACTCGATGCGCCCCGACGGCTCCGTGAACCCCGGGTCGATGACCTCGTTCAACCACTACGCGCTCGGCGCCGTGGTCGACTGGATGCACCGCGTCGTCGCCGGCCTCGCCGCCGATGCCCCGGGTTACCGACGGATCCGCGTCGCCCCGCGCCCCGGCGGCGGACTCACCTCGGCAGCGGCCCGGCATCGCACCCCGTTCGGCGAGGCCGCGGTCTCGTGGCGGATCGACGCGGGCGTGCTCCACGTCACCGCCGAGCTGCCCGTCGGCACCACCGGCGTGCTCGCCCTCCCGGGGCAGCCCGAGGAAGAGGTCGGGCACGGCACGCACACGCGCTCGGTCGCGCTCGACAGAGCGGATGCCGACGCCACCGACTCCGCCGCGGAGGTGACCGCATGACCCGCGTCGCCTTCCTGCACACCGGGGCCGTCGTGATCGGCCCGGTCGTCGACGCCGCCCGCGCGGCCCTGCCCGACGCGACGTTCGTGAACTACCTCGACGACCGGATCGTCGCCGATCTGGGCGACGCGGAGCGCGCGGCATCCGTCGCCGAGCGTCTCGCGCACCTCGCCGGCGCCGCGCGCGATGCCGGAGCCGACGTCGTCATGCTCACGTGCTCGTCGATCTCGGGCTACGCGGCTCCCACCGCCGAGCGTGCCGGCATCCCCGTGCTGCGCATCGACGAGGCGATGGCCGATCGGGCCGTCGCCACGGGCGAACGCGTCGCCGTGATCGCCACCCTCCCGACCACCCTCGCCCCGACCGTCGCGCTGCTGCGCGAGCGCGCCGCGATCGCCGGCGTCGAGCCGACGATCCTCGACGAGGTCGTCGACGGAGCGTTCGCCGCGGTCTCGGGAGGGGATCGCCCGCAGCACGACGCACTCGTCGCCGCCGCGATCGAACGACTGGCCGCCCACGCCGACGTCGTCGTGCTCGCCCAGGCCTCGATGGCCTCGGCGGCCGAGAGCGCACGGGTCGCCGTGCCGGTGCTCACCAGCATCGCGCCGGGGGTCGCACGACTCGCCGAGCTGCTCGCGAACGACGATCCCGATACCCGCACCGCGACCCCGGAGGACGCCCGATGACCACCGCCACACGACCGCGCACGCTGACTCCGCTCGGCACCGACCACGCTCGCTGGGCGAGCGGTTTCTGGGGCACCGTGCAGGAGCGCACCCGCGACGTCACCGTTCCGTCGATGTGGGACTCGCTCCGCGATCCCGCCGTGAGCGCGGGGTTGCGCAACTTCCGCATCGCCGCCGGCCTCGAGCAGGGCGAGCACGTCGGACCGCCCTTCATGGACGGCGACTTCTACAAGTGGATGGAAGCCGCGATCGCCCAGCTCGAGGTGCGCTCCGATCCGGCCCTCGCCGAGACGATCGACGAGCTGGCGCGACTCATCGCCTCGGTGCAGCGCGCCGACGGGTACCTGCACACGCCCACGCTGATCGCGGCGCTCGGGCCGGTGGCGGCCACAGACCTCGCCGACAGGTTCCACTTCGAGACCTACAACCTCGGCCACCTCATCACGATGTGCGTGCGGCATCACGAGGTCACCGGATCGCCGCTGCTGCTCGACGTCGCCGTGCGCGCCGCCGGGTACCTCGAGGATCTCGCCGAGAACAAGCCGGTCGAGCTCGCCCGCAGCGCGATCTGCCCCTCGCACTACATGGCCGTTATCGAGCTGTACCGCGCGACCGACGACCGCCGCTGGCTCGGGCTCGCCCAGTCGTTCCTGCGCGTGCGCGACGACTTCCAGGGTGGCGACGACAACCAGGATCGCCTTCCCGTGCGCGAGCAGTACGTGGTCGCCGGGCACGCCGTGCGGGCGAACTACCTCTACGCCGGGCTCGCCGACCTCGCCCTCGAGACCGGCGATGCCGACATCGTCGAGGTGCTCACGCGCCTCTGGGACGACGTGATCGACACCAAGCTCTACATCACCGGAGGTTGCGGCGCGCTCTACGACGGCGCCTCGCCCGACGGGCATCCCTGGCAGGAGCAGATCAGCCGCGTGCACCAGGCCTACGGCCGCGCGTATCAGCTGCCCCACACCACCGCGCACGCCGAGTCGTGCGCGAACATCGGCATGATCCTCTGGGCAGAGCGGATGCTGGCGCTCACCGGCGAGGCGCGCTTCGCCGACGTGATCGAGCAGATCGCCTTCAACGCGCTGCTCGCCGGGATCAGCCTCGACGGCACCTCGTACTTCTACACGAACCCGCTGCGTCAGGTGCGCGAGCTGCCCTTCGAGCTGCGTCGTGCGGGCGACACGGGGCTGCACCCGGTGCCCGCCCCGCCGAAGTCCGACGAGCGTCTGCGCGAGCGGTACCTCAGCTGCTTCTGCTGTCCGCCGAACACGACCAGGACACTCTCGCGGTGGCACGAGCGTGCGGCGTCCGTCTCGGAGGCCGGTCTGCACGTGCACCAGTACGGCGGCAGCGAACTGCGCGCCGTGCTCGACGACGGGCGGATGCTCGCGCTCACCGAACACAGCGACTACCCGTGGGATGGACGGATCGTCTTCACCGTGACCGCGGTCGAAGCGGGCGGACTGCCCGTGCACCTGCGCATCCCCGGATGGTCGTCGGATGCCGCGCTCACGGTCGCGGGCGAACCCGTCGCGGCGAGCGCTCCCGGAACCTACACGCGGATCGATCGGCCCCTCGCGGTCGGCGACGAGATCGTGCTCGATCTGCCGATGCCGGTGCGCGTGCTGCGCGCCCACCGCCTCGCCGAGGAGGCCGCGAACCAGGTCGCCGTGCAGCGCGGTCCGGTCGTCTACTGCGTCGAGGAGGCCGACCTCCCCGATGACGTTCTGCTCGAACAGGCGGCGCTGCGCCGCGGTGCGACGTTCGGCACCGAACGGATCGAGATCGACGGGCAGCGCCTTCTCGCCGTGACGACGACGCTCCAGGCCATTCCCGGCACCTCCGACGACGCCCTCTACGCCGACATCGACGCGGCCCCGCTCGTCGAGATCCCGACCCGGCTCGTGCCGTACTTCGCGTGGGGCAATCGCGGCCCGGGCGAGATGTCGGTCTGGCTCCCGATCGTCTGGTGACCCGATGAGCGACCACGTCACCGCGACCTACGTCATCGAGACCTCGCTGCCGCTGCAGCAGGCCGCCGAGACCCTCGCCGGGGAGCAGTCGACCGGCACCTTCGTGCGGGTCGAGCGCGAATCCGACGATCTGCGCGCCCGCTTCGCGGCGCAGGTCGTCGACCTCGAGGAGCTGCCCCTCACCGGTGACAGCGCCCTGCCCGGCACCGTCGGTGACCCGGCGCAGCGGCGGCGCGCACGGATGCGTCTGCGCTTTCCGCTCGACAACTTCGGGCCGTCGATCCCGAACCTGCAGGCGGCCGTCGCCGGCAACCTGTTCGAGATCAAGGAGCTCGCGGCCGTCAAGCTGGTGGACCTCGACCTCCCCGCGGCCTTCGGCGAGCGCTACGGCGGCCCCCGCTTCGGACTCGCCGGCACGCGCGAGCGGATGGGACGCCCGGACGGCGCACTGATCGGCACGATCGTGAAGCCGAGCATCGGCCTCTCGCCGGCCGATCTCGCCGAGGTGGTGGGAGAGCTGGCCGAGGCGGGCGTGGACTTCATCAAGGACGACGAGCTGCAGGGCAACGGCCCCACCGCGCCGCTCGCCGAGCGGGTGGCCGCCGTGATGCCGGTGCTGAAGCGCTACGCCGACCGCACCGGGCGCATGCCCATGTACGCGTTCAACATCACCGACGACATCCATCTGCTCGAGCAGAACCACGACCTCGTGGTCGCCGCCGGGGGTACCTGCGTCATGGTGTGCATCAATATGGTGGGCCTCGCGGGCCTCGCGCACGTGCGGCGCTTCACGCAGGTGCCGATCCATGGCCACCGCGCGATGTTCGGCGCGATCAGCCGCTCCCCGCAGGTCGGCTTCTCGTTCCGAGCCTGGCAGAAGCTCGCGCGGCTCAGCGGCGCCGACCATCTGCACACCAACGGCATCTCGAACAAGTTCTACGAGTCCGACGACGAGGTGCTCGCGTCGATCGCGGATGTGCGCACGCCGTTCGACGGTGTGGGCGACACGGTGCCGGTGCTGTCGTCGGGCCAGTGGGGAGGGCTCGCCCACGCGACCCGGCGCGCGGTCGGGTCGTCGGACCTGCTCGTGCTCGCGGGCGGCGGTATCCACGGTCATCCCGACGGCGCCGCGGCCGGTGTCGAGAGCATGCGCGCCGCGTGGGCGTCGGCCGAGCGCGGTGAGACGCCCGCGCAGGCGCTGGCGGCATCGCCCGAACTGCGTCGGGCGACCGAGCGTTTCGGGGCGGTCCGTGACTGATTCGCCGCTGTCCCCGCCGGCTGTCGCCTACTACGGCGACGACGTCACCGGCAGCGTCGACGTGCTGTTGCAGTTCGCCCGGCACGGGGTGCGCGGATGCCTGTTCATCGGCACGCCCTCGGCCGCGGCTCTCGCGGATGCCGCCGGCTCCCACGAGGTGGTCGGGATCGCCGGCATCGCCCGCTCGCTCTCACCGGATGCGCTCGACGCCGAGGTACGCCCCGCTCTCACGGCCCTGCGCGATCTGTCGCCCCGCATCGTTCAGTACAAGGCGTGCTCGACGGCCGACTCCTCGCCGACCGTCGGGAGCCTCGGCCGGGTGATCGAGATCGGCCGCGAGCTCTTCGGTCCACGGACTGTTCCGGTGCTCTTCGCCCAGCCCGACTTCGGCCGCTACACGGTCTTCGGCCACCACTTCGCGGCCGAGGGCGGCACCGTGCACCGGCTCGACCGCCAGCCGACCATGTCTCAGCATCCGTCGACGCCGATGGACGACTCCGACCTCGCGGCGCACCTCTCGCGGCAGACCCCGCTGCCGATCGACGGTGTGCCGCTCACCCGGTACTCGACGGCGTCGTCGCTCGCCGCAGAGATCGACGGCTCCCCCACAGCCGCTCTCGTGCTCGACGCCCTCGACGACGGGCATCTTGCGCTGATCGGCACGGCATTGGAAGAGCTGAGTACTGAACGGCATCCGCTCTTCGCGATCGGATCGGGCGGTCTCAGCAGGGCGCTCGCGCTCGGGCGTCCGGCATCCGCCCTCGCCGACGAGCGCACCGCCGGCGGCCCGGTGCTGGCCGTGTCGGGCAGCCGCTCGCCGCAGACCCGGCGCCAGGCCGCCGCCGCGCAGGCGGCCGGCTGGGCGGTGCGCCCGCTCTCCCCGGATGCCGATGCACAGACCGAGGTCGTCGCGCTGCTGCGAGCGGGCCGCAGCGTCGCCCTCTCGTCGGAGGATGCCCCGGCGTTCGCCGGTCACCCCGATGTGCTGGCGGCGATCGCCGATGCGGCGACGTCCGTCATCCGCGGGGCTCTCGGCGCCGGGGCGACCCGCCGCCTGATCGTCTGCGGCGGCGACACGTCGAGCCGCGTCGTGCGCTCGCTCGGCATCGCGAGCCTGTCGATCGCCGCGAATCCCGGCGCGAACGTGGTGATGTTGCGCACCCGCAGCGATGATCCCTCGGTCGACGGCGTCGAAGTGCTCCTCAAGGGCGGGCAGGTCGGCGACGACGGGCTGTTCGAGGCGGTGCGGGGTGGGGCTCGCTAGAGCGCGCGTCGATCGGGCGGCGTGCGCAGTTCCTTCGCGATGATCAGAGATGTCGGCACGTGCCCCGCCGCAAGCACGACAGCGCTGGCGGCGATGAACGGATTGCTCAGCAGCCCACTCGCAGCGAGGTAGACCAGCACGGGGAGCGCGGCCATCGGTACCGGCAGCGCCCACGTTCGCCGATAGAGCGAATCCGGGGTGCGCTCGACGACGTACCGTGCCCACAGGGCGTAGTACGCGACCAGCGCCAGCCCGCCGGGCACCGCCCACCACACGCTCATCGCGCCGGGGAGCGTGACGGCCGGCACGACCAGGCACAGCGCTTGGCCGCTGCGCTCCAGCACGGCGAGCACGCCGGGAACTCGCGGTCGGGGGAGCGGCGACCGCGGCGGAAGCACCCACAGCAGAAACGTGGGAGCCAGCACCGCCAGGGAGATACCCAAGCCCCACGGTGAGAATCCCATGGCCACAGGCTACCGAGCCATCTCTTCACCTCTGTCGCGCAGGATCCGGGAGAGACGACTCTTGCGCAGATTCTGCGCGACGATCCAGCCCACGTCGGGATGGTCGGGATCCAGCCCGAGGAAGGCGTCCAGGGCTACGTCGGGGTCCGCCGCCACGACGACGCTCCAGCAGTAGCCGAGGGTCTGGCGCAGGACTCGCACGTCCGGAGCACGACGGCGCTCCCTCGGCCAGGTGACGAAGTGCGCCGTGGTCGTCGCGCAGACGCCGAGAGCATCGCCGACCGTTCGCGAGTCGCGCAGCAGCCGCGGCTCGCAGATCGCCGCAACCGCCGCGCGCTGGAGGAGCGGATCGGTCTCTTCCGCCCAGGACTTCACGATGGAGAGAAGCGCGGCGATGTCCCGATCGCCGAGAAGCTGCAGACCGAAGACCGCTCCTTCGCGGACGCGCCACCGCTGGTCCTCGGCGTGGCCACGCAGTCGCCTGAGGACGTCGGCGTCGTCGGATCGAGCACCGCGGGATGCGGCGACGCACATCATCGCGAACTCGTCATCCGTCTTCGCGAGTTCGGCAATCACCGCCGGTTCGGCTGTGCGAGCTACTGCGGAGACGAGCGCGAGGTTCGCGCGGGGACCGGGAAGCCCGGAATGCATGGTGAGGAAATCGGGCCACTCGGTGGAGGGGAGCGCCCGAAGCCTCGTCTCCCATTCGACGTCGTCGGTCATCGCCCGATGATACCCATTCGCTTGCCGTCGGCAGTTGACGGATCTCTCGTACTGCCGTAACTTATGAAACGATTCATCTTTACAGAAAGCGAGTGACAATGTCCGTCCTCACCCCTGACCACCTCGCCGCGCTCGAGAAGCAGGGCATCGAGCTTCCCAGCTGGGCTTTCGGCAACTCCGGCACGCGCTTCAAGGTGTTCGGCACCCCCGGCACGCCGCGCGACCCGTGGGAGAAGATCGCGGATGCCGCGCAGGTCAACACCTACACGGCTCTGGCGCCGAGCGTGGCGCTGCACATCCCGTGGGACCTCGTCGACTCGTTCTCCGACCTGCGCAAGCACGCCGAAGATCTCGGCGTGACGCTCGGCACGGTCAACTCCAACACCTTCCAGGACGACGACTACAAGTTCGGCGCGCTCACCCATGAAGACGCCGCGATCCGCCGGAAGGCGATCGACCACCACCTCGCGTGCATCGACGTCATGGATGCCACCGGCAGCCGCGACCTCAAGATCTGGCTCGCCGAGGGGTCGAACTACCCCGGCCAGGCCGACCTCCGCGGCCGCCAGGACCGCCTGCAGGAATCGCTCCAGCAGATCTACGCCCGCCTCGGCGACGACCAGCGACTCGTGCTGGAGTACAAGTTCTTCGAGCCGGCGTTCTATCACACCGATGTTCCCGACTGGGGCACCTCGTATGCGCAGGTGGTCTCGCTCGGCGACAAGGCATCCGTCTGCCTCGACACCGGCCACCACGCCCCCGGTACGAACATCGAGTTCATCGTCATGCAGCTGCTGCGCCTCGGCAAGCTCGGATCGTTCGACTTCAACTCGCGCTTCTACGCCGATGACGACCTGATCGTCGGCGCCGCCGACCCGTTCCAGCTCTTCCGCATCCTCTTCGAGGTCGTGCGCGGCGGCGGTCTGAACAACCCCGATGTCGCGTTCATGCTCGACCAGTGCCACAACGTCGAAGACAAGATCCCCGGCCAGATCCGCTCGGTGCTCAACGTGCAGGAGATGACGGCCCGCGCGCTGCTCGTCGACCGCGACGCCCTCACCGCCGCGCAGAAGTCCGGCGACGTGCTCGCCGCGAACGCGATCTTCATGGACGCGTTCTACACCGACGTGCGCCCCGCCCTCGCCGAGTGGCGCGAATCGCGCGGCCTCGCCGCCGACCCGATGGCCGCCTACGCGGCATCCGGCTACCAGCAGAAGATCGCCGCAGAACGAGTCGGTGGCGTGCAGGCCGGCTGGGGCGCCTGAGCGCGCCGTCCCTCGACCCCTCGATCAAGGAACACCACTCATGACGAACCCGACCGCCGCCGACCTGATCGCGCGCAGCAACCGCCTGGGCGCCGACCCGAAGAACACCAACTACGCCGGTGGCAACACCTCCGCCAAGGGCACCGAGATCGACCCCGTGACCGGGCAGCCCGTCGAGCTGCTGTGGGTGA
Organism: Microbacterium sp. NPDC087868; assembly: GCF_044900755.1. Taxonomy (NCBI): domain Bacteria; kingdom Bacillati; phylum Actinomycetota; class Actinomycetes; order Micrococcales; family Microbacteriaceae; genus Microbacterium; species Microbacterium sp. NPDC087868. The sequence goes on from NZ_JBJDNO010000003.1 coordinate 392,240, forward strand.
AGGGCTCGGGCGGCGACCTGGGCACGCTCACCGAGAAGGGCTTGGCCGTGCTGCGTCTCGACCGCATGCGCGCGCTCGTCGACGTGTACCCCGGCATCGACCGCGAAGACGAGATGGTCGCGGCATTCGACTACTGCCTGCACGGCAAGGGCGGAGCCGCTCCTTCGATCGACACGGCCATGCACGGACTCGTGGATGCCGCGCACGTCGATCACCTGCACCCCGACTCCGGCATCGCGATCGCGACCGCCGCAGACGGCGAGGCCCTGACCTCGAAGATCTTCGGCGAGAAGGTCGTGTGGGTGCCGTGGCGCCGCCCCGGCTTCCAGCTCGGACTCGACATCGCCGAGATCAAGAAGGCGAACCCGCAGGCGATCGGCTGCATCCTCGGCGGCCACGGCATCACGGCGTGGGGCGACACGTCCGACGAAGCCGAGGCGAACTCGCTGTGGATCATCGACACCGCAGCCTCGTACATCGCCGAGCACGGGAAGACCGATCCGTTCGGCGGCATCCGCGCGGGCTTCGAGGCACTGCCGGCCGGCGAGCGCCGCGAGCGCGCCGCCGCTCTGGCCGGCACGATCCGCGGCATCGCCTCGCACGACCGCGCGATGGTCGGCCACTTCACGGATGCCGCGGAGGTGCTCGACTTCCTCGCCTCCGAGAAAGCCCCGGCCCTCGCCGCGCTCGGCACGAGCTGCCCTGACCACTTCCTGCGCACCAAGGTCAAGCCGCTGATCCTCGACCTGCCGGCCACGGCATCCGCCGAGGAGCAGATCGCGCGCCTGCAAGAGCTGCACGCCGAATACCGCGCCGACTACCAGGCGTACTACGACGCACATGCGACCGCCGAGTCGCCCGCGATCCGCGGCGCCGACCCGCTCATCGTGCTCGTTCCCGGCGTGGGAATGTTCTCGTACGGCGCGAACAAGCAGACGGCGCGCGTCGCCGGCGAGTTCTACGTCAACGCGATCAACGTCATGCGCGGGGCCGAGGCGCTCTCGACCTACTCCCCCATCTCCGATGCCGAGAAGTTCGACATCGAGTACTGGGCGCTGGAGGAGGCCAAGCTGCAGCGGATGCCGATGCCGAAGTCGCACCAGGGGCGCATCGCGTTCGTGACCGGCGCCGCGTCCGGCATCGGCAAGGCCATCGCCACTCGTCTCGCGGCCGAGGGTGCCTGCGTCGTCATCGCCGACCTCGACCTCGAGAAGGCGCAGGCCGCGGCGGCGGAGCTCGGAGGCACCGACGTCGCGATCGGCGTCGCGGCGAACGTGGCGGATGCCGACGCGATCCAGGCGGCGCTGAACGACGCCGTACTCGCGTTCGGCGGCGTGGACCTCGTCGTCAACAACGCCGGCCTCTCGCTCTCGAAGCCGCTGCTCGAGACCACCGAGAAGGACTGGGATCTGCAGCACGACGTCATGGCGAAGGGCTCGTTCCTCGTGTCGAAGGCCGCCGCGCGTGTGCTCATCGACCAGAAGCTCGGCGGCGACATCATCTACATCTCGTCGAAGAACTCCGTCTTCGCCGGTCCGAACAACATCGCGTACTCGGCGACCAAGGCCGACCAGGCCCACCAGGTGCGGCTGTTGGCGGTCGAGCTCGGGGAGTACGGCATCCGCGTCAACGGCATCAACCCCGACGGCGTCGTGCGCGGCTCGGGCATCTTCGCCTCGGGCTGGGGCGCCAACCGCGCCGCCACCTACGGGGTCGCCGAAGAGGACCTCGGCCAGTTCTACGCCAACCGCACGATCCTCAAGCGCGAGGTCGTTCCCGAGAACGTGGCGGATGCCGTGTACGTGCTGACCGGCCCCGAACTGAGCCGCACCACCGGCCTGCACATCCCGGTCGACTCCGGCGTCGCCGCCGCGTTCCTGCGATGAGCACCCGCGCCGTCGCGGCCGTCGACCTCGGCGCGACCAGCGGCCGGGTGATGATCGGCCGCATCGGCGACGGCCTGCTCGACCTCGAGCCCGTCTCGCGGTTCCCGAACGGCCCCGTCGAACGCGCCGACGGCCTGCACTGGGACTTCGAGGCCCTCTCCGAGAACGTGCTCGACGGCCTGGCCGAGGCGATCCGCCGCGAGCCCGGGATCGAGAGCATCGGGATCGATTCCTGGGCCGTCGACTACGGGCTGATCGCGGGTGGGAAAGTGCTCGCCGAGCCGTTCCACTACCGCGACGAGCGATCCGCTCGCGGCGTCGCGGAGGTGCACGAGATCGTCGCGTTCGACGAGCTCTACCGCCGCAACGGCCTCCAGTTCCTGCCGTTCAACACGCTCTATCAGCTGCGCGTCGACGACCGCGCTCCCGAGGCCGAGAGCGCGCTGCTCGTGCCCGACCTGCTCGCCTTCCTCCTCACGGGCGCGCGCGTGGCCGAGCGCACCAATGCCTCGACCACCGGGCTCCTCCGGGTCGACGACGGGGAGTGGGACACCGACCTCGCCTCCCGTCTCGGCATCGCTCCCGCGCTCCTGGCCGCACTCGTCGATCCCGGCGCGATCATCGGCACCCTGCGTCCGCAGATCGCCCGCCGGATCGGCGCCGAGCTCCCGGTGATCGCGGTCGGCTCGCACGACACGGCCTCCGCCGTCGCCGCGGTTCCGATGACGTCTCCCTCCGCCGCGTACATCTCGTGCGGCACATGGGGACTCGTCGGCGTCGAGCTCGCGGAGCCCGTGCTGACGGATGCCGCCCGCACGGCGAACTTCACGCACGAGCGCGGTGTCGACGGGCGTTTCCGGTTCCTGCACAACGTGGCGGGCCTGTGGCTGCTGAGCGAGACCGTGCGGGCCTGGGAGGCCGAGGACGGCGCTCCGATCGATCTGGTCGCTCTGCTGGCCGCGGCATCCGCCGTCACCGCCCCCGTGCCGACCTTCGACGCGAACGACCCGTCGCTCTCGGCGCCGGGTGGCATGCCCGCGCGTATCGGCGCCCTGCTCGCCGCGAGCGGGCAGACGGCCCCGACCGACCGACCCGCGTTCGCGCGCAGCATCGTCGAATCGATCGCGGTGGCGTTCGCAGAAGCTGTGGCGACGGCATCCGCTCTCACCGGGCGCCGCCTCGACGTCGTGCACATCGTCGGCGGCGGATCCCTCAACACCCTGCTGTGCCAGGCGACCGCCGACCGCACCGGGCTCCCGGTGCTCGCCGGCCCCGTCGAGGCCACAGCGCTCGGCAACGTGCTCGTGCAGGCGCGGGCGCTCGGTGCAGCGCCGGCGACGCTCGAGGAGCTGCGTGCCCTCGTGGCCGCGACGCATGCCCCCGTGCGCTACACGCCGCACACCTGACCGTCGGTCAGCGCACGTTGCCGTTCGAGCAGGTCTGCTGCGCGGCCGAGTTGCCCTTGATGGTGTCGGGGAGCGCCACGACGTTGTCGGGCGTCGCCGGCTCGGTCGGAGCAGCCTCCTCGGTCGGAGCCGTCTCCTCGGTGGGGGCCGTCTCCTCGGGGGTCGTCTCGGCGGGCGTGGGCTCCTGCACGATCACACCGTCGTTGCTGGTGTTCTGGTGCGTGATCTGCAGCTGCGCGTTCGCCTCGATCGCGTCGAAGAGCTCGCCGGCGGCCGTGTAGTTCGGCACCACCTTGTTGGCGTTCTGCGAGTCGGTGCCCGTCGGGTACTGCACGAACACGATGTCCTCGAACGGGACCTCCTTGACCGCGAGGGCGATCTGCACGATCGTCATCGGGTCGTTCAGCGTCGTGCTCGTCTCGAGGTTGCTGAGACCGACGTTCGCGAGCTTCAGCATGGTGCCCACGTTGCCGAGGGTCTCGCCGCTGATGAGCTTGCGCGCCAGGCTCGACATGTACTGCTGCTGGTTGCCGATACGGCCCAGGTCGCTGCCGTCGCCGACGCCGTGACGGGTGCGCAGGAACTGCAGCGCCTCGAGGCCCTGCACGGTGTGGGTGCCGGCCGTGAGGTCGAGGCCCGTGTAACGATCGCGGATCGGGTTCGCGAGGCACACATCGACGCCGCCGATCGCGTTCGTGATCTCGATCACGCCGCCGAAGGTGACGGATGCCGCGAACTGCACCTCTTGACCGGTGAGCTCGGAGATCGTCTTCGCGACGCAGTTGAGACCGCCGTCGCTGTAGGCCACGTTGAGCGGCTGCTTGCTCATCGCGGAGTGCACGTTGCCGTCGTCGTCGGTGCACTCGGGGATGGGGATCATGAGGTCGCGCGGGAAGCTGACGACCGTGATGCGGCGGGGGTTGTCGGAGACGTGCACGAGCAGGTTGACGTCGTTGAGGTTGCCCTCCGAGTCGTTGCCGCTGCAGCGGTCACCGAAATAGCCGGCGTACGCCTCTTCGCAGGTGTCGACACCCGCGAGCACGAAGTTGAATCCACCCTCGTACTCGCTGATGTCCGGCGGAACCGCATCGGCCGACTGGCCCTCGAGTTCGACGGAGTTCGCGAGCTGCGTGCTGCGCAGGTCGTATACGACGTACGCCGCAACGCCCACACCGCTCACCAGCACCACCGCGAGTCCGATCGCGATGAACTTCAGCAGCTGGCTGAGGGGTCCCGGCGAGTGCAACTGGCCGTGGCGCGCGATCGTTCGACGGCGTCGGGTGTTCTCGGTCACACGGTGCCTTTCGGTTCTGCCTGCGGTGAGGGGGCACCGGGCTCAGGAAGCGGAGGGTGTGGGATTCGAACCCACGAGACATCTCTGCCCACTGGTTTTCAAGACCAGCTCCATCGGCCGCTCGGACAACCCTCCCGACAGACGGATCTGCCGACAAGCCGTGAGTCTAGCCGAGTTCTATTCTCCCGCGCTGACCTGGGCGGGCGCTGGAAGTGTATTCAGCGCACTCGCCAGCCCGCCGTCGACGACGTCGTCGGTGATCTCGGATGCCGCATCCTTCACGTCGGCCGGCGCCTGCCCCATGCCGACCGCGCGCCCGCCGAGCGTGCGCGCCCAGCCGAACATGCCGATGTCGTTGCGCCCGTCACCCGCGACGAGCACGCGCTCCCCGACGAGGCCGAGCTCTTCGCGCACGCGCTCCAGCGCAGTGCCCTTGTCGACCCCCTGCGGGGCGATGTCGAGCCAGGCCGTCCACCCGATCGCGTACGAGACCTCGTTCAGGCCGGCATCCGCCACCAGCCGATGGAAGTCCTCCTCGTCGTGGCCGGGCGAGACCACGACGATGCGCGACACGGGCTCGGCCGCGAGCTCCTCGAAGCTCACCCGCCGGCCGCCGTCGAGCGTCCAGTCGTCGAGCTGGTCGGTGAAGAGCCGCTGGCCCGAGGCGAGCTCGACCATGTAGCGGGCGTCCGGCAGGCGCTCGCGCAGAAGGGCGAGCGCGGGCGAGGGGTCGAAGGTCTCGACGTTCCAGCGCTCCCAGTCGTCGCCGACGCGGCGCATCGTGACCGCGCCGTTCGAGCAGACGACGTACTCGGCGTCGAGTTCGAGCTGCTCGACGTACCGACGGGTGGCCATCCAGCTGCGGCCGGTGGCGATCGTCACGACGTGACCGGCATCGCGAAGGCGCGCGACGGCCTCGGGCACGCCCGGGCTCATCGTCTCGTCCTGGAGCAGGATGGTGCCGTCGACGTCGAGCGCGACGAGCCAGGGCGAGGTCATGCGGTGACCTTCGACGTCGCCTTCGTGTTCTCCGGCGTCAGAACCTCGAGCCCGCCGAGGTAGGGGCGCAACACCTCGGGCACGCGCACCGAGCCGTCGGCCTGCTGGTGCGTCTCGAGCAGCGCCACGATCCAGCGGGTGGTCGCGAGCGTGCCGTTCAGCGTCGCGACGTGCTGGGTCTTCGGTGCGGAACCGGAGTCCGCCCCGTCGACGACCGGCCGGTGGCGCACGTCGAGGCGGCGCGCCTGGTAGGTCGTGCAGTTCGACGTCGACGTCAGCTCGCGGAACGCGCCCTGCGTGGGCACCCAGGCCTCGATGTCGTACTTGCGCGCGGCGCTCGATCCGAGGTCGCCCGCGGCGACGTCGATCACGCGGTAGGCGAGGCCGAGCGAGGTCAGCATCTCCTCCTGCAGGGCCACGAGGCGCAGGTGCTCGGCCTCGGCATCCTCCGCCTCCGTGTAGACGAACATCTCGAGCTTGTTGAACTGGTGCACGCGGATGATGCCGCGGGTGTCCTTGCCGTGCGATCCGGCCTCGCGGCGGTAGCAGGTCGACCAGCCGGCATAGCGCAGCGCGCCGTCCGAGAGATCGACGATCTCGTCCTTGTGGTATCCGGCGAGGGCGACCTCGCTGGTGCCGACGAGGTAGAGGTCGTCGCCCTTGTCGAGGTGGTAGACCTCGTCGGCGTGCTCGCCGAGGAAGCCGGTGCCCTGCATGATCTCGGGGCGCACGAGCGTCGGCGTGATGAGCGGCACGAAGCCGTTCTGCAGCGCCTTGTCGAGCGCGAGGTTCATGAGCGCGATCTCGAGACGGGCGCCGATGCCGCGCAGGAAGTAGAAGCGGGCACCCGAGACCTTCGCCCCGCGCTCCATGTCGATCGCCCCGAGGATCTCGCCGATCTCGAGGTGGTCGCGCGGCTCGAAGTCGAACGAGGGCACCTCGCCGACGCGACGCAGCTCGACGAAGTCGGCCTCGCCACCGGCGGGCACGCCGTCGATCACGACGTTCTCGATGCGGGCCAGGGCGGCGGATGCTGCCTCTCCGGCGTCGTTCGCGACCTGCTGCGCCTGCTTGACGCGCTCGGCGAGCTCCTTGCCCTGCGCGACGAGCGCGGGCTTCTCCTCCTTCGGCGCCTTCGCGATGACCTTGCCGAACGCGTTCTGCTCGGCCCGCAGTTCCTCGAACGCGGCGAGCGCCGCGCGGCGCGATCGATCGGCCTCGAGTGCGATGTCGACGGTGGCCTGGTCGTTGCCGCGCGCGGCCTGCGAGCGGCGGACGAGATCAGGGTGGTCGCGGAGAAGAGCGAGGTCGATCATTCCACGATTCTACGGGGGTCTCCCACCCCCTCAGGCTCGCCGGATGTCACACCCGGGGCCGTGCATCGTCTTTCTCCTCGGTGGTCGGCATCCGGCCGATCGCCGCTGTGAAAGGAATACCCATGACCACCCGTGTCACCTCGCTCGACCAGCTGAACCTGGCCTTCGCCGACCGCTTCAACGCCCGCGACCTCGACGGCCTGATGGCCCTGAACACCGCCGACGTCGTCTTCGTCCCGGCTCCCGGCACCCCGGTGACCGGCGAGGCCGCCGTCCGCGGCGCGCTCGAGCAGTTCCTCGGCCTCGACCTGCCGATCTCGATGACCGTCCGCCACGTGTTCGAGAGCGCCGGCACCGGCCTCGCGATCGCCGACTGGACGATCACGGGCACGGGCCCCGACGGATCCGAGATCGCCCTCGCCGGCACGACCGCCGACGTGGCCGTCTTCGATGAGGAGCACGGCTGGCGCTACGCGGTCGACAACCCCTTCGGCACCGTCTGACCGCGCAGCGCGGTCTCCTGCGAGCCCGTCGAGACCCACCATGCGCGTCGAGACCCACCGGTGCCGACGTCGGCACCGGTGGGTCTCGACGGGCTCGATGGGTCTCGACGGGCGGACCAGGGCGTCACCCCGGGCCGAGAAGAACCCGTCAGCCCGCGCCCATGCCGCTCTGCCGGCAGGCGCCGAGCGCCTTGCGTGCGCGGGCGACGCGCTGGCGGACCGCCGCGGGGTCGATGCCGAGGCGCTCCGCCGCTTCGCCGGCCGACAACCCGTCGACGGCGGTGAGCAGCAATGGCTCCCGCAGCGAGTCGGGGAGGTCGTGCAGAGCGGCGAGCGCACCGTCGAGGATCACGCGGATCTCGGCGGCTCCGGCCACGTTCACGGCGTCGGGCATCTCGTCGTCGAGCTCGGTCTGCGGGCGGCGTGCCCGCTGACGGGAGAGGTCGATCGCGACGTTGCGCGCGATCGCGTCGAGCCACGAGCACACCCTTCCCGGCTCGGGAGTCTCCAGGTGGGCGACCGATCTCCAGGCGCGCAAGAGCGCCATCTGGGCGGCATCGTCAGCATCGTCCACGGGCACGCCGAGCGAGATGCTGCGGCGCCGGAGCCGATCGGGCTCGTCCGTGATCATCTCGGTCAGCAGTGCACGCGCATCGCCGATCGACTCGCTCTTCGCCTGCGCACCCATTCCGGCCCCTCCCCAGAGCGCTCGGGCATCCGTCCCCGTGTCACCTGCATGACACATGCCGGGAATAGAGTATCGCCATGACGAAGCCCCCGGCCGCGAGACGACAGGCCGCGCTCGTCTACAACCCGATCAAGGTCGACGAGAAGAGACTGCGCGCTGCCGTGCGCGAGCTCTCGAAGGCCGAGGGGTGGGAGCATCCGGCGTTCTATCCGACGACGATCCAGGATGCCGGGCAGGGTGCCACGGCGCAGGCTCTCGCCCGTGGGGTCGACGTCGTGCTCGTCGCCGGTGGCGACGGCACCGTGCGCGCGGTCTCCGAGGCCATCGCGAACACCGGTGTTCCCCTCGCGATCCTGCCGAGCGGCACCGGCAACCTGCTCGCACGCAACCTGGCGTTGCCGCTGGGCTCGCCCGACGACATGATCCGTGCGGCGCTGACCGGATCCCGCCACGCGATCGACATCGGATGGGCGCGCATCACACGTGAGAGCGGTGACGAGAGCGAGCACGCCTTCGTGGTGCTGGCCGGAATCGGACTCGACGCCGACATGATCGCGAACACCCGCCCGGACCTCAAGAAGTCGGTCGGGTGGATCGCCTACGTCGACGGCGCCGCGCGCTCGCTCGCCAACGCCTCGCCCTTCCGCTCGGTGTATCAGATCGACGACGGCCGCCTGCATTCGACGAAGGTGCACAGCATCCTCTTCGCCAACTGCGGCACCCTGCCCGCGGGCATCGCTCTGGTGCCGGATGCCTCGATCTCCGACGGAACCCTCGACGTCGCCGTGATCCGGCCCTCCGGTGCGTTCGGCTGGTTCAACGTCTGGCGCAGGATCTGGTGGGAGAACTCGGTGCTGCGGCGCTTCGCCGCCGGCAGGCGCATCCTCGAGCGCCGGGGGAAGGATGCCGCGGTGCACTACTTCCAGGGCCTCGCCGCGGAGGCTGCGACGTCGGTGCCCACGCCGGTCGAGCTCGACGGCGACGAGTTCGGCAATGCCGTGCGCATCACGTGCCGGGTCGATCCGAGCGCGCTGCTGCTCGCGCTACCGGAGGGGCATCCGGTCGACGCGCTCTGACACGCGGCTTTCCTTCCGGTGCTCCGCCGCGAGGTGCTCCGCCGGCGATGCGCTCAGCCGGCGGTGTCAGTCGGCGAGCACCGACACCGTGCCGTCGAGGCCACCGCCCACGAGGGTGAGGGTGAAGCCGTCGTCATCGACCGCGTCGTCGCCGAACGAGAGGATCGTCGCACGCGGCGCCATGTCCATGGTGCAGATCTGGGTGTCGTCGGTGACGAAGGTCGCCGTGCCCGCGTTGCCCGAACCCTCGAGCGACTCGACGACCGGCGGGCATCCCGACGAGCCCCAGGTGAGCAGCACGAGGCTGCCGTCGTCGAACCATCCGGCGGAGGGCTGGTACTCGGTCGACTCCCCGGGAACGCCGGTGACGGGTGCCCCGCCGATCTCGGCGTCATCCGAGATATCGCCGTAGGTGACCTGCAGCGTGATGTCCTTCGTCGGATCCACACCGGCGGGCAGGCCGCCGATGCTGGCGCGCTGCACCATGTCCTGGGTGCAGACCTGGTCGGCTGCGCCGTCGACGAGCGTCACCGAGACGTTCTGGCCCTCGGCGGTCACCGTGTCGACCTGCGGAACGCACGTCGAGGAGCCCCAGGTGACGACGGCGAACATGCGGCCCTCGTCGAGCAGTGCGGCCTCGACGTCGGCGAAGTCGTCATCGCCGGCCCCGGGCGCGGTCGATGCACCGGGTGTGCTCGTGGGCGAGGTCGATCCGGGGGTGGCGGTGCACCCGGCGATCAGCAGCGCCGCGGCGAAAGCGGAGAGGACGGCGACGACGCGCGAGGGAGTGACCATGCCCCCAGGGTACCGGTGGCGATATTCCATCGGAAGTCGGGAGCGATCACTGCAGGGCCGAGGTGAGGCGCGCCAGGTTGTCGAGCACGGTCGAGCGCAGCGGCTGCTGCATCCACTCCTCGAGGGTGAGCTCCCGACTGAGCGACCGATAGGTGTCTTCGACCTCGCGCATCTCGGCGACGAACTCCTCGCCGCGCACGAGCATCGAGACCTCGAGGTTGAGACCGAACGAGCGCATGTCCATATTGCTCGAGCCGATGACCGCGACCTCGTCGTCGACCGTCAGGCTCTTGGTGTGCAGGATGTACGGCTTGCGGTACATCCAGATGCGCACGCCCGCCTTGAGCAGCACCTCGTAGTAGCTGCGCTGCGCGTGGTAGACCATCGCCTGATCGCCCTCTTCCGAGACGAACAACTCGACCTCGACACCGCGGTCGACGGCCGCGGTGACGGCGAGCAGCAGGGCCTCGTCCGGCACGAAGTACGGGCTCACGATCATGATGCGATTCTTCGCCGCATACAGCAGGCCGAGGAAGAGACGCAGGTTGTTCTCGACCTCGAACCCGGGGCCCGAGGGCACGACCTGGCAGTCGAGGTCCCCCGATCCGATGTCGGCGTGGGCGATGTCGATCTCCTCCAGCACGATGTCGGTCTCGCTGTACCAGTCACTGAGGAAGATCGCGTTGACGCTGAGCACGACCGGCCCGTCGAGGCGCACCATGAGGTCGACCCAGTGCAGGCCCCGCTTGATGTTCTTCGGCAGGTTGTAGGTCGAGTCGGTGACGTTCTGCGAGCCGAGGAAGGCGGTCACGCCGTCGACCACGAGCAGCTTGCGGTGGTTGCGCAGATCGGGGCGCTGCATCCGGCCCTTGAACGGCTGCACCGGGAGCATGAGGTGCCAGTCGGCGCCCATGGCGTTGAGGCGCCGGATCGTCTGCTTGTAGCGCGGCTTCCAGCGGTTGGCCCAGTGGTCGAGAAGCACCCGCACCGAGACGCCGCGCGCCGCGACCTCTTCGAGCGCACGGAAGAAGTTGTCGGTCGAGGCGTCCGATTGCAGGATGTAGAACTCGACGTGCACGTAGTCCTTCGCCTCGCGGATGGCGTCGGCCATCGCGTCGAGCGACTCCTGGTAGTCGGAGATCAGGTGCGCTCCGTTGTCGCCCGAGAGCGGCAGAGCGCCGAGGCGCTGGTTCATCTCGACCAGCGGACCGAACCAGTCCGGCGCGTGGGGACGGAGGGTTCCGAAGTGCAGGTGCTCGCTGGTCGCGGCGATGTACTCGTTGATCTGGTCCTGCTTGCGGCGGCGGGCGCGCGGCAGTCGCGGGTTTCCGATCACGAGGAACAGGAAGACCCCGACGAACGGGATGAAGAAGATCGCCAGCAGCCAGGCCATCGCAGCCGTGGGGCGGCGGTTGCGCGGGATGACGATGATCGCCGTGATGCGGATGGTCAGATCGAGCACCACGAGGAACGCCGTGATCGCCCAGGCGACGCCCTCCGCGGTCATACTGCTCTCTTCCTGACGGACCTCACCGATGAAGGTTCCGTCGCGCATCACCGTCCGGCGGTGTTCGCTTCACAGTAGCGGATGGGTGGGACAGTGCCTCAGGAGCGCGGGGGAAGACCGCGGGCCGCGCGCTCCTCCGCCTCGATCTGCGCGTGCACCTTGCGTTCGGTGCGGTCGAATCGCAGGATGCCGCGGAGCACCATGAAGAAGATGGCGCTGACCCCGAGGGTCGGAAGGATCGACCACGCGGCGGCGACCCAGAAGTTGTCCATACCCCCATGGTACGCGACCTCACTCCTCCTGCGCCGATCCGAAGGGCGGGGCAATCCCTCCACAGGCCCGGTTTTCCGGAACGGGCGGATGCCGCCACCGGGCACACTCGCCTCATGAACACCGTCCTCCGTGCCGCAGATTCCGCCGAGTTCCTCGGCTTCGTCCCCCTCCTCGCCGGCTTCACGCCCCGGCGCAGCATCGTCATGCTCCCGTTCCAGGGCTCCCGCGCCTACGGCGCGATGCGCATCGACCTCCCCCGCGACGACGTGCCGCTCGAGCACTATGCGGATACCGCGATCGGCCTCGTCTCACGCGTGGCCGCGATCGACGCGGTCGCCGTCGTCGCCTACGTCGACGAGGCGGCTCAGAGCACACCGGACGGGTGGGTCCTCCCCCACGCCGTCGCCCTCGACGAACTGCTCGGTTGCGCCGAGGACGCCGGCCTCCGCATCGTCGACGCGCTGTGCGTCACGCCCGGCGGATGGGCGAGCTACCTCGAAGAGGAACCTCTTCTGCATCCCGTCGAGCCGGTGCGCGCCGAGAGGGTGCCCGGCATCGGAGACGTCTCGGGCGATCAGAACTCCGGGGCCGTGCTCCCCGTCGCCGATCTCGCGCAGAAGGAGCGCGTCGGGCGGGCCTTGCGCGACCTCTCCGAGCTGCTCGGGCGCCCGGCGTCGTCGCTGTCCGACGACGAGAACCCCGAGGCCCTGGCCGCCCTCGCGATCCTCGACGACGTCCCCGCGTTCTACGAGCAGCTGCTCGACTCCCGTGGCGATCTGCCGCCCTTCGCGGTCGCCGCGCTGCTGTGGTGCCTCGAGCGCCCCGTCTACCGAGACGTGGCACTGCTGCAGTGGGCGTCGGACCACGCCTCCGGTCGACGATCGCTCGGGGCGCAGCTCGACTTCGCCCAGCACGGCCGGTCGATCCCCGACGAGCTCGGCGACATCTTCCTCGGGCGCGGTCCGACACCCGACCCCGATCGGCTCAGCTTCGCCCTCGACGTCGTGCGCACCGCCGCGTCGCGCGCACCGCGTGCCGCCCGCCCCGCCCCGCTCACCGCGGCGGCGTGGCTCTCGTGGGCGCTCGGCCGGTCCACGCACGCGGCGCACTACCTCGACCTGGTGCGCGAGATCGACCCCGACTACGGACTCGCCGCGCTCGTGGGATCGATGATCAACGCCGCGGTGCTGCCGGAATGGACCTTCCGACGCACCGCGGGGCGGACTACTTGACCAGCGGGAACAGGATGGTCTCGCGGATGCCGAGACCCGTGATCGCCATGAGCAGGCGATCGATGCCCATGCCCATGCCACCGGACGGCGGCATGCCGTGCTCCAGCGCCCGCAGGAACTCGTCGTCGATCGGCATCGCCTCGACGTCGCCGCGCGCGGCGAGCTTGGACTGCTCGACGAAACGCTCGCGCTGGATCACGGGGTCGACGAGCTCGGAGTACCCGGTCGCCAGCTCGAAGCCGCGGATGTACAGGTCCCACTTCTCGACCACTCCGTCGATCGACCGGTGCTCGCGCACGAGGGGCGAGGTGTCGACGGGGAAGTCCATGACGAACGTGGGGCGCACCAGGTCGCCCTTCACGAAGTGCTCCCACAGCTCCTCGATGAGCTTGCCGTGGGTCGCCTGGGCGGGCAGATCGACGCCGTTGGCCTCGGCGAAGGCGATGAGATCGTCGACCGCGTCCTGCGGGGTGAACGTGCGTCCGGCAGCGGCAGACAGCGACTCGTACATCGAGATGCGGTCCCACTCGCCGCCGAGGTCGTACTCGGTGCCGTCGGCCCAGGTCACCGTCGTGGAACCTGCGACCGCGATCGCCGCGTTCTGCACGAGCTCCTGAGTGAGAGCGGCCATCTGGTCGTAGTCGCCGTAGGCCTGGTAGGCCTCGAGCATCGCGAACTCGGGGCTGTGCGTCGAGTCGGCGCCCTCGTTGCGGAAGTTGCGGTTGATCTCGTAGACGCGTTCGATGCCGCCGACGACCGCACGCTTGAGATACAGCTCGGGGGCGATGCGCAGGTACAGCTCGGTGTCGAACGCGTTCGAGTGCGTGATGAACGGGCGAGCGGATGCCCCGCCGTGCTGCACCTGCAGCATGGGGGTCTCGACCTCGAGGTAGTCGTGACCGGTGAACGTGGCCCGCAGGCTCGCGTTCACCGCGGCGCGGGCGCGCACGGTCTGGCGGGCCTGCTCGCGCACGATCAGGTCGAGGTAGCGGCTGCGGACACGACCCTCCTCGCTCAGCTCGGCGTACGCGTTCGGCAGGGGCAGGATCGCCTTCGATGCGATCTCCCAGCCGTCGGCCATGATCGACAGCTCGCCGCGGCGGCTCGAGATGACCTCGCCGTGCACGAAGACGTGGTCTCCCAGGTCGACGTACTCCTTCCAGTCCGCCAGCGACTCCTCGCCGACGTTCGCGAGCGAGATCATCGCCTGGATACGCGAACCGTCACCCGCCTGCAGGGTCGCGAAGCAGAGCTTGCCGGTGTTGCGGCTGAACACGACGCGGCCGGCGACGCCGACCACGACGCCGGTCTCGGCTCCCGCTTCGAGCTCGTCGGCACCACCCTCGCCGTACTGGGCGCGCAGCGCCGGGATCGTGTGGGTCACCGGGACACCGACCGGGAACGCCCCGCCACCGGCATCCGTCCGCTTCGCGATCAGACGTTCGCGCTTGGCGAGACGCACGGCCTTCTGCTCGTGGATCTCGTCTTCGCCGAGCTCCGTGTTCGAAGGGTCGGTGGGGTTCTGCGCGGGCGCGGCGGACGCGTCGGTCATTCGGGGCTCCTTGGAAAAGTCGTTCCAGTTTACCGAGGCCATAGGCCGATCCGAGGCCGAGGCTGGGTAGCCTCGAAGAATGGCCGCCCCACGGATCCTCCGCGCCCTCGCCACCACCGCCGCCGCCGCCGGCCTCGTGTTGCTCGCATCGAGCCCCGCGAGCGCCCGAGCATCCGTCTCCGCCGACGTCGACGACTTCTCCTACGCGTCGTGGGACGCCACCTACACGGTGGGCGTCGACGACGAGGGCCGAGCCACCATGCACGTCACCGAGGAGCTCGTCGCCCGATTCCCCGACTTCGACCAGAACCGCGGAATCGTCCGCGGCCTCGCCACCTCCTACGAGAACGCGGGCATCGACACCCGCATCCTCTCCGTCACCGACGAGACGGGCGCCGACGTTCCCTACGAGACCGACACCGACGATGGCGTGCTCTACGTGCTCACCGGCGACGACGATTACGTGCAGGGGCTTCAGACCTACGTGATCGAGTACGAGATGCGCGACGTCGTCCTCGCCGCCGAGACCGGAGTCGACGAGTTCTACTGGGACCTCCTCCCCCTCGACAGCACGCAGGCGATCGAGTCCTTCCGAGCCGACATCCTCTTCGACGACACCCTGACCGCCGCCCTCACCGGCGCCAGCCGCTGCTACGAGGGATACTCCGGGTCGTCGGAGACATGCACGCTCGAAGGCCCGACGGACACCGCCGACGGCGCCCTCTTCCGCGTCGAATCGGGCGAGCGCGCCGCCGGCGACGGAGTGACCGTCGCGATCGGCTTCGACGCGGGTACCGTCACGCAACCCTCTGCCCGCACCCCGAACCCGGTCACCGACGTCGCACCGATGTTCGCCGCGGTCGGCGGCCTGGGACTGACGGTCGCGAGCTGGTTCGCCGTCTCGGCGGTGCGCAAGAGGCGACGCACCGCCACCGGCATCGTCGTCGCCCAGTACGACGTGCCGGATGCGATGCCCCCGCTGCTCGCGGCCGCGATCCTGCCCGGCGCGAAGGCTGTGATCCCCGCCGAGATCGTGCACCTCGCCGTCCGCGGCGTGCTCCGGATCGAGGAAGGCGCCGAGCCCGAGCGGCCGCGGCTGCGACGCCTTCCCGACGGACGTCTCCCCGACCAGCTCGACGCGGATGCGGTCGACAACCTGTTCCTCGGCACCGACGACACCGGCGTCGTCGACATCCCCGCCGCGAGCGAGACCTTCGCCGCGCGCATGGGCGTGCTGCAGGCGCTGGGCAAGAAGCAGGCCGAGACTCGCGGGCTCACCGTGCGCGAGCGCGCCCGCGGCGCCGTGATCCTGCAGTGGATCGCGATCGCCGTCGCCGCGATCGGACTGGCGGTGGCGATCTGGGGCGTCGCCACCGGTCGGGTCGGAGCGATTCCGGCGCTCGTGGTCGTCGCCTTCGGGGCCTTCTTCGTGCTCCTGGCGAGCCTCTACGCATTCTCGAAGCACGTCATGCTCACCGCGGAGGGTGCACGGCAGTACGAGTATCTGCAGGGGGTGCGCGAGTTCATCCGCGTCGCCGAGGCCGACCGTCTGCAGATGCTGCAGTCGTACACGGGGGCGGAGCGCCGGCAGGACGGCAGCGCGAACGTCATCGTGCTCTACGAGCGTCTGCTCCCCTACGCGATGCTCTTCGGCATGGAAGACGAATGGGGCAAGGTGCTCGAGCACGCCTACACGTATGAGCAGCGGGGTCCCGGCTGGATCGGCGACGGTCGCTCACCGTATCTGAGCACCTCGCTCGCGGCCTTCGCCGTCTCCACCGCATCGGCATCGTCGTACACGGCCCCGTCGACCGGCAGCTCGTCGAGCTTCGGCGGCTCGAGCGGCGGCGGGTTCTCCGGCGGCGGAGGAGGCGGCGGCTTCTCCGGCGGACGCTGACCCGTACCTCGCGCTCCCCTCACGCGTTCGCGGGCGCCCGTCAGAGCAAAGGCGGAGGATCGGATGCTTCGCGCAGCGCCCGTTCGACGGTGGACTGCACGAGGGCCGAGAGGTAGCCGCCGGGGTTGTCGATGCCGATCTCGCGGAGGCGACCCGTGGCCTGTCCGATGATCGAGCGCGAAAACTCGGTGGCCGTCTGAATCGCATCGGCGTAGGCGGCGCGATCCGCCTCGGCGACGACGACCGGCTCGCAACCGATCTCGACGGCGAGGGCCTGGGCGATCGGGAGGACGGCCGCGGGAGCGGTGACCGCCGCGAACCCCGCCTGCAACTGACGCAGATCGATCGAGGTTCCGGTGAACGTGATCGCCGGGTGCACGGCGAGCGGGATCGCCCCCTTCGCGGCGGCGGGACGCAGTACCTCGATACCGAAGGCGGGGTCGGTGTGCAGCACGAGCTGGCCGATCTGCCATCCGCCGACCTCGGCGATACCGGCAACGAGCGATTCCAACTGGTCGTGCGGCACCGCGATCACCACGAGCTCGGCGCGGCGCACGACCTCGAGTGCGTCGAGCACGGGCACGTCGGGCAGAACGGCCGAAGCCCGCTCGTCGTCGGATCCGCTCGTGATCCCCACGACCGCATGCCCGGCGCCGCCGAGGGCCGCGCCGATGACGGGCCCCACGAGACCCGCGCCGATGATGCCGACGCCGAGGCGTCCGTCGCGCTCCACCACGTCACTCCTCCGTCGACGCAGGAGGTGCGGGAGGGGCGGCAGGCGCGGGCGGTGCCGGCGGCTGAGGAGCAGCCGACGGCTGAGGAGCGGGCGGTGCCGGAGGAGCAGGCGGGGCCGGAGCAGCAGGCGGCGCACCCGAAGGCAGCGGCGGAACCGGCGGTGCACCCGCATCCGCACCGGGCTGCCCCGCATACGGCGGAGGCACCGGCGCATACGGCGGCGGTACGGGCGCACCCGCGGCCGCGGCATCCGCTTCTCCTGCATGCTCGCTCCAGCGGTGCGAGGTGTCGCGCGCAGCCGCGGCAGCGGCCCGGCTCGAGACGTCGCCGATCAGGGCGAGGGCGTCATCGCGCTCGAGACCCGAGAGGATTCCGTGGATCGGACCGGGAACCGTGTGCACCTGCGCGCCGCTGACGCGCTGCGCACGGTCGATCGGTCCCTGCGAGAGCGAGACGCCCTGCAGCCGCGCGAGCGGGAACACCGCGAGCTTGCGCCACATGACGCCGCGACGCAGGATCAGGCCGAAGTCGGTGACCGTGTAGCCGTGGCGCTTCCACGAGAGGGGGCGACGCCATCCGGCGCGACGCGGCATGGTGCGGTACGGGTCGCCCTCGACCGGTCCGAGGATGCCGTGCTCCCAGATGAGCGGGATGTCGGCCGCCGGCACGTCGGGCAGGATCAGCCCGAGCACCCGCTCGACGTCTGCCCGCTTGCCGACCGGCAGCACGATGTTGAACTGCTGCGCACTGCCCGAGGACTGCTGCGCGGCGCTCTTGCCGCTCATGCGGTTGATCTTGATCGACCACCAGCCGAACGGGCGCCACAGCAGCGACTGCGTGACCTCGACCGCGAAGATACGGCCCGGGGGCAGCGTCTCGGTGACCGTCGTGAGCAGACCGTAGGTGATGCGCACGCCGTCGGGCGTCGGAGCGATCGAGTACCGGAGCGACTTCGAGATCTGCGCCCAGGTGATACCCACGACCGCGATGACGAGGGGGATGCCGATGCCGAGCGCGAGCCCCAGCGAGATGAAGCTCCCGCCCACGTCTCCGTCGAGCAGGGCACCGAAGAACATGAACCCCATCGTGATGCCGAAGATCAGCGCGAAGAAGACGAACCACAGCACGCCCGCGAGCAGCTGCGAGCCGACCAGTCGGCCGGTCGGGATCTTCACGACGCTCTCGGGTGCCACGTCTTCGAGGTCGACGCCGGCGATGAGTCCCGTGACGCCGTGGTTCATCGAGTCGACGAGCTGGGCGCGGGTGGTCGTCGGCCCGGCAGGTGCACCGGATGCCGCGGCCTGCCGCGCCGCACGCACGCCCGACGCGAGGCGCAGAATGTCGGCGCGCACGGCCTCGGCCCGCGGGGTGGCGAGGTACTCGAGCTCGACGTTCGCGTCGGTTCCGGCGCCGACGACCTCGAGCTTGGCGAGGCCGATGATGCGCGCCGGGAACGGCCGCGTGAGGTTGACGCCCTGCACGCGGTCGAGCGGGGCGCGGCGGTGCGAGCGGAAGATGATGCCCTTGCGCACCTCGACATGGTCGCCGGTGATGCGGAACTGCTGGAAGCGCCAGACGAACCAGAAGATCGCGACCAGCACGATCAGGAGCCCGAGCACCGCCAGCAGGGCGATGAGGATCAGATTGTTCTCGAGCACCCAGTCGACCGGGTCGCCCGAGGAATAGTCGCTGTAGTGCGTGTCGCTCGGCGTCGTGATGTTCACGAACCAGGCGATCACCCGGTCGCGCAGGTTCGCGAACGTGATGCCCGCGACGATCAGCAGCACCAGCCCGCCCTTGAACAGGGGCGTGAGCGGATGCATCCGATGCCATTCGCCGTCGGCGAGGTTCGACGAATCCGCCTTCCCGGCGGGCGCGGCGTCCGCCGACGTCGGCGGGGCGGGGAACTGCGGCTCGCTCACAGGCCGGTCCGGCGGGTCTCGGCGACCTCGATGAGCGTGTCGCGCAGCGCCTCGGCCGCGGCCTGCGTGAGGCCGGGGATCTGGACGCCGGTGGTCGCGGCGGCGGTGACCATCTTGAGCTGCGAGATGCCGAAGCCGCGGTCGACCGGACCCTGCGTGATGTCGACGAGCTGCATGCGCCCGTAGGGCACGGCGATCATGCGCTGCCAGAGGATGCCCTTGCGGAAGACGATGTCGTCGGCGCGCAGCATGTAGCCGATCGCCCGCGCCTGCCGCGGCAGGATGATCATCGTCACGACGATCAGCAGCGTCAGCACGGCGCCGGGGATCCACACCCAGCTCTGGTGCAGCACGAGAGCGAGCACAGCGGCGGCGACGATCACGACGACGAGCAGGAGCGCGTTCTGCAGCAGCTGTGAGATGGCGTAGCGCGGCGAGATCTGGTGCCAGGTGCCGTCGAGCTCGAGGCGGGCCTCGCTGCGCGCCGTGCGGAGAGAGGTGTACACCCCCTGGTCGAGGGCGGCGAGGTCAGTGCCCTCGGCCGGGTTCAGGGGCGCGTTCTCTGGGCTCTGAGTCATCAGGATCCTTCGGCAGGGTGCAGAACTGTTCGGCGACGAGGGCGGCGACCACGAGCACGATTGCTCCCGCGATCAGGGCGATCATCGCCACTGTCGACCCTACCGGGGGATCGATCGGCCGTGTCAGGAGGAAGCCCAGGAGGCCGGCGCCGAAGCCCGTGAGCAGGGCTCCGAGCAGACTCGAGGCGCGAGCGAGCGTCGCGGCGCGCAGCGCACGGAACGGATCGATGCGGATGCCGGTGCGCACGCTGCGCCGCACCGGCCAGGCGACGGCGAGCGCCGCCGCCGCGATCAGCACGAGCAGCACGGGGAGGAAGACCGAAGGGGTGAAGGTCGCGCGGCCCATCGCCGTCAGCAGCTGATCGAGGAGGAACCCGAGACCGGCGCCGACGACGGCGAGGATGACGAGGAGCCCGGCGGAGGTGCGCTGCATCACTCCCCCTGCGCGCGCAGCGCGGCGGCGAGGTCGGCGATACGGCCGTAACCTGCGAGCTCGGCGTCGGGGTCGATGTCGAGCCACGGGTCGAGCACGAAGAGGCGCTCGAACGCACGCGGGTGCGGTAGCACGATACGCGGGTCGTCGGAGACCTCGTCGCCGTACGCGATGAGGTCGAGATCGAGGGTGCGGTCGCCCCACCGCTCGTGGCGCTCGCGCCCGTTCTCGTCTTCGATCGCATGCAGCATGCCGAGCAGGATCTCGGGGGCGAGGCGCGTAGTCACCAGGGCGACCGCGTTCACGTAGCCCGGCGCGTCGGGGTCGGGCCCGTCGACGCGGAGGGCGACGGTCTCGTGCAGCGGAGAGAGTCGTACGTCGGTGACCAGGGGAAGGCGCGCGATGCGCTCGGCCGCGGCGGTGATCGTGGCGTGCCGGTCGCCGAGGTTGGCTCCGAGGGCGACAACGGCGGTGACCGGCTCGCGACCGGGACCCGGCAGCGGAACCTCGGGCGGTCGGGTGAGGTTGCGGCTCATGCGACGCCTCCTGCCGTGATGCGCCCGCGTGTGAGAACCACCGAGACGTCGGTGAACGTGAGGGGGATGGGGGCGTGCGGCTTGTGCACCGTGACGGTGACGTCGTGCACCCGCTCGTCGCCGAGGACGGCGTCGGCGATGCGCGACGCGAGCGTCTCGACCAGGTCGACCGGCTCTCCCGCGACGATCGCCGCCACCTTCTCGGCCAACTCGCCGTAGTGCACCGTGTCGACCACGTCGTCGGATGCCGCGGCCGGGGCGAGGTCGAGACGCAGGCGCAGGTCGATCGTGAACTCCTGCCCGTCGGCGCGCTCGTGGTCGTACACACCGTGCCGGCCGAACACCGTCAGCCCGGTCAGCACGATCTCATCGAGGGAGTCCATCACCCCAGCGTACGCGGGAGCACCGACGACGCAGCGGCCGGCGCTCAGCGCCCTTCCCAGGCGTGCGCGATCGCGAGCGCGTCGCGGGTCGCGGCGACGTCGTGCACGCGCACCGCCCACACGCCGGCGCGCAGCGCGAGAGCGCTGGTCACGGCGGTCGCGAGGTCGCGACGCTGCTCGGTGACGTCGGCATCCGCCTGGCCCAACGCCTCGGCCAGGAACCGCTTGCGCGAGGTGCCGATGAGCACGCGGGGCCCCAGGGCGACGATGTCGTCGAGTCCCCGCAGCAGATCCCAGTTCTGCGCACCCGCCTTGGCGAATCCGATGCCCGGGTCGAGGATCACCCGCGACGGTGCGATGCCAGCCGCAGCGGCTTCGCCCAGGCGCTCCTGCAGCTCTCCGGCGACCTCGCGGGCGATGCGATGGTAGTCGGCGCGGGCGTACATGTCGTCGGAGAAACCGCGCCAGTGCCCGATCGCGTAGTCGGCACCGGACTCGGCGACGGCCGCGCGCATCTCGGGGTCGGCGAGTCCACCCGACACGTCGTTGACGATGCGGGCTCCCGCGCGCACCGCGGCCGCCGCCGTCGAGGCGTTGATCGTGTCGATGCTGAGGGCGACGCCGGCCGCGGCCAGCTGCTCGATCACCGGGATCACGCGCGACTGCTCGGTGGCGGCGTCCACACGCTCCGCGCCGGGACGCGTCGACTCCCCGCCGATGTCGAGCACGGTGGCGCCGTCGGCGCGCAGCTTCAGTCCCCGCGCGACCGCCGAGTCGACGTCGAGGTAGCGTCCGCCGTCGCTGAACGAGTCGGGCGTGACGTTGACGATGCCCCAGATGCCGGTCACGAGAGCGCACCGGACGACGGACCGATGAGGGCGATGAGCTCGGCGCGCGCGATCGGGTCCTCGTAGACGCCGCGGGCGGCGATGGTGAGGGTGGATGCCTCGGGTTGGCGTCCGCCTCGCATCGTCACGCAGCCGTGGCTGGCGTCGAGCACGACGAGCACGCCGCGGGTGTCGAGGTTCTCGGCGATCGTGTCGGCGATCTGCTCGCCCAGCCGCTCCTGCACCTGCGGGCGGGCGGCGAGGATCTCGACGACCCGCACCAGCGCACCCAGACCCACGACCTGCTCCCCCGGGAGGTAGGCCAGGTGGGCCCGGCCGGCGAAGGGCAGCAGGTGGTGCTCGCACACCGAACGGAAACGGATGTCGCGCAGCAGCACCGCGCCCGACGGCAGCGTGTCGGGGGCGGGGCCCCGGGTCACGCTGATCGTGCGCTCGAGCGGAGCCGCGGCATCCTCGCCGACGCCGCCGAAGAACTCCGCGTACAGCTCGGCCATGCGCGCGGGCGTCTGGCGCAGTCCCGGACGATCCGGGTCTTCACCGATCGCCTCGAGCAGCTCACGCGTCAGCCGCTCGATCCGCGCCCTGTCGACGCCCACGATCAGGCCGTCGCGGGACGCGGGTTCGTGGCTCCTGACGGCTCCTGTGCGCGGGCGGTCGCCGAGGGCTCCTCGACGGACGCCGCGACCGGCACGACCTTCTTGGGAACCTCGATCGGCGGCACGTCCGAGACCGGACGGTCGCTGCTCGACAGCCACAGCGGGCGCTCGGGGAGCTTGCGGATCTCGGTGAAGATCTCGGCGATCTGGTTGTGGTCGAGGGTCTCCTCCTCGAGCAGCGCCAGGGCGAGACGGTCGAGGATGTCGCGGTTCGCGCTGATCACCTCGTAGGCCTCGTCGTGGGCCTGCTCGATGAGCGCGCGCACCTCGGCGTCAACGCGCTCGGCGACCTTCTCGGAGTACTCGCGTCCGCGGCCCATGTCGCGCGCGACGAACATGTCGCCGCCCTCGGAGCCGAGCTTGACCGGACCGACCTCGGTCGTCATGCCGTACTCGATGACCATCTTGCGGGCGATGGAGGTCGCCTTCTCGATGTCGTTCGAGGCGCCGGTGGTCGGATCGTGGAACACGATCTCCTCGGCGACGCGGCCGCCCATCGCGTACGTGAGCTGGTCCTGCAGCTCGTTGCGCGTGACGGAGTACTTGTCTTCGAGCGGCAGCACCATCGTGTAGCCGAGGGCCTTGCCGCGCGGCAGGATCGTGATCTTGGTGACCGGGTCGGTGTAGTTCATCGCCGCGGCGGCGAGCGCGTGCCCGCCCTCGTGGTACGCCGTGATGAGCTTCTCGCGATCTTTCATCACTCGGGTGCGACGCTGCGGACCGGCGATGACGCGGTCGATCGCCTCGTCGAGCGCGCGGTTGTCGATGAGCTGCGCGTTCGAGCGGGCGGTGAGGAGCGCCGCCTCGTTCAGCACGTTCGCGAGGTCGGCACCGGTGAAGCCCGGCGTCTTGCGGGCGACGACCTCGAGGTCGACGCTCTGCGAGAGCGGCTTGCCCTTGCTGTGCACCTCGAGGATCTTCTGACGGCCCTTGAGGTCGGGAGCGTCGACACCGATCTGGCGGTCGAAACGGCCGGGACGCAGCAGCGCGGGGTCGAGGATGTCGGGGCGGTTCGTCGCCGCGATCACGATGACGTTCGCGTTCGGGTCGAAGCCGTCCATCTCGACGAGCATCTGGTTGAGCGTCTGCTCGCGCTCGTCGTTGCCGCCGCCCATGCCGGCGCCGCGGTGACGACCGACGGCGTCGATCTCGTCGATGAAGATGATCGCCGGGGAGTTCTCCTTGGCCTGGTTGAACAGGTCGCGCACACGCGAGGCTCCGACACCGACGAACATCTCGACGAAGTCCGAACCCGAGATCGAGTAGAAGGGGGCTCCGGCCTCACCGGCGACAGCGCGGGCGAGAAGGGTCTTACCGGTTCCGGGAGGGCCGTACAGCAGCACGCCCTTCGGGATGCGGGCGCCGATCGCCTGGAACTTCGCGGGGTCCTGCAGGAACTCCTTGATCTCATGGAGCTCTTCGATCGCCTCGTCGGCGCCCGCGACGTCGGCGAAGGTGACCGTCGGGGTCTCCTTGTTGACGAGCTTCGCCTTCGACTTGCCGAACTGCATGACCTTGCCGCCGCCGCCCTGCATCGACGACAGGAGCCACCAGAACAGCAGGCCCAGGAGCACGAGAGGCAGGAGGAGCGAGAGGAAGCCGTCGAACCACGTCGCGCGCGGCACGGCGTCGTTGAAGCCCTCCTTGGGGTCGGCGTCGTTGATCGCCGTGACCACCTCGTCGGCGCGGGCGTCGACGTAGTAGAACTGCACCTTGTCGGCGCCCTCGAACGGCTTCGAGAGCGTGAGGTCGACGCGCTGGTCGCCGTCGGTGTTGACCACCTCGGTGACGGTCGAGCCGCCGAGCAGCTTCAGACCCTCCTGCGTCGTGATCTGCTTGGGTGCCGCGATGTTCGAGACCAGCACGAACCCGAGGATCAGCAGCAGGCCGATCACCAGTACGTAGATCAGCGGATTCTTGCCGAGCTTCTTCACATCCATGATCGGATCAGCGTATCGCGCGCGTACTAGGCGCCTGCTGTGCGTTCACCCACGGCGTAGCGCGTCAGGAGTAGACGTGCGGGGCGAGCACGGCGACGTCGCGCAGGTTGCGGTACCGCTCGTCGAAATCGAGGCCGTAGCCGACGACGAAATCGGTGGGGATGTCGAAGCCCACGTACTTGCAGTCGATGACCACCTTCGCGGCCTCCGGCTTGCGCAGCAGGGCGAGCACCTCGATCGACTCGGCGCCGCGCGACTCGAAGTTCTCGAGCAGCCAGCTCAGCGTGAGCCCCGAGTCGATGATGTCCTCGACGATGAGCACGTGCTTGCCGTTCAGGTCGGTGTCGAGGTCCTTGCGGATCTGCACGACGCCGCTGGACTTCGTGCTCGCACCGTAGCTCGACACGGCCATCCAGTCCATCGGCGCGTGGAAGGGCAGCGCCCGCGCAAAGTCGGCCATCACCATGACCGCGCCCTTGAGTACGCCGACCAGGATGAGGTCCTTGCCCGCGTAATCGTCGGCGACCCGCAGGGCCAGCTCGTCGAGCTTGGCGAGGATCTGCTCCTCGGTGACGAGGATCTCGGACAGGTCAGCCTGGATTTCCGTGGCGCGCATGGATCGATTTTAGGCGATCGATGACGCCGCTCTCCCCCTGCCCCGGCATCCGCACTACTCTGAGCCGTGAGACGGACGGAAGCCCACCGACGGAAGGATTCCCATGGCTCTCGACGACATCCTGAAGCAGGTCCCGATCGACGACATCGCGAAGCAGCTCGGCGTCTCACCCGACGTAGCGAAGACCGCGGTCGAGCAGGGCGGTGCGGTGCTTCTCGGAGGGCTCGCGAAGAACGCCTCGACCGACGAGGGCTCGGAGGCGATCCAGAAGGCGCTGAAGAAGCACGAGGGCACGGGCGGCGCCGCCTCGATCAAGGACATCGATCAGGCCGACGGCGACAAGATCGTCACGCACATCCTCGGAGCCGAGGAGAAGAAGAAGGTCACCGAGAAGCTCACGCAGTCCGACAAGACGGCGGGCATCGACTTCGGCAAGCTCCTGCCGATCCTCGCGCCGATCGTGATGGGTCTGATCGCGAACGCCGGCAAGGGCAAGAGCGGCTCCGCCTCGACCGAGTCGCAGGGCGGCGGCGGAATCGGCGACATCATCGGCGGTCTGCTCGGCGGCGGCAACGGCAACTCCGGCGGCGGTGGCGTCGGCGACATCATCGGCGGTCTGTTGGGCGGCGGCAACAAGTCGGGCGACGGCGGCATCGACCTGGGCAGCATCGTCGGCGGTCTCTTCGGCGGCAAGAAGTAACGGGCGCCGCCCACCGCAGGTCAGGTGCGCGCCGTGAAGACGATGCGCCCACCGTGGCGGGCGGCGGCGCACCTGGGCAGGTCGATCGGGCCCTGACCCGACCAGTCGGTCACCAGGCGCGCGACCTCCAGCGTCTGCAGCCGGGTGAGGCTCACCCCGAACTCGCTGTCGACCACGAGGCGGATCACGCGATTGCGCAGGGCCGCGGGGTTCGCTGCGAGCGCCGCGACGCTCACCGAGATGCCGGCTTCGGCGTGCTCGACGATGTCCTCGATGGTCTCGTGGATCATCTCGTCGAACGCCTCGGCGTCTTCGCGCAGCTGTTCGGCGGTCCGCGCGAGGGCCTCGGCGATTCCCGGCCCGATCTCGGCCTCGAGGACGGGGAGCACGCGCTCCCGCACCCGCACCCGGGCGAAACGGTCGTCGAGGTTGTGGGGGTCGTCCCAGACGTCGAGAGCGGATGCCGCGCAGAAAGCGCGCGTCGTCGTGCGACGCACCGTCAGCAAGGGGCGCATCCAGCGCACGCCGTCGTCGTCCTCCCGGACGGGCGACATGCCCTGCAGGCTCGCGGCTCCGGCGCCGCGGGCCAGCCCGAGCAGAACTGTCTCCGCCTGGTCGTCGAGCGTGTGGCCGAGCAGCACCGCTCGCGCGCCGAGCTCCTCGGCGACATCCCGCAGCGCCCGATAGCGCGCGTCCCGCGCCGCCGACTCGGGGCCGTCGCCGGTCGCGTCGTCGACCTCGACCCGCACGACGCGGGCTTCGAGACCGAGGGCCGTCGCCTGCTCGGCGGCCCGCGCGGCGACAGCATCCGATCCCGTCTGCAGTGCGTGATCGATCGTGACGGCGGTCGCTCGGATGCCGAGCTTCGGCGCCTCGACGGCGACCGCGGCGGTCAGTGCCAGGGAGTCCGCTCCCCCGGACAGTGCGGCCACGACGGCGGCACCCTCGGGCAGATCGGCCAATGCGGTGCGCACGGCGCGGCGGATCTCGGCGATGGCGGGGTCGAGTGACGGCATCCCTCCACGCTAGGGCACGGCATCCGCGAGGCGTGCGCCCGCCCCGGCGGCGGGGCTATCCTGACGCCGTGACCGCACCTCACCGCACCCCGCCGTTCCGCACCGAGCGGTTCAAGGCGTTCGTCGACGCCGTCGTCGCGATCGCGATGACGCTGCTCATCCTGCCGCTCATGGAGGCGGTGTCGGATGCCGCGTCCGGCAAGCTGACGACGGCGGAGTTCTTCCACGAGCACTCGGGGCAGTTGCTGAGCTTCGCACTGAGCTTCCTGCTCATCGCGACCTTCTGGATGGGACACCACAGTCAGTACCGCGATGTGGAGCGGATCACCACTCCGCTGCTCTGGATCAACGTGGCGTGGATGGCCACGATCGTCTGGCTGCCCGTGCCGACGGCCATGCTGGGGCAGATTGATACCGACCCACTGCAGAAGGTCGTGTACATCGGCACGTTGATAGCCACGCAGCTCGCGACGCTGGCCGGCGGCATCTATCTCGGACGGCGCCCGGAGCTCTCGACCGCGCCGCCCTCGACCTACCGCGAGGGGGTGCTCGGCGACCTAGCCGCGATCATCCTGTTCGCTGCGGCACTGCTCGTCGCCGTGCTCGTTCCCGAGATCGGGTACGCCGCCCTCTTCCTGCTGTTGTTGAACGCCCCCGTCTCCCGGCTGGTCGATCGGCTGTCTCGCGGGCGTTCGCGCGACTCCGACGTTCAGACGCCCGGACCTGCCGAGTAGGCTTGTCCGCGGCATCCAACCGATTTTTCTCCTGAGGAGCACACGCATGGGCGCACACGACGCCGTCATCGAGATCCCGCGCGGCAGCCGCGTGAAGTACGAGGTCGACCACGAGACCGGGCGAGTGCACCTCGACCGCGTGCTCTACACGACCTTCGGCTACCCGGCCGACTACGGCTACTTCGACAACACGCTCGGCGAGGACGGCGACCCGCTCGACGTGCTCGTGCTGCTCGACCACGCCATCTACCCGGGCGTCGTCGTCGAGGTGCGTCCCGTGGCCGTGCTCAAGATGAGCGACGAGGCCGGCGGCGACGACAAGCTGGTCGCCGTGCTGTCGAAGGACCCGCGCTGGGCGCACATCCAGGACATCGACGACATCGCCGAGTACACGAAGAAGGAGATCGCGCACTTCTTCGAGCACTACAAGGACCTCGAGCCCAACAAGTGGGTCAAGGTCGACGCGTGGGGCGACAAGGCCGAGGCCGAGCGCATCCTCGACGAGGCGATCGTCCGTTTCGGCGAGCAGGGTCACTGACCCCTCGCCAACGCTCGAAGCGAAAGACCCCCGGATCCGCTCAGCGGCCGGGGGTCTTCTGCATGTCGGGGGCGGATGCTCAGATCGAGATGCCGCGCGCGGCCATGAAGTCGGCCGGGTTCGTGTAATACCCGTTGATGTAGACCTCGAAGTGGAGGTGGCAGCCGAAGGATCCGCCGGTGTTGCCCGCGTAGGCGATGATCTGCCCGGCCTGCACCTGCTGGCCGGCCCTGACCGCGAAGCCGCCGTCGCGGATGTGCGCGTAGCCGGTCGCGACGCCGGTGCCGTGCTGGATGCGGACATAGTTGCCGTACCCGCCGTTGTAGAACGCGGCGTCGACGACACCGGCGTACGCGGCGTAGATCGCCGCCCCGCAACCGTTGGCGAGGTCGATGCCGTAGTGCCAGCTCGACGAGCATCCGTTGGCGTTGCACTGCTGCGAACGGGGACCGTAGCCCGAGCTGCGATAACCGCCGTGCGGGCGCACCCAGCCGCTGCCGCTGCCGGCGGGGGCGCCTCCGCCGCCGCTGTTGCCGCCGGCGTTCGCCGCGGCTTCGGCGGCCTCGCGCTCACGGCGCTTCTTCTCCTCGGCCTCGCGAGCCGCGACACCGGCCTGGTAGCCGGCGACCGTCTTCGTCGTCGTGTCCTTGAGGGCGGCGAGCTGCGCCTGCATGGTGTTGAGGTTCGCCGACTGCTCGTCGAGGGCAGCCTGCGCGGCATCCGCCGCCTGCTGGGCCGCGACCATCTTCTGCTCGGCGATCTTCTGCAGGCGGTCGCGCTCGTCGCGGGCGACCTTGGCCTGGTCGCTGAGCGACTGGGCGGAGTTGCGGGCGGCGACGGCATCGTCGTAGACCGACTGGTTGTACTCGAGGAGCTTGTCCATCGTGCCGAGGCGCGAGAGCAGCTCATCGGCGTTCGCGGCGGAGCCGGCGAAGAACAGCTCGAGCGAGGTGTCGTCGCCACCGTTGCGGTAGATCTGCGCAGCGACCTGGCCGGCCTTGCGAGCGGACTCGTCGGCGACGCCCGCCTGCTCGTCGGCCTTCGCCTGGAGCGTGTCGGCCTCGGCGATCGCGGCGAAGAACTCCTGCTGGGCCGTGAAGTACTCGTCGGAGGCGGTCTTGGCAGCGGCCTGGGTCTGCGCGACCTTCTGCGTGAGGGACTGGATCAGGCCCTCGATGCGCTGGATCTCGGCGCCCTTGGCTGCCTCGTTGTTCTTGGCCTTCTGCACGTCGTCCCAGCTCGGGTACGACGCGGCGTAGGCGGCGGAGACGCCGGAGGTGACCCCGAAGGCACTGAGGGCGACGACACTGAGCGCGCCGAGCCCGAGCGCGCTGCGACGGCTGAAGCTCTGCTTCCAGAGAGCGTCGCGCTCGGCGGGCGTGGGCGCGCAGCCGCATTCCTCGGATGCTGCAGCTGCTGCGGCATCCTTCGTGATCTGGTCGTTCACACGGCCCCTTCCGCCGGTTTCACACATGTCACAGTAACAACAACTTTCACATGCGCACCAGGGCGCGCGGGTCGGTCGAAGGGCATGCTGACGGGTACATCGTCTCCCGGAACACGCCCGGGAGCGCGCTGACTCGCCCTCGATTCGCGATTTGCCCCGACTATCGCTTATGCTTGAGCGTCGGCAAGGAAGTCCCCCCGGGACTGACTCGGCCCCATCGTTTAGCGGCCTA
Organism: Microbacterium sp. NPDC087868; assembly: GCF_044900755.1. Classification (NCBI taxonomy): domain Bacteria; kingdom Bacillati; phylum Actinomycetota; class Actinomycetes; order Micrococcales; family Microbacteriaceae; genus Microbacterium; species Microbacterium sp. NPDC087868. Next base: position 421,978 of record NZ_JBJDNO010000003.1, read on the forward strand.
GGACGCCGCCCTTTCACGGCGGTAGCACGGGTTCGAATCCCGTTGGGGTCACCACGTCCGATATAATTGAAAACAAGTATGGCCCTGTAGCGCAGTTGGTTAGCGTGCCGCCCTGTCACGGCGGAGGTCGCGGGTTCAAGTCCCGTCAGGGTCGCTCCGTGCGATGAGCTCTTTCTTCGGAGAGGGCTCTTCGTCTAGGACGCGACAGGTTCGCCGGTCGCGCGGCTCTGTAGCTCAGTTGGTAGAGCGTTCGACTGAAAATCGAAAGGTCACCGGATCGATGCCGGTCGGAGCCACAAGGCTGATCATTACAATCAGCCCAGAAACCCTCGCCTAGCTTCTACATGGCGGGGGTTTTGCTTTGCCCGCGGACGGTTCGATCGGCGCTGAGGCATCGAGCACTGCAGCGCAATAGCCCCCGGAGGTCTTTCGCCCGGCGCGCATCTCGGGTGTACTTCTCCGATGCGATCCGTGAATCCGATCCCCGGTAACCCCTGGCCGCACGACATGGTCATCCGTATCGAAGACGCACCGCATGCGCTCTTCGAACTCCTCTGGTTGCGCGAGGCGTACGGGCTCCGGCCCACCGGCGACGACCTTCCGCCGCTCCTCGTCCGGACTCCCGCGCCGGCTGCAGCCGTGCTCGACGCGGACACCCGGGCTCACTGGGAGAGCGCGTGGACGCGACTGTGGCGGGCGGCATCCGTCCATGCCGGCCGTGAGCAGGATCACGACCAGTTCCCGCGACTGCTCGCGATGGAACCGGGCGACCCCGATCGCGAGAACCTCCTCCGCGACATGATGGGCCCGACCTGGCGCGACGAGTTCGGCGACGCCGCATTCGACGACCCCTCCTACACCGACCGCGAACGCTCGACCTTCGGGGAGCGCGCCGCCGCGCGCCCGCACACCCTCGCCGACAACCCCGAGCATCGCGACCTCGAGGCCCTCATCCCCGCGTGGCGGGCGGGACTCACGACGATCATCACGATCCCCTGCCAGGGCGAACACACCCGCCGTGTCGGTGACAACGCCCTCCTCGTCACGGCCGGCACGCGAGCCGACAGCGTGGCATATCGGCGTGCTCTCTCATCGTTCCCCTGACCCGGGCGAGAGGATGGAGGTATGCCCTCGAACTCGCGCCGGCGACTGCTCGCCTCGATGCAGCGGATCCTGCACAACGATCCCTCGAACGTCGCGCACACCGAGGCCATGCCGATCATCGACGAACGCACGGTGCCCCGCGTGCTCGACCTCGCCACGCGCATCGGCGAATCGATGTTCGCGGTCGGCGCCTCCGCTCACGAGGTGACGCTCGCGATCACCCGGGTGTGCGAGGCCTATGCCCTCAAGGGGGTGCAGGTCGACGTCACCTACAACTCGGTGACCGTCTCGTTCCACCTGAGCGGCGAGGTGTGGCCCGAGACTCTGCTGCGCGTCGTGCGCGTCGCCGCCCCCGACCACGCCAAACTGCAACGCGTGCAGGCGCTCGTCGCCGACGTCGAAGCGGGGCTCGACCTGGAGTCCGCCCGCACCGCGTTCCGCGTGATCCGGCGCGTGCCGTTCCGCTACCAGCAGTCCGTGGTCGTCGTCGCCCGGGCGATGCTCGCCGTCGGCGTCAGCATCCTGCTCGGCGCGTCACCGATCATCGTGGGCCTCACCTTCATCGCCGCCCTCGCCGCCGCCCTCACGCAGGCCCGCCTCGCACGCGTGCGGGTTCCCCTCTTCTTCAGCCAGATCGCCGGAGGATTCGTCACCACTGTGGTCGCGGTCGCCGTATCGGCGCTCGGGTCCGCCGGGATCGAGCCGTTCGTCGGCATCCGCCCCTCGATCATCGTCGCATCGGGCATCGTGCTCATGCTCGCCGGGCTCACGGTCGTCGGCGCCGCGCAGGATGCGATCGACGGGTTCGCGCTCACCGCCGGCGGACGCATCCTCGACCTCACGATGCAGACCCTCGGTGTGGTGATCGGCATCCTCGTCGGACTCGAGCTCGGTAGCGTGCTCGGGTTCACGATGGACCTGCCCGACGACCCCGCCCCGTTCGGTCCCCTGCTCGGGGTCTTCGCCGGGGCGATCATCATCGCCGTCGCCGTCGCCGTGTTCAACGGCGCCGGCATCCGCATCATCCTCGTCAGCGCTCTGCTCAGCGCGATCACGATCGCCGGGTACACGGCATCCGTCGCCCTCAATCTGCACCCGGCCGCCGCGAGCGCGATCGGCGCTCTGCTCGCGAGCTTCGTCGGGGTGCTGATCGCCCACAACCTGCACGTTCCGTCGGTCGCGGTGACGACCGCGGCCATCGTGCCGCTCGTGCCCGGAGTGGCGGTATTCCAGGGGCTGCTCGAGATGGTGCACAACGGCGGCACCAGCATGGGCGTCGTCGGTGCGGGCGGCTCGCTGATCGACGCCGCCGTCATCGGGATCGGTCTCGCCTCGGGGGCGTCGCTCGGTCTGTACCTCGGCACCCCGGTGCGCGCGACCCTCGGCAGCGTCACGAAGACGCGAGCGCGTACCCGGCGCTGACCGGCTGTTTCGCCGTGTGTCATGGGGATATCTCCCCAATGACAATTCGCGCAAGACCTCGCTCCGATCGCATACAGCGCGCTCACAGGTTAGCTAGGTTGGGCGTGTCCCCCGGGCACGCGCAAGCGCTTTCGCGCGCGCCGTCGATCACCTGCACTGCGAAATATCGAGACGAGAAGATGACCCCCAACAAGAGAAGAGTGCTGGCCGGCGGTACCACCGCGGCCATCATCCTCGCGCTGTCCGGCGCGTTGATCCCCACGGCCGCCACGGCTGACGAAGACGGCGCGGCGCCGACGAGCGGAGCGTCGTTCGACGCGAACGCCAAGCAGCTGCTCACGACCGACGGCGTCGAAGCCGTCGGCACGAACGCCGACGGCCAGGTCGTCGTCTACACGACCGCACCGCAGGACTCCCTGCCGGGCGAAGCGGATGCCTTCGTCGACGGTCACTCGAACGTCGTCGTCAAGGTGCTCGATGCTCCGCTCGAGTCCCTGGCGACCACCGATGTCGTCGCCGGTGCCGGTTACCTCGCCTTCGACCCGGCATCCCCGGAGGTCGGCGGTCTCTGCTCGATCGGCTTCTCGGGCTGGACGCCCACCGGCGATCCCGCGATCATCTCCGCCGGTCACTGCACCGACGACGGCGCGTACACGTTCAGCGCTCTGACGCTCCCGACCGGCGACCCGGCGGGTGGCGGCGACCCCGAGAACGGCGACGTGGCTCTCGTGGACGGCCTCGCCGAGCTCTCCTTCTCGCAGTACGGCGGCCCGGGCAACTCGACCGGCGCCAGCGGAGACCTCACCTCGACCGACATCTCGGTATGGGACGTGCAGAACGACGACCTCACGCTGCTCCCGGAGATCACCGACTGGACGACCTCTGCGTCGGAGGACCTCTCACTCAGCACCACGCCGGTGCGTGCCGTGGGCGCCCCGCAGTTCGGCACCGTGAGCAAGTCCGGCCGGACGACCGGTCTGAGTTCCGGACAGGTGACGGAGACCGGCGTCTGGGCGAACGTCAGCGGACGCCTCGTCTACGGCTTCCTCACGTCCGCGAACTCGGCTGAGGGCGACTCGGGCGGCGCGGTCTACCAGGGAAACACGGCCGTCGGCATCCTGTCCGGCGGCGGAACGGGCCCCGACGGTCCGGTGATGTTCGCAGCCGACCTGCAGAACGCACTCTCCCTCACCGGCGGCTACACCGTCGCGCTCTACGTCGACGCTCCGACCGTCACCTCGCCCGCTCAGGTCGGTATCGGCGGTGCGATCACCGGCACCGGAGCCGCAGGTCAGACGCTCGTCGTCACCCAGGCCGAGGGCGCACCCTTCGAGGTGCCGATCGACGGTAACGGCAACTGGTCGTTCCCCGCGCCGCCCGAGGTCGGCGAGTACGAGTTCAGCGCGATCGTGCGCAACGGCTTCAACGAGTCGGCGGCGACGCCGTTCGCGGTCGCTGTGCTCCCGGCAGCCCCGGTCTTCACGTCGCCCGCGAACGGTGACCGCATCGTGTCGGAGGTCACCGAGATCTCCGGAACCGGCGAGATCGGCGCGACGGTCACCCTGACCGGCGACGTCACCGATGAGGCCACGGTCGGCGAGGACGGCACCTGGAGCGTCGAGGTCGACCTCGGCATCGACGCCTACTCGGTCAGCGCCACGCAGGAGCTCGACGGCATCACCTCGGCATCTGCGACCTCGGCGTTCGCCGTGATCCCGACGGCCCCGATCGTCGACGCACCGCTGGCCGGAGGCGCCTACGCCTTCGCCAGCGCCCCGACGGCCGCGACCGGAACGGGCATCGAGGAGGCCGCGATCAGCGTCACCCTGAACGGTGCGGATGCCGGATCGACCACCGTCGCCGACGGCGCATGGAGCGTTCCGCTCACCGCCCAGGCGGGCGAGTTCTCGCTCGTCGTGACGCAGACCGTCAACGGTCAGAGCAACAGCACGACCGTCTCGTACGAGGTCGCGGCGGCTCCCACCACGGGCGGCGGCGCGGGCGAGGGCTCGGGCAGCGCCCCGGGTTCGCTCGCCAACACCGGTATGACCGATGCGACGCCGTACGTGGTGACGGCGGCGGCCCTGCTGCTCCTCGGCGCAGCACTGCTCACCGTCCGTCGGATGCGGACGCGCAACACCCTCTGATCCGATCCTGATCTGATCGCCGTCGGGCGGTGCGGGCTCCGGCTCGCACCCCCCGACGTGTTTCCCCCGCGCCCCCGGATTCGTCCGGCTCGCGGCACCTCGATACGCTCGAAGAATGCTCGAGACGCTCACCGGATTCGTCGTGGTGGGGGTCGCGATCATCGTCGGCTACGTGCTGGCACGGATCGATCTGCTCGGCGAGCACGCGCGTCCGGTGTTGAGCCGCCTGGTCTTCTTCGTGCTCTCGCCGTTCCTGCTCTTCACCGTTCTCGCGCACGCCGACGCGACGATGCTGTTCTCGTCGTTGCTGCCCGTGTCGGCCATCGCCGCGGTCGTCGTGATCCTGATCCACACCCTCGTCGCGCGCTTCGCCTGGCGTCGGTCGGTGGCCGAGACGACGATCGGCGCTCTCTCGGCCGGTCAGGTCAACTCGAACAACATCGGCCTGCCCCTCTCCCTCTATGTGCTGGGGAGTGCGGCATTCCCCGCGCCGGTGATCCTTCTGCAGCTCCTGGTCTTCACGCCGGTCTCGCTCACGATCCTCGACGCCGCCACGGCCGAGCGCACCTCTCTGCGCCGCACGCTGCTGCGCACCGCGACGAACCCGATCATCATCGGCGCCCTGCTCGGAACCCTGGTGTCGGTCACAGGCCTGCAACTCCCGGAGATCGTCCTGGCACCCGCGCAGTTGATCGCGGATGCCGCGGTGCCGGTGCTCCTCATCAGCTACGGCATGTCATTGCACGGCCAGCGCGTGCTCGGCACGCGGGGGCACCGACGCGATGTCGTCGTGGCGAGCATCCTGAAGCTGGCGGTCATGCCACTGGTCGCGTGGGTCTTCGCCCGGTTCGTGTTCGGGCTCACCACGCACGAGGTGCTGATCGTCACGGTGCTCGCGGCTCTGCCGACCGCGCAGAACGTGTTCAACTACTCGCAGCGCTACGGCGTCGGCGAGGCGATCTCCCGTGACACCGTCTTCCTCACGACGATCGGATGCCTGCCCGTGCTGCTCCTGATCATGCTGCTCCTCGGCTGACGCCGGTCGCGATCACTCGATCTGCAGGTAGGAGCCGAACCCGGTTCCGATGACGTACGAGGCGCCGAACCCGCCGTTCCCGCCGCCGGGGTAGACCCGAAGGTCGCCGTTCGCCATCCGCGCGACGAGGTCGGGGCGCCCGTCGCCGTTGTAGTCGACGCCGCCCGTCATGGCCGTGAACCCGGTCCATCCGCGCCCGACGATCTGCCGCGCGGCGAAGCCGTTGGGGATGCCCGGGTAGAAGTACTGAATGCCGGCGGCATCGATCGCGATGAGATCTCCGCGCCCGTCGCGGTCGAAGTCGCCGCCCACGAGGTAGACCATCGAATTCCACTCCGGTCCGCCGGGACGCGTCTGCCCTGACAATCCGCCCTTGCCGTCTCCGAGATGGATCGTCATGTTGCCGTCCGGACGGACGGAGATGACGTCGTGGAGGCCGTCTCCGGTGTAGTCGGCCCCGGAGATGAGATGCAGCAGTCCGCCCCATCCGGTCGCGATGTCCCGCTGGGAGGCGAACCCTCCTCCGGCCGCAGGACTGCCCCCGTAGAACTCCAGCGTTCCGTCGTTGCGGACCACGATCAGGTCGGAGTGGCCGTCGTTGTTGAGGTCGCCGTGCGCGATCTGTCCGCGGCCCGCCCAGCCAGAGGTGATGACGACGCGCGGCTTGAGCGCCGCGGTGCCGTTCCCCCCGAGGAAGTGGAGATCGCCATCGGCGGCCACACCGACGAGATCGGCCTTGCCGTCGCGGTTGTAGTCGGCCGTCAGCACCTTGGGGTTGACCGGGGTTCCGAGACCGGGGAAGTTCATCGGGATGAAACTGCCGCGCGTGACGTTCGTCAGGCACGTGAAGCCGTTGTTGATCGCGCTGTACACGCTGCCGTTGCGCCACACCTCGAAGTGCAGGTGGTACGCGTCGGTGGCGCCGGTCTTGCCGACGACGCCGATCTGCTGGCCGCGGCTGACGCGCGTGCCTGCCGCCTGCATGCCGGGCGCGGCCATGTGCCCGTAGCGGGTGACGTAGCCGCCGGGATGTTCGATGTCGACGTAGTTGCCGTACCCGCTGTTCGCGGTTCGCGCCTTGATCACGCCGTCATAGGCCGCCAGGATCGGCGTTCCGCCGCCTCCGCCGATATCGATGCCGTCGTGCTTGCGGTAGTTGTTGCGGCATCCGTCGCCGACCTTCGACTGGATGTTCCCGGACGAGGGTACGACCATCTGCCCGTCGGTCGCAGCGGATGCCGGTGCCGACGACGTGAGCGACGGGAAGAAGGAGGCGAGGACCACCGCCAGGAGTGCCAGAACACCGACTCGGGCGCGCCGCAAGCGTGACTGTCGCTTCATGTCGCGCTCTCCCGTGGTCGTTCGGCCCCAGCGGACATGATGTCCCCCGCCGTCACGGTACCAGCGCAGACGGCTCTCTCGCGGGTGCGCAGCCGTCGCCGCCCGGCGTGTCTCCGGGCGGCCACGACCCACTAGTCCTGGTGGGCGACCGTGCCGGCGGTGCTGCGACGCTTCCGGGCTGCGAGGATCGCACCCACGAGCACCGCGGCGAACGCCGCGATCAGCACCACGACTCCGACCGGCTCGCCACCTGTGGCAGCGAGGGAGGTCTGGTCGTTCGATCCGGATGACCCTGCTCCGGCGTTGCCAACCGTGCCGGTGTCCGTACCGCCGTCCGTACCGCCATCCGTGCCGCCATCCGTGCCGCCGTCCGTACCTCCGCCGGTACCGCCGCCGGTACCGCCGCCGGTACCGCCGTCCGTACCGCCGTCCGTACCTCCGTCCGTACCTCCGTCCGTACCGCCGTCCGTACCTCCGTCCGCCAGGAACGTCGCGGAGGCGGCACCGGTGAGCACCACCTGGTCGGCGACGTGGAACGTCGCGAAGACCTGGCACGGACGACCATCCAGCGAGATACCGGGGCTCTGATTCCACCCGATGTGAGAGATCGCCGACGGCGTCGCGACGATATCGAGCGTGACCGTTCCCGCTTCGGTCGAGGTGTACTCGAGCACGACGCTCACGGGCTCCCCCGCGCCCGTGACCGTGAGACTCGTGCCGTCGAGCGTTCCCGGCCCGCTGAGCACGGCGAAGGATCCGGCCGCTCCTGTCGCCGAGACGGCGAGCGGCGAGGTGAAGACGTCGGTCGTCACCGTGAACTCCGCGGGCTGACCGGCCTCGAGCGCGACCTCGGGCCCGTCGACGACGAGTGTCGGGTCATCCGGCAGATCGGCGAGAATCGATGCCTGGGTCTCGGCGTTCATGTTCGCCTCGCACGTGGCGGCCCGATCGATCTCGGCACCCGTGGGTTCCGCGGCAACCGGGTCACTGATGCACCAGACCAGGATCTGCAGAGCCGCGCGCTCGAAGGACCCCCCATCCGCCACCGCTCTGGATGTGCCGCCGAACTCGAAGTATCCGACGCCGTCGTAGGTCGCGTGACCGTGCTGCACGAGATACGCGATCAGTTTCTCCTGGTCGGCGCTGAGCTTGGCGTTCGCACCCGGCAGGGAGTCCATCCCGGGAATCGGAACACCGTCGATGTCGACGAGATTGCCCTCGGCATCGACACCGCTGCAGACGTGCGAGAAGTAGTCGGTGCAGAACATCCACTCCGAGACGGGGCCGACGCCATCGACATATCGCGTTCCGCACACCGCCGGGTAGCCGTTGAGCTCGTTGAGACCGAATGTGTCGTACAGCGGCACGACCTTCCCGGCGTTGTAGTCGTCGAGCCGCGCCCCGAACACGAGCGCGAGGTTCTCGACTGAGCCCTCCGCGTTCGTGGGATCGTCCAGCGTCTCGCCGGCGCACAGGGGTGCGACGAACTGCCCCGCCGGATCGGCCGGCACATCGGCGCTTGCGGGCGCGGCCGCACCCCATAGCCCCACCGTGACCAGCGCTGCCGTCGCCAACGTCGCAAGAACGCGCACGCCGGCCTGCTGTCGAATCGTCATCCTGAGCCTCCCGCTCGGAAATCGAGCACGCGCTCGTTTAGCTCGTGCCTCCCCACTGATGAGACTCTGCCAGACGCGTTTCATCACGCGAGTACACCGATATTTTTCTCGAACCAGTTTTCGCGCCCGGAACGAGCTAGGGCGTACGGTTCTTCTATGGGCAGGCTCAGGTACGACGGCACTTCCGACCCGATCATCATCGAGGACGTGACGCTCGCGCATCTCAAGATCATCATCGCGACGAAGCTGCGCCGGCAGGAGAGCTTCATGATGACGTGGGCGCCGCGTGACAGCGGCCCCAACAAGCGGGCGACGGTCTGGATCCATCCGGCGATCCCCCTGCAGTTCGGCTTCGACGAGGAGCAGCCGCCCGCCGTCGACCCGCAACGCATCGCCGAACTGATGCAGCACCTCAACGCCAGCGGCGAGCTGGTGCTCGATCACGTGCTGTCGAGCTAACCGAAATATCGGTGGGCGCCAGCCGACCGCACGCACCCGCTACGCTGTGGCCGTGGACCCGACACTCATCCTTCTCGGCATTCTCGTCCTCGTACTCATCATCGGCGGCCCCTTCATCAAGAGGTGGGCGAACCGCAAGGCCGCAGCCGCCGGCGAGAACGCCGGACGCAAGTTCGCCGCGAAGCAACTGGTGAACGTGCTCGTCGAGTTCGGAACCACCGTCGTCATCCACGCCCCCGAAGACGCGGCGCGCGAGATCGTCGCCGAGGCCGCGGGCAAGAAGCCCAAAGACTTCCCGGGGCGTGCGGACGGCGGCTTCGGCATCCGCTTCGTCGAGCCCGATGACACGATCGTGCGCCTGGTGCCCGATCCCGCCGGCACGCGCGTGCAGGTCGAGACCTTCCGCGAGTACATGGGCTTCCCCCAGACCGTCTCGTTCTGGCAGGACCTGCGCACGCGCATCTCGACCGCCGCCGCAGCGCGCGGGGTCACGGTGTCGGAGGGCCCGCACCTCGAATACCTTCGCGGTCACCTGCTCGACCCCAAAAACGCCCGCTGGGCACTCGACGCCTGATCGCCCCTCGCGCGGGGTGAATTCGCCTTTCGCGCCGGGTGAAACCGGCACGCAACTCCCGCCCGACGCAACTAGGCTGGACTGCGACGGCGACAGCGGCTCGCAGCGGCTGTCACGGCATCGGCCCTTCACGATCCCTCCCCGGTCCTCACGGACCTGCCCCAGAAAGGCACGAACCATGAGCGAATCCTCCGAGCCCGAAGACCGCAGCGGCGACCGCTCCCCCGACTTCTTCGACCAGCTGATCGAGACCACGCCGCCCGCAGCCTCTCCGCAGGGCTCCTCGTCGTCTCCGGCGGCGTTCACGATCGGTTTCCGCGGTTACGACAAGGCGGAGGTCGACTCCGCACTGTCGACGCTGCGCAACCAGCTGCAGCAGGCGAACGCCGACCTGGCCGACGCCGAGGTGCGTCACGCCGACGCGATCGACGCGCTGAAGTCGGAGGAGGGCTCCGCCCGCGAAGAGCTCGAGAGCGAGCTGACCGCTCTGAAGGCGAAGGTCGCCGAGACCGAGCAGCAGGTCGCGACGCTGACCTCCGAGCTCGTCGACGCCCCCGCCCCGGACGGTGAGGAGGCGCCGTCGCGCCAGCAGTTCGAGGCGATCCTGCGCGTGGCAGAGGAGCAGGCGAACGTCCTGATCCAGAACGCCGCGGTGCAGGCCGACCGCCTCATGGCCGCCGCCCGCGAAGAGGTCGCCGCCCAGCGCGCCGAGGCCGAGGCCGACGTCGCCCGCATCATCTCCCAGGCCGAGCGGGATGCCGACCAGGTGCGCCTCAAGATCGACACCGAGTACACGGCGCACGAGGCGCGCATCGAGCGCGAGGGCGCCCACGCCACCGAGAAGGTCAACCAGGCCTCGCAGGAGGCCACGGCCATCCGCACCGAGGCGGAGAAGGGAGCGGCCGCACTGCGCTCGCTCGTCACCCGCGAGACCACGCAGCTGCGTGCCGACGCCGAGCGCGACGTGCGCGAGATGAACGCCCGCGTGCTCGAGTTCGAAGAGACGCTGACCCGCCGCCAGGACGACGCCCAGCAGGAGTTCCTCGTGCTGCACAACCAGGCCGTCGCCCACGCCGAGCGCATCACGAGCGATGCGAACGAGCAGGTCTCGGCCTCTCTCGACCACGCCCAGCGCATCTCGGCTAAGGCCGACGACTACGAGCGCCTCATGCGTTCGCAGGCGCAGTCCATCGAGGCAGACGCCCAGGTGCGCGCCCGCGAGACGCTCGACCGCGCGCGGGTGAAGTCGCAGAAGATCGTCGACGCCGTCACGACGCACACCAACACGGTGCTGCGGGATGCCGAGGACCGTACCCGTCAGCTGCGCTGGCAGCAGCAGCAGCTCACGAGCTTCATGGCCGAGGTGCGCGAGCTCATCCGCCCCGACGGCGTCTTCTCCGACGAGGGCGGCGCGACCGCGTCGCTCGGCGAGGTCGCGACGGTCGCCGACGAGCCCGCCGAGGAGTTCCTGGGCGACGAGGTGCTCGATGACGAGGCGATCGACGACGATCGTCCGCTCGAGAAGATCACGATCGAGGTCGTCGAGAGCGACGACGACTCGGCACGCTGACACACCCCTGCACGACGAAGGCCCGAGCGGATTCCGCTCGGGCCTTCGTCATGGTCGTCGTCTATGCGCGGCGCATCTGCGACGCGGCCGGGCAGTCGAACGGATCGCTCGCGGCGAGTCCCACACGGTTGAGGTACGCGATGACGATCGCGTACGACCGCCACAGGCTCGTCTCGGTGTAGGGGATGCTGTTGGCCGCGCAGTAGTCCCGCACGATTCCGCGTGCCTTCGAGAGGTGCAGGCGCGACATGTTCGGGAACAGGTGATGCTCGACCTGGTGGTTGAGCCCGCCCATGAACCAGGTGGCCCACCAGCCGCCGTTGACGTTGCGCGAGGTGCGCACCTGCTTCGAGAAGAAGTCGAGCTTGGCATCGGGCGCGATGACCGGCATGCCCTTGTGGTTGGGAGCGAAGGACGCGCCCATGTAGACGCCGAAGACGGCGAGCTGCACGCCCATGAACGCGAAGGCCATGCCCAAGGGGAGGAAGAGGAAGACCGGCACGATGACCAGCGCGAGGCGGAGCGCGATGAGGCTCAGCTCGGTCCAGCGGCCCTTCACGTTCTTCTGCGTGGTGAGGTGCTTGAGGCTGATGTAGTGGAGGTTGATGCCCTCGAGCGTGAGCAGCGGGAAGAACAGCCAGCCCTGCTTGCGGGTGATCAGGCGCACGAGACCGCGCGACTGCGCGGCATCCGTCTCGAGGAACGAGATCGTGTCTACCTGGATGTCGGGGTCCTTGCCGACCTGGTTCGGGTTGCCGTGGTGGCGGGTGTGCTTGGAGTCCCACCAGTGGTAGCTCATGCCGACGGCGCCGGCCGCGAGGATCCGTGCCAGGCGGAAGTTCGACGGACCGGACGCGAGGATCTGGCGGTGGGCGGCCTCATGAGCGAGGAACGCCACCTGCGTGAAGAGGATGCCGAGGGCTCCGGCGATGAGGAGCTGGAACCAGCTGTCGCCGAGCAGGATGAACCCGGTGATCGCACCACCGAAGCCGAGGGCGAGCGCCCCCGCGACGAGAGAGTAGAAGACCGGGGTGCGCTGCATCAGGCCGGTCTCCTTGACCACCTGCTGCACATCGCGATACGCCTTCGCCATCGGCGGGAAGTCGGCGTTTCCGGAATAGGTCTGCCGGATGGGGCCGAGCGTGGAAGCGGTGGATTCGAGCTGTGAAGTGGAGATGATGCTCTCCTTCCGATCGGGAGCCCTTGAGCTTCAGAAGCCAAGGGCAGATGCCGATCGCTGACCTCAGGCTAACCCTGCCCGCATGCGCGGGAGGGCATACGAAAGCCCCTCCGGCATGCGATTCCGGAGGGGCGGGGTCGTTCAGGCGCGGGCGCGGCGCGGGCGGCGGCGGAAAACCGCGGGAAAACCGAGGTTCCGGCGCTTGCTGTGGGGTTCGTGTGAGAACTCCAGAGCCCGCTGAGCGTCATCGAGATCGGCGAATGTGCCGAGATCGGCACCGCGCGCGTCACGCACGACGTGGGCGGTGCCGTCGAACTCGACGAAACCGGCGAATTCGCCGTCGCGGGTCGCGACGTGCACGTCGAGGTCGGCCTGCTTCCAGGTCAACGGATCGGTCGGATGGAAAGTTGTCGTACTCATGGTCATGCTCATCATTGCTGTGTGGCGGGCGCGTCGGCGCTCCGCGATGGAAGATCGTGGGCGGATGCCGCGCGCGTCGATGTGCGTGGTCCGGAATGGCCCTGATCAGTGGCGACGTGGGCGCCGAGAGGGGCGTGCACACACGTTGCGTAGACAGAGTAGCAGACTTCCGGAGGCGTGTCAGACCGTCACTCCCACGGCCAGCACCGCACGGTACCCCGCGGACGCATCCCCTGACATCGTCGCGAGCTGCGACACGGCCGAATCCTCCCCGAACACGTTGTCGCTGGCGAGCGTGATCCCAGAGAGATTCCGAGCCGAGCCGTCGTAGCCCGAGGTCGCGTAGACCGCCGCGCACTCGGCCTCGGGCAGCGCCAGCTGAGACGTCGCGATCGCATTGCTCGCGTCGGTGATCGACGCGACGTCCGGATACACCTCGAAGTGGATATGCGGCCAGCGCCCGGCGTAGCAGCCGGGGAAGATCGAGGTGAACGACACCGTGCCCGCGGCATCCGCCACCTGCACGCCCCGCAGGTAGGTGACGTCCTCCAGGCCCGACGAATACATCGAGTACTCGCCCTGCGCCGTGCAGTGCCAGGCGTACACGGCGACGCCCTCGGCAGGCGCCCCGCTGGCGACATCGACGATCTGCAGCTCGAACACGAGCGGCACTCCCTCGGCCGTCGCGCCGCCGTCGATGGAGGAGCGGATGTCCTGGCGGACGATGCCCGAGTCCTCGAGGATGTCCGGACCGTTCGAGCCGTCGCCCGGGTAAGGCCCCGCGGTCTCCTCGGGAATCTCCGAGACGTCGGCGGCCACGGCATCCGCTGTCGGCGTGGGGGTGGGAGTCGGGCTGGGCGCCGGCGTCGCGGTCGGCGAGGGAGAACCGGATGCCGTGACCGACGGAGCGCAGGCGGCGAGCACCACCGCGCCCAGGCCGATCCCCGCCAGGCTCAGCACTCCGCGACGCGTCAGCAGGGTGCGCAAGTCGAAAGCCGCGCCCTGATCGACCACCTCCTCATCGGGACGATCGAGAAGACGACCTTCGTAGGCGGGGCCCTCGGCCGTACGGTCGGGCTCGGGGATCCGGGTCATGGTCGCGCTCCTCGTGTGCGGGTCGGGAGCATCCATGGTCGCGCGGCGGGTGATGCGTCGCCCCTGCGCGGGCTATGCGTTCTCGATGACGGCGGCCTTCTTCTCCGGCACCGGCGGGTGGAGCACCAGGAACACCACGATGATCACCATGATCACCGCGGTGAGCGCCACGGGGACCGGAAGGATCGGGTCGAGCAGCACGAGCACCGCACCGATCGGCACGACCGTGTTCACGACGCGGTCGGCGCTTCTGCGGATGGCGACCCACCAGACGCCGAGCAGGAAGACGGCGATCGGGACCGTCACCGTGAAGGACGCGGCCGTACTCGACAGCTCGCTCTTGCCCGTGAGCACGTCGAGCTCGACCTCGATGCCGGCCGAGAAGGCGGCCGCCGCCGCGAAGATCAGGTAGTGCGTGTAACCGTAGCGCAGCGAGCTGCCGAACGATCCGACCGCACGATGGTGCTCCGGCCAGAAGTAGATCCACCACAGCGATGCCGTCACCACCAGGGTGAGCACGGAGATGGAGATGAAGGGCACGAAGGACTCGGCCTCGTGCAGCGCCTCGATGATCGCGTTCGCCGACGCCAGCAGGCTCTCGCCGAGAACGATCAGGGTGAACAGTCCGTAGCGCTCGGTGATGTGGTGCGGATGCCAAGGGGTCTGCCGCTCGTGCTCGGCGAAGACCGGGATCGACATCTCCAGCAGCGCGAACGCGGCGAAGGCGACGAGCTGGAAGGGCCCCTCCGGCACCAGCAGGAAGAGAATCCAGAGCACCTGCACCGCGGCGATGCCGAAGGCGTACCGCCGGGTCGCCTGGCGCAGCGGACCCGCGGCGCGCGACGCCCGCAACCACTGGGCGACCATGGCGATGCGCATCACCACGTATCCGACGACCACGAGCGCGAAGTGGCCGTGTTCGAACGCGCTGGGGATGCCGGCGGCGAGCACGAGCACTCCGCTCATCTGCACGATCGTGGTGACGCGGTACAGCCAGTCGTCGGTGTCGAACGCGGTCGCGAACCACGTGAAGTTCATCCACGCCCACCAGATCGCGAAGAAGAGCATGGCGTACGAGATGATCCCGTGCTGCAGATGCCCCTCGCTGAGGGCGTGGTGGAGCTGCGCCGAGGCGATACTCACGGCGACGACGAACACGAGGTCGAAGAACAGCTCGAGCGAGCTGGCGACCCGGTGCGGCTGGGCGGCGTCACGCGGAATCATGCGGGTGAGACGCAGTCTCGGTGAAGTGGCGTTGGGTGTCACCGCGCCAGGATAGACCCGCTGTCGCGGCGGCGTGCCGGGCCGCCGGAATATCGTTTCGGATCGTTGCGCGGAGAACCTACCGAACGCGACCGCCGTGGGCTATGCTGACGGGAGTCTGCAGTGCTCTCTGTATGCATTCGCCGTGTGGGACGGTGTCTGCTCGCCCGTGATGTGGGATCACGGAACGTCAGAGGGACCCGAGGGGTCGGGAATGCAGACGAAACCGCGAGCGTGGGGCTGGCGGTCTGGGGAATATCTGGGGAAACAATGGCGCACTGGGGATTTTTGCGTACATCACCGGCTCGAGG
The DNA here is from genome assembly GCF_044900755.1 of Microbacterium sp. NPDC087868. Classification (NCBI taxonomy): domain Bacteria; kingdom Bacillati; phylum Actinomycetota; class Actinomycetes; order Micrococcales; family Microbacteriaceae; genus Microbacterium; species Microbacterium sp. NPDC087868. The sequence goes on from NZ_JBJDNO010000003.1 coordinate 437,516, forward strand.
AGCCTCGGCATGACCTCCGTAGAGGATGCCGTGAGCATCACTCGCGCAGGAACGGCATTCGTGCCGGTTGCCGCTCCGCGAGCCGTCAAGTCGGTGCCGCGCTCGGTGGTCTCACCGCGCGTCTCCGCAACGCTGGAACGCCGCCGTCAGTGGGAGCGGCGATATCGGATGCGACTGCGGACGACGGATGCGGCTGTCATCCTGCTCGCCGTCGCACTGACGGCGGCGATCCAGCTGTCCATCGGCCTCACGGTGCTCGAAGTGCTGCGCGCCAGCGCGCCGCTGGCCGTGCTGTGGTTCCTGATGCTCGGGGCACTCCACACCCGTGACGCCGCGCTGTTCCAGGCGAGCGCGACCGAGTACCGCGGCGTGGCGAACGCGAGCGGACTCGCGTTCGGTCTGGTCGCGATCATCGACGTGCTGCTGGCGTGGGAGTCGATGCAGCTGATGCTCGTCGTCGGACTGCCGGTCGGACTGCTCGCACTGCTCGTCACGCGCTGGGGATGGCGGCACTGGTTGCAGGGCGAGCGGCGTCACGGGCGCTTCGCCTCCCGCACGCTCGTCGTCGGCAACCGGGACGACGTCGAGTACGTCATCCGTACGCTGCACCCGATCGGCGCCTCCGGCTACCAGGTGGTCGGGGCGACGCTGCTCGACGGCAACGCCCGCGACGTCGAGATCGACGACATCCGCTTCCCGGTGCTCGGCAACTCCAACTCCGTGGCGACCGTGGCCACCGAGCTCGGCGCCGACACGATCATCGTCGCCAGTCGTCCGGAGCGCGACCCCGACTTCGTCAAGCACCTGAGCTGGCAGCTCGAGGGCACGGCCGCCGAACTGGTTCTGTCGAGCCGACTCACCGACGTCGCCGGCCCCCGCATCTCGTTCGCCTCGGTCGAGGGACTCCCCCTGATCCAGGTGCAGATCCCGACCTACGAGGGCGGCAAGCACGTGCTCAAGCGGGCGCTCGACGTGGTCGTCGCGACCCTCGCCCTCATCCCGATCGGCCTGATCCTTCCGGCGCTCGCCCTTCTCATCAAGCTCGACTCCCCCGGCCCCGTGTTCTTCCACCAGGAACGGGTGGGGCGCGACGGCCGGCGCTTCAGGATGGTCAAGCTCCGCTCGATGGCGACGGATGCCGAGCAGAAGCTCGCGGCGCTCAAGCTGCAGAACGAGGGCTCGGGTCTCCTGTTCAAGATGAAGGACGACCCCCGTGTCACGCGCGTCGGTCGCGTGCTGCGCAAGCTGTCGCTCGATGAACTGCCACAGTTCTGGAACGTGCTCGTCGGCGATATGAGCGTGGTCGGGCCTCGCCCGCCGCTGCCGACCGAGGTCACCGCGTACGACGGCACGGTGTTCCGGCGCCTCTACATCAAACCCGGCATCACGGGTCTGTGGCAGGTCTCGGGTCGCAGCGACCTGTCGTGGGACGAGAGCGTGCGTCTCGACCTTCGCTACGTCGAGAACTGGTCGGTCATGAACGACCTGCAGATCATGTGGCGTACGGCGAAGGTCATGGTGCAGCCCAGCGGGGCATACTGAACGCATGAGCGCCGCCACGCCCGACGAGGGCCCTGCCGTCCTTGTCGCCGTGACGACCTTCCGACGCACCGAGCTGCTGCCACCGCTGGTCGCCGCGATCCGAGACGCCGCGGGAGCCGCGGGCACCCGGATGCGGATCGCGCTCGTCGACAACGACCCGGAGCGATCGGCATCCGCGGTCGCCGCCGGCCTCGGCGTCGACTACGTCTCGGAGCCCACTCCCGGGATCGCGGCGGCTCGTCAGGCTGCGCTCGACGCCGCCCGCGCCGGTGAACTCGTCGCGATGGTCGACGACGATGTCGTCCCGCAACCGGGCTGGCTCGATGCCCTCCTGCGGGTCTGGGCGGCGGAGCATCCCGCGGTGGTGATGGGCTACGTCGAGTACGTGTGGCCCGAGGGCACGGACCCGTGGATCGTCGCCGGTGGCTTCATGCGACGCCGACGACGCGTCACCGGGCAGCACCTCGATGCTCTCGCCACCGGGAACGTGCTGGTCGATGCCGCCCAGGTGCGGCAGCTCGGTGTCTCCTTCGACACGAACCTCGGCTTGGCCGGCGGCGAGGACATGCTGTTCGGGCGAGCGATCCTCGCGGCGGGCGGGTCGATCATCGCCTCCGCCGACTCCGTCGTGCGCGACGAGGTTCCCATGGCCCGGACGACGCGAGAGTTCGTGCGACGCCGGACCATCTCGCAGGGGCAGATGCGCACGCGCCTGCTCACGCGCACGTCGTCGACGCCGCGGCGGATTCTTCTGCGCGGTGTGCATCTGGTCGGCGGCGTTGCCCGCCTGATCGTGTTCTCGGCTCGCGGCGCGCTCGCGCGTCTACGGGGAGACGTCGCGGCCCATGCCGTGCTGACACGACGCACCTGGTTCGCGCAGGGTCGCATCCTCGGCGCCATCGGGCACGTGACGCCCGAGTACGCGCGGCTCCCGAAGCCGAGCACCCCTTCGGCGTAGCCGTCCGCGCGGCACGCAGCGCAGCCCGTGCGGCGGTTGTTGGTCGTCGTTGGCCGTCGTTGGTCACCCGTGCAGGCGCGGGCAGTCGCGAGGGGTCAAGACACGCCCTGCGGAGCCCTCGGGGGCGGCGTGTTGTGACTCCTCACGTGGATACTCGAGCACGGAAAGGGCCCGGCATCCGTGAGGATGCCGGGCCTTCCAGCGACGGGAGCGTATCGGGCACTCCCGGATCGCCCAGATGCGGGGAGGGCGAGCGCCTGGCCTGGCCTTCCCCGCACCGTGCCTACTGCGGAACCACCACGGCGATGCGATCGAACGACAGCTTGGTCGCCGGGTTGGTCGACGCCGAGCTGATCGACGTCTTGATTCCGACGCCGCCGGCCGCCTGCAGAGCCGCCGTCGTGTCGGTGCCCTGCAGCTGCCACGCGGTGGGCTCTGGCTGCCCCTCGACCCAGATCTTCGCGGCGATCGTGGTCGGGTTCGTGCCCGTGACCGACAGCTTGGTGTGCAATACCTGCCCGGGCGTGTACGCGGTCGGCAGCACGTAGCTGTTACCGATCGCGGTCTCGTCGCGCAGGATGTAGAGGCGGATGACCCCGGCCGGCTCGAACCGCACGCGGGCCGAGTAGTTCGAGGTTCCGACCGTGCGTCCGAGCACCGTCACGCTCGCCGTGCCGCCGGTCGACGCGACGTCGGACGAGAACAGCGTGTCGAGCACGATGTTCGTCGCCGAGACGCCCAGACGGGCCTCACGGGTCTGCGAGGGTGCCAGAGTCACCGTTCCCTGACCGGCGGCGACGCCGAAGGCGGCATTACCGCCCGACGTGGCCCAGGCTCCGCCGAGATCCGACGTCCCCCACCCTCCGGTGAGAGTGCGGTTGAACTCGTCGGTCGCGAGCGGCGTCGGTCCCGCCGGCGGGTCGACGGGCGGCGCGGTCACGGTCACGGGGGCCGTGATGGTGTGCGTCGCTCCGTCGTCGTCGGTCACCGTGAGCGTCACCGTGTAGGTGCCGGCCGCGGCGTAAGGGTGCGACGCCGTGACGCCGGTACCCGTCGCTCCGTCTCCGAAGTTCCAGGCGTACGACGCGATCGTGCCGTCGGAGTCGCTCGAACCGTTCGCGTTGACGTTGGCCGTGAGGCCCGTCGTCGAAGACACGAACGCGGCGACCGGCGCCTGGTTCGGCTGCGCGACGACCGCACCGGTGACCACCTTGTAGTCGTCGATGCTGATCACGGTCGACACGGTCGAGACCGAACTGACGGCCATCTTCAGCCCCACGGATCCCGCCTGCTGCAGCGCGGCCGTGGTGTCGGTCGTCTGGAGCTGCGGCGTGGTCGGCTCGGTCGTTCCCGTGCGCCACACCTTGAGCGACAGATTGGTCGGCGAGGTTCCCCGCACCGACAGCACGGCCGACAGGCTCTCACCCGCGACGTAGTTGCCGGGCAGCACCACGCTGTTGCCGATCGCCGTCTCGTTGCGCAGCAGGTAGAGGCGGATCACTCCGGTGGACTCGACCTTGATGCGGCCCGAGTAGACGTCGCTCCCGACCTGACGGCCGTTGACCGTGAGGTTGAAGGCGCCGCCCGAGGTCGCGTTGCTCGACGAGATCGTCAACGAGGTGATGGTGTTCGTCGAGCTGACTCCGGCGAGGCGCGCCTCGCGGGTCTGCCCGGCTGCCAGAGCCATCTTGCCCACGCCGTCCGCGACCGAGAAGGCCGCGGCCCCGCCGGTGGTCGTCCACGCGCCTCCGACGTCGGCGCTGCCCCACGAGGCGCTCGCCGACCGTGCGAAGGCGTCGCGGGCGATCACGTCTTCGGTCGAGGCCGGAGCCACGACGACCGACGAGGTCGCCTGGTGCGTCGCACCGCGGTTGTCGGTGACCGTCAGGGTCACGGTGTACGTGCCGGCGGTCGTGTAGGTGTGGCTGGCCGTCGCTCCGGTCGCGGTCGCGTTGTCACCGAAGTTCCAGGCGTAGGCCGTGATCGTGCCGTCGGTGTCCGTCGACCCGCTGCCGTCGGCCGAGACGGTCATGCCGTCCGCACCGCGCACCACGTTGGCCACGGCCTTGGGCGGCACGTTCGCCGCCTCGACCACGATCTGCTGCGTGCTCGTCGCCGAGCCGCCGCGATCGTCCGTGACCGTGAGCGAGACCGCGTAGGTGCCGCTCGCGCCGAAGGTGTGCGCCGCGGTCGCGCCCGTCGCGGATGCTCCGTCTCCGAAGTTCCACGAGTAGCTCGCGATGGTGCCGTCCGGGTCGGCGCTGGCCGAGCCGTCGACCGACAGCGCCAGGAACTCGGCACTCGCGGTGAACGCCGATGTCGGCAGCACGTTCGGGTTGCGCACGACGACGTCGTGGCTGACCGAGGAGGTCAACGACCCGCTGTCGCGCACCGTCAGCGTGACGGTGTACGTGCCGGCCGTCGTGTAGGCGTGGGTCGGCGCGACTCCGCTGCCGGTCTCGCCGTCACCGAAGTTCCAGCTGTAGTCGGCGATCGGCCCTTCGACATCGCTCGAGCTCGAGGCGTCGAAGGCCACCGACAGGTCGGTCGGCGTGGTCGTGAACTGCGCGACCGGGAGTTCGTTGCCCTGTCCGGTCTTACCCAGCTGGTAGTGCTGCAGGATCTGGCTCGCGGACAACGGCGCGGAGTAGATCGCCACTTCGTCGACCGAGCCCACCCAGAACGGGTTGCCCTCCCATGTCGAGTCTCCGCCGACCCGCCAGTATCCGGCGTAGTCCTCGGCGTTGGACACCGAGTTCGACGCGACCAGTTCACCGTCGACGTACAGCTGCATGCCGCTCGGAGACTGCTGCGCCACGACATAGTGCCACTGGTTGTCGCGGTAGGTGCTCGGCGCGGTGAGGATGTTCGTCCCCCCGTTGTAGGTGCCGAACTTCAATCGGCCCACCGTGTCCATGTAGATGTGGCGGTCGTAGTTCGAGCTGGCGTTGGCGTTGTTCGAGTTGCTGTTGCCGAAGCCGACGATCTTGCCGCCGCCGGTCGTGGTCGTCTTGAACCAGGTCTCGATGGAGTAGATGTCGGATGCCGCGTACTGACGGTCGCTGATCACGTTCTGACGGTTGTTCCAGGTGCTGCCGAAGCTCGAGGACGTGAACCGGATCGACTTGTTGGTGACTCCCGCGAGGGCTCCGGTCTCACCGCGCTGGATGGAGGCGTTGCCGCTCGTCTTGTAGCTGCCGGTGCTGCCGTCGCGGCCGGAGTCGGCTGCCACGGTTCCCGTGGTCTCGCCCAGACGCCAGTAGAGGGTCGGGTCGAGGTCGTAGACCGCCTTGCCGTAGGCATCCGCCGGCGCTGCCGGCAGAGCCGACGTGCGACCGGAGGCCACCCAGTGGGCGTCGACGACGTCACGGGTGATCGCGGTGTTGTAGACCGCCACATCGGCGATCCGACCGTTCAGGTACCCCGAGCTGCCGGCCGAGGGCCAGCTGCCCAGCGAGTCGCCGCCGATCCGCCAGTAGCCGGAGTAGCTCTGACCGGTCGTGGTGTCGGAACGCGAACCGACGCGCTTGCCGTCGAGGTACAGCACCATGCCGGACGAGCTCATCGTGCCGACCACGTGGTGCCACTGCCCGTCGTTGAAACCGGCGCTGCTCGTGACCGCCCGGGTGGTGCCCGGGTAGACACCGAACGACACCTGGCCGGTGTTGTTGAGGTAGATGTGCCGGTCGTAGCTGCCGGAGTTGCCTGTGGCGTTGTTACCGAAGCCGACGATCTTGCCGCCACTCGTGCTGGTGGTCTGGAACCAGGCCTCCACCGAGAAGGTGTTGGGTCCGACCTCCGACACCGAGGATGCACCCGTGCCGTTCGAGCCGTTGAACGCCGTCGACGAGGACGCCGCTCCGACGACCTGGCCGGCCTGCCCGCGGGTGGTCCCGCCGGCGAGGGTGACGTCGTTGCCCGCCATCCAGTCGATGCCCGAGGTGCCGGACGCCTCGTTCAGCGGCCAGTAGTACTTCGGCTGCGAGTTGAGCACGGCGATGTTGTAGGCGTTCTCGGTGCCGGTCGCGGCCACGGTCGCCGAGGTCCAGTCGGACGTCGTCGAGTTGCCGTTCGGATCGGTGACCTTCACGCGGTACTGGTACGTCTGACCCGCGGTGACCGCGTTGTCGGAGTAAGTCAGGCGCGGACGCACCCAGTACGTCGACTCGGCCGTGGTCGTGTAGATCGGCTGCGCGATGTCGCGGCGGAAGACCTCGTAGGTGAGCTTCGCGTTGTCGGCATCGTGGTTGGCCGACCACGCGATGCGCACCTGACCGGCACGGAAGGACTGCGTGCTGATCTGGTAGGCCCCGCCCTGGATGGTCGGGCCGACCTTGTTCGGCGCGGTCGACGGCTTCGCGAAACGCACGAGGCCCTGCTGGGCGACGCCGCCGACGGCCGTGAACTCACCGCCGTAGATCAGGTACTCGCCGGCACCCGTGACCGACCATCCGGCCTGGTCCATGCCCGAGACCGAGCCCGGCTGCCACTTCGGGTACCAGTGCAGCAGCTTCGCGGCAGGGTTGCCGGTGAAGCTGCGGTAACCGTAGGGGTCGGGCGTGATGGTGCGGTTCGACGGGTTCTTGTCGAACGCCAGCGAGTGGTTGAAGTTCCACGGGTCGAGCTGCGGGAACTCACCGATGTTGCCGCAGTAGTGGGTGTGGGACGCCGTGTAGAGCACGCCCCCGGTCGGGAAGATCGAGTACGTGTCGCCGTGGCAGTCCTCCATCCACGCCATCGATCCGTCGCTCCAGTTCGCACGGAATGCGCCCTCGAAGTCGTCCTCGGTCTTGGAGCCGCCGAAGTCGTAGCCGCTGCCGTACACGCTGTCGCCGTCGGAGGCGAGCGCGTAGATCGATGCGCCGGTGCCGGCATTGCGGATCACGCTGTTGATCGCCCACGGCAGGCTCTGGCCGGTGACCGCGTCGAGGGCGGCCATGCCGCGCCCGGGGTTGGTCGAGCCGTTGGTCGAGGTGAAGGAACCACCGATGACGACCTTCGACTTGTCGGGCGACACCACCACGGCGCGCACGCCGTAGCCGCCCGCGAGTTGCGGGTTGAAGTCGAGCACGGCACCGGTCGATGCGCTCAGCGCGGCGACACCGGTGCGGGCGACGTTGTTGATGTTGGTGAACTCACCCGTGACGTAGACGGTCGTGTCGGTGGCGACGATGCCCTGCACGATCGTGTTCGTCCCGGGGGTCCAGGTCGAGATGAGCTGACCGGTCGCGGTGTTGAACGCCGCGAGACGGTAGCGGTTCTGCCCGTCGACGGCCGTGAAACCGCCGCCGATGTAGAGGCGGGAGCCGTCGGGCGAGACGGCGGCCGCGAGGATGCGACCGTTCACGTTCGGGTTGAACGACGTGTCGAGCACACCCGTGGCGAGGTTGTACGCCAGCAGGTTCGACCGCGCCGTCTCGTTCGTGCCGGCGGCGGCGCCGGCCGGGCGCGCGCTGGTGAACTGGCCACCGGCGAAGACCTTGTTGCCCGCGACGGCCTGAGCCCACACGATGCCGTTGATCTGCACGGTCGGCAGTGGATCGGCGCTCATGGTCGTCGGCAGCGCCGGATCGGTCGGAACCGTATCGGCCTGCGCGGCGGGAGCCGTCAGTGTGGCACCGAGCATCGCTGTCACCAGAACGGTGACGATCCCCAGTGCGATACGACGGAATGGACGTGAATTCGAATCGTGATCGTTTTCGATCGCGTCGAGTCGACGGACTCGCATAGCGCCTCCCCAGGCGGCTGCCGAGTGATCGGCAAAAGAAGTGGATTCCCCCGCGTCCCCCATAGACGCATCCGCGGTAACGATAGCGCACAACCGCGCCGGATACCAGAAGAAGTTTCGCGACGGTTCCGCGACACCCCGGATCAGGCGTCTCGGGCCGGAAAGATCACCCCGGCGTCAGACCAGGATCTGCGCGAGGTGAGCGCACATCTCGTGCGTCGTGAAGCGCTCCTCGACGTCGCGACGCCCCGCCAGCCCCATCTCCGCTGCGCGCTGCGGATCGTCGATCAGGCCGATCAACCGCTGCGCGAGGGCCTCGTCGTCGCCGAGCGGCACGAGATGGCCGGTGCGTCCCTCGGTGACGTACTGCGACATTCCGGGGGTGTCGGTGTTCACGACCGGCCGACCGGTCGCGAAGGCCTCGAGCGTCACCGTCATGCCCGAGACGTGCAGATTGGGCCGGGTCGCGGTGGCGATGACGGATGCCGTCGCATAGAGCTCGTGCAGCTCGCCATGACTCATCCGCTGCACGACCTCGACGCCGGCCGGAGCATCCGTCGACGCCGACGACTGGACGATGAGCTCGACGTCCGGGCGCTGCTCGTGCACGCGCGCCAGCGCGCGGAACAGCGTCTGCGGATCACGGTCGCGGTCGTTGCCGACGCTGACGATGCGCGGGCGATCGGGGTACGGGCGGGGCGAGAAGAACTCGGCGTCGACGCCGAACGGCACCGCGACGATCCGTGGCCCCGCGCTTCCGAAGAGGGCGCGCAGGGGCTCGACCTGCGCCTCGCTGAGCACCCACAGCGTCTCGGCGCCGCGGAGCACCTCGACGAGACGACCGGTGTCGGCTCCGCGCTCGATCATGTCGGTCAGCCAGATCACTCCGGAGGCGAACCGCTCGTAGGGGCTCGCGACCTGCATGCGGAACGCCGCGTTCTCGTCCCACGTGAACGCCGTCTGGGCGCGCGGTCGGGGTCCGATCCCCACGCGCGACCGCAGGCGCGAGAGACGTCCGGGGGCCGGGAGGTCGAGCACCGCGACCGGCGCGTACTCGCACAGACCGTCGAGCCCGTAGGGCCACACGCTCGGCACCTCGCCGGCGGAGTGCCGGCGCTCCCAGCGCGTCACCGACTGCTCGGCAGGGAATCCCCAGATCAGCGGGCGGCGTTCGTGCGGCGGCGTGGACACCGCCCCAGGATAGCCCGCGGTCTTCCGGCGTTGTCGGCCGCCTCGGGCATACTGATGCGATGCAGACCGCCTCCGCTCCGTCGTCGACGTCCCTGCGCATCGCCCTCATCGGCACGCGCGGCATCCCCGCCGCCTACGGGGGATTCGAGACCGCCGTCGAAGAGGTCGGACGGCGCCTCGTCGAACGCGGGCATCGAGTGCTGGTCTACGGGCGCGACGCCGGCACAGCGGGCGACGTGCACCTCGGCATGCGCCGCGTGACCCTGCCGGCGGTGCGTCAGAAGGCGCTCGAGACCCTCAGCCACACCGCGCTGTCGACGGTGCACGCCGTCACCAAGGCCCGGCCGGATGCCGCGTTCGTGTTCAACGCCGCGAACTCGCCCTTCCTCCCGCTGCTGCGCGCCCGTCGCATCCCGGTCGCCCTCCACATGGACGGGCTGGAGTGGCGACGCTCGAAGTGGGGCCCGCGCGGCAAGGCGTACTACCGCGCCGCCGAGTCGTTCGGGGTGCGTCAGGCCGACGCGATCATCGCCGACGCCCCCGGCATCGCCGACTACTACGACCACCAGTTCGGCGTCGCGAGCGAGCTGATCCGCTACGGCGCCCCCCTGCTCGACGACGCTCCGTCCGACGGCATCCGCGAACTCGGTCTCGAGCCCGGGGGCTACCACCTGGTCGTCGCCCGCTTCGAACCCGAGAACCACGTCCGCGAGATCGTCGAGGGCTATGCGATGTCGCAGGCCACGAAACCGCTCGTCGTGGTCGGCTCCGCGCCCTACGCCGCGGAGTACACGGCCGCGATCGACCGGATCGCCGCCGCCGATCCACGCATCCGACTGCTCGGCGCCGTCTACGACCAAGACCTCCTCGACGCGCTCTACCACCACGCCTCGACGTACCTGCACGGCCATTCGGTCGGCGGCACGAACCCCTCCTTGCTGCGCGCGATGGGCGCCGGCACGGCCGTGATCGCGTTCGACGTGGTCTTCAACCGCGAGGTGCTCGACGAGCAGGGCTGGTACTTCCGCACGCCGGCGGACGTCGCGGCTGCGGTCGACGCGGCGGAATCGGATGCCGGAGCCGTCGCCGCGGCATCCGCTGCCGTCCGGCGTCGCGCGGCCGATGCGTTCTCGTGGGACGACGTCGCCGCAACCTATGAAGACCTCGCCCGGCGCCTGGCGGCCGGCGACAGCATCCACCCCCTCGCGCGCCGCGCGCACCGCGCGGAGACGGAGTGGCCCAGCTAGACCGCGTCGACCGCGGTCTCGGCCGCGGTATCGGGTTCGCTCTTCAGGAGTCGATCCCGGTGGCGGTGGATGTAGATCGCGTACGGGATCACCTGGCAGACGATCAGCGCGAAGCTCACGCCGAGCAGCGGTCCGACGATGCCGAGCACCGGCGTCAGCACGAGCGAGAGCACGATGCTGACCGCGGCCATCGCCAGGGTCGGGATGACCTGGAAGCGGATGCCGGGTTTGTCCATGATGAACATCCCGAGCGGATACACGGCCGCGGTGAGCATGATCATCGCGCCGAAGGCGAGGATCGTCGAGGTGCGCACGTCGAGTTCGCCCTGAGTGATGAACTCGAACAGCCACGGTGCGATCAGCCAGACGAACACGGTGGCGGCCGCGACCGCCCCGGCGAAGAGCAGCGAGAGCAGATACGGTCCGCGCTTCAGCTCACCCCTGTGCCGCAGACGGGCGAACTGCGGCCACAGCGCGACGCCCGCGGCCATCACCAGGCCGTTGAGGGCGAAGAACACCTGACCCGTGACACCGTACTCGGCCACGTCGGTCGGCGTTCCGAACTGGGCGAGCACGTAACGCTGCGACCCGACGGCGATCGGGTAGGTGATCATCTGCGCGAGCATCGGCCAGCCGACGTCCATGACCCTCACCCCGGGGATGCTGCGCCAGCGGAACAGCATCCGCAGAGCATCCGGGATCAGCGGCCGCGTCGACCGCGTCACCAGCAGGAAGCCGATGATCGCCGACAGCAGCGAGGCGCCGTACGAGGCGATCGCGAGATACGAATCGAAATCACGCCCGCCGAGGTGGAGCATCAGCCAGACACCACCGAGGGTGACCGGCGAGATGAGGCCCTGCACCAGGATCACCAGGTGGTTGCGCCGCTGCCCGAGCAGGATGCGGAACCACACGCCCAGGGTGATCGACAGGCTGAACAGCGTGATGCAGAGGAAGGCGGCGAGCGCCGCCCCCGGGATCGCACCGGCGTCGCCGAACAGGGCGCGCCATCCGCCCGTGACGAGCAGCACGGTGTTGATGAGCATGAGTCCGGTAGCGAACATCAGCAGGATGCGGCCGACCGAGGTGACCTGCAGTCGGAGCCGGCGATCGGTGCGGATGTCGTCACTGGTCGCGACGGCGTTCACGAGAACCGCGCCGCTGCCGAGGTCGGTGAACGTCAGCAGTGACGGGATCGTGATGAGCAGCGAGTACAGGGCGTAGTGCTGGATGTCGGTCTCGCCGAGGATCATGCGGGTCGTGATGACCCCGCAGACCAGCGAGACGACCATCGTCAGCGCGCGAGCGCCGAGGGCCAGGAGCGAGTTCATGGCGGTGTCAGCGCGGGGCGCGGGCGGCGCGGCGCGGGCGGACGCCGCGTCTCGGCTCGTCGGTGTAGTACGGGCTCTTCGCCGCGCCGCGCACACCGTTCAGCACGATTCCGAGCACCGGGGTCCTGGTCGACTCGAGCGAACCCAGGGCGCGCGTGAGATCGGCGGCCTTGGTGCGGTTCGAGCGCACGACGAACAGGGTGCCGTCGGCCATCGTCGACAGCCACAGCGCGTCGCTGACCGACAGCACGGGCGCGGTGTCGATGATGACGTAGTCGTACGAATCGCGCGCCTCGTCGACGATGCGATGCAGTCCGCCGCTCGACAACAGCTGGCCCGGGTTCGGGGGCTGCGCTCCGGCGGTGAGGATGTCGAGTCCGGGTCTACCCCACTGCTGCACGGCGTCGGCGAGCTCCACGTCGCCGATCAGCACGGTGGTCAAGCCGATCGAGCCCTCGAGCTGGGTGTAGCGGGCGGTGCTCGGGCGGCGCAGGTCTGCCTCGATGAACAGCACCGAGCGCCCTCCCTCGGCGAGGGTCAGGGCGAGTCCGAGGCTCACCGACGACTTACCCTCCTGCGCCGAGCACGAGGTGACGAGGATGACGCGACGGTTCTTGTCGACGTCGACGAACTTGAGGCTCGCGGCGACCTGCCGCATCGCCTCGGCGACGCGGCCGTCGGGCTGCGAGCGGATGATGCGGGCGATCGTGTGGGTGTCGGATGCTTCGGGGATCTCGCCGAGGAGGGCGACCTCGGTGGCGTCGCTCAGCGTGCGCGCGGTCGTGATGCGGGTGGCCAGAAGCCGTCGGAGCAGCGCGAAGACGACACCGAGCGCGATTCCGGCGACGGCACCCACCATCACGTTCAGGCGGGTGTTCGGGGAGATCGGAACCGTCGGAGTGCGTGCGGCGGAGATCGTGTCGACGCGCACGGCGGGCTCGCCGTCGGCACTGACCGGAGAGACGCCCTCGACGGCCGTCGCGAGCTCCTGGGCGATCGCGTTCGCGGTCTCGGCCGCGCTCTCGCCACTGGCATCCGTCACCCCGATCTCGATGACGACGGTGTTCAGGGGAACGTTGACGTCGACCCGTCGCGCCAGACGGTTGGCGGTCTCGTCGAGCCCGAGGTCGTCGATCACCGGGTCGAGCACGGTCGGCGACTTCACGAGGAGCGTGTAGGTCTGCACCAGGCTCTGCACGTAGTTCGACCCCTGCACCAGCTCGCTGGTGTTCTCGCCCCGGGTCGGGATCACGATCACCTGCGACTCGGCCCGGTACTCGGGGTCGATGAACTGCGAGTACCCGTATGCGGAGCCCGCGCCGAGCACCATCAGCACGACGATCACGATCCAGTGGCTCCTGAGCGACTGGAAATAGTCCTGCAGTGTCATGTGTCCCCGTATTCCCTCGGCACCTCGACGTGCCTCAGTGTCTCGCACGGTGCCTTCCCCGCGACCATTATCACCTATGTTGGAGGATCGGACCGCAGAGATCTCTGCGGGGCACGACGGGGGAACACGTGACGCACAGACTGATCTTCGTCTGCGAGGCGAACATCTGCCGGTCGCCGCTGATGGAGCTGGTGCTCCGCGCGCAGGGCGATGCAGCCGGGTGGCAGATCTCGAGCGCGGGTACCCGCGTGGGCACGGCGGGCAATCGCATGTGCGTGACCTCGGCCGAGATCGCCGAGGCCTCCGGCGATGCCGAGACGCCGATCCTCGCCGCCGGCCACCGCTCGGAGGCGATCGACGCCGAGGCGCTGCGGACCGCCGATCTGATCCTCACCGCCAGTCGCGCCGAGCGCTCGGCGGTCGCCGCCGCCGCACCCGAGGCCCGTTCCCGCGCATTCACCCTGCGCGAGGCGATCCACCTCGGGGTCGAGCCCGTCGATGCCCGTGAGTTCGAGATCATCGCCGAATTCGATGCGGATGCCGCGAGCACCACGGGCCTGGCCCGATACGCCGAGGCGCTCCACGCCCGTCGCGGCTTCACCGCACCGCCGAAGACGAACCGCACGCTGTTCGGTCGCCGCCGCCGGAACCCGTTCGACATCGCCGACGCGCACCACGACTCGGCGCGCGAGCACCGCGCGATGCTGACCTCGACGTCGGCCGAGGTCGAGCAGTTCCTGCGTCAGGCCGCGGCCTTCCTCGACTCCGCGGCGGGTTCGCGCTGACGTCAGCGGTCTCGGACCCCTGCGCCCTCGACCTCAGCGACCCCGTGCGAGGTCGCTGAGGAAAGCCGCGATCGTCGCCCGGTACACCTCCGGGGCGAAGCGCTCCTTCGCCCGGTCACGATCGGCGAGCGCCGTCACGCGGAGCGCCGACCAGTCCGCGACGACGCGGGCGAGAGCATCCGCCAGCGCCGAGGCATCGCCCGGCGCGACGAACGCGGCCGAGCCGTACGCCCCGACCGCCTCGCGCAGTCCGGGGATCTCGCTCGCCACGACGGGGCGCCCGGCGAGGACACCCTCCACGGCCGTGTTGCCGAAGGACTCGTCCTGGCGGGAAGGCACCACCAGCACGTCGGCCGCTCCGAGCGCCGGCCACACGTCGGACCGGAAGCCGTGGTGCTGCACGAGATGCGCGACGCCCAGCTCGTCGGTGCGACGCCGCAGGGTTTCGTCGTACGCCTCGTTGCCCTCGAAGACGGCCCCGATGAGGTCGAGCTCCGCCTCGATCCCGGCGTCGCCGAGGAGAGCGACCGCTTCGACGGCCACGTCGGGGCCCTTGCGGTGGGAGATTCGACCGACGTAGGCGATGCGCAGGCGATCGATCACCGCGCGCGGCTCGGGCACCGAGTCCGGGGAGTCGACCCCGTTGGGGATGAGCGTCGCGCGACGACCGAGCGCCGGGATCACCGAGCCCACCGTGCGCATCGTGAACTCGCTGTTCACGATGATGCGGTGCGCGGCGAGGTGCGGCGCATAGAGCACCGTGTTGACGATGCGGGCGGCGGATGCTTCGGCCTCGTGCACGTGCGTCACGGTCGGCACGCGCAGCAGGCGGCCGACGATGGGCCAGAGCGGCAGCACGATCGTGCTCACGTACAGCGTCCGAGGTCGCAGGCGACGGGTGATCACGACGGCGGCGACGAACCCGCGGATGGCATCGCGCAGGGAGCGCAGCCAGTTGCGCGGGCGGAGAGCCGACTTGCGCAACGCGAAGGTCGGCGGGATCAGGACCTCGACGCCGGCGGCCTGGAGCTCGCCGACCAGCGGCCCCGCCGCGGGAAGCGCGACGACGACCCGCTCACCCGCGTCGCGCAGACCCCGTGCGCTCTCGAGGAGCATCCGGTCGGAACCGAACAGTTCCCAGCCGGCGTGCACGAGCAGATGCGGGCGGCGGGTGTCGGCTGTCACCCGACCATTCTGCACGGCACGGCCGCTCGGCGCGCCCCCACCACCCATCCGCCCGCCGCATCACGGACGCGGCGGGCGGATTCGGTGGGGGTGGGTGTCAGCGGCCGCTGCCCAGCAGCACGGTGCCGCTGCCGACCCCGAGAAGGGTCGCAGCCGCGCCGGTGAGCGGACGCGCGATGCCGCTGTTGGCGGCGATCTCGTCGGCCATGCCCGAGAAGGGCTCGGCGGTGGTGGTCATCGCGTTGCGCCATCCGGTGTTCTTCGCCGAGGCGAGCGCGAGCGGCGTCGAGAACGTCTCGTAGACGTTGCCCGAGCCACCCCAGGTGACCATCGACGGTCCGCCCTTCGAACTGCTGAAGAGGTTCCCGTCGATCGTGAGGTTCCACGTGTCGACGGCCCGCCCGGTCTGGGTGTCGTGAGCGAAGATCGCCCGCGGACCGCCCGCGCCGAACACGTTGTTGCGGATCGTGATGTTGCGGGTGATCCACGTCACCGTCGGGTCGGCACCGGTCACGCGCGGGTCGCGCCCGACCTTGTGGGTGGCCTGACGTCGCTCGTCCTGCATGAGGTTGATGTCGTGCCGGGAGTTGTTGCCGAGGTCGTTGTTCGTGATGAGCACGCCCTCCGAATCGAAGATCCGGATGCCCTCCTTGTTGTCGAACGTCTGGCTGCGGGCGATCGTGACCTTCGACGAGAGCTCGGCGTGGATGCCGATCTCGGTGTTGTCGTTCGACGTGACGTCGACGATGTTCACGTCGTAGCAGGACTCGTCGAACCAGGTTCCGCTGCCGACGTTGCGGCTCGTGTCGACGTTGGTCATGTCGACCCCGCGGGAGCGCGTGACCTTGATACCACCGGCGACGGGCGAGCCGTTGAAGCGCTCGTTGTTGTTGTCGGTGATGAGCGAGTCCGACACGGTCGAGTCGTACGCCGTGGTCAACGACATGCCGAGCAGACCGTTGCGGCGGATCGTGAGGTTGTCGACCGTGGCGCGGTCGTTGCCCACGAAGAGTCCGATCGTGGCGTTGTCCTCGATGACCAGATCGCGAAGCGTGACCCCGACGTTGTGCATGCGGATGGTGCCGAGCACGTCGTACGAGGTCGCGTAGCGGCGGACGCCGAGGCCCTTGAGCTGCGAGTTCGCGGAGCGCACGTTGAACGCCTGCCCGAGATCGCTGGCCCGCACCTGCTTACCGCTCGGGTCGGTACCGAGGATCAGTCGGTCGGCTGCGTAATCGACCGCGAAGGTGCCGGCTGTGACCTGGGATGCCGAGGCCACCTGCTTCTGCGCCACCCCGTCGATGAACAGCATGTCGGGGTGGTTGGCCATCGGGTAGTTCGGGTCGACGAACCAGCTCGCGTTGCCGTTCAGCATGTCGTCGTCGAACTCCGCGGTCCATCCGCCGCTCACCCACGACGATCCGGACTTCGTCCAGGACGTCACCCGGGTCGATCCGTCGAACCAGACCGCCTCGCCCGGGTAGGCCTGGATGGTCATGGTCTTGTTGAACGGCACCTCGACGGACTCGTGGTACTCCCCGGCGCGCACGACGATCGTCGAGCCGGCGGGAGAGGAGTCGACCGCCTTCTGCACGCTGCGGTACGGTGCCGCCGCGCTGCCGTTCTGGCTCTGCGACGTCGACGAACCGTTGACGAACACGGCCCCCTGCGGCACGGCGTACGACGCGGTGCCGACCGGGGCGGAACCGCGGGCCTCGAGACCGGTGCCCGGCTGGGGCTGCGGCTCCGGCTGGGGCTCCGGCTCTGGCTGGGGCTCCGGCTCGGGCTGCGGTTCCGGCTCGGGCTGAGGTTCCGGTTCCGGCTGCGGTTCCGGCTGGGGCTCGGGCTCCGGGTCCGTCACGACCTCGCTGCTCAACGGTCCCGTGGCGACCGTGGCCTCGAGGGCATCGATCTGCAGCGCCGATGCCGAGGCGCCGCTGCTGGAGGCATAACCCCACAGCGCGAATCCACCGGCTCCGCCGATCTTGCTCGGTGAGGCGTCGGTGACGGTCAGCTGCGGTGCACCGGGAGTGGTGCCCTTCGGCGTGAGGCGGGCCTCGAAGCTGACGGCATCCGTTCCGGTGACGGTCGCGTCGAACGTGTACCAGGAATCACCGAGGATGCTCAACGGCACCGACGCCGACTTCAGCTCGGTGTCCTTGCCGTCCTGGGTGCGCAGCACCGAGAGCTGCACCTGCCCCTTCGCGTCGGTGAGCAGGCGCACACGGTACGAGGCGCCGTCGCTCTGCACGCGGGTCGTGTAGGCGTAGTAGCCCCGCCCGCCCGTCGAGGACAGGCGCACGTCGGCGGAGAGCCGCACGTCCTTCGCCTGGACGGCGCGAGGGGTGAGGTAGGCGGATTCGCCGGGCTTCAGCGCGATGGTCGCCGCGCCGTCGGCGACGCTCGCGACACCCGCACGCGACGACCACGAGGTGTAGGCCAGCCCGTTGTCGGAGCTGCCCCACCCCGCGGGCGAGGTGCGCTCGAAGTCGTCGGTGAGCAGCACGGTCGGTGCCGCTGCCGCCGCGCTGCGGGTTTCGGGCGCGGGAGCATCCGTGGCCGGCGAATCGCCGGGGGCGGGATCGGGTGACGCCGGATCGGGGGCCGGCACCTCGCTCGCGCTCGGCTGCGGCTCCGGGGACGGGGCCGGGGTCTCGGTCGTCGTCGGCTCGGGTGCCGGGGTCTCAGCCGCCGAGGCGGGAGCGCCGACCAGGCCGAGCAGCAGCGTCACGGCTGCGACCGCAGCGGTGGCGCCGGTGGTCGCCAGACGAGGGGAGGGATCGGGACGGTGATGGTGACGTCGAAGACGCAACAGGGTTCTCCTAGGGGTTTCAGCCCGCGTACACCGCGCCCCTCCAACTTGCCCCCTCCGGGCGAGATGGTGTGCAGTATCGGTACGCACCGCCTACCCGGAGGGCGGCGGCCAGGGGTCAGTGTACACACGCCTACTGGAAGATCGTTGCGAAACTGAAATATATCGGAAGCCCGGCGGGCCGGAATCAGGCCGGAGGGACCGGCGCTGCGCTGCGGATGAAACGCATCTTGCCGCCCACCTGCGGGATGCTCTCGACCCGCTCCACCGTCACCGGAACCAGGCCCTTGGTGGCGAAGCGCAGCTTCGCGGCGGCCGCGTCGATCCCGGCCTGCGCATCCGGCGCATCGCTCGGGATGCAGCGGAGGGTGACGGCGTAGTCGGCCTCCTGCACGATCTCGAACTGCCGGATCGACAGCGGCGCATCGTCGAAGATGTGGCCGAGCGCGCCCGCGATCGTCGTGCCGTCGGGCAGGCGCACGGCATCCGACGACCGACCGGAGATCGCGCCCAGTCTCGGCAGGCCGCGCCCGCAGGCGCAGGTGCCGGGCAGGTAGCTGCTGATGTCGCCGAGGCGGTAGCGCACCACCGGGAACACCCGGTTGCTCAGGTCGGTGACGACGACCTCGCCCTCGACGCCGTCGGGCACGGGAGCATCCGCGGCGTCCACGATCTCTATCCGCCGCACGTCCGCGAACACGTGCAAGCCGCTCTGGTGACTGCACTCCCCCGCCATCCAGGGGATCTCGGCCGAGCGGTAGTGGTCGTAGCAGGGGGCGCCGAAGGCCGTCTCGATCTCGGCGCGCGTGCCGGGAGTGAGCGGAGCCGCGGTCACCGCGATCGCACGAGGCGAATGCACCTCCAGCCCCAGACGCCGCAGGCGGCGCACGGTGTCGAGCACCCCGCCGCCGTAGCCGATGAGGAACCGCGGCTTCACCCGGTTCCAATCGCGGGCGAACTGCGTCACCGCCTCATCCGTGATCTGGAAGGCGTCGAGCTGCACGCGCCGCGAGGGCAACCACCCGAGATCGTGCCGCAGCCGCGCGGCTCCCGTGAGCACGTGCCGGGTGACGATGCCGCGGTCGTCCCAGGGCGTCACGCCCCACCACTCGAACAGCCGCCACTCGAGCGCCCGCGCCGGAAAGCGCAGATCGCGCAGCAGATGCAGCGGCAGCCCCGTGCTGCCGCCCGTCTTCGACACCACACTGGTGCGCTGGTCGGCCTCATCGGTACGGATGGCGTCGAAGTTCTCGCGCAGCATGGCCTTGTCGACGATCGGCAGCGACGAGAACGATGCGGGGTCGCGCAGGTCGTCGTCGGAGAACCCGTGCGACGAGTAGAGGTCGCGATAGAAGGGGCTGTGCGCGAAGGCGAACCGCGCGTGCTCCGCCGACCGACGCGCACTGATGTCGGCGATCTCCTCGGGTGCGAGCGCGTCCATCTGCAGGAACGCCCGGTAGGCCTCCATGCTCGACCGTCCGCCGATCGCGGTCTTCAGGCGGAACGCCGCCTCGCGGATCACGCGTCCACCCCCCGGGGCTTCGCGCCGAGCCAGCGGCTGCGCAGCGCCGCCCGGTAGGCGGCCGCGTGCGAGGCCCCGGCATCCGCCCATTCCCGGCGCGAGAGATCCGGCCGCTCGGCCTCGATCCGCCGCACCGCGCGCAGCGCCTCGAGCAGCGCGCGGCCGTCGACCTCGCCCTCGTACATCTGCACCCACTCCGCGCCCACCTCGGCGGCGAGCGCCTCGTTCGGCTCGTTGCGCGGCACGAGCACCGGCCGGTCGAGCGACAGGGCCGCGAGCACGCTGCCGGAGTTGTGCATGAAGCGATAGGCGAGCACGACCAGCTCGGATGCCGTGACCAGCTCGACCAGCTCGGCATCACTGAGGAACGCGAGCTGCAGCGTCACCCCGGGCAGCCCCTCGACCTGCGCGCGCAGATCGTCGGCCAACTCCTGCGTCGAGGCCTTCCCGCCGATCGTCATGCTGAGCTCGCGATCATCTCCGCGGGCCTCGGCGTAGGCATCCACGAATCCCGAGACACCCTTGTACCGGCGCACGCCGCCGAAGGTTCCGAGGCGCCCGCGCACCCGGTCGGCGCGGGGCTGCGGCGCGTACCAGTCGCGATAGTGCCCGTGCAGGATGACCGAGCGCGCGGTGCCCTCCGGCAGCAGCGTGGTCTCGTTCAGGACGATCCGGTGATCGGCCTGGTGCTCGATGCGTCGCAGCAGCCACAGCCGGGCGGCGTTGTCGTCGGGAAGCTCGAGGTTGTGCACGGTGCGCACGACGGCGATCCGCCGGGAGAGCGAATGCCGCAGCGAAAGCAGCGCGGTCAGCACGTACTTGCCCACCGACGACACGGCACTCCCGCCGTGCAGCTTCACCTCGGGCCAGTGCCAGTGGAAGACGTCGTAGCGGCCGAGGATCGCGCCGCGCCATGAGAAGCGGAGGTGCTCGACCTCGTCGGAGTCGGCGAGTGCGCGATCGAGCATCGTGATGTAGGGGTTGGTCGTCACTCGCGGCGCCCCGAAGGACTGCATGACGCGCACGGGCCCCGGGCGCTCAGCCATCGGCCTGCAGGCCCTTGATCGAGCGGTACCAGCGCAGTGCGGCGAGCAGCAGGAGCAGCGCATTGATCGCGGCGAGCGCCGTGTAGATCACCACGAAGCCCTGCTGCCACCACAGCAGCGCGAAGGCGAGGCAGAGGAATCCGTAGTCGCTGGGGATCACCGCGAGCGAGTACAGCGAGCCGGAGCGCCAGGCCTCGCGCGGCGCCTCCTCGGTCTCGGCCGGGGACTGGAGCCGGTGGATGCGCCGCAGGAAGTCGGCGGCGATGATGCCGAAGAAGAACGTGTTCGCGATCGCGGCGAACGCCAGCGGTACGAGAAGCCACCGGTCGTCGAGATCGTAGAACCGGAACCAGCACACGAGCACGGCGAGATGGATCGTCGCGAGCTTGAGCGAGTCGAAGAAGTGGTCGAGCCACTCCCCCGCGAGCGAGCCCGTTCCGGTGAGCCGCGCGAGCTGCCCGTCGGCCGAGTCGAGCGCGTAGCCGAGCACGAGCAGCGCCGCCACCAGCACCGACGACCAGACGGTCGGCGCGAGCAGCGCGATCAGCGCCACCCCGCTCAGGGTGCACAGCGCGCTCACGATGGTGACCTGCGACGGGGTCATCCCCCACGCGTAGGCCGTCGCCGCGAGCGGGCGCCCCAAAGGCCGGTTCACGTAGCGCGAGTATGCCGCCGCGCCCTTCGATGATTTCTGCGCCTGTTTCAGACGCAGCATCGCCCCACGAATCTCTGACACGACATCTCCCCAGGTGGCGTCAAATGTAGCCTTCACTATAGCCACAGGTGCCCTCGCACGGGTCCGTGGGTTTCGTGACGACGGGGAGGATGCACGAATGGACGAACGACGGATGCTGGGGATCATCGTCGTCAACTACGCCTCGTCGGGCCTTCTCGCGGAGAACCTGACCGCGACGGCCGCGGCGGTGCCGGACGCGCGGATCGTCGTCGTCGACAACCGCTCGACCCCGGAGGAGCGCGCACGCGTCGAGGCTCTGAGCGTCGCGAACGGGTGGCGGCTCGTGCCGATGGACGACAACGCGGGGTTCGGCGGCGGAGTGAACGCCGGTGCCGCCGTGGCGTTCGACGAGCTCGGGGTCACCGACATCCTGCTCCTGAATCCGGATGCCCGGATCGACGGTCGCTCCGTCACCGCCCTGGCCGCGGCGACCACGGAGGGGCCCAGCGTCGCCTCGCCGCGCGTCGAGGACGCCGCGGGCCGGGTGTGGTTCGCCGGCATGGACGTGTACCTCGGCGACGGATCGATGGGCGGGCCGCGTCGCCGCCGCGAGCACCCGGACGCCCGACGCCTGCCCTGGCTCAGCGGAGCCTGCCTGTGGTTCACCCGCGAGGCGTGGGACCTCACGGGCGGCTTCGACGACGCGTACTTCCTGTACTGGGAGGACGTCGACATCTCGGTGCGCGCCGCCCGCGCGGGGGCGCGCCTGCTCGTCGTCGACGACGCTCTGGCGGTGCACGACGAGGGCGGCACGCATCGCGCGAGAGCCCAGCGACCGGAGGCGAAGTCCGAGCTGTACTACTACTACAACATCCGCAACCGGCTGCTCTTCGCGGGTCTGCTGCTCGACGCAGCGGATGCCGAAGCCTGGTCGCGCACCGCCTGGAGCAATGCGCGCCAGGTTCTGCTGCGCGGGGGACGCCGGCAGTTCCTCCGCCCGATCGCTCCGCTGCGCGCGGCGTGGCGCGGTGTGCGCGACGGACGACGACTTCTTGCACAGGCTGGTTCGCAGCGGGGGCCCGCGGTCTAAACTCTCATCACCGGCCGCCGCCACTGCGGCGCCGGATGGGGAGACACGGGGAGCAGGGGGTCTGCGATGGACGCAACCGAAGAGACGCAGCCGAATCGTCGGCGCGTGTGGATCACACTGTCGGCATTGGTCGTGGTGATCGCGCTCGCGATCCTGGGCGCGATCTTCGTGCCGCCGCTACTCGCCGGAACGCCGAGCACCGAGCCTTCGGCATCCGCCACTCCCACCACTCCTCCCCGCGACATCGTCGATCCCGATGCCCCGCGACCGACGCAGACGCCGACGCCCGCGGCCGGCGCGACCGACGAGCCCTTCGCCGAGCTGAGCCCGGTCGCCCCCGACCAGACGATCGTCACCGAGGAGGGCATCGAGATCTCGCTGTCGTCGCTGCAGGCCGTCGACGGTCAGGCCACTCTCGCGGGCGAGACCTCCGGTCCCGCGATCCGCGCGACCGTGCGCATCACGAACACCGGCGACGAGCCGCTCGACCTCGAGTACGTGGCGGTCAACGCCTACATCGGCGAGGATCGTGCACCGGCCGGCACGCTGACGCAGCCCGGCGGCGCACCGTTCGAGGGCACCGTGGAACCCGGTGACTCCGCCGAGGGCACCTACCTGTTCTCGGTGCCCGAGGCCGACCGCGACGACGTCACCCTGACCGTGGACTACCTCTTCGGCGCCAAGGTCGCCGTGTTCCGCGGAGACCTGCGCTGATCGGCGCACCCGGCATGGGGCGCGCCGAGCAGTACACGACCACCTCGATCGTCGCGGCGGCCGCTGCGGCAGCGACCGCGGTCCGGTACCAGTTCGGGCCGGGCGTGAGCCTCTCGCTGATCGCCGCCGTCGTGCTGCTGCCGGTGTGGTGGCACGTGCTGGCGAGGTTCCGCTTCGCACGCCTGCTGCTCGCCCTCGCCGCGATCGCCGCCGTGTGGGGCGGGGTGCTCACGCTGTTCGAGACCATGCGCCCGGTGTCGACGAGCCTGCTGCTCGAGCAGACGTTCACGTTGCTCTCGCTCGCCGGCGGTATCGGAGTGCTGCTGTGGGCGCGCACGCAGATCGGTCTCGGTGGCACCGCCGTGGCGTTCGGCGTCGGGGCGTTGGCGAACGTGGTTCTCACGGGCGGCAACTCGGCGAACCTCTGGAAGTACTCGCTCGCGGTGCCCGTGATCATCATCGTGCTCGGTCTCACCGCGATGAGCGGACGGCGGTGGCTCGACCTGCTCGCGCTCGGGGCGCTCGCCGTGGTGTGCCTGGCGTCGGACTCCCGATCGATGACCTCGTTCCTGCTGCTGGCCGCCGTCATCGTGCTGTGGCAGATGTTCATGCCGCCGGGAACCCGGCGGCCTCGCCCGTTGCAGACTCTCGTACTGCTCGGCGTGCTGAGCCTCGCAGCCTTCAGCCTGCTGCAGGCGCTGATCCTGGAGGGGGCGCTCGGCGACGCCGCCCAGCAGCGCACCCAGGCGCAGATCGACACCTCCGGGTCGCTCATCGCCGGCGGACGCCCCGAACTCGGAGCGGCGACCGCGCTCGTCGCCGAGCGGCCGCAGGGGTTCGGCAGCGGAGTGCTCCCCGTCTCGCACGACGTGTGGATCGCGAAGACCGGCATGAGCGAGCTGAACTACGACCCCGACAACGGCTACGTCGAGGGATACATGTTCGGCGGCCAGTACGAGGTGCACTCGGTGGTCGGCGACCTGTGGCTGCGCTTCGGCCCGGTCGGGGCGATCTTCGCCGTCGCGCTGATCGGGTGCGCGATCTACGCCGTCGCGCGCAGCGTCTCGGTCAAGGCCGCCGCCGGGATCGCGGTGTGGCTCGTGCTGCTCGGCGCCTGGGACACGTTCTTCAGCCCGCTGCTGACGTCGTCGCGCACCCTGGCACTGCTCTTCGCGCTCACGGCGATCCCGGTGGCGCGGCTGGCATCCCGTCGCGAGGCGAGCGGGGTCAGAGCTCGCCCGGACGCATCGCCTCTTCGTCGATCGCACGGATGATGCGCAGCGTGGCGGTGTCGGGTTTCGGCTCGCCGCTCTGCCCCCGGCGTCGGGGCGCGTAGACCACCAGCGAGTGGAACAGGAACCGCGCGAAGAACGCGACGATCAGTGAGAGCCCCGTCGCGAGGACGCTCGAGATGTGCCAGGTCTCGACCATCAGCGCCATCACCGGGATGCGCAGCGCCGCCTCGATGCTGTTGAACGCGAACGACGCCGCGAAGCGCTGCCACACGCCGCGGGCATTCGTGCGCATGTCGGCGAAGACGAACCGCTCCTGCAGCAGGAAGTTGCCGACGATCGTGACGACCGCCCCGATGATCGCCGCCCAGATGTACGGCACGCCGGCCGCCGTCAGCAGCCACATGATGGCGAGGTTCGCGACGGCGCCCACCGCGCCGATCAGCGCGAACAGCGACATCTTGCCGAAGC
Source organism: Microbacterium sp. NPDC087868 (assembly GCF_044900755.1). Taxonomy (NCBI): domain Bacteria; kingdom Bacillati; phylum Actinomycetota; class Actinomycetes; order Micrococcales; family Microbacteriaceae; genus Microbacterium; species Microbacterium sp. NPDC087868. Next base: position 462,436 of record NZ_JBJDNO010000003.1, read on the forward strand.
GCAGTCGAGCGAGATGCGCGATGAACGTGCCGCCCTGGCGCAGGCTCGCCTTGGAGGTGCCGTGGCGCCGCTCCGCGAATTCCATCGGCACCTCGGCGATGCGCAGATCGGTGCGCGCGAGGATCTCGAGCAGGATCTTGAAGCCCTGCGGCTGGAGCGTCGAGAGGTCGAGGCGACTCCGGTCGACGAGGAAGAACCCGGTCATCGGGTCGGTGCTGCGGGCGAGGCGGATCGGGAACATGGCCCGAGTCAGCCAGGTGGCCGCGCGCGAGACGCCGAAGCGCACCGCGGTGCCGAGCCCACTCGTGTCGCCGCCACCGATGTAGCGCGAGGCGGCGACGACGTCGGCATCGCCCTCGGCCTGCCGGGCGAGCAGGACGGGCAGGAGCTCGGGAGGATGCTGCAGGTCGCCGTCCATGACGACGCAGAGATCGGATGCCGCGGCCTCCAGGCCGACCACGACGGCGCCGCCGAGCCCACCCGTGTTCTCGACCCGATGGATCACGCGCACGGGCAACGGAGCATCCGCGGCGACCCGCGCGACCTCGTCGGCGGTGTCGTCGCTGCTGTCGTCGACGAAGAGGATCTCGGCGTCGTACCCCGTCAGCGCGGCGGCGGTGCGGGCGGCGAGCTCGGCGACGTTCTCGCGTTCGTTGAAGGTGGGCACGATGACCGTGACCTTCGTGTCCATGTCGCCCCCTCTGCGCGCGCCGCTGTGCGGCATCTCATCGTGCCACGGGTTCCTATGGGCTCGAAACCTGACCTCGCACTGCCGCACCCCCGGATCCGGGGGTGCGCTTTCGTGCGTGGGAGGTCTAGACTGACCCGTGCGGCTGTGGGAGTCGCAGGCGGATGGGGATCCGCCTACTGGGGAATCACTGATCTGGGGAGATCATGGGGACGCGTATCGGCTATGCCGCGGGAGCTTTCGACCTGTTCCACGTGGGGCATCTGAACCTTCTGCGCCACGCCAAGCAGCAGTGCGACATTCTGATCGCCGGCGTCGTGAGCGACGAGATGCTGCGCGAGGTGAAGGGCATCGAGCCCGTCATCCCGACGGCGGAGCGCGCGGAGATCGTGCGACACATCTCGTTCGTCGACGACGTGCACGTCGAGACGACGCCGTCGAAGCTGGACGCCTGGGAGGACGTGCGCTTCACGCACTTCTTCAAGGGCGACGACTGGCGCGGCACCGAGAAGGGGCTGCGGCTCGAGCGCGAGTTCGCGCGCGTCGGCGTCGAGGTCGTGTACTTCCCGTACACGGCGCACACCTCGAGCTCGTCACTGCGGCGAGCGCTTGACGCGATCACCGCAGGTGCGGGGGCTCCGGCGCTCGCGCGCTGACGGGCCGGTTCGCCGACGGAGTCAGTTCGCGACGCCGAGCAGGCTGCGGGCCATGCGCGCCACGTGGGGTGGCGTGTGCGGCCCCAGCCAGACCGTCCACTGCGCCGGCGGCTCGCTGCACGCCCACTCGACGCACCACGAGTGCACGGCATTGGCGAGGCGCTCGCCCTTGGTGTGCGCACGGATGCCGTCGCTGCGCACGAGCCAGCGCACCGACACCCCGTCGGGCACGTCGATGTGACGCATCTGGATGCGCGCGGCCGCTTCGAGCAGGATCACGCCGGTCGCGTCCCACGGCAGTCGGGCGGCGATCCCCGCGATCACCCCGGCGTCCGCCGCGTCTCCGGCGACGAGCACAGCGCCCTCGATGTTCTCCCAGTCGGGGTCGTCCAGGTGCTCGCTCGCGTGGTTCATGGCTTCGATTATAGGTAAGGCTACCCTTACCGACAACCCCCTCTCGGCCCTCTCCTCGCCAGGGCGTTCTACGCTTGTGTCATGACTTCTCCCGCTGAATCCACCATCACGATGTTCGGTGCCGACTGGTGCCGCGACTGCATCCGCACCAAGAAGCAGCTCGACGACCTCGGCGTCGAGTACACGTACGTCGATCTCGTCGCCGACCCCTCCGGTGCCGACGTCGCGAAGGACATCTCCGGCCGCACGAACATCCCCGTCGTCCTGTACCCCGACTCCTCCCACCAGGTCGAGCCGTCGAACGCCGACGTCGAGGCGAAGTTGCGCGAGCTCTCCCTGATCTGAGCGCCGCCCCGGCACAAAGGGCCACCGCTACACTGGCGCGATGAGCACAGAGGCTCGGCCCGAACGAGCATCCGTCCGCCTGTCCGCGCGCACGATCGTGCTGTACGCGATCGGGTCCGTCGGCACCGGCGGATACGCCACGCTGCCCGGGCTGGTGCTGACGTACTTCCTCACCGACAACCTCGGGGTCGCCGCCCTGGCCGCCGGAGTCATCGTCACCGCCGCCAAGATCTGGGACGTCGTGATCGACCCGCTGATCGGCGCGGCCTCCGACCGTCAGCTCGCGCGCACGGGCTCGCGTCGCGGGTTCATGGTGCTGGGCGCCGTCACGCTGCCCGTGTTCTTCGCGCTGACGTTCGCGGTGCCTCCGTCGTGGGGTCCGATGGCCGGTGCGGTGTGCGTGCTGCTCGCCTTCCTCGCCACGGCGACGTCGTTCAGCCTGTTCCAGGTGCCGTACGTCGCGCTGCCCGCCGAGCTCACCGACGGTTACGACGAGCGCACGCGCCTGCTCGGTTGGCGGGTCGTGGTGCTGACGGCATCCATCCTCCTGTTCGGCGCGGGTGGCCCCGCACTGCGCAAGGCGGGCGACGACCCCGTGCTCGGATATCTGCTGATGGGGATCGTCGCGGGTCTCGCGATCGGCATCGGCATGTTCGTGGCGACGCGCACGGCGGATGCCGCGGCCGCACGCCGCGTCGGCGACGAGAGCGCGGTGGCCCCGGCCGCCGGCATCCGAGAGCAGTACGCCTCGGGGTTCCGGGCGCTGCGGCGCAGCCAGCCGTTCCGTGCGCTGCTGGGCGCGTTCCTGCTGCAGGCGCTCGCGACCGGCACCATGCTCGCCGGGGCGCAGTACGTGGCGACCTGGGTACTGCGGTCGGAGGACGCCGTGACGTTCGTGTTCGTCGCGCTCGTCGGCCCTGCGCTCGTGGCGACGCCCGTGTGGACGGTCATCGCCCGGCGGGTCGGCAAGGAGCGCGCGTTCGGCATCGCGAGCGTGCTGTTCACTCTCGCCGCGGCATCCCTCACGATCGCAGTCTGGACGCCCGGCGCCTGGATCTACGCCTCCGTCGCGGTGGCCGGAATCGCCTACGCCGGGCTGCAGTCGCTGCCGATGGCGATGCTGCCCGACGTCATCTCGCACGACGAGCGCACCCACGGCAGCGGGCGCGCGGGCACCTTCACCGGCATCTGGACCGCCGGGGAGACGGTCGGCTTCGCTCTCGGTGCGACGACGGTCTCGCTCACCCTCGCCCTGACCGGGTACGTCTCGACGGTCGCGGGCACGACGGTCGAGCAGCCGGATGCCGCCATCACCGGCATCGTGCTCAGTTTCAGCATCCTTCCCGCACTGATCATGCTCGCGAGCCTCCTGCCTCTTCGCCGTTACCGCCTGCGCCGCCACGACATCGACGCATAAGCTGGGATCCCGTTCGAAGGAGCCGCCCGTGACCTCCACGCCCGTCGCCACGACCACGCCCGAGATCGGCGAGAGCGAGCACGCGCGGCTCGATACGGCGATCGACGACCTGCACACGGGCGCCCGCGTGTGGTCGGCGCTCACGGTCGCGCAGCGCGTGACGCTGCTGCGTCAGGTGCGCACGAGCGTGGCCGCGACCGCCGAGGACTGGGCCACGACCGCCGCGGCGACGAAGGGGCTCGATGCGCGGCATCCGCTCCGAGGCGAGGAATGGCTGAGCGGGCCCTACGGTGTGCTCGGCGCCGTCGACGCCTACATCGAGACGCTCTCGCGGCTCGCCCGCGGCGCCAACCCGCTCGACGGAGTCACCATCGACCGCGCCCCCGGCGGCCGCACGCGCGTGCACGCCTTCCCCCTCACCGGCATCGATCGCTTCCTGCTGTCGGGATTCACCGGCGAGGTCTGGCTCGAACCGGGCACGACACCGCGCGCGGCCCGAGCCGCCGCCGGGCTCGGCCAGCGCACCCCGACCGTCTCCGGCGGAGTGGGGCTCGTGCTCGGCGCCGGCAACGTCACCTCGATCCCCGTGCTCGACGTGCTCTACGAACTGCTCGCCTCGAACCGCACCGCGCTGCTCAAGGTGAACCCGACGCAGGATCCCCTCGTGCCGATCTACAAGCGCGCGCTCGCCCCGCTCATCGAGCCGGGGTTCCTGCGCATCGTGCGCGGCGGCCCGGCGGTCGGTGCCTACCTCACGGCGCATCCCGACCTCTCGCACGTGCACATCACCGGGTCCGCGGCGACGTTCGACGCGATCGTCTGGGGCGCGAAGACCGCGCGCGGCGCCCGCCGCAAGAAGCCGTCGATGTCGAAGCCGATCACGGCCGAGCTCGGCGGGGTCTCGCCGATCATCGTCGTGCCCGGCGACTGGTCCGACGCCGACCTGCGGTACCAGGCCGAGCACGTCGCGACCATGCGGCTGCAGAACAGCGGCCACAACTGCATCGCCGGGCAGGTCGTGATCCTGTCGGAGGATTGGGACCAGGCGGATGCCTTCCGCGCCGCGCTCCGTCGCGCCTATGCGAGCGCGCCCGAGCGACCCACCTGGTACCCGGGGTCGACGAACCGCATGCACGAGGCATCCGATGCCTACCCCGATGCCCTCGTGCTCGGCGACCGGCTGCTCGTGGAGATCGACGGCGACGACGACGCCTCGGCCCTGCAGAGCACCGAGTACTTCGCTCCTGTCCTCGGCGTCGTGAGCGTCGCCGGGACGGGCCAGGAGTTCCTCGACGCCGCCGTCGCCTACGCGAACGACGAGCTGCAGGGCACACTCGGGGCGAACGTGCTCATCGACCCGGCGACCGAGAAGTCGCTCGGCACCGGATTCGAGAGGGCGATCGCCGACCTCCGGTACGGATCGATCGCGATCAACGGCTGGACCGGCTTCGCGTTCATCACCCCGACACTGACCTGGGGCGCTTTCCCCGGCAGCACGATCGACGACGTCGGCAGCGGCATCGGCGTCGTGCACAACGCCCTGCTGCTCGATCGGGTCGAGCGATCGGTGCTGCGCGGCCCGTTCCGGCCGTTCCCGCGCTCCGCGCCGGGCCTCAACGGCGGCGGTCGGGTCACGATCCTGCCGACGCCGCCGTGGTTCGTCACTTCTCGCACCGGCGCCGAGGTGAGCGAGGGGCTCACGCGGTTCCGGGCGAGCGGGGGCGTGGGAGGCCTCGTGAAGACGCTGCTCGCGGCGCTGCGCGCCTGACGCACCCCTGGGTCAGTCTCAGGGGTCGAGGTCGTCGACCGAGCGGGTGAACGTCTCGGCGCAGACCCCCAGGCCCTCGCTGTAGCCGAGCGCGAACCAATACTGCCGCTGCTCGCTCGACCCGTGCGTCCAGCTGTCGGGGTTCGAAACGCCCGACATCTCCTGGATGTGGTCGTCTCCCACCGCGGCAGCGGCATCCAATGCGTCCCGCCGCTGCTCCTCGGTGGTCGGTTGCAGGTACGGCGTGCCGTCGGCGTCCGTCTGCTCGGAGATCCGCCCGATCCAGGCACCGGCGTAGCAGTCCGCCTGCAACTCCATGCGCACGCCGTTGCTGCCCTCTCCGGTGCCGTTGTTCGGGTACTGATCCATCGTGCCGACGATGTTCTGGATGTGGTGACCCCACTCGTGACCCACGATGTAGAGCTGGGCGAGGTTGCCGGCGGATGCCCCGAACTGCTGCTGCATGAGCGAGAAGAACGTGGGGTCGAGGTAGACGCCCTGCTCGGGCGGGCAGTAGAACGGCCCGACGGCGTTGGAGGCGGTGCCGCACTGCGTCGAGGTCGCACCGTCGACCACCGTCAGGGTCGGCGGCACGTACCCCTCGACGTTGTCTTCCCAGAACGCGTCGAGTGCGACCTGTGCGCCGGCCATTCGGCAGTCGACGTTCTCGTTCGCGTCCTGCCCCGTGTCGCAGTTCTCGATGACCGAGCTCCCGGAGTCGGAGCCCGAACCGCCCGTCGACGTGCCGCCGCCGAGAAGCCCCGTCAGGTCGATCCCGAGCAGCGGCCCCGCGATCAGGGCGATGAGGCCGAGCACCCCGACTCCTGTGCCTCCCGCGATCGCCGCGTTGCGACCGCGGCGGCGCGTGGTGTTGGTCGACAGGTCGGCGTCGGGGTTGAACGTCATGGCTCCGAGGGTACTCCGCCCCTCGGACGGTCGTAGGCTCGGGATATGACCACGACGATCACCATCACGGGCGCGGGCGGACAGATCGGCTACGCGCTGCTGTTCCGCATCGCGGCGGGAGACCTGCTCGGACCGGACGAGAAGGTGCGGCTGCGGCTGCTCGAGATCCCGCAGGGGATCGGAGCGGCGGAGGGCGCGGCGCTCGAGCTGCAGGACGGCGCTTTCGGGCTGCTCGAGCACGTCGAGGTGACGGATGACGCGGCGATCGGCTTCGACGGTGCCGACCTCGCGCTGCTCGTGGGCGCGCGCCCGCGCGGACCCGGCATGGAGCGGGGCGACCTGCTCGCCGCGAACGGTGGCATCTTCGGCCCGCAGGGGGCGGCGATCGCCGCGAACGCGGCACCCGGCGTGCGGGTCACGGTCGTCGGGAACCCCGCGAACACGAACGCGCTCATCGCCGCGGCATCCGCCGACGGCGTGCCGGCCGAACGATTCACGGCGCTGACTCGCCTCGATGAGAACCGCGCCAGGGCGCAGTTCGCACAGACGCTGGGCGTGCCTGTCGCGACGGTGGGGCGCCTGCCGATCTGGGGCAACCACTCCGCGACGCAGTTCCCCGACGTGTCGCACGCGACCGTGGCGGGCGAGCCTGCGGCGGACGCTCTCGCCGCGATCGTCGGCGACGTGCCGGCGTGGTTGGACGAGACTTTCATCCCGCGGGTCGCCAAGCGGGGTGCCGAGATCATCCGGGTGCGCGGGTCGTCGTCGGTCGCCTCGGCGGCGAGCGCCACGATCGACCACGTGCGCGACTGGGTGCGCGGCACCGAGGACTGGACCTCGGCCGGCGTCGTCTCGCACGGTGAGTACGGGGTGCCCGCGGGCCTGATCTCGTCGTTCCCCGTGCGTGCGGTCGACGGCGAGTGGCGGGTCGTCGAGGGTCTGGAGATCGGCGAGGACGCCCGGCGGCGCATCGACGCCTCGGTCGCCGAACTCGTCGAGGAGCGCGATGCGGTGCGGTCGCTCGGTCTGATCTGATCCACTCCTCCGGCGCGAACGTGTGGATAACCGACTTATCCACTGTCCCCACACGTACGCGATTCGCCAACATATGGTTACTGGACTGACGACGCTCCGCGGAGCAGAATGGACCGGTGACCTTGTCTCCTGACACGATCGGAATGATCATCGCGCTCTTCGCCTTCACGGCGACGGTGCTCAGCGGCGTGGGCGCGATGCTCGCCCACCAGACGCGCGGTCTGGACGCGCGATTCGTGCAGATGGATGCGCGGATCGACGACCGGTTCGAGCAGGTCGACGCCCGGTTCGAGCAGGTCGACGCCCGGTTCGAGCAGGTCGACGCCCGGTTCGAGCAGGTCTATCGCCGATTCGACCAGGTGGACGCCCGACTCGATCGCGTCGACGCCCGTATCGACCGGGTGGAGGAACGCCTCCTCGGCGTCGAGCACGAGCTGGTCGACGTGAAGATCACGATCGCCCGGCTCGAGGGACCTCCCCGTCGCCTGCAACAGCTCTGAGCGGCATCCGATCCCGTCGGCGGAGTCGACACGGATTCGGCGCCGACAGGGCAGAATGGAGTCCGGAGGTGCGCCCATGAGCGAGACGACAGACCGGACCACCGGCACGGCATCGGTCGACGACGCGCTGACGAGCCCGCTGCACCTGCCGCACGCCGCGGCGGAGTGTCCCAAGTGCTTCACCGAACTGCAGCAGAACCGCGACTTCTGGCTCGCTCGCCCCGACGGTTCACGCCTCGTCGGACTCGTGGTCTCCCGCGAGGGCATGCCTCCGGTCGTGCAGCAGCGCGATGATCTCACGCGCTTCGGCGTTCCGATCGAGGGGTTCCGTCACCCCGCCCCCGACATCCTCGAGAGCTGGGGCGATCGTCTCGCCCGCCTCATCGACACCCTGCACAAGGGCGACGTGCTCGTCGTCGCGAACACGCACGCGCTCGGGCGCGACGGCGAAGAGGAGTCGCGCACGGTCGCCGACCTCCGTCGCCGCGGCATCATCGTCAAGGTGCTCAACCACGACGCGCGCCACCTGGCCGATCTCGCGCGCTGAGTCCGGATCCCGCGCAGCCTACGGTGAGGGCGTCGGACCGAACGCCGGCTCACCCGGCGTGACGCCGAAGAAGAGCGGATCGCTGGGCGACTCCTCGCGCGGAAGATAGCCCTCGGAGAGCGTCACGCCCCCGAAGATCAGCTTGCTCAATTCGGCGCGGTCTCCGGGCCAGCACTTCGTGGTCGCCGTGACGAGTACCGACCCATTGGCGATGAAGGTCACCATGAGCTGCGAGAAGTCGCCCTGCTCGCGCACGATCACGTCGGAGGACTGCGCATCTCCGGAACCGAGATCCTGGCCCTCGACCTCGAACCCGGCGTCGGTGAGATGGCGACGCACCTCATCGCGCAGCGCTCCCTGCGCGTCCGGATCGACCTGCGTCGTGCGTGTGAGATCGAACTTGTAACCGTTGTCGCCGCACCCTGCGGCCGAGGGCTGCATCCCGAAGGAGCCGATCTCCGCTTCCCAGGGCCCGTCGTAGATGAGCGCCTGGACATCGTTGGTGATGGACCGGTAGTCGAGGTAGTGCTGCTTCGCCTGCGCGACGAGCTCGTCACCTGTAGGGGTCATTCCGTCTCCTCCGTTCACGCACCCGGTGAGGGCGACCGCCACCACCGCCACCACCGCGGACATCCGCCAGCGCTTCCTCATCTGCATCCTCTGCCCTCGTGCATCGTCGCCGCGAGCCGGTCAACCGAGCGGCTCGCCATTGGCGACGATGTTGGCAATGTTACGGAACGACTCCGAGTCGCGGGCAAGGTATCCATTGTCCTCCTCCCACCACCCCCACACCGAGTTGCCTCCGTCGTGCGCCGCGTGGCCGGGGGTTCCGAGACCCGCCTCGGTGCCGCCGTTCAGGCTCGGCACCTGCCCACCGTCGCTCTCGAAGCTGACCGCCCCCGGCAGCTCCTCGGGGTTGGTGCCGTGGCCGAACGAGCTGTGCTCGCCGTATCGCGCGATCCAATCACCCGGGGCGCGCGAGGCGTAGATCTGCGTTCCGGAGTAGTCCATCGGCGCATCGCCGGTCCAGCTCTGGTGATACCCGTCGGGGACGCCGGCCGAGCCGACCGCGATGAGGTTGTCGACGCCGAGGTTGTCGGAAGACCCACCGACCGCGAGGAACGCGGTCGTGCTGCCGTAGGAGTGTCCGATCACCGACGTGGTGACCTGCGACGATACCTCAGTGTCGAGTCCGCGCAGCGTCGAGCTCAGCGTCGCCGCCCCCTCGGTCGCGCTGCCCATCGTGTGCTCGCTGAGCATGTTCGGGGAATCGTAGCCGTACCAGGCGATCGTCGCCGACCGCACTCCCCCTCCGTACGCATCAGCGAAGGTGTTGAGATCACGTGCGCTCTGCCCCCACGCCTCGAGGTCCTCGAGGCTCGAGAACATGCCGCCGACGAGGACGTTGACGTTGGTGATGCCATCCATCGGATCGACCGGGTTGCCTTCATCGTCGACGATCCGCACGCCGTACATCACAGCGGCGGTCGCCTGCGGATGCTCGAAGGGGTGGAACATCAGCAGTTGACCGTCGAAGTCGGTGAGCTCGAGTCCGAGGCTCTCGAGCTGCGAGTCGAGCGGCTCACCGTACGGACCACCCTCGATCACCCGGTCGTAAGCCGCCTTGTTAGCAAGGAAACGGTCGAGGTAGGGAACGCCTTCGAGGTTGCCGACGAACTCCGGGTAGGTGCGGGCCAACGCCGCGCGCTGGGCATCGGTGAGGCTGTCCCAGATCTCGGCGACCTCGGCGGGGCTGTCCGCATTCGCGAGGGCATCGATCGCCGAGAGCGTCGAGTCGCTGAGTGTCGTGCCATCGGCGCGCACCAGACCCGAGATGGCGGCGCCGTACGCCTCATCCCACAGCGAATACGACGACTCCCACTGCTCCCACAGATCGTCGAGGGTGCTGGTGGCCGAGGCGAGACCGCTCTCGGCATCCGTGACGTCCTGCTCTGCCGTGTTGCGGGTCTGCGCGGTGTCGTCGGGCGTGCACTGACGCTGCGCGAGCTCGGCCGCATCGAGATCGGCCGCCGCGGCCTCCTTCGCGGCATGGGCCGTCTCGATGTCGTCGATGAGGTCATTCGCCGCCTTCGCGTGCTGCGCCACGGCCTCGCCGTAGGCGCGCACGACATCGGCGATGCGCCCGAGGGTGAGGATCGTCGGGTTCATCCGGCTCGCGAGCGCGCCCGATTCGGTCTGCACGCGATCGATGCTCTCGCCGCGCCCTTCGAGTCCGCCGTCGATGTTGCGCAGCACGATCCGGGCGTTGCCACCCTCGTCGATCAACGTCTCGAGGTCACGATGGATGCCTTCGAGGGAGCCGCTGTCGTACTCGATCTCCTCGAGCGTCCAGCCGCGATTAGGAGAAGTCAGCGACATAGTCGGAATCCCATCCGGCGCCGAGCGAGACGTCGAGGTCGTCGAACGAATCGTTGATGCTCTTGAGGCGGTCGCTGATCGCGATGCCGTCGAGGTGCTGCGCCTTCGCCTCCATCGACGCCTGACCGAGTGCGTTCTCGAGCATGACCCGGAGGCTCGTGCGCCCCACTGGGTTGCCGACGCCGGTGTCGCGGGCCCAGATGTCGTTCGCATACATCACGTAATTGCCGATCGAAAGGTCGATCTGCAGGATCGCCCCTTCGAGCGCGGCCTTGTCGATCTCGACGTCCGACATTTTCACCCCCCGGTGCTCTGTGGTTTCACCCTAGCGGGGCATATCAGGAAGCCACGATGGGCAGGACTCCCCATCCGCCCTGTGCCGGTGACGGGGTCGGGGACACGACGAAGGGGCCGACGGCGAACCGTCGACCCCTCGAAAACTGCGCTCGGTCAGCTGCCGGCGAGCTGCGTGTCGAGGTCCTGAATCGCACGCATCATGCCCAGCAGCGACTCCGACATGTCATTGATGCCATCGACCGCGGTCTTCAGACCCGTCGTCAGCTCCGTGTACCCCTCACCGAACTTGCCCGACGCATGCTGCGTCTTGAAGTCCTCACCCAGAAGGGTGTCCACCTGACCCTTCAGCGTGTCCAACTGACCCTGAATGTCATCACGAGCCTGCGACAGCGACGACGCCACCTGCTCCATCTCTGCATAAGACGCACCGAAATCGGCCATCGTCCACACCTCCGGAAATCGAATGAACCGGACCCCTCCGGCCCGATACCCACAAACCTAACAACCCCCACCCCCACCGTCGATGGGGAGACCTCCCCATCGAGCCGCGAGTGACGGCGAGGTCAGCGACCGATCACGCCCGACCGGATCCGCACCCAGAGCGGGTCCCGCTCCGAGAGACCGGACACGATCCGCATCACCCCGCCGATCTGGCCGATCCCGGAGACGGCACCGACGATGCCGACCGTCGCCGCGGCCGCGGTCATCGACGTCGGCCCCTCGATGAGGTCGCGGACGAACAGCGCGATCCCGCCCACCGCGATCAGCAGTGCCAGGGTCGCCGTGACGATGCGCACGAACACCCGCGGCTCGAAGTTCACGGTGCGAGCCTGCAGCCAACCGCCGGCGCGGCGCTGGCGCCCTCCGCGCGTGTACGGCAGGCGCATCCACCAGGTCGCCGCGGAGAGGAGCCGCCGCCCCGACCTCCACAGCAGCACCAGCAGGGCGACGCCCGCGAGAGCGACGACGACGGCGACCACGATCGCCACCAGGTCGCTGCCGACGGGCGTGCCGCCCAGCATCCGCACCGTCTCGATGAGACCGACCGCCACGAACGCACCGCCGGCAGCGAGGGCGAAGCCCAGGATGCCGAGCCCCCACCGCGACCATCGTTCGAAGTCCGCCCGCAGCGCCGCGGCGGCGCGGTCGGCCTCGACGGGGCGAGCGTCATCGGATCCCGCCTCGGCGATGAGAGGACGCGAGGCCGGGAGGATCAGGGCGAAGGGCATGGATTCAGGTTAGGCCGTCGTCGAGCGGCGTCTCGAATCGCGCGCCCTCCGGCAGCTGCGGCTCGACGCCTTCGGGAAGGTACTGCGTCATCGACAGCGCGAACGCCGTCATCACCGCCAGCTCCTGCCGCTGCGCCGGGTCGGAGCACATCCCCATGACGACCACGGTTCCCGCTTCGTCGGGAAGACGGATCTCACCCACCGTCATGACCGCGTCCATACCCCCGCGCGACACCAGTCCGCTCGTCACGGTGCCGACCCGCCCGTCCGGCGACGCAAAGGTCTCGGCGGTCGCGTCGTCGCCGAAGCGACCGAGCGGCAGGAGACGGTGCAGCGAGACGGCATCCGCAGTGGCTTCCGGACCCGTCACGACCACGTTCGTGCACAGGAACGACACCGCCGGCCGCTCACCGAGCACGATCGACACCCCGGCGAAGTCGAATCCGGTGTCGGCGAAGGTGCGCACACCCTCGTGGAAGCCGGCGACGATCGCCTCACGCGCCTCGTCCGGGAGCCAGCCCTTGCCGCCCTCGAGGTAACGCTCCAGCCATTCGTCGGGCGAGCGATCACCGAGGGCACGGAACTCGATCCAGCCCTGCGGCATCCGCTGCCAGACCCGGTGGCCGGTTGCCTGTTCGACGCTCACAGCTCGTCGTCCGTCTTCGGGCCGTTGCCGTGGACCGTGTTGTCAACACGTTCGGCGAGGTTCTGCCACGGACCGAACAGGCTGTCGACGAAGTCCTGCCCCTTGCTGTGCGCGTCCATGGCGGTGTTGGTCATCCAGTAGGTGTTGGCGACCATGTTGCTCATGTTGATGTTCAGCGTGACGGCGAGGGTTCCCGCCGCCGTACCGCCACCGGCGAGAGCCGGGGTCATGCGCTGGATCGACGGGATGAGCACCGCACCGCCGGGGCCGATGAGCGTCTTCGCCGCGACACCCAGCAGACCACCGGCGAGCAACCCGACCGCGCCGATCGCGAAGTCCGTCCACGACCCGCGGCCGGTGAGCGCCTGCAGCCCGTCGATCGCGACCAGCGCGATCGCCATGACGAGCGCCACGGTGCCGAGCACCGGGATGAAGAGCGAGAGGATGGCGATGATCGGCAGCGCCGCGCGGAGGATGTCCTCCAGGATCGGCACCACGTTGTCCATGAGCCACTCGCCGGCATCCGCCAGCCAGTCGCCCGCCCCCTCGAGGAAGTTCGAGAACGCGTTACCCGCATAGGAGTTGAGCGTGTCGCTCGCGCTCACGAGGTGCTGCGCGGCGATCGCCGCGTCGTCGTCGACCTCGATCTTGAGGCGCTGCGCCTCGGCGATCACGTCGTCGAGCGCGCCCTGCGCCGTCGCGAGGGCAGTGGTCGCATTCGACACGGCGTCGGGATCGGCATCCTCGGCGTCGGCGCCGTCGACGGCCTTGTCCTTCGCGGTCGCCTTGCTGCTCACCGACGCAGCGGCGGTGGCCGCCCGGTCCTCGAGCTCGCGAGCGCGCTGCTGGTAGCCGGTCAGCTGCGTCACCCAGGTGCTGAGCGCATCGCGGGAGGTGCGTAGGGCCGAACCCGTGTCGACCAGGTGCGGACGGAAGTCCTCGCTCATCGCGGCGCGGAACGCCACGGCGGCTTCGCCCGTCCAGGCGGCGTCATCGTCGCCGTTGAGCATCGCGAGCGCGTCGTCGACGCTGTCGCAGCCGGTCGAGAGCCCGAGCACGAAGCCCTCGAGCTCGCCGAGATCGCCGGGAGCGGGATCGAATCCCAGAGCGGGGAACGCGGTCATGCGGATGCCCCTTCCTCGGGCTCCATGCTGGCGGCGAGCTCGGAGTCGAGCCCGCGGAACGCCTCGAGGATGCCCTGCAGGCCGGTGCTCGCATCTTCCGCGTAGCGGCCGAGCTTGTCGATGCCGCCACCCCACGAATCGTGAAGGTCTTCGAGACGGCGCCGCAGCTCCTGCTGCGGGACGGCCGAGCCGGAGACGCTGCCAAGAGCGCTGGTCGCGGCATCCAACGACGTGCGCATGTTCGCGTACGCGGTCTTGCTCGCCTCCATGGCCGAGTAGTCGATACTCACATCAGGCATACGTGTCCCCTCCCCTGGTCACCGGTCGAAAGGGGGCGCCGACCCGATCGGTCGACGCCCCACGAAGAACGCTCGGTCAGCTGCCGGCGAGCTGCGTGTCGAGGTCCTGAATCGCACGCATCATGCCCAGCAACGACTCCGACATGTCATTGATGCCATCGACCGCGGTCTTCAGACCCGTCGTCAGCTCCGTGTAACCCTCACCGAACTTGCCCGACGCATGCTGCGTCTTGAAGTCCTCACCCAGAAGGGTGTCCACCTGACCCTTCAGCGTGTCCAACTGACCCTGAATGTCATCACGAGCCTGCGACAGCGACGACGCCACCTGCTCCATCTCTGCATAAGACGCACCGAAATCGGCCATCGTCCACACCTCCGGAAATCGAATGAACCGGACCCCTCCGGCCCGATACCCACAAACCTAACAACCCCCACCCCCACCGTCGATGGGGAGACCTCCCCATCGAGCCAAACCGGGCGAAGAACCGGAATCAGGGCCGGGGGATGACGCCGGCGATGTCGATCTCGCCGTCGTAGGCGAGCCACGCGACCCAGGCGGCCGGCGCGAGCGTGCGCGCCTGGGCGATGGTCGTGGCGTCGATTCCCGCGCTCGCCAGGGTGTCGAGTCGACGGGACCACTCGGCCTTGTCGGAGGGCGTCGGCGAGGACGACGACGCCGCCCATTCCGCATCACGCCGCATCTGGCGCAGGTCGCCCGGATCGACGGATGCTCGCACGCGGGGCGTGAGCGCAGCATCCTGTCTCCGCACCCTATCGCTACGGATCGCGACCCCCGCGATGAGGAGGGTGATAGCCGTTGTCATCGGCAGCCAGATCGCGAGGTCTTCCGGCGTGAACCCGCGGTCGTCGCCCGTACCGAGGACGAGGCGTATAGCGAGCATCGCGACGCACAGCAAGCCGACCAGCGCCGACGACGCCTCACCGATGCGGGCGCTCCGAACGTCCGGCACCCGAAGCAAGAGCACGACGAGCAGAACGGGTATGGCGATCACTCCCGCGACGAAGGCCGTCGACACGGCCAGCTCGGGGTCGGTGAAGGCGTTCTTGCGGTCGGACGGACCGAGCATCACCGCCGACGTCAGCGCCGCCGTCAATCCGATGCCGAGCAGCGTTCCCCACACGGCGAGATATCCCGCGCTCGACTGCGCCCGTGGCGGCGCGCTCGCGGTGGCGATCGCCGGCGCCGCGGACGCCGAGACGAAGCGCCGCCGACGCTGATGCAGGTTCCACAGGCGGGAGAACAGCGCCGATGCCGCCTGCGGCTGTGCGCGAAGCACTTCCACCGCTTCGTTCGCAACCGCGGTGACCGTCTCATCGTCACCGGAGAGGCGCACGACCGGCTTCATGCCTCGCCCTCGGCATCGTGGGCGATCCAGAGCATCGGTTCGCTCGGGCGACGCATCGGTGGTCCGCCACGCCCTCAACCGGCTTCAGCGGGCGAGACCGCGGGTACGGCGTCCTCCTCCGCGACCCTCTCCCAGGCGAAGGTCGAGACGATCGAATCGCTCAGCAGCGCCAGCTCATCGAGCACCTCGGCGGGCAGCACGTCGCCGTCCGGGATGACGATCGTCGACGTGAACACGAGCGCCTTCCGGCGCTGCGTGCCGGGAACCGGAACGACGTAGGTGATCGTGCGTCCGCCGACGCCGTCGATCGACGACGCCCCGGATGGGCGCTTCGCCTCGGTCACCCAGCGCACGATGTGCTTGACGTGGTCGTCGAGGAAGACGGCGCCCCGCAGGCGGAAGGCCTCGGTCACCCAGCCGTCGAGGTTCTCGCCGTGGGCGGCCGTGAGCAGCGAGGCCGTGATCGACAGGGGGAGCAGTTCCTCCATCGGCACGTCCTGCTGCCGGTAGACGGCGAACAGCTTGGTGTTGCGCATGACTTGGTTGACCTGCGCCGTCATGGTGCGGAACTCGGCATCGAGGTCGGGACGCCCGGCCTGCATGAAGATCGCACTCGCCTTGCGCACGTCCTCCTGCTGCGCCGCATTGGTGGGCACGTGCCGCACCCAGCCCGGAGGAAGCACGAGGCGAAACGGGGGAACGCCGAACTGCATCTCGACGCCGAGGTCGTTGATCTCGTTCACCGAAGGGCTCCTCGCGCTGGTCTGTTCGGGGCGGCGGTCACGCCGGCAGGGTGATGCCGTCGATCACGCGGAGGATGTGCTCCTCCATGAGGGCGAAGGACTCGAGGGTCGAGCCCATCGCCTCGATCATGATGACCCATTCTCCCGCACGGAGCATGACCGTCCAGTTGGCGATCGGGCGCGCGGCGCCGTCGACGACGACGGCGGAGGTGCGGCGCAGCAGGAATCCGTTGCCGTGCGCGTCGGTCTCGAGTTGGATCAGCTCGGATGCCGTGGAGTCGGGCAGCGTCGCGATCTCTTCCAGCACAGCGCGCTCATCGAGCGCCTCGGCATCCGCCACCGTGATCTCGACGAGGACGTCGCTGTACACCCCGCGGGGGATGAACCACAGCTGGGTCGCTGCGTTGCCCGCGAGCCCGACGAGGCCTTGCGCCGTGAGGCGGATCGCATCCAGATCGCCGTCGGTGAGAGACGAACGTGTCGCGTAGAGCTCGACCGCCGCGTCGACCCACGCTTCCTCTCCGCCGTCGCCCGCGAGATCGCGGGCGGTCGGCAGCGGGAGGAACCACTCGTCGTCGTAGGCGAAGTCCCATCGCGCATCGGTCGCCGTCTCGACGGGAAGCGGCGTCATCGGGTGATCCCGTTCAGCAGGCCAGCGGGCGAGAGGCCACCGGACGGTCGACCGTTGGTCATGGCTACGCCCTTGTCCGCCCACTTGTAGACGTTCCATGCCTGCTCGAACAGCGTGGGAGCATCGGACTTGGCCAGCTGCTGCAGCGCCTGCGGCAGCTGCGTGTAGAGCCTGTTCCCATAACCGGTACCGACCGCAGCGGCCTCCTGGAACGCGACGGTGAAAGACCGATTCGCTCCGCCGAGGAATCGCTGTCCGAGTCCTGCGAGCGTGAACGGCCCCGTCAGCCGGGTGCGCGAGACGTTCTCGACGAAGTTTGCGAAGTTGAGCTTGCTCGCCGCGCGCCAGCCGTTCTTCGGCAGTGCGGAGATGTTGTGGATATTGCGAATCTGCCCGAGCGGCCCGGTGAGCTGCTTCGGGATCGCCTTGAAGAACTTGCCCAATCCCTGACCGAGTTTGCCGATCGGGAGAACTCCGACGATGGCCCACGCGAGATCCCCCCACCCCTTGCGGCCGTCGAACATGAGCGCGACGGTGAGGGCGAGCGCGATGACGCCGACGACCAGGGCGGCGATCGCGAAGAAGGGGCCGCCGATGATGAGGCCGAGCACCGCAATCGCGAGACCGACCCAGCTGACCCATTCGGCGACGACCGCGAGGACTCCCGCGATGTCCTCCCAGGTGGAGTCCTTGCCGATGTCGTTGGCATCCGTGAGGCCCGACACGGCCGTCTCGTACGCCTCGTGCCAGGTGTCGTACTCGGCGTCGAAAGCGGCGAGGTTGTCATCGTGATCGCTCGATGCCGTGCTCAGAGCGCTTTGGGCTCCGGATGCCGCAGAAGCGAGCTCCTGCCCCGCAGCGGTGTTGGCCGCCGCGGCATCCTCCTCCGGCGGGTTCAGACGCGTGTTCGTGTTGTGGGTGCTCAGCGCGGCCGATGCATCCGCCGCGTTCGACTGCGCCGTCTGCAGGGCCGTGAGGCTGGACTCGCAATCCGCGACCACCGTCTGCATGCGCGACTGCACCTGAGCGAGCGCCGTCGCGTAGGCGGAGAGGGTCGACCCCGCCGGCGTGTAGCGCCGACCGGCCTCGTCGAGGTCTTTGTGGACGTCGTCGATGACCTCCTTGATTTTGTCCATCGCATATCCGCGCCCGACGATCGTGCCGTCCTTGATGCCTTCGAGCGTGCTCGCCGCCTCGACCATGCTCTCGCCGAGCTCGGTGATCTGCGACCCTCGCGTGGAGATCGCCGCAGCATCCCCCGCGACCACCTCGACATCGCGTCCGCTGTGCGTCTGCATCTTCCCGCCCCTCCGTGTCAGTACGCCACCGGCGCGTGACCGCCGGATCCGCCCGCGCTGCTGCCCGACTGCTCCATCGACGTCGCCATCTCGGAGTCGAGACTGGTGACCTCGTCGACCGTCCCCTGCACTCGCTGGGCGACTTCTTTGAGCTTCGTCAGCAGCTTGTCGCGGCTGTCGTTCCAGCTGCCCTCGAAGTCGTGGCAGCGGTCCTGGAGTCGGCCGTCGCCGTAGGGCCGTGCGACGGCGGCCTCGACGTCGTCCTGGCGCCCCGACGCCGACTCGAACTCGCTGACGATCGCCGTGAGCTGCTCGCTCGTGGTCTGCAGATACTCGATCGGCACGATCATGCTCTGGCCGCTCATCGCCCCTCCTCAGTTCCTGGACGATACGACATTAGTGGGCGGCGATGTCTCACACGATGGGGAGCACTCCCCATGTTGCGGATCACCGCGCGGCACGGCGCGCGGTGCCGTTCTCGGCCTTCTTCGTCAGCGCCCGGATGCTCTCGCGATCGGCCAGAATCCCCAGCTCCGTGATGCCGGCGGCGCCGAGGCCCCGACCGCGCGTCTTCGCCGCGGTGGTGCGGATGCTGGTGGTGGAGGAATGCTCCACCATCTCGCCGAGCCGCGTCCATCGGCGGAGGTCCTGAGCGTCGAGTTCCTTCCGATGCGCCCGGCGCAGTCGGCCGAGACGCCTTCCCCCGGCCTTCCGCTGACCGAACGTCTCGCTGTATTCGTCGCTCCCTTTCTCCAGGATCCTGCGCTGCTTCGCCTCCGTGTCGGCGATCACCGCCGCGATCTCCTGGGCGTAACCGGGCATCCCCCGGAGGATCCGCCGCTCCTCCGCGACCCATCGCCGCAGCAGTGCATCCTCGCACTCGTCGCAGAGACGCGATGGACGTGTCCCGTCCGTCGCGTACCCGCAGTCGCACGGGATCCCCCCGCGCTGTGTGCGCCGTGCGGGCGCACATCCGAACCGCTCCCGTAACGACGCGGCACCCACGACGCTCTCGTGCAACTCCCCCAGATACCCCTCACCGCTCCGGCGCTGCGCCTCGCGCACCAGCGCCTCCCACCGCTCCGCATCGCCCGCACGCACCAACGGCCCCACCTCCCGCGCATACTCCGCCAGGACCGCGAAGACCTCCGCCTCCACCAGCGCCGCCTTCAACGCCGACGCCGACGTCGTCCCCGGCCACGACGGAAACGCCGCATCGCGCGACACCTCGCGCACCCGCGCCTCACCCGCCGCCGCAAAACGCTCCCAGACCGGCTTCAGCGCCTCGTCACGCTCGAGCACGCCCCGCTCGAACTCCACCACCGCATCGAACACACCCATGCGAAAAGCGTAAGCCGTGCGCGCCTCCGCACGCGCTCACCGTCGACTCTTGCGTCCAGTCGCCGGTCGAGAATGCTGCGCTCTCACCTGCAGCGCCAGTCCGACGAGCTCAGTCAGGGCGGCGGCGCCGAGTCCGCGTCTCAAGACCTTGCTCGCCGTCTCGCGATACGCGAGCATCGACGCGGCGGCGAGAGGTGCTCCCAGCGTCTCCCATCGAGACATCTCTACGCCGCGCAGCTCCTCCCGGTGCCGCCGACGCAAGCGGGAGACCACGCGGCCTCCCGCTCGACGAAACCCAGTCGCTTCAGACGCGGTGTACTCGCCGCCGGTCACATACACTTGCTCCTGTTTTCGCGCGGTGCGCTCGATGACCGCAGTGACCTCTTCCGCGTACTCGGGCATCCCGCGCAGTATCCGCCGCTCCTCCGCGACCCAGCGTCGCAACAACGTCTCCTGACAGTCATCGCACAACGCCCGCGGCAGAACACCCTCGGTCGCAAACCCGCACTGACACGGAATCCCACCCCGCTGCGACCTCGACCGCGGAACCCACCCCCACCGCTCCCGCAACAGAGCAGCACCCACCGCGCTCTCCTGCAACTCACCCAGAAAACCCTCACCGCTCCGACGCTGCGCCTCGCCCACCAGCCCGGCCCACCGCTGCGCATCACCCGCACGCACCAACCCACGAGCCTCCCGCGCATACTCCGCCAGCACCGCGAACACCTCCGCCTCCACCGACGCCGCCTTCAACGCCGACGCCGACGTCACCCCCGGCCACGACGGAGACCCCACACGCTCCCGCAACACCCCCAACCGCGCCTCACCCAACACCGCGAAACGCTCCCAGACTGGCTTCAGCGCCTCGTCACGCTCGAGCACGCCCCGCTCGAACTCCACCACCGCATCGAACACACTCACGCGACCAGCGTAGGACGCACGCGCCTCCGCGCTCGGCCACGCGAGAAAACGGAGACCGGATGCTGCGCGGGCGGCGCGTCACGGCCTCCCACCGTCCGGCACGCCGAAGCGGCGGCATCCGCCCCGGGTTTTCTCCCGACCGGATGCCGCCGCAGACGGGAGCTCACCCGATGCGGTCGCCCTCGACGAGCGGCATCTGCACCGTGACCTGGCGACCGGCCTGCACGAAGATGCCACGACCCTCGGGGAAGTCGGTGCGCTTGACCTTCGGGAACGGCACCTTGAACACCGCGTCGCCGTCGAACGAGTCGGGCTTGAGGATGATGCCCTTGCGGCCGGCCTTGAAGTCGCCGATGAACCCGAAGCCGCTGGTGACCTGCGTCACGTCGGCGTCGCCGATCATGAGGTGGTCGCTGCGGTTGATCGCCTGGAACAGCGCCTTCATATCGCGCTCGGCGGGCGAGTCGGCGAACTGCGGCACGTCCTCCACGACGATGAGGATGCGCATTCCGAGCGTCTCGTCCGCGACGAGCTCGACGAGTTCCTTCGCGAGCTCCTTCGCCTCTTCGGGCGTGGTGGCGCTGCGCGTCCAGTCGGCGTACCCCTTGAGCTGCGCCCGCCGTCCGCCGAAGTGGAACAGCTTGACCGTCGGGTCGAGCCGCCGCATCGACGTGATGAGCCCCTTGAGCGCCGTGGTCTTGCCCGACTGCGGCGGACCGGCCACGACGAACGTGCCGACAGGATCGAAGTCGCGTGCGGCGAGCGTGTCCTCCGCCACACCCAGCACCGGGAACTCGCCCAGGCGATCGGGCAGATCGCGCACCGAGAGGCGGGTGGGCAGCGCGCCGATCTCCTCGACCTCGCGCACCCCGGCTCCGCGCAGCTGGGCCGCGAGCTGCTCGAGCAGCTTGGTCTGCTCGGCCACGTTGGGGGTGCCGCCGAGCGTCGCGATCTGCGTCTCGAGGCCGTCGACGATGGCACGACCCGGGGCGGACGTCTCGTCGAGCACGTCCTTCGGGGCGTTGAGCATCGCGTAGCCGGAGTCGTCGGAGAGACGCAGCACCACGCGGCGCGACACGTTCGCGCTGACCGCCGTCGGCACGGAACCCGAGCGGTCGGCGCTCGCGATCACGTGCACGCCGAGCGGGCGCCCCTCGCCGAGGATGCGCATGAAGGTCTGGTAGAACGGCATCCGCGCGGTGGTCGATTCCCACTCGCTGCGGAACTGCGGGAATCCGTCGATGAGCAGCAGGATGCGCGGCTCGCGCGACCCGGTGATCTCGCGGTACTCGGTGAGGCTCGAGGCGTTCGCGGCGCTGAAGCGCTTGCCGCGATCGTCGAGCACCCGCGCGAGCGAGCGCAGGATGCGCTGCACGCGCTCGGCATCGTCGCCGCCGATGATCGATCCGACGTGCGGAAGGATCTCGAGGCTCTTCAACGCACCCGACCCGAAGTCGAGGCCGTAGACCTCGACGTCGGAGTGCCCTGCGTGGAACCCGGCCGCGATCGCGACGGTACGCAGCACGGTGGACTTGCCCGAGCCGCTCGTGCCGTAGACGAGGAGCGAACCGTCCTTGTCGGGCACGAAGTACGCGGGCTCCTGCATCTGCCGGGAGGGCACGTCCATCTTTCCGAGCAGGATCTGCCCGTCACCGAGCACCGGCAGGTCGCGGATGTCGACCGCGCGCTCGAGGTCGTCGAGCCACGGGCGGCGCGGTGCCGGGATGCCGGCGATCGAGGATGCCGCGACGAGCGACGACACGATGCGCTTCTGGTCGTTCGGGCCGAGGTCCTCGTCGTGCGAGTCGGATTCGGGCGCCTGGTCGGCCTCCCACGTCTGGATGGATCCGAACCGCAGCTCGGCCACCTTGACCTCTGCCTGCTGCACCTCGTCGGTCGTCCACCCACCGGCGTACGCCGACTGGAACGGCACGAGACGACCGGGGCCGGTCTTCGCGATGCCGCGACCGGGGAGCGAGGGCGGGAACGACGCCGCCACCGGGTCGTCGACGACGTCCTTCGAATCCGACTCGTCGGCCATGCGCAGGGCGACGCGCAGGTTGGTGTTGGCGCGCAGGTTGTCCTTGATGACACCCGCGGGCCGCTGGGTCGCCATGATCAGATGGATGCCGAGGGAGCGACCGCGCTGCGCGATGTCGACGACGCCGTCGACGAACTCGGGCACCTCTCCGGCGAGCGCCGCGAACTCGTCGATCACGAGCACGAGGGCGGGCGGGGTCTCGGGGTCGCGGCGCTTCTCGAGTTCGAGGAGGTCCTTCGCCTTCTTGCGGTTGAAGAGATGCTCGCGGTGGTGCAGCTCGGCGCGCAGGCTCGTGAGTGCACGGCGCACGAGGTGCGGGCTCAGGTCGGTGACCAGGCCCACGCAGTGCGGCAGATCGACGCAGTCGGCGAACGCCGAACCGCCCTTGTAGTCGACGAAGAGGAACGTCACCCGGTCGGGGCTGTGCGCCGCCGCCATGCCGAGCACCCAGGCCTGCAGGAACTCGCTCTTACCGGCGCCGGTGGTTCCACCGACGAGTGCGTGCGGCCCCTGCGTGCGCAGGTCGAGGGTCATGGCATCCGTCTGCGACTGCCCGATGATCGCGCGCAGGTTGCCCGCCTTCTTCAGGCGCGACTGCGGAGCACCCGAACGGTCGAGGATGGTGTTGTTCTGACGCCAGCGGTCGATCACGGCGTTCGGGTCGGAGGCCAGCTCGCTGCCGACGAGCGACAGGAACATCACCGAGTTCGGGATGTCGGAGGAGTCCTCGATCACGGTGCTCGAGTCGACGACCGGAGCGAGACGCTTGGCGAACATCGTCATGTACGCGTGCGAGACGCCCTCGACGCGCACGTCCTCGTAGGCGACACCGTTGCGCACCGTGCCGACGCGCGCGTGCTCGAGGCCGGCGCTGACGTCGACGAACGAGCGGCACGCCGCCGGCAGCGACTCGACGACCGGGGCCACGAAGAGGCCGTAGACGCCGACATCCGCTCCCCGCTCGAGGATCTGCGTGAGGCGTGCGCGGTCGACCGGCGCGTCGTTGGTGACGATCACGAGGATCGCGGTCTGGCCGGGGAACGTCGCTTCTTCGGCGGCGCGCTTGACGTCGGTGCCGTAGTACATCGGGTCCCAGTCGTCACCGTAGGGCGGGCGCTGCGACTTCGCCTCGCGCGAGCGGCGGAGCACGATCTCCTCGAGGCCGTTGAGCAGGGCCGTGCCCGTCGAGGCCGAGTCGGCCAGCGCGACGTCCTTGAACGGGTTGCGCTCGCTGGAGGTGTGCGGGAGCCACTTGAGCCAGTCGAGTTCGTTCGCCCACCCGGGCTCGGTGAGGGCGACCGCCACGAGCTCGTTGGGCGAGTGCATCCCGAACAGCTGCACCGCGAGTCCCCGCAGCGCATCGCTGGCGAGCGAGGTGGGGCCGGCGACGCCGATCGATCCCGAGCTCTGCAGCGACTCGAGGATCGGCACGTCGTCGATCATCTTGTACCGCTCCTCGAGGCGGTCCACGCGCTCGATGTACTCGGGCAGCGCTTCGGGGATGTCGGAGCGCTTGATGCGCGTACGCGATTCGTCGGTACAGCTCCCCAACCGCACGGCCAGGAAGTTCCAGTGCTCGGGTCGACGGGTCCACAGCAGCGGGCCGAGTCGCATCGCCTCGTCGAACACGACCGCGACGGCGGGCACTTCGTTCTGGCGCACCTCGCGCTCTCGCGGCTGGGCGAGGTAGAGCTTCTCCTCGAGGCGTTCGAAGTTCTCCTCGAACTTCTCGACCTCCTTGCGCAGGCGCTGCCCGAGGTTCGTCTTCTGCGAGATGAAGTTTCCGAACATCATCAGCGGCGACATGAACACGATGAGCAGGGAGCGCGGGTTGCCGCTGATCGCGAAGATCGCCGCGCCCAGCAGGATCGGCGCGACCAGCATGGGCCACGGGAAGAGCCGCTGCACCTGGTCGCGGGGGTAGCGGGGCTCGTCGAGCTCCTCGCCGGTGAATCGCGCCTCGACCCGCGGGCTGCGGTTGAACAGCAGCGCGCCCCCGCGCTCGAGCACGGGGTCGCCGGCGGCCGAGCCGTCGAAGTCGCTCACGAGGTGCACGACGAACTCGCAGTCGCCGAGGGTGAAGCGCTGGCCGGGGATCACGCGCAGGCGCTGCACGAGGCCGCCGTCGACGAGGATGCCGTTGGCGGAGTTCAGGTCGACGATCTCGACGAAGGTCGTCGCGACCTCGATGCGCGCGTGGCGCTTCGAGACCAGCGGATCAGCGATCGTCACGTCGTTCGCGGCGTCGCGACCGATGAGGAAGTGTCCGAGGGGCAGGGCGAACTCCTGGCCCTGCGCGGGGCCGGCGACCACCGTGAGCACGGCGGCGGGGCGCGCCCCGGCGGTGCCGACCGACGCCCGGTTCGGGCCGAGGTTGACGACCTCGGCGAGGAAGCCGGAACCGATCGGGGCATCACCGACGAGGAGGTCGGGGGTGAGCATGGTGAGCTGCTCGCTGGTCGGCGGGGCGACGGAGAGGGTGAGCACGTCGGCCGGCGAGGCCGGGATGCTGCGGGTCGGATCGGTCGACGCGATCTGGCGCGCGACGTCGGCCACGGTCGCGGTCGAGTCGGCCATCACGACGATGTCGGTCAGGGGCGCCGCCGGGCGGCGCAGGGTCAGCTTGACTCTCATCGTCGATCCTCACCGCGCCCGGGGCGCGTCTCACGTCTTCCGGCGGTGGGGCACTCGGCCCCGGTCATGCGTGTTCCACCCGCATCGTGCGGTCGCCGAAGCGCACGGTGTCGCCCGTGCGCAGCTCGGCGGGGTGCCCGGCGACGAGCGGCGTCTCGGCTCCGTCGCGGATGATCGCGCTCCCGTTCGTCGACGCACGGTCGACCACGAACACACCGCGGCGCGCGGGCATCACGGCCACGTGGGTCTTCGAGACCGACCGGGTCTCATCGGGAACGGGGATCAGCTGCGCCTCCCCCTCGCCCGCCGCGGCGGCGGGTGCGCGGCCGAACAGCGTGGTTCCGCGCACTTCGACGCGCGCGCCCGAGTCGAGCACGAGCACGGCGCGGATACCCTCGCCGACGTCGGCCCGGGGAGCGGATGCCGGAGCGGGCGCCGCCGGAGCCGCGACCGCGGGGCCGGGTTCGGCCTGCGCCGGGGGTGCGGGCTGCGCGACGGCGGGTCCCGGAGCGGGGGCCGCCGGTGCCTGGGGCGGCGCCACGACGGGCCCGGCCGGCACCGAGGCCGGCGGTGCGGGCGAGGGCACGGCCGGAGCGGGAGCTGCGGCCGGGGCGACCGGGAACGCGGGAGGGGCGCCGGTCGCGAGCGACGGCGGCACCGCCGCGACCATCGAGCCCGGAGCGGCGGCATCCGTCTTCTCCGGCTGCGGCGTCTGCGACCGATGCGCGCCGATGACCCCGCCGGAGAGACGCGCGCTCGGCACGTACTCGGCGGGGGCGTCACGGTCGACCGGGGTGGCGAGCGAGGGCAGCGGCGCCTTCGCCTCGTGCTCCGAGATCTTGACGCTCTTGCGGGCGATGCGCATGCGCTTCTGGTCGTAGGGGTTGAGGCCCCGGCGCACGTCGACGAACCAGGTGCCGGCGGCGAGGTCGAGCCACCCGCGCCCGCGACGTTCGATGTCGAAGAGCGGCGACAGGGCGATCACGAGCACCGGGCCGATCACGGGCACGATGAGCGAGGCGGAGGCGACGAGGTAGCGCACGACCGCTCCGCGCCAGAACTTCGGGCGTTCGAGGGTGCGCACGTTCACCGAGCGGATGCCGCACACCGCCTTGCCCAGCGTCACACCCTTTCGCCCGTGCATCACCAGTTGCACGATCACGTAGGCCAGGGTCAGCACCTGCGAGACGGCCAGCGCGACGATCACCCAGACCAGGTCGCCCCGGGCGAAGAACGCATCGACGTCGAACCCGCCGGAGGCGATGTCGGCGAGGATCGGAGGCAGCACGATGAGGGCGGGCAGGGCGAGGAGCACGGCGACGGCCGCCTCGAGGAGCGAGGCGAGCACGCGCGATCCCTTGCGCGCGGGCAGCAGCCCGAGCGAGGCGGCGTAGGCGGGATCCGGGCGTCCGTGCGCGTCGAGACCCTCGACGACGGACGCGCCGTCGTCGATCTCCCAGATCACTCCTGCTCCCCTTCGACCTCGTCGGCGTGCGAGATGTCGAGCAACGGGAGGTCCTCGCGACTGACGAGGCGCGAGGCGATCACGTGCTCGACGAGGCGGGCACGGCGGTTGGTGGCGAAGCTGCGCTGCCCTCCGCGCATACCGGGCACGCCCACACGGTCGAACTTGTCGCACACGTTGTCGAGCTTGCGGTTGAAGCGGGTGACGGTCCAGCCCAGGCGCTCGGCGGCCTTCACCGACGTGGGGATGTCGCTCATACCCGTGCCGTCGCGGCGCAGCTGCGGCTCGGCGAGCGCGAGGATCAGCAGCTTCTGGCTGAGGGTCAGGGGCACGTCCCCGATGGTCGACGCACCGCCGTCGTCATGGTCGCGCCGGGTCGCGCGGAACGCGGGCTCGGCGGCGTGCAGGGTGAGCTCGTAGGTCGTCGGCCCCGCGCTGAAGACCACCGTGGTCTTCTCGAACACCAGGGGCAACCGCGCCCCGGGCGCGAGCCAGGCCTGCACCCCGCCGGCCGAATCGGTCACGGTCGCCGTCAGCCGTGTGCCGACGTTCGACAGCCACCACAGCCCGTCGGCATCCGTGATCTCGAGGAAATGCCGGTGCAGGAAGAGGTTGTCGTCGAGCTCGAGATCCCCCTCCCTCCCCACGATGAATCGTCCCCCGCGCTCGATGGGGAAGTACTCCCCGGCGAACTCGACGGTCACTCCGGTCGTACCGCTCACTCCACGCACCCCCGTACCGGCTCCGAGGCTCTTCCGTCCTCGCGCCGAAGCATCACTTCGATGCACACGATATCGCCCGCCGGGCTCTCGACGTGCACCGTCGTCTCCGCGGTCTGCTTCTGCTCGCCGACATCGTCGAGGCGCACCTGGTGCCAGAGGTAGCTGTCGCCCTCCTGCGGGGAGGGGTTCGTCCAGGTGAACGTGACGGTCGAGCCCTCCCGCGTGCCGGTCGGCGCGGCGAGCGTGGGCACCACGTCCGGCACGACGTCCTGCGGCTGCGCGTCTTCGGATGCCTGAGGGGCGGGTTCGGGCTCGAGGCCCGCGACGAGCAGATTGAGTCCGACGATTCCGCCGATCACGAGCACCACCGCTGCGGCGGCGAGACCGATCCAGAGACCCGTGCGCGAGCGCCGGGCACCCGACGCCGCCGGTGCGGGGGCCTCCGGGGAACCGGGTGCAGGCGGAGCCGGGACGAACGCCGGGGTCTCGGGCGCGACCACCTGCGGCGCGCGGAGCAGCGTGTGCTCGTCGTCGGGGACGGGCGGGGGCACCGGCACGGCCGAGGGACGCAGCTGCGTCTGCTCGAACGCCGAGGGCGCGACCGGTGCGTCGAAGCGGGGCACCTCCGGCGTGCGCGGCGGGGTGTGGCGCTGCGTCGTGGCCGAGGGCCGCGTCGACGTGGCCATGTCGGGGTCGATGCTGACGACCTCGCGCACCCGGGTCAGGCCGTCGTCGTCGTCTTCGAGCTCTTCGGCGGACGGATGCTCGTCGACGATGTCGATCGGGGTGACCGAGTGCGACAGCTCGATCTGCACCTTCTGCAACGCCCGCGCGAACGCGACCGCGCTCGGGAACCGGTCGTCGGGGTTCTTCGCCATGGCCCGCTCGAGCAGCCGCTGGAGGCTCTCCGGGGAGTCGGGTCGGCCGAGGTGCGGCAGGGCCGCGCGCTCGATGCGCTCGATGAGGTCGGCGCTGGAGTTGCGCTCACCCGGTCGCTCGAACGGCGAGCGCCCGGCGAGCAGGGTGAACAGCGTCGCTCCGAGTGCCCAGACGTCGGTGCGCGGGCCGCTCGTGGGCGGCTCGGCGAACGACTCGGGCGGCGACCACGGGATCGACATGCCGGATGCCTCGGTCGTCGCACCGGTGGTCGACGCGATGCCGAAGTCGGTGAGGGCCGGGCGGTTGTACTCGGTGACGAGGATGTTCGCGGGCTTGATGTCGCGGTGCAGCACCCCGGCGCGATGCGCCGTCTCGACGGCGCCGGCGACCTGCACGCCGACGCGCAGCGCCTCGGCGACCGAGAACGGCTCCTTGCGGGCGCGCAGCTGCAGGTTCGGGCGCGGGCAGTACTCCATGACGAGGTACGGGCGGCCGTCGCCCGCGACACCGGCCTGGTAGATCGTGACGATCGCGGGGTGCGTCGAGAGCATCGCCATGACGTTGGCCTCGTCGGCGAACTCCTGGGCGGACCCGCTCGAGATGCGGTCGGCGAGCAGCACCTTCACGGCGACCCGGCGGCGCGGCATCTCCTGCTCGTAGAGGAAGACGTCGGCGAAGCCGCCCGTGCCCAGCGGCTCCACGTAGGTGAAGCCGGGAAGGACGGGCGGCGGTGACGGGCGACGATTCACGGCAGGTCCTCGAAGGCGACGGTGATCCCGTCGCCGAGGTCCACCACGTCGCCGGTGAGCACGAGCGTCTGCTCCCCCGGGTGCAGGCGCACGGGGTCGGCGCCCGGACGCAGCAGCGTCGACCCGTTCGTGGTGTGCAGGTCGATCACGACCACGGTGTCGCCCTCGGGGCGCACCTCGAGGTGGCTGCGGGAGATGTCCTGCTGCGGGCTCTCGACCGCGATCAGGTGCGGGAGGCTCGCCCCGCTGGCCCGCGTGGAGCGCGGACGACGCCCGATGATCACGGTGCGGTCGAGTTCGACGACCTGTCCGCTCGACACCCGCAGACGGCCGATGGTCGGGCCGTCGGATGCTCCCGCGACGGGCAGCACGGCGGTCGGCGTCTCGTCGGCCGAGGCGGGCTGCTGCCGCAGGGCGCGCAGTTCGGCGGCCGAGATCGTCGCACCGTCGTGGTCGCCCTGGGCGGGGAGTGGCGGCACCGGCGGGGCATCGGCCGGCGCCGGTGCGGTGTGCACCGTCGCCCCGAAGAGCTGGTCGAAGATGTCGTCGTCGTCGGGGGTGATCGTGTCTTCGGTGGGCACCAGGGTGGCATCCTCGATGACGGGCAGAGGAGCCGAGTCGGAGGACTGCTCGGGGATCTCCTCGGTCACCGGCGCGACCGGCGGCTCAGCCACGGGGGCATCAGCCACGGGAGCATCCGGCACGGGAGGCGCGGCCGGAGGCGTCACGGCCGAGGGCACGGGCGGGGGCGTCACGACCGGGGGCAACACGACCGGGGGCACCGGGACGGCACCGACGAGCGGGGCGCTGATGGCGACATCCGCTCCGAGCGCTGCACCTCCGAGCGCTGCACCGCCGAACAGGGCGAGCGGCACCGGGGCGGCGGCGAGCGCCGTGGCCGAGGCGCCCTCGTGCGTGGCGACGACGACCGGCGCCGGCCCGAGCGCACCCGTCAGCGGAGCGGCGTCGTCGGATTCGAGATCGGCGCTCACCGCGGCCGCGCGCACGATTCCGGTATGCACCGGCAGGCCCGCGTCGCCCTCGACGGTCTCGACGGTGATCTCGATGCGCGTGGCTCCGCCGATGAAGCGCTCGCTCCACGTCGTCACCTCGGCGCCGGAGAGTTCATGCGCGCCGTCGACCGCGGTCACGCGGGCGGCGACCCCGCCGCGCAGCGCGATGCGCACATCGGCGCCCTCGGCGACCGCCGCGACGAACGGCGGCAGCGCGGTGAACGACCCGCCCGCCTGCGTCGTGAGCACGTCGACCACCGTCGCCAGCGTCTTGTGCGCGGGGAGCCGCTCCCAGAGCGTCGACACGACCTCGGTCGGGGCATCCGGCGGCAACGCGACGAGCGCGCCGGGGATCACGATGAGATTCCACTGGCCCGGGCGATAGATGGTCTGCATCAGCGACCCCCTCCTGCTGCGGCTTCACGCGGACGCGTGTTCATGTCGATGTCGTCGTCGGTGGCGAGCAGTGTGCCCGGGCGCGAGGCGACCGAGACGGCATCGGCGATGACGACGGTGATGTTGTCGCGCCCGCCGGCTGCCACGGCCGCCTCGATGAGCGCGTCGGCAGCCCGCTGCGGGTCGGGCGTCGTGCCGAGGATGTCGCGGATGCGCTCGTCCGACACCTCCGAGGTGAGGCCGTCGGAGCACACCAGCATCCGATCGCCCAGCTCGGCCGGGAACATCCAGTAGTCCGCGTCGCCGGTGCTGGAGGCGCCGATCGCCCGGGTGATGATGTTGCGCCGACGATCGGTGAGCGCGTCGAGCGGCGTGAGCTCGCCCGCCTCGATGAGTTCCTGCACGACCGAGTGGTCGACGGTGATCTGCTCGAGCTCGCGGTCGGCGAAGCGGTAGGTGCGCGAGTCTCCGATGTTCACCGCGAGCCAGTAGCCCATGCCGTCGACATCGGCGATCACGACGCCGCTGAGCGTCGTGCCCGCACGGCCGTTGCCCGAGGTCGACAGCTCCTCGACACGCTCGCGGGCCGTGGCCAGCGCCCGGCGCACGTCGTCGAGTTCGAGCGCCGCGCGCCCGATCGAGAAGGCGAACTCGGCGATGACGGCCGCACTCGCGCGCTCCCCCGCCTCATGCCCGCCCATGCCGTCGGCGACGACGAACACGGGCGAGGTGGCGAGGTAGGCGTCCTCGTTGAGCGGTCGGCGCAGACCCGCGTGCGTCGCCGCCCCCGACGAGACGACCAGTCCGGGCCTCATGCGTAGCCCCCGACCGTGACGATGCGGTCGCCGATCTCGATCGCGTCACCGAGCCGGATCGGCACGCGCTGACCGGGCGGGCAGGCGATGCGCTGCCCCTCGCGCACGATCGTGGTGCCGTTGGTCGAGTGGCGATCGAGCACCCATCCGCCCGAGGTCTCGGCGGCGGCCTCGAAGTGAGTCTTCGACAGCGAGAGCGTCTCGTCGCGCACCGCGACCGTCGCCGCGCCCTCCTCCGGGGAGGGGTTGCGGCCGAAGACCGTGCGCCGCGAGACCGACACGCGGGTGCCGTCGTCCCACGTGAAGACGAGACGGTGCCCGGGGATGCTGATGCGGGTCGACTCGACGTCGGGGTCGTCGACGAGCGGTGCCGGGGCGGGCGCAGCCGGCGCGGCCGCGGCGGCCGGGGCGGGCGCGGCAGGCGCGGCGGGCGCGGCAGGCGCCGGTGCGGCGACCGGTGCCGGGGGCGCGGGCGGCGTCGGCGCGGATGCCGGGGCGACGGGCTCGGGCTCGGCGGGGGCCGAGGCCTGGGGCTGCGGCGGGCGGGGCGGAGCATCCTGCGTCACGCCGGGGACGAAGGCGATCAGGTCGCCACCCTCGCCGATCGGCGCGGCCGGTGTCACCGGCGTCGCCGGGGCGGGGAACACGGGCGCCGACGGCGCGTAGGCCTCGGCGGGAGCGGGCGGGCTCTGCGGAACCCCCGCGGCGGCGGGAGGAGCAGCGGGCGACTGACCGGGAGCGGCCGGCGGTGCGTAGGGCGAGACCCCCGCGTGCGGGGCCGACGCGTGCGGGGCCGGGGCATGCGGCGCCCCGTACGATCCGGGGTGGGGCAGACCCGGGATCGCGGGCGGCTGCGACGGAGCGGTCGGCGCGGGGGACGTCGGCGACGCACCGTCGACGATCGGCATCGCCGTGGTCGCCGGTGCCGCGATCGGCACGATCCCGCCCTCGGCGCGGGCGTCGAGCACGAGCGAACGGCCGACCTTGTCGTGCCATCCCTGGAAGCGACCCGATCCGTCGAACAGCGGCGTGAAGTACCCCACGACGATGCCGGCGGCGAGACCGAAGATGATGTTGCGCAGCAGGGCGCGGCCGAAGCCGATGGACGACCCGTCGGTCTCCGACACGAGGCGCAGGCCCTGAGCGCGCATGCCGATGGAGCCCGCACCGGCCTGCATGTTCGTGTAGACCACAAACCAGCCCAGCAGCACGAGCCCGACGAGCGGCCCGCCGATGGTCACCGTGAGCAACGACGCCTCGAGCCCACCCGAGAGCGCGGTGGCGATGCCGAGCACCACGCTGAGCACGATGGCCAGACCGCCGGCGATCAACGCGTCGATGAGGTACGCGACCGCGCGTCGGGAGATCGGGGCGATCTGACCGAAGGGGAGCTGGGTCATGGGTTCTCGCTCTCGGGGGCGGTGGTGCGGTCGTTGTTCTCGATGGTGCCAGGTTCGCGGCGTGCGCGCGCGTCCGAGGAGTCGGCGACGCGGGCGGCAGCGGCATCCTTCAGGTTCTGGAAGCCGTGCGAGAGAGCCGTTCCGCCGAGGAGCGAGCGCAGATTCGCCCGCGCCTTCCAGCGCCGCCAGAAGCCGGCCTCCTTGCCCAGGCCTCCGACGATGTCGTCGACCTCGCTCCAGAACGCCTCGACATCGGCGGGCGTCGGATCGGTCGGGCCGAAGATCTCGGCATCCGCCCGCTGCGCCAGCGCGGCCGCCTTCGGCACATCGAGCGTGGCGACGACGGTCGCGGCGTCCTCGACGCGCGTGCCTCCCGGAGCGATCCGCGCGCCGTAGTCCGTCGCGCGATCGGTGAGCTCGTCCCAGCCGCCGCTGATGCGGTCGGAGGTGCGCGCGGCGCTGCGACGCGCACGGCGCTTGGCCGCCTTCCACGCGCCGATCACGATGAAGGGCGAGGCGAGGATGGCGAGGATCGCGAGCGTGATGCCGCCGATCGCGAGGATCGCGCCCAGGATGCCGAGGATGTTGAGCGTCTCGTCCTCGGACTTGCGGTCATCGGGCAGCGTCGGGGGCAGATCGACCGGCTCCTGCGGCGGGGGCGGCGGCTGCAGCACCTGCGGCTTCGGATCGACGCGCGGCTTGGTGTTCTGGTCGTTCGGCACCTGGTCCTCGGGAGGAGTCGGGTTGAACGGCAGCCAGCCCACGCCCTCGAAGTTCACCTCGACCCAGGCGTGGACGTCGTCGCCGGTGGCGGCGAACTCGGCGGCTTTCGCGTCTTCCTCGTCGGGGTAGTACCCCATCACGACGCGTGCGGGGATGCCGACCTCGCGGGCGAGCAGAGCCATCGCGACGGCGTACTGCTCGTCGTCGCCGATCATCTGGTCGCCGCCTACGAGGGTCGAGATGCGCTCGGCCGTGTGGCCGGCGCGCGAGATGACCTCGCCCTCCAGGCCGTGGCTGAAGAACCCGCCGTCGGCCAGCATCGTCTCGAGCGCCCGCACCTGCTCGATCGGGGACTCGGCATCCGCGACCGTCTCGGCCGCGAGCGAGGTGAGCTCCTCGGGCACGTTGCTCTGCTTGGGCTGGGTGACGTTGCCGAACGCGACCTCGGCGAGCCGGTCGTCGTCGATCTCGTTCGGGATGACGGTATCGACCGTGTAGGTGTCGCCCGCCGTGAGCCGGGGCGTCGCCACCGCGGTGCCGGTCTCGGTGTTGTAGAACGTGCCGCGGCGCAGCTCTTCGGCGCGGTCGCCCGTGTACTCGATCTCGGAGACCGCACCGGCATCCGGAACCCACACACCGCCGTACTCGGCGATCTCGACCTGCAGCGTGACCGGGATCCCCTCGGCCTCGGGCGACATGTCGGAGCGCAGCGGAGTGAACGCGCTCGACGACCCCGGTCCCCCGTCGGTGACGTTGTAGACCATGCCGTCGAACTGGTCCATGACCGCGATGCGGATGCGTGCCTTCTCGGGCAGTCCACGCACGGTGAAGAGCGTCTTGACCTTCTCGTCGCGCACGTTCTTGCGGAACGCCTGCAGCGGGCTCGGGTAGTCGCGGATGTCGAACGGCGGGATGATCACGTCGCGGAACACGTGGCGGGTCTCGGCGGGAGCGGCGATGGCCGACGAGGCGATGCCCGCTCCCCCGGCGATCGCGAGCACGGCCGCTCCGGCCAGCAACCGGCGCAGGCGCATGTGGGCGGCGCGCGAGGGGTCGACCTCGCTCACCGAGACGGCCGAGTTCTGCGGGGCCCACAGCTGACGCAGTGCCATCCAGGTGATGGCCACGACCGCGAACACGAGTCCCTGCACGAGCGGGAACGCGGCCTCGGGAGTGCCGAGCGCGATCACCAGCACGAGCAGCGTGCCCGCGGGGATCAGCGCCCAGGCCACGTTCGACAGCCGAAGAGCGAGCGAGGCCGTGACGGTCGACGCCACGAGGGCCAGCAGGAACGGTACGAGCAGGTGGCCGTCGGCGGCCGAGACCGGGGCGACGGTCGTGAGCATCTGCTTCCACGACGTCACCACGCCCAGCGCGAGCTTCTGGAGCGTCTCGAGCGTGGGCACGAAACCGGCGATGGTCGTGCCGGGCAACGCGAGCGCTCCGCCGAAGACGAAGTACACGGCGATCGTGAGACCGGTGATGATCAGGATGCCCCAGCGACGCCAGGCCGAGACGCCGGCGACCGCCAGGCCGAGGAGGAGTCCGCCGATCGCCGCGGGCAGGAACGACCCGCCGGCGAAGGTGGGCCAGAAGCCGAGGAGTATGGCGCCGACGAGCAGGGCGGTGGCGACGAGATCGAGGATCCAGCGGCGCAGCGGAAGGGCGGTCGGCGCGGCCGGGATCGCGGGCGCGGTCATGCGAGCACCTTCTTCAGGGCGAGGGGGATCTGCTCGAGCGCGCCGATCGTGACGACGTCGGCGTCGCCGATGCGCCGCAGCTCGGGCGAGGAGAGCGTGGAGTCGGTGACGATCGCGAGCACGCGCGCGCCGAAGGGCAGGCGCGCGCACGCGAGCCGCAGGTCTTCGGTGCGCACCTTCGACCCGCACACCAGCACGACGATGCTGGCGAGCGGCATGCTCGCGGCGAGCACGCCGGCGAGTTCGGCGATGCCGCCCTCGCGGGGTTTGGAGTTCTCGACGGCCGAGAGCGAGTCGAGCAGCTGCTTGCCGGTGCTCGAGGGCAGCTCCCTGCCCTGCACCCGCATGTCGACGCGCTGCGAATCCCGCAGCGCGCGCAGGCCGATCGATCCGGCGGCCGAGATCGCGAGCTCGAAGTCCTCGTCACGGGCGTAGTCGCCGGTCGAGCGCGAGAGGCCGATCACGAAGTGCGAACGACGGGTCTCCTCGTACTGCCGCACCATCATGGTGCCGGTGCGGGCGGTCGACTTCCAGTGCACGTGACGCAGGTCGTCGCCGGGCTGGTACTCGAGGAGGGCGTGGAACGAGACGTCGTCGCGCGACAGGTCGGCCGCCGGCATCCCCTCGAGGTCGCGCAGGAAGCCGAGCGACTGACCGTCGAAGAGGATCGTGCGCGGGTGCACGAACAGGTCGACCGGGTCGTCGCTGCGGCGGGCGCGCTCGAAGAGACCGAGCGGATCGCCGCGCACGACGCTCACCGGGCCGACCTTCACGACGCCGCGCTTCTGCGTCGGGATCGCGAAGAGCTCCTCGGCCTCGGCTCCCGGGGCGAGGCGCTGGATGCCGAACTCTCCTCGTCCCGACCCCACCGGCAGCACCACGCGCGAGGGCAGGATGGCGCGCGTTCCGAGGTTGGCGAGCTTCAGGGCGCCGATCGCCCGCTCCCCCACCACGACCCGGGTGCGGGCGAGGTCGAGCGAGACGTCGTAGGCCGTGCGGCCGATGAGGAACAGAGCGCACAGCGCGACGACGATCGCGATGACGAGGGCGGTGATCGTGAACTCCGCCCACCCGGCGACCTGCCCGAGGATCCAGAATCCGACCGCCAGGCCCATGAGGACCCACGCGAGCGGGCGCACCGCCTGCGCGATGAGACGGAGGCGCGCGAGCATCCGCACAGCCAAGACCGCCGCGATGTCGCGCCAGCCGGCGTCGCGGTCGATCGTGGGGTGCGTGCTCTGCAGGGCCTCCGTGGTCATCAGGCCGCCGTTCGCGCCTGCGGGGCCGCCACGGAGTCGAGAACCCGCGCGATCACGGTCTCGCTCGACGTTCCGGCGAATTCGGCCTCGGCGTCGAGCAGCATGCGGTGCTGCCAGACGGGGCGGGCGAGGACCTTGATGTCGTCGGGCAGCACGAAGTGGCGGCCGTGGGCGGCGGCCCAGACCTTCGCGATGCGGATCATCGCGATCGCCCCGCGCACCGAGACTCCGAGGCGGGTCGCCGAGTCGGTGCGGGTCGCCTCGGCGAGCTCGGCGGTGTACCGCAGCACGGCGGGCTCGACGTGCACGGTGGCGGCGAGGTCGGCCATATCGGCGACCGCGCTGGTGGTGATGATCGCGCCGAGGCCGGCGGAGGGGTTGCGGTCGGATGCCCCGGCCAGGATGCTCTCGGTGACGGCGAGGTCGGGGTAGCCGATCGACGTCTTGATGAGGAAGCGGTCGAGCTGGGCCTCGGGGAGCTTGTAGGTTCCGGCCTGCTCGATGGGGTTCTGCGTCGCGATGACGAGGAACGGGCGCCCGGTCTCATGCGTGACGCCGTCGACGGTGACGCGCGACTCCTCCATGACCTCGAGGAGTGCGGACTGCGTCTTCGGCGAGGCGCGGTTGATCTCGTCGGCGAGCACGATCGACGCGAAGATCGGCCCCTTGTGGAACTCGAACCGGTGCTGCTGCTGGTCGTAGATCGTCACGCCGGTCACGTCGGACGGCAGCAGGTCGGGGGTGAACTGGATGCGCGCGCTGGTGCCCTGCACGGTGGCGGCGAGAGCCTTCGCGAGGCTCGTCTTGCCCGTCCCCGGCGCATCCTCGAGCAGCACGTGCCCCTCGGCGAGCATCGCGGAGATCACCAGGCCGACGATCTCCTGCTTGCCCTGCACCGCCTTGTCGACGTTCTCGACGAGACGGTGGAAGGTGCCCTGGAACCAGGTGGCCTGCTCGGGAGTCATGGTCATGAGTGTGTCGTTCCCTGTTCTCGTGGGGTGTCTTCGTGTGCGGGGGCGTGGTGCGGCATCACTGCCAGACCCTGTGCTCGTAGGCCGTGCCGTCGATGACGACCCAGGCCTCGATCGTTCCGCGGCGCATGCCGAGGTAGCAGCCGATCCGCTCCTCGTAGTTGCCGTTGCCGTCGGTCGTGACGTTGCGGCCGCCGAACGTGCCGCCGTACGGTGCGGGAGCGTTGCTCGCGCACTGCAGGTACATCGTCTTGTTGGGCGGGAAGTCGCGCATCGTGACGTAGAAGTACGAGCAGGTGCCGTCGTTGCAGTTGGGCTGGCCGTTCGCGTTGCCGCTCGAGGTCACCCAGGCCTTGGGCGGCGGCTTCGAGCCGGAGGTCTCGCTGGCGGATCGTTCGATCGTCTGACCGGCGGAGTCCGTCACGCGCACCGTGATGGAGTGCTGCTGACTGTAGCCGTTGCCGACCGTGCGCGAGCCGGTCGCGCCGACGCCCTCCCATCCGCCGCCGTCGATCCGGATCTGCACCGAGCTCAGCTCGCGGCCGTTCATCGACTGGTTGCCGTTCCACGAGAACGTCACGCTGGTGGCGTTCTGCTGCGTCGAGAGGCCGGGTTGGCTGAGCGGCCCGTAGGGACGGCCCGACCGCGTGGCAGAGCCGTCGCTGGCGTAGGTCGTGCCGTCGACGGTGGCGACCGCGCGCAGCACCACGTTGTAGGTCGTGCCGTTGGTGAGGCCCGAGATCACGTTGTTGCCCGGGATGCCTGCCCAGCTCCCCCCGCCGTTGAGCGAGTACTGGTACTGCACCTCGTTCTCACGGGCGCCATTGCGCGCGCCCGGTGTCCACGCGAGCGTGAGTGCCCGGTCGCCGTCGGTGACCGACGAGAACGACGGCGCACTGGGCTTGTTGACGCCACGGCGCGGCGCCGACATCGGGCTCCACTCACCCCAGCCCGCCTTGTTGATCGCGCGGATGCGGTAGGTGTACGGCGTCTCGGAGGTCGAGACCGTGACCGCCTGCGTGCGCGCTCCGGCATTCGGAGTGAGGGTGTTGCGGAGGGTGTTGCCCTCCCACACCTCGAGCTGGAAGGAGTCGATCGCGTCGCCGTTGGCGCTGCCGGGCTCCCACGAGACCTGCATCTGCGCCTGGTTGCCGACGCCCTGGATCTCGGCGGTCGTGGGCGCGGCGGCGGGCATCGGGGGTCCTGCCGGGATCTCGGATGCCGACCATCCGCTCCAGCTCGACGGCTCGGGCGCGCGGTTGTGGGCCTGAACGCGCACCTGGTAGTTGCCGCCGTTCTCGAGGCCCTCCCAGGTCATGGAGTTGCCCGTGACCTGCTTCTGCGTTACGCCGGACGGCGGGGCGGGCGAGATCTCGAGGGTGTAGCTCTCGACCGGCGACCCCGGGGTGGTGGGCGTCTGCCAGCTCACGTCGAGCGACTTGTCGCCGAACTTCAGGGTCGGCGAGTTCGGGGTGTCGGGGCGCGCGTCCGGACGCGCGATCGCCGAACCGCCCGAGGGCTCGGACTCGCCGACACGGTTGGTGGCCGTGACCTGGAACGAGTACTCGACGTTGTTGGTGAGGCCGTCGAGGGTGCAGGTCGTCGAGCCGCACTCCTTCGAGTACGGATTTCCGGTCACCGAGCGCACCGTGTACTTCGTGATCTCGGCGCCGTTGTTCGACGGTGCGCCGTACGAGACGACGACCGTGCGATCCTGCACGCTCGACACCGTGGGGGTGCCCGGGGCATCCGGCACACCCTGCACGGTCACGATGATCTGGCCGTTGGCCTCGCGGTCGGGATCCTTCGTGGCGTCCTGGATGCGGTAGCGCACGACCATGGTGCCGACGAAGTCCGCGGCGGGAGTCACCACGACCTCGTCGCCCTGCACCTCGGCACCGCCCGACCCCGACTCGGTCGACGCGTTCATGAGCTTGAGCGGCGTCTCGGGGAACGGGTTGAAGTCGTTCGCGAGCACGGGCACCGTGATGCTCTTGCCCTGGTCGGCCTCCGAGATCGTGTCGGTGTTGGCGGCCGGGAGCGGACGAGTCGACGCCCCGACGCGCACCGTCACCGTGCCCTCGACGGGGTCGGTCGTGCCGTCGGAGATCTCGAGCTTGAGCGAGGCGACCGTGCCCTTCGCGACATCCGAGCCCGCCTCGACGAGCAGCTCCTGTCCATCGATGCGCGCGCTGATGCCGTCGCCCGCGCCGCTGACGTACTTGTACGTGTGCACGCCGGCGTCTTCGGGATCGGGGTCGGTCGTCAGCGGCACGAGATCGAGGCTCACGGGGTCCTCGCCCGCGGCGACGACCATCTCGGTGCCGATGAACTCGGGCTGCTGGTTGTCGGGCGGCAGCACGTTGATCGGGATGCTCAGCGTGGCCTTGCGCCCCTCGGGGTCGTCGGGCCCGGTGCCGTCGGTGACCTCGAAGGTGAGCGCGTCCTGCCCGAAGTAGCCGTCGGCCGAGGTGTAGACCAGCGTGGTCTCGTCCTGCACGAGGTCGGCGCCGTTCGCGTGCACGGCGCTCACGCGGGCGTGCTCGGTGATGCGGGCCGTGCCGCCGCCGGCGACCGTGACGTAGTCGGCGAGCGGCACTTCCTTGGTCTCGCCGCTCATGACCTCGAGCGGCTCGGTGGAGTCGAGGATCGGGCGCAGGTCGGACTCGGCCGGCACGAAGATGAACGCGGATGCCTCGAGGCCGTCCTGGTCGGTGAGGGTGTAGCGGATGAGCTGGAGCTCTTCCGTGACGGTGACCCGCACCATCCCGTTCTCCAGCTGCGTCGCGCCCTCACCGAGGGTCACCTCGAGCCGGTCGGTGGTGCCGTCGGGGTCTTCGTCGTTCGCGAGGATGTCGATGTCGGCATCCATCGTCCCCTCGGTGAGGTCGGTGGGCCGCACGCGGTCGTCGCGGGCGATCGGCGCCTGCAGCGGCACGTCGTCGTCGACCGTGATCTGCAGCGCGGCGGTCGCGGTCGCGCCGCGGGTGTCGCGGATCGTGTACTGCAGCGAGGTCTCGAGCGGACGATCCGGCGCCTGCACGAGCACGCGATCGCCCGAGACGCGCGCTTCGATGCCCGTCTCGGTGGGCACCTCGAGGCCGTCTTCGACCAGCACGATCTTGTCGCCCTCGGGGTCGGAGTCGTTCTCCATCACGGGCACGGCGATCTCACGACCGGGTCGCACGACGACGGCATCCTTCACCGCATACGGTGCCTGGTTGACCTTCTCGGCGGGGGCGATGCCGACGCGGATCGTCGCGATGCCCTCCTTGCCGAGGCGATCGCGCACCCGGTACTTGAACACGTCGACACCGGCCGAGCCGTCGAAGGCCTCGTAGGTGAAGTAGTTCTGCGCGGTCTC
This sequence comes from Microbacterium sp. NPDC087868, assembly GCF_044900755.1. NCBI lineage: Bacteria > Bacillati > Actinomycetota > Actinomycetes > Micrococcales > Microbacteriaceae > Microbacterium > Microbacterium sp. NPDC087868. The sequence goes on from NZ_JBJDNO010000003.1 coordinate 503,118, forward strand.
GGTGATGCGGCCCTTGGTCGGGTTGGAGGCGATGTCGATCAGCTCGACCGAGTCGCCGTCGGCGTCGATGCCGTCGAGCGGCACCGCGATGTTGGCGGTCGACCCGGCGAGCACCCGCGCCACGAGGTCCTGCGGGCGCGGAGCGGCGTTCGTCTCCTCGTCGACCGGCAGGATCTGGATGGTGACGTAGCCGGCATCCTTCTGTTGACGTGAATCGACGGCTTCGTAGGTCAGGTAGACCGTTTTCGCGACCGGGCCGGCCTTGAAGCGCACCGTGTCCTGCGACACGAAGGCCTCGCCGTCCTCGGGGTCGACGAGCGGCTCCACGAGTTCGGGCACGACGTGCAGCACGTCGTCGTTCGGGTGGGTGTCGTTGTCGAGCACCGGGATCGTGACGACGTCACCCGCGCGCACGGTCGCGGTGTCGTCGTTCACGACGGGTTGGAGCAACTTGTCGGGCGCCGGGATCGGGATGACCACGACCTCGCCCTCGGCCGACTTCGAGCCGTTCGAGATGCGGTACGTGATGCGCGCCTGATCGGTCAGCGCGCCCTGGTCGGTGATGCGCAGCGTCTCGTGGTTGATGACCGACACCGAGATGCCGGAGTCCTCCTCGATCGACACCGACTGCACGACGAGGATGCCGCCCGCGGGGTCGACGTCGTTCGCGAGCACACCCACGAGCACGTCGCCACCGGTGGGCAGAAGTGCGACGTCGCGCACGGCGACCGGGGGCAGATCGGTCTCGGTCGCCTCGAGCACGTCGACGCGCACGATGCCCTCGCCGTTCTCGGGACCGGCGGTCGCGAGGTACAGCACGTAGTAGGTGTCGGCCTTGTCGGCGCTGAAGGTGAACGTCTTGTTCGGGGCGTCGGGCAGCACGGTGGCGCCGGGCACCTCGCTCACGCGGCCGAGGCGCAGTGGCTCGCGGCCCGAACTGGTGTCGTTCGCGAGCGGGGCGATCGTGACCTGCTCGCCGACGCGGGTCACCACGTGATCGGCGTTGGTCTTCGGTTTCGTCGATCCCTCGGGGCGCACGTCGAGGGTGAGGGATGCCGTCGCGCTCTCGCCGTAGCCGTCGGCGACCGTGACCTGCACCTCCTTGCGGCCCTGCAGGCTCGCGGTGGCCTTGTAGGTGATCTGGCCGTCGGTGCTGAAGTCGACCTCGTCACCGGGAGCGGGGACGACGTCCTTCAGATAGACGTCGTCGCCTTCGGGATCGATCCAGTCCGGGAGGATGTTGTACGAGACCGTGCCGCCGGTCTCGATCGTGAGGCTCGTCTTGCGCTTGGGCACCGGAGCGGTGTTGATGCTCTCGTCGTACACCGTGAGGGTGACGGTCGCCGTGTCCTTGCCGTCCCGACCGTCGTCGGCCTCGTAGGTGAAGGTCGCCGAGCCCTTCGCATCCTCTGCGACGGCGATCTGCAGCGAACCCCCGTTCTGCACCTGCTGGATCTCTCCGATCGACGGCTGCGCCTCGACCAGCGTGGCGACCAGCACGTCGCCGTCGGGGTCGTTGTCGTTGTCGAGCACCGGGAGCATGGTCGTGACACCGGGGCGCACGCCGAACGAGTCGTCCTCGGCGATCGGAGGGGTGTTCTCCTCCTTGCGCTCGGGCAGAGTCGTCTCGACGGTCTCCTCGGTGGAGTCGTCCTCGTTCTCGGTCTCGCCCTCGGGCGGGGTGAGGTCGTTCCAGTTATCGACGCGCTGCAGGCTCTCGTCGGCCAGCCAGGCCGCACCGCCGACGGCGTCGTTGAGGATGATGACGTCGCGGTTCACGCGGAACACCAGGCTCTGCGACTCCTCGGCGCCCTCGACCGTCGCGTTGACGTCGTTGGTGCTGCCGGGGCATTCGCGGATGAACGTCGCCGTCCCCGCCCAGGCGCCGTACGTGCAGCCGCGCAGCCAGACCGGCGCGGTGGGAGTTCCGGTGCCCCCGGCCTGGGTCGTGCTCGGCTCGCTGCCGTCGAAGGGCAGACGCACCAGGGCATCCGGGGTGGCGATGGCGACGGCATCCGTCTCGGCGGATGCCTGCTGCAGCACCGCCTCGTTCGCCCCGGGGAGTTCGGCGCGGAAGCCGCCGGGAGAGGTGACGATGCCGGCTGCGGCGTCGAGCACGACCGGGGTCGTGCCGACCACGGTGATGGTGGGCCGTGCGGAGGTGTCGATCTCGCCGACGGAGGCGGCCGAGGGGGCGCCCGCCTCGCCCTCGGCGTCGACGGGGACCGTGACGACCTCGCCCCGCTCGGCCGAGAGACCGTAGACGGTTCCGTCGGTACCGACCGCGACGTCGGCGTCGGCGCCGAGCTCGGCGACCGGGTCCTGCGCCTCGGGTTCGAACCCGGGCACGCCCTGCACGGGGACGACCCACAGCTCGCCCGTCTTCTGATCGAGGATCGCGGTGGTGCGGTTGCCGAGGGCGACCTTCGAGGCGGCGGGGATCGCGGCCGAATCGCCGAGGGCGACGCGGGCGGGATCGACCGCGGTCATCGTGGAGGCGCTCTCGTCGACGACGAGGATGTTCGTGGCATCCTGCAGGATGTCGTAGTTCTCACCCGTCGTGCGCAGCCCGCCGTCGAGCACCGTGGACTCGTGGTTGAAGTGGCCGACCAGCAGGCTCGACGTCTTGGTGATCCAGACACCGCCGTCGTTCAGGTCGACCTTGGTGGTCGGGAAGCCTTCGTAGGTGAAGGCCATGGTGGTGATCGCGATCACACCGACGGTGACGCCGGCGGCTGACGCCAGCGTCTTCGGTCGCGCGCGCATCCAGGACAGCGCCTTCATTCCGTGTTCCCCCCACAGGTCCGTGCTCGACTGGGGCCGAACGGCCTCGGGCCGCTCGGCGCACCTGATCATCCTAACCGCGTGCTGGAATACCGCCGCATGGGGAGAGTTCCCCATGCGGTTCGGTACGTGTCAGGCGAAGCGTCGCGGCGTCAGGCGAAGACGACGAAGCCGAGCGTCACGAGCCCCGCGACCGACACCGCGCACGCACCGACGAAGGCGAGGAGCGCCGTGCGACTGCGGCGCACTCCCTGCCGCGCCACGGATGGGAGCCCCGGGTCCTCGATGCGGGTCGGTGCCGGACCGCCGCCGACCGCGGGCGGGGCCTTCGGCACGAGGGGAGCCGGGCGGGGCTTATAGATCGCCGGCGGCTCGGGCTCGGTGGGGCGCTCGAACGAGACCGGTCCCCGAGGGATCGTCGCATCGAGGTCGGACGGATCATCGAACACCGTGGTCCGCCGGCGACGCAGGCCGCGCCGGGGACGCACGATCGTCTCCTCCAGACCCGACGGCGCGACGGCAGCGCCGCCCGAGCGATCGACGACGACCGTCGACTCGTCCGGCTCGAACGATGCCGGGCGGGCGCGGTCGACCACGACGGTCGCCTCGTAGTCATCGTCCGACGATGTGTCGCGGGTACGGTCGACGACGATGGTCGCCTCGTCGATGTCGGATGCCGCGGGGCGGGAGCGCCCGACGAGCACCGTCGCCTCGTTGTCTTCCTGGTGCGCCTCGTCGTCCTCGACGTGGGCGTCGGCACCCGTCTGCGACGACGCCGGCTGCGACTCGGCATCCGCCTGCACGGCATCCGCCTGCACCGACTCCGCCTGCTCGACCGCGCGACGACGGTCGCGTCGCGTGACGATGACGGTCTCCTCATCGATGCTCTCGTCGGTCATCGCGCGCGCACCGGGATCGTCGTGCCCTCGAGCATCGAATCGGTGCCGACCGACACCGCCAACCGGCCGGCCGTGTCGTCGTCACGGCCGGCGCGCAGGCCGCCGGCGACGACGTCGATCACGACGACCGAGACGTTGTCGCGTCCGCCCGCCTGCAGCGCCCGGCGCACCAGAGCGGATGCCGCGGTCTCCGGGCGTCCGCACATCGTGAGGGTGGCGCGGATCGCCTCGTCGCTCACCTCGCCGCTGAGACCATCGGAGCACAGCAGCAGGCGCTCGCCGTCGATCACCGGGAGGAGCCAGCTGTCGGCCTCGCTGTCGGCCGCGCCGATCGCGCGGGTGATGATGTTGCGCTGCGCGAAGGTCGCGAGGTCTTCGGGACGCATCTCGCCCGCGTCGACCATCTCCTGGCCGAGCGAGTGATCGATCGTCAGCTGCACGAGATCGTTGGCGTGATGGCGGTAGACCCGCGAGTCGCCGACGTTGAAGACGAGCCAGTGCGGCAGCCCTTCGTGCTCGACCAGGGCCACGCCCGAGACCGTGCTGCCGGCTCCCTGCTTGTGCGCGGCGGCGATCGACTCGACCACGGCGGTCGCGCATCCCAGCGCCAGACGCACGTCATCGATCGTGACGGCGGTGCCTCGGAGTGGCTCGAAGGCGGCGACCACCGCGGCGCTCGCCCGGTCGCCGGCCTCGTGCCCGCCCATGCCGTCGGCCACGAGGAACACGGGGGCCGCGGTGAGCAGGGAGTCCTCGTTCGCGGCGCGCTTGAGACCGGTGTCGGTCAGTGACGCGACATTGAGGACGACCTGTTCGACGGTCACGAATCGCGCTCCGCGATCACGTGCATCCCGACCTCGCCGAGGATGAAGCGTCCGGTTCCGACCACGCTCTCGCCCGGGTCGAGCAGCACCTCGGTGCCGTCCTCGGCCACCACGACGACGCCGTTGGTCGCGTGCAGATCGGTCAGCCGCCACTCGTCATCGGTGACGACGAGTCGCGCGTGGGTCTTCGAGAGGGTGCGGGTCGCATCGGTGATCGACAGACGCTGCTCGCCCGGATCGCCCACCGGGTTGCGTCCGATCACGACGCTCGCGCCCGAGAGCGCGAAGCTGCGGCCATCGTCGAGCACGAGTGAGCGACGCACTCCGCGCTTGCGTGCCACGACGACGGTCGCCTCGAGGTCGTCGTCGACGGCGACCTGGCGGGGCTTGATGATCGTCTGTGCGAGGTCGTCGGCGAGCAGGTCGTCGGACTCGGCGTCGTGCGCGAGCGGAGCCTCCGCCGCCGACGTCTCGGTCGGCGCGGCGGGAGCGACCGGAGGCGTGGCGATCAGGGGGACGGGACGGATTCCGGGTGCCGGGGTCTCCGTCACGGGCGGCACCGTCGCGGCCGGAGCGGCCGGGGGCGCCGGGGGCGTGAAGACGGGCGGGGTCGGGGCGAAGGCGGGCGGCAGCGGGAACTCCTCGGCGGGACCCGCGGGTGCGGCCGGAGCGGCGAGAGGCACCGGGGCGGCGGCCGGAGCGGGCGGAGCGGCCGGCGGCGCGGCCGGAGCGGAGACGACCGGCGGCTGCGGAGCGGGTGCCGTGGGCGGAGCAAAGGACGGAGCCGGCGGCTGCGGGGCGGGGGCAGGCGGCTGCGGCGCGGCCTCGGACGGCGCGGCCACGGAAGGCTCGGGCGTGGAAGACTGCGGAACCGGGGGCTGAGGCGCAGACGCGGGAGCCTGCGGGGCGGGGGCGAACGCCTGCCACTCGGCCGGGATCCCGGCGTTCCCGGCGGGTGGGGCGGATGCCTCCGACCCGGCGTTCGTCGAGCGCGGGGCCGGGATGAATCCCCCCGACGGAGCCGCTCCGGCGTGTGCGGAAGCGGGGCGCTGCGGCGCGAAGGCCGGGAGCGCATAGTCGCGGGTGTCTCCGGTGGTCGGTTCGAGCAGCGGCTGGGGCGTGCGGCGCGGCCCCGGCTGCAGGGCCGCGAGGCGGTCGCCCTCCGGGTACGGCGGCGCCCCAGCGGCGAGGATCGTCGCCCACACGGGCGGCAGCAGGATCGCGAGCACCGTCGACCCGGCGCCGCGACCGAACTGCTGGTTGATCCGATGCGTCGCGATCACCTTGAGATAGATGCCGTAGATCTGCACGATCGGGATCAGGTAGAACACGACCTTCCAGGCGGCGACGCCTCCGCGCGCGAGGATCTCGGCCTCGTTGAGGATGGGCACCCAGCCCTTCCACGCCTCTCCCCCGAGCCGCGGGAACAGGCGCGACAGCGCCACCGCGTACCAGACGTAGATGCCGAGGCCGAGGAGCAGGCCGACACCCCATCCGATGAGGAGCATCGAGAGCAGTCCGGACTCTGCTGACGGTGTCATGGGGTCTCCTTCTGCCGGTCGTGGGGCGAACCGGCTACTGCGAGCGTACCGATCACCGGACGGCGACCCGCGAAACGAGGACCGCTCGTCGGCCTCGCCCGGCCCAGCAACGAGGTGAGGCGCACCCGCGCGACCAGCCGCCGCCACCGGCTGTCGGCCGTCGACAGCGCGGCTCGTTCGTCGTCGACGATCTGCCAGGCGGCGACGGCATCCGCATCGGTGGGCGGATGCCCCGCGAAGATGCCGCGGTCGACGAGCACCGCGAGCCGCACAGCGGCCGAGCGATCGGTCGACCGGGCGCGCTGCACGCGCGTGCCCTGGGTCTGCAGGGCGACGTCGTGATCGGTGTACAGGTCGACGAGCTCTTCCCAGGCGCCCGCGAGCCGCACCTCGGGATCACCGGCATCGCGCCGTGCGCGTGCCCGGCGGCCCTTCGCGATCAACAGCACCAGCAGGGGAAGCGTCAGGAGCACGAGCGCGAGGACGCCGAGACCGACGGCGCGCAGGATCGGCAGCAGAACGGCCAGGAACTCCGATTCGGGGGCCTCCAGCGGCGGAGCGTCGTCGTTCGAGTCGCTCTGCGCCTGCGGCGGATCGAGCGCCTCCGAGCGCGGCTGCTCCGGCACGGTCGGATGCTCGGGCAGCTGCTCGCCCTCGGTGATCGCACTCGGCAGCATCGCGTACTGCGGCGTGACGTCGATCGGCATCCATTCGCCGCCGGTGGACCGCACCTCGACCCAGGCGCTCATGCTCTCGCCCGTGCAGACCTCGGTGCAGGCCGGGATGCCGGGCACCTCCTCGGCGCCCGCGAGACGCGCACCGATGACCACGCGCGACTCGAGGCCCCAGTGCTCGGCGAGCAGCGCGGCGGCCGTCGAGAACTGCTCGTCGTCTCCGATCGCCGACACGAGCAGCTCGGGCGCGGCATCCGACCCGGCCCGCCGCTCCTGCTCGACCATCGCGGTGAAGACCTCTTCGATGCGCGCCGCCGAGTGACCGGCATAGCTCGAGGCGAAGCCGTAGCCCTCCGCCCCGTCGAGTGCGGCGATCCACCCGGCCGACGCGGCGTCGTCGAGCACCGCGTGGCTGAGGTAGCCGCGCGAGCGCAGTCGGTCGATCAGTTCGACGTAGCCGGCGCCGGTGCGCGGCTGCTCCTGCATCTCGGCCCACTCGACCAGCGCGGGGAACGCGTCGGCGTCGAGCGTCGAGTCGCCGCCCTGCAGCGACGCGATCCCGTCACCGGTGGCCGGAGCGTCGACGAGCACCGAGTACCGGTCGCCCGGAACCAAGCCGCTCCCCCCGCCCGGAGCATCCGCGATCGTGATGGCCGTGTCGCCGTCGGCGTCGATGTGGAACCCGTCGGCGAGAGCATCCGCCCGTGATCCGGCGAACGCCGGAGCCTCGGCGAGTCCGGCGGGGGTCGGAACCCAGATGCCGCGGTAGGCATCGCCCACCGTGATGTCGAGCGCGATACGACCCTCGCCCGGGCCGGCCGTGCGCGGGAGCCGACTGAAGCGGTCCTCCTCGGCGATGTGGAAGTCGTTGCCGTCGTACGCGTCGAGCGTGACGAGACGGACGCGGTCGACGGCTCCGGGGTCGCCCTGCACGCCGAACACGGTCTCGTCGAGGCGATCCCCCGCGAACCACGCGCGGTAGGAGCCGAGCGGGCTGGTCTGCTGCTGCACGACGATCATCGGCTCGACCTCGTCGCGCAGCACCGATCGGTCGGTCCAGCCGGCGGCGACGGGGGCCGCCGCGACGCCGGCGACGAGCGCGACGACCACGAGCGCGCCCGCGAGCAGGTGCCGGCGGATGCTGAGCCACACCGGTGCCGCCCGGCGCGAGACGCCGGTCGCCGCGACGATGCGCAGCGCCTGCGCCCGCTCGATGCGCGCCCGGCCGATCACCCAGACCAGGGCGGCGGCGAACACCCCCACCCCGATGAGCCACTCGCGCGGAGCGGGCGCCTCGATGCCGAAGACGACGACCGGCGAACTCGTCGCGCTCAACCCGAAGGCCACTCCGAAGACGCTCATCGCGGCGACGACCGGGACCGCCGCCAGGGCACGACGCCCGGGATGGAGGGCGAGGAAGGTCGCGAGGAATCCGCCGAACAGCATCACGACGAGGAACGGGATGAGCACCGCCTGGTACTCGCCGAGCGGCGGGGCCAGGGTCAGCATCTGCTTCCAGCCGAGCACGACGCCGAACACGGCGTCGCGCAGGCCGCCGAGGAACGCGGGCACCGACGACAGCGCCGAGGGGATCGCCAGGGGGACCGCGACGATCAGGTACATCGCCACGGCCGCGAGCGCGGCGAGCGGAGCGCCCCAGCGCAGCATCCGCGCGAGGACCGCCACCCCCATCCCGAGCAGGCCGCCGGCGACACCGACGACGAGCGCGCGCGGCGACTCGTACACCGGCCAGGCGGCGGCCGTCGCGAGCGCGATGCCGACCGCCACGAAACCGAGCGCCCAGAACGTGAGGGCCGAGAACCGGAGCGCGGTGCCGTTCGCACCCCGGAGAGGCGTGCGCGTGCCGCTCATCGGAGCGCTCCTCGTGCCAGCATCTGCGGCAGATCGCCGAGCGCTCCGAGGGTCATGACCGACAGCTCGCGGGCCGTGCGCATCGTGGGCTGCTCGCCGAGCTCGCTGCGCACGGCGACGGCGTCGACCTGGGCGGGCAGCTTCACCGCGGCGTGCCGCAGTCGCTCGAGCGGTGTGCGCGATCCGGTGAGCAGGAAGCCGATCGAGAGGTCGGGGTACGACTGCACCGTCAGCGCTGCCACGGCCTCGAGGCGCATGACCCGGTCGGACGCGTCGAGGGTCGAGGTCGCGTCGAGCATCGCCTTCGGGGTGACGGTCGGAAGGGTGCGGATCGACAGCACCTCGGTGCGACTGTGCTCGGGGATCTCGTTGCTCACCGAGAACAGCACGTCGCGGCCGTCGCGCACACCCTGCAGGGCGAGGGATGCCGCGGCGCTCACCGTGTTCTCGAACTCGTCGTCGCTGTCGTACGACTCGGCGTCGAGGTCGAGGATGATCGCGATGCGGGCGTGCCGGGACTCCTCGTACTGCCGCACCATGAGCGTGCCGGTCTTGGCGGTCGACTTCCAGTGCACGTGGCGCTGCGAGTCGCCCACGACGTACTCGCGCACGGCGTGGAACGACAGGTCGGCGTCGACCAGCGTCGTGCTGGGGGTGCCGTCGAGGTCGCGGATGAGCCCCGCACTGGTGCTCGGGATGCGCACGGTGACCGGGTGCACGTGGATGCGCTGCACCTCGGGCCAGCGCATCTCGCGGCGGAGGATGCCGATCGGGTCGCCACGCGTGATCGTCATCGGCCCGACGTCGATCACGCCGCGACGGTGCGCCGCGATCGTGAGCTCTTCGCGGTGGTGCCCGTCGGGGCGCAGCAGCGGCACGTGCGCCTCGACCAGGCCCTCGCCGACCGGAACGTCGACCACGCCGGGCAGCGACAGGCGGCTGCCGTTGTTGCGCACGTCGAGCGTCGCGCCGATCTCAGCCCCCGCGACCACACGATCACGGTCGAGAGCGAGGTGGATGCGGTAGTCGTGCGCGCCCAGCACGAAGGGCACGCACACGATCAGGAGCACCAGCGCGATCGCGGCCACGGCCCACGCCTCGACCCAGCCGAAGAGCAGCCCCGCGACGACGCCGAGCACCAGGGCCGCGGCCACGAGCATGCCCGCGGCCGTCACCGTCTCGCGCACCCAACCGGCCGTGCGGCGACCGGCGCGAGTCACGGTGCGAGCCGCTCGGCGCATGCCGAACACCGCTCCCCGCACGGGGCCGCGGCGCGTACGCGAGTACCGCGTCACCGTCGCCGTGCGCGTCGAGGTAGACGTGCCGGCGGTGGTGCGGGTCAGGCGCGATTCGGTGTTGAAGCTCACGCAGTGCCGTTCTCGCGCGGGGGTTCGACGTCGAGCAGGATCTGGCCGACCACGGCCACCGCGGTCACGCCGTCGAACTCGGCCTCGGGCTCGAGCACGAGGCGGTGCGCCAGAGCGACGACGGCGAGCTCGCGCACGTCGTCGGGAGTGGCGTAGGTGCGACCGTTCTTCGCGGCCCAGGTCATCACGAGCCGCGAGAGCGCGATCGCGCCGCGCACGCTGGCTCCCAGACGCACCTCGGATGCCCGGCGCGTGGCGTCGACGATGCGCATGATGTAGTCCGAGACGAGCGGGTTCACGTACACGCCGCGCGCCATCTCGGTCATCGTCAGGATGGTGTCGGTACCGACGATGCCGTCGAGCACGCGGGTCGGCTGCGCCGCACCCTGCAGGATGCGCATGGTCGCCGCGTCATCGGGGTAGCCGATCGAGGTCTTGATCATGAAGCGGTCGAGCTGCGCCTCGGGCAGACGGTAGGTACCGCCCTGCTCGATGGGGTTCTGCGTCGCCATCACGAGGAACGGCGAGCCGACCGGGCGGGTGACGCCGTCGACCGTGACGGTGCCCTCCTCCATGACCTCGAGCAGCGCGGACTGCGTCTTCGGGCTCGCCCGGTTGATCTCGTCGGCGAGCACGATGTTCGCGAACACGGGACCCGCGTGGAACTCGAACGTGCCCTCCTTCTGGTCGTACACGGTGATGCCCGTGACGTCGCCGGGGAGCAGGTCGGGGGTGAACTGGATGCGCGTGCTCGTGCCCGAGATGGTCTGGCCGATGGCACGGGCGAGCGCAGTCTTGCCGGTGCCGGGGTAGTCCTCGAGCAGCACGTGTCCACCGCTGATACCGGCCGCGAGCACCAGCTCGACGATGTGGCGCTTGCCGAGCACGACCTGCTCGACGTTGCCGGTGAGGATCGAGAACGTCTCGGCGAACCAGGCGGCCTGTTCGGGGGCGATGGTCACGGGTGCAGCGGAGGAAGCAGGCATAGGAGCAACAGTATTCTTCTCGAGAGTCTCGGACGGGTCAGGGGCAGGGGGCGGGGACGCGGTGCGTGATGGCATCCAGCTGCCCGTACGCACCTGTCCAGGTGAGGGTGACGTCATAGGCGCCCTCGGGCGCCGCGGGGTCGACCGCCACCGCGGCGGGAGGCAGATGCGACCCGCTCGCCGCGCCCGAGACGCTCACGACGTCGGCGATGTTCTCGGGCAGGCATTCGCGGAACTGGACGTTGACGATCGTGGGCACGGTCTGGGCGGTGATCTGCACCGGTGCCGAGCAGTACCCCGTCACGAACGTGTGGCATGCCTGCGCGAGCACCTGGGCGGGTGCGGTGTCGGCGGTCAACGAGAACTCCGAGCGCCACGTGCCGTAGACGTTGTACTGTGCCGCGAACCCGTCGCGCACCGAGATCGACGGTCCGCGTTCGAGCGGGTAGGAGTACGAGTTCCCGCTCTGGTTCGGCGTCGTCGCGACGCGATAGCTCGTGTCGCCTCCGGGGCCCTCGACCGACGTGAAGGTGAACACCTGTGTGGCAGAGGTCTCGCTGACGCCGTAGCCGTTCGAGGCGCATGCCTTGACGTTGTACAGCTGGTACTCGACCAGCCCGTCCAACGAGGGAGAGGGGGATTGCTTCTCGGCTCCCGACACCCGGAGTTCCCCGCTGGGGCCGGCCGTGCACGAGACGGTGCCGGAGCGCCACGCGACGTAGGTCACGTTCACGCCGAGCGCGCTGCCGTTCGCCTGTGCTGCTCCGGTGCCAGGAGAGGCGATGCTGATCGAGGTGTTGGACGACGGCCTGGCATCCGTGTGCGACGGATCGAAGAACACAGTTCCCGCCACCGTCGCCTGCGTGGTGAACGCGCCACCCTCGTTGCCCGCGTTGCCGGTCGGCGGCTGGAACTGGCTGATCGGCACGATCGTGAGCGTCTGCGCACCCGGAGCGAGCGTGATCTGGGCCGCCGTCGTTCCGCCCGTGCGATCGATGACCTGCCCCGTCTCCTCGACGCGGAACGAGCGCGCGTCATCGGGGGCATCGATCGAGAGGCTCACGACACCCTGTGTCCGGCTGGTCGTGCCGGCCACATACACCGGCGTCGCCGTCGCGTTCGACACCGTCGGTGCCGCGTACGCCCAGCTGGTGTGCGCGGAGGTCGGAGCCGATGCACCGACGGAGTTGACCGCGGATGCCGTGAACGCATGCGGTTCGCCGTTGACCAGGCCGTTCACCGTGCAGCGGTACAGGCCGCCACCGGCCGGCCCGCACGAGGCGTTCGCGGCCGCGCCGTCCTGCTGGATCGTCACGCCGGTCACCGAGGGGTGCGCGCGTCCGGCCTCACCGAGCGGCACCTCGAGCACGACGGTCGAGCGCGTGTACCCGACGGTCGTGACGCTCGCCGGCGCCTGCGGGTAGCCCTGCAGATCGAGGGTGAGGGTGCCCGTGCCGGTGCGGCCCTGAGCATCCGCCACCACGAACGGCACCACGCACTGCCCGCCGGGAGCCTGCCCGCCGCCGGGCCAGCTCGCGGTGATCGCGCGCTCTCCCGACGCGGCGAGCGTCGCGACGTCGCACCGGGCGCCGGAGCCGAGCGACACCAGCTTCAAGCCGGAGCCCTGCTTGCCCGCGAACGGGTCGTACTCGCCGGCGATGTCGACGACGTCGATCGAGCAACTGGGGCTGGTCACGACGCACTGCTTCGTGAAGGTCGCCCCGCGCGGAGCATCCGGCGGCGCCGCACCGACGACCAGGCGCACGGATGCCGCGGCCTCGCCGTACTGCGAGACGGTCACCTCGACGGCCTCGGCGGTGCCGGGCCGCGCGTCGGCGTGCGCCTCGACGGTGAGCGTCGGGCCGTTCTGCGTGACCGTGAACGAGGCGCCGCTGTAGACCGTGCGGAAGTCGAGCGAACGGGCGTCGCCCTCGCGGCCGCCCTCCCAGCTCGCCATGTTCGCGTAGAGGTCGAAGTCCGCGCTCGCGCCCGGCGCGACGGTGTGGGCGATCGACGAGAGCAGCAGTTGCGGCTCGGCGGGACGGATGCTGATGGGCACGTCGATGTACGACCAGCGCTCCTGGCCCTGGAGCCGCACCGGCACGAGGCACGTGTCGGACCACGGCGATTCGCGGCCGGCGCGATAGGTCGCCTCTCCCCCGCCTGCGGGGAGGCAGACCGCTGCGGCGCGCTGCGTGGTGAACTCGCCCGTTCCGATCTCGACCGCGTCGTTCGCCGCGAGGTCGAGGTAGTCGGCCACGGTGAACGTCGCCTCGGCGTCTTCGTCGACCACGACCGGGGTCGCGCCCGGCGTGATCTGCACCTGCATGTCGTCGAACGCGGGGATGTGCAGGAACCCGTAGGCGACGACGTCGCGTCCGCCCGCAGCGGTGCCCGTGAGCTGGAACGGCACGAGGGTGCCCTCGGCCGGGGCCGCGCCGACGATGCGGTCGCCCTGCACCGAGAAGCCGGGCTGGTCACCCCAGAGGCTGAGCTTCAGCGAGCTCGCGTCGCCCGACGGCCAGCTGACCCGGTCGGTGACGACGTCGATGCCGCGGTCGGCGAGATCGTCGCGGTCGCGCGCGGTGAGCACCGTGTCGGCGACGGTGGGCTGGTCGGTCACGGCGCCATCGGTCACCGAGACGACGATGAGGCCCTGCGCGGTGCTCTGCGTGCGGCTCGACGTCACCGTGTAGAAGTAGGAGTTCGTGCCCGCCACGTCGCCCGCGCGCAGCACGACGCGTCCGTCTTCGAGCGACGTGTCGGGGTCGATCAGCGACTTCAGCCGCTCGTAGAGCGGGTTGCCGGCGACGGGCGGAGCGTTGGGCACCAGTTCGGTGATCTCGAGGTCGCCCTGCGCCGGGTCGAGATCGTTCGCCCGGGGGTCGAGCACGATCGGCGTCGACGACCCGGCCTCGACGCGCACGTAGTCGCTGAAGGTCACCGGGGCCGCATCGTCGATGTCGGCGTCGAGCACGCCGATCCGCACGAGTCCGGTGCCCGTCTCGCCCTGCGGATCGCGCACGGTGTAACGGAAGGTCGCCTGGCCGCCGTCGACGCCTCCGGCCGGAGCGCGGTAGACGATCGAGTCGCCGCGCGCCGAGATCGTGGCCGTGCCGGCGCCCTTGCCGGGCTGATCGATGCCGGCGAGCACGACGCGGTCGCCGTCGCTGTCCATCCCGGTGGCGGGCACCGACAGCGAGACGGTCTGCCCGCTGAGCACCCGACCGGTGAGCGTGGTGGGCGTGGGAGCACGGTTGGTGCCCGGCGGCACGACGGTCACCGTCACGGCGCCGTCGTCGGAGAGGGACGGGTTGCGCTCGAGCGACACCGAGTAGGTGAGCCGGTACGTGCCGGGCGTCGACGGGGCGAGATAGCGGAGCGCGTTGCCGTCGGCGAAGACGAGCTCTCCCGCCTCACCCGAACCGGTCACCTCGGGCTGCACGACGAGGGGTTCGCCCCGCGGTGCGACGTCGTTGGCGGTCACGTTGATGCGGGTGAGCGACCCCGCCCGCACGGTGATCGCGTCGGGGAAGACGATCGGGCGGGTGACGGTCGACGGCGGCGTGAGGAAGACGGTGACCGTTCCCTCGACGGCCGCACCCGAGCCGTCGGCGACGGTGACGCGTGCACGGCCGATCACACCCGGCTCGCCGTCGTCGGTCGTGCCGTTGACGCGGATGCTCTCGTTGTTGACGACGCGCACGCTCAACTGCGGCGACGAGCTCTCGGCTCCCGAGAGCATGAGCACGCGGCCCGTCGTGTTCTGCACGGCACTGAGCACGTCGACCGTGGTGTCCTCGCCCTCGCGCACGAAAGCGGTGAGCGGAGCCATCGCGAGGGGAGCCGCCCCGTCGACCGCCGTGATGCGGATCACGGCCGACTGCTCGGCCTGCGTCGTGGCATCCTGCGCGGTGTACGTCACGACGTACTGACCGGGCTCGGCGACCGTGAGCTCGACGTCGCCGGAGGCGAGGTTCGGCGCGACCTCGAGGCCCGCCGCCGTCGCCGCCGTCTGCACGGCGTCGACCAGGCGGTACGACCCGGAGCCCCCGGAGAGGTGATCGGAGATGCGGATCGACTGGGGCTCCCCCACCCGCGCGGTCAGCGCGACCGGCGAGGCGAGGAGCGCGGGGCTGCCGGTGACCTGCACGTCGAGGTTCTTCTCGGCGCGCGCACCGTGCACGTCTTCGACCACGACGGTCACGGGGATGACGGCATCCGAAGCGTTGGGGTCGGTGTGACGGATCGCGACCCGACCGTCGGCCATGGGAACGACCATCACGGGGGCGGCGGAGTCGGTCTCGTAGGCGTCGACGAGCACGAAGGGATCGCCCTCGGGGTCGACCCATCCCGACAGCGCCGAGACGACCGTGCTGCCGCCCGGAAGCAGCTGCGGTGTCGGCCACTCCTGCTGGCACGCGTCGACACCGCACCAGACCGGGGCGGAGTTCACCCCGGGATCGACGACGGTGAGCGTGACGGTGGCGGGCGGCGACACCGCGGCCCCGTCGGTCACGGCGTACGTGAAGGAGGTCTGTCCGCTCGTCGCGGTCACGTCGACGACGAGCGACTGTCCGTCGGACACGAGCGACAGCCGACCGAAGCCGTCGTCGCCGAGCCCCGCCGACACCGACTCGGGGTCGATCGTCAGGACGTCCTTCTTGTTCGGATCGTGGTCGTTGAGAAGCACGGGCAGGATGACCTGCTCGCCGGCCCGCACGCCGAACGAGTCGTCGACGGCGACGGGCGGCATCTGCTCCGCCACGTCCTCGACGATGATCGTGCCCTCCTGCTGCTCGGTGTCGTCGTCGATCGCCCACTGCTCGAGCGGGATGAGCACGCCGTCCGGTGCCGTCCAGAGCAGACCGGTGCCGATCTCGCTGAGCACCACGCGGTCGCCGTTGCCCTGGAAGACGGGTTCGATGGTCGCGGACTCGAGCGCGTCGTCGGGGACGGACAGCGACGTGGTCTCGCCGCCGGCCCACAGGGTGCCGGACCCGGTGTCGAGCCAAGCGGCGTAGGTCGTCGTGCCGACCACGACAGGGCGCGCGGGGACGCCGGATGCTTCGGCGATACGCTCCGAGTCGCCCGAGGCGAGCGCCACCGAAACGAGACCGTCGGAGTCCGCGACGACGACGTCGTCACCGGATGCCGCGCCCGCCTGCAGTCGTGCGCCCTCGGCGACGTCGATCGTGATCGGGGCGTCGGCGCCCGACGTCCAGAGTCGCCCTTCCGCGGCCTGGAGCATCGCCCAGCGATCGCCGACCACGGTGAGCTCGAGACCGTCACCGCCCTCGGGGGCGTCGGACACCTCGGCACCGTCTCCGAGGAAGCGGTGCTCATCGATGTCGAACCGGCGCACCGCGCCCTCTTCGGCCGAGTAGAGCGCGAGCACGCCCTCGGGCGAGAGGCCGATCGCATCGGCCGTGTACGACGGCGGGTCCTCGCCCTCCTCGACCTCGACCGCGGCGAAGGGGTCGACCAGGGCCGTGCCCGCCCCCGCGTCGAGGGTGGTGACCGAGACCTGTCCGGTGTCGGTGCGATAGGCCACGTACGGCCCGGCCGACACGATCTCGCGGGTTCCGGCCGGGGTCGGCTCGGAGGCGAGAGGAGTGCCCTCGTCGCCGGCATCCGCGATCAGGTCTCCGGGGCTCGCGGGATCGAGGTCCCAGCGCTGGCGGTTGCCCTGTGCGTAGAGCACGGCCGAGGAACCGCTCTGCCACACGGCTTCGGGATCGTCGACGTTGCGCACCGTGTCGATCTCGGCGAGGTCGGTGTTGACCCGTGCGTACTGGCCGCTGTCGCGCATGACCCAGACGGCCGATTCCAGACGGGGCACCTCCTGCGACTGGTAGCCCTGCGCCGTGACGGCGAGGGTGACGACCACGGCGAGAGCCGCGACGCCCGAGATCGCGGCGATGACGCGCCCGCGGGAGCGGGGCTTCGTCGCGGTGCGGTCGCGGTCGCCGATCGCCATCACAGGACCCCGGTGAGGAAGAGGATGCCGACGCCGACGCCCGCGATCACGACGGCGCCCACGAGCGCGCCGATCACTCCGGCGACGAGCGGGGAACGCGACGGGGCCCGGGTCGCGACCGGCAGGTCGTCGCGGTCACGGGCAGCGCCCTGCTGCTTCGCGGCGCGTGCGGCGCGACGGGAGTCGGGAGCGACGGTGGTGACGACGGGGCCACGGGGCGCGGCATCCGAGAAACTGACCGGCGAGGCCGCGGCCCACTCGGCGGATGCCGCCTCGAAGGCGGTGGGCGCGATGCCGAGCTCGTACTGCGCATGACGCAGACGGTCGGCGAACGCGGCCATGCTCGGGAACCGGCGCGCCGGATCCTTCTCCATCGCCGTGGCGAGGATCTCGTCGATGACCTTCGGCATCCCCGCGATCGGCAGCGGTGTGTACTTGGCCTTCACGATGCGCTGCGTGAGCAGCTCACGCGTGTTCGACGCACGGTCGTCGCGCTCGAAGGGGCTGCGGCTGGAAAGGAGGGTGTACAGCGTCGCCCCGAGGCTCCAGACCTCGCTGGGCACCGAGCCCGACACCTTCTCCTGCAGCACTTCGGGGGCGCTCCACGGGATCGACATCGCGATGGTCTCGGAGTCGCCCTCGTCGAGCACCGCGGCCGCGATGCCGAAGTCGGCGAGCACTGGCGCACCGAGCGAGTTGATGAGCACGTTCGAGGGCTTGATGTCGCGATGCAGCAGCCCCGCCCGGTGCACGGTCTCGAGCGCGCCGGCGATGCGCACGCCGATGTCGAGCACCTCGGCGAGCGGCAGCGGTGCTTTCTTGTAGCGGGCGCTCATCGTGTCGGGGCAGTACTCCATCGCGAAGTACGGGCGGCCGTCCGACGAGATCGACGCCTGATAGATCGTGACGATCGACGGATGCGCGCTGAGGCGGGCGGAGATGTCGGCCTCGACGTTGAACGCGCGCAGCACGTCGGAGTTCACGGCATCCGCCAGCAGCACCTTCACCGCGGCGACGCGGCGGGGCATGTCCTGCTCGTAGAGGAAGACGTCGGCGAATCCACCGGAGCCCAGCGGGCGCACGTAGCTGTAGCCCGACAGCACCGGAGGCGTGGAGGCAATCCGCTTCGCCACTCGCCCTCCCCCGGGAATTGTCATCGACGGGGGTCGCATCGAAAGCGCCGCGGCACGAGCGCACCGCGGGTTCCCCCGCGCACGAGTATAACCGCGACCGGCGACGCGCTCAGGCGCGCCAGCATCCCTCGATGTGATCGTCGACCATTCCCGCCGACTGCATCAGCGCGTACATGGTCGTCGCACCGACGAAGCGGAACCCCCGCTTGCGCAGTTCCTTGCTCATCGCGGTCGACTCCGCGGTCACCGCCGGCACATCGGCGAACGACGCCGGGCGCGTGTCGGATGCCGGCGGCGCGAACGACCACATCAGCTCGTCGAGCTCGCCCTCGGCCATGTCGCGCACGAGCTGCGCATTGCCGATCGTCGCCAGGATCTTCGCCCGGTTACGGATGATGCCGGCGTCACCCATCAGGCGCTCGACGTCGTCGTCGCCGAACTCCGCGACGACCGCCGGGTCGAACCCCGCGAACACCTCGCGGAATCGCGGGCGCTTGCGCAGGATCGTGATCCATGACAGCCCGGCCTGGAAGCCCTCCAGCGCCATCTTCTCGAAGAGGGCGCGATTGCCGTGCAACGGGGTGCCCCACTCCTCGTCGTGATAGCGGCGGTACTCGGCGTCGTCACCCACCCAGCCGCAGCGCGCGCGTTCGTCGGGACCGGTGATCAACGAGCTCATGCCCCCACGCTAGCGGCGGCCACCGACACGCGGCGGGGAACCTCAGTCGGCGAAGGTGGAGGCGTCGATCACGAAGCGGTAGCGCACGTCCGACGCGAGCACGCGCTCGTAGGCGGCGTTGATGTCGGATGCCGGGATCACCTCGATCTCGGCGGCGATGCCCTTCTCGGCGCAGAAGTCGAGCATCTCCTGCGTCTCGCGGATGCCGCCGATGTTGGAGCCGGAGATCGACTTGCGTCCGCCGATGAGCGATCCGACGAACAGGGGAAGCGCATCGGACGGCATCCCCACGCACACCATCGCCCCGTCGACGTCGAGCATTCCCAGGTACGACCGCAGATCGATCGGCGCGCTGACCGTATTGAGAATCATGTCGAACGAGCCGCGCAGCGAGCGGAACGTGTCGTCGTCGCTCGTCGCGTAATAGTGGTCGGCGCCCAGGCGCAGACCGTCGTCCTTCTTGCTCAGCGTCTGGGAGAGAACGGTGACCTCCGCTCCGAGCGCGTGAGCGATCTGCACACCCATGTGGCCGAGCCCGCCGAGACCCACGACCGCCACCCGCGAATCCGGCCCGACCTCCGCGTGCCGCAGGGGCGAGTAGGTCGTGATGCCCGCGCACAGCAGGGGCGCGGCGACATCGAGCGCGAGCGCATCCGGGATCCTCACGACGAAGCCCTCCGTCACGACGACCTTCTCGGAGTAGCCGCCCTGCGTGATCGTGCCGTCGCGGTCGACGCTGCCGTAGGTGAAGACGGCGCCGTTGCGGCAGAACTGCTCCTCGCCGCGCCGGCACTGGTCGCACTCCCCACAGGAGTTGACCATGCAGCCGACACCGACGCGGTCGCCGACCGCGTGCTTCGTGACCTCGGCACCGATGGCCGCGACCGTGCCGGTGATCTCGTGTCCCGGCGCGAGAGGGTACTCGCGGGCACCCCAGTCGCCCCGCACCGTGTGGATGTCGGAATGGCAGATGCCGGCGAAGGCGACATCGATCAGAACATCGTGGGGGCCGAGCTCTCGCCGCTCGATCGTCGTCTTCTCGAGGGGCGCGGCTTCGGAGGGTGCGGCATAGGCGTTCACGCGGGTCATGCACACGACGTTACCCGCGCCGCCTGTCCCCTCTTCTCAGAGTCGCGTCTTCTCAGAGTCGCGGACCGCGGATCGCCGTCATCAGCAGACGCACGCCGAAGCTGGTCACGGCCACGCCGACGATCGCGCAGAAGACCATGGGCGGCCAGGCCCAGATCTCGGTGTTACGCCAGGGGATCGTGTCGGTCAGCGCCCACTCGACCCGGATGCCGACGGCCACCACTGCGACGAGGAAGACCGCGCCGAACAGGATCACCACGGTGCAGGCGAGCACTCGCCCGGCCCGGGACGGCGCGGGGAGCGGAGCGTCGTCGTCGGGCGCGCCGTCATCGAGTGACGAATAGTCGACCTCGCGACGGAAGTACCGCCAGAGAAAGCTCATGCCGACGATTATCCCGTCTTCCGCGCAACGCCCCCGAGTCGATACGGTGAGCACGAGACTCTGGAGGGGAAGTCCCATGTACCGATCGTCCGCGCTCGCGCGTGTCCTGACCGTCATCGTCGCCGTGGTTCTCGCGCCCGTCGGCGCCGGACTCCTCGCAGGAGGGGGCCGGGTCTGGATGTCCTCGGTCTTCCAGTACGCCCGTGAGCTCGACCTCGCGGAGCTGGCCGGACCGACCGCGCTGCAGGCCCTCGGCATCCTGCTGCTCGTCGCCGTGGTGGTCACGGGGATCTGGAGCTCGGCGGGGCTCATCGCGGTCGGCGTGCTCTCCCTCGCACCGATCGTCTTCGCGATGTTCCCGGCCGCGCTGATCACCTCGCAGCGCGCGGTCCGCCTCCCCCTCGAGTGGACCGACGGCATCATCTACGGCGTGCCGCTCGTGCTCTTCCCCGCCCTCGGAACGATGGGGGTGGTCCTGGCCCTCGCGCGTCGACGCCCCGAGACCAAGGGTGCGAGCCTCGGCATCGTCGGCGGCATCCTCGCCCCCGTCCTGCTCGCTTTCGGCGCGGGACTCCTCGCCTGGGGGATCGGAACCGGGATGCTGTACGCCTACCAGCGCTTCGAGATGGCCGTGCAACCCGTCGCCGTGGCCTCGGTGCTCGGTGGGGTGATCCTCGTGGTGATCGGGATCGCGGTGACGCGCTGGTCGCCGTTCGCGCTCCTGCTGCCCGCGCTCGCGCTTCTCGTGGTCAACGCGCTCGTGCTTCTCCCCGACGTGTTCTTCCCTGCGCTGTTCCAGTTGCCGCGGGAGATCAGCAGCACGCTCCCGGCCCTTCTGCTCTTCGGCACCGGCACGGCAGCGGCTTTCCTGTACCTCTCTTATACGTTCGTGCTGCAACGGGTGCGCTCGCGGGCGCAGCAGACCCCGGCAGCCCCGGTCGCGGCTTCGTCGTCCGGGCAGCTCCCGGGCCAGCATCCGATCTATCCGCCGTCGCCCGCGCAGTACTTCCCGGGCACGGGGATGGGTCCCGCGGCGCACTCCCCGGCGATTCCGACCTACCCGCCCGCCCCGGGCACCGGTCCGACCCGTTCATAACTCCGGAAAATCGACGAAAAGGGCCCGATCACGCCGATCGGGCCCTTTTCCATGCAGTTCCTCCGGAGTTGTGAACCCCGGCTCAGTGCTTCTTCGCGGCGCGCAGCGCCTTCTCCTGGATCGGAGCCTCGCCCGAGGCTGCGAGGTCGGCGTAGTACGCGCGGGCCTCGTCCTGCCGGGCCTTCTCCGCACCCGAGGCGATGGGCGCCCGCACGTGCTCGGGCTCGTAGCCGAACGCGTTCACGAGGTCGAGCGCGTGCGGCCGCAGGCGGGCGCAGAGCCGGTCGATATAGCTCGACACCGCCGCGGCGCGCTGCATCGACAGACGCCCGTTCATCAGGTGCCAGGCGAGGTGCTTCTCGATGAGCTGCAGGCCGAAGAGGTCGCGCAGCCACGTGAGCACGGCCTTCGTCTGCTCGTCGTCGACGGTGTGCACGGCATCCGTGAACGCCTCCCACTGCAGCAGCTCACCGTGAGCGCGGGCCGCTTCGATGAGCTCGGCCTGATTCTCGTTGAACAGGCGGGCGCCGAGCGCCTTGTCCTTGGCACCGGGACGCAGCCGGTTCGCGATGTCGGCGACCATCTGCTGCACGCGCTCGGTGAGCAGCTGGTGCTGCTGCTCCTCGCGCAGACCGTTCTCGACCGACCGCGAGACCTGTCCGAGGTCGGCGACCGACTGACCGAACTGGCGCAGTCCCGCACCGTGGAAGAGCTTGCCGGCGGTCATCCCCACCGCGTACTTGGCGAGGGCAGCGGCATCCTTGCCCTTGAACTGGCTCGCGTAGTCGGTGAGCAGGCGCTTGCCGACGAGCTGCAGCAGCACGTTGTTGTCGCCTTCGAAGGTGACGTAGATGTCGAGGTCGGCGCGCAGTCCGACGAGACGGTTCTCGAACATGAAGCCCGCACCGCCGCACGCCTCGCGCGCCTCCTGCAGCGTGTCGAGCGCATGCCAGGTCGACAGCGGCTTGAGCGCCGCGGCGAGGGTCTCGAGGTCTTCGCGGTCGTCGGGGGTGTCGGTGCGCCCCGAGAAGACGCCGTCGAACTTCCGCAGGAACTCGTCGTGCGCGAAGATCTGCGCGTAGGTCGTGGCCAGGCGCGGCAGCAGGCGGCGCTGGTGCTTGCCGTAGTCGAGCAGCACGACCTCCTGCCCGTCGACGCCGTCGAACTGGCGGCGCTGGGTCGCATACGTGATCGCGATGTGCAGGCCGAGGGCGGATGCCCAGGATGCCGCACCGTCGAGCGAGACGCGCCCCTGCACGAGGGTGCCGAGCATCGTGAAGAAGCGGCGACCGGGGCTGTCGATGGCGCTGGTGTAGGTGCCGTCGGCGGCGACGTCGCCGTACTTGTTGAGCAGGTTGGTGCGCGGGATGCGCACCTGGTCGAAGCTCAGGCGCCCGTTGTCGATGCCGTTGAGTCCGCCCTTGAGTCCGTCGTCCTCACGACCGATGCCGGGGAGATCGACGCCGTCGTCTCCGCGCAGCGGCACGTAGAAGCAGTGCACGCCGTGGTTCACACCGTTCGTGATGAGCTGCGCGAACACGGTCGCGGCGATGCCGTGCAGACCCGCGTTGCCGAGGTACTCCTTCGTCGCCCCGCGGAACGGGGTGTGGATGACGAACTCCTCGGTCGCGGGGTCGTAGGTCGCGGTGGTGCCGACCGCGGCGACGTCCGATCCGTGGCCGATCTCGGTCATCGCGAACGCTCCGGGAATCGAGAGGTCCATGATGCCGGGCAGCCACTTCTCGTGGTGCTCCTTCGTGCCGAGCTGCAGCACGGCCGATCCGAAGAGGCCCCACTGCACACCCGACTTGATCTGCAGGCTGGGATCGGCGACGACGAGCTCTTCGAAGCCCGCGATGTTGGCGCCGTTGTTCTCCTCGCCGCCGAGCGACTTCGGGAACGCCCGGTGCACGGCCTTCTTCTCGACGAGCAGGTGCAGCTGGCTGAGCACGCGCTCGCGGTGCTCGTCCTTGCCGAGGTCGTCCTGCCGCCAGAAGGCGGAGTCCTTGATCATCTCGCGGGCCTCGCGGCGGGTGTCGCCCCAGGTCCCCAGCAGGAGATCGTTGACGCGGGCGACATCGATGGCGGGGCTGGTGGCCTCGACGATCGGGGTCTTCGTGGTGCGGACGGCGGCGTCGACCATGAGCATTCCTCTCGGAGAAGAAGGTGGAGTGCTCTTATCGTAGAACTCCGACAACTTCGGGCGAAGTCACCTGTTCATCCTCTCCAACGCCCTGTCGGGATGTGCCCGCGTCGGGTTGTCGGTTGCTCACAGTCCGGCGTCGCTTCCACCTCCGCACGACCCAGAGCTGCACCTTGCGCCAGGTCACGTCGCGCACGAAGATCATGTCGCTGAAGATCATCACGAGCGAGAAGAACGGCAGCGACATCAGGATGCCGATGCCCGCGTGCATGCCCGTGATCGCGATCAGTCCGAAGATGCGCGTCCACCGGTTGAGGAGCGTCAGCGGGAAGAGCAGTTGCATGTAGACGCTCAGCCATGAGGCGATGAAGATCGCCGGGGTCACGTGCCAGGCTATCTCGTTGAGCCAGGGGAACAGGATGAACTGCTCGAGACGCAGCGGGTAGTAAGCGGCGATGCCCTCGGTCCACATCGACCCCTGCAGCTTCCACAGTGCGCTGGTGATGTAGACGATGCACAGCTGCGCGCCGATGAGGATGACGGCGACGTTGTTCGACAGCACCGGCACCCAGCGCGGCAGCATGTGGCCGCGGAACGAGAGCGGATGCTCGTCACGGGTGATCCGTCGACGGCGCGCATCGAGCGACCAGCGCCGCGACGTGTCGGCGAGCAGGAGGAAGAGGAGCATCACCCGGAACGTCTGGTAGTGCCCGGTGTTGAGCACGAGCGGGTTCGTCGACGCGTAGCCGAGCCACAGCACGACGAAGAGCGGCGCGATGATGCGCATCCGCCAGCCCAGCAGGTAGGCGACCGCGACCGCGAGCAGCAGGGCGAGCTTGAGGTAGGTGAACCAGTCCGGATCGCTGCGCGAGAACAGGATCGAGATCGGCCAGATGTAGGTGTTCACCCCGCTCGGTCGATACAGCGACTCTCCCCAGCGCGATCCTTCACCGAAGGTATAGGAGTAGTCCGGCAGATACAGCAGGATGCTGACGATCGTGAGTCCCGCGAAACCGATGCGCATCACGGCGAGGCCGTAGGTGGCGTGCCGGCGATCGAGCAGCCAGTGGAGCAACGAGTCCCAGAGTCGGGTGACCGTGTTCATTCGGCATCCTCCTCGTCGCCGGTCAGCGAGCCGGTCACGCCGGCCGCTTCGGCCCAGTGGAGGAATGTGCGGGCGAACGCGCCTTCGCTCTGCTGCGACCAATCGAGCACGGGGCGCCAACCCAGCTGCGTATAAGAGGAGTCGGGGCGGACCGCATCCGGGTCGTTGCGGTCGTCCCACCGGATCACCGGGCTGTAGACCGAGCGGGTCTGCACGGCGAGGATCTCGCCGTCGTCGCCCCAGAGTGCGCGCGCCGCCTGCGTCGCGTACGACGTCGTGTAGTTCGTGGCGCGGATGAAGGAACGCACGTCACCCGCGTTCGCGTCGTCGGCCGCGAGCAGAGCCTCGTTCAGTTCGGCCAAATCCGGACTCGTGTGGAAGTTCTCCTCGACGACCGCCTTCTGCGCCTCGGTGAGCTTGCCGAATGAGGTCATGAGCTGCTCGGCACCGATCACCGTGAGCTGCTTGCGCAGCACGCGGCGGTACGGTTCGGCGAGTTCGATGGCCGTGACGTCGACCCACTTCGTCTCGACCCGCTCGCCGTCCGGCGTCTCGACCCACGCCCGCACCCAGAGGTTGCGGTCGGCGCTGGCCGGGTCGGGGGCGAAGATCCGATAGTCCTGCACGAAGTAGGGCCGGATCCAGGCATCCGCCGCCCGACCGGGCAGCGCCTCGTATTTGACCTCCGTCGACGGGACGTTGAACACGGCGGTGAGAGCGATGTGCACCGCCGCCAGGAGGAGCGCTGCCGCGCTGGCGACTTTCGCCGCCTTCGGAATCGGCTGCGCTCTCGTCGACGTGTGGGTCATCTGCGTCCTCTGCTCGGCGTGCTGCGGAGACGTACGGCGGCACCCGAGCCGGGGGATCCCGGGTGCCGCCGATCGTGATCGGTCACGTCTTCGACGTCACCGACATCCGCCTCCTCCGCCCGCCGGCCGCGAGGGCCGCACCGGCCAACAGGAACGCCAGGCCCCAGACCAGCGACGG
Organism: Microbacterium sp. NPDC087868; assembly: GCF_044900755.1. Classification (NCBI taxonomy): domain Bacteria; kingdom Bacillati; phylum Actinomycetota; class Actinomycetes; order Micrococcales; family Microbacteriaceae; genus Microbacterium; species Microbacterium sp. NPDC087868. The sequence goes on from NZ_JBJDNO010000003.1 coordinate 528,659, forward strand.
TCCGGATTCCGCACCCGTGGTCGCCAGACCCGACGGGGTCACTCGGAACTGGATGGAGACCGATCCGGACTCCGCTCCGGTGAGCGTCACGGTGTGGATGCCGAGATCCTGCGTTGCCGGGATCGTCCAGGTGAACGTCACCTGGCCGGCCGCGTTCGCGACCTGCGTGCCGAGGTCGAGCGGCGCGGACTGCATGACGCCCGTCACCACCTCACCCGGCCGGAACCCGGTTCCCGTCGCGGACTGGGACTCGCCCTGTGCGCGCTGCGGGTAGAGGATCGTGATCCCGAGCTCGGAACCCGGATCGGTTCCGGTGTCCGTGCCCGTGTCGGTTCCGGTGTCCGTACCCGTGTCGGTGTCCGTACCCGTGTCCGTGTCGGTGCCGGGGTCAGCGCCCGGATCCGTGTCGGTGTCGGTTCCCGGATCCGTGTCCGTAGCGGTGTCCGTACCCGTATCGGTATCGGTACCCGTGTCCGTGTCCGTACCCGTGTCGGTATCCGTACCCGTGTCGGTATCCGTACCCGTGTCCGTGTCCGTGTCCGTACCCGTGTCGGTATCCGTACCCGTGTCCGTGTCCGTGTCGGTATCCGTACCCGTGTCCGTGTCCGTACCCGGATCGGTATCCGTGTCGGTTCCCGGATCGGTGTCCGTACCGGTGTCCGTGTCGGTACCCGTGTCGGTATCCGTACCCGTGTCGGTATCCGTACCCGGATCGGTACCCGTGTCGGTTCCCGGATCGGTGTCCGTACCCGTGTCCGTGTCCGTACCCGTGTCGGTATCCGTACCCGTGTCGGTATCCGTACCCGTGTCGGTATCCGTACCCGGATCGGTGTCCGTACCCGTGTCCGTGTCCGTACCCGTGTCCGTACCCGTGTCCGTGTCCGTACCCGTGTCGGTATCCGTACCCGTGTCGGTATCCGTACCCGTGTCCGTGTCCGTACCCGTGTCCGTGTCCGTACCCGTGTCCGTACCCGTGTCCGTGTCCGTGTCCGTACCCGTGTCCGTGTCCGTACCCGTGTCCGTGTCGGTGTCCGTACCCGTGTCGGTGTCCGTACCCGTGTCGGTGTCCGTACCCGGATCAGTGTCCGTGTCGGTTCCCGGATCGGTGTCCGTACCCGTGTCGGTATCTGTACCGGTGTCCGTGTCGGTACCGGTGTCCGTGTCCGTACCGGTATCCGTGTCCGTCCCCGGATCGGTATCCGTGTCGGTTCCCGGATCGGTATCCGTTCCCGGATCGGTATCCGTACCCGTGTCGGTATCCGTACCCGTGTCGGTATCGGTACCCGTATCCGTGTCCGTACCCGTGTCGGTATCGGTGCCCGTATCCGTGTCCGTACCCGGATCGGTGTCCGTGTCGGTGCCCGGGTCCGTCACCGGATCGGTGTCGGTTCCGGTGACCTCGACCACGAGGTCGGCCTCCACGGTGTTGCCGTTCACGTCCTCACCGACCACTGTGTAGTCACCCGGCTCAGCCGTTCCCGGAACCGTGAGCTGCGTCCCCGCGGGCACCACGCCGTTCTCGTCGGTCTCGACGGTGACGGGAGCACCCACCGGGTCGCCCGCGGCGTCCTCGATCTGGAACGTGACGTCGGTCAGCGGCGGCCATCCGTCAGAGGTGACCGTGGTCGCAGCTCCCGGCGCGACCGGGCTGGTCACGTCGAGCGTCGGCGCGAACGCCTCCACCGTCACGTCTCCCTCACCGGTGTTGCCGTTCTCGTCGGTACCGACGACCGTGAAGGTACCGGGGTCGGCATCGGCCGGAACCGTGATCGTCGTTCCGGACGGAACGTCGCCGTTCTCGTCGGTCGTGACGATGACGGGCTCGCCCACGGGGTCGCCGTTCTCGTCTTCGAGCTGGAACGTGACCTCCGTCAGCGGCGGCCACCCACCCGACGTGATCGTCGTGGGCTGCCCCGGCTTCACCGGACCCGAGAGCTCGACGGTCGGGGTCCAGGCCTCCACCGTCACCTCACCCTCACCCGTGTTGCCATCCGCATCCACACCGACCACCGTGAAAGTGCCCGGATCCGCATCGGCCGGAACCGTCAGCGTCGTCCCCGCCGGGATGTTGCCATCGGCATCCGCCTCGACCGTGATCGGGTCACCGACCGGATTGCCGTCGGCATCCTCCAGCTGGAACGTGATGCTCACCAACGGCGGCCACCCACCCGACGTGATCGTCGTGGGCTGGCCCGGCTTCACCGGACCCGAGAGCTCGACGGTCGGGGTCCAGGCCTCCACCGTCACATCCCCCTCACCCGTGTTGCCATCCGCATCCGTGCCGACCACCGTCAGCGTGCCGGGATCGGTGCCGACCGGAACGGTCAGGACCGTGTCGGCGGGGATGTTGCCATCGGCATCCGCCTCGACCGTGATCGGGTCACCGACCGGGTCGCCCGCGGCATCCTGCAGCTGGAACGTGATGCTCGCCAACGGCGGCCACCCACCCGACGTGATCGTCGTCGACTGGCCCGGCTTCACCGGACCCGAGAGCTCGACCGTCGGCGTCCACGGCTCCACCGTGACCGTCGCTTCCGCGGTGATCCCTTCGACGCCGGTACCGACGACCGTGTAGTCGCCCGGCTCCGTGCCGACGGGAACCGTGAGCACGGTCCCTGCGGGCACGTTGCCCTCGGCATCCGTCGTGACCGTCACCGGAGCACCGACGGGCTCACCCTCGGCGTCTTCCAACTGGAACGTCACCGACGTCGCCGGCGGCCATCCGACCGACGCGATCGTCGTCGCCTGACCCGGCTTCACCGGACCCGACGCCTCGACGGACGGGGTCCACGGAGCCACCACGAGCGGCCCCTGGGCCGTATCGCCCTCGCCCTCACCGACGACGACGTAGTCGCCCGGGTCGGTCGAGATCGGGACCGTGAGGGTCGTGCCGGCCGGGATGTTGCCGTTGACGTCGGTCGTCACCGTGACCGGGTCGCCGACGGGATCGCCGGCCTCGGTCTCGATCTGGAAGGTGACGTCGACCGCGGCGGGCCACCCGCCCGACGCGATCGTGGTCGTCTGGCCCGGCTTCACCGGACCGGATGCCGTCAGCTGCGGCGTGCCCGGAACGGCGAGCACCGTGACGGTGCCCTCCGCCGTGTTTCCGAACTCGTCCTCACCGGCGACCGTGTAGTCGCCGATCGCGGAGCCGGCCGGAACCGTCAGCGTCGTGCCCGCGGGGACGTTGCCGTCCTCGTCGGTCGTCACCGTCACCGGGGTGCCGACAGCGGCGCCGGTGGGGTCTTCGAGTTCGAAGGTGACCTCGGCCTCGGCGGGCCAGCCGCCCGAGGTGAGCGTCGTGGACTCTCCGACCGTGATCGGACCGGTCGCCGAGATCGTCGGCGTGTAGGCCTCGACCACCAGCGGCGCTTCGACCGTCTGATCACCGGCGGATGCCGTGATCGTGTAGTCGCCGGCTGCCGCCGTGGGCGGAACCGTCAGCGTCGTTCCGGCGGGGAAGTCTCCGTCGCCGTTCGTCGTCACACTGATCGGATCACCGACCGCCGTTCCCTCCGCATCGGCGAGCTGGACGCTCACGGCGGTGTTCGCCGGCCAACCGCTGGAGGTCAGCGTGGTGGGCTGTCCCGGTTTCACCGGACTCGTCGCCTCGAGCAGAGGAGCGAGCGCGTTCGGCCCCACTTCGGCTCGCGCGAGCACGAGCGTGCCCACCCCGCCTCCGCCGGCGATCGCGCCGACCGTGAGGACGAACGCCTCCTGGCTGTAGATCGGGCCGTTGTCGGGCTGCACGTTACCGCGGAGCGAGACGACGCCGTTGAGCAGGCTGACCGCCGGGGCGATCGCGGTGACGATGTTTCCCACCGCCGTCGTGACGGTCGGCACGACGGTGTTCACGACACCGCCCGGCCCGAGCAGGACGTTGTTGATCGGCGTCGCCAGCGCTCCGAGGAGCGTGGTCAGCGGAATATCCACCGGGGCGCCCAGCGCCTTCACTGTGAGGGGAGCCACCGCCGTGCCGGCCACGACGCTCGCTAGCGTCTGGTTCGTCATGTTGATGGTGATGCCGGTGCCCAGGTCGGGGAAGCCGGTGGAGCAGGTCGGCCCCGTACCGGCGAGGCAGATCGCCGCGGTGATGGTGAGGGTCGCCGCGTTGAGGGTGCTCGTGAGCGTGGTCTGCACGAGGCCGGGAACGGTGTTGAGCAGGGTGCCGACGCGCGTGATCAACGCGTTGAGCACGGGTGCGGAGAGCACCTCCTCGTTGACTCCGAGGTTGTTCAGACCGTGGCCCGTGGCGCTCGTGAGCAGCGCATCGAGGTTGGCGCTGACCACGCCCGTGCGCAGGTTCACGCTCACGACACCGTCGGTGAGCGGTGTGTCGAGGATGGTGTTGATCGCCGTGTTCACCTGGGTGGTGATCGTGATGTTGAGCCCCGGGTTGCCGAGCAGCGGCCCGAGCGCCCCGTTCACCCCGGCGAGGGCTCCGGCCAGAAGACCGTTGGGTCCGGTGAGGGTGTTCACCGCCGCATCGACGGTCGAGACCACACCTCCGGGTCCCGTCAGGGTGGTCGTCAGACCTGTCACAGCAGGCAGTTGCAGCGTGAGGTTTCCGCCGGCGACGTTGTAGTCCCGAGTGACGGTTCCGTCGGCCGCGAGGGCCACCTCGGCGCTGATCGCTCCGAGCGACACGTCGAGATCGCCGACGACGCTGGTCACCGTCGAGCCGAGCAGCCCCTGCAGGTTGAGCGAAGCATTCGCCGGGTAGGCCCCGGTGCCGGTCGTATCGACCACGCCGTTGTCGGCGACCGCGCCCGTTACGGCACGGCTCGAACCGTCGGGATTCGATACGGAGTACTGATTCACCGCCCCGAGAGACAGGAAGTTCGAGAGCGCGGGAACGCTGAGTCCGCTCGGGATGCCGATGCTCAGCGCGTTCAACGCGGTGAGGTTCAGCGCCCCGGTCGAGACGTTCGGTTGCCCGGTCGACCCGTCGTTGGTCGTCTGCACCCCTTGAAGCGCCACGACGTCGTCGAGCGGTAGTCCGCCGAGCAGAAGACTGCCCGTGAGGAATCGCGAACTGGAGGCAGACTCGTCCCCTGGAGCTGCCACCGCCGCTGTCGGGGCGATGACGCTCCCGACCACCACTGCACTGATTGCTGCTACTGCGAGGATTCTGCTTTTGGGCAGAGTCCTCCTTCGTGTACTGCTCATTTGCCCTCCCGTGATGTCGAACCAAGTTCGTCGTCACTAGGCCCCCCCAGGAACCGGCTTCCTTACCGGTCAGGCGCAAGTAAGAGTGTTTCTACGGGAGATCTCGATGGTTGTCTAGGCGTTCAGCGAATTCCATTTAAAGAATATTCAGGGTCGCGAAACGTCATTGTGCGCTCCGTGTCATCGACGGAGACGCTGGGGGAGAGGATCAGTTGGCGGCGATGACCGAGAGCACGGCGTCGCCGTAGTCGTCACGCTTCTTCGCTCCGATGCCGCTGATGCCATCGAGGTCGGCGAGGCTCGCCGGGCGGTTCTCCGTGAGGGCGCGGAGCGTGGCGTCGCTGAACACCATGTACGCGGGTCTGCCCAGTTCACGAGCGGTTTCCGCACGCCAGACCCGGAGGGCTTCGAAGAGCGGCCGGTCGTCGGCATCCACCGAATCCGCGGCCGTCGCCTTGCGTGCGCGCGTAGTCGTCGCACGCCCGATCGTGTCTTTGCGCAGGGGCACGGCGGTCTCTCCACGCAGCACCCCGGCGGCCTGTTCGCCGGGCGCGAGGGTGCCATATTCCCCCTGCGCCATGAGAATGCTCCGGGCGAGAAGTTGGCGAACCACACTGCGCCAATCCTGATCCGAGAGATCGGACCCGATGCCGTAGGTGGCGAGCTTGTCGTGGCCCTGTTGGCGGATGCGTTCGGTCGACGCGCCCCGGAGGATGTCGATCAGATGCCCCGCGCCGAAGGCCTGGTTGCGCTCGCGCTTGAGGCGCACGATCGTCGAGAGCAGCTTCTGGGCGGGGACGAGTCCGTCGAAGGTCTCGGTGTCTTCGAGGCAGGTGTCGCAGTTGCCGCAGGGCTGCGACTCCTGGCCGAAGTAGCCGAGCAGGTTCTGCCGGCGGCACTCGACCGTCTCGCACAGGGCCAGCATCGCGTCGAGGTGCTGTCCCATGCGCATCTTGAAGGTGCGGTCGCCGGGGCTCTGGTCGATCAGGCGCCGCTGCTGCACGACATCGCCCAGGCCGTAGGCCATCCAGGCGACGGACGGCTCGCCGTCGCGCCCCGCCCGTCCCGTCTCCTGGTAGTAGCCCTCGACCGACTTGGGCAGGTCGATATGGGCGACGAAACGCACATCGGGCTTGTCGATGCCCATGCCGAAAGCGATCGTCGCCACCATGACGACGCCGTCCTCGCGCAGGAACCGCGACTGGTTGGCGGCCCGCACCTCGGCGGGGAGCCCTGCGTGGTACGGCAGGGCGTCGAGGCCCTGCGCGGCGAGATACGTGGCGGTCTGCTCGACCGACTTGCGGCTGAGCGCGTAGACGATTCCCGCGGGACCGGTGGCCGCGCCTTCGGCGGACTCCTGCGACTTGATGAAGGAGACGAGCTGCTTGCGCGGGTCGACCTTCGGCACGATCCGGTACTGGATGTTCGGGCGATCGAAACTGGCGACGAAGTGCTGCGCGGTACCGAGCTGAAGACGCTCCGTGATCTCCTGGTGTGTGGCGCGGGTGGCGGTGGCCGTGAGCGCCATACGCGGAACCCCGGGGAACCGCTCGCCCAGGTCGCCCAGCGCGAGGTAGTCGGGGCGGAAATCGTGCCCCCACTGCGACACGCAGTGCGCCTCGTCGATCGCGATCACGCTGAGGGTGCCGCGCTGGAGGAGCGCCGTGGTCTGCGCGTTCGACAGACGCTCGGGGGCGACGTAGATGACGTCGAGCTCACCCGCGATGTAGGAGCGCTCGACCTCTGCACGCTCCTGCGGCGACTGCGTGGAGTTGAGGTAGGCGGCGTTGACGCCGTTGGCACGCAGCGCGTCGACCTGGTCGTGCATGAGAGCGATGAGCGGACTCACGACGAGTCCGGTGCCCTCGCGCACGAGCGCGGGAACTTGATACGTGATGCTCTTGCCGCCACCGGTGGGCATCAGCACCACCGCGTCGCCGCCGGCGATCACCTGATCGACGATCGCGGCCTGGTCGCCGCGGAACTCGTCGTAGCCGAAGACCGTGTGCAAGGCCTCGCGCGCGGTCGCGTATCGGCTCGGCGTGGCGCGGCGGGTGACGGGTGCGCTGCTCGGCCGCGGTGCGGATGCCGTCGACACCGGGGTCGTGGGGCCGGGGCCCCAGTCGAGGGGCGGCTCGAAACCGGCGCCCTGCGGCTCCCAGTCCATCGGCTCGGGCGGGGCGCTGGGCTCCCACCCGTCGTCGTAAGGCTCGTCGGCGTACGGCAGGTCCGCGTACGGGTCACGGGGAGTCTGCGGCATCCCTCCAGCGTAACGACCCCCGCCGACGCCGGCCCGCCCCTCTCCACAGGTGACTCATCGGCGGGCGAGCGCCGCCGTATCCCCACACCCTGAGAGGTCAGAACACGCCGCCACGGCCCCGGGGCGCGCGGCGTGTTCTGACCCCTCACCGGGGTGAGCCGCGCTCCCCCGCGCGGGCGTAGGTTTGAACCAGACGCCCGAAGGAGCATCCGATGACCGACATCACCGTCACCCGCAACGACGACGACTCGCGCTACGAGATCCGCACCGGAGACCTGCTCGCCGGCTTCGCCGCGTTCGAGACGAAGCACGGCCAGATCCGGTTCACGCACACCGAGATCGACCCCGCGTTCCAGGGGCAGGGGCTGGCAGGCAAGCTCGCGAAGGCCGCGCTGACGGATGCCGCGGCGAGCGGCGACGCGATCGTGCCGCTGTGCCCCTACATCGCCTCCTACCTCGAGACGCACGAGATCCCGGGCGCCGAGATCCGCTGGCCGAAGCGACCGGGCGCATGATCGGCGAGCGGCGCATCGTCCTCGAACCCCGCGAGGTTCCCCTCGGCGGAGTCCGGGGCATGAACGTGCTGCGTGCGCTGCCCCACCGCAACCTGCCGACCATCGGCGCGTGGTGCTTCCTCGACCGCTTCGGCCCCGCCGATACCCGCATGCGCGTCGAGCCCCACCCGCACATCGGCCTGCAGACCGTGACCTGGCCGCTCGTCGGCGAGATCCGCCACCGCGACTCTCTCGGCAGCGATGCCGATCTGCGCCGCGGGCAGCTCAACCTCATGACGGCGGGCAACGGCATCTCGCACTCCGAGTACTCGATCGGCGACGACCCGATCCCCCTCGACGCCCTGCAGTTCTGGGTGGTGCTGCCGGAGTCCGCGCGGCACGGGGCCGCCGGCTTCGAGCGCCACACCGAACTGCCCGGGCTCACCGTGCCCGCCGAACAGGGAGCGGATGCCTCCGCCACCGTCGTTCTCGGCGAGTTCGCCGGCGTCCGTTCACCGGCGACCGTGCACACCCCGATCGTCGGCGCCGAGATCGTCGTGCCCGCGGGAGCCCGCGTGCGGCTGCCGCTGCGCCCCGAGTGGGAGCACGCCGTGATGCTCGTCGAGGGCGATGCGCAGGTGGCGGAGCATCCGCTCTCCCTCAACGACACCCTCTATCTGGGCGACTCCCGCGACACGGTCACGGTCGAGAGCGCCGAGGGCGCCCTGCTGTTCGTGCTCGGCGGCGAGCCCTTCGAAGACGAGATCGTCATGTGGTGGAACTTCGCGGGCCGCTCGCACGACGAGATCGCCGAGGCGCGCGAGGAGTGGGAGGCGGCATCTGCCCGCTTCGGAGAGGTCGAGGGGCACGACGTGCGCATCCCGGCTCCTCCGCTGCCACCCGTGCGCCTGATGCCTCGCAGCCGCAAGCTCTGACGCCCGCGGCATCCGTCACCCGCGCTCGGGGGTGTGCACGCGGGCGAGGAACCGGTCGGTGCGGGGCGAGGGCCCGCGCGGGTCGAGCACCGACACGACGACCGTGACGACGACGGCGAGCGGAATCGTCCACGCGGCCGGCTGCGCGAGATACGGTGCGGCGATTCCGACCCCGTCGATCGCCGCATGCACGAGCAGCGCGAGCCCGCACGCGACCCCTCCGCTCACCATGCCGGCCACGGCCCCGCGCGCGGTGAGCCCGCGCCACCAGACCCCCAGCAGCACGACCGGCGACAGCGTGGATGCCGCGACGACGAACACCACGCCGACGCTCGCGACCAACCCCGCCGGCACCGTGAGCAGCGCGATCGCGAGAGGCACCAGCGCGCACAGCAGCGCCGAGACGCGGAACGAGCGCACCGAGCCCGAGAAGACGTCCTGGCTGATCACCCCGGCGAGCGACACGACGAGTCCCGCCGACGTCGCGAGGAATGCCGCGAAGGCCCCGGCGACGATGAGGGCCGTCAGCAGCTCGCCGATGATGCCGGGGAACACCCGCGACGGCAGCTGCAGCACGACGGTGTCGGCGAGACCCGGCACCGCGAGGTCGGGGGCGGCGATGCGCGCCAGCAGTCCCATGCCGCTCGACACCGCGTAGAACGCGCTCACCATCGCGATCACGATCACGGTGGTGCGGCGCGCCGAGACGCCGGTCGGGCTCGTGTAGAAGCGCACGAGCACGTGCGGCAGCCCCATCGTGCCCAGCAGCAGGGCGAGCAGGAGGGATGCCGTCTCATAGGCGTCGAACCCCAAAGGGCCGGCCTCGGCGGGGAACACGAGCGCGGGGTCGAAGTCGTGCGGACCGCCGCTCAGCGCGAACGCGATGAGGATGACCGGCACGAGGAGTGCCGTGAGTTTGAGCCAGTACTGGAACGCCTGCACGTAGGTGATCGCGCGCATGCCGCCCGCGGCGACGGCGGCGGCCACGAGCACCGCCACGGTCACCGCGCCCACCCACTCCGGCAGCCCCGCGACGACGACGAGGGTGATGCCCGCACCGTGCAGCTGCGGCACGATGTACAGCCAACCGATGATGAGCACGGCCGCACTCGTCACCCGTCGCGCCGAGGTCGACTCCAACCGGGCCTCGACGAAATCGGGGATCGTGTACGCCCCGCTGCGGCGCAGGGGTGCGGCGACGAACGCGAGCACCAGCAGATATCCCGCCGCGTAGCCGATCGGGAACCAGAACCCACGCGCCCCGTCGAGCAGTACCAGCCCCGAGAGCCCCAGGAAGGTGCCCGCCGAGAGGTACTCCCCGCTGATCGCCGAGGCGTTCCACACCGGGCGCACGGTGCGGGAGGCGACGAAGAAGTCGCTCGTCGTGCGCGAGATCCGCAGGCCGTAGACGCCGATCAGCAGCGTCGCGACGACTACGAGCGCGACGCCGACCAGATCGAGGACCGCGTTCACTCGCGGTCCCGCAGGGCACGGTACCGGCGCTCGTTGCGCGCGGCGGTGCGCACGTACAGCAGCGCGAACACGAGGATCACCGGATAGAACGCGAACGCCTGCAGCAGCCACGACAACGGCAGCCCCCACAGCACGATCCGATCGATCGCAGGGATGAGCGCGATCGTCAACGCCATCGCCAGCACCACCAGCACGAACCCGGCGATCGTGCCGAGGGCGAGCCGGAACTGGCTGCGCATCAGGGCGCGCGCGTACACGGCATCCGCTTCGTCGACCGGGGAGCCCGGCAGGGCGATCCCGCGCGTCGCCGTCGTCTGGCGGCGCGGCGCGGCATCCGCCGTCACCCGCACCCGCTTGGGCGCCTCCGTCACGGCAGCCCCTCGCTGCGCACCAGTGCCTCGCGCACGGTCGGCACCAGGCGCCTGCTCACCGGCAGCACGATCTCGCCCACCGACACCGACGGATCGGTGCCCGAGAGTCGGGCCTCGGTGACGGCGGATGCCCGCACCAGTGTCGAGCGATGGATGCGCAGGAATCCGGCATCCGCCCATCGCGCCTCGAGTTCGGAGATCGGGATGCGCACGAGATGCCCGGCATCGCCGTCGTCGTGGAGCCGCGAGTAGTCGCCCTGCGCCCGCACCCAGCGGATGTCGCTGCGGCGTACGAAGCGCACCGCCAAGCCGATCGATACGGGCAGCACCTCGTCGTCACCGGCCGAGGGTGCGTCACCGCGCTCGATCACCCGGTCGACGGCCTGCCGCAGACGGGCCGCGCGCACGGGCTTGAGCAGGTAGTCGGCCGCGCGCAGTTCGAAGGCCTCGACGGCGCGGGCGTCATCGGCGGTGACGAAGACCACGGCGGGCGGTTCGGCGAGCGAGAGCAGTCCTCGCGCGAGTTCGGTGCCGAGCAGACCGGGCATGTGGATGTCGAGGAAGGCGATGCGCACCGCGCGCTGGGACAGCTGCCGCAGGGCGTCGGCACCCGTCGTGGCCGTGAGGATGTCGCCGATGCGCTCATCGGTGCCCAGCAGGTGCACGAGTTCGTCGAGCGCCGGTCTCTCGTCGTCGGCGACGAGCACGTCGATCATGGCCGCACCTCAGTCGTTGTCCGGGTCGTTCAGCGGTTGCGACTTGGGCACCCGCATGCGCACCAGGGTACCGGCGCCGGTGTTCGTCTCGACGACCAGACCGCCGTCCGCGCCGTAGAGCTGACGCAGACGCGTATCGACGTTGCGCAGCCCCACGTGCAGGCCGTCGTCGGCCGCTGTGAGCGTGGAGCGCAGGGCATCCGGATCCATGCCGATGCCGTCATCCTCCACCGTGATCTCGGTGTGCGTGCCCTCGTCGCGCGACGCGATCCGGATCTCGCCCCCGCCCTCGCCCGGCTCGAGCCCATGGCGCACCGCGTTCTCGACGAGCGGCTGCACGGAGAGGAACGGGATCACCGTCGCGAGAGTCTCGGGCGCGATCTGCAGCGTCACGCGCAGACGCTCGCCGAAGCGGGCGCGCTCGAGCTCGAGGTAGGAACGGATGCTCTCGAGCTCATCGGCCACGGTCGTGAACTCGCCCTGCCGCCGGAACGAGTAACGGGTGAAGTCGGCGAACTCGAGCACGAGATCGCGGGCGCGGGCGGGATCGGTCGTGATGAAGGAGGCGATCGCCGTGAGGGCGTTGTAGATGAAGTGCGGCGAGATCTGCGCGCGCAGCGAGCGCAGTTCGGCCTCGGCGAGCTGGGTGCGCGAGGCGTCGAGTCCGCCCAGCTCGACCTGTGCCGCGCACCAGTCGGCGACCTCTTCGGCCGCCCGCACCAGCGCCGCCCGCACCGGGGCGGCGAACGCGACGACCACGCCGATCACGTGGCCGTCGACGACGATCGGCGCACCGACGCCCTCGAGATGGTCGTCGGCGGCCTGCGAGGGGAAGACCTGTCGGCGACCCGATTCACGCACGCGGCTCGCGATCCGCACGGCCGCGGCTTCCATCCCATCGGGCGCGCCGTCGAACGAGACGGTGTCGTCGGCGGCGACGATCGCGACCGCGGCACTGCCGAGCAGCACGCGCAGGTGCCGGGCGGCCTTCACGACCTCCGGAGCCGAGAGGCCCGCGCGCAGGTGCGGAGCGGCGAGACTCGCGTGATGCAGCGCCCGCAGAGCCGCCTGCTCACCCTCGCTGCCGAGATCGGCCGCGCCGCGCGCGAGACGGCGGGCGAGCAGCAGCAGCACCGTCAGCGCGATGCCGCCGAGCACGCCCAGCACGGCGGCGAGAACGACGTCGGTCATGTGATCAGCCTAGGCAGGGTGCCTCGTGGGGGACGCTTCGACAGGCTCAGCGACCCAGCCCTTGTGGGTCGCTGAGCTTGTCGAAGGGCCCCGCCGGGCGCACCGGTCAGCAGCACCGGGCGCCGGGGTTGCGGTCCTGGTCGTCCATGCGCTGACGCCAGAACTGGCGCTCGGTCATCGGGTCCTCGTCCGGATGATGACGACGGTGATGGGCGACGTAGGTCGCGTAGGCCGTGTCGCCCATCAGCGTCGTCATGTACCAGCGGATGCCGCGCCCGACCCGCGCCGCGGCACCGATCAGTGCACGCAACGGGGTGGGCGCGGCATCCGTGTGATGGATCACCATGTCAGTGGCTCGAGACCTTGCGCTCATCGGCGAGGATCGGCTCCCACTGCTTCTCGAGCTCGCGCTCGTCGGCGTTGGGCAGGAAGCCCGCCGGGGCGAACCGGCGGGAGGCGACCGGTTCGTCTTCGGTGTTCTCGCCGCCGCCGTTGCGGATCGCCTTGATGGTGACGACGATCGCCGCGATCATGACGATCAGCGCGAGCGTCACGAAGATGATCGAGAGCGTGCCCTGCACGGCCGTGTTGCGGATGACCGCTTCGAGCACCTCGCGTTCGCCGAGCGACGTGTCGCCGGTGTTCAGCGCCTCGAGGTAGCGGAAGTGGTTCGCCCAGTATCCGATCGCCGGGACCGGCGAGAAGATCTTGTAGAGCGAGGCCGTGACCGTCACGACCGCGGTGAACGCGAGCGGCAGGCCGATGATCCACAACCACTTGACGTAGCTGCGGCCGCGCTTGGCGACGATCGCCATCACCACGGCGAGCGCGATCGCGGCGAGCAGTTGGTTCGCGATGCCGAACAGCGGGAAGAACGTGTTGATGCCGCCGAGCGGGTCGGTGACGCCGAGGATGAGGATCGCTCCCCAGCCGGCCACCATGATCGCCGTGCAGATCCACACGCCGGGCCGCCACGAGACGTCGCGGAACTTCGGGAACCAGGCGCCGATCGAGTCCTGCAGCATGAAGCGGGCGACGCGGGTGCCGGCATCCACCGCCGTGAGGATGAACAGCGCCTCGAACATGATCGCGAAGTGGTACCAGAACGCCATGAGCGCCTGCCCACCGAGCGCCTGCTGCATGATGTGCGCGAGGCCGAGCGCGAGGGTCGGGGCGCCGCCGGTGCGCGAGACGATCGACTCCTCGCCGACCGCTTGAGCCGTGCCGGTGAGCATCTCGGGGGTGAGGTTCACCCCCGTCAGACCCAGCGAGTTCACGAAGGCGACCGCGCCCTCGACCGTACCGCCCGTCACCGCCGATGGCGCGTTCATCGCGAAGTAGATGCCCTGGTCGATCGAGATCGCGGCGACGAGCGCCATGATCGCGACGAACGACTCCATGAGCATGCCGCCGTAGCCGATGAAGCGCGTCTGACGCTCCTTCTCGACGAGCTTGGGCGTCGTGCCGGAGGCGATCAGGGCGTGGAAGCCCGACAACGCTCCGCAGGCGATGGTCACGAACAGGAAGGGGAAGAGAGGACCGGCGAACACCGGCCCCATGCCGTTCTCGCCGAAGATGCTGACCGCGGGCACCGTGATCTCGGGGCGCACCAGGATGATCGCTCCGGCGAGCATCACGATCACACCGATCTTCATGAACGTCGAGAGGTAGTCGCGGGGAGCGAGCAGCAGCCACACCGGGAGCACCGCGGCGATGAAGCCGTAGATGATGATGCCCCACGCGATCGTGGTGCGGTCGAGGTGGAAGATCGCCTGACCCCACTCGGTGCCGGCGACCCAGCCGCCGCCGATGATCGCGGCCATGAGCAGCACGAACCCGATGATCGAGACCTCGGTGACCTTGCCCGGGCGCAGGAAGCGCAGGTAGATGCCCATGAAGATCGCGATCGGGATGGTCATCGCCACCGAGAAGACGCCCCAGGGGCTCTCACCGAGGGCGTTGACGACGACGAGCGCGAGGATCGCGACGATGATCAGCATGATCAGCAGCGAGGCGATGATCGCGGCGGTGCCGCCGATCCGTCCGAGTTCCTGACGTGCCATCTGGCCGATCGTGCGGCCTCCGCGGCGCATCGAGAAGAACAGCACGGTGTAGTCCTGCACGGCGCCCGCGAGCACGACACCCACGATGATCCAGATCGTGCCGGGCAGGTAGCCCATCTGCGCGGCGAGCACGGGGCCGACGAGCGGGCCGGCGCCGGCGATCGCGGCGAAGTGGTGCCCGTAGAGCACGCGGCGGTCGGTGGGGACGTAGTCCTTGCCGTCCTGCTTGACCTCGGCCGGTGTCGCGCGGCGGTCGTCGGGGCGGGTGATGTACTTCTCGATCACCTTCGAGTAGAAGCGGTAGCCGATCAGATAGGTGCAGACCGCCGCGAAGACGAACCAGATCGCGTTCACGGTCTCGCCGCGCACGATCGCGAGCATCACCCAGGCGACACCGCCGAGCAGCGCGATCGCCGTCCAGATCAGGATCTTCGGGAGGGTCCAGCGCCGGCTCTTCTCCTCGTGCTCGGGAGAGAGGGCGACGGGTGGGAGTTTCGGGTCGGTGACGATGATGGGCTCGTCGTCGACGGTTCCGGCGCCGCGTCGGCGCGACGAAGGTGCGGTCATGGGGTTCTCCTCGGGGTGCGCGTCATTGCGTTCCCCCACGCTAGGAAACGGGCGCGGGGGTCGAGGGGCGGGAGCGGATGCCGTGCGACGAGCGGCATCGACGATGCGACGAACGGATGCCGCGGCATCCGTTCCTGAACGGCACCCAGGGCGATGTCCGACGTCGCGGATACACTCGCGACAATGCCCTCCCCCTCTGAGAACGCACCCGACTCGTTCGTCCGCGTCCGCGGGGCGAACGAGAACAACCTCCGCTCCGTCGATGTCGACATGCCACGCGATCGGATCGTCGCGTTCACCGGAGTCTCGGGATCGGGCAAGTCGTCGCTCGCGTTCGGCACCATCTTCACGGAAGCCCAGCGCCGATATCTCGAGTCGGTGGCGCCGTATGCGAGGCGGCTCATCCAGCAGGGCCACGATCCGCACGTCGAATCGATCTCGGGCCTGCCCCCGGCGGTCGCCCTGCAGCAGCGGCGCGGCGCGCCCAGCTCGCGATCGAGCGTCGGCACCGTGACGACGCTGTCGAACTCGTTGCGCATGCTCTTCTCCCGGGCGGGCACCTTCCCGGAGGGTTTCACGACCCGGCTCGATTCCGATGCGTTCTCACCCAACACCGTCGCCGGAGCCTGCCCGGAGTGTCACGGCATCGGCGTCGCGCACACCGTCACCGAGGACTCGCTCGTGCCCGACCCTTCGCTGAGCATCCGCGAAGGAGCGATCGCCGCCTGGCCGGGCGCGTGGCAGGCGAAGAACCTGCGCGACATCACGATCGCGCTCGGCTACGACGTCGACGTCCCCTGGCGGGATCTTCCCCCCGCCGATCGCGAGTGGCTGCTCTTCACCGACGAGCAGCCGGTGGTGCAGATCACTCCGCAGCGCGACCGCGTGGCCAAGCCCTACAACGGCATGTTCTGGAGCGCCAAGAAGTACGTCTTCCACACGCTCTCCGACTCCAAGAGCCAGATGATGCGCACCAAGGTGCTCCAGTTCGTGCGATCCGGGCCGTGCCCGCTGTGCGGGGGTACGGGGCTGCGGCGCGAGGCCCTGGCCGTCACGTTCGCCGGCCGATCGATCGCCGAGCTCAACGCTCTCCCCCTGACCGACCTCGCCGACGTCATCCGCCCGACGACGCAGCTCACCGAGGTCACGCCTGCGCTCCCCACCACTCTCTCGGGCGAGCGCACCGACGTCGCCGTCGCCCTCACGACCGACCTGCTCGCGCGCATCGAGGTGCTCACCGACCTGGGGCTCGGCTACCTGGGGCTGGGCCGAGCGACGACCACGCTGTCCCCCGGTGAGATGCAGCGGCTCCGGCTCGCGACGCAGCTGCGGTCGGGACTCTTCGGGGTGGTCTACGTGCTCGACGAGCCCTCGGCCGGCCTGCATCCCGCCGACGCCGAGCAGCTGCTCGACGTGCTCGCACAGCTCAAGCGCTCCGGGAACTCGGTCTTCGTGGTCGAGCACAACATGGACATCGTCCGGCACGCCGATTGGATCGTCGACGTCGGCCCCGGAGCCGGCGAAGGCGGTGGGCACGTCCTCTACAGCGGTGCGGTGCCGGGGCTCGCCGCTGTCGAGGCATCCGTCACCCGCCCGTTCCTGTTCCCCGAGGCGCAGGCGGCATCCGTGACGCGCCGCGACCGCCGCGAGGCATCGCCGTGGCTCACGGTCGAGGGCGTGAGCCTGCACAACCTCGCCGACATCGATGCATCCGTCCCGCTCGGCACCCTCGTCGCCGTGACGGGCGTCTCGGGGTCGGGCAAGTCGACACTCGTCAGTCGGGTGCTCCCCGATGTCGTGCGCGCGCACCTGCGCGCGGACGACGCCCCCGACGAGATCGACGACGCCCCGATCGATGCCGGAGGCGACGACTCCCGACCGGCCGAGGCGACGGTGCCGGATGCGGGCGCCGACTCCCTGACGGTGCGCGACGTGCGCGGCCTCGAGCACATCGATCGTCTCGTACGGGTCGACCAGAAGCCGATCGGCCGCACACCGCGCTCGAACCTTGCGACCTACACGGGTCTGTTCGATGCCGTGCGTGCGGTCTTCGCCCGCACCGACCTCGCTCGCGAGCGCGGGTACGGCGCCGGACGCTTCTCGTTCAACGTCGCCGGCGGGCGCTGCGAGACCTGCCTCGGCGAGGGATTCGTCTCGGTCGAGCTGCTGTTCCTCCCCGGCAGCTACGGGCGCTGCCCGACGTGCGACGGCGCGCGGTACAACGCCGAAACGCTCGAGGTCACCTACGACGGCCGGACCATCGCCGACGTGCTCGCCCTCACCGTCGAGCAGGCATCCGAGGCGCTGGCCTCGATTCCGGCGGCGGCGCGCAGCCTGCGTGCTCTCCTCGACGTCGGGCTCGGATACCTCCGCCTCGGCCAGCCCGCCACCGAGCTCTCCGGCGGCGAGGCGCAGCGCATCAAACTGGCGACCGAGCTGCAGCGCGTGCGCCGTGGCCACACTCTGTATCTGCTCGACGAGCCGACCACCGGGTTGCACCCCGCCGACGTGCAACGGCTGCTCGCGCAGCTGCATGCGCTGGTCGACTCCGGAGACACCGTGGTGGTCGTCGAGCACGAGATGGACGTCGTCGCTGCGGCGGACTGGGTCATCGACCTCGGGCCCGCCGGTGGCGACGCGGGGGGCCGCGTCATCGCGGCCGGAACCCCGGAGCACGTCGCGCAGAATCCCGCGAGCCGCACGGCGCCCTACCTGGCCGAACGCCTGCGCTGACCACCGACGCCGTGCTTTTGCACGGCCCCCTCGGCATCCGCGCATCGAACGCGCAAGTAGGCTGGAACCGTGGCCCGAACCTCTGTCCTGCCGACCCGCGTGCTGCTGATCTGCGCCGCGATCGGCGTCGCGACCGGCCTCATCGGAGGCATCGCCGGATGGGTCACGCCGATCCTGCTCGCGAGCCCCCTGCTCTTCCTCTACGGGCTCGTGCTCGGCTCGCACGTGCTGCCGGGGATCATCGCGCAGGAGGTGCTGCGGCGTCCGTTCGTGGCGCTCATCACGCACCTGATCGCCGCGCTCGTCTCGAGCGCGTTCAACCCGGCCTGGGCGCTGCGCTTCATCGGCACGGCGCTGCTGTTCGGCGCGATCCAGGAGGGCGTCGCGGCTCTCACCCGCTACCGCGCCTGGGGCGCCTGGCGCTTCTTCATCTCGGCGGCGCTGATCGGCGTCGTCGTGGCGGTCGCCGTGTTCTTCGCCGCACATCTCGGCACGATGCCGCTGTGGGCGCAGATCACGTACCTCGCGATCTCGGTGCTCGGCCCCATCGCGTGGACCGCGATCGGCCTCGCGGTCGGCACGGCGCTCAGCCGCGCCGGCGTCGCCCGTCGCTGAGCGCGTCGTTTCCGCCATCCGTCGCGCTCGACTCTCCGTGAGGGGTCGAGACACGCCTCAGCGGATGCCGGGCGTGAGGCGTGCCTCGACCCCTCACGGACTCACGAACACACGTCGCGAGGTCAGGTAAGGCTCGGCTAAGTTAGAGACGTACGTTCCACCGAAGACGTACGTCCACCGACCCGGGGTCTCGCCGTGCGCCCATCCGCGCCTCTTCTCCGCGTGCGTGATGTCTCTCTCACCCACGCGGATGCCGCGCACCCCTCCCCGCGCGACGTGTCGTTCGACATCGACCCGGGCGAGGTCGTGCTGCTGCTCGGCCCCTCGGGCTCGGGCAAGTCGACGCTCACGCTCGCGCTGAACGGGCTCATCCCGCACGCGCTTCCCGCCACCATGACCGGCACGGTCGAGGCGGGCGGAGTCGACACGGCCGACGCGCAGACCTCCGAGCTGAGCACGCGGGTCGCGATGGTCTTCCAGGACCCGGATGCCCAGATCGTCACCGGAACCCTCTACGACGAGGTCGCGTTCGGCCCCGAGAACCTGCGCCTGCCCCTCGCCGAGGTCACCGCCCGCACCGAAGACGCTTTGCGCCGCGTCGGGCTATGGGAGCGCCGCGACGACAACCCCGACCGGCTCTCGGGCGGCGGTCGCCAGCGCCTCGCGATCGCCTGCGCCCTCGCCATGGGGTCGCCGTTGATCGTGCTCGACGAGCCGACCGCGAACCTCGACCCGCAGGGCATCGATGACGTCTACGCCGCGCTCGCCGACGTGATCGCCGCGGGCGACCGGGCTATCCTCCTCGTCGAACACAACCTCGACGCCGCGATGGGATTCGTCACTCGCACGATCGTGCTCGACCGCGAGGGGCGGGTCGCCTACGACGGTCCGGTCGCCGAGATCCTCCGTGCGCACACCGACGAGCTCGTCGCGATGGGGGTGTGGCTGCCCGCGGCGACGCTGGCGGCGCTGCGACTGCGCGACGACGGCATCCGTCTCGACCCCCTGCCCCTGACACCCGAGGAGCTGGCGGCACAGCTGCCCCCGGCATCCGATCGCCCGAGCGCGGCCACGACCGCGACCGACCCGACGACGGATGCCGCGCCCTCGGGCGAGGCGATCATCCGGGCGCGCGGGCTCACCGTGCGCCGGGGCCGCACCGAGATCCTGCACGGCATCGACCTCGATCTCACGCCCGGCAGCCTCACCGCCATCGTCGGCGCCAACGGGGCCGGCAAGACCACGCTCATCCAGGCACTCGCCGGCGTCGTGCCCCCGCCGAAGCGACAGGTCGACGTCGACGGCATCGACCCCGGGCGGGCCGCTCCTCGCGACCTCGCCGCCCGCATCGGCTTCGTGTTCCAGAACCCCGAGCACCAGTTCATCGCGCATACGGTGTTCGACGAGCTCGCGCACGGGCTGACCCTTCGACAGGCTCACGGACCCCAGGGCGAGCAGATCACGGATGCCGAGATCACCGAGCGCGTGACCGAGATGCTCGAGCGCTTCGGCCTCGCGCACAAGGCCGACGTGCATCCGTTCCTGCTGTCGGGCGGCGAGAAGCGCCGCCTGTCGGTGGGCACCGCGCTGATCACCCGCCCCCGCATTCTCGCGCTCGACGAGCCGACCTTCGGTCAGGATCGCGCGCGGGCGACCGAGCTGCTCGCGCTGCTGCAGAGTCTGCGCGCCGAGGGCACGACGATCGTGATCGTCACCCACGACCTGCAGCTCGTCGCCGAGCACACGACGCACACCGTAATCCTCGCCGACGGGCGCGTGCACGCGAGCGGACGCACGGCCGATCTCTTCCGCGACGAGCAGACGTTCACCTCGGCGGGGCTCCGCCTGCCCGCTCTGCAGCGGGTGCTCGCGGCGCACGCACGGGGGGCCGAGGCATGACCGCCACCGCGTTCGACCCGTACGCGACGATGACCGTCACCTCGCGGCATCAGTTCCTCTACGCCCTCAACCCGCTCGCGAAGGTGGCGGGATTCGCCCCGGCGATGATCTTCCTGGTGTTCGTGCGCGACCTCGCCACTCCGGCCGCGTTCCTGCTGCTCGCCTATCTGCTGCTGCTCGTCGGCGCCCGCCTCACCTGGCGTCTGCTCATGCTGCTCGCGGTGCTGCCCGTCGGCATGGCCGTGATCGGCGTGAGCTTCTCCCTCTGGGTCGACACCGCGCTCGTCGGCGACACGACCCCGATGCTGCAGATCGGCGACTGGACGCTCTACAGCGGAGCACTGATGATCGGTTTCGCCACGGCGTTGCGCCTCGGCGCGATCATCTCGCTCGCCCTCATCGGCGGGCTCACCACCAGCGGACCCGACCTCGTGCGGGCGAGCGTGCAGCAGCTGCGGGTTCCGTACCGCATCGGCTACACGGCGTTGGCCGCGTTCCGTTTCGTGCCGCGCTTCGGCTACGAGCTCTCGGTGATCCGCGCAGCCCATCGCGTGCGAGGACACCACGGCGGCAACGGCCCCTTCTCGCGCATCGCACGCGGATGGGGGTACATCGTCCCGCTGCTCGCCGGGGCCATCCGGCACGCCGAGCGCGTCGCCCTCGCGATGGACTCCCGGGCCTTCGGCGCACACCCCACCCGCACCGAGCGGCACCTGGTGCCGTTCCGCACGCGAGACACGATCTTCGTCGCGCTGAGCCTCGCGGCATCCGCGGTGATCCTCCTCGTGTTCTCCCCCTGGCAACCGCCCTCCCTCTGAAAGGCACCCGATGGCGTTCAGCAAGCTCGTCAAGCCCGAGACGCAGGAACTCGTGCACCTCACCGTGCTGCGCTCCGAGCGTCTCTCCCCGCATTGGATGCGCGTGACCCTCGGTGGCGGTGAGATCGAGAAGTTCCGGCCGATGGGCTTCGATCAGTGGTTCCGCCTGTTCCTGCCGATCGGCGGTGACGCCGGACTCGACCGCGTGCCCGCCAAGGCCAACAAGATGTTCGGGTACCTGAAGTTCCTGCGCATCCCCGACGGCGAGCGCCCCGTGATGCGCAACTACAGCGTGCGCGCGTACCGACCGGCCGAGGGCGATCGCGGCGCCGAGATCGACGTCGACTTCGTGCTGCACGGATCGGCCGCCGAGGGCACCGCCGGACCCGCATCGCGGTGGGCCGAGACCTGCACCCCGGGCGAGCACGTGCTCATCATCGACGAGGGCCTCACCTTCAATCCCGAGCGCGGTGTCGACCGGGTGCTGCTCGTGGGCGACGAGACGGCCCTGCCGGCGATCGCGTCGATCGCGGAATCCGTTCCCGTGGGGGCCATCGGCACCGCGATCATCGAGGTGCCGTCGCTCGACGACGCCCTCGACTTCCCCCACCCCGAGGGGCTCTCGGTCGAGTGGGTGCTGCGCCCGCACGACGAGCAGCCGGGAGCCCTCGCGCTGCAGCGGGTCGCCGAGATCGACCTGCCGGCCGAGACGTTCCACACCTACGCGGCCGGAGAGCAGTCGCTCGCTTCGGGTGTGCGCAAGCTGCTCGTCGGCGAGCGCGGCGTCGACAAGAACACCGTCAGCTTCTGCGGCTACTGGAAGATCGGTGCCGCCTCCCCGACGTCGAAGGCCGCTCGCGAGGCCGCCGCGGAGCCGCTCGGATGAGCGGGGCGGATGCCGCTTCGTCGACTGCCCGTTCGGGCGCGGATGCGGCGACGGAAGCGGATGCCGTGGCCACGCGGCCCGCGCGCGGACGGGTGCGCTTCCCCACTGCCCTGCTGCTGACCTGTGCGGCGCTCGGCGTCGCCGGGGCGGTTCTGCTCGCGCCGATGAACTGGCTCTCGACCCTGCTCACCGGACCCCTGCCCTTCCTCGGGATGGGCCTCGCCGGGCTGTGGCTGCTGCCCTCGGTGATCGCGCTGCGTTTGCTCAAGCGTCCGCTCGTGGGCTTGCTCGTCGCCCTGATCGCGGGGCTCGTCATGGTGCCGTTCTCGGGGTACGGCTTCGGCAGCGTCGCCACGAACCTCTGGTGGGCGGCGTTCACCGAGCTGCCGTTCCTGTTCGTGCTGTGGCGCTACTGGGGCACCTGGATGCACTACGTCGGAGCGGTCGCCGTCGCGATCGTCTACCCGATCTCGGCATGGGCCTGGTTCGACCTGGGCAGCTTCGGCCTCGGGTACCAGGCGGCGTTCTTCGCCGTCACGATGGCCAGCTGCGTCGCGGCGACGGCCCTCGGCATCCTGATCGCGGATCGCCTACGCCGCGCCGGAGTCGGCGGACGCCGCTGACGCGCGGTGTTAATGCCGGACGACGATCACAGTGCGAGGTGCATGCGAAGGCACTCGTCGACCTCTCCCATCAGTTCAGCAGGCACCCATCCCACCGGCCGAACAATGCGCGAGGTCGCGATCGTGCGGACTTGTTCGATCTGAACCTTCGAATCGACGCTGAGCCCGGTGCCCACCGCAGGCAACAGAACCTGAAAAGGGAGGACTCGCGCGACATTGGACGTGACCGGCGCGACCGTTACCGTCGCACGCGTGCTGCGTACAGCCGCGGTGTTGGCCGTGTTGTTGCTGACGACAACGGCAGGACGGGTCTTCGCGGCCTCGGCCCCGACAACCGGGTCGAAGGCGACCAGCACGATCTGGCCGCGCCGCAGCAGCGTGGTCGACGGCGCACTCACGCTGAGGCGAGTCCGTCGCTGGCAGCCGTGTCCCATTCGTCGTCGTAGCCTTCAGCGAATGCTTCGGCGTAGGCATCTGCCAGGCGGCTCTCGCGCAAGAGCGCCACCGCATCCTGAACCGCCGCCGACCGGGTGGCGTATTTTCCCATCAAGACCTCCGCGTCGAGGAACGCTACGTCACTCGCACTGAGGCTGAGGCTGACCTTGCTGTTCGTCATGCCTCAATGCTACTCGGGTAGCAAGGATATTGCCACCTCCTGACATTCGCGCTTGGGACGTCGCGCGGGGCCCTTCGACAGGCTCAGGGACCCCGCCGAGTAGCGGGGGCGGGAGTCAGCGCTTGCCGGCGATCTGGCGGCCGACGATCTCGCGCATGATCTCGTTCGTGCCTCCGTAGATGCGGTGCACGCGGGCGTCGAGGAACGCGCGGGCGATCGGGTACTCGGTGATGTAGCCGTAGCCACCGTGCAACTGCACGCCCTGATCGAGCACCTCCCACTCGCGCTCGGTGGCCCAGAACTTGACCTTCGCGGCCTCCTCGGCCGACAGCTTGCCCCGCGAGTACGCGAGCAGCGCCCGATCGATGTACGCCCACAGCGCGTCGACGGTCGTGGCCATGTCGGCGATCGCGAAGCGGCTGTTCTGGAAGTCGATGATCCGCTCGCCGAACGCTTCGCGGTCCTTCGTGTAGGCGACGGTCCAGTCGAGGGCGGCCTGCGCGGCCGCGGCACCCGCGACGCCGATCGACAGGCGCTCGAGCGGCAGGTTCATCATGAGCTGCACGAAGCCCTTGCCCTCGACCCCGCCGATGAGGTTCTCGTCGGGAACGAACACGTCGCTGAACGACAGCTCTGCCGTGTCGTGGCCCTGGAAGCCCATCTTGTGCAGCTTCTTGCCGTGGTCGAAGCCCTCCATGCCGTTCTCGATGAGCACGAGGCTGAACGCATCCGGTCGGTTGCCCTCACCGGTCTTCACGAACGTGACGACCAGGTCGGCGGTCGCGCCCGACGAGATGAACGTCTTGGCACCGTTGACGATGTACCCGCCGTCGACCTTCTTGGCAGTGGTCTTGATGCCGCGCAGGTCGCTGCCCGCGCCGGGCTCGGTCATCGCGAGCGCGCCGACGACCTCGCCGGTCGCCATCCGCGGCAGCCATTTCGACTTCTGCTCCTGAGTGCCCATGTGCACGAGGTACGGAACCGCCAGGTCGTCCTGGATGCCGAAGGCCCCGGCGAGCGAGCCCGCGCCGGCGGCGATGACCTCTTCGTTCACGACCGCGCGGAAGCGGTAGTCCTGCAGCATCCCGGCCCCGCCGAACTCCTCGGGAACCGACAGGCCGATGATCCCGGCCTCGCCGGCCGCGCGCATGGTGTCGCGGTCGACCTCGCCCGCGGCATCCCACCGCTCGATGTCCGCACCCGTCACGTGGCGCTTGACGAAGTCCTTGACGAGGTCGCGGAAGGCCTCGTGATCCTCTTCATAGATGTCGCGTTCCATTGCGCGTCCTCCTGAACGTGTCGGCGTCTTTGCTCCCGCGAGTCTAGGGCGATGACGAATGCCGCGACAGGACGTTGTGGGAATGCATCCCGCGTTTCGTGGTACTGGGTACCGCGATTGTGGGATGCCTCCGAGCGTCGTTCAGGGCAGGTAGTCGGGCGCGGCCGGAAGCCCGAAGAACTCCTCGAGCGTGTGGAACCCGCCCGCCTGGTAGGCCGCGGCGAGGTCGCGCCCCACGTAGCGCAGGTGCCACGGCTCGGGAGCGTAGCCGGTGACGCCGGAGCCCCCGTCCTCGTAGCGCACGATGAACCCGTACTCCCACGCGTGGGCGGCGACCCAGTCGCTCTGCGTGGTGCCGCCGAACCCGTCGAGCCCGCCGCACCCCAGACCGCACGCGACGACGTCGACCGCGAGGCCGGTCTGGTGCTCCGAGTGTCCGGGGCGCGCGGATCCGGCATCCGCCCCGGCCTGCCCCTGGTCGCGCACGTGCGACTCGTAGGTCGTGACCTGCAGGCCGTACGAACGGTAGCCGTTGTTCGCACCGAGGCGCCCGACCCCGGCCTCGCTGGCCGCGTTAGCCATGTCGCCGACCGCGGTCGCGACGTCGGTGCGCACCTGCCCGGATGCCGTGGTCATCTGCAGCGGCACGTCGGCGAGGGCGCCGGGCGCGTAGTCGGCGGGGTCGAGCGGTCGCGCCTTGTTGACGACGACCCACACCCGCGCGGGGTCGGAGAGCGAGATGCACGGCGCGTTGCCCGCCACGACGGCGGCGCGGAAAGCCTCGCCCCCGCCGAAGCCGGCGATGGTGGCCGCGTCGTCTCCGGCGGCGAGCGACTCCTGCACGGATGCCTCGGCGCACGGGTCGGCGGCCGGGGTGGAGCCGACGTCGACCGAGGGCACCTGCACGACCGCGACCGGCTCGGGCATCCGCGAGGCTTCGGGCGTCGAGGATGCCGGCGCCGAAGCGAGGGAGAGGAGGATGCCGATGGCGGTCACCGCGACGCCGATCGGCAGGGCAGGACCACGGATCGGGGAGCGCGGAGCCGCATGCTGAGCGTGCGGCGATTCGGGCATGATCTCCATTCTGCCCCGATCGCCGCGCGGTCACCGATATGCATTCACAGGCAGGTGGAGATTCATCATACGTATGAGTAATCTGGAGCTCTGCGAGAAGAGGAGCAATCAGTGCTGACTGTGAATTACGTAGGCGATCGCACGCTGGACGTGCGCACGGCCGATCAGACCGAACCGCGCGACGGAGAGGTGCGGATCCGCGTCGCCTACACCGGTCTCTGCGGCACCGACCTGCACATCCTGCACGGCAACATGGACGCCCGCGTCGAGCGCCCGCTCGTCTTCGGACACGAGATGAGCGGCACGATCGACGCCCTCGGCGCCGGGGTCACCGGTTGGAGCGTCGGCGACAAGGTCACCGTCATGCCCCTCGACTGGGACGGCACCTGCCCCGCCTGCCTCGCCGGCAACGAGCACATCTGCCAGAACCTGAACTTCATCGGCATCGACTCCCCCGGCTCGCTGCAGGGGCTGTGGAACGTGCCGGCCGAGACCCTCCTCGCACTTCCCGCCGACATCCCCCTCGATCACGCCGCGCTCGTCGAGCCGGTCGCCGTCGCGGTGCACGACGTGCGGCGCTCCGACCTCACCGCCGGGCAGAAGGCCGTCGTGATCGGCGGCGGCCCGATCGGCACACTCATCGCCACCGTCGCCCGGCACACCGGTGCCGAGGTCGTCGTGATCGAGATCGACGCGCAGCGACGCACCCACGCCGAAGAGCTCGGATTCACGACGCTCGACCCCTCGGCATCCGACCAGGTCGCCTGGGTCGAGGAATGGACCGCGGGCACCGGCGCCGACGTCGTCTTCGAGGTCTCGGGCGCGGCCTCCGCAGTGCGCGGCATGACGGCGCTCGCGAAGGTGCGCGGCACGATCGTCGTCGTCGCCATCCACCCCACCCCGCGCGAGGTCGACCTGCAGCGCGTGTTCTGGCGCGAGCTGCGGCTGCTCGGCGCACGGGTCTACCAGCGCGCCGACTTCGAGACCGCGATCGAGCTCCTCGCCGACGGCGTGATCCCCACCGACCGAGTCATCACGCGCATCGTGCCGCTCGCCGAGACCGCCGACGCCTTCGCCGAGCTCGAAGCGGGGCGCGCGATGAAGATCCTCGTCGACGTGCAGGCCGGCGCATGAGCGGGCTCTTCGACCTCACCGGTCAGCGCGCCGTCGTCACGGGCGCGAACCGCGGCATCGGCTTCGGAATCGCCGCGGCGCTCGCCGGCGCAGGCGCCGACATCATCGCGGTCAGCACGAGCATCGAGCCCTCCGGCAGCGACATCGAGCAGGCCGTCACCGCACGCGGGCGCGGGTTCCGCGCGATCCGGTGCGATCTGTCGGATGCCGACGCCGTCTCCGAGCTCGGCGCGGAGCTGCGCGCAGCCGAGGTCGACATCCTCGTCAACAACGCCGGCACCATTCTGCGCGCGCCGGCGGCGGAGCATCCGATGGAGTGGTTCGAACGCGTGCTGCGCATCAACCTCACCAGCCAGTTCGCTCTCGCGCAGGCCGTGGGCGGATCGATGCTCGAGCGCGGACGCGGCAAGATCGTGTTCACCGCGTCGCTCCTCAGCTTCCAGGGCGGCATCAACGTCCCCGGATACGCGGCGGCGAAGTCGGGTCTCACGGGCGTCGTCAAGGCGCTGTCGAACGAGTGGGCGGGTCGCGGCGTGAACGTCAACGCGATCGCCCCCGGCTACATCGCCACCGACAACACGCAAGCCCTCCGCGACGACCCCGAGCGCTCGGAGTCGATCCTCGCCCGCATCCCGGCGGGGCGATGGGGCGCGGCATCCGATCTCGGCGGAGCCGCCGTGTTCCTGGCGTCGGCGGCCTCGGACTATGTCGACGGAATCGTGCTGCCGGTCGACGGCGGATGGCTCGGGCGCTGATGCCCCCGGTCACGATGGAGAGCGCGCGCCTGCGCACCGGCACCCCGCTCACCCGCTTCGGACTCGGCGGCGCGCAGCTCGGCAACCTCGGCCGCGTCACCACCGACGAGCAGGCGCGGGGTGCGGTCGAGGAGGCATGGGCGCGCGGATCGCGCCTGTTCGACACGGCCCCGCACTACGGTCTCGGCTACTCCGAGCGGCGACTGGGCGAACTGCTCGCCGAGCATCCGCGCGACGAGTACGTGCTCTCGACCAAGGCGGGGCGCACGCTCGTGCCGCAGGTGTACTCGGCCGGTCAGCTCGACGACGGCGGCTTCGCGGTGCCCGCGGCGTACCGCCGCGAGTTCGACTTCTCGCGCGGCGCGATCCTGCGCGGAGTGGAGCAGAGCCTCGACCGGCTCGGCGTCGACCGGCTCGACATCGTCTACCTGCACGACCCCGACCACCACTGGGAGCAGGCATCGACCGAGGGCATCGGGGCGCTCATCGAGCTGCGCGACCAGGGCGTCGTCACGTCGATCGGTGTGGGCATGAACCAGTCGGCACTGCCGGCGCGGTTCGTGCGCGAGACCGACATCGACGTGGTCATGCTGGCCGGGCGGTTCACCCTGCTCGAACAGGGGCCGCTGGCCGACCTGCTGCCCGCGGCGCTCGAGGCGGGTGTGGGCATCGTGAACGTCGGTGTCTACAACTCCGGCCTGCTGGCACGACCGCGGGTCGCGGCGGACGCGACCTACGACTACGTGCAGGCCCCGGCCACGCTCATCGCCCGGGCGAACGCGATCGCCGAGGTGTGCGAGGAGTTCGGCACCGACCTGCCGACCGCCGCCATGCAGTTCAGCCTGCGGCATCCGGCCGTCACCTCGGTGGTTCTCGGATGCCGCGACGCGCGCCAGGTCGCCGAAGGGGTCGAGCGTATGGATGCCGTGGTCGACGAGGGCCTCTGGGACGCACTGATCTCGCGCGGGTTGCTCCCCGAGGGCGTCTTCGGCTGAGGGCCCTTCGTCTCGTCGCTGCGCTCCTCGCTCAGAGACCGGTTCCTGAGCGAGCGCAGCGAGATGACGGGCACTCGCCCTCACCCAACGGAGGAGAACACACGCTCCGCAGGAGGCATCCGCCGTTTCGATCCTCCCGAACGCGAGAACTCCTCCTCAACGGATGCCGCGGGGCGGGGCCCTTCGTCTCGTCGCTGCGCTCCTCGCTCAGGAACCGGTTCCTGAGCGAGCGCAGCGAGACGGAGGGTCCCGACGAGAAGGTCAGGCGCCGGCCAGCTCCAGCACGCCGTCAACGCGGCGGGGCACATCGACCGCACCGTCGCGCAGCTCGGCGGGGAGGACATCGGCCGGGGCATCCTGCCAGGCGAGCGGGCGCAGGAACCGCCGCAGCGCCGTCACGCCCACCGAGGTGTGCTGCGTGTTGGTCGCGGGCCAGGGGCCGCCGTGGTTCATGGCCCAAGACACCCGCACCCCCGTGGGGTATCCGTCGTAGACGATGCGGCCGACGAGGTCGCGCGCGGCGTCGGTGAGCTCGCCGCGCACCTCGGCCTCCTCGGGCTGCGAGTGGATCGTGGCGGTCAGCGAGTGCGGCACGGCCTGCAGCGCCGCCGTGATCTCGCCCGTCGAGGCGTACCGCACGAGCACCACGAGGGGGCCGAACGCCTCCTCGGCGACCGCCGGAGTCACATCCGTCGCCGCGATCTCGAGCACCGCGGGCGTCAGCGAGAAACCGTCGGCTCCGGCGTGCGGGGCGACGAGGCTGCGCGCCCCGCCCTCGGCGATCAGCCGCTCACGGATCTCGTCGAACGCCCCGTGGATGCGCGAGTTCAGGAGCGTCTGCGCCGCGGCATCCTGAGCCCTCGTCACCACATCGGCGACGAGCGCGTCACCCTCGGCCCCGGCCGGCACGAAGGCGATGCCGGGCTTCGTGCACAGCTGCCCGGCCGATCCCGTGACCGACCCGAACAGACCCTCGCCGAGGGCCGCGGTGCGCGCGGACGCCGCCCCCGGCGTGATGACGAGCGGATTCAGGCTCGACAGCTCGCCGTAGAACGGGATGGGCGCCTCGCGCTCGTCGATGATCGCCTGCAGGATCTTGCCGGTCGACAGCGACCCCGTGAACCCGACGGCCGTGATGACCGGGTCGGCGACGAGAACGGCTCCCGCCTGCTGGCCGTAGACGATCCCGAACGTGCCCTCCGGCGCCCCGTACGCCGCGGCCGCGCGTACGAGCGACTCGAACGATCGCTGCGAGGTGACCGGATGCGAACTGTGCGCCTTGACGACGACCGGGTTGCCCGCGGCGAGCGCCGAGGCGGTGTCGCCGCCGATGACCGAGAACGCGAAGGGGAAGTTGCTGGCGCCGAAGACGGCGACGGGGCCGATCGGCACGAGCATCCGCCGCACATCCGGGCCCGGGCCGAGCGGCGTGTGGCCGGAGTGGTCGATGATCGCCTCGAGGTAGCCGCCCTCGTCGACGGCGTCGGCGAAGAGACGGAACTGGAAGGCGCTGCGCGAGAGCTCGCCGTTCAGGCGCGCCTCGGGCAGCCCGGTCTCGGCGAGAGCGGCGTCGACGAGCGCGGCGCGGTCGGCCTCGAGCCCGTCGGCGAGCGCGCGCAGGAGCCCGGCCCGCCAGGCGCGCGGACGCGAGCGCAGGTCGGCGAAGGCGGATGCCGCAGCGGCGGTGGTCGCAGCGACGCCCGCGGCATCCGTCGCTTCGATGCCGGTGTCGGAGTGCGCGCCGGTGCGGGGATCGGTGGTCGTCAGGGTGGTCATGCGCTGGCCTTTCCGAGCAGTCCCCGCTGAGCGAGGCTGGTGATGAGCGCGCCGATGCCGACGCTCCAGGGGGCGAGATCCTCGCTGTGCTGCACCCGGTTGACGAGCGCGCCGAGGTGCGGCGACGAGATGCGCACGACGTCGCCGAGGTGGTGGGTGAAGCCGTGGCCGGGCTCGTCGCGGTCGTCGGTGGGGGCGAACATCGTTCCCAAGTAGAGCACGAAGCCGTCGGGGTAGGCGTGGTGGTCGCCCGACGCCTGCCGCACGAGATCGGCGGGGTCGCGGCTGATCTGCGCCATGTGCGATTCGGCCCGCATACCGAAGCCGTCGTCGCCCTCGACCGAGAGCGTGACCGATTCGGCGCGCACGTCGTCGAGCGAGAACCCTCCATCGAAGAGGCGGATGAACGGGCCGACGGATGCCGAGGCGTTGTTGTCCTTCGCGCGTCCGAGCAGCAGGGCCGAGCGCCCTTCGATGTCGCGCAGGTTGACGTCGTTGCCGAGCGTCGCCCCGACGATGTCGCCGCGCGAGGAGACGACGAGCACGACCTCGGGCTCGGGGTTGTTCCATCGGGATTCGGCGAGCACGCCGACGTCGGATCCACCGCCGACCGTGGCGAGCACGGGCGCCTTCGTGAAGATCTCGGCGTCGGGGCCGATGCCGACCTCGAGGTACTGGCTCCACAGTCCCGCGGTGATGAGCACCTGCTTGAGGCGGGCGGCCTCGGGCGATCCGGGCACGAGGTCGCGCACGTCACCGCCCAGCGCGTCGAGGATCGTGGCGCGGATGCCGTCGGCGGACTCGGCCTCGCCGCGCGCCTTCTCCTCGATGATGCGCTCGAGCATCGATACGGGGAAGGTCACGCCCGAGGCCTTGACGACCTGCAGGTCGATCGGCGAGAGCAGCCACGGGTGGGCATCGTCGCGGGTGTCCGGGGCGGTGTTCGCCCAGACGTCGGCGAACGCACCGAGTGACGGCCCGTCGGCGGCACGCGCGGCGGCTGCCGGGTCGGCGCTCTCGGTGAGCGCGGTCATCGTCGGGAAGGTGGCCGACAGGTCACGCAGGATGCCGTCGCGCAGCACCACCACGCTCGGGCCTGCCGGCGTCTGCACACGCCCGACGAGCAGGGCGTCGCTCGCATCGGCGGGAAGGATGCCGGCTGCGTCTCCGGTCCAGGTGTCGCTCATGTCTCTCCTCGGGAGGTCGGTCGGGAGCTCGGTCGATATCGGCGGGATCACCGGGCGTCAGCGCCGGTGGAAGACGCCGGGGCGCTTCTCGGCGAAGGCGGCGCGCCCCTCGGCGGCATCCTCGGTGGCGAAGGTGATGCCCTGCATCTCGCGCTCGTAGGCGATGGCCTGGTCCTGGGGCAGGTTGAACGCGGCGCGCAGATTGGCCTTCGCGGTCTCGGCCGCGATCGGAGGACGCGCGGCGATCGTCGCAGCGAGCTCCTGCGCCCGGGCGAGCAGATCATCGGCGGGCACGACCTCGCTGACGAGACCCCAGGCGAGGGCGCGTTGCGCGTCGATCGGGTCGCCGCTGAGCAGCATGAGGGCGGCGTTGCTCGCCCCGATGGAGTTCGCCAGCAGCACCGACATCCCTCCCCCGCCGATCCAGCCGAGCTTGATCTCGGGAGCGGCGAAGCTCGCGGTCTCGGCGGCGATGCGGATGTCGCACGTCAGCGACGCCTCGAGCCCTCCCCCGAACGCGTACCCGTTGATCGCGGCGATCACGGGCTTGCGCAGGTCGCGCAGTGCGTCGCAGTAGTCACGGCGGTTGCGGAACTCCCACGGCGTCTCGTACCGGTCGAGGGTCGAGATGTCACTGCCGGCGCTGAACGCGCGACCCGTGCCGGTGTAGACCACGGCCCGCACCTCAGGGTCGTCGTTGAGGCGGCGCACGATGCCCACGAGCTCGTCGCTCATGGCCTGGGTGACGGCGTTGAGCTTGGCCGGGCGGTTCAGGCGCACGGTCGCGACGTGCCCCTCTCGTGTGACGACGATCAACGGCTCGTCGGTGATGGCCGAGTCGGTCATGCGGTCTCCTTCTGCAGGCGGTCGTCGGCGGTCGCGGCATCGGGAGAAAGAGCGGCGAACCGCGCTTCGATCTCGTCGAGCACGTCGTCGGCATGTCGGGGCCCGGCGACGACATCGCGCACGAGAGCGGATGCCGCGGACTGGAACGGGATGTACCCGGCGATCCGGGGTCGCACCCACGACGCCTCGATGCTCGAGAGGGTGCGCGAGTAGAAGCCGTACGCGGCCTCATCGACCGCGGCATCCGTCCACGCCGCGCGCAGGCCGGGCTGACCGTCGTGCGCGGGGATGAACCCGCGCTGCGCGTCGTCGCTGAGCAGGTGCTCCAGGTGCGCGAGCAGGGCGGGCGAGGGCGCGGAGCGACGGGTGACCGCGATGCCGGTGCCGCCGATCGTCGATCCGAGGCGTCCCGCGTGCGCCGGTGCGCGGTCGAAGGCGACGACCGGCGAGCTGTAGTTCACGTAGCCGTAGACGAGCGGGATGTATCCGATGTCGCCGCGGTCGCGCATCCGGTCGAGCAGACCGATCGGGTTGAGCAGTTCGGTGCCCGCGGGGGCGTGCACCGAGAGGCGGGCGAGCAGATCGAGCGCCCGCCGCGCGACGGCGCGGTCGAACAGTCCCTCTCCGCGTCCCGGGTCGTCGCCGAGCGACACCGCGATCGAGCAGAGCGACAGGAACGCGTGGGGGCCGGCCAGGCTCGTCGCGACGAGCCCGCGCTCGGCGAGAGCGAGAGCGTCGTCCCAGGTCTCGGGCGCCTCGGCGACGAGATCGCGGCGGCGCACCGACACCTGCGTCGCGGCATCCAGCGGCAGAGCCCACAGCCGCCCGTCGAGCGTGTACGAGGCGATGCTCGGCCCCACCGCGGCATCCGCCCATGCCGCGATCCGTGCGGTGTCGAACAGCTCGTCGAGAGGGCGGATGCCGCCGCTCACGAGCGCGTCGCCGAGGTGCGGATGATCGAGCACGAGCAGGTCGTAGCGGCGGGCGAGCTCGTCGATCGGCGCGGACTCGAACCCCTCGAGCGACTGCACCTCCCAGCGCAGGGTGTCGCCGTCGCCGAGGTCGCCGGCCGCTGCCTCCAGAGCGTGACGGCCGCGCGGGTGATCCCAGGTCAGGCCGACGTAGTCGGTCACGACGGCACCGCACTCGAACCCACGGGCACCGGCACGGCGGTCTGCGCCACCGCCCCGGCGTCGAGCAGCTCCTGCGTGCGCTCGGGCGAGACGCCCAGCTCGGCGAGGATCTCGGCCGTGTGCTCACCGGTCAGCGGGGCGCCGCGGTCGATGCGGGCGGGCGTCTTCGCGAACCGGTACGGGAACCCGGGTGTCTTGATGCGCCCCTCAGTGGGGTGGTCGTACTCGACGAACGTGCCGTTGTGGATGATCTGCGGGTCGGCCACGAGGTCTTCGTAACCGTAGACCGGACCCACCCACATGCCGGCGGGCAGCAGCGTGTCGAGCCAGTGCTGCGTGGAGCGCTCACGCAGGTGACGGGCCACCGTCGCATACAGCTCGTCGCGGTGCGTCCAGCCGTGCACCTCGGGGTCGAGACCAGCGAACGAGGGCTCGTCGAGCACCTCGCCGAGCTTCTCGAGGTCGGCGAACCCGAGCGCGAGGTAGCCGTCGCTCGTCGCGAAGACGCCGTAGGGGGCGCGGATGTAGACGTGCGCGTTCGGCTCGCTGCCGCGCTTCTGCGGCACCCCGCCAACCGTGTAGACGCTCAGCTCCTGCATCTGCAGGGTGGTGAGCGCGTCGAGCATGTTCACGGTCACGAGCTGCCCCTCACCGGTGCGCTCGCGGTGCAGCAGCGCCGCGAGCACGGCTTCGAACGCGGTCGATGCGGTGACGGCGTCCGCCAGGTACTGACCCGCCGGAGTCGGCGGCTCGCCCGCGCGCCCGGCCGACAGCATCGCGCCGCTCATGGCCTGCAGGATGAGGTCCTGGCCCGGACGGTCCTTGTAGGGCCCGTCCTCGCCGTAGCCCGACATCGAGACGTACACGAGCGAGGGGTTGATCGCCGCCAGACTCGCGTAGTCGAGGCCGAGACGCGCGGCGACCCCCGGGCGGTAGTTCTGCAGGAACACGTCGGCCCCGGCGATGAGGTCGCGCACGACCTCGCGCCCGGCATCCGACTTCAGGTCCACGGCCAGCGAACGCTTGTTGCGGTTGAGGGAGAGGAACGAGACGTTGATCTCGTTGCCCTGCGCGCCACCGGCCGAGGCGAAGCGCTGCCATTCACCGGCGGTCGGCTCGACCTTGATGACGTCGGCGCCCAGGTCGCCGAGGCGCTGCGCGGCGAAGGGCCCGGCCATGGCGATCGAGCAGTCGATGACGCGGTATCCGTCGAGGATTCCGCGGGTGGGGGTGTCGGACATGTCGTTCCTCTGGTTGTCAGACGGGCGTGATCAGACGGCCGTGTCGGCGCCGCCGGCGGCCGACGAGCGCAGGAGCGCATCGATCAGCTCGACCGAGCGGGCGGCGACGGTCACGTCGGAGTTGTTCTCGCGGCTCGCACCGGTGATCAGCTCGATGAAGCGGGCCGGCGGCACGAGGCATTCGTACTCGCCCTCCCCCTCGGGGATCACGACCTCCTCGCGGCGGCCGTCGTAGCGGCTGAGGGTCACGCGCTCGCGCTCGACGTCGATCATGAGCACGCCCTCGGTGCCGAACAGGCGGATGTCGACCTGGTACTTGTCGCCGTCGGCGAGCGTCGCGGCCCCCGATAGCGACCCCAGCGCCCCGCCCTCGAAGCGGATCACTCCCGCGTCGAACAGGTCGACCGGCGCCCCGGCGGTGATCGCACGACCGGCGACGGATGCCGCGCGCAGCCCCGTGAGCCAGAACAGCAGCGCCGAGGAGTGGGTGATCTGGCCGTGCGCATACCCGCCGCCGTGCTCGGGGCTCGACCACGTGGTCGGGTCGGGAGCGGTGTCGGAGTTCCAGCGCTCGAGCATGTGCGTCGGGTCGGTGCCGAACAGTCCGCGCGTGGGGGACGCCATATGGCACAGGGCGTACTGGATCTCGCCGATCGCCCCGGCGTCGAGCATCCGCTTGGCCGCCACCGTGAACGGCTTGTAGTTCCAGCCGTAGGGCACGAGGAAGACGGTGCCGGCGCGCTCGGCGCGGGCGGCGAGATCCCACGCCTCGTCGGCGTGCAGGGTCATCGGCTTCTCGCACAGCACGTGCAGTCCACGGTCGAGCGCTTGAGCGGCGAGCGGGTGGTGCAGATCGTGCGGGGTGGAGATCACCACGGCGTCGATGTCGGCATCCAGCAGTTCCGTCGCGTCCTCCGTCGCGAACCCGAAGCCGAACTTCTCGCGCACGGCCTCGAGCCCGTCGCCCTTGCCGCAGACGCCCACGAGCTCGACGTCGTCGCGCGCCGCGAACAGCGGGAAGTGGTTGCTCGTCGCCCACCAGCCGGCACCGATCGCGCCGAGGCGCACCGTCGCGGCGGTCATGCGACCCACCGCCAGGTGCGGATGCCGTCGCGATCGCCCTCGACGACGCGGCCCTGCTGCACGAGGCGCTCGAGGTTGCCGGTCATCGGGAAGATCAGGTACTCGGCCGCAGCTGCGGGCCACGGCCCCAGATCGGCTGCCGCGCGCCGGATGAGTTCGAGCGAAGTGAGCTCCTCCCCGCCGGCGAGAACCTGTTCGATCACCCGGTCGACGCGCTCGACGTACGCGAGCGAGTCGTCGAGGAACCCGGCCACCGCCGCGCCCTCGTACACCGGGTAGTGGGCCGTGAGCAGCAGCTCGGCGTCGAGGGCGCGCAACCGACGGATGCTGTCGACGTACCGGGCCGTGTCGCGATAGGTGGGCGGGAACGCGGCCCGACCGTCGGCCGTCGGCACCGTCTCGCCGAGCACGGCATCCGAGATGAGGAGGGTGCCGTTCGCGGCATCCCACAGTGCCAGGTGCCCCGGGGAGTGCCCCGGCACCGCGAGCACCTCGATCGTGCGGTCGCCGAGATCGAACGTCTCGCCGCCGTCGAGGGCTCGCGCCACCGGCACGAGACCGGTCGAACGCCGCACCTCGGCGGTCGTCTCGGGCGGGTCGTCGAAGCCGTCGCGGACGGCGAACTCGCCGTAGCGCCCGGCGATGAGCGCCTCGACGTCCTCGGTCATGGCGACATCGGCGCGCCCGGCCAGGAACTCGGCATGCGGAGCGGCCGCGGCGAGCGCCGCGTTGCCGCCCGTGTGGTCGAAGTCGCAGTGCGAGCTGACCACCCAGCGCAGGTCGGCGAGATCGAACCCGATCTCCTCCAGCGTCGGCAGCAGGGTGCCGGGCACGGAGTCGGCGACACCGGTGTCGAACAGCAGGGCGCCCTCAGGGCCGGTGAGCAGGTACATCGCGATGAAGCGCTCGCCGAGCGGCGCCTGGATGCGGTGGATGCCGTGACGCACCTGCATCATTCGCTCCAGGTGCCGTGGTCGATCAGGCGGAGTCCGGCGCGCTTCGAGCGCACATGGGGCCCGGCCGGCTCCTGCCAGGTGGCCTCGCTGCGGGCCTTGAGGATGAGCGCCTCGTCGACCTCGATGCCCACGCCCGGACGGTCGCCGAGCACGACGCCGCCGTCGGCGAACTCCTGATCGAGCACGAGACCGAACGGCGACCCGAGATCCTGCACCTCGGCCGACAGGTGATTCGGCACGGCCGCCGCGGCCGCCGTCACGGTGTGGTTCGCGGTGAGCCCGACGGGACTGACGGGCAGATCGCGGGCGTGCGCGGCGATCGCCACGCGCAGGAAGTGCGTGACGCCCCACACCGCCCCCGCCTGCACGATGTCGGCACCGCCGGCGTCGAGAAGGGGACGGTACTGCTCGAGTCCGGTGAGGTTCTCGCCGGTGGCGACGGAGGCCTTGATCGCCGCGCTCAGGCGCGCATGCCCCGCGGCATCCCACCGCCGCAGCGGCTCCTCGACCCAGGTGAGGTCGATGCGCTCCTCGAGCGCGCTGACGTGCCGGACGGCCTGCTTGAGGTTCCACGACTCGTTGGCGTCGAGCATGAGCGCAGGCGCCGCGCCGCCGGCCTGGAGCACGTCGGTGAGGATGCCGAAGCGGCGCAGATCCGCCTCGACGTTTCGCCCGCCCTTGAGCTTGGCGGCGGTGTAGCCGCGCTCGCCGAAGCGGCGGTAGAGGGCGGCGAGCTGCTCGTCGTCGAGGGCGGCGTCGAGGCCCGAGGCGTAGCCGGGCACGAAGCGGTCGCCCGCTCCGAGCAGACGCCACAGCGGCTCACCCGCGAGCTTGGCCTTGATGTCCCACAGCGCGGTGTCGAAGGCGCCGATGCCACCGAAGGTCGCGCCCCCGTGCGACGACTTGAACACCCGCGCGAGCATGGCGTCGTAGAGGGTGGTGACGGTGCGGGGGTCCTGCCCCTCGAGGGCGGGGAACAGGCGCTCGAGGTCGGCGTGCGACCCCATGCCGACACCCTCGATGCCCTCGTCGGTCTCGAGGATCACGAGCGGCACGTCGGTGACGCCGGATGCGATGAACCCGTTGACGTCGCCGACGGGGCGCCCCCAGTCGTGGACGGTGCGCAGCGTGCGGTAGCCGGTGATCTTCATGTCGCCCTTGAGTGTGAGAGATCGAATGTGAAAACAACATACATCATATGTCTGTCGTTTCGCGAGTGTCTCCTGCCGCCCCATTCCGGAGGTCAATAGAGTGTCAGGCATGACCCCGCCCGCAGACGCCACCACCGCCGGTCGCGCACGCACCCCCATCGATCGCATCGGCGCGACCGTGCTGAACGAGCTCGTCCAGTCGATCGTCACCGGGGAGTACGCACCGGGCGACCTGCTGCCGCCCGAGAGCGTCATCAGCGTGCAGTTCGGTGTGAGCCGCACCGTCATCCGCGAGACGATGAAGCGCCTGCAGGAGAAGGGCATGGTCACGGTCGCCCAGGGGCGCGGCACCCACGTAAATCCCTCCACGAGCTGGAACGTGCTCGACCCCTCGGTGCTCACCGCCATGATCGAGAACGACTCGACCCTCGGCGTGCTCGACGACCTCAGCGTGGTGCGCGGCGCGCTCGAAGCCGCGATGGCCGCGTCCGCCGCCCGCACCGTCGACGACGACGCCCGCACCCGCCTGCGCGAGAACCTCGAGGCGATGCACGCCCACGTCGACGACTCGGCCGCGTTCCGCGAGGCCGACGTGCAGTTCCACCTCGCCGTGATGGAGCTCGCCGACAACGGCCTCGCCGAGAACATCGCGCGCGTGCTCATCGCTCACGCCGTGGGCAGCGACCGCTTCACCGGCGTCGACCCCGCGCACGCGTTCGAGCTGACCCTCGCCGAGCACACCGCGATCCTCGAGGCGATCTCGGCCGGCGACGCCGAGGCCGCGCGCCTCGCGATGAGCGAGCACATCCTCGGCTCGTGGTCGCGCCGGCGCCTGCCGTCGAAGAAGCGTTCCTGACGGAACCTCGACCGTTCAGCGCGCGAGGTTGGCGATCGCGCGTCGATAGGCGTCGAGATTCGCTCGTCGCCCGACCGCGACGGCCTCGACGGCAACGGCTCTGACCTCATCGGGCGTGTATCGATAGACGAGGCGATATCGAGGCTTCCCGGAACCGTCCGGGTCGAAATACAGCTTGTAGCAGTCACCCAGATCGCCGGTCGCGACGCGAGAGTCGAGCTTCACGCCGGCCACCTTCCCGTCGCGGACGAGCACCAGCATGTCGAGTGCCATCTTCTTCGTCGCCTGGCCCGGAAGCGCGTCGACGTCGTGCTGGAATCCGGGGAGAAGCGCTGTCAGCCGCAGCGGCACCGCCATCAGCGGTAGTCGTCGGGGTCGAGACCCAGATCGGACGCGATGTCGGCCAGCTCGCCGGTCTCGCCGGCCTCCGACCTCTGACGAACCAGGTACGCGATCTCGAGATCCTCGATCGCCGGGATCAGATCGACGTAGAGGTCGAACGGGATGACGACGCCTTCGGCGCGACGGTGACCCCCGAACACCAGCGGGCGCGAGAGGGCGCCCTCCTTGCGGAATCG
This sequence comes from Microbacterium sp. NPDC087868, assembly GCF_044900755.1. Taxonomy (NCBI): domain Bacteria; kingdom Bacillati; phylum Actinomycetota; class Actinomycetes; order Micrococcales; family Microbacteriaceae; genus Microbacterium; species Microbacterium sp. NPDC087868. The sequence goes on from NZ_JBJDNO010000003.1 coordinate 568,132, forward strand.
TCGCAGCGCGTCCGGCAACTGCGCCCGAGCTTCAGACGTCGGCAGTACGGGGATCGGCAGTGCGGACGAGTTCACCATACGTAAATAGTACCTCTTTATCGTCCAGAAAGTCGTACGAGTTTTCGACCGGTTATGCATCGAATGTTGGCTATCGTATTCACCGAGCCCACCTTCGCACCGATGCTGAACGTCAGTCATGTGATGTTTGCTTGATCGTTTTCGTAAGACGTAGTATGTTTCGACGCAAGGCCTGCACCCTCGGGTCCCTGCAGCAACTTCCCTATCAATGTTGAGAGGATCGCAATGAAGCGAAGGATCGCCATCCCCGCCGCCATCGGCGTGGCGGCACTGGCACTCACCGGATGCGGTGGAGCATCGCCGAACGGATCGACCGGCGGAGACTCGGGCACGAGCGACAAGCTCGTCGTCTGGAACTGGGGCGACGCCGACGAGGCCGCGGCCGCGTACACCGAAGACGTCAAGGCGGCATTCGCCGAGAAGCACCCCGACGTCGAGGTCGAGATCGTCAACCAGCCGTTCGACCAGTACTACACGCTGCTCGGCAGCGCGATCGAGGCCGGCACCGGCCCCGACGTCGCCCTGTTCAACGGCGGCACGCAGCTCAAGAGCCGCGCCGACTCCCTCATCCCCGTCACCGACGAGCTCGCCGACCTCGAGGACACCCTCGCCGGCTGGCCCGCTTTCCAGGCCGACGGCGAGACCTATTCCGCCCCGATGTTCCTCCAGGGCTTCCCGATCTACTACAACAAGGCCCTCTTCACCGAGGCCGGCCTCGACGCCGACAACCCGCCCCAGACCTGGGACGAGCTGGCGGCCGCCTGCACCTCGATCACCGAGAAGACGGATGCCTCGTGCTTCGCGCTCGGCAACAAGGAGGGCCTCGGCATCGAGTTCTTCCTCTCGGGCTTCGGCTCGGGCGTCTTCACCCCCGAGGAGTACGACGCCTGGATCGACGGCGACCGCGACTGGACGAGCGAGCACGCGGTGCAGGCCCTGCAGATGTGGGCCGACACCGCTGCCGACGGCTGGTACAACGAGGGCGCGAACTCCACCGCGATGTTCAACGACTCGTTCGACCTGTTCTCGGGCGGTAAGTCGGCCATGGTCATCGGACTCATGAGCGGCACGGCGCACTGGAAGCAGTTCGACGAGTTCCTCGGCGAGGATCTCGGGTTCATGATGCCGGTCACCGTCAACGACGGCACCACCCTGGCCCTCCCGGCCGAGGGCGGCATCGGATACGGCGTGCTCAACGAGGACAAGAAGGAGCTCGGCGTCGACTGGATCAAGGCCACGGTCGACCACGACGCCCTCGCCGCCTACTCGCTCGCGGGCGGTCAGATCACGTCCGACACGACCATCGAGCTCGACACCGACATCGTGTCGGCGAACGACATCGTCGCGGAGTCGGCGGGCAGCAAGCCGCTGCTCCACACCGCCCTCGAGGCCGAGACGCTCGACCTGCTGCACCGCCTCGGCCAGCAGCTGCTCGGCGGCGAGGTCACCGTGCAGGACGCCGCAGCCCAGCTGGCAGCGTCGGAGGGCTGATCCCTTGGCGATCGACACCACCTCGACCCGGACCCTCGTTCTCGCGAACAAGGGTCCGGGCCGCGGCCGCCGGGAACGCGGCGCACGCCGCGATCTCGGCCAGCCGCTGCGCAAGAAGCCGTGGACGTCCGAACGGCTCGCGCCCTACCTCATGGTGCTGCCGGTCATCCTCATCCTCGCGGTCTTCCGCCTCTACCCCCTCCTGCTCGGCGTGAACTTCTCGTTCACGGGAGACAAAGAGCTCAACGGGCAGTTCGTCGGCCTCGACAACTACCTCACGCTCCTCGGCGACGCCCGGTTCCAGGCATCCGCCCGCAATGTGCTGGTCGTGCTGCTGTTCGTGCCGATCCAGGTCTTCGTCGCCGGCATCCTCGCCACCTTCGTCTTCCTGAAGATCCCGGGCCACCGCTTCTACCGCAGCGTGTACTTCCTGCCGGTGGTGCTCTCGCCGATCATCATCGGCGCGATCTTCAACATCCTGCTCGCCGCGAACGGTCCGATCAACGGCGCCCTGAACACCATCAACATCCCGGGCGTCGACTGGCTCGGCCTCCCCACCACGGCGCTGCCCTCGGTGCTCGTCGTGCACATCTGGGCGACGTTCGGCATGGCGTTCACGATCTTCCTCGCCGGTTTCGCGACCCTCGACGCCGAGCTGCTCGACGCCGCGAAGATCGACGGCGCCAACCTCTGGCAACAGATCGTGCACGTCATCATCCCGAGTCTCAGCCAGACCATCCAGTTCGTGTTCGTCACGACCACGATCGGCATGCTCACCGGCCTCTTCGGCCTGCTGTACACGATGACCGCCGGCGGTCCGGGGGCGGCGAGCTACCTGCCCGAGTTCCTCATCTGGAAGCTCAACGGCGAGGCCCGCCCGGCGCTCGCGTCCGCGGCATCCGTCTTCCTGCTGCTGATCGTGCTCGTCATCGGCCTGATCCAGATCCGCGTGCTGCGTCGCGCCACGAAGGAGGCATGATGCGCCGCGAACGCCTGGGCAAGTGGATCATCGCCGTACCGATGATGCTGCTCGCGATCGCCACGATCGCACCGATGCTCTACGGCCTGAACATCTCGCTCAAGACGCGCAAGGACTACGTCCTCGATCGTCTCGGGGTCACGCAGACCTTCAACGTGCAGAACTTCTTCGACGCGTGGAACAACGCCGACATGGGCCGCTACTTCGCGAACACGATCATCGTCACCGTGTTCTCGGTCGCGATTCTGCTCGTGCTCGCGTCGATGTGCGGCTACGCGCTCAGCCACCTCACCTTCCGCGGCAGCAAGGTCGCGTTCCTCATCATCCTCGCGATGATGATGATCCCGTTCCAGGTGATCATGGTGCCGACGATCAAGGTGCTCAGCGACATGGGACTGATCAACACCTTCCCCGGTCTGATCGCCGCGTACGTGGCGCAGTTCCTGCCGTTCACCGTGTTCTTCATGACCTCCTACTACTCGGGCATCCCGAAGGAGCTCACCGAGGCGGCGCGCGTCGACGGCAACGGCCTGTTCGGCGTGTGGGCGCGCATCATGATCCCGGTCGGCAAGCCGGCGCTGATCTCGATGGGCATCCTGAACGCGCTGTTCGTGTGGAACGACATCCTCATCGCGCTGCTGATCATGCAGTCGCCGCAGAACCGCACCGTCATGGTCGGCGTGAGCGCGCTGCGCGGCCAGTACCCCGATAACGTGCCGACGTACATCGCCGGCGTGCTGCTGGCGGTGCTGCCGATCATCATCGTGTACCTGATCTTCCAGCGGCAGATCTCGGCCGGCGTCACGGCCGGAGCCACGAAGGGCTGATCCCATGAGCACCGACCGGATCGAGGTGTACGTCGACCCGGAGGGGTCGCCCTACGCCGACGGCTCGCACGGCTACCCCGCGAACGACCTGGCGCACGGCCTCGCCCTCGTGCGGGCACGGCGCGAGCCGGGTCAGCGGGCCGTGATCTGGATGGCCGGAGGCGAGTACCGGCATCACGAGCCCGTCTCGTTCACGGCATCCGACTCCTTCACCGCGGTGGTGGCGACGGATGCCGCGAACCCGCCGGTGCTGCGCGGATCCGTGCGCCTGACGGGCTGGCGTCCGGTGACGGTGAACGGGGTCGCGGCCTACGCCGCGCCTTCGCCGCGGGCGGCGGCTCGGCGGCTCTACGTCGACGGTGTCGCGGCGGAGCGCCCCCGGCATCCGCGCGAGGGATTCCTGCGCGTCGAGCAGCAGGAGGGCCTCGACCCGGCGGGCAGCTTCGTCGGCACGCTGTTCGACGGGGCGGCGTCGTTCCGCTTCGCCGAGGGCGACATCCCCGAGCTCACGCAGCAGCTCGCGGTCGAGGTCGTCGTGCCGCACTACTGGGTGCAGGAGCGGATGCCGATCACCGCGATCGACCGCGGCACCCGCACCCTCACGAGCTCGCTGCGCAGCATCTTCGCGCTGCGCGATGACGCCGCGAAGCTCTTCGCGCGCTACTGGCTCGACAACGTCGCCGAGCGCTTCGGCGAGGTCGCCGGCGAGTGGTACCTCGACGCGACCGGCGAGCTGGTCGGCGCGTCGGGTCCGCACGTGCTCTACCTGCCGGAGCCCGGCGTCGACATCGACGCGCTCGACGTGCGGATGCCGGTGACCGAGGCCTTCGTGACGCTCGACGGCACCGCCGACGCGCCCGTGCGCGAGGTGCGGTTCGAAGGTGTGCACTTCGCGGAGGCGGACTTCGAGGTCGTGCCGCCCGCGGTGCCGCCGTTCGGGGTACGCGAAGACCCGCAGTTGCCGTCGGCTGGCCGGTACGCGGCCGACGTGCAGGCGGCGAGCACCGTCCCCGCCGCCGTGCGATTCGACTTCGCCCGCTCGTGCGCGCTCATCGGCGGCGGCATCGCACGCGTCGGCGGCTACGGCGTGAGCCTCGGCCCCGGCACGCGCGGGGCGCTCATCAGCGGTGTCTCGTTCAGCGATCTCGGGGCCGGGGCCGTGCGCTCGGGCGGAGGGATCGATGCCCTGGCGGCGGAGTACAACCGCGCGAACGAGATCTCCGACTGCACGATCGCGCGCGGCGGTCAGGTCTATCCCAACGCCGTCGCCGTGCTCTTCCAGCACGGATCGCACAACGTGATCGCGCACAACGAGATCAGCGATCTCCTCTACTCCGGCATCTCGGTCGGCTGGATGTGGGACTACCTGCACAGCCCGTCCGAGGGCAACCTCATCGAGGGCAACCACATCCACCACCTCGGGCAGGGGCTGCTCAACGACATGGGCGGCGTCTACCTGCTCGGCATCGCGCCGGGCACGGTCGTGCGCGGCAATCACATCCACGACATCGAGTGCGCGAACTACGGCGGCTGGGGGATCTACCTCGACGAGGGCTCGTCGCACGTGGTGATCGAGCAGAACGTGGTGCACGACGTGTCGAGCCAGGCCTACCACCAGCACTACGGGCGCGAGGTGATCATCCGCGACAACGTGTGGGCGTTCGGTCGCAACGGGCAGGTGTCGATCACCCGCCCCGAGGAGCACGTGTCGTTCACGTTCCACCGCAACATCGTGGTGGGCGAGGGCATGCCCGCGTTCGTCGGCTACCCCGACCACCGCGACCTGCGGCACTTCGGGGTCGACAGCGACCTGAACCTCTTCTGGGATGCGGCGCCGCTCGACGGCGCGGTGCGGGCGGCGAACGCGGATCGCTCGACGGGAGCGGATGGGCGGGTGGGATTCGAGATCGTCGAGCGCCTCGACGACGAGTGGGCGGCACTCGGTCACGACCGGCACTCGATCACCGCCGATCCGCTGTTCGTGGATGCCGCGGCGCGCGACCTGCGCGTGCGGGAGGGGTCGCCGGCGGAGGGTCTCGGCATCCGGGTGCCGGATGTGCGCGGCGCCGGGCCGCGACCGGTGTCGGAGCGACGGCATCCCCTGGGTGCACTGACCGGCGTCGACCCGTTCCTGCCGACCCGGGGGTAGATGTTCGTCCGTAGGCTGAGGGGATGAACGCGCACGCGCCGAACCCCCTGGTCTGCCCGACCTGCGGTGGAGCACTGACGTTCGAGATCCTCGACGACGAGCGCTTCCTCGTCGTGTGGTCGTGCGTCGAGTGCGGGTTGATCCGGGCGACCGAACCGACGGGATAGCCTCTTCGTCATTTTCTTCGAATCTTGCTTGCGTTAACTTCGGATGCATGTTCGAATGAACATATGCGATGGCAGGGACAAACGGTCGGAGAGACGGATGCCGCGGCGCTCCCCGGTCTCGAAGACCGGTCGAGCGTGCTGCGGTCGGTGACGACCCCCGAGTTCGCCGGGATGACCTTCCACGAGGTGCTCTCGAAGTCGGCGCTCAACCATGTTCCCGGCGCATCGCGCATGCCGTTCGCCTGGACGATCAACCCCTATCGGGGATGCAGTCATGCGTGCGTCTACTGCGTCTCGCCGGACACGTTGATCCTCTGCGCCGACGGGCGCCAGCGCCCCCTGCGCGACCTGGAGATCGGCGACCAGATCATCGGCACCGAGCGCGAGGGCGCGTACCGCCGCTATGTGCCTACCGAAATCCGCGCCAAGTGGTCGAACCGCAAGGCGGCGTATCGGGTGACGCTGGCCGACGGCACCGAGATCATCGCGAGCGGGGATCACCGATTCCTGACCGAGCGCGGATGGAAGCACGTCACCGACGCAGAGTCCGGGCAGAGACCACACCTCACCACGAACAACCGGTTGTTGGGGTTCGGCATCGGGCCGGCGGGGGCAGACATCGATCAGACGAGCACCGATTATCGACGCGGTTACCTGGCCGGGATGATTCGCGGAGACGGAATGATCTTCCACGGCACCTATCCCAGCCCGGAGCGGGTGCGGAAGGTACACATGTTCCGCCTGGCGCTGGTCGATCCGGAGGCTCTCGACCGGACTCGGGAGTTCCTCGAAGCTGAGGATGTGCCGACGAGGACCAGACCATTCGCCGCTCAGACCGAGACCCGGAGCGCGGCGAACGCGATTCACACGGCGGCTCGCGCGGGAGTCGAGCGGATCGAGCAACTCATCCTCTCGCCCGAGGAACCGAACGAGAGCTGGTTCGCTGGATTCCTCGGCGGCATCTTTGATGCGGAAGGGAGTTGTTCGCGCGGAGTGCTCCGCATCTCGAATGGGGATCCCGAACTCATCCGCCTGATCGAGCAGGGCATGCGCGCCTTCGACGTTCCCCACATCGTCGAAGGCGCGCGCGCTAACGGAGTCCGCGACGTGCGCGTGACGGGCGGGCTACCCAGCCGCCAGAGGTTCTTCGCGATCGCCTCACCTGCCATCACGCGAAAACTCGACATCATCGGAACCGCTGTGAAAACGGCATCCGATCTCCGGGTCGTGTCGATCGAACCCCTCGGTGAAGAGCAGGACCTCCTCGACATCACGACCGGGACCGGCGATTTCGTCGCCAACGGAGTCATCAGCCACAACTGCTTCGCCCGCGGGACGCACGAGTACCTCGACCTCGACGGCGGGTCGGACTTCGACTCTCAGATCGTGGTCAAGGTGAATGTCGTCGAGGTGCTCGAGCGCGAACTGCGCAAGGGCAGCTGGCAGCACGAGACCGTGGCTCTCGGCACGAACACCGATCCCTACCAGCGGGCCGAGGGGCGCTACAAGCTCATGCCCGGGATCATCGAGACGCTCGCGGCATCCGGCACCCCGATCTCGATCCTCACGAAGGGCACGCTGATCCGCCGTGACATCCCTCTGCTCGTGAAAGCCGCGCAGCGCGTGCCGATCGACGTGCAGATGTCGATCGCGATGTACGACGACGAGCTGCAGAAGGCGATCGAACCGGGAACCCCGAGCACGCAGGCGAGGCTCGACACGGTGAAGGCCCTGTCGGATGCCGGTTTCCCCGTCACCGTCTTCCTGATGCCGATCCTGCCGCACATGACCGACTCGGTCGACGCGATCGCGCATGCGCTCGAACGCATCAAGATGGCGGGCGCGCGCACGGTGATCTACGGAGCGCTGCACCTGCGGCCGGGTGTGAAGCCGTGGTTCTTCCAGTGGCTCGGAGAGCACCGGCCCGACCTCGTCTCGTCGTACCGCGGCCTCTACCCGGGAGCGTCCGCCGAGGCGCCGAAGCCCTATCGGCAGTGGCTCGCGAAGCGGGTCAAACCGCTGATCCGGCTGCACGGCCTCGACGCGCGCCACGAAGACGACTACCCCCGGCGCGGATTCCGTCCGGGACAGGGGCATGTCGACTCGATCTGGCGCCAGGACGGAGCGCCGACGACGGGGCGGGCACCGGGCCGTCCGAGCCCGGCCGTCACCTTCCGGACCACCGGTTCGGCGACCTCGACCCCCGCGCAGCCCATGCTGTTCTGAGCGTGGGCTGCGGCATCCGCTGGTCGGGGCGGAGGGCCGCAGGCCCGTAGGCTCGGTGACTATGGCTACCGGCTCCACCATCCACACGTTCGACGTGCAACTCGCAGACACCGATCGCGGGGTCTACGAGGACTATTCGCTGCGCGTGGCGAGGCATCCGTCCGAGACCGACGCCTACATGATCACCCGCATCCTCGCCTACGGCCTCGAGTTCGCCGAGGGCATCGGGTTCAGCGAGGGCATCTCGAAGACCGATGAGCCGGCCGTGCTCATCCGCGACCTCACCGGCGCGATCACCGCCTGGATCGAAGTCGGCGCCCCCGATGCCGAGCGCCTGCACTACGGCAGCCGCCTCGCCGAGCGCACCGTGGTCTACACGCACCGCGACCCCGAGAAGGTCATGCTCCCCTGGGCCGGCAAGCGCATCCACCGCTCCGAGGACCTGCGCGTGTTCAGCTTCGACCCCGGCTTCATCGACCAGGTCACGCCGCACATCGAGCGCCGCAACACGCTCACCCTCACGGTGACCGAACAGGTGCTCTACCTCGACCTCAACGGCGCCAACCTCACCACCGCGATCCACGAGCACGAGCTCGGGTAGCCCCCTGAGGGGTCAAGACACGCCGCACCCCCGGCATCCGATACGGCGTGCCTCGACCCCTCGCGGTGCCGCACCGTCCGCGCTCTGGGGAGGAGATCTCTCGTTCCGCAGGAGGCTCTCGCGCATCCGCTCCTGCGCATCGTGCGATCTCCTCCGTCACGTGCGTGCACCCGCCCGGCCGGCCCGCACAACTTCGGAGATCGGGCGAGACACGCCGCGCCGACTGCCCTGCACTCCGGCGTGTCGCCTCAGAACTCCGAAGTTGTGCCGCGGCTCATGCGCGAGGGGTCGAAAAAGGCCGGGTCGGATGCTTCCGACCCGGCCTTTCGTGACCGCTCAGCCCACGCGACCCTCAGCCCGCGCGCGCCTCAGCCCGCGCGCGCCTCAGGCCGCGCGACCCTCTGGCTCAGCGGGTGAGCGCCTCCGCCGTGGGGGTGCGACCGGTGATCTCGTCGATGATGTCGTCGTCGATGCGCGCGTTCTCGAACGGCGCGTCGATCTCGGCCCGGTCGAGCAGCTCGGTCATACGACGCTGACGCTGACGTGTGATGAGCGTGACGACGCGGCCCGAGCGACCGGCGCGGCCGGTACGGCCCGAACGGTGCAGGTACGTCTTGTACTCGTCGGGAGCGTCGGCCTGCACGACGAGATCGATGTCGTCGACGTGGATGCCGCGGGCGGCGACATCGGTGGCGACGAGCACGTTCACACGGCCCGAGGTCAGACGCTCGAGGTTGCGCGTGCGCTTGGCCTGGTTCAGGTCCCCGTGCAGCGAGACCGCGGGGATGCCGGCGTCGTCGAACTGCTCGGCGAGCATGTCGGCGTAAGCGCGGGTGCGGGCGAAGACCAGCGTCTTGCCCTCCCGGTCGACGAGCGAGGTGAGGATCTCGGCCTTGTCGCGGTGCTCGATCACGAGCACGCGGTGCTCGATCGTGCTGGACTCCTGGTCTTCACCGGCGACCTCGTAGACGGCCGGGTCGACGAGGAACTCGTCGACGAGAGCCGCGACCTCGCGGTCGAGCGTCGCCGAGAACAGCAGCTTCTGGCTGCCGTCGGCGGTGTGACGCAGGATGCGCTGCACGGGCTCGACGAATCCGAGCTCGCACATGTGGTCGGCCTCGTCGAGCACCGCGATGCGGCAGTCCGAGAGGTCGAGCTTGCCCTGGTTGATGAGGTCCTCGACGCGGCCGGGGGTGCCGATCACGATGTCGACGCCCTTCTTGAGCGCGCCCACCTGGCGACCCTGCGGCACGCCGCCGTAGATCTGGGTGGTGAAGAGACCCACGCTGCGGGCGATCGGCTGGATCGTGCGGTCGATCTGCAGGGCGAGCTCACGAGTCGGAGCGAGGATGATCGCGCGCGGCGAACGACCGAACTCACGACGCTTGCCGGCCTGCGACTGCAGCACGCGCTCGACGAGCGGGGCGCCGAAGGCGATGGTCTTGCCGGAGCCGGTGCGTCCACGGGCGAGCACGTCGCGCCCGCCGAGCACGGCCGGGATGCTGGCCGCCTGGATCGGGAACGGCGTCGCCGCGCCCATGCCGGCGAGGGTCTCGACGATGTTCGAGCCGAGGCCCAGGTCGCCGAAGCTCACCCCGTCGACCTCGACGGCTGCGACGGACTTCGCCTCGAGGCGCTCGTGCACGACGTCGTCGGTCGGCTCGAAGGCCGCCTTCGGCTTGGCGTTCCAGTCGTTGCGGCCGGGGCGCGCGTCACGGCTCGGACGCTCGTCGCGGCGCGGGCGGTCGGTGCGGTACGCGCCACCGGTCGAGGGACGACTGCGTTCGCCCGGCGCGTCGTAGGAGCGCTGCGTGCGGTCGCGGTCGAAGGCGCGGCGGGCACGGTCGGCATCATACGAACGCTCGGGGCGATCGGATGCCGCACGGTCGTTGTACCGAGGGCGCTCGGCGCCGCCACGGTCGTCACGACGCGGACGCTCGTCACGGTCGAAACGGGGACGGTCGGCACCGCGGTCGTTGAACCGGGGACGCTCGGCGCCACGGTCGTTGTACCGAGGGCGCTCCGCGCCGCCACGATCGTCACGACGCGGACGCTCGTCACGGTCGAAACGAGGACGGTCGGCACCGCGGTCGTTGAACCGGGGACGCTCGGCACCCCCACGGTCGTCACGACGCGGACGCTCGCCACGGTCGAAACGAGGACGGTCAGCACCACGATCGTTGAACCGCGGACGCTCGGCGCCACCACGGTCGTCGCGACGCGGACGGTCGTCGAAGCGGCGGCCGGCCGACGGGCGGTCGTTGTAGCGGGGGCGCTCGGAGCCGCCCTCGAAACGGGGACGCTCGTCGCGACGGTGCGGCGCCTCACGGCGGCCCGACTCGGCGCGGTTGCGGATGCTGCGGGCCTCGTCACGACCGGCGCGCTCCTGCGCACCCCAGCGCTGCTTCGGGGCGCCCGACTCGGCCTCGACCGGACGGTAGCCGCGGTGGCCGGCGCTACGGCTTCCGGGACGACGGTCGTACCCACCTGCGGCGGGAGCGGAGCGGCGGTCGCCGGCATCCGATCGTGCGCCGCGCTCGTCGCGGCTGCCGTCACGCGACGATGCGCCGTGGTGACGGTCGTGGAAGGAGGTCTTGTTCGCGCCGTAGCGCGGCTCGAAGTTGCGAGCGGCTCGGCCGCCCTGGGGCTTCTTGTTCTTCGGCATGTGTGTCTTTCGTTCTCGCACGAGAACAGCACGGCGCACGCGGAGAAGCACCCGTGGATCAGGGGTGCCGGACGCTCAAGGGCCGGGGCCATTCATGTGATGGTTGAATGCGCGTCGATGGACGCTCACCATCGGCCCCTGGACTCACACTTCAAACAGGTAAAACGTCCGCGCGCTGCGCGGGTGTCCGAAGCCGACTTCCCCAGTGTACCCGCCGCACCTGAAAGACTCCCCCGCGGCCATACGATGGCGAGGTGAATCCCACCGGCATCCAGGTCTCCCTCCGTCGCGGCGACGTCACCGCGCAGATCGCCCAGGTCGGCGCCTCGCTGCGCGCGCTGCGCATCGGCGACGTCGACCTGATCTCCCCGTATCCGCTCGATCAGCCGACTCCGGGGTGCTCGGGCGTCGTCCTCGCACCCTGGCCCAACCGCATCCGCGACGGGCGATGGAACGACGAGGGCACCGACCGTCAGCTCGCGATCACCGAACCGAAGTTCGGCAACGCCAGCCACGGACTCCTGCGGTTCACCGCCTACGAGATCGAGCAGACGGATGCCGCTGCCACCCTGCTCGCGACGATCGTGCCGCAGACCGGCTACCCGTACCTCATCGAGACCTCGGTCACCTATGCCCTCACCGACGACGGCGTCGCGGTGACGCACACCCTCACGAACCGATCGGAAACCGCGGCCCCCGTCGCCCTCGGAACGCACCCGTACGTGACCATCGGCGATGTCGACGCGCACGACCTCGTGCTGCGAGTGCCGGCGTCGACCGCTTTCGAGACCGACGAGCGGATGCTGCCCACCGGCACCCGTCCGGTCGAGGCGGCCCTGCGCGACGGCATCCGCCTGGGCGATGCGAAGCTCGACACCGGTTTCACCGATCTCGCGCGCGACCCCGACGGACGCGTGCGGCACTCGCTGACCGCGCCCGATGGCCGCCGCCTCACGCTCTGGCAGGGTGAGGGTTTCGATTTCGTGCAGGTCTACACGGCGACGAACTACCCCGGCCACGATCTGGCCGTCGCGATCGAACCGATGACCGCACCCGCCGACGCGTTCAACAGCGGCCTCGGCGTCCGTCGCCTCGCTCCGGGCGAGACCTGGACCCTCGACTGGGGCATCTCGCTGGGCTGAGTCTCCGGCAGACGCGTGCAATAACTCAGGACGATCGACCAGAAAGGCCCCGGATCCGACGCTTTCGCGTGGATTCGGGGCCTTTCGTCCTGAGTTAGGGACAGCGCATCACTGCGACAGCCACGGGCGCTCGCGCAGTTCCCGGCGGCTGAGCGTCGCTCCGTGCGCAACGACCGACACCTCGGCCTCGGTGAGCTCCAGCTCGTCCACCGCCACCGCGGACCCCGCCGAACCCGCATCCGGACCCTCCGGCGCATCCGGGGCGGAGTCCGTCGGCGCGGCATCCGCTCCCCCGCCCTTGCGGGCCTGGCGCCGCTCCTTCGCACCCTCGACGAGGTTGTAGAGCGTCGGCAGCACGATCAGCGTGAGCACGGTCGACGAGATGAGTCCACCGATCACGACGATCGCCAGCGGCTGCGAGATGAACCCTCCGTGCCCGGTGATGCCGAGCGCCATCGGAGTGAGGGCGAGGATCGTCGCGAGCGCGGTCATGAGGATCGGCCGCAGACGCTTCTCCGATCCGGCCTGCACGGCGGCGACCGTCGACAGACCCTTCTCCCGATACTGGTTGACGAGGTCGACGAGCACGATCGCATTCGTCACCACGATGCCGATGAGCATCAGCACACCGATCAGCGAGGCGACACCGAGCGGCACGCCCGTGACGATCTGCAGCAGGATCGCACCGGTGGCCGCGAACGGCACCGACACGAGCAGCAGCAGCGGCTGGCGCAGCGACTTGAAGGTCGCGACCATCACCACGTAGACGATGAGGATCGCGGCGAGCATCGCCAGACCCAGCTGCGAGAACGAGTCGGCCTGCTGCGAGGCGACGCCGCCGATCTCGGCGGACGCGCCCGCGGGCAGGTCGACCGCGGCGAGCGCAGCGGAGACGGATGCCGTCGCCACCGCGAGATCGTCGGATGCCGGGGGCACGGTGATCGTGGCGGTGCGCTGCCCCTGCTCGGTGGTGATCGAGGTGGGGCCGTTGCGCTGCTCGACCGTGGCGATGTCGCTGAGCGCGACCGGGCCGAGCGGCGTCGGGATCGTCAGTTCGCGCAGCGCCTCGACCGTGGCCGGCGGCTCGGAGGTGACGAGGTACACGGTGAGTGCGGTGTCGTCGATCTCGACCGAGCCGAGCTGCTGCGGGCGCATCGTGTTCGACACGATCGCTCCGACGGCGACCTCCGAGAGCCCGCGCTGGGCGGCGGCCTCACGGTCGACGACCACGGCGATGTAGGGCAGGGCGGCGGCGAGGTTGTCGCTCACCTGATCGATGCCGTCACGCCCGTCGAGCTCGTCCATCACGGCGGTGGTCGCCGTGGAGAGGTCGTCGCCGTTCGAGGCCGAGACCGTGATCTCGATGTCGCTCGAGCCGAACCCGGCCGACGAGGCCACCGACACGTCGCCCACGTCGGAGAGACCGTCGATCGCGTCCTGCACATCGGCGCGCAGCTTCTCCTGGTCGGCGCTCTCATCGGTGAGCACCGAGTAGGTCACGCCCGAGGATCCGCCCGAGAACGCGTCGCGCACCGAGGAGCCGCTCGACCCGATCGAGGCCTGCACATGCTCGATCCCGTCGATGCCGCTGAGTGCGTCCTCGACCTTGATCGCGGCATCGGACTTGGTCTCGAGGCTGGCCGTCGGGCCGAGGTCCTGCGTGATCGTCATGGTGTTCTGACCGGAGTCGCCGAGGAAGTTCTGCTTCATGAAGGGGGCCGCGGCGAGGGTCGCACCGAGCACGACGACGGCCAGCACGACGGTGACGCCCGAGTGCTTGAGCGTCCAGCCGAGGATCGGGCGGTACGCCTTCTGCAGGCGGGTGGGCGGAGCATCCTGGTGCTCGGGGTCGATGGCTGCGCCGTTCTCGTCGAGCAGCGGCTTGCCGGGCTTGAGGAACCAGTACGCGAGCACCGGCACGATCGTCAGCGAGACGAGGAGCGACGCGATCATCGCGATCGACACGGTCATCGCGAACGGCCGGAAGAGCTCGCCGACCATGTCGCCGACGAACACGATCGGCAGGAAGACGGCGACCGTGGTGATGGTGGATGCCGTGATCGCCATAGCGACCTCGCGCACCGCGAGCCGGATCGCATCGCCCTTGTCGGCGTCGCCGACGTAGTGCCTCTTGATGTTCTCGATCACCACGATGGAGTCGTCGACCACGCGGCCGATCGCGATCGTGAGCGCGCCCAGGGTGAGGATGTTCAGCGAGTACCCGAAGGCCTGCAGACCGATGAAGGTGACGAGCACCGAGGTCGGGATCGAGATCGCGGTGACGAGCGTCGAGCGCACCGACATCAGGAACAGCAGGATGACGAGCACGGCCATCACGAGTCCGAGCAGGCCCTCGACCGCGAGCGTCTCGATGGACTGCTCGATGAACGGCGCCTGGTCGAAGATCACGGTGAACGTGGCGTCGGGGAACGCCTCGCCGATCTCGTCGAGCGCGGCGATGACCCCGGCCGACACCTCGACGGTGTTCGCGGCGGGGAGCTTCGTGATCGAGATCGACAGCGCATCCTGGCCGTCGACGCGCGAGATCGAGCTGATCGGGTCGGACTCCTGGACGACGGTCGCGACGTCGCCGACGGTGAGGTCGGTGCCGACGAGCGGCAGGGCGGCGATCTCGTCGACCGAGGCGATCTTCGCGCCGGTCTGCACGGTGAGCGTCTCGCCGTTCTCGGTGATGTCACCGCCGGGGAACAGCGTGCCGTTCTGTTCGAGCGCGTCGCTGATCGCCTGGGTGCTCTGACCTGCGGCGGCGAGCGCCGCGACGTCCGGGGTGATGGTGATGCGCTGGCCGACCCCGCCGACGATCTCGGCGGCGTTCACGCCATCGACGTCTTCGAGCTCGGGGATCGCGACGGTCTCGAGCTCGGCCTGCGCGTTGTCGGCGTCGTCGAAGCCCGACACGGCGACCTGGATCACCGGGAGGTCGTTGATCGAGATCGCGAGCACCTGCGGGTCGATGTCTTCGGGCAGCGTCGACGAGATGCGGTTGATCGCCTGCTGCATCTTCTGCTCGGCGGTCGCGAGGTTCGTGCCGTACGTGAAGCTCGCCTGGATGATCGAGGCGTTGGTGGTGCTCGTGGCGGTGGTCGACTCGAGGTCGGGCACGCCCTGGATCGCCGCCTCGATCGGCGTCGAGACGTCGTTCTCGACGACCTCCGGCGAGGCGCCGGGGTAGGTGGTCATCACGACGAGCGCGGGCAGCTCGAGCGAGGGGATGAGTTCCTGCTTGAGGTTCGTGAGCGCGAGCCCACCGAAGACCGCGGCGACGATCGTGATCAGGGCGATGAGCGCGCGGTTCTTCAGGCTCAGGACGGCGAGTTTCGACAAGGTTGTTCCTCAGGGTGCTGTCTGTGCGGGTGCGAGGGAAGGTGCTGCGGGTGCGGATGCTGCGGGTGCGGTGCTGCCCGGGGTGAGTATCCCGGCGAGGCCGTCTCGGATGAGGCGCTCCTCGAGGGGGTCGTCGCTGATCTGGGCGTGCCAGAGTACGCCGTCGATGAAGACGGCTGCGGCCTTGGCCCTGTCCAGTCCGTGAACGGGGGCGATGAATTCGACGACCTGGTCGGACCAGCGCCGAGCCAGTTCGCGCACGCGCGGATCGTGCACGGCGGCGGTCACGACGGCCCGATCGGTCTCGAGGGCGCGGGCGTCGGCGAGGCTCTCGGTGATGAGTCGGGCCAGCGCCTCGGGCGTCACGCCGGCCGATTCGACGACCTGACGGGTGGCCTCGATGCGCAATTCGATCTCGCGCACGAGGAAGCCGAGCGCGGCATCGCGCAGGTCGTCGAGAGTATCGAAGTACTGGGTCGTCGCTCCGAGCGGAACGCACGCCCGGGCGGCGACCTTGCGGTGGGTGAGGGCGTCGACGCCGATCTCGACGATCAGCTCGGCGGCCGCTTCGACGATCTCGCGGCGGCGCGCTTCAGGGTCGCGTCTGCGCCGCGCTTTCGTCACCATCGGAGTCCTCCCGTACGTCCGTACATGTACATTTGTACATTTTTGGGGTGGGAGGAACCTGGGAGCGGATGCCGTCTACCGCAGCACCGCGCCGAGCGCGAGCCCCGCGCCGGCGGCGAGGAGCCCCAGGACGAGCATCCCGACGGCGTTGAAGACCGCCGCCCGACGTGCACCGCCCCGCTGCAGGGCGACGGTGTCGAGCATCGCCGTACTGAAGGTCGTGTAGCCGCCGATCAACCCGGCCCCGATGAGGAAGAGCTGGTCCGGAAGCGCCGTCGTCACGAGCCCGAGCGCGAACGATCCGGTGAGGTTGATGAGCAGGATGCCCCACGGGTACCGACGGCCCGCGAAGCGGGCGACGCCCTGATCGACGACGTACCGCAGCACGCTGCCCGCACCTCCCGCGAGCGCGGCCGCGACGAACAGCAGCGGGCTCATGACGGGGCTCCCGCATCACGCACTCCCGCATCACGCCGGGGACGGCCGACGCGCAGCCCGGCCGCCGCGGCGACGAGGCCGAACACGAGCGACCCCACGGCGTACGCGGCACCCACGAGCGGAGCATCCGCCCACAGCGCCAGCGTGCCCGTCATGAAGGTGCTGTACGTCGTGAAACCACCCAGGATGCCGGTGGCGAGGAACACGCGCAGATCCCTCGACGCGGGCAACCGCGCCGCGACCACGCCGATGAGGAACGCCCCGACGATGTTGGCGATGAGGATCGCGAAGGGGAATCCGCCGTGATCGGGGACCAGCAGCATCAGAGCCAACCGTGCCGCCGTACCGATCGTGCCGCCGGCCAGCACGAGGAGCAGGCGGCGGAGGGTCACGGCATCACGCTACTCCTCGCGAGGGCGTGCCGAGCACTTGTCAAGGGCGTGGGCGGTGCGGTGCGGGCCGCGTTGACTGGCCCGCATGAAGCCCCTGTGGAAGTCCGACGCCCCCACTCCCCTCGGCACTCCCTTCGAGCCGGGCGCGCGTCACGACGTGGTGATCGTCGGCGCCGGGATCACGGGTCTCTCGACCGCCGTGATGCTCAGCCGCGCCGGCCTCGACGTCGCCGTCATCGAATCGGGCGATGTCGCCGAGCTCGCGACCGGCGGCAACACCGGCAAGCTCTCCCTCCTGCAGGGCAAGCGGCTGGCCGAGATCCGGGAGCACCATCCGGCCGCGCTCGTGCGCGCGTACGTCGAGTCGAACCGGGCGGGGATGGACTGGCTCACCGCCTTCGCCGACGGCGCCGACGTCTCGTACCTCCGTCGCACCGACCACTCGTACGCCCAGGGCCGCAGCGGACTCGAGACCCTCGAGGCGCAGCACGCCGCCGCGCAGGAAGCCGGCCTGCCGACGCGGATGCTCGCGGCCGGCGACCTCGGCGCACTTCCGTTCGCCGTCGCCGGGGCGGTGGCCCTCGACGATCAGGTGACGATCGATCCCGTCGAGGTCGCGGATGCTCTGGCCCGCGTCTTCCTCGCCGCCGGCGGCACGCTGCACACCGGCATCCGCGCCACCGGGGTGCGGGTGATCCCCGAGACGCACGTGAAGACCGCCGCCGGACCCATCTTCGCCAAGGACGTCGTGCTGGCGACCGGCAGCGCCATCCTCGACCGCGGGCTGTATTTCACGAAGACGAGCGGCATGCGGTCGTACTGCGTCTCGTTCCGCGTGCCGGGCGAGGTGCCCGCCGAGACGTTCCTCTCGGTGGACTCGCCCAGCCGATCGATCCGTCCGGTGGCGGATGCCGACGGCCCGGGCGGGATCGCCCAGCTCGTGGTGGGCGGGAACGGGCATCCGGTCGGACGATCCGACAGCGAAGAGGCGGCGGTCGAAGACCTCGTGCGGTGGACGCAGGAGCACTTCCCCGGCGCCGAAGAGACGCACCGCTGGTCGGCGCAGGACTACCAATCGCACAACCGGATCCCCTTCGTCGGCGCGATGCCGCGCGGCCTCGGCCGCATCCGCTTCGCGACCGGCTACGCGAAGTGGGGTCTGTCGAACGGCCCGGCGGCGGCGATCCGCCTGTCGTCCGAGATCCTCGGCACGCCGTGGCGCGAGCGGCCGCACTGGATGACGACGATCGCCACGCGCATGACGGTTCCCGCCGATCTCGCCCAGGGTGCGCAGGAGGGCCTCGAGGTCGGCAAGGAGGCGGTGAAGGGATGGACGGATGCCGAGACCCATCCCGTGCCGGTACCGCGCCCCGCCGAGGGCGAGGGGGTCATCGCGAACCGCGCCGGTCTCCCGGTCGGCGTCTCGACCGTCGACGGCGTCACGCGCGCGGTCGACGCCGTCTGCACGCACCTGGGCGGCGTGCTCGCCTGGAACGACGCCGAGTGCACGTGGGACTGCCCGCTGCACGCCTCGCGCTTCGCCGCCGACGGCACGCGCATCGAGGGCCCGGCACTGAAGGACCTCCGCGAACTCCCCCGCACCGGCCGGCGCTGACGCGCCCCCTGCATCCGCTGAGGGGTCAGTCCACGTGCGGGGGCGCGGCATCCCACCCCTGTTGCGGTGTCTCGCAGTCCTCGCGGAAGACGTACTGCGAGGCGAGCTTTCGCTGACTGCTCGACCAGTCGATCGCCGGGCGGCGTTGCTCGGGCGGCAGGTAGCCGAGCCGGTACACGGCCATGAGCTCGAGCTCGTCGGGTACGCGCAGCAGCCGCACGATCTCGTCCCACCGCCCCGGAACCTCCATCGGGAACGAGATGAACTGGATACCCATCCCCAGCTCGACCGTCGTGAGCCAGATGTTCTCCATCGCGGCGCCCATGCTGAACACCGAGTAGAACGACGAGAGCTGCCCGGGTCGGTACTCGCTGCGGTCGAGCATCACGCCCAGCAGCAGCGGCGACCCGGCGACGAGCTTGCGGTTCTCCTCGCCCAGCGTCTTGGGCACGCCGAACGTGTTCATGAGTTTCTGCCCGCGCTTGGTGAACACCTGGCTCGTGAAGGGGCGCAGCGCCGCGGGCAGCTTGTCGAACAGCATCCCGCTGCGCTTCTCGTCCATCTCGGTCTGGCTGAAACGGAAGTACGGCTTGTAGCGCTCGAAGAACGTGCCGTTCGACATCGCCTCGGTCATGCTCTCGCCCGAGATGCGCGAGATCTGCGCGATCGTGTCGGGGTTCTCGATCACGACGAACCGCCACGGCTGGCTGTTCAGCTGCGAGGGCGCACGCCCGGCGGCCTCGAGCAGGATGCGCTGGTGCTCCTCGCTCACCGGATCGGGCAGGAATCCGCCGTTGGTGGTCTTGCGGCGGCGGATGGCGTCGAGCAGTTCCATGGGGTCACTTCCGGTCGGCGGACGGCACGCGCGAGCACACGACGCCCGCGACGATGAAGGGGGCGGCGGCCAGCGCGACGAGCGGATGCCGCGCGCTGTGCGTGCCGAGGTAGGGGATCGCCGCGAGCGGCGCGGCAGCGGGGAGCAGGGCGAGGGCGGCGCGACGGCTCGCACGGCGCGGGCGCGCCCACAGACCGGCGGCGATGGCTCCGCCGGTGGTGACGCACGTCGCGATGTAGAGGGCGTGGTGCACCCAGCGGAAGTTCCGCGTGTCGATGACCTTCGCGGCCACGGCGGTGCCGAGCGCGGCATTGGCCCCGTAAGCGGATGCTGCGACGACGAACAGCGGTGCGGCCATGCTCCGCCGCCGCCTTCGCCTCCACGTCATGCCCCGACCTTACGCCCGCGCCCCCTCCGCCGAACCACCCCTTGCGCGCGAAACACCCCTGTGGGTACGGCACCCGGAGGGGTGGGTCGTCCGCACAGGGGTGGTTCGGTGCGCGGCATGGCCTACAGATTCGCCTCCGCGTACACGCGGAGCGCGTCGCAGACGAACTCCGCGCCGTGGGCGCCACCCGATGAGGTGGCGTAGTTCGCGCCGAAGCGCGGGTCGGCGACGTACATCTCGCCGAGTCCGAGCACGTACGCCTTCGCGTCACCGTCGGGGGCGGATGCCGGAGTCCCCGGCACTTGCGTCAGCCACTCGACGTGGCGGCGGGCGAGGGCCTGCGCCTCATCGGATGCCGGGTCGATGCCGCTCTCGGCGGCGGCGATCCAGTCGCGACCGAGGTCGGCGACCCTCTGCTTCCAATCGGTGCGCTCGGCATCCGTCATGCTCCGCCACCAGCGGTCGCCGTCGGCGTAGGCCTTCGTGCCCCAGCGCTGCTCGACCTCGTCCCTGTACTGCGTGTGGTCGAAGCCGTCGAACATGTTCTCTGCCATGAGTTCTTCACCTCCTCTCAGAGCGTCGATGGTGGATTCGACCGACGCGATCTGTCGCGCCAGCCGGGTCTGCTCCTCGCGCAGCAGCGCGAGGTGGGTTTCGAGAGCGGATGCCTCGGCGCGCTCGCGAGCGAGCACCTCCGCGATCTGCGGCAGCCCGAGTCCGAGCTCGCGCAGCAGCAGGATGCGCTGGAGGCGCACGAGGGCGGTCTCGTCGTAGTGGCGGTAGCCGTTCGCCGCGATGCGCGTCGGTGCCAGCAGTCCGATGTCGTCGTAGTGACGCAGGGTTCTGCTGGTCGTGCCGGCGAGGCGGGCGATCTCCTGGATCGACCAGTCCCGACTGCTCATGCGCTTCTCCTTCCGTGTGGATGTCTCCACCGTAGAAGTTGACGTTGCGTCAATGTCAAGCGGCGCGAACCCGAGAGTTTCCCGACCTCTTGACAATGTCGAGATATATCGTGTTATGTTTCTCGCACACGATATATCTCGATCCTCGACCCAGGAGAAGCAGACATGACCGAGAAGTGGCTCATCGCCCCCGGCGAAGAACGCGTCATCGACATCGAATCCGTGACGCGCCTCAAGGTCGGCCTCGTCGGCGGACAGGTCGACGTGATCGCGCACGACGAACCCGGCATCCGCATCGAGGTCCACGGCGTCACCACCAAGGACCTCCGCATCGAATCCCACGACGGCGAGGTCGAGATCGACCACCCGCAGCTCGGCTGGGACAACTTCCTCGAGGTGTTCCGCAACTTCGGCAGCGGCGGGCCTCGCGCCGAGGTGAGCGTGGCCGTGCCCCGCTCGATCGCGCTGAACCTCGGCGTCGTCAGCGCCGGCGCCCTCGTCTCCGGCATCCGCAACGATGCTCGCCTCAGCACCGTCTCGGGCGACCTCATCGTCGACACCCTGATCGGCGACCTCACCGTCAACACCGTCTCGGGCGACGTGCAGGTGCGCGGTCTCACCGGCTCGATCAACGCGAACAGCGTGTCGGGCGACGTGGCCGTCACCGGCGTCGTGCGCAAGGCGACCGTCGACATCGTCTCGGGCTCGACGACCGTCGACGCCGCCGGCGACGTGAACACCATCTCGGTGAACTCGGTCTCGGGCGGCACCACGGTGCGCCTCGACGAGTCGCTCGCCGCGAACTACGTCATCCGTTCGCTCAGCGGCCGCCTGCTCATCGACGGCATCGAGCGCAGCTCCTCGGGGCCGAGCAACTACACCGGCACCAAGGGCGAGCTCGCCGGGCGCTTCGTCGATCTGCGGGTGAACTCCGTCTCGGGCGGCGTCACGGTTCTGCGCCGCACCCCCGAGTCGATCACGAACGACGCGGAATGGGAGGAAGAGGCATGACCCCCGCCGTCTTCTCGCACGGCGACCTGCGCCTGTACCTGCTGTCGCTGCTCGCCGAGTCGCCCCAGCACGGCTACGGCATCATCCAGGCGCTCACCGATCGCACCGGCGGCACCTACACCCCGAGCGCCGGCACCATCTACCCGCGCCTCGCGAAGCTCGAGGAAGAGGGGCTCGTCACCAAGACGGTCGACGGGCGCACCACGATCTACGCGATCACCGACGAGGGCCGCGCCGAACTCGCCTCCCGCGAGAACGACCTGGCCGGGATCGAATCCGGGCTCGCCGACTCGGTGCGCCTCATCGCGAACGAGGTGCGTCAGAGCGTGCAGGACGCGATGAAGACCCTCCGGGCCGACCTCGCCTCCGCTGCGCACGACGAACGCCAGTCGGCGAAGAGCCGCCCGCGCTCGGCATCCGATGACACCCGGGTGACGAGCCGCGAGGAGATGCACCGGGCGGATGCCGTGATCAACGCGTTCCGTGCACGCATCCGCACCGATCTGCGCACGCACGTGGCGCAGGGCGGCGCGCTCCCCGCGAACGTGGTGACCGATCTCGAGAACGCCCTCGACGCCGCCGCCCGCGCGGTGACGGTCGGCATCTCGACGACCCGCTAGGCCGCCGCCGACGGAACGGGGTCGCTGAGCCTGTCGAAGCACTCCGCCCCGCATCACCCGCCACGAGAAGGTCCCGGTACCGCCCGCCGATATCGGGACCTTCTGCGCTACTGTCACCCCATGAGCATCGCTCGTCCGCTGCGCCGCAGCATCGCCGTCGCCGCTGCGGTGGCACTCTCGGTCATCGCCCTCACCGCATGCGTTCCCAGCATCACAGACATCCTTCAGCGCTCGACCGCCTCGTCCGTCGAGCAGATTCAGGACGACCTCTGGCCCTACCGTGCGGACATCGTCACTGATCCTGAACAAGCGATCGTCGCGCTCGGATTCATCGCGGACGCCCGTCACGGTGTGCCACTGGAGGACAACCGCGGAGGAACGCTCCTTCTGAACATCAGCGATGGCGAGGACGGCCCGGCTCTCACTCTGCTCGCATCGGGTGGGGCGCAGACGGGAGGCGGGTGGACGTATGACCAGCAATCCGCCGCGGTCTGTGTCACGTTGACCTTCCCGCAGACTCGGGATCGCATCGTCACCACGCCCGCGAGGTGCCCTGACATCCCTCAGCTCGAGCACTTCGACCGCGTCTACTCCCTCGACGATCTCGACGTGCGCCGCGAAGTCACTGACGCTGATTACCCGGCGCCCGTGTGCCAGTGCTACAGCGGCAGCCCGTGCGACTGCCCGGGAGGCTAGGAGTACCGGCCGAAGCCTTCGACTGCAGCGCTGAGTCTCACGATGGAATCGGACCAGTCAGGCCCCTCGCTCACCGCGGGGACCGATGAGAGGATGACGGCGTGAGCACCCTCCGACCGATCGATGTCGATTCGTGGCCGCGCGCCGAGCACTTCCGGCACTACTCGACCGACGTCCCGTGCACGTATGCCGTCACGGTCGAGCTCGATGCGACGCGGCTCGCGGCGGCGATCCGCGACGCCGGGCGCAAGACGTATCCGACCCAGATCTGGGCCCTTGCCGAGGTCGTCAACCGCCACGAGCCGTTCCGGATGGGATTGACGGGCGACGGCGCACCCGGCGTGTGGGATGTGGCGCATCCCTCGTTCACCGTCTTCAACCCCGAACGCGAGACGTTCGCGAGCGTGTGGACGCCGTACGATCCCGACTTCGCGACCTTCCACGAGCACGCCATCGACCTCCTGAGCACGCACCGCTCGGCGACGGAGATGTTCCCGCAGTCCGATACGCCGCCCAACACCTTCGACGTCTCGAGCCTGCCGTGGACGACGTTCACCGCGTTCTCACTGCAGATCAAGGATGCCTGGACACATCTGCCGCCGATCTTCACTCTCGGCCGCCACGTCGAGCGCGACGGCCGGGTGATCCAGCCCCTCGCGATCCAGATCCACCACGCGGCGGCGGACGGCTTCCACACCGGCCGCCTCGTCGATGATCTCCAGCGACTGTTCGACGACCCGAGCTGGGCCTGCTGAGACGACCCCGGAGACCTACTCCGCCGCCTCCGGCCAGATCTCCTTCTGGGAGTCGGGCACGAGGTCGCCGAGCGGCACGACGAGGATCGACCGGTGCTGGCGATGCGCCAGGCGAGCGGCGACCGATCCGGTGAAGAATTCTCGGATGCTCTCGCCGATGCCCCGCTTGCGGGTGCCGATCACGATCAACTGAGCGTCGAGCTTGTGCGCCAGCTGCTTGATCGCGAGCGCCGGGTCGCCGACGAGCTGACGGGCGGTCCAGGTGATGCCCGAGGCGTCGAGGGCCGGGGCGACCGCCGCCTGCACGGCCTCGAATTCGGCCGCACCGGCGTCGAAGTTGATGTCGATGGGAGCCGAGTGCACGTAGCCGTCGGGGTCCTCGTACGTGACGAAACGCGTCACGTCGACGTGGGCGACCACGAGGGGCACACCGAGCAGTCGGGCGTAGCGCACGGCCTCGTCGACCACGCGGCCATCCTGGTGCGGCTGCACTCCGACGATCACGGCCTTCTGCAGAGCCTGGTTCTGCGCCGCTTCGTCGGAAGGCGTCGAGGTGTGGTCGGCCATGAGATCGCTCCGTTCACCAGCCCGGCTGAGGCCAGGGGGTCTGACCCGCGTGCTATTCTGAATGCTACTCTTACCGGCTTCGAACCGGTGTCGTGAATGCCGCGGGACCTGACCACCCGCCGCTTAACTCGTGAGGGGGTCTCGCGCATGGGCCGTGGCCGTCAGAAGGCGAAACACACAAAGATCGCCCGCGAACTCAAGGCGTACAGTCCGTCGGTGAACTACTCCGCGCTCGAGCGCGAGTTGGCTCACCCGACCGACGAAGATGCCTACGTCGACAAGTGGGCAGATGACTACGCCGACGAAGACGAGGACGAACTAGAGAAGGCCTGACCGCCCCTCTGTTCGACTTCTCCCCCGTATGACCTACGGGGTTTTCGTCGTACCCGGGCGACACGATCTGCGAGGATCGACGCATGCCCCATGTCGTCGCTCTCTACCGTCACCCGATCAAGGGCTTCACTCCGGAGTCGGTCGACTCCCTGACCGTGCAGGCCGACGGACGGGCCGCGGGAGACCGCGTGCTCGCGTTCCGTTTCGCGGATGCCGCGACACCGGAAGAGCGCGACGGCCTCGAGCACTGGCCGAAGGCGAAGGGTCTCGCCCTGCAGGACTTCCCGGCGCTGGCCGCCCTGCGCACGCACTACGACGACGCCCGTGCACGAGTGCGGATCGAGCACGACGGCGCGGTGCTCGCGGAGGCGGGTCTCGACGACGACGGACGCGCAGAGCTGACGGATGCCGTCACCGCGTTCGTGCGCGCGACGCGGGAGGGTCGTCGCCTCGAGCGTCCCGGGCGACTCCCCCTCGTGCTGGTCGGTGACGGCGAGACCTCGCGCTTCCAGGACCGAGCCCGAGGCTACGTTTCTCTGCACAGCCGCGGCAGCGCGGAGGCATTGGGCGAGGCCGTGGGAACGGGGATCGACGATCGACGCTTCCGCTCGAACATCGTCATCGACGGGGTCGATGCGTGGGCCGAGCTGGACTGGGACGGCGAGGTGCGGATCGGCGACGTCACGCTGACCACGGAGGGACCGATCGTGCGCTGCCTCGCGACCCACGCGAACCCCGACACCGGCGAACGCGACGTCAAGGTGCTCACGACCCTCACCGGTGCGCTCGGACAGGACGAGCCGACGCTCGGACGCCTGTTCCTCCCGGTCACCCCTCAGAGCGATGAGAACGCGCCGACGGGAGTCATCCGCGTCGGCGACGAGGTGCACGTGCCCTGAGCGTCGAGCTCACCAGCGGCCGTGCCGCGCCTCCCACTCGTCTTCGATCGTGCGGCGGCGCCCGGCGACGAGACCCGCGGGGATCGACACGACGAGCACGCCGATGACGACCATCAACGGCACCTGCCAGCTTCCGGTGGTCTCGTGCAGCAGGCCGATCAGCAGCGGGAAGACCGCGGCGATGCCGTAGCCGATGCTCTGCACGAAGCCGCTCAGCGCGACGGCGCTCTCGGGCGTGCGCGCACGGATGCTCAGCAGCACGAGGCTGAGCGGGAACAGGATCGCCGTGAGCCCGTAGATGATCGCCCACAGCGCCGGGGCGACCGTCGGCACGAGCAGCAGACCGCCGAGACCCACGACGCCGCAGGCGACCGCGAACAGGAAAAGCGGCCGCGTCGCCTGGAAGCGCACGATGAGGATCGGCACCAGCAGCCCGCACGGGAGACCGGCGAGTGCGAAGAGCGAGAGCAGGAATCCGGCCGTCGCGGGGGTGACGCCGGCGATGTCGACGAGCATGGTCGGCAGCCAGGCGAAGGCGACGTAGGCCATGGTCGACGACGTGCCGAACACCAGCGCCAGTGCCCACGGCAACGGCATCCGCCACAGCCGGCCGAACACGCGCGGGCTGGCCGGCACCGTGGCGATGGGTCCGGTGGCGACGGCCGCGGCATCCGTCAGGTCGTCGACCCCGTCGGTCGGGTCGAGCACGACGTCGGCGGCACGAGCGGATGTCGTCGACGCGCGCCCGCGTTCACCGATCAGCAGCGCGATCCACGGCAGCAGCGCGAGCACCGCGAACCCGCCCCAGAGCCCGAGCGACACCCGCCAGCCGAGCGAGTCGGCGACCGGCACGGCGACGAGCGGCGGCACGAAGGTCGAGACCGCCATCATGGTGGAGTACAGCGTCATCATGACGCCGAGACGGTCGGGGAAGTACTTCTTCACCAGCGGCGGCAGCAGCACGTTGCCCGCGCCGACACCGGCGAACACGACCACGGTCGCGGCGAGCAGGCTCGTCGAGTCGCCCGCGAAGCCGCGCAGCAGGAGTCCGAGAGACATCAGGGCGAGGGCGCCGACCGCGACACGCTCGAGCCCGAAGCGTCGTTCGACGAGCGGGGTGACCAGCCCGAACACGGCGAAGCACACCGGCGGCGCGGCGCCGATGAGGCCGACGATCACCGGCGACACCGGGAAGTCACGGGAGATGTGGTCGATCACCGGTGACAGCGAGGCGACCGCCGAACGCAGCGAGAACGCCACGAGCACGATCCCGATCAGCGCGAGAGCCCGCCCCTGCCAGAGCGGGCGGCCCTCCGCGATCATGAGGTCTGCGAGCTCTCCACCCAGGCCAGGTACTCGTCGCTCACGGTTCCGGTGACGTACCGGCCGTCGAAGCAGCTCATGTCGAGGTCGTCGACGACCGAGCCCTCGGTGATCGCGGCCTTCAGGTCGTCGACCTCCTGGTAGACGAGGTGGTCGCAGCCCAGTACCTCGGCGATCTCGGGGATCGTGCGACCGTGCGCGATGAGCTCGTGACGCGACGGCATGTTGATGCCGTAGACGTGCGGGTGCCGCACGGGCGGCGCCGCCGAGGCGAAGGTCACCGAGACCGCGCCGGCATCCCGCGCCATCTGGATGATCTCCTTCGACGTCGTGCCGCGCACGATCGAGTCGTCGATGAGCAGCACGTTCTTGCCCTGGAACTCGGTCGACATCGCGTTGAGCTTCTGGCGCACGCTCTTCTTGCGCACCGCCTGCCCCGGCATGATGAAGGTGCGGCCGACGTAGCGGTTCTTGTAGAAGCCCTCGCGGTACTCGATGCCGAGCTTGCGGGCGACCTCCATCGCGGCGGGGCGCGACGAGTCGGGGATGGGCATGACGACGTCGATCTTGTTCATCGGCACGTGCTTCGCGATGGTGTCGGCGAGACGGTCGCCCATGCGCAGACGCGACTCGTAGACCGAGATGCCGTTCATGACCGAGTCGGGACGCGCGAGGTAGACGTACTCGAACGCGCACGGCGAGAGCTGCGTCTCGGCGGCGCACTGCTTGGTGTGCAGCTCGCCCTCGGTCGTGATGAAGACGGCCTCACCGGGCTCGACCTCGCGCACGACCTCGTAGTCGCCGTTCTCGAGCACCAGCGACTCGCTCGCGACGACCCACTCGTCCTTGCCCTCGTTGCCGGGCACGGTCGACGGGCGACGCCCCAGGATCAGCGGGCGGATGCCGAAGGGGTCGCGGAAGGCGAGCAGACCGTAGCCGGCGATCACGGCGATGACGGCGTACGCGCCCTCGATGCGCTCGTGCGTGCGCTCGACGGCCTCGAAGACCCGCTCGGGGTCGAGGTCGACCGTCGAGGTGGTGTTCTGCAGCTCGCCTGCGAGCACGTTGAGCAGCAGCTCGGTGTCGCTCGACGAGTTGAGGTGGCGGCGATCGCGCTTCGCCATCTCGGCGGTGAGCTCACGCGTGTTGGTGAGGTTGCCGTTGTGGATGAGGATGATGCCGTACGGCGCGTTCACGTAGAACGGCTGCATCTCCTCTTCGTTCGATGCCGTGCCCTTGGTCGCGTAGCGCACGTGACCGAGACCGACGTTGCCGAGCAGCGCACGCATGTCGCGGGTGCGGAACGCCTCGCGCACCATCCCCTGCGCCTTGGCGTTGTGCATGACGCCGTTCGCCTCTGCCGTGGCGATGCCCGTCGCATCCTGGCCGCGATGCTGCAGCAGGAGGAGAGCGTCGTAGATGTCCTGGTTGACCGGGGCCGTCCCCACCATTCCGACGATGCCGCACATGGGGTTTTACTTCGCTCCGTCCGCGTAGGCGCCCACGAGGCGCACCGCTCCACCGTCGACGCCCTTGGCGCCCTGTTCGAACTCTCCTGCCGGACGCCCGTCGAAACGCACCGTGCCGACCTGCCACGCGGGCATGCCCTCGGCCTGGAGCGCCGCGATCGCGGCATCCTTCGCGCTGTCGGAGACCACCGCGAGGAACCCGATACCCAGGTTCCAGGTGCCCTCCGCCGACTCGAGCGACGAACCGGCGATGTCGCTGAGCACGCGGAAGACCGGGCTCGGCGACCACGTGCTGCGGTCGACCTCGGCCCAGCTCCCCTGCGGGAGCACGCGGGCGAGGTTCGCCGCGATGCCGCCGCCGGTGACGTGGCTGAGCGCGTGCACCGCGCCCGGGATGGCGTCGATGAGACGCAGCAGGGGAAGCGTGTAGAGGCGGGTCGGCTCGAGCAGGGCCTCGCCCCACGTGCCGCCGAGGTCGGCCGAGTTGTCGCCGTACGAGATGCCGGCGCCCGTGATGATGTGACGCACGAGCGAGTAGCCGTTGGAGTGCAGACCGCTCGAGGCGATCGCGAGCACCGCGTCGCCGTCGGTCACGCGGTCGGCGCCGAGGATCGCATCGGCCTCGACGACTCCGGTCGCGGCACCCGCGACGTCGTAGTCGCGCGGACCCAGCAGACCCGGGTGCTCGGCCGTCTCGCCACCCACCAGCGCGGTGCCCGTCGCGGCGCACGCCTCGGCGATGCCGCGCACGATGTCGGCGATGCGCTGGGGGAAGACCTTGCCGCAGGCGATGTAGTCGGTCATGAAGAGCGGCTTGGCTCCCACCACGACGATGTCGTCGACGACCATGCCGACCAGGTCCTGGCCGATCGTGTCGTGCTTGTCGATCGCCTGGGCGATCGCGACCTTCGTGCCGACGCCGTCGGTGCTGGTCGCGAGCAGCGGGCGGCGGAAGTCGCGCAGCGCGCTCGCGTCGAAGAGACCGGCGAATCCGCCGACGCCTCCGAGCACTTCGGGGCCGTGCGTCGCCCGCACGGACGACTTCATCAGCTCGACGGCGAGGTCGCCGGCAGCGGTATCGACGCCGGCTTCGGAATAGGGATTGGTGGGGGAGGCAGCCACGCGTCCAGCCTACCGCCCGCCGGGCGTGCCGAGATGCGATCGGCTCCTGCGGAGGGAGGCGATCGCATCGGCGTCACCGTCAGCGCTGAGCGTCGTCAGCCCCGTCGACATCGTCGGCCGTGTCGCGTTCTCCTCCGGCATCCGCGGCGTCACCGTGCCGCGCGTCGCCTTCGCCGGTCACGCCCCAGGGCGCGGTCCCCGTCTCCATCCCGCTCATCGCTCCGGACTCTCCGTCGGCGCCGTCGGCTGCCGGGCCCTCGCCCGTGCGTTCGTTCTCCTGATTGCGCATCATCTCTTCCTCTCGTCCGCGGGCAGCGGATGGCCCACTTCCCCCGGTCTACGCCTCGACGGTCGAAAGGGCGCGCGGGTTGACGCGGCGCGCGGCAGCGGTTAGCACTGCTTCCCGGATTCTCACCCCGAGCGCGGCCACAGCCCTACGATGGGGCCATGGCCGACAAGCCGCAGTGGCTCATCCGCGAAGACGCGAGCGTTCCGGTGCTCGTCGCGCTCGCGCTGCGCCAGGCCCTCGGCATCCGCGTTCCCGACGATCTGCCGACTCTGCGCGACCTGCCGGTGCGCGCGCCGGATGCCGCCGACGCCACGTCGGCCATCGAGAAGCAGTGGCGCGACTACTGGGACATGACGGTCGAGCCGCGCGCACACCCCTCCGGTGTTCCCCTCGAACTGATCGACGGTTTCGACACGCTCGTGGCGCTGCCCGCATCCGGCGCGGAAGAACTCGGGGCGGGGATCGCCGCGCACGCGGCATCCGCTCTGCGCTACGCGCGCGCCGCGCACGACCGCTACGTGAAGTCGATGAAGAGCCACACCGGCGGCGACGCCTACCGGGCGTACGCCAGCGCGATCGCCGAGTTCGAGCGCGACATCGGCCGGCGGGCCCATTCGTTCGAGCTGAACGTGCAGGTGCTGCCGTTCTCGCAGCGTGGGATCTGGTGGATCGGTGATCTGACCGTCGCGGTGACCGACGGCCTGCGCCGAGACATCGTGGCGTTCGACTCGGCCATCCGGCCGGTCATCGCCGAGCTGGCCTGAGGGTCAGTCGCGCTCGGGGGCCGGTGCGTCGGATGCCGCGGCCTCGGGTGCCGCCTGCGCCTCGGGTGCCGTCTGTGCTTCGGGCGCCTCGTCGTGGATCTCGATGATCGTCTCGCGGTCGACGCGCACGACCCGGTCGTGCCGGCGGCCGGTGCGCTCCAGGATCAACGCGACGACACCGCCGAGGGCGATCCCGATCGGCACCGTCCACAGCAGCAGGAATCCGAAGACCTGGCCGGGCGGGTAGACGACGTCGAGGGCCTGCGACTCCTCGAAGCTGCCGGTGAAGGTGAGGATGCCGGCGGCGATCACACCCAGCACCACACCGATACCCATGAACACGCCGTACCGCGGCACGTGGCGCACGGTCGCTTCGACGGTCTGCGGGGTCTCGGAGGAGGACATGCCCCCATTCTCCCACCGTTCCCTGCGGGCCGCGGCACGTCCTTCATCTCGTCGCTCCGCTCCTCGCTCAGGAGCCGGGTGTCTGCGGCCCCTGAGACCCGGCTCCTGAGCGAGCGGAGCGCGACGAAGGGCCGCATGCAACGGAGGAGAACTCGCGCTCCGCAGGAAGCATCCGCCGTTCTGATCCTGCGGAAGGCGAGTTCTCCTCCGTCGGGAAGACGAGATCTCCTCCGTCACGGGAGGAGAACTCCGCGTCGGGCGGATGCTTCGCCCAAAAACCTCCGCCCATCACCGAGAACTCCGCCCATCACTGCGTCGCTCCCCGGAACACGGAGACCTCCGCCCGACCCACCCACGACGAACCGCCCTCCCGCGCGATGCGGAAGGGCGGTTCGATCGGGTGTCAGACCTCGGTGGTCGTGACGGACGACTCGGCCGTCGAGCGGCTGCGGCGTCCGATGAGCACACCGCCCGTGCCGACGAGGGCCACGACGACGAGTCCGCCGACGATCCAGACCCAGACCGGCACGCCGCTCTGCTCGTCGGCGACCTCGGTGACGGCGGTGACCGCGGTGGTCGCCTCCGACTCGGTCTCCTCGTCGTCGGCCGGGGCCGCGACTCCGCAGTCCGCACCGACGGGGATGACGGCGCTGACCGGGTCGAGCTCCTCGCCCGCGGCATAGGTGCCGAAGGCGGCGGCACCGGCCTCGGTGAGCGTCGACGGGATGCCGTCGAGCGTGATCACTCCGTCGACCGCGGTGACGTCGGCCAGCGAGAACTCGGCGAACCGCACGTCCTTCAGGTCGATGGCCTCGCCGGACTGCGTGGTGCCGGTGACGTCGACCACGATGTAGCCGGTGTCGCCCGCGAGCTCGAGGCGGAAGTTCGCCAGCGTCGTGTTCAGCGCGCCGTCGTGGCCCGTGAAGTTGATGCTGCCGCCGTAGGTCACGAGGCCCGCGCCGCTCTCGTCGTCGTACGAGCCGGAGCCGTTCGACCACACGAAGTCGGGGTACTGGTAAACCACGTCGGTGAGCGTCCAGCCGCCCTTCGCGATGCCCTCGATGTAGGTGCGGAACGACTCCTTGTATCCCCAGTTCAGGCTCGCGCCCTCGACGGTGCAGGCGCCGATCACGACGGTCTCACGAGCCAGCGTGAAGACGAGTCCGCGGGTCACCGAGCCCTGGAGGGTGAGCGTGTGCTCACCGTTCTCGAGCGTGGCGGGCAGCGTGCCGGTCCACGTGGCGACACCGTTGGTGTCGGCATCCACCGTGCCGAGCAGGACGGGCGTCGAATACACGACGACCTGGATGCCCTTCTCGTTCGGCTCGAAACCGGATGCCGTGATCGTCGCCGTCTTGCCCGACTGCAGGGCGGTGAGGTTCTCGTCGTCGATCTCGATACCGGTGGTCGCCGGAGGCGTGGCCGGGAGGGCCGCCTTCTTGACGACCGCCGCGGCCGCGGCGACGGTGCCGGTCGATCCGCTCGGAGCCGCGGCTGCGGAACCGATCGTGAACGTGACCGGGCTCAGAGTCGTCGAGTACCCCTGGAACACCTGGTTGACGCCGGCGGAGGTGATGGATGCCGGGGCCGAGGTGTAGGTGACCGCGCCGTTCGCCGTGGTCTTGCCCGCACGCGACAGGTCGAGCGTCGCGAACGGCACCTGGCTTCCGCCGTTGGTCACGTAGAGCGTCGCCGCATTCGCCGAGGTGAAGCGGATCTGCGGGTTGGCGACCGTGACATCGAGGATGCCGCCGTGACCGGTGAACCGGACCGCGCCCACGTACGAGACCGCGCCGAGGCCGGTCGCGGGGTCGTAGGTGCTGCCGGTCGCCTGTCCGAACTGGAACAGTCCGTCGGCGCGCGTGGCACCACCGGTGACCTCGATCGCGCCCTTGGCGATGTTGCCCGTGATGTAGCTCAGGAACGAGCTCGACACGTCCCAGCGCAGCGATCCACCGGGGACGGTCGCGACCGGAGCGGTCGGGGTGACCGGGGGCTTCGGGGGCTTCGGGGGCTGCGGCGGCTTCGGGCCGAAGATCTTGTCCCACTGCGCCTCGGTGACCGTCACCGTGCTGCGGGCGTAGATCGTCGATGCGGTCGGCATCGTGTGCTGCTGCCAGCTGATGACCTCGTACGTCTTGGTGCGGTCGAGCGCGCTCGCCGCCGCCGTGAGGTCGACCGAGTAGCCGCCGCCCGAGACGCTGCGCACGAACTGCATCGCGATGAAGCCGCCCTCGGCGGTGACGTCCGCCTCGGTGCCCTTCTCGATGAGCGCGACGTACGCACCCGTGATCGAGCCGTGCTTCGAACCGGTCGCCGTGACGGTCAGGCCGTTCTGGGCGGTCGCGGACGTCACCGCGGTCGTCACCTTCGGGCCGTCCAGGGGACCGAACACCGCATCCCACTGCGCATCCGTCACGTTCACGGCCTGACGCGCGTAGATCGTCGACGCGGTCGGGAGGGTGTGCTGCTGCCAGACGATGACCTCGTACGACTTCGACCGGTCAAGACCCGCCTTCGCCGCCACCAGATCAACGCTGAACGCACCACCGGACACGTTGCGCACGAACTGCATCGCCGCGAACCCACCACCGGCGGTCACATCCGCCTCGGTGCCCGCCTCGATCAGCGCCACATACGCACCCGTGATCGACCCCAGGTTCGACCCAGACGCAGCGACCGTCAGACCCTCGGTCGACGCCACCGTCACCGAACCCGACACCGTCGGGCTGCTCGGCGGGAACACCGTGTTCCACTGCGCATCCGACACCGTCACGGCCTGACGCGCGTAGATCGTCGACGCGGTCGGGAGGGTGTGCTGCTGCCAGACGATCACCTCATACGACTTCGACCGGTCAAGACCCGCCTTCGCCGCCACCAGATCGACACTGAACGCACCACCGGACACGTTGCGCACGAACTGCATCGCCACGAACCCACCACCGGCGGTCACATCCGCCTCGGTACCCGCCTCGATCAGCGCCACATACGCACCCGTGATCGACCCGAGCTTGGAGCCTCCGGCCGTGACGGTCAGACCGTCCTCGGTCGCCGTCTTCACGGTCGCGGTCGCGACGGGTGCCTCGGCGTAGTTCAGGGCGACGCTACGCTCCTGCTCGGCGTTCACGACGCCGCCGGCGGCATAGGTGTAGACACCGTACGCACCGGGCTTGGCCGCGGAGTCCTTCAGCGTGAGCGTCGCGGTGAACGTGCCGTCCGCCGCGATGTCGACCCACTGGCTGCGGATGGTCGGCTGGAATGCGTCCGGAACCTGGTTCAGCACGGTCTCGGAGAGCGCCCAGAGCTGAGAGCCGATCGAGCGGTTCGCAGACGGAGCGGATGCCGACGGCTTCCAGTTCTCGGCGAAGTTGCCGAACACGACGTACGTGCCCTGGGGCAGGTTCGCGGGGATCGGCACGCCTCGTCCGCCGACGTTCGCGGTCGGGCTGTATCCCGAGCCCTTCACGACGACCTTGTCACCGGTCTTGAGAGCGGTACCCTCAGCCGGGGTCACGCCGTCGGCCAGGAAGACCGAGATCGACGGGGCAGCCGGAACCGGCTTGACGATGTCCCACTGCGCCGTCGAGATCGTGACGGGCGTGCGCGCGAGCATGGTCTGCGCGTTCGGCATCGTGTGCTGCGTCCAGACGATGACCTCGTAGGTCTTCGTGCGGTCGAGAGCGGAGGCCGGAGCCGCGAGCGCGACCGAGAAGACTCCGCCCGAGACGTTGCGCACGAACTGCATCGCCGCGAATCCGCCGCCGGCGGTGACGTTCGCCTCGGTGCCGGTCTCGATGATCGCGGCGTAGACGCCGGTCGCGGCGCCGAACAGCGTGCCGGTGACATTCGCCGTGATGCCCGCATCGCTGACGGCGAGGTCGGAGACGGCGACCTTCGGGGCCGGCGCGTAGTTGAGGGCGACGCTGCGTTCCTGGTCGGCGTTGCTCACGCCACCGGCACCGTAGGTGTAGACGCCGTACGAGCCGGGGGTCGCCGTGGTGTCCTTGAGCGTCAGGGTCGCCGTGAACGAACCGTCGGCCGCGAGGGGCACCCACTGGCCGCGCACGGCGGCCTGGTACTGCGAGGGAACCTGGTCGAGCACGCTCTCGGCGAGCGCCCACGCCTGCACCGAACCCGAGCGGGCCGCGGCTGCGGCACCGGCGGACGGCTTCCAGTTCTCGGCGAAGTTGCCGAACACGACGTAGGTGCCCTGGGGCAGGTTCGCGGGGATCGGAGCGCCACGGCCGCCGACGTTGGCGGTCGGGTCGTAGCCCGTGCCCTTCACGACGACCTTGTCGCCGGCCTTGAGCGCGGTGCCGGCCGCGGGCGTGGTGCCGTCGGCGAGGAAGACGGAGATCGCGGCGGAAGCCGGAACCTCGGGCTCGGTCGGCGTCTCGGGCTCAGCGGGGGTCTCCGGCTCAGCGGGCGTCTCCGGCTCGGCGGGGGTCTCCGGCTCGGCGGGCGTCTCCGGCTCAGCGGGAGTCTCCGGCTCAGCGGGGGTCTCCGGCTCAGCGGGGGTCTCCGGCTCGGTCGCGGGCGGGAAGACGGCATCCCACTGCTCCGCGCTGATGGCGACATCGGCGCGGGCATAGATGTTGATGGCGTCCGGGATCGTGTGCTGCTGCCAGACGATGACCTCGTACACCTTGGTGCGGTCGAAGGCGGATGCCGCCCCCGCGAGGTCGACCGTGAAGCCGCCGTCGGTGACGGTGCGCACGAACTGCATGGCCGCGAATCCGCCACCCGCGGTCACGCCGCTCTCGCTGCCCTTCTCGATGACGGCGGCATAGGCGCCGGCCGTTCCCTCGGGAAGAGCGGATGCCGTGGCCCGCACCGTCACACCGGACGTATCGGCCACGGTGACGCTGGTGGTGACGACGGTATCGGCCGCGAGCGCGGGCTGAGCGACCGTGAGGCCGGTCACGACGAGGAAGAGCGATATCAGGGCAGCTATCGCCGCGCGGACGCGGCCTGTCGCTGTGGTGCTGGGTGCTGTGGAGTTCACGGTTTCTCTCCGGGCCCCGGGGTGCGCGGGCACGCACGCCGGCGGTGCCGCTATGCAGTCGGGCGAAGGGATTAGGTTAGGCTGCACTAAGCAGCTACCGTTTCTGAGCGTAGGCTGTGCGCGAGGCTCGCGTCAAGTTTTAGGATAGCCTTGCCTTATGCGCCGCGTCTTTGCCGTCTTCCTCGCTGCCTCGCTCGCGATCGGACTCGCCGGTTGCGCACAGCCCGGCGCGGATGCCGCAACCCCCGACGCCTCGGCAACGCCCGCGGACGATTGCCCCCAGGCATCCATCGCTCTCGCCGATCTCGACCTCGTCGATGACGTCCGCGCCGTCAAGGGCGGATCGACCGCCTGCCTGTCGAGCCATGCCATCACCCCCATCGACGACGACACCGTGCCCGAGCTGCCGGTCACGGTGACCGACAGCGAAGACCGTGAGGTCACGATCACCTCGGCCGACCGCATCCTGCCGATCGACATCTCGGGCACCATCGCCTCGACCGTCTTCGCCCTGGGCCTCGGCGACCAGGTCGTCGGGCGGGATGCCTCGACCCAGTTCGCCGGCACGGAAGACCTCCCCGTCGTCACGCAGAGCGGGCACAGCCTGAACGCCGAGGCGATCCTCGAGCTCGCCCCCACCGTCGTGCTCACCGACACGACCATCGGTCCCAAGGAGGTGCGCCAGCAGTTGCGCGACGCGGGCATCGCGGTCGTCGTCATCTCGAGCGACCGCCGCATCGACACCACCGACGAACTCGTCACCGAGATCGCCGGCGCCCTGGGAGTGCCCACCCGCGGAGCTGCCCTCATCGAACGCCTCGCGGGCGAGCTCGACGACGCCGAGGCCGAGATCGCCGAGATCGTGCCCGCCGACGAGGCCGATCGCGCCCGCATGCTCTTCCTCTACGTGCGCGGCAGCGCGAACGTCTATTACATCTTCGGCGAGGACTCCGGCGCCGATTCCCTCATCGACGCGGTCGGCGGCGTCGACGTCGCCGAGGAGATCGGCTGGGAGGGCATGAAGCCCATGACCGCCGAAGCCCTCGTCGCCGCGAAGCCCGACGTGCTCGTGATGATGACCGACGGACTCGAATCGGTCGGGGGCATCGACGGTCTGATCGAACGCGTACCCGCCGTCGCCCAGACGCCCGCCGGAACCAACCGCCGCGTGATCGACATGGCCGACAGCGAGATCCTGAGCTTCGGGCCGCGCTCGGCCGAGATCATCAGCGCCCTCGCCCGCGCCCTCTACGCGCCCGAGCCCGCGAAATGACCTCGGAGGTCGTCACCCCGACGCCGACCACGCGCCGGGGGCTGCGCTTCGCGCTGGTCGTCATCGGCCTGCTCGCAGCGCTCGTGATCACCTGCATCGCATCGATCACGAGCGGCCAGTACGACCTCTCCCCCACCGATCTCGTCGGCGTGCTGCTGCACGGCATCGGCATCGACACCGCCTGGGCGCCGTCGAACGCCACCGATTACGGCGTCATCAACAGCATCCGGATGCCGCGGCTGGTGCTCGGCCTGCTCGTCGGCGCCGCGCTCGCGGTGTCGGGCGTGCTCATGCAGGCGATCTTCGGCAACCCGCTGGCGGATGCCGGTGTCGTCGGCGTCTCGTCGGGCGCCGCCCTCGGCGCGGCCGCGAGCATCACCCTGGGACTCGCCTCGTTCGGGATGTGGACGACCCCCGCGTTCGCCTTCATCGGCGGACTCGTGGCGGTGCTCTCCGTCTACTTCATCAGCCGTTCGGGTGGGCGCACCGAGGTCGTCACCCTCCTGCTCACGGGTATCGCGATCAACGCGATCGCGGGCGCCGGGATGGCGTTCCTCACGTTCATCGGCACGACCTCGACGCGCGAGCAGATCGTGTTCTGGCAGCTCGGATCACTCAACGGCGCGCTGTGGCAGAACGTCACCCTCGTCGCACCGCTGGTCGCGATCGGCATCGTCGTGGCGTTGATCGTCGCTCCGAGCCTCGACCTCTTCGCCCTCGGCGAGCGCACCGCACGGCACCTCGGGCTCAACGTCGAACTGCTGCGCATCACGGTCATCGTCACCGTGGCGCTGCTGGTGTGCGCGGCCGTCGCGTTCGCCGGGATCATCGGGTTCGCGGGCCTCGTCGTGCCCCACCTGATGCGCATGATCATCGGCCCCGCGCACCTGCCGCTCGTGATCGCCTCGGCTCTCGGCGGCGCACTGCTCATCGCCGTGGCCGATCTCGTCGCCCGCACCGCCGTGCCCCTCGCCGACCTGCCGATCGGCATGATCACCTCGCTCGTCGGCGGCCCCTTCTTCCTCTGGCTGCTCGTGCGCACGCGCCGCCGGGCGGGAGGCTGGGCATGACCGTCCGCCTGCGGGGCACCGGGCTCACCGTGCGCGTCGGCGACGGTCGCGCGATCCTCGACGACGCTTCGATCGACATCCACGCCGGGCAGATCCACGCCCTCGTCGGCCCCAACGGCGCCGGCAAATCGACCCTGTTCGGCGTGCTCGCCGGCGACGTGACGGCCCAGACCGGACGGGTCGAGCTCGACGGGGCGCCGATCACCGGCATCCGTTCGCGCACCCTCGCGCAGCAGCGGGCGGTGCTGCTGCAGGAGAACACCGTCACGTTCCCGTTCACGGCCGAGCAGGTCGTGCGCATGGGGCGCTCGCCCTGGGCGCGCACTCCCGCGGCCGACGACGACGACGCGATCGTCGCGACCTCGATGGGATCGACCGAGGTGCTGCCGCTCAGCGCCCGCTCGGTCACGTCTCTGTCGGGCGGTGAGCGCGCCCGCGTGGCGCTGGCCCGCGTGATCGCTCAGAGCACCGGCATCCTGCTGCTCGACGAACCCACCGCCGCTCTCGACCTCAAGCACCACGAAGACGTCATGAGGCTCATCGGACTGCAGGCGGCCGAGGGCGTCGCCGTCGCGATCGTGCTGCACGACCTCAACGCCGCACTGGCGCATGCCGACCGTGTCACCCTGCTGTCGCAGGGGCGCGTGGTCGCCACCGGCGCCCCCGCCGAGGTGCTCACGGCGCCGCGCATCGAAGAGGTCTACGGTCAGCCCGTCGACGTCTTCCCCCACCCCGTCACGGGGGTTCCGCTGGTGGTCGCGCGCCGCTAGGTACCGGCGCGCTACGGGCGCAGCGGGAGCACGTCGACGAGGTCGGCGCGCGTGCCCGAGGCGGCGATGCGACCGGATGCCGCGGCATCCGCCCACTGCTCCTCGCCCAGCGCGACCGCGAGCCACGTCGCGGCATCCATCTCGACCACGTTCGGGGGCGTGCCGCGCGTGTGCCGCGGACCCTGGATGACCTGCACCGCGCCGAACGGCGGCACCCGCACCTCGACGCTGTTGCCCGGCGCCTTCTCGTCGAGCAGCTGCAGCAGATACCGCACGGCCGTGGCGAGAGCGGGGCGCGGAGGCTTCTCGCCCGCGGCATCCGCCTGCTTCACGACGTCGAGCGCCGTGCGTCCGTCGACGATGTCGATCTTCTTGGCCATCTCCTCACCCTATGACCGCGCGTAGGCTCGCAGCATGAGCATGCATCCCGAGGGCGCCCGCGCCGAGCTGCTCGCCGCGGCATCCGGGCACGGCTGGAGCGGCCCCTTCCCCGCACTCCTCGATCCCGAGAACGCGCACGATGCGGCGGTGCTCATCCTGTTCGGTGTGCTCGATCGCGAACCAGCCGTGGTGCCCGATGCGGCCGTCGCGCGCGACCTCGACGTGCTGCTGCAGCGCCGCGCCCCCACGCTCTCGTCGCATCCGGGTCAGGTGTCGTTCCCGGGCGGTCGGGTCGAGCCGGGAGATGCGGATGCCGCCGCCACCGCGCTCCGCGAAGCAGAAGAGGAGACCGGACTCGACCCGGAGGGCGTCGACGTGCTGGCGACCCTGCCCGAGATCCCCCTGGCGGCCAGCAACCATCGCGTCACCCCGGTGCTGGGGTGGTGGCGCACGCCGTCGCGGGTGGCGGCGATCGATCACGCCGAGACGGTGGAGGTGTTCCGGGTGCCGGTGGCGCAGCTGCTCGACCCGGCGACGCGGTACACCTCGGTGCGCACGTTCGGCGACCGCACGTTCCGGGCTCCGGCGTTCGACGTCGACGGCACGATCGTGTGGGGCTTCACGGCCATGGTGCTCAGCGGCATCTTCGACGCGGCCGGGTGGACCGTGCCGTGGAACGTCGCCGACGAGCGGCCGGTCTGAGGGGTCCTCGAGGCGCGGCCCTTCGGCGGGCTCACGGACCGGCGGCCCGTCGACAAGCTCAGGGACCGAGCTGCACCTGTACCTAACTCAGGACAAATCGACTGATTCTGCGCTTTCCTGCCCTAGATGGCCCATAGCGCTCCGTTTGTCCTGAGTTAGTGCCACCCCGCGAACGCCGCCCGCCCCGGCACCCCGCCGAAACCCGACGGGCGAGGCTCGATAGGCTGGGCGGGTGAAGATCCTCGTCCTCGGTTCCGGTGCCCGTGAGCACGCGATCATCCTCGCTCTGCGAGCAGAGAAGGCGGAGCACGAGATCTTCGTCTCCCCCGGCAACGCCGGCATCGCACAGGATGCGACCCCCGTCGCGGTCGACGTGCTCGACGGCGGCGCGGTGACCGCGTTTGCGAACGAGCACGCGATCGACCTCGTCGTCATCGGCCCCGAGGCACCGCTGGTCGCTGGTGTCGCCGATGCGCTGCGCGAGCGCGGCATCCCGGTCTTCGGCCCGGGCAAGGCGGCGGCCCAGCTCGAGGGTTCGAAGGCCTTCGCCAAGCGCATCATGGACTCCGCGGGTGTTCCCACGGGCCGCGCCGTGCGTGCGACCACCACCGCCGAGGTCGAGGCGGCGTTCGACGACCTCGGTGCCCCGCACGTCGTGAAGGCCGACGGTCTCGCCGCCGGCAAGGGCGTCATCGTCACCTCCGACCGTGCCGAGGCCCTCGCGCACGCCGAGCAGTATCTGCCCGCCGGCCCGGTGCTCGTCGAGGAGTTCCTCTCCGGCCCCGAGGTCTCGCTCTTCTTCCTCAGCGACGGCGACACCGTGCGCGCGCTCAGCCCCGCGCAGGACTTCAAACGCGCGCTCGACGGCGACGCCGGCCCCAACACGGGCGGCATGGGCGCCTACTCGCCGCTGCCCTGGCTCGCCGAGCAGTTCGGAAGCGAGCAGGAGTTCGTCGCCGAGGTCACGCGCGACGTGGCCGTGCCCGTGATCCGCCAGCTCGACGCCGAAGGCACCCCCTTCATCGGCCTGCTCTACGCCGGCCTCATCCTCACCCCCGCGGGTGTGCGCGTGATCGAGTTCAACGCCCGTTTCGGCGACCCCGAGACGCAGGTCGTGCTGCCGCGCCTGGTCACGCCGCTGTCGGAGCTGCTGTTCGCCGCGGCATCCGGCACCCTCGAAGACCAGCCCGAGCCCGTCTTCGGCGACGACGTCGCGATCACCGTGGTGCTCGCGAGCGAGGGCTACCCCGAGGCCCCGCAGACCGGCCGCCCGATCGAGAACCTCGCGGATGCCGCGGCCGTCGAGGGCGTGCGCATCGTGCACGCCGCGACGGCGGGTCCGGATGCTCCGGGCGGAGACCTGCTCGCAACCGGCGGCCGTGTGCTGAACGTGGTGGCGACGGCATCCGATTTCGGCACCGCCCGCGCCCGCGCGTACGACGCGATCGGACGCATCCGTCTGGAGGGCGCGCACTACCGCGGCGACATCGCCGCCCGCGTCGCGGAATGACGCTGCTCTACAGCGCGATCCAGTAGCGCCGCAGCATCCCCTGGCCGCGCGCCGACTGGTCGCTGATGTCTTGCAGCACTCCGCCGGCACGCTCGATCGTGCGGTACGAGCCCTCGTTGTCGACGTCGCAGGTGATCATCACCCGCTCCAGGCCGATCTCGCGCGCTCGCTCGAGGCCGAGCGTGAGCGCGGCCGACGCGATCCCCTCGCGGCGGCGTGAGGCTCGCACCGAGTAGCCGATGTGCCCGCCGGCCTCGGCGAGCCACTCGTTGAGCGTGTGCCGGAACGACAGGAACCCGACCACCTCGGCTCCGTCGACCACCCAGTACAGGTCGTTGTGCACCCGGTCGGCGGGCGGGGCGATCGCGGTGTCGGCGAGGCGCTCGGCATCCGCGATCAGGGCATCCAGAGTCGCCCGATCGGGCGTCACGGGAGCCGTCAGACCCGACCCGTCGACATGCCCGTCACCGAACTCCGCCACGGCGGCTGCCCACGAGTCGAGGAGGTCGGCGGTCGGTCGAACGAGCTGCACGGTCATCGCCCCACCCCATCAGATGGCGGTGTCCGGTCGCAAACCGCCCGCGTGCCGTCGAGCGAGACCCACCGCAAACGTCGAGACCCACCTTTCCCGACGCCGATACCGGTGGGGCTCGACGCGAGTGGTGGGTCTCGACGAAGTAAGTCTCGACGAAGAGCGGATGCCGCGAACTACAGCACCTTCGAGAGGAACTCCTTCAGGCGCTCGTTCTTGGGCGCCTCGAACAGCTCGGCCGGTGCGGCCTCCTCGACGACGACGCCGCCGTCCATGAAGACCGTGCGGTCGGAGACCTCGCGGGCGAAGCCCATCTCGTGCGTCACGAGCACCATCGTCATGCCGCCCTCGGCGAGATCGCGGATGACCTGCAGCACCTCGCCCACCATCTCGGGGTCGAGGGCACTGGTGGCCTCGTCGAACAGCATGATCTCGGGGTCCATCGCGAGCGCGCGGGCGATCGCGACGCGCTGCTTCTGACCGCCCGAGAGCGAGGCGGGCTTGGCATCCGCCTTCTCCGACAGGCCGACCCGCTCGAGCAGGGCCAGCGCGCGCTCGCGGGCCTTCGACTTCGACAGACGACCCAGCTCGATCGGCGCGAGCGTGATGTTCTCGAGCACCGTCATGTGCGGGAACAGGTTGAAGTGCTGGAAGACCATGCCGATTCGCTGGCGCACCTCGTCGAGCTTGACGCTCTTGTCGGTGAGGTCGACGCCGTCGATGACGACCTTGCCCGACGTGGGCTCCTCGAGCTTGTTGAGACAGCGCAGCAGCGTCGATTTGCCCGAACCCGAGGGCCCGATGACCGCGACGACCTCGCCGTCATCGACCGTCAGATCGATGCCCTTGAGCACCTCGTTGCTTCCGAACGACTTGTGCAGGTTCTGCACGGCGATCTTGCTCATGCGTTGAACTTCCTCTCGAGGCGGTTCGCGAGCAGCGTCAGCAGCGTGATCACGACGAAGTAGATGATGGCGACGATCGTCAGCACCTGCGCCGACAGATAGGTCGAGGCGATGATCTGACGCGACTGGAACGTCAGCTCGGCGAGGCCGATGACGCTGATCAGCGACGTGTCCTTGAGGGTGATGATGCCCTGGTTCACGAACGACGGGATCATGATGCGGAACGCCTGCGGCAGCACGACCTTCTGCATGGTCTTCCAGTGGCCGAGACCCAGCGACCGCGATGCCTCGTTCTGACCGGGGTCGACGGCCTGGATGCCGCCGCGGATGATCTCGGTCATGTACGCACCCGTGTTGAGCGAGAGCGTGATCGCTCCGGCCACGAACGGGTTGAACTGCAGGCCCGGGAACAGCTGCGGGATGGCGAAGAAGACGAAGAACGCCTGCACCAGGATCGGGGTGCCGCGGAACACGAACACGTAGGCGGTCGCGATCCAGCGGAACGGCAGGAACTTCGACAGGCGTCCGAAGCCGAACACGATGCCGAGCACGAAGGCGGCGACGAGGGCGACGAGCGTCGCGAGGATCGTCAGCCAGAGACCGCTCATCAGCGCCGGCCAGTACTTCACGGCGACCGAGATGATGTCGGTCGGCTGGGCGGATGCCTCGCCCGCGCTGAGGTAGGTGTCGACGATCTCGTCGTACTCGCCGCTCTCCTGCAGGTTCGCCAGGCCGGCGTTGAACTTCTCGATCAGCTCGGGGTTCATGCCCTTGTTGACCGCGAAACCGTACTCGCCGCCGAGCTCGGGCTCGCCCACGAGCCGGAAACCGGAGCCCTGCTGGATGCCGTACGCCAGCACCGGGAAGTCCTCGAAGTAGCCGACCGCCTGGTTCGCCTTGACGGCATCCACCATGTCGGTCGTGTCGGAGTAGGGCGTGATGCGGAAGCCGTACTCGTCTTGGTTGTCCTCGGCGAAGGTCTGGCCCTGGGTACCGGTCTTCACCGCGACGGTCTTGCCGTCGAGGTCGTCGAGCGAATCGATGTCGCTCGACTCGAGAACGCCGAGCTGGATGCCGCTGGTGAAGTACGGCTCGCTGAAGTCGAACGTCTGCTGACGCTCCTCGGTGATCGACATGCCGGCCATGACGGCATCCACCTGGTTCGACTGCAGGGCCTGCAGGGCCGCGTCGAATCCGAGCTGGCGGATCTCGACCTCGAAGCCCTGGTCATCGGCGATCGCGCGGAGCAGGTCCATGTCGATGCCGACGAGCTCGCCGTCGGAGTTCGTGAACTCGAACGGCGCGAAGGTCGTGTCGGTGCCGATGACGTACGTCTCACCGTCGGCGGCCGTGGCGGGGGCGGCTCCGCCGAGCAGCGCGGCGCCCGCGACGGCGGTCGCGAGCACGGCGGCTCCGGTCGTGCGGGCGAGGCGGCGGAGCCGGGCGCGCAGGGAAGAGGGGTGTGGGATCACGACGGATGCTCCTCGGATCGGGGTGGCGACCGGCCGGTCGCCGCCCGTCTACCTTAGTCAACGCGAAACGC
The DNA here is from genome assembly GCF_044900755.1 of Microbacterium sp. NPDC087868. Classification (NCBI taxonomy): domain Bacteria; kingdom Bacillati; phylum Actinomycetota; class Actinomycetes; order Micrococcales; family Microbacteriaceae; genus Microbacterium; species Microbacterium sp. NPDC087868. The sequence goes on from NZ_JBJDNO010000003.1 coordinate 612,943, forward strand.
CCCGCCCATTTCGGGGCGGGGCGTTCGTCGGGGGATCAGACGGTCGGATGCTTCGGCGCACCGCGCAGGAACAGCGACGCAATGAGCGCGACGAGGATCACGCAGGCCGGCAGCAGGATCGCCTGCGACATGCCCGTCGAGAAGCCCTCGGCGACGGCATCCGGAAGGCTTCCGCCCGAGCCGATCGACGCGCCCGCGTCGTCCATGCCGGGCAGGTTCGCCTCGAGGCGCGCCTGCATGAACGTGGCGATCGCGGCCGATCCGACCACCGATCCGATCGTGCGGGTGGTGTTGTAGATGCCCGCGCCCGCGCCCGCCTGGCGCATCGGGAGCATCCGGGTGGCGGTCGTCGCGAGCGGACCCCACATACCGGCGTTGCCGAGGCCCATGAGGGCGGAGGGGAACAGGAACATCCAGATCGGGGTGTCCATGTTCACCAGCGACGAGTACCAGAACAGGGCTCCCGAGACGGCGAGCAGACCCGGGATCAGGATGATGCGGGGGTCGGTGCGGTCGAGGATCTTGCCCGCGACCGGAGCCAGCACGCCCGAGAGCACCGCCATCGGGATCATCAGCAGCGCGGCTTCGGTCGGGGTGAGGCCCCGGGCCGTCTGCAGGAAGAACATCAGCGGCAGCGACATGCTCGTCACCGTGAAGCCCACCGCGGCGATCGCGACGTTCGCGCCCGAGAAGTTGCGGTCCTTGAAGAGCTCCAGCGGCACGAGCGCCTCGGACTTCGTCTTCCACTGCTGCACGATGAAGATAGCGAGCACCACGATGCCGGCGATGATCATGCCCCACACCGAGATCGGGCCCCAGATGATGCCCCAGTCGTACTTCTCACCCTCCTGCAGGCCGAAGACCACGAGGAAGATCGCGACGGCGCTCAGCACGACACCGAGGATGTCGAAGCGGTGCGGGTGCGTCTTGAGCTTTGGCACGAGGATCCACGCGGCGACGAAGGCGATCACGCCGACGGGCAGGTTGACGAAGAAGATCCATTCCCAGCCGAGGCCGTCGACGAGCACGCCGCCGAGCAGCGGGCCGACGAGCGTCGCGACACCGGCGGTCGCACCCCACAGGCCCATGGCCGCGCCGCGGCGCTCGGGCGGGAAGGTGCGGGTGATGACGGCCATGGTCTGCGGGGTCATGAACGCAGCGCCGAGACCCTGCACGGCGCGGGCCGCGATCAGACCCTCGAGCGAGCTCGACAGACCGCACCAGAGGGATGCCGCGGTGAAGATCGCGAGTCCGATGAGGTAGATGTTCTTCGGGCCGAAACGGTCGCCGAGGCGGCCGGTGATCAGCAGCGGCACGGCGTAGGTGAGCAGGTAAGCGCTGGTCACCCACACGACGTTGTCGAGGTTGTTGGTGTTCGGGTCGAGGGCGGCCTTGATCGCGGGGTTCGCGACCGAGACGATCGTCGTGTCGACGAGGATCATGAAGAAGCCGATGACGAGCGCCCAGAGGGCGGGCCAGGGGCTCTTCGGTGCCTGCCCCGCGGCGAAGGGGCCGGTCTGGGGGCCGACGGCCTGTCGGGAATCGGTCATTGCTGTGCAGCCTTTCGCTGAGCGATGTAGCGGTCTGTGTCGTCGAAGTCGTTCGGGCCCCAGCGGAGCCCGTCGCCGTCGAGTCGGGTGAGGAGGGTGTCGAGCCAGCGCACCTCGGCCTCGAGCAGTGCCTCCTGGCGTTCTATCTCGACGAGCACCTGCGCGGGAGTACCCCGTTCGTGTGCTGCGCGGAGCCCGTCGCGGTGGGCCACGTGGCTGTCGACGAGAGCGGAACGACGCTCGCGCAACAGCGCGGTGACGTCGTCGCGCTCGAGATTGTGCGCTTCGGCGAGCGCGATGCGGAAGTCGGTCTCGCTCTCGGTGCGGGGCAGTTCGCGCCGCACCCACGCGATGACGGTGTCGCGACCGGCATCGGTCAGCGTGTAGGTGGTGCGCTCGGGACGGTTGCCGTCACGATCGATGCCGATCTCGTCGATCAGGCCGGTCTTCTGCAGGCGCGCGACCGTGTGGTAGAGCGTGCCGTTGGTGATCGTGAGCAGGCGGTCGTCCTGACGGCTGCGCAGCAGACGGACCATCTCATAGGGGTGCATGTCGCCCTCGCGCAGCAGCGCGAGCACCATCACACCCATGGGCGTGAGCGTGTCGATCGGATCCTTCATCACCTGCTCCACTTCGATTAGTCCACGTGGACTATACGCCTGTTCCGCGGCGCGATCAAGCACGCCCCCGGCGAGGAGGCGGATGCTGCGACCGCAGCCGTCAGACGTCGATCGGTCCGTGCCCCGCGCGTTCGAGGAGCACACCGACCTGCACGCGATTGCGCACCGCGAGCTTGGCGAAGACCTGCTCGAGATGCGTCTTCACGGTGCCCGGGGCGATGTGCAGCGCCGCGCCGATCTCCTGGTTCGTGGCGCCCGAAGCCACCCGCACGGCGACATCGCGCTCGCGCTCGGTGAGCACCGAGATCCGGGCGACCGCCGCGGCGCGCCCCTGCCCCTGCTCGCCCTCGACCGCGCGTCGCACCAGCTGCGCCGTGCTCTGCGCCGAGAACACGCTCTCGCCCGCGGCGGTGCGTCGCACCGCATCGATGATGCGCGTCGGCGCCTCGTCCTTCAGCAGGTAACCGAGCGCCCCGGCGATCAGCATCCGTACGAGCTGCCCCTCGGCGTCGAGGCTCGTCATCGCGAGCACTCGCGCGCCCGATTCGGCCACGATGGCGGCGGTCGCCTCGGGCCCGTCCATCACCGGCATCCGCACGTCCATGAGCACCACGTCAGGTCGGTGCGTGCGCACGAGCTCGATCGCGGCGGCGCCGTCGGATGCCTCGGCGACGACCTCGATCGACGGGTCGGCGCCGAGCACGAACCGGAATCCGCTGCGGATGAGGGGTTCGTCATCGACGATCAGCACCCGCACGGGGGAGTCGTCGAAGCCGGTCACGCACCGAGCATATCGGCGCGGGTCAGCCGCGCTCCTGCCAGGGCAGCGTCACGTCGACGATGAACGAGCCCTCGTACGCGCCGATCCAGGCCTGGCCGCCGAGTGCCGTGGCGCGTTCGCGGATGCCGAGCACGCCGTTCCCTCCGCCCGGAATGCTCCCGGGGGCACCCGCCGGCACCCCGGCGCCGACCGGATTCACGACGCGGATCCGCGCGCCCGACTCGGGAGAGACCTGCACGATCAGGTCGATCGGTGCGCGCGGCGCGTGCTTGACGGCGTTGGTGAGCGACTCCTGCACGATCCGGAACACCGCGCCGTCGAAGAGCGCGCCTGCACGCTCGGGCGACTCGATCAGGATCAGCGAGGTGATCGCATGACCCGCGCCGCGGAGACCGGCGACGAGGGCACCGACGGCCCGCATCGTCGCGGGAGCGGAGCTCTCGGCATCCGCTCCGCTACGCAGCTCGCCGATCAGGCCGCGCATGTCCTGCAGTGCGGCGTGGGTCTGCTCGCGGACGGTCCTCGCCATCTGACCGGTCACCCCCTCGTCGGCAGCCGCCTCGAGCGCTCCGGCGTGCAGCGAGACCACCGAGAGGCGGTGGGCCAGGGCGTCGTGCATGTCGCGGGCGATGCGCTCGCGCTCGGCCTGACGCACGGTCTGTTCGGCGAGCACGTCGGCTCGTTGCGTCTGCACGGCCGCCCGCTGCTCGCTGCGCTCCGCGCGGTCCCGCGTGCGGGTCAGTGCCACCGACCCGGCGGCGATACCGAGCGACACGAGCGCGCAGACGATCACCGCGACGTTCCATTCGACACTGTCGACCGCGCCGATGCTGGTCGTGAGGAACCAGGGCAGGGCCCCGCCCCACGGCGTCAACGCCTCGCGCAGCGCGAACAGCAGCACGGCCCCGCCGACGACGGCGCCGATCGGCGCGACCTTCGTCGGCTTCTGACGGATGAGCGCGACGGCCCCGATCAGCAGCAGCAGATACGAGGTGCCGACGACGGCGAGCACGCCACCGGCGATCACGACGACCAGCGGATGCCGCCGCCGCCAGAGCACCGTGAACCACGCGGCGATCGCGAAGAGGGCGATGCCCACACCCACCGGGGTGATCCGCAGGGTGCCGCCGGCCGCACCGTCGACGGTCGGGTACGTCGCGGCGCCGGGCACGTTCGCGACGGCGCAGATGTCGAGCACCGCGCCCACGATCAGGAGCGCGATCGACCCGGCCGTGTACGTCACGGCGCGACCGCGGGAGCGCGCTGAGGAGGGGTTCGATGCCGACACAGACCGAGCGTATTGCCCCGCGCGCCTCGCGCGCGCCTGCCGGACGGTGCGAGACCCCTCTGCCGAACGGCGTATCCGGGTGTGGACGGATGGCCGATACCCCCGGCCGAGCGGGGCTGCGAAGGTGATGGACGAGCGCCGATCAGGGCGCGATCCGCCACCCACGTCCCCACCCCTTGAACCGAGGATTCGTCATGTCTTTCGACAACACGGGCTCCACGCCCCCGCCCCCGCCCTCCCCGCTGCCCACCGCACCCACGGCGGCCTACCCCGCGCCCGGCGCCCCGGCCCCGGGCTACTCCGCCCCGCCCGCCGGCTCCCCCGCACTGACCGCACCGCCCGTCGCCATCGGCGAGAAGTCGTTCCTCGTGACCTGGCTGCTCGCGCTGCTCCTGGGCGTGCTGGGCGTCGACCGCTTCTACCTGGGCAAGGTCGGCACCGGCATCCTGAAGCTCGTCACGTTCGGCGGCCTGGGCATCTGGGCACTCATCGACCTGATCCTGGTGCTCACGAACTCGACCCGCGACTCGAAGGGGTTCGCGCTCGCCGGGCACGAGGAGCACAAGAAGATCGCCTGGATCGTGACCGGCATCGTGATCGCGCTCGGCATCGTCAGCAGCGCCGTGAACGGTTCGCAGGCGTCGTCGCGCCCGACCTCCGACCGACCCGCGGTCTCGGCCCCGGTCGAGTCGGCCGCACCCGAGGAGACGACCGCCGCCGAGGAGCCCGTCGAAGAAGCATCCGCCGAACCGGTCGAAGAAGAGGCACCGGCCGAGCCCGAGGCACCGGCCGTCCCCGCCGAATACGCGTCGGCGCTGACCAAGGCCGAGACCTACTCCGACTTCATGCACATGAGCAAGGCCGGCATCTACGACCAGCTCACCTCGGAGTACGGCGAGAAGTTCTCTCCTGAGGCGGCGCAGTACGCGGTCGACACGATGGTCGCCGACTGGAACGCGAATGCGCTCGAGAAGGCGAAGACCTACCAGGAGACGATGGCCATGTCACCGTCGGCGATCCGCGACCAGCTCGTCAGCGAGTACGGCGAGAAGTTCACGCCCGAAGAGGCGGATTACGCGATCGCGCACCTGAACGACTGACACCGACCGGGCTGACGGCGCTGCGGGGGCGCGCCGTCAGCTCTTCAGTCGCCGCAGGGCCGATCCCTTGTGCGCGGCGCGATCACCGCTCTTCTCCGACTCCACGATGTAGGCCGGGTCATCGGCCGTCGCCGTGAAATGCTGCCCCGCGAACTCGAAGTCCTTCGTGCGCTTCTCCTCGATGGTCCCTCGTGTGCGCCCCTGCGAGGTGTTCCAGCTCACCCGGTCACCCTTCGACAGTTCCTTCGACATGCATCCTCCGTTCGTTGCGGAGAGCATCGCGGATGCCGCGGCATCCGCCACTCCCCTTGACACGGCGCGGTCGCGCGACCGGGATAATGGGGCAGGTGAGCACTCCTGCAGACAGCACGTCCCAGAGCATCCCCGGCTGGCGTCACCTCTACTCGGGCAAGGTCCGCGACCTGTACGCCTCGGAGGATCCCGCCGACACGCGCATCCTGGTCGTGGCGAGCGACCGCGTCAGCGCGTTCGACTTCGTGCTGTCGCCCGGCATCCCGAAGAAGGGCGCCCTGCTCACACGGCTGAGCCGCTGGTGGTTCGCGCAGCTCGACACCCCCAACCACCTCGCCGAGGGCGAGATCCCGGATACCGTCGCCGACCGTGCCATGCTCGCGCAGTCCCTCGAGATGCTGCCCGTCGAGTGCGTGGTGCGCGGCTACATCACGGGCTCCGGCTGGGCGGAATACGAGGAGAGCGGCACGGTCTGCGGCATCCCGCTGCCCGCCGGGCTCAAGAACGGCGACCGCCTGCCCGAGCCGCTGTTCACCCCCGCGTACAAGGCGCCGATGGGCGAGCACGACGAGAACATCACCTTCGCGCAGACCGTCGAGCTGGTCGGCGAAGTGCGCGCCGCCGAGTTGCGCGACGTCTCGCTCGACCTCTACACGCGCGCGGCCGCCATCGCCGAGGAGAAGGGTCTGATCCTCGCCGACACCAAGTTCGAGTTCGGCACGGATGCCGACGGCACGCTGCGTCTGGCCGACGAGGTGCTCACGAGCGATTCGTCGCGGTACTGGGATGCCGAGGCCTGGCGCACCGGCGTCACGCCGAGCCAGCGCATGGCGAGCTTCGACAAGCAGATCGTGCGCGACTGGCTGGCGTCGCACTGGGACAAGCAGGGCGAGCCCCCCGCGCTGCCCGAGCACATCGTCTCACGCACGGCCGACCGCTACCGCGAACTGATCGACCGCCTCGGGGCGTGACCGTTCGTCTCGCGGCGCGGTTCCTGAGCGAGGAGCGCAGCGACGAGACGAAGGGCACCCAGGGAACACTCAGGAATCGGTAGTGTTGCTCCAGCACTCCCCCACCCCGAATCCCTGAGGAGCCCGCATGCCCCTGTGGAAGATCCACGGCAACGGCCGCACCGTCGAAGCCGGCGCCGTCGTCGCCCCCGAAGAGCGTCTGAACTGGCCCGCCACGATCGCGATCGGTGCGCAGCACGTCGTCGCGATGTTCGGCGCCACGTTCCTCGTGCCCACGCTGACGGGCTTCCCCGTCTCGACCACGCTGCTGTTCAGCGGCGTGGGCACCCTGCTCTTCCTGCTGATCACCAAGAACCGCCTCCCCAGCTACCTCGGCTCGTCGTTCGCGTTCATCGCGCCGATCACCGCGGCGGTCGCCGCGGGCGGCACGGGTTCGGCGCTCGCGGGTGTGGTGGCCGTCGGCATCCTGCTCGCCCTCGTCGGCCTCGTGGTGCAGTTCGCCGGCCTGCGCTGGGTCGATGCGCTCATGCCCCCGGTCGTCGCCGGCGCGATCGTGGCCCTCATCGGCTTCAACCTCGCGCCGACCGCGTGGAACAACTTCAACCTCGACCCGGTCACCGCCACGATCACCCTCGTCGCGATCATCGTGTTCGCGGTGCTGTTCCGCGGATTCCTCGGCCGCATCTCGATCTTCCTCGGCGTCGCCGTCGGCTTCATCTGGGCGGCGTTCAACGGCTCGTTCGATGTGCCGAACGAGCTGCGCGGCGGCAAGACCCCGAACGAGCTGATCGCCGAGGCATCCTGGGTCGGCCTGCCCGACTTCCAGTTCCCCGACTTCGTCGCCCCCGGCACCTGGTCGACGATCGCGATGTTCCTGCCCGTCGTGCTCGTGCTCGTCGCCGAGAACATCGGCCACGTGCGCGGCGTCGCCACCATGACCGAGGACCCGACGGTCAACAAGCAGACCGGTCGCGCGCTCATCGCCGACGGTGTCGCGACGACCATCGCCGGCGGTTTCGGAGGCTCGGGCACCACGACGTACGGCGAGAACATCGGCGTCATGGCGGCCACCCGCGTCTACTCGACCGCCGTCTACTGGGTCGCTGGTCTGTTCGCGATCCTCCTCGCCTTCTCGCCCAAGGTCGGCGAGGTGTTCAACTCGATCCCCGCCGGCGTGCTGGGCGGCGCGACCACCGCGCTCTACGGCCTCATCGGCATTATCGGCATCAAGATCTGGGTCGACAGCCGCGTCGACTTCTCGCGCCCGGTGAACCAGTACACGGCCGCGGTGTCGCTCGTGATCGGCATCGCCGGGTTCTCGATGAACCTGGGCGACTTCGCCTTCGGCGGCATCGTGCTCGGCACCGTCGCGGCGCTGCTGATCTACCACGTGGGCAACTTCATCGCCCGCGCGCGCAAGACGGGTGCCGACGACCCCAAGCCGCTCGAGCCCGTCGGTCCGCTGGGCGGCGACCCGGCCTGACCCCGGCACGCACGACAGGAGGTTCCGGCCCTTCGTCTCGCTGCGCGGTTCCTGAGCAAGGAGCGTAGCGACGAGACGAAGGGCCGAGTCAGTCGTCGGAGCCGGCGCCCTCGCACACCCCGCCGCGAGCCCGGGGGCGCGGTTCTCCCTCGCACGGGGCGACGGCGAGCGGCAGGGGCACGGTCGGCTCCGGCAGGTCGTAGAGCCGACGCACCCAGCGGCGGGCATCTTCGAGCGGATACGTGTCGCGGTACACCGAGTACTTCACGAACACGCCCTCGAGCACGCTGCGGAACATGACCTCTTCGAGCCCGGGATCGGCTGCGCCGCGCGCGCGGAACAGGTTGCGCACCGCGTCTTCGGCCATCGTGACCTGCTCGCTGAAGCGGTCCTCGGACTCGGCGAAGAGGCGGTGCGTGGCCGGCTGCTGCTGGATCGCGAGCACGACGCGCTGCAGCGGCACGGCGTAGGCCGTCGCCTGGAACACGCTGTCGATGATCGAGGCGAGCACCTCGTCGGGGCTGCCCTCGACGCTCGGCAGCTCGAGGAGGGTGATGAACCAGCGGTCGATGACCGCGGCGATCAGCTGATCCTTGCCGCCGAAGTGATAGCTGACGAGCCCCTGGGCGACACCAGCGCGCTTGGTGATCTCGGCGATACTGGCGCCGGAGACGCCCCGCTCCTCGAACACCTCGATCGCCGCCTGGAGGATGACCTCCTTGGCTCGTTCGCGCGCACGTCGATTCTGGTCTTCCGATCGCGCCATGTGAAGTTCACTTCCCCGTTGCCCCCGAATGTGCACCGATGTGCGTCCCCGTACTATAGATTACTCGCTGAATGTACGTTCAGTTTAATTATCTCTGGGGAGCCTCCATGCACCGTCTCGCGCCCGTCGATTTCAACGACCTCGGGTCCATCGTCGGCTGGCTGATCGGCCAGTGGTGGGTGTGGGCGATCGTCGGCGCCGTGGCCCTCTTCTTCCTGATCCTCTGGATCATCCCGGCGGCCAAGGTGAAGCCCTCCGAGAAGTTCTCGACGACGGATGCCGAGGCGAACGAGATCGCCCTGGGCTTCCTGCAAATCCGCAACCTGCCCTCCGGCCCGTGGAACGACCCGACCGCGAGCGACCTCGGCCCGTCGGAGAAGTCGGTGCTCGTCGAGCAGTGGGGCGTGCACACCCGTGAGGAGTGGCTGTCGAACATCGAACGCCTCACCACGGTGCGCCGCCGCCGCGAGGTCTGGGTGCTGTACCTCGCCGTGCGCGTCGCCGTCGCCGAGCGCCTCGGCCGTGCCCCGAAGGCGAAGGAATGGCTGGCGGCCATCGTCGAGGAGGGCGGCGACAAGCGCGACGCCAAGGCGTTCATCACCGCGATCGAGTACATCGAGTCCGAGGTGCGCAAGCGCGTGGGTAAGGACATCGTGACGCCGGACCTGTTCGTGCAAACTCTCGACGGCTACGCGATCGGCCAGGCCGTCGCGATGGCGACCTGGGGCGTCGCGCTCGGACACGGCGACGTGCCCGAGGCCCGCTCGATCATCCACGCGATCAACGTCGAGGCGCGGCCCGCGTTCTCCTCGTGGGCCGACTTCGGCCTCAGCTACATCGCCGGCCGGGTCATGCACTGGTCCGACGGCCGCGTCGACGAGAAGTCGTTCGAGAAGTTCGGCGACGGGTGGGCGGACTTCAAGGCCGCAGCGACCGAGACGCGCAACGGTCCGTGGGCGACCCTGCCGTGGACGCTGTAGCCGTCGACCTCGCTCCGCTGCAGCGCAGCGCCGGCATCCGCGACATCGTCGCCTACGAGCGGATCACGAAGATCCCGCTGCACCGGCGCTTCGTGTTCCTGCTCGTGGTCGTGCTGCTGTTCGCGGCGGCGATGCTCGCGGGTCTGTGGTTCCTCGGGCGCACCGACATCCTCGCCGTCGCACCGATCCTCGCGGTGTTCGTGATCGGCTACACGCTGCTCGCGGCCGTTGGATTCGTGTGGTTCGCGGTGGGCCTCAGCCGTCGCGTGAAGATCGCGGCGTTCGCCTGGCAGAACGGCTGGGCCTACGCGGATCGACTCGAGCACACCCGCCGCCCCGGCGCTCCCTTCACCCGCGTGCTGCGCGGCCAGGAGCGCGCGGTGGTCGCGGGCGACGATCCGCGGATGCCGTTCGAGCTCGGCATCCATCACTCGCTGTCGCGCGGCCAGGAGGGCGCGACCGTGCAGCGACCGTTCGCGTTCATCGAGCTGCCGCTGCCGTCGTCGGTGCCGCACATCGTGCTCGCGAACCGGCGACGCAGCATCGTCCCGACGCTGGGCCTCGGCCGGGGCGCTGCCCGGATGGAGCTCGAGGGCGAGTTCGCGAAGGTGTTCCGGCTGATCGTGCCGGAGGGCTACCAGACCGACGCTCTGTACATCTTCACGCCCGACCTGATGGCGCGCGTGCTCGACCTCGGACGCGGCGCCGAGATCGAGCTCGTCTCCGATCGGTTGTACGTGTACCTGACGGGGAGCACGCGCTTCGATCGCCCCGCCACCATGGCCGCGGCGCTCGTTCTCGCCGAGGAGTTCCACCGCCGCTTCGCCGCACGCACCGAGCTCTACCGCGACGATGCCGCGGGCGAGATCGCGGCGCGCGCCGGCGTCTCGGTGGGGCTGCGGGGACAGCGCCTCGGCGGGCACGGCATCTCGGTGCTGGCCGTGGCGGGCACCGTGGGGGTGGTTCTGCTCTCGGCCGGCGTCACCGCGCTGACGCTCTTCGGCGGCGACTTCTTCACGTCGCTCCTGGGCGGCCCCTGAAACCGCGGGTGCGTCCCTGTCCCGGAGGGGGCGACAGGGCCGCACCCGTGCAGTTCCCGCGGTGGGTGCTTCGACAGGCTCAGCAACCCAGTTTCGATACTGGGCCCCTGAGCCTGTCGAAGAGTCCACAGAACTGGGTCCCTGAGCCTGTCGAAGAGTCCACAGAACTGGGTCCCTGAGCCTGTCGAAGAGTCCACAGAACTGGGTCCCTGAGCCTGTCGAAGGGTCCCGCCCCGAGAAACCCCGTCAGACGGGGCCCGCACGCTTGCGCACGTCCGATCGTGCCGGCGCGCCCAATTGCTAGACGCGGAAGGACTACGCACCGACCTCATCCGCGAGATCTCCGCTCAAACTACTTAGGCCGCGCTCGTTCTTCGCGTCATGAAACGCGCCCTAACGCGTCGTGTAGGTATCAGAGCGGTGTCACGCTCGAGGGTCGGCCACGTTCTCATACGGAATAACATGAGCTCGGCGACGGAAACGGCACGGAGGAGCACCATGAGCACGCCCCCTGGATGGTACGACGACGGGTCAGGTCGCCGGCGCTGGTGGGACGGCCAAACGTGGACCGATCATTTCGCTCCCGAGCAACACACTCCGGCGCTCGCGCCACCACCAGCACTTCAAATCTCCAGCGGCACGCAGATGACTGTGCCGCAGCGGCGTGGTGCTCCGGTGCTGGGACCCATCGGTCTGGGCCTGGCGGTCGTCGGCACCGTGCTCGCGTGCCTCCCGGTGACCTTCATCTTCGGAGTCGTCGTGCTCCTCGCAGCGTTCGTCCTGTCGCTGATCGGGCTGTTCGCGAAGAACACGGCGAAATGGCCGTCGATCGCTGGGACCATCCTGTCGATCGTCGGCGGCGCGATCGGAACCTTGGTGACTCTCGCCGTCATCGCCGCGGGTCTCGTCAGCCCCGAAGGCCCGATCACGCTTCCGACAGACGCACCGTCGCCGACCTCGTCGGAACAGCCCTCGACTGACCCGAGCGACTCGCGGCCGGTCCCGGAAGAGATCGCTGAAGGATTCGCAGTGCTCTTGCGGTCGGACGGCATCACCGACTACGAGGACATGCCCGACTACTATCCGTGCATGGGGCAGCAGCTGTACGACTCGAATCTCCCCGATGAGCCCCTCCGACTTCTCGCCGACGGACAGGATGTGACGGGCCCCGAGCGCGAGGCCGTGTATGACGCGATCGTGGAGGCAGGACTGATCTGTGATCCCGAAGGCGAAGGCCTGAACGGCTGACGTTCCCAGCGCATGATCGGCGGCTTCTCTCGATCAGCGAGGCGGGTGAGCCCTCGCTTCGCTGTGCTCTCCGAGATTCCGTACCAAGCAGGCGCTCGGTTGTATGGGAGTTCGAAGTTCGGCTTCGAGCTCAACGCAATGAGCAACATGATCTTCTCCGCGCTGCTGAGTTTCTGATCCCATCCATCGAGCCAGTAGGTGTACGGGACGGTGAACCATCGGGCGTCGTACGGGATGCGGGAACTCGCGAGTGCATGGATGAGCAGGTAGCCCCGTCAGCCCGATGCCCGGACCACGAGCTCCGTCGGCAGGATGGTCGTGCGGGGCGGGTCTCCCCCGGCGAGCCGCGACAGCAGCACCTGCGCCATCGCCTCGCCCTGCGCGTACATCGGCTGACGCATCGTCGTGAGCTGCGGGTCGCAACTGAGCGCGACCGAGGAGTCGTCGAACCCGACGAGGGCGATGTCGTCGGGAACGCGGATGCCGGAGGCACGCAGCGCCGTGAGAGCGCCGCGGGCCATCAGGTCGCTCGCGACGAAGATCGCGTCGGGGCGGCCCGCCGCGAGGATGCGGCGGGCGGCGTCGGCGCCGCTGGCCTCGCTGTAGTCGCCCTCCTCCTCGGCGAACGGCGTGAGCCCGGCATCCGCCAACGCCTCGCGGAAGCCCTGCACGCGGTCGATCGACGAGAGCATCGTGAGCGGACCGGAGATCGTGGCGATGCGGGTGCGGCCGATGTCGACCAGGCGGCGCACCGCCTCACGCGCCCCGGCCACGTTGTCGACGTCGACCACGTAGTCGGTCTCGCGCGTGCGCACGGGGCGCCCGCCGTAGACGACCGGCACGGCATCCGCGATCCGGTCGATGAACGCGTCGCTCGTGTGGTGCGACACCAGCAGCGCCCCGTCGACACCGCCGTTGCGCACGAAGCCGGTCATCTTGTCGCCCGGGTCGTCGCTCGCGATGAGCAGGTTCAGCAGGTAGTCGGAGGTGCGGAGCGTGCCGGTGATGCCGGCGACGATCGCGGCGAAGAACGGGTCGCCGAAGAAGCGCGTGGTGTCTTCGGGCACGATCAGGGCGATCGCATGCGTCTGACGCGACGCGAGCGATCGCGCCGCGCGGTTCGGCACGTAGTTCAGCCGCTCGATCGCATCGTGCACCGCGGCGAGCGCCTCGGGGCTGACCGCCGTCGAACCGTTGACGACGCGCGAGACCGTCGACCGTGACACTCCGGCGGCAGCGGCCACCTCTTCGATCGTCGCTCGCGACACAGCTCTTCCTCCGATCCGGCGGGGCGATCGGATGCTCCGACCGCCCTCGCCGCCCGGTCTCAGAGAGAGCGAGCGGCGATGATGCGAGCGTACTCCCGCGCGGAGTCCTTGAGCGTGCGCTCCTGGGTGTCGTAGTCGACGCGCACGATGCCGAAGCGCTTGTCGTAGCCCCACGCCCACTCGTAGTTGTCGAACAGCGACCAGTAGAAGTATCCGCGCACGTCGACCCCGGCATCCGCCGCGTCGAGCACCGCAGCGAGGTGCAGGCGCAGGAACTCGGCGCGGTCGTCGTCGTGCACGCGGGTCTCGCCGTCTTCGACGACCGCGACGTCGTCGTAGGCGGCGCCGTTCTCGGTCATGTACAGCACGGTTCCGGCGGGCTGCGCGTACTCCGTCCACACGCGCTGCAGCAGGCGGGTGAGCCCCTCGGGCTGCACCTCCCAGTTCTGCGCCGTACGGGGCAGGCCGCGCTCGACGTTGTGGATGTTCTCGAACGACGGGTAGGGGCTGCGCACCTTTCGCTCGGTGTCCGGCACGCTCTCGACGGCGACGTTCTCGGGCACGGCGCCCGAGACGAGGTCACCGTGGTAGTAGTTCACGCCCTGCGTGTCGATGTGCTGCGCGATGGTGGCGAGGTCGCCGTCGTGGATCGCGGCTTCGAAGGTCTCGACGGCCGCGGCATCCACCGCACGGATGTCCTCGACGATGTCGGCCGGGTACTCGCCCCGGTAGATGGGGTCGAGGAACCAGCGGTTGAACTGCCCGTCGATACGGCGCGCGGCGTCGACGTCGGCGGGGTTGGTCGGGTCGGCGGGGTCGGCGACCGTGTGGTTGAGCGTGATGCCGAGGTTGAGCGAGGCGTCGCGCCCTCGCAGCTCGCGCACCGTCTCGCCGTGGGCGAGCAGCAGGTGGTGGGCCGAGAGCAGACCCTCGGCGACGCTCGTGTGACCGGGGGCGTGCTCACCGCCCGTGTACGACAGGAACGACGAGCACCACGGCTCGTTCAGCGTGGTCCACACGTTCACCCGGTCGCCGAGCGCGTCGTGCATGGTGCCCGCGTACTCGAGGAAGCGGTCGACCGTGTCGCGGTTCGTCCAGCCGCCGGTCTCCTGCAGCGCCTGCGGCATGTCCCAGTGGTACAGCGTCAGCCACGGCAGGATGTCGGCGGCGAGCAGCTCGTCGACCAGGCGCTCGTAGAAGTCGACGCCCTGCGCGTTCACGGCACCGCCGTCGGGGCGCACCCGAGACCACGAGGTCGAGAAGCGGTACGTCTGGAGGCCGAGGTCCTTCATCAGCGCCACGTCGTCGCGGTACCGGTGGTAGTGGTCGCAGGCGACGTCGCCGTTGTCCCCGTTGATCACCGCTCCGGGTACGCGCGAGAACGCGTCCCAGATCGACGCGGTGCGCCCGTCTTCGAAAGCCGCCCCCTCGATCTGGTAGGCCGCGGTGGCGGCGCCGAAGAGGAAGTTCTGGGGAAACGCACGGGTCATGGAGTCATCCTTTCACCGCGCCCGCCATGATGCCACTGACCAGCTGCTTGCCCGCGACCACGAAGAGCACGAGCAGCGGAAGGGTCGCGAGCACCGCACCGGCGAGCACGATCGAGTAGTCGATGTAGTAACCGGACTGCAGCTGGCTGAGCGCGGTCTGGAGGGTGGGATTCGAGGGCGAGAGCACGATGAGCGGCCACAGGTAGTCGGTCCACGCGGTCATGAACGTGAAGAGTCCGAGGATGGCCATCGCGGGGCGGGCGGCCGGGATCCCGACCGTCAGGAACGTGCGGAACTGGTTGGCGCCGTCGACGCGGGCGGCTTCGATCAGTTCGTCGGGGATGACGTCGACGAGGTACTGCCGCATGAAGAAGACGCCGAACGCGGTGACGAGTGTCGGCACGATCACGGCCCCGATCGAGCCCGTCCAGCCGAGTTCGCGCATGAGCATGAACAGCGGGATGATGCCCAGCTGCGTGGGGATCGCCATGGTCGCGATCACGAACACCATGAGGCCGTCGCGTCCCTTGAAGCGCAGCTTCGCGAACGCGTAGCCGGCGAGGGTCGAGAACGTCACGACCGAGATCGTGATGATGCCCGAGATGAGGAACGAGTTCCCCAGCGCCAGCCAGAACGGGATCGCGTCGAACACCTTGGCGGCGTTCGCGAGGAAGTTGCCGCCCGGGATGAGCGGCAGGGTCTCGCCGCGCGTGGCGTTCGTGCCGCTCGCGACGACGACCGACCACCACAGCGGGTACACGCTGCCGATCACGAACGCGGCCAGCAGGCCGTAGGTGAGGAAGCCGGGGCGGCTGCCGATCCCCGCGTTGCCGAGGGCACTGCCCCGGCGACGGCGGATCTTCTCGGGCACGCTCAGTGCCATCGTCGCGGTCATCGTGCGTCCTCCTCGAGGGTGGCGGCGGTCGCACGGGCGCGGCGGCGCGCGGCGCGGTTGCGGCCGGCATCCCCCGTCGATATCCGTCGCGAGATCAGGAAGTTGATCACGCCGATGCCGACGATCAACAGGAACAGCAGGATGGCGACGGCGGATGCTTCGCCCAGATCGCGCCGGAAGAACGCGAGCTCCCAGAGGAACAGCACGGTCGTCTGGAACTGCCGATCGCTGCCGCCGATGCCGCCGGCGGTGGAGACGTCGAACAGCCGGGGCTCGGCGAAGATCTGCAGTCCGCCGATGGTCGCCGTGATGATGACGAAGATCAGCGTCGGTCGGATCGTCGGGATCGTGATCGAGAAGAAGCGGCGGGCGGCGCCGGCGCCGTCGAGGGCCGCCGACTCGTAGAGGTCGCGCGGAACGGCCTGCATCGCGGCGAGCAGGATGAGCGCGTTGTACCCGGTCCAGCGGAAGTTCACCATGACCGCGATCGCGATGTGCGACAGCGCGGTGTCGTGCTTCCACTGCTGGTCGGCGATGCCGATGAGGTTGAGCAGGTTGTTGGCGAGGCCGTCGGCCTCGTTGAAGATGCTCGAGAAGATGATCGCGACCGCCACCGGGGTGACCACGAACGGGATGAGCACGCTCATGCGCCAGAACGTCGGGGCGCGCAGCCCGCGGTCGAGCAGGTAGGCGATCGTCAGGGCGACCGCGAGCTGCGGGATCGCCGACAGCAGGAAGATGCTGAGGGTGTTGAAGATCGAGTTCCAGAACATCCCGTCGCCGAGGATCTCGACGAAGTTGCCGAAGCCGACGAACCCGCCCTCGCCCTTGAGCAGATCCCACTCGTGCACGGCGACGTACACCGTGTACAGCAGCGGGAACAGGCCCACCAGCCCGAACAGCAGGAAGAACGGCGAGATGTAGAAGTACGGCGAGGCGTTCTGGTCGAAGCGGGAGACGCGATGGCGCCAGGAGCGTTTCGGCGGAGCATCCGATTCAGAAGCGGATGCCGCCGCACGCTGCTGCGCGGGCGGTGCGGTGAGAGTCATGAGGGTTTCCTTGATCGGAGGTGCCCTTCGTCTCGCTCCGCTCGCTCAGGAACCGGGGGAACCGGTCCCTGAGCGAGGAGCGTCAGCGACGAGACGAAGGGCGAAGGGCCGGTCAGCCGACCAGGTCGTTCAGGAGGGAGATCGCCTGATCCCAGGCGCCCTTCGTGTCGGTCTCGCCGCGGTCGAGCGCGCTGAGCGCCGGGCCGAAGACGTTCTCCTGGATCACCGAGTCATCGGCGCCCTTGAACTGCGCGACCACGCCCTTCGCGCGCTCCGCGAGGATCGCGCCGGTCGGGGCGTCGTTGAAGAACGCGTTCGGGGTGGCGTCGGCGGCGAGGGTCTCCTGCGCCTTCACCGTCGAGGGGAAGTTGCCCGCGGCGGCCGACTGCTTCACCTGCTGCTCGGGCTGCGTCAGCCAGTCGGCGAGCTCGGCTGCGGCCTCCTTGTGCTGCGAGGACTCGGGGATCGACAGGAACGCGCCACCCCAGTTCGCCGCTCCGCCGGGGAAGACATCCGCGAAGTCCCAGCCGGTCGACGCGTCGCCGCCGCCGGCCTCGACCTGACCCTGCACGACGCCGAGCATCCAGCCGGGGCACACGAAGGTCGCGAAGGTGCCGTCGACGAAGGACTTGCCACCGTTCCAGTCCCACGCGGTCTGGGCGGCGGACTGGCCGCCCTCGGTCGCCGCTCCCAGCAGCTCGAAGCGCTCCTGCAGCTCGGCGTTGCCCTCGACGTTCAGCTCGCCGTCGGCGGTGTAGTACCCCTCGTCGAGCTGGTTGACCATCGCGTTCCACACGAAGCCGGAGTGGTCGTACCACGCCTTGCCGGTCTTGGCCGTGTAGTCGGCGCCGACCTGGAAGTAGTTCTCCCAGTCGCCGTTCAGCAGCTCGGCGACCGACTCGCGGTCGCTCGGGAGCCCGGCGGCCTCGAACGCGGCGCCGTTGTAGCAGATGCCCGAGGGGCCGATGTCGGTGCCGTAGCCGATGACGCGGCCCTCGGCATCCGTGGCCTGCCCGTACTTCCAGTCGACCCAGTCGTCCTTGCGGTCCTCGATGCCGTAGTCGCGCAGGTCGACGAAGGTGTCGGAGACGTCCATGACGGCGCCGAGCCAGCCCTCCTCGATCGCGACGACGTCGCTGAGACCCGAGCCGGCCGCGATCTTGGTGAAGGCGTCGGTGCGGGCGTTGCCGCCGGTGTCGATGTTGGTGGCCTCGATGGTGATGTTCGGGTGGGCGGCCTCGTACTCCTCGTACAGGTCGTCGTAGCCGAAGGTGCCGAACGTGGTGACGGTGAGAGTGATCTCCTCGTCGGCGTTCGAGCCGCCCTCGCCTCCTCCGCCGGTGGAACAGCCGGCGAGGGCGAGGGCCGAGACGGATGCCACGGCTGCGGTCGTGAGGACCCGGTGGCGGGCGCGTGCGTTCACAGTTCACTCCTTCGTGAGGTGGTGCGGTGGGTGGTGCGTCGGGATGGTGCTGAGCCGTGGGCTCCGCGATGGGAGCGCTCCCACGACGTTCCGGCCACGATATGGGAGCGCTCCCACGATTGTCAAGGGTCCCCGTTTTCGAAAGCCTCGAACACGAGGAGTACCCTTGCTCAGTGCCCGAAGCCGAACTCTCCCCTGCCCTCGCCCGCGCCCAGTCGCTGATCCGCAACGTGCCGGACTACCCGCAGCCGGGCATCATCTTCCGCGACATCACGCCGCTGCTCGCCGACGCCGAGGCCCTCCGCGTCACGACCGAGGCCATCATCGAGCCGTTCGCCGGACAGTTCGACGTGATCGCCGGGATCGAAGCCCGCGGGTTCATCCTCGCGAGTGCCGCCGCCATCGCCGCCGGCACCGGACTCATCCCGATCCGCAAGGCCGGCAAGCTGCCCCGCCCCGCAGCATCCGTCGACTACGCCCTCGAATACGGCACCGCCACCATCGAGATGCACGACGACCTGCCCGCGGGATCGCGCGTGCTGCTCATCGACGACGTGCTCGCGACGGGCGGCACCCTCGCCGCCGGCCGCCAACTCGTCGAGCGCCTCGGCAGCCACGTGGTCGGCATCTCGGTGCTGTTCGAGATCGACGGCCTCGGCGGCCGCGAGCTCATCGGCGATCTGCACACCGTCTTCCACGCCTGAGCGACGCCCCGCGCGCCACGCCCGGCGGCGAATCGCGACCGGAGCAGGGCGGTAGACTGGACGCGCCTTCCTGCCCGCGACTTCTGGAGCCGTTCATGCCCACCATCGTCGTCGACGTCATGCCCAAGTCCGAACTGCTCGACCCGCAGGGGAAGGCCGTCTCCGGAGCGTTCGCACGCCTCGGCGTCGAGGGCTTCTCCGACGTCCGCATCGGCAAGCGCTTCGAGCTCACGGTCGAGGGCGAGGTCACCGACGAGCTGCTCGCCGAGGCGACCCGCATCGCCGACGAGGTGCTGTCGAACTCCGTGATCGAAGACGTCGTGGGCATCGAGGTCGTCGAATGACCGTACGCATCGGGGTCGTCACCTTCCCCGGCTCGCTCGACGACCGCGACGCGCAGCGCGCCGTGCGCATGGCCGGCGCCGAGCCCGTCGCCCTCTGGCACGGCTCGCACGACCTCGAGGGTGTCGACGCCCTCGTGCTGCCCGGCGGATTCAGCTACGGCGATTACCTGCGCGCCGGCTCCATCGCCGCGCTCTCGCCGATCATGGCCGAGGTGAAGGATGCCGCCGCCAAGGGGCTGCCCGTGCTCGGCATCTGCAACGGCTTCCAGATGCTCGTCGAGTCGCACCTGCTGCCCGGCGGACTCATCCGCAACAGCCACCAGCACTTCATCCGTCGCGACCAGAAGCTGACGGTCGAGAACTCCGACACCGCGTGGACCAACGAGTTCCGCCGCGGGCAGGAGATCGTCATCCCGCTCAAGAACGCCGACGGCGGCTACATCGCCGACGAGCAGACCCTCGACCGCATCGAGGGCGAGGGCCTCGTGGCCTTCCGCTACGCGGGCGTCAACCCCAACGGTTCGCTGCGCGACATCGCGGGCATCACGAACGAGGCGGGCAACGTCGTGGGGCTCATGCCACACCCCGAGCACGCGACCGAGGCCGGCTTCGGCCCCGACACCTCGGTGGCCATGCGCTCCGGCATCGACGGGATCGGCTTCTTCGCGAGCGCGATCGCCGCGGTCGCGCGCGTCGCCGCGTAACTTCTTCGACGGAGGGGGCGGATGCTTCGGCATCCGCCCCCTCCGTCATTCCTGCCGCCGGTCAGTCGGCCGGCAGGGTGAAGGGGTTGTCGCCGGCCTCGGCCAGCAGGTACCAGGCGGTCGCGCCGGTGTGCAGGCTCGCGTAGTAGAGGTCGCCGAACCCGGAGTCGAGGCCGTCGGTCGAGGTCGCGACGATCCCCTTGCCGTCGCCGTTCGCGGCGTCGCGCTGACCGAGACGGATGCTGTCGAGCAACGTGTCCGCATAAGCCGCATCGCCTGCGGCATCCCGCAGCTTCAGGGCCAGTGCGAGGTGCGCTGCTCCCTCGAACCAGACCTTCGAGGTGTCGACGTCGCTGATGCCGGGGCCCGTGTAGGGGCCGTCGGTGCCGATGAGGTTCGCGAGCGTCCAGTCGAGTGCTGCGTCGTAGCGCGGGTCGCCGGTCGCGAGCGAGGTCCAGGTCTGCGCGTCGAGCGGGATGGGGTGAGTGTTGACCGTGCTGCCGTCGAGCAGCGTGCCGGTGTCGACGTGGCCGTCGGGGCTCTGCATCGCGGTGACGAACGCGGCGGCGACGGCGGCGCGGTCGGCCCAGACGGTGTCACCGGTGAGCTGGGCGAGCTGCCCGAAGAAACCGGCGATGTCGGCGTTGTGCTCGGTGGACTTCCAGACGAGCGAGTCACCGGCATCCGTCTGCCCACCGGTGTAGCCGAAGGGGGCGCGCACCATGTCGGCGGTGTTCGTCTGGATCCAGTTCGCGATGTCGAGCGCACCGTCGAGGTAGCGCTGATCGCCGGTGGCGTGGAAGAGGCGGGCGAGGGCGAGGCCGGCCCAGGCCTGGTTTCCGGTGAACGTGCCGGGTCCGGTGATCTCCATGCGGCCCTGACGGATGGCGTGGGGTTCGTAGTGGGTGCGCACGCGTCCGTCGCCGATCGGGTCGTTCTCCTGCACGAAGAGCAGCGTCTCGCCGATGCTCTTCGCGCGGCGGATGTCGTCGGGAAGACCGCGGGCGGTGTACGCGATGATGACCAGCGCGTCGTCGTAGACGAACGACGGTGTGAAGTCCCAGGTCGGCGTCGTGAAGAACCCGCCCTCGTAGCTGCGCGGCAGGCACATGCCCTCGCCGTCGCAGAACTGATCGGTGCGCGCGTCGAGGAACTCGTAGGCGAGAGCGATCGACACGGAGGGCTCCGGAGCGGTCGGGTCGGCGGTCTCGTCGGCGGGGACGGGATCTCCGGTGGCAGCGGATGCCGCGCCGGCGAGCACGGCGGTGGCGACGAGCGCGACGACCACCGTCCAGCCGACAGCACGACGGGGAGAACGGGAACGAGACATTGGGGGACCTCTCGTCAAACTCCGTGCGCGGTGGGGGAACGCACACGGGCGACCCGAAGGTCACGCGATGATCATCGCAGTTCCGTCGCCGAGAGGGAAGGGGACTTCTTACAGTTTCTGCTCGTGTATGAATAAAGGCTTCATCGGTGCGGGGCCCGGCGCACTACACGGTCATCGCGGGCGGCCACAGCCCGATGATCGCCGCCATCACGAGCACCGTCACGAGCTCGTGCGCGATGTTGAGGGTCGTGAGCCGGGTCGAGCGCCCCTCGAAGGCGTCGTGGGTGATGAAGCGGGCCGCCGTGAAGCCGGCCCAGAGAGTGACCGCGGTGATGACGGCACCCCAGAACCAGGATCCGCCATAGAAGTGCCAGGCGATGGCGGATGCTCCGGCGAGCACCCAGGCCGTGATGAAGCTCACGATCACCGTGGTGATGATCGGCCAGACCGCGGTGGCCGCCGGGCGATCCATGTCGACGTTCGCGAGCTTCGACCAGCGCGTACCGAACACCTTCGGCGAGTACCAGATCGAGCCGACGATCATGCTCGACAGCGTGGCCAGCAGAACGGCCCAGTAGTTGATCTCGGGAATCATGCGACACCTCCTCGTGATGGTGCCGTCAGCGTACTCCCGGGTGCGCGGTGCGCGAGTGATGCAAGCGCTTGCATTAGGCTCGGGGGATGCCTGAAATCGAACAGTTCGCCGCGCCCGGATCCGAGTGGTGGCGCAGCGCCGTCATCTACCAGATCTACCCCCGCTCCTTCGCCGACGCCTCGGGCGACGGCATCGGCGACCTCCCCGGCATCACCGGCCGCCTGGACTCGCTGAAGGACCTCGGCGTCGACGCGATCTGGCTGAGCCCCTTCATGACCAGCCCGCAGCGCGACGCCGGCTACGACGTCGCCGACTACCGCGACGTCGACCCGCTCTTCGGCACCCTGGCCGACTTCGACACCATGCTCGAGGCGGCCCATGCCCGCGGCATCCGCGTGATCGTCGACCTCGTGCCCAACCACTCGTCCGACCAGCACGTGTGGTTCCAGGAGGCACTGAAGGCGGCGCCCGGGAGCCGCGAGCGCGCCCGCTACATCTTCCGCGACGGCAAGGGCGAGAACGGCGAACTGCCCCCGAACAACTGGGAGTCGGTGTTCGGCGGCGGCATGTGGCAGCGCGTGACCGAGGCCGACGGCACCCCCGGCCAGTGGTACCTGCACATCTTCGACGCCACCCAGCCCGACTTCGACTGGACCAACGAAGAGGTGCGCGAGGAGTTCCGTTCGATCCTGCGCTTCTGGCTCGACCGCGGCGTCGACGGCTTCCGCGTCGACGTGGCGCACGGCATGATCAAGGCCGACGGCCTGCCCGACTACACCCCTCCGTCGGATGCCGACTCGATGGGCGGCGGCGAGGCAAACGTGCCGTATTGGGGTCAGGACGGCGTGCACGACATCTACCGCGACTGGCACGAACTGCTCGCCGAGTACGACGGCGACCGCGCCCTCTGCGGCGAGGCCTGGCTGCCGACGCTGAAGAAGACCTCGCTGTGGGTGCGCCCCGACGAGATGCACCAGACCTTCAACTTCCCCTACCTGATGACGGCGTGGGACGCGAAGGCGCTCGGCGACGTCATCCGCGAATCGCTCGACGACTTCGGAGCGGTCGGCGCCCCCAGCACCTGGGTGCTCTCGAACCACGACGTGGTGCGCCACGCCACCCGCCTCGCCCTCACGGTCGACAACCCGCAGGGCGAGGGCATCGGCCCCCACACCCCGAACAAGCCCGACGCCGTGATCGGCCTCGCCCGTGCCCGTGCGGCGACGACCCTCATGCTCGCGCTGCCCGGATCGTCGTACCTCTACCAGGGCGAGGAACTGGGCCTGCCGGAGGCCATGGAGATCCCCGACGAGTACCGTCAGGACCCGACCTGGTTCCGCACGAAGCACGAGCGCTACGGACGCGACGGATGCCGCGTGCCGCTGCCCTGGGAGGCGGATGCCCCGGCGTTCGGCTTCAACGACACCGGACTCTCGTGGCTGCCGCAGCCCGACGAATGGGCGACGTACGCGCGCGACGTCGAGCTGGCCGACCCGAACTCCACCCTCTCGCTCTACACCGAACTGCTGGCGCTGCGCCGTGCGCACGGCTTCGGCTCGGGCTCGCTGGTCTGGGAGGACTTCGGTGCGGATGCCGTCGCCTTCCGCCGCGGTGACGTGCACGTGGTCGCGAACCTCGGCACTGCACCGATCGCGTTGCCCGACGACGCGACGTTCCTCGTGAAGAGCCAGCCCTTCGCGGGCTCGGAGCTGCCCGTCGACACGACCGTCTGGTTCACGCGGGGCTGATGCCCTCGGCGATCGGACCGGGGTCGCGCTCGCTGGCGGCCCCGGCATCCGATCTTCTCTTCTTCGATTCGAACGATCCTCGAAAGGCGGCGCGATGGCGAGCATCGACGACGTGGCACGACTGGCCGGCGTGTCGACGGCGACCGTCTCGCGCGCCCTGAGCGGGCGCGGCAAGGTCTCGGACGAGACGCGTGCGCGGGTTCTGGGGGCCGCCGACAGCCTCGGCTACGTGGTGTCCTCGCGTGCGTCGAGCCTCGCCTCCGGGCGCACCCGCACGGTCGGGGTGATCGTTCCCTACCTCGACCGCTGGTTCTTCAGCACCGTGCTGTCGGGGGTGTCGTCGGCGCTCATGCGCGCCGGCTTCGACATCACCCTCTACAACATCACCCCCGACCGCGAGACGCGGCGGCACGTGTTCGACACCTTCCTGCGGCGTCAGGGCGTGGATGCCGTGATCGCCGTGTCGATCCGTCTCGACGACGACGAGACGCGTCGGCTGCTCGAGCTGGGGATGCCCATCATCGCGATCGGCGGACCGCATCCGACCCTCGAGACCCTCACGGTCGACGAGCTCGGCATCGCCCGCCTCGCCACCGAGCACCTGATCGGGCTGGGCCACCGAGACATCGCGTACATCGGGGCGACCGCCGAGTTCGACGAGGAGTTCCACGTGCCGACCAACCGTCGCCGCGGGTTCGAGGAGGCGCTGGTCGACGCGGGCATTCCGGTCGACCCGTCGCTCGTGGTGGCCGCCGACTTCACGATCGCGGGCGGCCTGCGCGCCGCTCATCAGTTGCTCGGCGGGGGCGGTCCACGGCCGACCGCGGTGTTCGCGGCATCCGATGAGATGGCGATCGGGGCGATCCTCGCGGCGCGGGAGCACGGCATCCGCGTTCCGGAGGATCTCTCGGTGATCGGCATCGACGGGCATGAGCTCGGCGAGATCTTCGGGCTCACCACGGTCGATCAGTTCCCGCTGCAGCAGGGCGAGCGCGCGGCCGCCGCGGTGCTCGCGCAGCTGGGCGAAGGCGAGGTCCCGCCCGCCGATCTGCCGTTCGTGCTCACGGACCGGGATTCGACCGCCGCGGTGTGAGCGGATCGGGGTTCACAACTCCGGAGAGAACGGGCGTTCCGGGGTAGTTTTCGGCCAGAACCGGGGTTCGGGGGCCGGTTCTGAGGAGTTATGCGCCGCGGGCGGCGTACCTAACTCAGGAAGAACTGGCGAGATCGTCCGATTCAGTGGCCGAAACTGCCGTTCGACGGCCGATGTTCCTGAGTTGGGTACACGCGGGGCCGGTCAGGGCTGGTGCGGGAGGCTGTGGAACTTGCGGTCGACGTAGACGAGGGGGCGGCCCTGCGGGCCGGCGAACACCTCGAGCACCTCGGCGATCACCACGCTCGACGTACCGACGGGCACCGTCTGCAGCGCGCGGCAGCGCAGCGCGAAGCGGGCTGCGGGGAGGTACGGCTCGCCCGTCGGCAGGGTGCTCCACTGCTGCTCGGGCGTGAAGCGCTCCGACCCGCTCACGGCGAAGCTCTGCGCCAATTCGGAGTGATCGTGATCGATCAGGTGCACGACGAAGGTCGGGGCCGAGAGGAGCCCGCCCGCGCTTCCGGTCGCCCGGGTGACCGAGAACACGATCGCGGCGGGGTCGACGGCGACGGATGCTACGCTCGACGCCGTGAGTCCGACGGGCCCCTCGGGGGTCGCCGCGGTGATGATCGCGACGCCGGCGGGGTGGGTGCGGAACGCCGCCTTGAGCCCTTCGCCGACGGCACTGGGGACAGGGATGCCGGATTCTGCGGTGCTCACTCGGCGCCCTCCTGCGGGGGAAGTGCGGCGATGAGCGGGTGGTCGTGCGTGATCATGCCGACCTTGGCCGCACCCCCGGGCGAGCCCACCTCGTCGAAGAACTCGACGTTCGCCTTGTAGTAGTCGGTCCACTCGTCGGGCAGGTCGTCCTCGTAAAAGATCGCCTCGACGGGGCACACCGGCTCGCACGCCCCGCAGTCGACGCACTCATCGGGGTGGATGTAGAGCGAGCGTTCACCCTCGTAGATGCAGTCGACGGGACACTCGTCGATGCACGCGCGGTCCTTGACATCGACGCACGGCAGGGCGATCACATAGGTCATCGGGTCTTCCTTCGGGTCAGCGTTCCACGCTAAAACCTCAAGTACACTTTAGGTCAAATCCGCGGGCCAGGATCCGCGGGCATGAGCCACAGTATTCCGGAGGCAGCGATGACCTCGCACGCCGATGCCGCGCACACCGCCGAGGACGCCCTCTCGATCGGCGAGATGACGCGACGCACGGGGGTCGCGGCATCCGCTCTGCACTTCTATGAGTCGATCGGCCTCATCGCCTCGTTCCGCACGCCCGGCAACCAGCGCCGCTACCCGCGGCACATGATCCGGCGGGTGTCGCTCATCGCGGTGGCGAAGCGCCTCGGCATCCCGCTCGCCGACGTGCAGACGGCGTTCGCCGACGTGCCGCTCGCCGAGACCCCGAGCCACGACGACTGGCAGCGCGCCTCGCGCCGCTGGAAGCGCGCGCTCGAGAAGCGTCGAGAGGGCATCGAGCGCCTCGAACGCGAACTGACCGGATGCATCGGCTGCGGATGCCTGTCGATGAAGGCGTGCGGTCTGCTGAACCCCGACGACGCACTCGGCAGTCTCGGGGCGGGCCCCCGCCGACTCAGCGACGAGGACGAGGTCTGACCGCTCGCTCCGGATGACCTCGTGTTGCACTCCGAGGTGCGGGGCGGATGCCGCAGGTCTTAGCGTCGCGGTAGACCCTCCTTCCTCGGTGGCGCCGTCGCGCCCGGCGGCGGGAGCACCCGACGCACACCAGCAGAGAGCAGAGCATGAGCGCCTACTTCGACAGCGAAGCCGACAAGACCTACACGAAGGTCTACAAGGAACACACCCCCGACATCCTCGCGGCGTTCGCGGCCTTCGACAGCGCCGTGTTCGCTCCCGACGAGTCGCGGGCGATCCCGCTGAAGTACCGCGAGCTGATCGCGCTGGCCGTGGGCATCACCACGCAGTGCGTGTACTGCATCGACGCGCACTCGCAGAAGGCCGTCGCAGCCGGTGCCGACGAGGCCGAACTGGCCGAGGCCGCCTGGGTCGCGACCGCCATCCGCGCCGGTGGTGGCTTCGCGCACGGACGCCTGGCGTTCAAGCTCGCCGAGCCCGCGCACCAGCACCAGCACTGAGAGCAGGATCATGCCCGACTTCGCCCCCGAGAAGCAGTGGATCGTCGTCGACACCGACACCGGCATCGACGACGCCCACTCCCTGCTCTACCTGCTCGCCCAGCCCGACGTCGAGATCGTCGGTATCACGACGATCTACGGGAACTGCGCGGTCGAGGACTCGGCCCGCAACGTCGCGTACGTGCTCGACGTGGCGGACGCCCCGCGCATCCCGATCTACCTGGGCGCGAGCGGTCCCCTCGACGGCGACCCGTCGATCGCGTGGTTCGTGCACGGACACGACGGCCTCGGCGACCGCGGCTTCGACCGCCCCGAGCCCACGCTCGAGGCGGAGTCCGCGGCCGACTACCTCGTGCGCATCGCCAACGAGCACCCGGGTCAGATCGACCTGCACCCGCTCGGACCGCTCACGAACATCGCGCTGGCGCTCGAGAAGGACCCGGAGCTGTTCCTGAAGTTCCGCTCGGTCGTCATCATGGGCGGTGCGGGCCCGTACCCGGCGCCCGGAACCCCGACCGTGACCGATGCGAACACGAACAACGACCGCGCGGCGGCCGAGGCCGTGTTCGGCGCCGTGAACAGCGGCAACGTGATCATGGTGGGCGTCAACGTGACCTCGCAGGCGCTGCTCGAGGAGGACGTCACGGCGCTGCTACTCGGCTCCGATCTGCCGGCGGCGCACTTCGCGGGCACGATCCTCGATGCGTACAACGACTTCTACCAGTACAAGTGGGGGCGCCGGATCTCGGCCGCCCACGACGGACTGTCGTCGGTGATCCTGCATCGCCCCGAGATCGTGACGGGCTGGATCGAGGGCCCGGTCGACTTCACCCCGGCCGCGGGTTCGCTCGCGACTCGGGTCGCTCTCACGAGCGACGGCCTGCCGCTGGTGTGGGGCACGCCCGAGGGCGCCTCGACGCGGGCGGTGACCTCGTTCGATCTGACCGAGTTCCGCCGCCGCTTCGTGCACGCGCTCGCCTACGGCCGCACGCGTCCGGCGCTCGACCCGGCCGGTCGCACGGCACCCGCGGGCTGGCCGAACTCCGGCCCGTCGGGCGCGGGCGGGACGGACTGACGGATGCCGGAGGATCTGCTCGCGTTCACCTCGGTCGCAGACGTCGGGGTCGCCCTGGCGAACGTCGCCGAGATCGATGAGGTCATCGGCCGCATCGCGGCCGAGTCGCCGGCGCGCGACCACGACCGCGACCCCGAGCGGGGACTCCGCGCCGACGTGCGCGAGCTCGCCCGCCTCGGCCTGACGGCGGCGAGACTGCCCGTCGCCGCCGGGGGCGCGGGGCTCACGTACCCGCAGCTCGTCGACCTGCAGATCCTTCTGGCCCGTGCCGACGCGAACGTCACGCAGAGCCTGCGCACGCACTTCACCACCAGCGACCGCGCCGCCCGCGCCATCGCGCGCGGTGAGACGGATGCCGCGACCGCCGAGATCGCGGCCGGCCTGCTCTTCGCCGGCGCGACCACCGAGGGCGCCGGAGAGATCGGCACGGTGGGCACGACGCTGCGCACGGATGCCGACGGCATCCTGCGTCTGAACGGACGCAAGGCCTATGCGACCGGCACGGGCTACGCCGACCGGATCTCGGTGCTCGCTTCCGACGAGGACGGCCGCCACCTGGTCGCGATCGTGGCTGCGGATGCCGAGGGCGTCGTGCTGCACGACGACTGGGACGGCGTGGGCCAGCGGCTCACCACGTCGGGCACGGTCGAGTTCACCGACGTGGTCGTCGACCCGGAGCGCGTGCGCGTGGGCGAGGGCTCGCGCACCGACCGGCTCGGCAACCTCGACGCCGTGCTGCAGCTCACGCATCTCGCGACGCTGGCCGGGATCGCGCTGCGCACCCGCGACGACGCAATCGCCTGGCTGCGCTCGCGCACCCGCAACTTCAGCCACGCCTCGACCGCCGTGCCCGCCGACGACCCGCAGCTGCAGGAGCGCATCGGCACTCTCGACGGTCTCGCGCAGGCCGTGGTGGCGTCGGTGCGCACGGCGGCCGCGCTGCTCGGAGCCGACCTGGATCGCCCCCTCGCCGAGCAGACCGGTGACGGGCACCTCGCCGTCACGCGCGCGCAGATCACGGTGCCGGCGCTCGTGCAGCAGGCCGCGCAGAGCGTCTTCGACCTGGGCGGCGGATCGCTCGTCGACGGCCGCCTCGCCCTCGATCGGCACTGGCGCAACGCCCGCACGCTCAGCAACCACAACCCCGTGCACCTCAAGGCCCGGGCGCTCGGCGAACGCGCCCTGGTCGGCAGCGACCTGCCCGAGATCTGGTACGTCGGCACGGGTCCGCTCGGGGCATCCGCTCCGGCATCCGCCACCGCATCCACGACAGCATCCGCGACCGCGTCCACGCCCGCTGAGAAGGAGCCCGCCCGATGACCCGCCCCCTCGTGATCGGCGCGAACGTCTACGACTACGGCACGGATGCCGGCGCCTGGCGCGCGCCGGGCGAAGACCCGTTGCGGGTGTTCGGCGCCGACTTCTGGCGCGACGCCGCCCGCACGGCCGAGGACGCCGGCATCCACGCGATCTTCCTCGCCGACACCCCGGGACTCGCATCGAACCCGGCGATCCGTCCGAGCCGGCTCCTCGAACCCCTCGCGGCACTGGCCACGGTCGCCGCCGAGACCGAGCACCTCGGCATCATCTCGACCGTCTCGTCGAGCACGAACGACCCGGTCGAACTCGCCCGCCGCCTGCTCAGCGTCAGCGCGTTCAGCGGCTCACGGTTCGGGTGGAACGTCGTCACGGGGGTCACCGGTCCCGCCGTCACCGACTTCGGCTACACCTCCGACCCCGGACGCGAGGAGCGCTACGCCCGCGCCGAGGAGTTCGTCGATGCCTACACCGCGTTCCTCGCCGCCGTGCAGGGCGACACCGACTACGTGCACGAGGGCGAGTACTTCGGCGACGGCATCCGTCGTGCCGATCTGGGCGTCGATCCCGCGATCCGGGCTCTGCTGCCCGACGTCGCACCCCTCGTGGTGCAGGCCGGCGGCTCGCCGCGCGGGCGTCAGCTCGCCGCCGCGAGCGCCGAGGCCGTGTTCGCGGCCGAGACCGTGAAGGAGACGGCGGCCGAGAACCGCCTCGACCTGCGCCGCCGGTCGGCGGAGCTCGGTCGGCCCGCGCCGCTCGTGCTGCCCGGCATCCACCTCGTCGTCGGTTCGACCGAGGAGGAGGCCGAGCGCCGCTTCCAGACGATCCACGAGCTCAGCCCCGACGGCTACGTGCTCAAGCGCTTCACCGCGATGTTCGGCATCGACGGCTCGCGGCTCGACCTCGACGCCCCGGCCGAGGGCGAGATCCAGCGCCTGTCGGGCGACCCCTCGGCCGCGCCGATCGGGTTCCGCAAGGCGATCGCCGCCTACGGCGCAGCCGGAAACCTCACCGTGCGCGAGCTGCTGCGGTACTTCGCCGGTTTCGGGCACCAGCTCTTCGTCGGCTCGCCCGAACGGCTCGTCGACATCATGACCGACTGGGTGGATGCCGGGGCCGCCGACGGCTTCAACCTGCTGTTCGACACCAACCCGTGGGGCCTGCGCGAGTTCGCCGAGCACGTGACGCCCGTGCTGCGCACGCGCGGGCTGCTCGCCTCGCACGGTGATCAGCCGTTCACCCGCTGGATGAGAGAGGCCCGCTGATGACCCGTCTGCTGCGCTTCGACGACGCCACCCTCGCCGCCTTCGCGGTGCGCTCGGGCTCCGGACGTGCGGCGCGCGCCGCACTCGGCGCCGAACTGGATGCCGCGGCCGACGTGCTGCTGCTCGGTGACCTCACCGGCCCCGGGCCCGACCGCACCGCCGCCGCGGGGGCGCTGCTCGCGATCACGCAGCGGGTCGTCGTGGTGCCGATCATCGGTGAGCGGCAGCATCCGATCAACCTGGGCCGGAACATCTCGACCCTCTCGAACCTGCACGGGCGGCGGATCGGACTCGCCGGGACGTCGGCACCGGTGCTGGCGCTGATCTCGCGGCTGTTCGAATCGTGGCCGCTCGATGCGATGGTCGGTGATTCCGAGGCCGGCGTGTACGTCGACGATTCGCGCATCGTGCGGATCTCGGATCTCGAGTTCCCGTCGATCGGCGGGCCGCTGACGGTGCCGGTGGATGTCGCGGACAAGCCCGTGACGGTGCTGTTGTCGTCTTCCGCCGAGGTGGAGCCGGGGGTCGATGTGGTGCTCGACGCGGCCGCGCTGCCGGTGTGGGGAACGGTGCCGGTGATCGGTGACGAGGGCGATGAGGACATCGTCGGGGCACGTACGGCCTTCGGCCTCGGTGCGTCTGCGGCGATCGCGGTCGGCGCTCCGGCGTTCGCCGGGTCGGGTCGGTTCGACCAGGTCTGAGGTTTCGGGGCGGGACGCTTCGACAGGCTCAGCGACCCAGCTTCTTCACACGACTGGGTCCCTGAGCTTGTCGAAGGGCCCCGCCCCACAGCATCCGTCAGGAGAACTCGATCTCGCCCACCGGGGCGAACTCCTCGAACACGTCGTCCGTCCCGCTGTACTGCTCGAGGTACGTCGGCAATCCGTTGTCGACGAAGAGGATGAGGCCCTCGGTCACCCGCCACCCGTCGAGGATGACGCGCGGGCCCTCGCTCGCGTACTCGCCGGAGGCATCTCCGAGGTCGATCGAGGGGCAGCGACCGCATGCGCATCTCCCCCACACGCGCAGGTCGTCGACCTTCTCGAGCAGCGCCGCGCGCTCACTCGCCTCGAACGAGCCGTGGGAGGGTTTCGCGTGCGTGATCATCGCGACCAGCACCTCGCGCTCGCGGGTGGTGAGTTCGCGGCCATTCGGAGTATCCATCGACGCCGAGACTAGCGCGCCACGTGCGCGACGCGCCTCTCGCACCGCGTGGGGCGGAGTTCTCCGTGATGGGCGGAGGGATCGGGCGAGAATCTCCGCCCGACGGCGAGATCTCCGCCCGCACCGTTCGGGTGCGGAGTGCGACTCCTCTCTGCTCGCCGATACGCTCGGAGCATGACGCGTTTCGGCAGGTACCGCGGGATCCGGGTGGAGATCGTGCCGGCGCCGCGTGGCGACGTGTCGCTCTTCACCGACGAGCCGCGAGCCACCGAAGAGGGATTCGTGCCGTACGGGTTCGAGCGACCCGGGATCCAGCAGTGGGTCAAGAACGTCGCCCCCGATGATCCGGAGCTTCGGCGGGACTGACCGCGGGAGCCTTCGACGGGCTCAGCGGCCCCGTTCCGTCACCGACCGGAGGAGATCACACCTTCCGCAGGATCAGCACAGCGGATGCCTCCTGCACAGCACGAGATCTCCTCCCGCCGCGCGGCACGAACCGCCCGCCTAGGGCCGGCGGAAGCGCTCCAGCACCCCGCCCTGGCCGTACTCGCGGCGGAAGATCCCGCGGCGCTGCAGCTCGGGCACGACCTGGTCGACGAAGTCCTCCAACCCGGACGGGAACAGGTCGAGCATGATGTTGAAGCCGTCGGCCGACCCCGCCCGGAACCACTCCTCCATCGTGTCGGCGATCTGCTCGGGCGTTCCCGCGAGGAACCGCTGCCCGTACCCGCCGAAGTCGCGCAGCAGGCGGCGGATCGTCGGCTGCTCCGACCGGATCCGCTCGATGAGCACCCGGCGGTACGCCGCCGACCATCCGGCATCCTGCGCCTCGGCATCCGCCAGCACCTTCTCGGGCACCTGCGCGTCGAGGTCGAGCCCCGAGAAGTCGGCACCGAGCGCCTTCGACAGCTCGTTGAGGCTGTAGGTCGCGGGGGCGAGGTGCTCCCAGTGGTCGAAGCGGTCCCAAGCCTCCTGCTCGGTGCTGCCGATCACGACCGCGAGACCCGGGAAGACCCGCACGTCGTCGGCCGAACGACCGGCCTCGACGGCGTAGGAGCGGATCTTCTGACGGTGCTCCGCCGCGGATGCCAGGTCGTGGTCGACCGAGTACACCCCGTCGGCGACGAGCCCCGCGAGACGCCAGCCCGGCTCAGACCCGCCGGCCTGCACGATGGCCGGCCGCTCGGGCACGAGGGCGTCCATCTCGAGCCCGGCATGCACCGAGAACGAGCCGTCGTGATCCACCACGTCCGACGTGCCCGCGGTCTCCCACAGGCGCTTGATGACGGTCACGAACTCCTCGGCGCGGGCGTACCGCACGGCGCGCTCGGGCACCTCGGTGATGCCGAAGTTGCGCACGGCCTCGACGTCCCAGCTGGTGACGGCGTTCCACGCGAAGCGGCCCTGCGTCGCAGTGTGCAGCGCCCACAGGCGGCGCGCGAGTTCGACCGGCTCGTTGAGGGTGGTGGATGCCGTCGCCACGAAGCCCAGGTGCTCGGTGGCCGCGGCCATCGCCGGCACGAGAACGCCCGGATCGAGGTACTGCACCGGACGGCTGCGCGGGTCGGTGATCGCCGGGCGGTCGGCGAGGAAGATCGCGTCGACGAGACCGCGCTCGGCGATACGGGCCACGTTCTGCCAGTGCGCGAGGTCGACGATCGCGTCGGGGCGGATGTCGGGGGCGCGCCAGGCGGCGGGTCGCTGCCCGACGCCGAGCACGTTGATGTTGACCGTGAGCAGGCGGTTCTCGTCGCTCATGATGCCTCCGTCTCGCTGCCGCGCTCGAAGCGGGCGGATGCTCCGGGGAGCTCGTACAGGGCGGGCGCGGGCAACCGCAGCCGGGCGCGCAGGGTCTGGGGAGCGGCATCCGACGCGGCATCCGCGATCTGCGGCAGCGCACCGGCGATCGCGAGCAGTCCGTCGATGTCATCCACCGCATGACCGGTCGCGAGCGGGTGGCCCGCGGCATCCGCGTAGGGCAGCACCCAGGCGTCGTCGCGCACGAGCAGGTCGACGTAGCGGTGCACGTCGTCGAACCTGCGCGACGACACGAACACCGGCAGGTGCTGCGGGCTGCTCGGCACGTTGAGCGGGCCCGCCGTCGGGAAGGCGCCGTCGGCGTTGATGCGACGGATGCTCTCGGTCTGCGCGAAGTGGCGGGCGCCGGCATCCGCGGCGATGCTCTCCCGCGGCCAGGTGCGCAGCAGCTGCTGCACCACGCGGATGCGGTCACGCTGCTCCTCGGTCTCGGTGTCGCCGTCGTCGAGCACCCAGGCGGTGCGTCCGCCCGAGAGCTGCTCGAGCGAGGCGATGCGCCGGGCGAGGTTGTACGGGTGGCCGGTGAGCGACAGATCGCCGGTGCCGACGGCGAACCACGCCGTCGGCAGGCGGTGCAGCAGGGTCGCAATCGCGACGGCTGCGTCGAAGTGCGCGCCCGGGCGCTCGTCGAACTGGAAGAGCACGGGCTCGCGACCGCCGAACGCCGCGGCCACCGCATCGAGCGAGCGCGGGTCGGCGGCGAGGCGGGCGGCGAGCGCGGCATCGAGCCGCACGACGGTCAGAGGACGGATGCCGTCGGCGATCGACTGCGCGACGGCGGCCTCGCGCTCGGCGGGATCGGCGATGCGATCGATCGCGTAGATCTCGCGGTCGGCGATCGCACGCAGGCGGTGCAGCACGGGGTTGTGCGTCGACAGGGTCTGGGCGTTGCGCCAGAACCGGTCGAGACGCAGGGAGCTGCGCAGGTTCTGCGCTTCGGCGACGGCTTCTGAACCATCGGCGAGCAGCGCGGGCAGCGTCATGAGCTTGTCGGTGGCCTCGATGACCTGCGGCACGATCGTGGCCTGCGCCTGGAAGACGGCGTTGACCGCGTTGTCGGCGAGGGCCTCGGCATCCGCATCTCCGGCGATGATCGCCCGGTGCGCGATCTCGCTCAGCCGACCGATCTCGCCGAGCGAGGCGCGGGCCGAGGCGACGAGCGCGCTGATGCGGCCGTAGCCCTCGAGCACGAGGATCGGGGAGCCGCCGTGCGCGCGGTCGATCTGGTCGATGAGATCGGATGCCGCGGCGCGAGCACCCTCGCCGATGCCCACGAGCACCGCGAGCAGGATCATCTGCTGCCAGCCCGGGGTGCCGAGGTGCTGCGTCTGCCACGGGGCGACGTCGTCGGGATCGACCGGAGCTCCGTCGAGCACGGTCGTTCCGCTGGCGGTGGCGCGCTGGCCGAAGCCGGTCCAGTCGTCGAGGAGCGTGACGCCCTCGGCATCCACCGGCAGCGCCGCGATCACGAGGTCGCCCGCATCGTCGACCGCGCTGTACTCGAGCCAGTCGGCGTAACGGCTGCCCGTGGAGTAGAACTTGCGTCCGGTGAGACGCGGGACGCCGGTCTCGGTCGAGAGGCGGGTGGTGAAGACGCTCG
This sequence comes from Microbacterium sp. NPDC087868, assembly GCF_044900755.1. Lineage (NCBI taxonomy): Bacteria > Bacillati > Actinomycetota > Actinomycetes > Micrococcales > Microbacteriaceae > Microbacterium > Microbacterium sp. NPDC087868. Next base: position 648,032 of record NZ_JBJDNO010000003.1, read on the forward strand.
GGCCGGAGCCGTCGGCCTCGGTCCAGCCGCCGCCGATGATCGAACCCGCAGCGACGCGGGAGATCCAGCGGTCGCGCAGCGGGCCGGCGGGCGACTTCACGTGGCGCTCGGTGGCGAGCACGTGGGTGCGCCAGGCCTGGGCGAGGTTGGAATCGGCCGCCGCGATCGCGAGCAGGGCGTCGAGCAGGTCGAGCACATCGCCGCCCAGACCGCCCTCGGCCACGGGCACGCGGATGCGGCCGAAGCCGGCGGCGGCGAGACGGGTGAAGAAGCTCTGCGGGAGCTCGGGGGCATCGGCGATGCTCGCCTGGCGGATCTCGTCGAGGAGCGCCGGGATTCCGGGGGTTCTCCGCGCCCAATCCAGGGAGCCGAACGGACGGGAGGTCATGGCTTCAGCGTATCCAGCACCGGGGAGCGGGGGCGTCCCTGTTAACGCGCATGACGTTCGCGACGGATGCCGTTCGATACAGTCGGAGCATCCCGCCGCCTTCTTCTCCGAGGAGCACCATGCCCGCCTCCGCTCTGCCGTCCGACCGCGCCACCGGGCTGGTGCGCGACCTCGCCGACCTGATCACCGAGGTCACCGAGACGGGCGCCGCGCAGACCGCCGCGCGCACCCGCCGTCAGCAGCACGGCAACACCGAGCGCGCGGCCGACGACCCCCAGTTCCTGCGGGTTCTCGCCGATTCCGCCGCCCGCTCGGCCGTGGCTTCCGCCGCCGCGGAGTCGGTGCTGCGTCGTGCCGACGAGGGCACGGCATCCGTCGCCGATGTCGAGCTCGTGGCCGCGGGTCTCGTGCCCCTCGCCGGCGATGCCGTTCGGGCGCTGTTCGAGACGCTCGGCGCCTCGGCCACCCTGTCGGAGCACGGCCTCCACCACTTCTGGACCCGCCTGCACGACCTCGAGACCCGGTAGCTACACCGGTCCCTGAGCGAGCGAAGCGACGAGACGAAGGGCGCCCAGGAACCGAGAGAGGGCGCTCAGGGGTCTGTCAGAGAAGTCGTGGCAGGTTGGTGCGGTTCGCACGACCGAGGAGCCCCGCGATGAAAGATCACCGCTCGACGTTCTTGCGCGAATTGGCGGATGCCGTGCCGCTACCCTCACCGACCGGGCCGAGCATCCTCGTCGGAATCGACGGTGTCGACGGTGCCGGCAAGACCGTGCTCGCAGATCAGCTCGCTGACGCGTTGCGTGATCGCACACGTGTGGAGCGCATCTCGATCGACGGCTTCCATCGGGTCCGGGCGGAGCGATACCGCCGCGGACGGCACTCGGCCGAAGGATTCTGGCGCGACTCCTACGACTACGCTGCGTTCCACCGAGAGGTCGTTCGGCCCTTCCGCACCGACGAGGGAACCTTCCTCCGCGCTACTCACGACGTCGACACCGACGACCTGCTCGATGGACCGCGCGAGGCGGTGGTGGCGGGGTCGCTCGTGATCGTCGACGGGATCTTCCTGCATCGCCCCGAGCTGCGCGATGCGTGGGACTTCACGATCTTCCTCGACGTTCCGTTCCGCGAGTCCGCTCGCCGCATGGCGACGCGCGATGGCCTCCCGGCAGACCCCGCCGCCCCCGAGAACGCACGCTATGTCGGCGGCCAACGGATCTATCTCGAGCAGTGCGACCCGCGCGGTGCCGCAGATCTGGTCGTCGACTACGGCGACCTGTCTCGTCCGAGCATCCGCCGCTGATCCAGACGACGCATCGCGTGGCGGCCCTTCGTCTCGTCGCGCCGCGGTTCCTGAGGGAGCGCAGCGACACGAAGGGCCTCGCTCAGGGACCGGAGAAAGGTCAGGTGTAGAGGGACAGGGGCTGACGGATGCCGAGGAGGAAGTCGGCGCCGACCTCGAGCTTCTTGTAGTCGATGGGATCGTGCAGCGAGTGCGTGCGGATGTTGCGCCAATGCGCATCGAGGCCGATCTTCGAGGCGGTGGAACTCGAGCCGGTGGCCTCGAACACCCGGTGGGCGACGTCGGTCGCCGTCTCGCTCGAGACGACCTTGAGCTGCGCGACGCGGATCGCGATGTCGCCGCGGGCCTGCTCGTCGACCTCGGCCCCGCGCGCGACGACCCCGTCGTACTCCTCGTTCACGCGATCGGCGAGCGCCTCGACCGCGGCGACCTGCGCGACGAGCTCGCCGTAGAGGCGCTGCACGAAGGGGTCGTCGCGGTACCGCTCGGCGCCGCTGAGGAACCACGCGTTCGGCCGCGCGTTGGTGAGTTCGCGCGCCTGGTCGAGCGCGCCCTGCGCGATGCCGAGGTACAGGTTGCCGAAGAGCAGCTGCACGGCGGGCGTGAGCAGCGCCTGGAACCACTCGTCGGTGCCGAAGCCGAGCAGGTGCTCGCGGCCGACCGGAGCATCCGTGAACCGCACCGAGTTGCTGGCCGACAGGCGCTGACCGAGGAAGTCCCAGTCGTCCTGCACCTCGACACCCGGATGCCCCGCCGGCAGCACGAGGAAGGCGAAGCGCCCCTCGTCCGGACCCGAATCGACCACCGCGTTGACGAGGATCACATCGCCCACCGACGATCCCGTCGAGAAGCGCTTGACCCCCGCCAGCCGGAACCCGTCGCCGTCGGGGGTGAGTGAGAGCGTCGGATCGACCGGGTTGACCGAGTCTCCCCAGAGCCACGTGCCCTCGATCGAGCGGCGGTACCAGTCGTCGCGCTCGTCGGCGCTCGCGACCAGGGCGATCGTGGCCGAGTTGGCGTAGTGGTAGCCCAGCAACTGCGCGATGCCGGCATCCACCCGGGCGATCTCGCGCACCGCGAGGAATGCCGACGACCAGTGGCCTCCCCCGCCGCCCAGCGATGCCGGGTCGAGCAGGGTCGTGAGTCCCGAGCGCTGCAGCAGCGCCGACTCGGCGCGCGGCACGGCGCCGGCGCGTTCGCGGGCGAGCACGTCGACCGCGAGCTCCGCGGCCACGGCCTGCGCGACGGAGCGCCAGTGCGCGTTCTCCTCGCGGGTCGCGACCCCGGTCCACTGGCTGCGGGCGGTCACGGTGCGACCTCTGCGGCATCCGGATCGCCGGAAAGGTGCGCGCTCACCGCGGCGAGCGCGGAATCGAGGTCGGCGATCAGATCGGCGACCGTCTCGATGCCGACCGACAGCCGCACGAGCCCCTCGTCGATGCCGAGCTGGGCCCGCAGTTCGGGCGTGAACGAGAGGTGGGTGGTGGTCGCCGGGTGCAGCACCATCGAGCGCACGTCGCCGATATTGGTCATGCGGCTGAACACGCGCAGGCTGTCGATGAAGATCTCGGCGCCGGCCCGCCCGCCGCGCACGGTGACGGCGAACACCGATCCGCTGCGGCCGTCGAGGGTGCGCTGGGCGATCTCGTGCTGCGGATGCCCCGGGAGCCCGGCGTAGTCGACGTACTCGACCGCGGGGTGCTGAGCGAGGAACTCGGCGATCGCGCGGGAGTTCGACACGTGCCGCTCCATGCGCAGCGACAGGGTCTCGATGCCCTGCTGCAGCAGGAACGCGTGGAACGGCGAGAGCGCCGGACCGAGATCGTTCACGATGCCGCCGCGCACGAAATACTCGTAGGCGCGGGGGCCGTAGGTCTCGAGGGCGCTCGGCACGCCGGGCGCCGGCGAGTCGGTGATGCCGGGGTAGTCGCGCGGGCTGCCGGCCCAGTCGAAGGTGCCGCCGTCGACGACGATGCCCGAGATCGCGGCACCGTGGCCGGTGAGGAACTTGGTGCCCGAGTGCACGACGATGTGCGCGCCCAGTTCGAGCGGGCGCACGAGGTAGGGCGTGCCGATCGTGTTGTCGACGATGAGCGGGATGCCGTGGCGCTCGGCGATGCGGGCGACCGCCGCGATGTCGACCACGTCGTTCTTGGGGTTCGGGATCGTCTCGGTGAAGATCGCCTTGGTGTCGGGGCCGATCGCAGCTTCCCACTCGGCCTCGTCGGTCGGGTCCTGCACGTAGTCGACGCCGACGCCGAAGCGGGCGAACGAGCGACCGAAGAGGATGCGCGTGCCGCTGTAGATGCTCGCGGTCGAGACGAACCGGTCGCCGTTGCCGACGATCGACAGGATCGCGGCGCTGATCGCCGCCTGTCCCGACGACACCACGATGGCGCCGACGCCGCCCTCGAGTGCGGCGATGCGACGCTCGGCGACCTCGTTCGTGGGGTTGAGGTTGCGCGAGTAGATCTGTCCGTCCTCGCCTCCGAAGCGGCGCGTGCTCTCGTCGAACGAGTCGAAGCGGAACGCCGCGCTCAGGTAGATCGGCGCGATGCGCGACCCGTGGGCGGGTTCGTCGAACTCCCCCGCGTGGATCTGGCGGGTGTCGAAGCCGAAGCCCGTCCAGTCGTACACCGGTTCGAGCACTTCGTGCGGGACGGATTCGGGACGGATGCCTTCGCTCATTGCCCCGACGCTAGACAACGCGCGCCCGCGGCGCTCGCCCGCGCGTCATGAGAGGTCACAGACCGGCGGCGCGCGACGGCGAAGGGATAGCGTCGCGACCGTGACCCCTGCCCCCTCCCGCACCCCGTCGACGGATGCCGTGACGCCCCCGGGATTCCGGTGGGCGGCGGCCGCGGCATCCGCCTTCCCGGCGCCTTTCGCTGAGCCGGGCGATGCGCCCGCCGCCGTGTCGTGGCGGTTCGCGGCGTTGCCGGAGCAGGTGGCGGATGCCGCGCGCGCGGCGTTCGGCGTGGATGTCGTGTCGGATGCCGCTGCACCCGACCCCCGCGACCTGCCCGCTTTCGCGGCGATCTTCGCGCACGCGCGCGCCGAGCAGATCGTGCGCGCGCTCGCCCGGCGCACGAATCTCGTGCTGCCCGCGGCATCCGCGCTCGTGATCGGCGACGGCCCGGTCGCCGATCGTCTCGCCGCCACGCTCACCGTCGGCGGCACCCGGGTATTCCGCGGAATCGCCGATCCGGTCGTGCGCCTCCGCGCGCACCTCGCCGGTTCCCGCACGGTCGACGAGCCGTGGCCCGTGGCCGACCTCGTGCTGACGACCGGTGAGGGCCATGCCCCCGTCGACCCGGCATCCGTGACCGGGGTGCTGATCGACGCGTCCGTGGATGCGAGCGGCCTGGTGCCGTCGGCAGGCGACACGGTTCGTCCATTCGTCACCCGTGTCGGAGACGGCACCTGGGTCGTCGAGGCCCCGGAGGTGTTCGAGACGCTCGGGCAGCCGAGCCTCCTCGCCGATGCGCTCATCGCCCTGTCGATCCTCACGGCCCGGGCCGAGAGTGGGGGACGCTTCGACAAGCTCAGCGACCCGGTTGCAGTCGACACCCACCTCGCCCGTCTGGTGCTCGCATGACCGGCCGCATAGACGACCCGACCCTCTGGCGCGAGGGCACCGAACGCATCGCCTGGGCACGGCAGTTCATGCCCGCGACGACGGCTCTCGCGGCCGAGCTGCGCGAGAGCGGGCGGGTGCGCGGCATCCGCATCGCCGTCTCCGACGTGCTCGAGCCGAAGACCGCGACCGTCGCCCTGCTGCTCGCCGAGGCCGGTGCCGACGTCGCCGTGTCGTGCGTCGGGCGCGACACCGACGACGCGGTGGCCGCGGCGCTCGTGCACGCCGGCATCCCGACGTACGCGCACCGCGGGGCGACCGACGCCGAAGACCGCGACAACGTGCTCGCCCTGCTCGACCACCACCCCGAGGTCATCGTCGACGATGGTGCCGCGACCATCCGTCTCGCGCACACCGAGCGCCCCGGCATCCTGGGGTCGATGGCCGGGGCGACCGAGCAGACGACGAGCGGCGTGCGCCCGCTGCGCACGATGGAGCGCGAGGGAGCCCTGCGCATCCCGATCGTCGCCGCGAACGACGCCCGCACCAAGTCGCTGTTCGACAACGCGCACGGCACCGGCCAGTCGGTGGTGCTCGCGGTCGCCGACCTGCTCGACCGGTCGTGGGCCGGCAGCGAGGTGGTGGTCGTCGGGTTCGGGCGCGTCGGCAGCGGCGTCGCCCGCCACGCCGCCGCCCTCGGCGCGCGCGTGACCGTCTCCGAGGTCGATCCGGTGGCCGCTCTGCAGGCGGCGTTCGCCGGGTACGCGGTCGAGCCGTTGGCGGATGCCGCGGCCCACGCCGATGTGCTCATCTCGACGACCGGCATCGCGCACACCGTCGCGACCGAGCACCTCGACCGGCTGCCCGAGGGCGCCGCGGTCGCGGTCGGCGGTGGGGCGTTCCAGGAGATCTCGCTGCTCGCGGCCGTCGACGCCGGCGCGGTCGAGACGTCGCGCCACGGCGCGGTGTCGGTGCTGCGGCTCGCGAACGGGCGCAGCATCCGCGTGCTCGACGACGGCCACTGCATCAATGTGAGCGCCGCCGAGGGCAATCCGATCCAGGTCATGGACCTGTCGTTCGGGGTGCAGCTCTCGGCGGTCGACTACCTGCTCGCGGGGCGCGGCACCCTCACGCCCGCGGTGCACATCCTGCCCCGCAGCGCCGACGACCGCGTGGCCGCGCTGGCGCTCGGCGCCTTCAGCGGCGGACTGGATGCCGTCTCGTCCGCGCAGAGCGACTATCTGACCTCGTGGCGCCCCCGAGACGTCACCCCCTGAACCCGACCCGACCCGCACACCCGAGAGACGACCATGAGCGACATCACCCTCCACCGCGCGCGCACCGTGCTGCCCGTCGCCGCGCCCCCGATCGCCGATGGCGCGGTCGCCGTGCGCGACGGACGCATTGTCGCGGTCGGCGCGCACGACGCCCTCACCGCCGAGCTCGGCGACGCGATCGGCGAGCGCCGCGAATGGGACGGCGCCCTCACGCCCGGACTCGTCAACGCCCACACGCACCTGCAGTACACCGACATGGCAGCGGTGGGACGGGGGCAGTACCCGAGCTTCGAAACCTGGGCTCTCGCGTTCGAGAAGGGCTACCGCGTCGAGCACGACTGGGCGGCATCGGCCGCCGAGGGCGTGCGCCTGTCGATCGAGTCGGGCACGACCGCCGTCGCCGAGATCGTCACCGACCCCGAGGCGGGGCGCGCGGTGCATGACGCCGGGCTGCACGGAGTCGTGTTCTGGGAGGTGTTCGGCTGGAAGCGCGCGGCCTGGCAGCACGACGGCCCCGAGCGCGTGCTCGCCCAGCTCGACGCGCTCCCCTCCCCTCCCGCGACCGGCCTCTCGCCGCATGCGATCTACTCGCTCGACACCGATGTGTTCCGCGAACTGCAGCGGCTCGCCGAGGCGCACGGCGTGCGTCTGCACATCCACGCCGCCGAGTCGGCATCCGAAGACGAGTTCGCCCGGTTCGGCACCGGCCCCCTCGCCGAGCGCTGGCGCGGCCTCGGGCACTCCGACATGCAGCTGCTCTCGGGTAACGGATCGGGCAACGGCGTCGTGCACTACCTCGACACGGTCGGCGTGCTCACGCCGCACTCGCACCTGGCGCACGGCATCTACGTCGACGCCGCCGACCGCGCCCTGTTGCGCGAACGCGGGGTGTCGGTCGCGCTGTGTCCGCGCTCGAACGCCGTCATCGGACTGGATGCCCCGCCCATCGCCGCGTACCTGACCGAGGGCAATCCGATCGGGGTGGGCACCGACTCGCTGTCGTCGTCGCCCTCGCTGCGGGTGCTCGACGACGTCGCCGAACTGCACCGGCTCGCCCGCGCCCAGGGGTACTCGGCCGACGACCTGCACTCCCGGCTGCTGCACGCGGCGACGGCCGGTGGTGCCCGCGCCCTCGGGCTCGCCGACGGGCCCGCACCGGCGGGCACCCTGATCGACGGCGCCCGGGCCGACCTCGCGGTGTTCGCGACGGCATCCGCCGACCCGCGCGATGCGCTCGCCGAGATCGTCGAGAGCGCGCCCGAGGCGCTCGGCACGGTGGTCGACGGACGGATGCTGTGGGAGGCGGGTTCCGCGGGGCGGGGCCCCTCGACGGGCTCAGGGAGCGCGTTCGAGGGAGCCCGCGCATGACCGACACGAAGCCCCTCTTCTTCGGCCTGTACGAGCAGGCGTGCGTCGGCAACGGGTCCGGGGCCGTGAGCCTGTGGACCCACCCCGATGACCGGCGCCTCGGCGCACTCGACCTGCGCTACTGGATCGACCTCGCCCGTCGCGCCGAAGAGGCCGAGTTCGACCTGTTCTTCTTCGGTGACGTGCTGGGCATGTACGACACGCTCGGCGGCGGCCCCGCGACCGCGCTCGAGTGGGGCGTCGAGCTCCCCGCGCACGACCCGCTCCTGCACATCCCCGCTCTCGCAGCGGTCACCGAACGCATCGCGTTCGGGGCGACGGTCTCGACGACGTACGAGCATCCGTTCGCCCACGCCCGCCGCTTCAGCACGCTCGACCATCTCACCGCCGGGCGCATCGCCTGGAACATCGTCACCTCGTACCTGCCGGGAGCAGCCGCGAACTTCGGCCTCGACGTGCTCGCGCACGACAGCCGCTACGACCGGGCCGACGAGTTCCTCGAGGTCGTCTACGACCTGTGGGAGCGCAGCTGGGACGACGACGCCTACGTCGGCAGTCGCGAGCTGCGGCGCTTCGCCGACCCGTCGAAGGTGCACCGCGTCGACCACGAGGGTGCGCACTTCCGCGTCGCCGGTCCGCACGTGAGCCCGCCGTCGCCGCAGCGCACGCCCTACCTGATCCAGGCCGGCTGGTCGCCGCGCGGGCGCGAGTTCGCCGCCCGGCACGCCGAGCTGATCTTCGTCGGCGACTCCGATCCGCAGGCCATTCGGGAGGGGCTCGCCGGCATCCGCGCCCGCGCCGCCGAGCTGGGCCGCGACCCCGAACAGATCCGCGCCGTCGTCGGGATGAACCCGGTACTCGCGCCCACGCGGATCGAGGTGCAGCAGAAGCTCGACGGCTATCAGTCGCACTACAACGCCGACGCCCAGCTCGCCGCGTACGCCGGCTGGAGCGGGATCGACTTCGCCGCCTACGCCGACGACGAGCCCATCGTGAAGCAGTCGACGAATCACACGCAGACGAAGCAGACCCGATCGGATGCTCCGCCCCTCACCGCGGGCGACGTGCGACGCCGCTTCGCCTCGGTGACCGCCTTCGCCGACGACCGGTTCATCGGCACTCCCGACGAGGTCGCCGCGAACATCGAAGAGTTCGTCGAGGAGTCGGGGGTCGACGGATTCCTGCTGCACCAGTACCTGTCGCCGGGGTCGCTCGACGACTTCTCGACGCTGCTCGCTCCCCGACTGCGCGAGCGGGGCCTGTTCGGCGGACGCCCGTCGGACGGAACGCTGCGCTCGCGCCTGCGCACCGACGGCGCGGACCGGCTCGGCGCCGACCACCCCGCGGGGGCTCGGCGGCGCTGAGGGGGTTTCGCGGGGTGGGCCTACGCGCGACGGGAGGAGATCACTTCTTGCGCAGGAAGCATCCACTGTTTTGATCCTGCGGAGCGCGTGATCTCCTCCGTTGCGGAGCGGCCCCTCTGGGTGGGGCCCTTCGACAAGCTCAGGGACCCAGACTCAGAAACCGGGTCGCTGAGCCCCTCCGCTGGGTCGCTGAGCCTGTCGAAGCGCCCCCCCCACGCTCGGAACCTGGGTCGCTGAGCCGCCCGAAGCGTCCCGAAACCGCCCCTGCGTAACGCGCAGATTTCGCGGGAATGACGATCTGCGTCACATCATTTCGCCGTGTTTCCGAACCCGTGACCGCATGCCCCCACGTCCGAGAGACTCATGCCACGGGCATCCGCCCGACCTTCTCCCGACGATCGGTCACAGCCCGGTCGAGCTAAGGATCCCGCACCCTCATGAGCACCTCTCGCACGCGCGCCACCCGGGTCGCGCTGTCGGCCGCCGCCGGAGTCGCCTCCGTCGTCCTCCTCGCCGGTTGCACCGGTTCGTCCGCCCCGTCGAGCTCCTCCGGTGACGCCGATGACTTCGAGGGCGTCGAGCTGACGTCGTGGAGCAGCATCGACTTCGACCCGTACCAGACGCTGCAGAAGGAGTACTTCGAGAAGTGCGCCGCCGACCTCGGCATCACGATCGACGCCCAGACCCTCTCGGGCGACTACACGACCAGCCTGCTGCAGGCGGCGAGCTCGAAGTCGCTGCCCGACATCGCCCTCGTCAACACCGACACCCAGCTGCCGACGCTCGCAGCGCAAGGAGTGCTCTCCGACCTCGACACCCTCGGCCTCACGACCGACGGTCTCGCCGAGCCGGTCGCCGCCCTCGGCGAGTACGAGGACACGTTCTACGGTCTGCCCACGCAGGTCGAGGACTACTCGGTCTTCTACAACAAGGCGTACTTCGAGGAGGCGGGCATCACCGAGCTGCCGACCACCTTCGACGAGCTCATCGCCGCCGCCAAGGCCACCACCACCGCCGACCACTACGGCATCGCGCTGCCCGGCATCGCGGGCGACGGCTCGACGTCGTCGTACTTCCTGCCGTTCCTGCTGAGCGCGGGCGGCGACCCGGCCGACCTCACCAGTGACGGCGCGGTCGCGGCGGTCGACCTCTACAAGACCCTCGTCGACGACGGCAGCCTCTCGAAGGAGTTCGTCAACTGGGGCTGGGACGGCATCGACCAGTGGAAGTCCGGCAAGGCCGCGATCACGGTCTCGGGCCCCTGGAACCTCGTCGACACGAGCCTCGACTTCGAGTACGGCACGTTCTCGGTGCCGGCCGCGACCAGCGCCGACGAGAGCAGCGTCGGACTCCTCGGCTACGCCTACACCGTGCCGGTGCAGGGCGACGAGAAGCGCGAGAAGGCGGCGGCCGCTCTGATCGAGTGCCGCGCCTCGGAGGAGAACCAGGTCGACACCGCGGTGCAGGGCGGGTACGTCCCGGCGCTGACGTCGGCCCAGGATGCCTTCGTCGCCGAGGTCCCGGCCGCCGAGGCCTTCGTCACCCCCGTCGCGAACGCCTTCAACCCGGCGACGCTCGGAACCGAGTGGAGCGCCCTGCAGGCGAAGTACGTCGACGCGCTGCAGAACGCGACCGTCAACGGCGTGAGCGCCGAGGAAGCGCTGAGCAAGGCCGACCAGGGTTGATGACAGCCGCTGCCACAGCGCCGAAGCGGCCGGGGACTCGTGTCTCCGGCCGCTTCGGCCTGACCCTGGTGCGGCGACGGAACCTCGAGCTGTGGGCCTTCCTGGTGCCCGCGATCCTGTTCTTTGCCGCGTTCTTCCTGTTCCCCCTCGGGTACGGCGTGTTCATGAGCACGACCGACTTCACGACCGGCACCTTCATCACCGGCGAGGCGCCGTTCGTCGGGTTCCAGAACTTCATCGACATCTTCCGCGCGGATGCCACCGGTATCGCGATCGTGAACACCCTCACCATCACTGTCGTCGCCGTGATCTCCGAGCTCGTGATCGGCCTCGCGCTCGCACTGCTGTTCACGCGGCGCTTCCCGGGCAGCCGCTGGTTGCCCGCTCTCATCCTCATCCCGTGGCTGCTGCCGGCCGTCGTCGTCGCGACGATCTGGAAGTCGCTGCTCGCGGGAGACGGAGCGATCAACGACATCCTCGGATTCCTCGGCCTGCCCGGCAACGCCTGGCTCGCCGATCCCGCCACCGCCCTCGCCGCCGTGATCATCGTGACCGTGTGGGCGAGCCTGCCGTACTGGTCGACGATTCTCGCCGCGGCCCTCAAGCAGGTGCCGGTCGAGCACCTCGAAGCGGCATCCCTCGACGGGGCCGGGGCGTTCAAGCGCCTGTGGCACATCATCATCCCCAGCATCTGGCCCGTCATCTCGGTGCTCGTCGTCATGAGCGTCGTCTTCAACCTGCTGATCGTCGACCTCGTGCTCGCGCTCACCCAGGGCGGCCCCGCCAACAGCACCATGACCCTCGGCGTGCTCTCGTACCGTTCGGCGTTCAGCCTGTTCGAGTTCGGGCACGCGGGCGCCTACGGCATGCTGCTGCTCGTCATCAGCCTCGGCTTCGCCGCCGTCTACACGTGGCTCTCCGCCCGACAGGAGCGTGCCGAGCGATGAGCACACGCACTCCCCGCCGCAGCCGCGGCTGGTTCTGGACCGCGCTCACGGTCTCGATCCTCATCGTCTACCTGTTCCCCATCTACTGGATGATCTCGGCATCCCTCCAGCCCGATGCCAACTCCACCGACACCGCGTGGTTCCCGACCGCCCCGGCCCTCGACGGGTACGTGACGGCGTTCGAGGACGGCGGCCTCGACGGCCTGCGCGTCAGCCTGATCACCGCGATCGGATCGGTGCTGCTGACCCTCGTCGTCGCGGTGCCCGCCGCCTACTCGCTCAGCCGGCTGCGGTCGCGGGCGGTGAGCCTGGGACTCGTCATCCTGTTGCTCGCGCAGATGATCCCGAGCATCGTGCTCGCGAACTCCTTCTACGCGATGTTCAACACGTGGGGCACGCTGAACAGCTACATCGGGCTGATCCTCGCGAATGCGACCGCCGGCATCCCGTTCGCGATCATCCTGCTGCGCTCGTTCATGCTGCGCCTCGACACCGAGGTCATCGAGGCCTCCACCCTCGACGGACTCGGACCGGTCGGGTCGCTGTGGCGTGTGGTCGTGCCGCTGTCGCGCAACGCGATCATCACGGCCGGGGTGTTCACGTTCCTCTTCGCCTGGGGTGATCTGCTGTTCGGCCTCACCCTCGTCACGAAGACCGACATGTATCCCGTGACCGTGTTCATCTACGCGCTCGCGAACTCGAACATGAACACGTGGGCGGCGACGATGGGGGCATCCCTCATCGCGAGCCTCCCGGCGCTCGTGCTGGTTCTCGCCGCTCAGCGGTACGTCAAGGAGGGCGTCATCGCCGGCAGCGGGCGGTAGCGCTTCGGCGGCACGTGGCACTAACTCAGGAAGAATGCCCCCGAATCCGCGGAATCGGGGGCATTCTGGCGACTTCGAGGCGGTTTGTCCTGAGTTAGGTACGGAGTTCCGGGTGCACAACTCCGGAAGAAAGCCCCCGGAACGCTGGTTCCGGGGGCTTTCGCAGGCTCAAGGCCCGATTCTCAGGAGTTATGAACGCGCGAGGCGTCAGACTCCGACCGGCGCGGTGTCGCGGGCGAGCAGTCCGCCGAGGAAACTCGCGATCGTGCGCGGGCCCGAGACGGCGGCGGTGGCCTCGACGTCGGGGTTGTAGTTCGTGTTCGTGTTCACGTCGTAGGTGACGAAGCGGCCGTCGACGGTCTCGATGAACTCGATGCCCGCGACCGTGATGCCGGCGTCCTTCAAGAATGCGAGGTACTGCTGCACGAGCGGATGCTGCGCCGTGATCTCCTCGCGGATGCGGAACAGCGGCTCGGGCTCGACGCCGTCGGCGCCGGGCAGCGCGCACGCCTCGGCCGGGCACAGCTCGAAGCTGCCCGCGCTGGTGTCGACGCGCACGGCGTAGACGAACTCCCCACCGGCGAACTCGACCCGGGTGACGAACGGGGCGGCGGCGAAGAGGTTCTCCTGCAGCAGCGTGATGCCGTCGGGCGAGGCCTCGAACTCGGGGCCGTCGACCCAGGCGTCGAACTCGTCGTGGCTGTCGTGGCGGCGCACGCCGAGACCCTTGCCGCCCTGGTTGTGCTTGCTGATGAAGGGGGCGGTGAACTCGCGGGCGCGCTCCTTGAGCGCGGCGGTGCCGAAGACGGCGATGGTGCGCGGCACCTCGATGCCGGCGCGTTGCAGTGCGGCGTGCTGGGCGGCCTTGCTGACCTCGAGCTCGAGCACGGGGCTGCCGTTCACGACGGTGCGACCGGATGCTTCGAGCCACCGCAGCACGGCACGGCCGAACTCCTTCGAGTCGCCGTGGTCGCGCGTGTGGGCCGAGGCGCTCAGCCGCGACCAGAACACGCCCGCGGGCGGTTCGGCGTTGAGGTCGATCGACCCGTCGGTGAGCAGCCATTCCTGCGCGGGCACGCCTTCGGCCTCGAAGGCCGCGGCGAACGGCGGGAACCATTCGGCGTTCTCGTGGATCACGTACACGCGGGGCTCTGCAGTCATACCCTCACGCTAAATCACCCCGAAGCCCCGAGGGTCGGTCGCCGTGATGCAGCGTAATGCGCGCTACCCCTCGCCGCCGAGCTGCCCCGTCAGTCGCCCGTGGAACGCACCGCTCGCCTCGTTCAGCCCGACGAGTTCGACGGACGTGCCGTGCCGGGCGTACTTCGTCTCGATCGCGTCGAGCGCGGCGACGGTCGAGGCATCCCACACGTGCGATCGGGACAGGTCGATGACCACCCGTGCGGGGTCGGCGGCGTACTCGAACATCGTCGTGAGGTCGTTGCTCGACGCGAAGAACAGGGCTCCGTCGACCACGTAGGTCGCGACCTCGCCGTCGTCCGAGACGGTGCGGGTGACCGAGACGACGTGCGCCACCCGGCGCACGAACAGGACGGATGCCGTGATCACTCCCGCCACGACCCCGACCGCGAGGTTGTGGGTGAGCACAACGGCGACGACGGTGACGATCATGACGAACGTCTCGCTCTTCGGCATCCGCTTGAGGGTCGACGGACGGATGCTGTGCCAGTCGAACGCACTGATCGAGATCATGATCATGACGGCGACGAGTGCGGCCATCGGGATCGTCGAGACGAAGTCGCCGAACACGACCACGAGCAGGAAGAGGAAGACGCCGGCGAAGAACGTCGAGATGCGGGTGCGGGCGCCGGAGCGCACGTTGATCATGGTCTGGCCGATGACGGCGCATCCGCCCATGCCACCGAAGATGCCCGACAGCATGTTCGCCGCGCCCTGCGCCCAGGCCTCGCGGGTCTTGCGGGAGTGGGTGTCGGTGATCTCGTCGACGAGCTTCGCGGTCATCAGCGACTCCATGAGTCCGACGAGTGCGACGCCGAGCGCGTACGGCGCGATGATCGTGAACGTCTCCCACGTGAACGGCACGTTCGGGATGAAGAGTTCGGGCAGGCTGCGCGGCAGGGCGCCCTGGTCGCCCACGGTGGGCACGTTGATCGCGAACACCAGCACGACGGCGGTCACGATGACGACCGACACGAGGGGCGCCGGCACCAGCTTGGTGATCTTGGGCATGAAGATCATGACGAGGATGCCGAGCGCGACGAGCGGATACACCAACCACGGCACCCCGATGAGCTGCGGCACCTGGGCGCTGAACACGAAGATCGCGAGCGCGTTCACGAACCCGGTCATGACGCTGCGGGGGATGAAGCGCATGAGCTTCGCGACGCCGAGCACGGCCATCAGCACCTGGAAGACGCCGGCGAGGATGACGGTGGCGATGAAGTAGTCCATGCCGTACGTCGGGGCGACGGGCGCGATCACCAGGGCGACGGCGCCGGTCGCGGCGGTGATCATGGCGGGGCGTCCGCCGAGGAACGAGATCGCGATCGCCATGATGAACGACGAGAACAGACCGACGGCCGGGTCGACGCCGGCGATCACCGAGAACGAGATCGCCTCGGGGATCAGCGCGAGACCGACGACGAGGCCGGCGAGCACCTCGCGCGTCAGCAAACGGGGGCTCTTCAGCGCGGTGAGCACGGAGGGATTCGCGCGATAGCGCGCGCGGTCGTCGACGGAGGTCACGGATGCTCCAGAGGGGGTGATGGGCCCGATGGGGCCGATCCACTCTATGCCGCGGGGAGAGGCATTCAGATTGCGTCGAGATCGAGGTGCGCCTCCACTGTGCTGATGGTCTTCCCCATCGCGCGTGCGTAGTGGATTTCACGACGAGTCGCTTCTCCGATGTAGCCGCCCTCGCTCACAATACGAACGTCGTCGGCGAGGTCAATCCGCCTCAGGTGCAGCTCACCAAGAGCAGCGCGCATAGTCATCGTAATTTCGCCGCTCACTGCTTCTGGAGCGAGCACGATTATGCCGAGTGCGGTCAGTCGTCTCCGCTCGGAGTCAAACAGGTCGGGAAAGCGCAGCGAACCGCAAAGGCACACCACCCTCGGGCTCTCGATCCCCCTGCGCCTCATACGTTCAGTCTGCCCCAGAGCCACATCGGGACGGATATCCTTCCGACGCCCTAAACGACGTGGGGCCGCCCGCTCACTGCTCTCAGTGCCGATGGATTCAGTTCGTGACTTCTCCGAACACCACACCTCCCACCGCCGGGTGGCATGTCAATGCACGCGGACAACAGCAGTGGTGGGACGGAACCTCATGGGGACCGATCGCTCCGCAGCATTCGGCGCCGACACCGATCAAGACCCGAACTGCCGCGAACCTGTTGTGGCTATTTCTCGGCGGATTCGGGGCTCACCGCTTTTACCTCCGCAGGTTCAGCACCGCGTGGATGTTCCCGGTGATGGCGATCACGCAAGCGATCTTCCTCGCCAGCGGGCACCCCACGTCACGCAACATCGGACTCTGCATCCTGGTCGCGCTCGTGGGGTGGCTTTTCGTCGATCTTTTCCGCATCCCCATCCTTGTCGACAACGCCAACGGAGTCGCGCGTCCTCTTTACTGATCGCCCCACGCCTGGGGTATGCCGTCGCCAGGATTCGTCAACGCTAGATCAGAAGGCAACCAGGAGACGTAGGAACCCGAGGGGCCCTGCGGCAAGAACGACGACCAGCACGAACAGGCCACTGATCACGAGGGCGGCGAGAGCGACCCCGCGCGGCCGCGATCTCCGGACGGTCGCGATGACGCTCAGGATGAGGGCAATGACACCGACCCGCATGAGCATCAGCGCACCTACGGGGTCCAGCCATCCGTAGGGCATAAGTGACGGCAAGGACAGCAACGACAGGATCAGTGCGCTCCAGGCGAGCGCGCCCAGCGGCTTCGCCGGCCTTGCAAACTCGTCGGTTGTGTTGATCCCGCCGACCTTGACGTCACGCATCAGGCCCCCTTCAGCGGACCGCGATCGACAGCATCAGGAACAGCGCCCCAGGCCCCCGAAGAAGACGGCGAACGTGATCGTCGATACGAGGGTCAGCCACAGCCAGCCGAGCCGCTGCTCTGCGCGCCTCTGCAGAGACATCATGTTCGGGTGCGGTCATGCCCGTTCCTCTCCCCCTGAAGCTCCGAACCTAGCAGTGCCCCGACACGAACCCTCAGCGCCCTCGAAGATGGGGAGGGACCTTGCGCTGAAGAAGGTCGACCAACTGCGGGTCCATGAATTCGAAGTCATCGGGGATGTCGAGCACGACGATCCGCAGACCTCGCAGGTGCGGCATGAACCGTCTGCTGATCTCGCTCTTGTGCCGTTTCTCCATCACCAGCACGAGGTCTGCCCAGTCGAGGTCGTCGGGAGTGAGGCGTTCTTCGGCGTCGGGCTTGAGGCCTGCGGAGGCGACGCGGATGCCCGGCCAGTCACGGAAAACGTTCTCGGCCGTCGGACTGCGGAGCCGATTCCGGCTGCACACGAAGAGCACGTTCACTCCGCCAGGTTACGGCTCCGTCGGTGGTGGCCCCAGGAGGGCCTGTCCAAGCGGCGGCCGAACCGCGATGATGGCGGAATGACGACAGATCCCGAGATGATCGACGTGACGGTGCCTCCCAGCGGTACGGGGTGCGTGGAATGCGATGAGACCGGCTCGTGGTGGGTTCACCTGCGACGGTGCGCCGCATGCGGACACATCGGATGCTGCGACGACTCCCCCAACACGCACGCGACGAAGCATTGGAAGGAGACCGGCCATTCCGTGATGCAGAGCTTCGAACCCGGCGAGGACTGGTTCTGGGACTTCCGAGACGAGACCGCGTTCGATGGCCCGTCGCTCGCCGCACCGACGAGCCATCCTGAATCACAGGCCGTTCCCGGTCCGAGCGACCGTCTTCCCGCCGACTGGGCGGACATCCTCAACGGCGGCGGACGCTGAGCGGGAGCGACCGCGCCGAGCTTCTCCGGAGGGTTCAGGAGGCGGCAGTCATGAAGAACACGTAGAGGAGCAGCATCCCTCCGGCGAAGACGGCGAACATGATCGTCGACGACACGGTCAATGATGCGTAGAACCTGTAGCGGCGGTCTTCGCTGTCCACGCCCGTCATCGACTTCACGCTGGCTGTCGCCGCGAGGATTATCACCGTGATCACCCCGATACCGATGCCGAACGGCGTCTTGAACCCCCAGATCTGCGGGAAGAACCACGAGACCGTATTCGTCTCGCCGATGCCGCCGATGAGCGCGCAGATCAGTCCGATCACGTTGATCGCGGTGAGGATCTTGATCCGTCCGTGAGAGTCCGCGCGCGCGTATGCCCTTCTCGCGGCAGCCGTGCGCTCCTCTGCAGTGATGTCACCCTCTGGCGTCGTCATTCTTGCTCCCCCCTCGTCACAGCAACCTCTGAGTGTCAGAACCTAGCAGTGCCCCCACAGCCCGGCTTCGGCGATCTGCGCCGCCCGCTGACCGGCCATGTGGCTGTCCCGATGGACGTACGGCTCGCCGTAGGTGCGCTCACGGGCGTAGCCGGCGCCGATGATGATGTCCTCCGCGAGGTGGTGGTCGATCAGCACATAGCGCAGCAACCGGCCGTACCTGTCTGTGTCACCCTGCGTGCGGTCGGACATGAGCATGACCTCCTGCCCGTAGAGCAGCTCGTCCACGAACGCCCGTGATTCCTCGGCGTAGCAGTCGCTCGCTGCACCGTCGCGACCGATCTCGGGGGCGTCGATTCCGATCAGCCGCACGCGCACCTCGTCGCCGAAGGAGGTCGTGACGTCGATGGTGTCACCGTCGATCACGGCGGCCACCGTGCCCTCCTCGGTGATGACGAGGTCGTCCGCCTCAGCGCTGTCGACGGCGGGAGTGCACCCGGCCAGCAGAAGCGCGGGAATCACCAGGGCGATGCCCGGGATCGCGCGACCCATGAAACTCGAAATCATCTAAACGCCCCCGCGAATGCTCGGAGTTCCATTCTGGCCGAGAGATCGACGACTGCTAACGTCCTCGGCATGACTGAAGGCAAGCCCGGTGCGACGTCGGCCATTCCCGCAGTGCTGGGGGACTGGGGCACCGTCGACTAGCGGCATGCCGTAGAGACACGGATGCCGGTCGGGTCAAGCGAGAGCGAAGGGGTAGCGATCGGCGAGTCCGGGGGATATCCGTTCGAGGGCGTGTCGGATGACGCGATCGGACGAGCGATCGCTCGATTCGAGAACGTTCGCCATCTCGAGCCACTGCGGCAGACTCTCCACGACGAAGGCGAAGCGAGCAGCCGACCGCTGACCCTGCTCATGATCGAAGAAGTAGACCTGAGAGTCGGTGTGGAGCAGCCAGTGGTCTCCTTGGCCGCTCTCTCCGAAAATCCACCAGGCATCGGGCCGTTCGCCCCTCAGCCAGTAGTCGGCGTCGTCGAACTCGAGGTTCTCCCGCCGGGCTCTCGCCTCGCCGAAGAAGATCAAGTCCGGCTCGAGCTCTCCTTCCGACGACGAAAGCGCGTCGAGATACGCCGACGGGAGCCAGTCCGGAAGACCCGATGAGTTCGGTCGCGTTCTCCGACGTGCTGCGGGATCCGAGGAAGAAGGGGGCATCATCCGCGGCCAACGCGTAGCCAGGCCCTCGGATTCATCCTCCGATCCTAGGGTCAGCTCGCGGCGCCTACTTCATCCGCCCGAACGTCGCATCGATGTCGGCCATCTCCATCGCCGCGGTCGCCTCGATGAGCTTGCGCAGCTCGTCGTCGGCGCCCGGTGAGAACTCCTCGGGGCGCTCCGGCGAGATGTTCATCGGGAAGCCCTCGGGCGCCTGCTCGCTCGCGTCGAGCTCGGTGCCGTCGTTCGACGGCGATGCGCCCTGGAAGATCTTGCCCGCCTCGGACTGCGCCGTGAGGTCGAACGAGTAGTTCTTGCTCTGCAGACCGAGGTCGAGGAGCTTCTTCACCTCCGGGAACTGCTCGGCGTTCGTCTTCGGGATCGGCAGCGACGTCCGCCAGTTCACGCCGAGGGTCTCGAGCGCCTTCGCGTAGGCGTTCTCGTGCGCCTGGTCGCGCACGATGAGGTACGAGATCGTCGTGCGCGCGGTCTTGTTGTCGGTCATCTCGTACAGCCGACACTTCTGCAGCCGCCCCGTCGATTCGAGCATGAGGTTGTAGAGCAGGTCGAGCACGAGATTGCCCGAGTTGTACACGTAGCTCCCCGACCACGGGTTGCCCACGGCATCCACCGGCAGCGCGCCCTGCGCGCCGACGAGGTAGTGGTGGATGTTGCTGGTGTCGACGGCGATACTCAGCGGCGCCGCGCCGCCGGCACCGGGCTGATCCACCGGGTCGGTCGGCTTGCCCTGGTACTTCGGCGAACCGTCGAGGAGCCGGGAGATCGTGGTGCCGATCAGTTCGACGTGGCTGATCTCCTCGGTGCCGATCCCCTGGATGAGGTCCTTATACGGCTTGCCGTCGGGGCCGCGGAAGTTGATGCTCTGGAAGAGGTACTGCATCATGGTGCGCATCTCGCCGAACTGACCGCCGAGCCCCTCCTGCAGCGCGTTCGCCGCCGCGGGATCCGGCTCGTCCGCCGCGATCTCGTTGATGAATTCCTGCACGTGGAAATACATGGCGCGCCTCCGTCGGCTCTGTGGGGTGTGCGCTCACCGTGCGCCCCCGCGGCGACTTCACCGCGGCCCTCGACGGATGCCCCGGCACGACGTACCATGCCCCCTCATCGCGAGGTCGCCCCATCGGAGCGTGTACCGACAGGGCATCCCTCATTCGCGCGCCGCGACCTACGGTGGGTCGCATGAACCTCACCGACCTCCTCACCCTCCTGAACGCCGGGGAGACGATCCCCGGCGGATCACCCGGCCACGCGGTGATGCACGAGACGAGCCAGGAGGCGCTCCGCATCGCCGGCGAACTCAACACCGGATACCACGAGCCCAACCGTGTGCGAGAACTCCTGGGTGCGCTGATCGGCACACCCGTCGATGACACGGTCACGCTGTTCCCGCCGTTCACCGCGGACTTCGGCAAGAACATCTCGATCGGCAAGCGGGTCTTCATCAACTCCGGGTGCCGCTTTCAGGATCAGGGCGGGATCACGATCGGCGACGACAGCCTCATCGGTCACAACGTCGTGATCGCCACGCTGCAGCACGGCATCGACCCCCACCGACGTGCCGACCTCCTCCCCGCCCCTGTCAGCATCGGGCGCAACGTGTGGCTGGGCGCGAACGTCACCGTGCTCCCCGGCGTCACCATCGGCGACGATGCCGTCGTCGGCGCAGGGTCCATCGTCACGAAAGACGTGCCCGCCGGGACGGTGGCCCTCGGCTCCCCCGCCCGCGTCATCCGCACCATCGGCGAGTGAGCCGCGTCGGACAGGACGCGGGAGTCACCGATGCGCACCCGCCGGGCGCCGAGCTTGCGTCTCTCGGTGACGGCAGCCGTGGTTCGGATCCGTCGGCGGCTTCCAGAACACCGGAGCCCACCCCATCGTCGTCAGTGGGCGCTCTGGCCACTGAGGGCGTGGAGGTAGCGGAAGGCGGCGAGGTCTGCGGACGTGTGGGGGCTGAAGGTGATGATCGCGTGGGGTGCGGTGAAGATGAAGAGCATGTGCATGACGGCACGCACGGTTCCGAGCCGTGTCGACGTGAACGTGACTTCGACAGGGTGGGGCCGTCGGACGTCGAAGCGGTCCCAGTGAGATCTGACCCCGGGAACCGCATTCGCAAGTTCATCGATGATCTCGCGTATGCGTGGGCTTTCGGGGTCGCTCACGTATCGGAGCGTCGAGAGTACGTCGAGCGCGGTGTCGGTGAGCGTGGGCGGAGTGCTCATGAACGCGGTGATCATGGCAACTGCGGCACTCTCACCCACGGCGAATCCCGGCACCAGCTGTCGTGCGAGAGCATTGGCCGCGACGATGTCGAGATTCATATCGACCAGGAGAGTACCCAACTGAGACATCTCGTCGACGAGCGCGAGCGCGAACGGGCCAGCCGGCTCGTTCGCGGTTGAGGGATGCACCCCACCCCGGGCGACGAGCTGCTCGAGATAAGCCGTGGCGTCTTCGTCGAGCATCAGTGCCCGGCTCAACCCTGCGATGACCTGCGGTGAGGGGCGCGTGCCTCGCCCCTGCTCGAGTCGCAGATAGTACTCGGCGCTGATCGCGGCGAGTCGTGCGACCTCCTCGCGTCGCAACCCCCGAACGCGGCGCCCGGGCTCGCGAGCGATCCCGACGTCCTCCGGTTGGAGGGCGGATCGCCGCGCGGTCAGATAGGAGCCGAGTGCGGTCTGTTCGCGCATCAGTTCCCTCCTGCGTGTGAATGCCCGTACACGGAGGTTCTTCGGAGCGGTCCGAAGATCGGATGGGACCGACTTTCACGTCTCTACGGCGGGACCTAGCTCGCCGCGGTCGCTCGGGCGAGGGTCACCGTCCAGCGGTTCTCGCCGGCGGCATCCTGATCGGCGTTCCAGATCCAGAAGATGTCAGATGCGTGCTGAACGATGCGGGCGTACTTTCCGGCGCCGGGAGGCAGCGTGACGTCGATGAGTCCGCGCGAGTCGAGGTCCAGGAGTTTCTGCTTGCCCTTCCAGGCGCCATTACTGAAGAGCGGGGTCAGGACGGCGTAGTCGCATGACGCGGTGAGCAGGACGTGCACGCCGTGCTTCTTTCCGTCGTCGACCCCGTGAGATCCGCCCCAGACCAGAGAGGCGGAGTCACCGCTGGGACTCGTCCTGATCAGCGCGTAATAGTCCATGCCCCACTTGTTGACCGAAGTCGTCCTCCCACCGGTGGTCGAGACGAGGAGGCTGTCTGCGCGGCTGATCATCGCTTCGACCTTGGGGGGAGCGGCGTGCTCGTAGTTCTCGAGCTGGTCTGCACTCAGGCTGCCCCACGATAGCCAAGACGCTCGTTGTCGCTGGAGATCGAGGTCCAGCACAGCCCAGTGTCGGGGGTGTCCCGTGCGGCTCGTATCGTGCTCGAATGCGATTGGATATCGAGAGCTGTCGCTTGCGCTCGCGGTGGGCGCCATCACTCTCGCGCCGGCAGGGACGATCTCTCGCAGCAACCGACGGTTCTTGATGGGGAGTCTCGTCACGGGGCCTCCGAGTGTCGGATACCACAGCACCTCATCCCGATCGGCGATGACCGCGACGCCTCCCCCGTCCGCGGCCATCAGCGCGGGCTGGCTGCCGTGTTCGTGGGGAGGCACCTCGCTGAGCTCGAACCGGTGCACCCCCGCCTCGTCCACCAGGACGAGACGGTAGCGCCAGTCTTGGGTGCTCAGCACGAGGCATACCAGACGTGTCCCGTCCAGCACGACCGACGCGAGAGGCCTCCCCTCGTGAAGGAACTGCTGCATGGCAACACGGACCAGCTTCATTCGATCTCCGACATCACCCTCGGGCGCAGTCATGTGCATTCCTCTCCCCCGTGCAGGTCCGAACCTAGCAGTGGCCGCAGAGCCCGGCGTCGGCGATCTGCGCCTCCTCCCCTGCGGAGCTGGACACTGCCAGGACCCGCTGGACGATCTCACCTCGCGCCCTGCGTCACGAAACGCGCGGCACCGAGTCATGGATCGTAGTGAGGTAGTTCGGAACGCCGAGTGCAGATATGGAGAAGGCATGGCCATCGTGATCTACGAGGTCGATCGCCCCGTCGACCGCGCCCTCGGCGATGCACAAGTTCAGCAGGTCGGACGACTGCTCGCAGGTCGGGCCGACATCTCACGAGTGTGGGTGTCCGCGATCGATGAGGAGACGGCACGCGCTCATGCGTCAGTGCTCTTCGCCGTCGACGCGATCGACCTGGTCGATGCCGCGCGCATCGCGCAAGCGGCGGCGCAGCAGATCGAGACCGACCTGCAGATTCCCTGCGTCGCGCACCCCGCGAGTCGGACAGGACACGATGCGGTGCCGAACGATCTCGCTGACATGCTGGGTTTGCAACTGCTTCCGACCACCGCCGTCCTGATCACGCTGATCAAATGACCTCACTCGACCCCTGACCCGAAAGATCATGAGCTTCTCGCCCCACGCACCCTTCGCGCAGTTCGACGCGGCTCTCGGCGACAACACGACCGGGAGCTACCTCCCTGCTCGAGCCGAGGTGAGCAACGGGTTCGTGTCGCTCTGGGTCGCGTCACCCGCCGGTTGGACGCAGTACTTCAGCGTGCCCGCCCACGAGGTCGTGGTGAAGTCCGCCGCTCAGCGGATCACACTCGTCGTGCGCGGACGGAGTTATCCGCTGCTGGCGGACCCCCGAGCGGTCGACAGAGCCATCCACCACGGCATCGCCGGTGGGGTCGCGGACATTCTGGACAAGCCCCGGTTCGAGATGGGCGTCGACCTCGCTCGCGGCGTGAGCGTCGCCGGTGGCGCGTACTCGTTCCACCTCGGCGGCGGCCCTGCCTTCATCGCCGCAGCCCAGCAATCCGGCGCCCGCACATCCCGCCTGGGCTACGGCCCTCTCCTGGCGATCGGATGCGGCAGCGGCCTCGCGGTCGTGATCGTGGTGACTCTCGTCACCGTGCTCATGCTCAGCCTCTGAAGCGCATCCGTCAGCCGAGCGGCTCGGGGTCGAAGTCGTAGAGGCCCCCGTAGGGAAAGGCGTCGTTCCCCGTGTCACGGGGGTCGTGCTGCACCGTCTCGGTGGAGATCACGACGCGGGAGCTCGGGGTGATGAGAACCTTCACCCGCCGATTCCCCACGACGACGAACTCGACGAACGCCGCGGGTCCGTTCGCGGCCGTCTCGATCTGCCGCAGGAGCGCGACGAGGTCTTGTTCCTGGGCGAGGTACGCGCTGACTCCGTCGATCAGGATCTCTGTTCTCTCCATCGTTCGCATGCCGTCCATCCGGGCACGATAAGCCCACGCCGACCCGAGCGCGACCGGGGTTGCGCGCGCACGGATGACCTGCAAGAGACGACCGGCGAGGACGTATGGTTGCTCCATGGGAACCCTGGAGTACAACAGCGCCCGCCCTCCGGTCGAGATCGATGATCGGACGCTGGCGCATCTGAAGATCGTGATCGGCACGAAGTTGCGTCGCCAGGAGAGTTTCATGATGACGTGGCTCCCCGAGGCGAAGAACCCGGCCGGCCGGTTGACCATCTGGATGCATCCGAGCATCCCTCTGGTCTTCGCGTTCGATGAGGCTGCGCTGCCGCCGATCGACGGCCGTCGCATCGAGCGTCTGATGGAGTCGCTCAATTCGCGAGGAGAACTGGTCCTCGACCAGCTCGAGGACTGACCCCGCCGAACCACCCCTTCACGAACGAGCCACCCCCTTCCGCACGGCGCGGAAGGGGGTGGCTCGCACTGAGAGGGGTGGCTCAGCGCCAGGGACGGATGCCGTTACGACTGACGCATCCGGCGGCGCACCATCAGCCCCGCGCCGACCAGCAGCGCCAGAACCGCGGCCCACACCGCCGGCATCAGGATCTCTCCACCGGTCTGGGCAAGCGCATCGCCACCGGCATCCGCACCCGCACTCGGCGCCGCGGTCACGGTGACGGCGGCGGTCACCTCGGTGCCGTCCGGCAGGATCACGACGAGCGTGTGCGCTCCGGCCGGAACGGATGCCGGGATCGTGACGGTCGTCGAGAAGGCTCCCGCGTCCGACGCGGTCACCGTACCGAGAGCGACCGGCGTGGAGCGCAGCTCGAGCTTCAGCTGAGCGCCCGCCGCGAAGCCCGCGCCGCTGACCTTCAGGCTTCCGCCCGCGACCACGCTCGACGATCCGAGCACCACCGCCGGAGCATCCGAACCGGGCACCTCCGCAGCGGTCACGGTGACCGCAGCACTCGTCGCCTCGGCCGGGACGTATCCCTCGAGAGTCCCGCCGACGCGCACCGAGAGCGCACGACCTGCGAAGTCCGCCGGGATCGAGAAGGTGGCCGAGGTCGCACCCTCGATGGCCTCGCCATCCGCCAGCCACTGGAACGAGAACGCGGTGCCCTCGGTCCACTCGCCGGTCACCGCGGTGACCTCGGCGCCGACCGTCGCCGTTCCGGTGATCGACGGCGTGCCGACGACGAGCTCGCCGAGCTCGGGCTCCGCCGCCTGGCAGGCCTCGCCGCAGATGACGAAGTCGGACTGCAGGCCCTTGTGGTCGCTGGTCCACAGCGTCTGCGGGGTGAAGATCTCCTCGTCCGAGACGGGCAGGGCGCGGGCGCCGCGCACGATGTCGCCCTTCGGTCCGACGATGCGCGTGCCCGTCAGGGTGAGGCGGTCGTCCGGAGCGAAGAAGATGTAGTCGATGCGGTCGCGCTCGTCGGCCTCGGGCGCCCACGCGAGCTGCGAGACGCTGACGTTGGGGGTGTCGGCCGGCCACGTGAAGCCCGGGTGGGTCACTGGGTCGGGGTACACGGCGCGGTACGCGTCGACGAGACCGCCGTCGCGGAGGATGCGGGAGGTCTGCCACGGGGCGACGACCCCGTTGTGGTCGTAGAGGTTCGCCGTGCTCTCGGTCCAGTCGAGCACCGACGGCTCGTTCATGTCGGCGCCCATGATGGTGAGGCGTCCGGCCTCGCGCTCGTTCGCCATGTCGGCGGTGAGGGCCGCAGCGGATGCCGGTCGCCCGGATGCCTCGTTCGCCGCGAGGATCTGCGGCACATCGGTCACGGGACCGCTCAGCTTGTTCCACCCGCGCCACTCGGCCGGGAACCCGGAGCCGAGCACGTCGCCCGCGTATCCGCGGGGAAGGTAGGTGGCGTAGTAGCGGTACTCGAGGTGGCCTCCGTACGCGGCGATCTGGGTATCGCCCACCTGCACGATCGCCTTGGTCCATCCGCCCTGGGTGCCGGGCGTCGTGACGACGCCCACGTCGACGATCGGATAGCGCGAGATGACACCCGCACTGCCGCCCGTGGAGTGGAAATCGAAGCCGAGGTCGCGGGCGACGGCTGCTGCCGCGCTCTGCGCCTCCTCGACGAAGATCAGGTCGGCGCCGATCTCGGCGAGCATCGTCGCGTCGCTGGTCTTGCCCCAGACGTTGAGCTGCACGACCGACAGGTCGATCGGCTTCGTCGGGTCGACCTCCGGGCCCTCACCGGGCTCTCCGGTGCCCGGCTCTGCCGCGATGGTGAACGTCGCCGGCTCGCTGACGCGGGAGTAGCCGTCGTTGTAGAGGTACTCGACGCGGTAGTTCCCCGCGGCCAGCGGGTTGCCCGCACGGTCGTTCGTGGGCAGCTGCACCGTGCCGGTCGCGCCGGGCGCGTAGGCCCAGGCCATGCCGCAGGCATCGCAGGGCTCGGGTCGGGACTCGGGGTAGATCGCCAGCCAGTTCGTGGCCGTCGGGCGATCGGTCGAGTAGGCGACCGAGAGGGTATCCCCGACGGCGACGTCGGAGCTTTCGAGGGTGATCTCGGATGCCGCGGCGGCGGTTGCGGGCGACGCGGCGAGCAGCGGCGACACGAGGAGCGCCCCTGCTGCGGCGAGTGCGGCGAGCAGGGACGCGCTCCGACGACGGCGCACCACGGGGGGAGGTGACGAGGACATGTCTGACGTGATCCTTCCGGGAACAGTGTCGGCGTCCCCGACGGGACGCCCATCGGAGGTCGTGATCGCCTCCTGTAGCGACAGAACAGCCGCAAGATGACCGGTCGATGAACGCGATTCGTCCGAACGGCGACGGCTGCGGCATCCGCTCCGAATCCGGGAGCCCACGATGCACAGTTGTACAGCCAGGCCCACGGATGCCGTGGGCCGAGGTCGAGCCGCTCAGCCCAGCTCGCGCGTGAGCGAGTATCCCTGCAGCGACGCCTGCATCTGGAACGACATGACATCCGGGAGGTAGCGGTCGTCGCCCGCCTCGATCGCACGACCGTCGGCGGAGTAGCTGACGCGATTCACGCGCAGGAGCGGGCTCGAACGACGCACATCGAGCAGACGGGCGTCTTCGCTCGGAGCCGCGATCGCGTCGATCGACTGCTCGCCCGAGACCATGCGCACGCCGCGCGATTCCAGCGCACCGACCACGGACGGCTCGTCGGGCGACAGCTCCTCGACGATCGGGGCGATCCACGACGGATAGGCGGTGCGCTCGAGCATGACGACGCGCCCGTTCAGAGACCGCAGACGAACGACCTCGAGCACCTCGCCGATGCCGCGACCTCCCCGGAAGCGGCGCACCTCGGTCGCGGTCGCCGGGCGGCGCTGCTGCGTGAGCACGTGCCCGCCGGGTTCCATGCCGCGGCTTGATGCCCACTGCGCGAACGACCGCATCTCCGAGAACCGCTGGCTCTGCACCGTCGTGCGCACCAGCCAGCCCGAACCGCGTCGCGGGGCGATCGCGCCCTGCCGCGCCATGAGCACGAGCGCGTTGCGCACGGTGCCGCGCGAGACCTCGTAGTCGGCCGCGAGATGAGCCTCCGAGGGCAGCATCCCGGTGGCGTCGAATGCGCCCTCGGCGATCTGGATCGTGAGGTCGCGGGCGATCTCGCGATATCGATGCACGAGGCCGCCTCCACTCCGTGGCACCCTCTCCCGAAAGGTACGCTCCGTCGGTCGTCAGCCTATCCATGCGTGAGGGACTCGTCATCACCCGATGATGAGGATGCACCGCACCGTCGCGTCAGAGAATGACGAGGTCGCCGTCTCGATCCTGGACGGCGAGATACTTCGCCAGGTGGCTCACGTCTCGCCGATTTCCTTCGTCATCGACGATGCGAAGGACCCCGCGGCACGACAGTTCCTCGGCCCCGGCCCGTAGAAGATCGATCGCATCCTGAGCCATGCGCGCGGTCAAGCCGTATCTCTCGGGCAGCAGGGCGACGACGGTGAGGCACTCCCCGGAATCGTCGTCGAACGACGTGAACGCGGAAGCGAAGTCACCAGGAAGAGTGGCGACCACCGCCGCGTCGACGTCGGGCTGCACCGATGCGGGTTTGGGCGAGCAGCCGGCCAGTGTCGCGGCAATGGCCAGCACGGCCGCAATCCGCAGACGTCGAGATGTGAGTCTCATCTGTCCAGTGAACCACGGGGCGCTCACGGCGGCGTCTCCGTCAGGAGGCCACCGGCGGCGCGGACTGACCCGAGGCCGACCGACGGGCGCGGGCGATACCACCGGTTCTGACCGGGTGCGTCGGCTCAGCTCACCTCGAACCCCGCCCCGAGCAGCACCTCGACCCGCGACGAGGGGCCGACGAGCAGTTCGAACTCCCCCGCCTCGACCACACGCACGCCCGCGGCATCCACGATGGTGCAGTCGGCCACCGGCACCTCCACCCGCACACGTTCAGACGCACCGGGTGCCAGGTCGACCTGGCGATAGGTCTTGAGCTCGCGATCGGTCCAGCTGACGCTCGTCACGGCATCCCGCACGTAGACCTGCACCGTCTCGCGAACCGGCCGCGAACCCGTGTTCGTCACCGTCACGTGCCCGACGACGATGTCGCCGAGGCCGAGCGACGAACGCTCCAGCGCGAGGTCCGAGTACGCGACCGTCGTGTACGACAGCCCCTCGCCGAAGCCCCAGGCCGGCGCCTGCGTGAGGTCGGCGTAGCGATCGCCGTGCTGCCCGCGGATCTGGTTGTAGTACGTCGGCTGCTGGCCGACGTGCCGGGCGAACGAGATCGGCAGACGGCCCGACGGCTCGACCTCGCCCGCGATGATCTCGGCGATCGCACGGCCGCCCTGCATGCCCGGGCTCGCGGCCCAGATCACGGCGGCGGCCTGCGAGACGGATGCCGGCAGCACGAGCGGCTTCGACGCCATGAGCACCACCACCACGGGTGTGCCGGTCGCGATCACCGCGTCGAGCAGGGCGTTCTGCCCGCCGATGAGTTCGAGCGTGGCGGTCGAACGGCCTTCGCCGACGAGTTCGATGCGGTCTCCGACGACGGCGACCACGACATCGGCGGCCTCTGCGGCGGCGACGGCCTCGGCGATCAGCGCCTCGTCGGGGGCGCACGGCTTAACGATGCGCGGGCGCGGCTGCCCGTCGGGGAACAGCGCTCCCTGCGGGTCGTCCTCGAGGGTGAGGATGTCGGCCCCGCGCGCGTGCGAGACCTCCCAGCCCCCGACACCCGAGAGCCCGTCGAGCACGGTCGTGATCATCTCGCGCGGCTGACCGTCGAGCCATCCGGCCTGGCCCGACCCTCCGGCCCAGTCGCCGAGCTGCGTCTGCGCATCGTCGGCGAGCGGGCCCACGACCGCGACCTTCGTCGGCGCCGCGGCATCCAACGGCAGCACGCCGTCGTTCTCGAGCAGCACGATCGACCGGCGCGCGATCTCGAGGTTCAACTCGGCGTGCGCGGCGCTGCCGACGATCTCGTCGAGGTCGTCGCGCGGCAGACGCGGGTCCTCGAACAGCCCCAGCTCGAACTTGAGGGTGAGGATGCGCGCGGCGGCGGCGTCGAAGGCATCCGCCGGCAGCAACCCGCGCTCGACGGCCTCGAGCGCGCCCTCGAAGAAGCGCGGCGTCGTCATGATCATGTCGTTGCTGGCGCGCGTCGCGGCGGCCGAGGCGTGCGCATAGTCGGGCTGCACGTGCTGCTCCCATACCATCCGACCGACGTTGTCCCAGTCGGTGACCAGGGTGCCGGTGTATCCCCACTCGCCGCGCAGCACGTCGGTGAGCAGCCAGTCGTTGGTGGTGATCGGGATGCCGTCCATCGTCTGGTATCCGAGCATGAACACCCGGCAGCCCTCGCGGGCGACCCGCTCGAACGGCGGCAGGAACCACGAGCGCAGCTTGCGGCGCGAGATGTCGGCCTCGCTGGCGTCGCGCCCGCCCTGCGTCTCGGAGTAGCCGGCGAAGTGCTTCGCGGTCGCGAGCACCGCGGTCGGGTCGTCGAGACCGTCGCCCTGGTAGCCGCGCACCATCGCCGAGGCGAGTTCGCCGATGAGGAACGGGTCCTCGCCGAACGACTCGTCGACACGGCCCCAGCGCAGGTCGCGGGCGATGCACAGCACGGGGGAGAAGGTCCAGTGGATGCCGGTGACGGCGACCTCCTCGGCGGTGGCGCGGGCCACGCGCTCGACGAGCTCGGCATCCCACGAGGCGGCCATGCCGAGTTGGGTCGGGTAGATCGTCGCCCCCGGCCAGAACGAGTGGCCGTGGATGCAGTCCTCGGCGACCAGCAGCGGGATGCGCAGGCGGGTCTGGGCGGTCAGGTCGTTCGCGCGCAGGATGCGCTCGGGCGACGTGTGCAGGATCGACCCGGCGTGACGGCGCAGGACGTGGTCGTCGAGATCGTCGCGCGCGTCGAGCTGCAGCATCTGCCCGACCTTCTCCTCGAGCGTCATGCGCCCGAGGAGGTCGGCGACGCGCTCGTCGATCGAGAGGGCGGGGTCCTGGTACGGCAGAGCCGTGGTGAGGGTGGGAGAGGTCATCACTTCGCGTTCCGGGTCAGGATGGTCGAGGAGTTCTGCGTGTTCGTATCGTCTCGGGTCGAGCTGGGCGGAGCATCCGTATTCGCCATCGGGATGCTGCGCACCGCCGTGACGGCGTCATTCACGTCGAGCCCCTTCTTCTTCATCGCGCGCGCCCGCTCGCCCGCTGAGCGCAGGCGCGGGTTGACGTACTCGTCGATGCCGAAGTTGATGAGCGACAGGGCGACGCCGATGATCGCGATGCAGAGCCCGGCGGGCACGTACCACCACCACAGGCGCGGGAACGCGCCGTTCTGCTGGGCCCAGAACAGGATCGTTCCCCAGTTGAGGTTGTTCACCGGGATCACCCCGATGAACGCGAGCGTCGTCAGGCCCAGGATCGCGGCGGTCACGGTGCCGACGAAGCTCGACGCGATGAGCGCCATGAGGTTCGGCAGCATCTCGACCGTGATGATCCGGCGCAGAGGTTCGCCGTTGGCGCGCGCCGCCTGGATGAAGTCGCGGTTGCGCAGCGACATCGTCTGCGCGCGCAGCACACGCGCACCCCACGCCCAGCCGGTGAGGCCGAGCACCGCGGCGATGAGGATGATCGGCGGGTTGTCGAACTGCGAGGCGATGATGATGATCAACGGGATGCCGGGGATCACCAGGAACACGTTCGTCAGCGCCGACAGCGACTCGCTCTTCCAGCCGCGCACGTAGCCGGCGATGACGCCGATCGTGATCGCGATGACCGTGGCGATCGCGGCCGACAGGAAACCGACCACGATGACGCCGCGGGTGCCGAAGATGATCTGGCTGAGCACGTCCTCGCCCATGTGCGTCGTGCCGAGCCAGTGCTCGAACGACGGCGGTTGGCGCAGCGCCGAGCGGTCCTTCTGGGTCGGGCCGTAGGGCGCGATCCAGTCGGCGAGGATCGCGATGAGCACGAAGATGCCGAGGATGATGAGCCCCGCGATCGACTTGCGGTTGCGGAACATCGCGAACGCCTGCGCGAGCTGCGACCAGAAGGTCTTGCGTGTATCGGTCATCTCAGGCCTCCGTCTGGCGGGTGCGCGGGTCGAGGTACGCGTAGACGACATCGGCGAGGATGTTGGCCGCGAGCACCGAGAGCGTGATCACCAGGAAGACGCCCTGCATGAGCGCGAAGTCCTTGGCGTTGGTGGCGTCGAGCAGCAGCTTGCCGAGGCCGGGGTAGCTGAAGACCATCTCCATGACGATCGTGCCGCCGACGATGAAGCCGATCGAGAGCGCGAAGCTCTGGATCTGCGGCAGCACCGCGTTGCGCGCGGCGTACGCCCAGAGCACGCGCCGGTTCGGCATGCCCTTCGCCTGCGCGACGGTGATGTAGTCCTCGTCGAGAACGGTCAGCATCATGTTGCGCATGCCGAGCATCCATCCGCCGAGCGAGGCGACGATGATCGTCATCGCGGGCAGCGTGCCGTGCATGATCACCTGGCCGATGAAGTCGAGGCTCCACTCGGGAGACTGGCCCTTGTCGTAGGCGTGCGACGACGGGAACCACTTCAGCGTCGACGAGAAGATCGCGATCGCGATGAGCCCCAGCCAGAAGTACGGGATCGTGTTGAAGAAGGTCGTGATCGGGATGAGCGCGTCGAGCCTGCTCCCCCGCTTCCAGCCGACGATCGCGCCACCGACGGTGCCGATGAGGAACGAGATGATCGTTGCGAGGCCCACCAGGCCCAGCGTCCACGGCAGGGCGGCGGCGAGCACCTCGCCCACCGGCCGCAGCCCGTGCAGCGTCGAGATGCCGAGGTCGCCGCGGAACAGCATCCCCCAGTACTCGACGTACTGCTGCCAGATCGACTTGTCGCTGTCGATGCCGAGAAGGATGCGCAGCGACTCCGCCGCCTCCGGGCTGACGTTGCGGTTGCGCGCGAGGTACGAGCTGACCGCGTCGCCCTTCATGAAGCGCGGCAGGAAGAAGTTGATCGTGATCGCGGCCCAGAGGGTGAACAGGTAGAAGCCCGCGCGCCCGAGGAAGAAGCGCCAGGCGACCGGGCGTCGCCCGCGCTCGGCCGTCGTCGCGGTCGTGCCGACCTCGAGCGCGTCCTGCTGGATGAGGTCGTTGTCGTCGAGCTGGGGGAATGCGGTGCTCACAGCGCGCCTCCGTTCGCGGATGCCGAGGCGAAGTGCTTCTCGGGATCGGGGGATGCCGCGCGCAACTCGCGCGTGTACGGGTCCTGCGGGTTCAGGATGACGTCGTCGGCGGTGCCGTACTCGACCACGCGCCCCTGGTTGAGCACCATGATCTCGTCGCTGAAGTGGCGAGCGGTGGCGAGGTCGTGCGTGATGTAGAGCACGCCGAGCCCCTCTTCGCGCTGAAGGTCGGCGAGCAGGGTGAGCACGCCGAGGCGGATCGAGACATCGAGCATCGACACCGGTTCGTCGGCCACCAGGATCGACGGACGCGAGGCCAGCGCGCGGGCGATCGCGACGCGCTGGCGCTGGCCGCCCGACAGCTCGTGCGGGCGGCGATCGATCACGGCATCCGCATCGAGCCGGACCCGCGCGAGCAGCCGCCGAACCTCGTCTTCGGTGTCCTTCTTCGGCACGACGTCGTCGAGGCGGATCGGCCGCTCGAGGTGGTAGCGGATCGAGTGGTACGGGTTGAGCGAGGCGAACGGATCCTGGAAGACCATGCGCAACTGCTGACGGTATCGCCGCAGGCCCTTGCCGCGTCGCGGCACGGGTGCGCCGTCGAGCAGCACCCGACCGCTCGTGGGGGTCTCGAGCTGCGTGAGGATCTTCGCGATCGTCGACTTTCCGCTGCCCGACTGACCGACGAGGCCGAGCGTGCGCCCCGAGTCGAGGGTGAAGCTCACGTCGTCGAGCGCGGTGATCTGCCCGGCGCCGCGCACCGTGTAGGTCTTGGTGATGTTCTGGAACTCGAGGGTGGTCATCGCACCAGCACCCCTCTCTCCCCGGTGAGCCGGGGAAACGACGACAGCAGCGTGCGTGTGTACTCCTGCTGCGGCTGCCGCCAGATCTGCTCGGCGGTGGCGAGCTCGATGATCTCTCCCTCGCGCATGATCGCGATCCGGTCGCTGATCTCGAGCAGCAACGGCAGATCGTGGGTGATGAAGATCACCGAGAAGCCGAACTCGTGCCGCAGCTGCGAGATCTGCTTGAGGATCTCGCGCTGCACCAGAACGTCGAGTGCGGTGGTCGGCTCGTCCATCACCATCAGCTGCGGACGCAGCGCGAGCGCCATCGCGATCATCACGCGCTGGCGCATGCCGCCCGACAGCTCGTGCGGGAACGAGCGCACCCGCTGCCGCCCGACCTTCACGATCTCGAGCAGCTCCTCGGCCTCGGCCCGGCGCTGGCGGCGGTTCATGTCGGGGCGGTGGATCTCGAACACGTCCTCGAGCTGCGACCCGATCGTCGCCACCGGGTTCAGGGCGTTCATGGCGCCCTGGAACACCATCGACACCTTGTCCCAGCGGAAGCGCTGCATCGCATCGACGTCGAGGGAGTTGATGTCGACATCCACACCGGAGGCGTCGTGGAAGGTGACGTCACCACCGGTGATCACGGCCGGCGCCCGCAAGAGACGCTGCACGCCGTACGCGAGCGTGGTCTTGCCGCATCCGCTCTCGCCGGCGAGACCGAGGATCTCGCCGCGCTGCAGTTCGAGGGTGACGTTCTTGACCGCCGCGACGGGCGGATCGACGTCGTACACGACCGAGAAGTCGCGCACGGTGAGGAGGGGGTCTGGCATGGGGGTTCCTTCGTGGGGGTGTCCTTCGTCTCGTCGCTCCGCTCCTCGCTCAGGAACCGGTGCATGGCGACCGGTCCCTGAGCGAGCGGAGCGAGACGAAGGGCTACTCGGCGGGCTTCAGCTTCGTGAGGATCTGCACGATGTTCTGCTGCGTCGGGTCACCCGAGGCGTAGGGGTCCTCCTCCGACGGCCAGCCGACGTAGTTGCGCGTGTTGTACTCGCCCAGCAGCGGGTGCGCACCGAGCGGGATCGCCGGCACCTGCTCGACGAAGATCTTCTGCAGCGTGTCGAGCGATGCGGTGCGCTCCTCGTCGGAGGAGGCGTTCGCGTAGGTGTTCAGCGCCTCGGTCGCGGCGGGGTCCTCGAACCGGCCGAAGTTGAAGCCGGCGATGCCCTCCGGGGAGATCCAGCGCGGATCCATGGTCGAGGTGTACAGGCCGTAGGCCGTGCCGCTGTCCTCGAGCCAGTGGATGATCGCCGAGAACGTGCCGTTGTCGCGCGGGTCGGCCCAGCCGCCCCAGTCGGGCATGTCGATCTTGACCTCGGCGCCGATGGACTCCTTGACGTCTTCGGCGATGAGCTCCTGCGCGGTGTTCCAGTCGCTCCAGCCCGAGGGCACCGAAAGCGTGAACGAGACGGGCGTGCCGTCGGGGTCGACGAGCGCGTCGTCCTTCCACGTATAGCCCGCGCCCTCCAACAGGTCGCGCGCCTTCTCGGCATCCACCTCGTAGTTCTGACCCGCGAACTCGGGCTGGATCTCGTCCTCGAGGATCGACGACAGACCGGTCACCGACCACACGGGCTCGCTCGCGCCCTCGCGGGCGATGTCGACGTAGGCGTCGCGGTCGATCACCCAGGCGAGCGCCTGACGGAACGCCGGGTCGTCGAACGGCTTCTCCTGCAGGTTCATGAACAGCGTCGCCGATCCCGTGGTCGGGGCGACGAAGAACTTGTTGTGCTCGGGGTCGGCCGAGAGGAACTGCTCTTCGATCTGCGGGATGAAGGCCTGCGCCCAGTCCGCCTCGCCCTGCGCGAGGGCGGTGGTCAGAGCGGTGTTGTCGCCGTACGAGACGTAGTGCAGCTCGGGCACGGCGAGGTCGCCGCCCCAGTAGTCGTCGCGGGCCTCGAGGGTGACCGACTCGGTCGACCAGTTCGAGAGGACGTAGGGGCCGGTGCCCACGAGGTCGTCGCCCGTGACCGGGTCGGTGGCCGGCTCGTCGAGGTTCTCCCAGATGTGCTTCGGCACGATCGGCACGTGCAGCACGCGCGCCTGGTTGACGTACTTCGACTCTCCGAAAGTGAGGGTCACGGCGTCGCCGTCGACGGTCGCCCCCTCGAACTTCAGGCCGGCGGTGTCGAGCGCGGGGGTCGAGACGAGCTCGTAGGTGAAGACGATGTCGTCGGCGGTGAAGGGTTCGCCGTCGCTCCAGGTGACGCCCTCACGCGGCACGACCGTGAGCTGCGTGTAGTCGTCGTTCCACTCGATGCTCTCGGCGAGCCACGGGGTGACGCCGCGGTCGCCGGTCTGGTTGACGAGCCCGAGGGTCTCGAAGATGACCTTGCCGTACCCGTACTTCGAGGCGGCGGAGTCCCCGACGTAGGGGTTGTTCGACTCGGTGGTGATCGCGCCGTCGGGCTTGGCGATCGTGAGGGCGGCGGAGCCGGCGCCGTCACCGGCATCCGATGATCCACCGGACGAGCATCCGGCGAGCGCGGTGGTGCCGAGCGCGGTGACCGCCGCGAGGGCGATCAAGGACCTTCTGAGCTTCATTGCTTCTCCTTGGGGGGCACGGGTCATTGTGCTGCGTTGCCGTCGAGCGGTCGGTCGATCGACGGCGTCGTGATTTGCTTACTGGCGAGAAAGTAAGCTTTCGTGAGGTTACCTACTGGTGAGTAAGATGGCAAGCCTGAACACCAACGACGGGGGTCCCGTGAACGAGAGCAGCGAGAAGTCGCGGGTGCGCCCGGCGACCCGCGCCAAGCGCGAGCTGATCCTCCAGGCCGCCGTCGAGATCTTCGGCAACAAGGGATCGACCAACGGCACCCTCGCCGATGTCGCCGAACAGGTGGGCATGACCCACGCCGGCGTGCTCCACCACTTCGGCTCGAAGCAGAAGCTGCTGCTCGAAGTGCTCGCCTATCGCGACCAGGCCGACGTCGCAGACCTCGCCGAGAAGCACATCCCCGACGGGCCCGAGCTGTTCCTGCACCTCGTGCGCACCGCGTTCGCCAACGAGCTGCGCCCCGGCATCGTGCAGGCGTACACCGTGCTCTCGTCGGAGTCGGTCACCGACCACCACCCCGGACGCGAGTACTTCGAGGAGCGCTACACGACCCTCCGCCGCGAGGTGACCGCCGCGTTCCACGAGCTCTGCGCGCAGGAGGGCGTCACCGCACCCGACACGATCGCCGCGGCATCCGCCAGCATCCTCGCCGTCATGGACGGCCTGCAGCTGCAGTGGCTGCTGCACCCCGACCTCATCGAGCTCGGCGAGACCAGCGCCTTCGCCATCCAGGCGATCGTCACCGCGGTGCTGCGCCCCGGCCCCGCCCTCGAGACCTACGTCGCGGGCGCCTGACCCGGGCGACCCCGTGCACTGATCGGTGCGAAACGCCGGTTCTGGAGGCTCACTCCCGACGTTCTGCACCGATCGGTGCACCAGGCGCGACCCGCTCGCCGCCGGATAGGCTCGGGCCATGACGATCGATCTCGAAGCGCTCTACGTCGACCTGCACCAGCACCCCGAACTCTCCTTCCAGGAGACCCGCACCGCCGGCATCGCCGCCGGCCACCTGCGCGACCTCGGACTCGAGGTGCACGAGGGCGTCGGGGTGACGGGCGTGGTCGGCATCCTGACCAACGGCGACGGCCCGGTCGTGTGGGTGCGCGCCGACATGGACGCACTGCCCGTGGGCGAGCAGACCGGCCTCGCCTACGCGAGCACCGCGACCGGCATCGACCCCGCCGGCAACACCGTGCCCGTCATGCACGCCTGCGGCCACGACATGCACGTGACCGCGATGATCGGTGCCGTCGAGAAGCTCGTCGCCGAGCGCGCCGAGTGGTCGGGCACGCTCGTCGTGCTCATCCAGCCCGCCGAGGAATATGGCGCCGGCTCCCGCGCGATGCTCGACGACGGGCTGCTCGACATCGCCCCGAAGCCCGACATCGTGCTCGGCCAGCACGTCACCCCGCTGCCCGCCGGCACGATCGGGGTGCGCCCCGGCACGCAGATGGCGGCATCCGACGGCCTCACCGTCATCCTGCACGGACGCGGCGGGCACGGCTCTCGCCCGCACTCCACGATCGACCCGATCGTGATGGCCGCGGCCACCGTCATGCGCCTGCAGACCATCGCCTCGCGCGAGGTTGACCCGCGCGATGTCGCCGTCGTGACCGTGGGCTCGATCCACGCCGGACTCAAGAACAACATCATCCCCGCCGAGGCGAAGCTCGAGCTCAGCCTGCGATACCCGAACGACGAGATGCGCGACCGCGTGCTCGCGAGCGTCGAGCGCATCGTGCGCGCCGAGGCCGCGGCATCCGGAGCCGAGCGCGAGCCCGAGATCCGCACCGACCACACCCTGCCGCCCACGATCAACGATGCGGATGCCACGGCCCGCGTCACCCGAGCGCTGCAGAGTGTTCTCGGGGAGGCATCCGTCGTCGATCCCGGCATGTTCACCGGCAGTGAGGACGTCTCCTGGTTCGCCCGTGACACCGGCGCGCCCCTCGTGTTCTGGTTCTGGGGCGGCGTCGACCCGGCGACGTTCGCGGCGGCGATGGCCGGCGGCACGCTCGACAAGGACATCCCCACCAACCACTCGCCGTACTTCGCGCCGGTCATCCACCCGACGATCGAGGTCGGGGTCACCGCGATGTCGGCCGCCGCGCGGGAGTTCCTGGGCTGAGGCGGCGGCGGGCCCGTGCACTAACTCAGGAAGAACAGGTCGGATTGCCCGTTCGAGCCCGGTTTCAGCGCGTTTCGACGAGTTCTTCCTGAGTTAGGGCCACCCGCCCGCGCGTAACTCCGCGGAGAACCGCCCGCTCAGCCGCCGATCGCGTTCATCCCCCGGGCGGGCTGCAGGAACGACGGGTCGTCGATCGCATGGCCCGGCAGTTTTCCGAGGATGCAGGACCGCAGCAGGTCGGCGATCCGGTCGTCGCGCTGTCCGGGAACGGATGCTTCGCCCCGCAGCAGCGTCGTGAGGTCGTACTCGTCGTTCGAGAAGAGGCAGTTGCGCAGCTGCCCGTCGGCGGTGAGCCGCAGGCGGTCGCAGGCACCGCAGAACGGGGCGGTGACCGAGGCGATGACGCCCACCTCGTGGGGTCCGCCGTCGATGCGCCATTTCTCGGCGGGCGCTCCCCCGCGTCCGGGAACGGGCTCGAGCGACCACCGCTCACCGAGGGCTTCGAGGATCTCCTCGCGCGTGACCATCGTCGCGCGATCCCAGGTGTGCCCCGCGTCGAGCGGCATCTGCTCGATGAAGCGCAGCTGCGCGCC
The DNA here is from genome assembly GCF_044900755.1 of Microbacterium sp. NPDC087868. Taxonomy (NCBI): domain Bacteria; kingdom Bacillati; phylum Actinomycetota; class Actinomycetes; order Micrococcales; family Microbacteriaceae; genus Microbacterium; species Microbacterium sp. NPDC087868. The sequence goes on from NZ_JBJDNO010000003.1 coordinate 687,391, forward strand.
GACGCCCATCGCGAACGCCACGAGGTCGGCGAGCTGGTCGTCGTTGACGCCGCGCATGGCGACGGCGTTGAGCTTGAGCGGTCGCAGTTCGGATGCCGCGGCCGCCGCGATGCCCTCGAACACGTCGTCGAGCCGGTCGCGTCGGGTGAGGTCGGCGAAGCGCTGCCGGTCGATCGTGTCGATGCTGATGTTCAGGCGCGTGAGACCCGCGTCGATGAGTGCGGGGAGCTTCTGGGCCAGGCTGATCCCGTTGGTCGTCATCGCGACCTCGACCGGGCCGTCCTCCCCCTGGATGCGCGAGATGCGCCGCACGACGTCGACGATGTCGGGCCGCAGGAGCGGCTCGCCACCGGTGAGACGGAACGTGCGGATGCCGAGGGCGGCGGCCACCTCGGCGACCTCGACGATCTCGTCGGTCGAGAGGATGCTGGTGCGGGCGAGCCACTCGTTGCCCTGCTCGGGCATGCAGTAGGTGCAGCGCAGCGAACAGCGGTCGGTGAGGGAGATGCGCAGGTCGCGGTGCACGCGGCCGTGGCTGTCGACGAGTCCGCGCGGGTCGACCGCCGCCCGCTCACGGGACTCGGCAGCGGGCGCTCGGCGGCCGATCACGACCGGTACGGCCGTCATCGCTCCCCCTCGATCCCCGTCATCCTCCGAGAATAGCCGCTGGAATACCGGTCAGGGCGGGCGCGTCGGCGATCGACGGGGGATTGCCAGGGCGAGGCGGTCGGCCCGCCCGAACGGATGCCGCCGCCGACTCAGTCGACGGCCACGAACCGCACGGCAGCCGGATCGACGCTCACCCGCACCGTGCTCCCGACCGCCAGCCCCCCGGCATCCGCCAGCGGCACGTCGACGACGCCGATACCGGTCCGCGCCCGCACTCCGGAGAGGGTCTGCTCCAGATCCGCGATGGTGGTGGCCCAGGCATCCCCGCGCGCATCCACCGCTTCCCCGACCAGCCGCGCATCCTCCGGGCGGAACACCGCGGCCAACGCGGCCCCGTCGACCGCGGCGAGCGCCCGCGACGCGGCATCCGCACTCGCGAGTCGCACCTCGCCGGCCACCCAGTCCCCGCCGTCCGCGGCGCCGACCAGGCGATTCACCCCGCCGATGCTGGCGACGAAGTCCGACGCCGGCTCGCCCAGCACCTCACGCACCGGTCCGCTCTGCGTGACCCGCCCCGCCTCGATGACGAGCAGCCGGTCGGCGAGCGCCACCGCATCGGCGGCATCGTGGGTGACGGCGACGGTCGTGACGCCGGCGAGCTGCTCGCGCAGCATTCTGCGGATGCCGGCCGCCGTGTCGGGGTCGAGGGCGACGAGCGGCTCGTCGAGCAGCACGGCCCGCGGCGAGGCGGCGAGCGCGCGGGCGACGGCGACGCGCTGGCTCTCGCCGCCCGACAGCTCGTGCGGCATCCGATCGCCGGCGCCGGGGAGGCCGACGCGTTCCAGCCAGGCATCGGCGGATGCCCGGGCCTGGCGAGCCGCGACGCCGGCCGACCGCGGGCCGAAGGCGACGTTCTCGCGCACGGAGAGGTGCGGGAAGAGGCGGGCGTCCTGTCCGAGCAGCACGATTCCTCGGTGCATGGGGGCGACCTGCACCCGGGGCGCGGCGGTGCGGTCGACGACCTGCTCGCCGATGGAGATCTCGCCGCCGCCGAGTGACACGAGCCCGGCGAGCGCCTGCAGCAGCGTCGACTTTCCTGCGCCGCTCGGGCCCATCACCGCGACCGTCTCACCGGCGGCGACGGCGAGGGCGACGTCGACCGCGAAGTGCTCGCGCTCGACGACCACATGCGCCCGCAGCGCCGTCATCGCGCCGCCCCCGGCCGCCAGCCCCGCACGAGCAGGAGCACCGCGATCGCGGTCGCGAGCAGCAGCAGCGCGAGGGCCACCGCCGCGCCCTGCGAGACGCCCGCACCGTTGAACGCGGTGTAGATCGCCAGCGGCATGGTCTGCGTGACCCCCGGCCGGTTGCCCGCGAAGAGCGCGGTCGCCCCGAACTCGCCGATCGCCCGGGCGAAGCACAGCACGACGCCCGCGACGATGCCGGGAGCCGCGAGGGGGAGGGTGATCCGGCGCAGGATCGTCCAGCGTCCGGCACCGAGGGCAGCGGCCGTGCGTTCGTGATCGACCCCGGCGGCGCGCACGGCTCCCTCGACGGCGAGCACGAGGAACGGCAGGGCGACGAACGACTGCGCCAGCACGACCGCGGGAGTGCTGAACGACAGGCCGAGCCCGCCGAGCCACCCCGCGCGCCCGAAGAGGTAGAGGAGCGCGACGCCGCCGACCATCGGCGGCAGCACGAGCGGCACGGTCACCACGGCGCGCAGCACCGCCGCGACGCGGGGGCCGGAGCGCGCGATGAGCAGGGCGAGCGGCACACCGACGACGATGCAGAGCAGCGTGGCGACGAGTCCCGTGCCGAGCGAGAGAACGAGTGCGGAGCGCGCGGCATCCGAGGTCACGTCGTCGAGGAACGTCGCCCACTCGACCCGCGAGATCAACGCGATCAGCGGCAGCAGCAGGAAGACGAGCCCGATCGTCGCGGGGATCGCGAGTGCGCGCGGGGCGTACCCCGGCACGCGGGCGGCGCTCACGGCTTCCCGAATCCGAACTCCGCGAGGATGGCCTGTCCGGCATCCGACAGCACGAAGGTGACGAAGGCCTGCGCGGCATTCGGGTTCGGGGCATCCGCGAGGGCGGCGATCGGATAGTGGTTCACGACGTCGTCGGCGTTCTCGGGCACGACGCCCTCGACGTCGTCACGGCCGATCACATCGGTGGCGTAGACGAGGCCGGCGTCGGCCTCGCCGGTCTCGACCTTCGTGAGCACCGCGGTGACGTTCTGCTCGAGGCTCGCGGCCTCGATCGTGACGCCGGCCGCATCGAGGAGCTTCGAGGATGCCGCACCGCACGGCACCTCGGTCGCGCACAGCACCGTCGTCACGTCGGCGAGATCGGCGAGGTCGGCGATGCCCTTCGGATTGCCGGCGGGAACGGCGATCACGAGGGTGTTCGAGGCGAACAGCTCCGGATCGACGGCGGCATCTCCGGCCTTGTCCATGTTGGCCTCGTCGGCCGAGGCGAACACGTCGGCCGGGGCGCCTTCGAGGATCTGCGTCACGAGGGTGGAGGAGCCGTCGTACACCGGCACCACGGTCACGTCGGGGTGCTCGGCCGTGAACGCCGTGGCGATCTCGTCGAACGCGCCCGCCAGTGAGGCCGCGGCGTAGACGGAGACCTCACCGTCGAGGGTGTCGGCCGCGGCATCCGTCGACGATGGGGCGGGCGCCGCGTTCGCGCACCCCGCGAGCGCGAGTGCGAGCGCGGCGATGCCGACGGCGGTGGAGCGGCGCAGGGAGCGGTGCATGGTCACCCCTTCGGGACTTCGATGACGACCTGGGTCGCTTTGACGGAGGCGGTGGCGAGCGAGCCGACCTCGAGCCGCAGGTCGCGCGCGGCCTCGGCCGACATGAGCGACACCACCCGATGGGGCCCGGCCTGGATGTCGATCTGCGCCATCAGTCCCTCGATCTGCACGCGCGTGACGATGCCGACGAAGCGGTTGCGGGCGCTCGAGAGGGAGTCGCTCTGCGCGGTCGCCTCGTCGGCGAGCTCGAGGGCGCGGGCGGCGAGGGCATCGCCGGGGATCTCGGCGGGCGTGGAGTCGGTCACGGGCAGCAGACCCTGATCGACCCAGCGGCGCACCGTATCGTCGCTGACCCCGAGAAGCTGGGCGGCTCGTGCGATCCGATACGTCTGCATAGACACGAATCTACCGCACATGCGGAGATTCCGAACCCAGAAATCCGCACAAACGGAGAGTAGATCTTCACCCGCAACCGATCTCTCCGTGAGGGGTCACCACACGCCGGATGCGGGCCACGTGTCGCGGCGTGTCTTGACCCCTCACGGGCCTCCGGAACGGCGAGCGCACGGCATACCCTGAACCCATGGACCCGCTCGTCGCCCCCGCACCGACCCTCGACCCGACCGAGCTCGTGCGCACCGCGCGTCACGCCGTGCTCGGCGGTATCGGCGAAGAGGGGCAGCGTCGCCTCAGCGCCGCGCACGTCGCGGTCGTCGGCGCCGGCGGCCTCGGCTCGCCCGCCCTGCTCGCGCTGGCCGCGGCCGGCATCGGTACCCTCACCGTGATCGACGACGACGTGGTCGAACTCACGAACCTGCAGCGTCAGCTCGCCCACCGCGTCGACGACATCGGCACCCCGAAGACCGCCTCTGCGGCGCGCGCGATCACGGCCCTCGCCCCGCAGACCACCGTCGTGCAGAGCCCCGAGCGCCTCTCCCCCGACAACGCCGAGAGGCTGCTCGCGGGCGCCGACATCGTCGTCGACACGAGCGACTCCTTCGAGACGCGGCGGGCCGTCGCCGCGGCATCCGAAGTCCTGGGCGTCCCCCTCGTCTGGGGCGCGGTGCAGGAATGGCACGCGCAGGTGACGGTGTTCTGGTCGGATCCGCCCGCATCGGATGCCGTCGTGCTGGCCGACCTCTTCCCGATCGGCACCGAGGGCGAACCGCCCAGCTGCGCGCAGGTCGGCGTGCTCGGCGCGCTGTGCGTGCAGGTCGGCGGGATGCTGGCGGGCGAGGTCGTGAAGCTCGTCACGGGTGCCGGCGACCCGCTGCTGGGTCGCCTGGCCGTGATCGACGCCCTCTCGGCGCGGCAGCACGAGGTCGCGATCCGCCCCGCGGGCCCGGCCCGCGTCGCGACGGAGGTCACGGCGTGAGCGCCGCACCCGGGGGCCGCCGCACGGTCGAGGAGCAGCTCGCGCGCGTGCTCGACGCGGTGCGTCCGTTGCCGTCGGAGACCCGCGCGATCCGCGACGCCTCCGCCCGCACCCTCGCCGCCGATGCGACCGCCGCGCACGACATCCCGCTCTTCGACAACTCCGCGATGGACGGCTTCGCCGTGCGGTACGCGGATGTCGCGACGGCATCCGCCGATGCCCCCGTCACCCTGCGCGTCGTCGCCGATCTGCCTGCCGGGGTCTCGGACGACCCGGCGCTCGCCCCCGGCGAGGCTGCCCGCATCATGACCGGTTCGCCGGCGCCGACCGACGCCGACGCGATCGTCCCCTTCGAAGACACCGCAGGCGGCCTCGCCGACTCTCTCAGCGAGGTGCGGGTGCTGCGCGCGCCGGCGAAACCGGGCGTATTCGTGCGACGCCGGGGAGCCGACCTCTCCGCCGGCGACCCCGTCGTGCGCGCCGGGGAACGGCTCGGCGCGTTCCAGATCGCCGCGGCCGTCGCCGCCGGGATCGCCGAGGTCGCCGTGCGCCGCGCACCGCGCGTGGCGGTCGTGTCGACCGGCAGCGAGCTGCTCGCCCCCGGCGATGCCGTCGTGCGGGGGCGCATCCCCGATTCGAACGGCCCGCTCCTCGAACAGTTGGTCGGTGGGGCGGATGCCGAGGTGGTGCTGGTCGCCCGCGTGGCCGACGAGGCGGATGCCGTGCGCGCGGTCACGGCCGAAGCGGTCGCCCTCGGCGCCGACGTGATCGTGTTCACGGGCGGTGTGAGCGCCGGAGCCTACGAGCCCGTGCGCGGGGCGTTCGACGGCGGCGGCGAGGTCGAGTTCGCGAGCGTGTCGATGCAGCCCGGCAAGCCGCAGGCGTTCGGCGTGCTCGATTCCGGCACGCTGGTCTTCGGCCTGCCCGGCAACCCGGTGAGCGTCGCGGTGTCGTTCGAGGTGTTCGTGCGGCCGGCGTTGCTGGCGATGCAGGGCCGGGCCGCGATCCACCGGCCGCTCGCATCGCTGACCGCGGATGCCGCGTGGACCACCCCTCCGGGCCGGCGCCAGTATCTTCCGGCCGTCGTCGACCTCGTCGCCGGCACCGTGCGTCCCGCGACCGCGGGAGGGTCCGGCTCGCACCTGGCGGGAGGACTCGCACGGGCGCAGGCGTTCGCGATCGTCCCGGCCGAGGTGGAAGCCGTCGCCGTCGGCGATCGGATCGATGTCATGCTGGTGGAATGAGCTTCACCCACCTGGATGCCGCCGGTCACGCGCACATGGTCGACGTCACTCTCAAGCAGCCGACCGTCCGCACCGCCACCGCTCGGGGATTCGTGCGCTGCAGCACCGACGTGGTCGCCGCTCTGCGTGACGGCACCACCCCGAAGGGCGACGTCATCGCCGTCGCCCGCATCGCGGGTATCCAGGCTGCGAAGTCGACGGCATCCCTGCTGCCCCTCGCCCACGTGATCGGCGTGCACCGGGCGAGCGTCGACCTCGATATCGTCGACGACGGCGTGCAGATCGAAGCCACCGTCGGCACCGCCGACCGCACCGGCGTCGAGATGGAGGCGCTCACCGCCGTCTCGGTCACGGCGCTCGCGGTCGTCGACATGGTCAAGGGACTCGACCGCTCGGTCGTGATCGAAGACGTGCGCATCACCGCCAAGTCGGGCGGGCGCTCGGGCGACTGGGTGCGGCCCGGCGAGTCCGGTCCCGGCGAGGCATCCGCATGACCCGCGTGCGCTACTTCGCCGCCGCCGCCGAAGCCGCGGGGACGGATGCCGAGGAGCGCACCGAGCCCACGTTGGCCGGGCTCCGGGCCGCGGTCGTCGCCGACCACCCGGCACTCGCCGACATCCTGCCGCGCTGCGCCGTGATGGTCGACGGCGTGCGCAGCGATGAAGATCGCTCTCTCGACGGGGTCGAGCTCATCGACGTGCTCCCACCCTTCGCGGGCGGCTGATCGATGCTCTCGCGTGGCGATGCGGGCGTGTGGACGGCGAGAGACACACCGTGACGGGCGAGATCCCCGATGGGCTACGGTCGTGCCCGGAGGACGGGATGATCGTGATTGCCGGCAAGTCTCCCGAGGTGTCGGTTCTTCCTCGCGATCCCCAGAAGACGTCGATCGGAGAGTACGACTTCCAGGGATTCGAGCAGCGCGACGGAACCGCATCCTTCACGGTCACCTGTCCGTAACCCTCGCGGCTTCTCGAGATTCGGTGGCGAGAACGGAACTCACCTGGACTGAATCAGAATCCGGTCCGGGGTGTCACCCGATCGCTAAGGGGTGCCGTCGTTCGCACCAGGGCAGATGTCGCCGAGTTCAGCGAGTGCAGTGGTGGTGGCCTCATCGGCGGCTGCGATATCGGCGGTCAGAGTTCCATCCGCCCACGTGTCGGGATCCTCGTGTGCTCTCTCCCAGATCGGGATGAACCGTGCAGCGGCGTCACGCACGGCGAGAACGGCGTCTTTCACCTCGGTGTCATCGAGCTTCCCCGCAACGGCCGCCAGCTTCTCATCGGCCCCGGTGTGGAACGAGAGCATCGTGGACGGGCCGTAGGTGGTGAGGCCATCTGCACTCTCAGCGAGCTGGGCGGTGTACTCCGGGAGCTCGTCGACGACGATCTGGCAGGACGCCTCTCTCTGGGAAGCGTCGGATTCGTCTGCCGTCTCAGCCGTCGTGCCGACGCACCCGGAGAGCGGAAGTACGGCCAGCAGAGCGACGCTGGCGAAAACGCGGGTCTTCATGATGTCCATCCTTGCGAGAACTGGTGGAGGTCAGCCGCCGATACCCTTCCACGACGAGGTGCCGTCGGACTCGTGCTGGCGCTTCCACACCGGAAGGTCGCGCTTGATCGCCTCGATGATCTCACGGCACACGGCGAAGGCCTCGGCCCGGTGCGCGGATGCCACCGCGATCACGACGGCGGCGTCCCCCACGGCCAGCTGACCGATGCGGTGGCTGACAGCGACGAGTGCGCCGGTGCCACCCTCGGCCCCGCCCTCGGCCTCCGCGGCGATCCGCCGCAGGGTGACGGTGGCGTCGGGGTGGGCGCTGTACTCGAGTCCGATCACCGGGGTGTCGGCATCCGGGTCGTTGTCGCGCACGCGCCCGACGAAGGTCGTCACCGCGCCGAGGCGCGGGTCGTCGACCGCGGCGAGGTGCGCGTCGAGGTCGAGCGGGTGCTCGACGATCGCGGCGATGCGGACGTCGTTCATCCGTGGTCCCCGCCGGCGAGCTGGTCGACGATGTGCGCGGCGACCGTGAGCACGATCGGGATGCCGGACGAGACGGCGTTCGTGGAGCCGGGCAGGTTCACCAGGAGCGCGCCGAACGGGTCGACGACGCCGGCGAGGCCCCGCGACAGCACCGACTTCGGGGTGTCGGCGAGACCGTGACGACGCAGCTCCTCGGCGAGCCCGGGAAGCTCGCGCGTGATCACCGGACGGGTGCCCTCGGGCGTCTCGTCGCGCGGAGCGATCCCCGTGCCGCCGGTCGTGATGATCAGCTTCGCACCGCGGGCCAACGCGCGTCGCAGAGCGTCGGAGACGGAGTCGGCGCCATCGGCGACGATCTCGGCATCCGGGCAGTGCCATCCCGCTTCTCGGAGCAGCCCGACGGCGATGGGGCCGCCGCGATCCTCGCGCTCTCCCGCGAACGATCGGTCGGACACGGTGATCACACAGGCGGAGGGCGAGGTCATGCGTCCACCCTAGGACGCGCCGGGGCCACCCGCACCGATCAGTTGACCCGCACGAGCGAGCGCTGCCAGCCCGACGAGCCGTTCGGCGCGATCGGCGCGCGCTCCTCGATCTGCGTGTCGCCGTTCTTGTTGATCGCCCGCACCGCCACGTAGTGGGTGCCCGGGGTCGCGTCCCATTCCATGAACCACTGCACCCAGGTGTCGTCGTTGATGGCCTTCGACAGCGTCACCGGGGTCCATTCGCCGTTGTCGATGCTGACCTCGACCCGGTCGATGCCCACCGACTGCGCCCAGGCGACCCCGGCGATCGGAATGCGTCCGGCCTCGACCGCCTCGCCGAGCTTCGGGGTGTCGACGCGCGACGAGAACTTGATCGGCGCCTCGGCGCTGTACCCGCGCGGGGTCCAGTAGGCCTCGTCGTCGGCGAAGGTGGTGACCTTGAGCTCGGTGAGCCACTTCGTCGCCGAGACGTAGCCGTAGAGGCCCGGCACGACCATGCGCACCGGGAACCCGTGCTCGAGCGGCAGCGGCTCGCCGTTCATCGCCACCGCGAGGATCGCATCGAGGTTGTCGTCGGTCAGCGACGCCAACGGCGTGCTGGCGGTGTAGCCGTCGACGCTGCGCGAGAGAACCATGTCGGCACCGGACTTCACGCCGGCCTTGGCGAGCACGTCGCGGATCGGCACGCCGAGCCACTTCGCGTTGCCGACGAGTTCGCCGCCGACCTCGTTCGACACGCAGGTCAGGGTGATGACGTACTCGTCGAGCCCCATGTCGAGCAGATCCTGGAAGCTCATCTCGACCCGCTCGTCGACCATGCCGTCGATCACGAGGCGCCAGGTGTCGGGGTCGATGGTCGGAACGGTGAGCGCCGTGTCGACCCGGTAGAAGTCCTCGTTCGGGGTGAAGAGCGGACTGATCCCCGGCACGTCGAGCTCGGCGCCGTCGGGGATGGTGACGGTGCTGTTGGGGGTGGGGAGCTTCAACGCCTTGCGGATGCTCTCCACCGACGAGACCGTCATGCTCACCGCGCGTGATGCCACCCCGACGACGACGGCCGAGATGCCGGCGATCGCGGCGAGGCCGAAGAACCCGCGACGGCTGACGCCGACCTTCGTGTCGGCGGTGGCGAGGTCGGTGGGAGACGGCTTGGTGATCGGGGGGGTCGAGGGGGCGACGGCGGGCTTCTTCGCCGCGGCCGGAGCCAGGGCGGCCTCGCGCCAGCGGCGCAGGCGGCGGATCAGCAGCACGAGGATGACGGCACCCGCGACCGTGCCGAGCACGGGAGGCAGGAAGGCCAGGGGCGTCACCCCGGCGCGCGTCATGATCGCCGCGGTCGACAGCACGCCGGCGATGCCGAGTGCGATCACACCGAGCGGGGCGCGCACGAGCTGCAGGATGCCGGCGATCGCCGAGGCGATGACCACCGCCAGTCCGAGACCGGCGAGCAGGGCGATCTTGTCGTACTCGCCGAAGGTCGCGATCGCGAACTCCTTGAACGGCTGCGGCACGATGTCGATGACGAACCCGCCGACGGCCAGCACCGGGCTCGCCGCGCGGGCGACGAGCAGGGCGAACAGCTCGGCGACGGCGAGGAACACCGCGCCGCTGATCAGGCCGGCCAGCGCCGCCCACGCGATGAACCGCTTTCCACTACGCCGATCGGCCATGATGCCCTCCTCGTCCACCGGTGACGGTGCTCCCCGGTTCTTCGGAGCGGACGACCGATCGGATGGCGCCGAGGCTACACCTCGACGATGCGCGGCGGGGGAGGCGGGGCGAGCTGGCGCTTCGGCACCCCGTGCGCCTCGCGGTGCAGCCGCTCCATCCGGGTGTCGAGTTCGGCGGCGGCCTCGGCCGCATCGCTCAGGCTGTCGACGAGATGCGAGGGCACCTGGTTCGAGAACTTGTAGTAGATCTTGTGCTCGAGGCTGGCCCAGAAGTCCATTGCGATCGTGCGGAACTGCACCTCGACCGGCACCGACAGCGCACCGGTCGAGAGGAACACCGGCACCTCGATGATCGCGTGCAGGCTCTTGTAGCCGTTGGGCTTGGGGGTGGCGATGTAGTCCTTCACGACCCGCACGGTGATGTCGTCCTGCGCGGTGAGCAGATCGAACAGCCGGTAGACGTCGGCGACGAAGCTGCACGTGACGCGGACGCCCGCGATGTCGGTGATCTCGGAGCGGATGAGCTCGAAGTCGGGCTCGTCGATGCCCTTGCGCGCGAGCTTCTCGACGATGCTGTCGGGAGACTTCAGCCGGCTCTTGACGTGCTCGATCGGGTTGTACGCGTGGTCGTGAGTGAACTCGTCGCGCAGGATCGAGATCTTCGTCTCGACCTCGCGCATGCCGAACTCGTACTCGCGCAGGAACCGCTGGAACTGGTCCCGCAGGGCCTTGGTCTCCTGGATCGAGATCTCATCGACGGGGAGGGTGGTCATGATGTCGACGTTATCCACCCGTGATCGGAAACGGCTGTGCATCCGTCCGCCCGCCGCGTGAGGATTTCGTGAGGGCGCCCGCCCGGGCCGTAGGGATTCCGTGAGGATGCCGTCAGGATGCCGTTCGGCAGGAGTAGTGTCGCCGGACGTGTCGGAAGAATTCAAAGAGGGCGGCGATGCGCCGGCGGTCAAGCGCATCCTCATCGGCGAACCCCTGACGAGCGCCCAGGTCGACGACCAGTTGCTGCCGAAGCGCATGGCCCTGCCGATCTTCGCGTCGGATGCCCTCAGCTCGGTCGCCTACGCCCCGCAGGAACTCGTGATGATCCTGCTGATCGGCGGGCTCACGTTCCTCTCCTTCACCCCGCTCGTCGCGGTGGCGGTCGTGGTGCTGCTGATCGTGGTCGTGCTCAGTTACCGCCAGCTCATCAAGGCGTATCCCTCGGGCGGCGGCGACTACGAGGTCGCCTCGAAGAACCTGGGCGAGATCCCCGGCGTGATCGTGGCGGCCGCCCTGCTCGTCGACTACGTGCTGACGGTCGCGGTGTCGGTCGCGTCCGGTGTCGACAACATCATCTCGGCACTGCCCGGCCTCGACCCGTTCCGCGTGGAGCTGGCGGTCGGGTTCGTGATCCTCATCATCATCGTGAACCTGCGCGGAGTGCGCGAGGCATCCCTCGTCTTCGCGATCCCCACCTACGTCTTCATCGGCTCGGTCGGGTTGATGATCGTGACCGGACTGGTGCGCACGTTCCTCGGCGATGCGCCGGTCGCCTCCAGTGCCGACTTCTCGGTGCAGGCCGAGAACCTCAGCCAGGCCGCGGTGATCCTGCTGATCCTGCGCGCCTTCTCGAGCGGATGCTCCGCCCTCACCGGCGTCGAGGCCGTGTCGAACGGGGTGCCCGCCTTCCGCGCGCCGAAGGTGCGCAACGCGCAGTCCACGCTGGTGCTCATGGGCACGATCGCGATCTGCCTGTTCTCCGGCCTCACCGCCCTCGCGCTCATCACCGGCGTGCACTACGCCGAGAACCCCTGCGATCTCATCGGCTTCGACTGCACGAACCCGCAACCCAGCCTCATGGCGCAGATCGCTTCCGCGACGTTCGGCGGTGGAAGCATCCTGTTCTTCGTCGTGCAGGCCGCCACCGCGTGCGTGCTGCTGCTCGCGGCCAACACCGCGTTCAACGGATTCCCGCTGCTGGGCGCCGTGCTCGCACGCGACGGCTACGCCCCGAAGTCGCTCAATACCCGCGGCGACCGCCTGGTGTTCTCGAACGGCATGATCCTGCTGGGCATCGCCGCGATCGTCGTGCTCGTGGTGTTCCAGGCGAAGCTGACGACGCTGATCCAGCTGTACATCATCGGCGTGTTCGTGTCGTTCTCGCTCGGCCAGATCGGCATGGTGCGGCACTGGCGGCGCGTGCTGCGCGGGCACGGTGCGGCCTCTCACGACGGGGCCGAGGCATCCGATCGCCGATCCGCCCGCGTGGGCCTGGTGATCAACTCCGCCGGCGCGACGCTCACCGTGCTGGTGCTCCTGATCGTCACGATCACCAAGTTCACGCACGGCGCGTACCTGGTGTTCTTCGCCATCCCGATCCTCGCGTTCCTCATGCTCGGCGTGAAGCGGTACTACCGCGACGTCGACCACGAGATCGCGATCGACGACACGACCCGGTTCGGGGCGTCCGGCGACGTCGCCATCGTGCTCGTCAACCACCTGCAGAAGCCGGTCATGAAGGCGATCGACTACGCGATCGCCGCGAAGCACGACAAGACCCTGGCCGTGCACGTGGCCGTCTCGGCGGATGCCGCCGCCGCCGTGCAGAAGGACTGGAAAGACCACCTCGTGCCGATCCCGCTGGTGATCGTCGAGTCGCCGTACCGGTCGTTCGCGCAGCCGGTCACGCAGTTCATCACGCAGTACCGCGAGAAGCACGGCTCGTCGGTGGTGACCGTCTACCTGCCGCAGTACATCGTCGGGCACTGGTGGGAATCGTTCCTGCACAACCGCCGCGCCCGCCGTCTCGCGAACCAGCTCATGCTCGTGCACGGCGTCTCGATCACCCTCGTGCCGTGGCTGCTCGACTCGTCGGAGCTCATCTACGGACGCCGCTCGCGCCCGCTGCCCGGGCAGGAGCGAGCCGGTCGCCCGGTCGCCCCGGTGGTCGTCTCGGGTCGCCGTGCCCACCGGCCGGAGGGTCCGCCGCAGGAGTAGGTCGCGTCTCTTCGGAGGCGGAGCTCTCGGCGTTGGGCGGAGTTCTCGCCGTTGGGCGGAAGAATCGGACGAGAACATCCGCCTGACAGGGAGTTCTCCGCCCATCGACGTGCGACTCAGGCCACCAGCAGCAGCGCCAGTACCGCCACCGCGACGGTCGGGATCGCGGCGATCGCGCCCCACATCATGAACCGGCCCCAGCGGATCTCGACGCCGAGAGCAGTGATCCGGTGGTGCCACAGCAGGGTCGCGAGCGATGCCCACGGCGTGATGAGTGGACCGAGGTTCACCCCGATCAGCAGTGCCATGAGCGCGACGGGGTCGCCGGCCGCGGGCTCGAGCACGAGATACGCCGGCAGGTTGTTGATCGCGTTGGCGCTGACCGCGCCGAGAGCGGCGAGACGGAAGAGGTCGCCAGGACCGTCGCCGGCGATCGGGGTCGTCAGGAAGTCGAGGATGCCGCGGGCGTGGAGCGTCTCGACGATCACGAACAGGGCCCCCGCGAGCGCGAGCGCCTGCCAGGGCACGAGACCGAGCCGCAGCGCGCGGCGCCGGCGAACGGCGAACAGCACGATCAGGGCGAGAGCGGCGACGGATGCCGGGATCCACACGTCGTGCGTGAGAGCGAGCAGCGGCATCAGCACGAGCAGGATGCCGGTCGCCGACCAGAAGAGAACGGGGTCGGCCGCGCGCCGGGGCGGCGGCACCTCGTAGGCGGAGAACACCGTGCGCCGATGCACGAGGGTGAGGATCGCCACCGGGATCAGGATGCCGACGAGGGTCGGCGCCCAGCTCAGCGCGAAGAACGCCCCCGGACCGCCCATCTGGGACGCCGCGAGCAGGTTGGTGAGGTTCGACACCGGCAGAGCCAGCGATGCGGTGTTCGCGAGCCACACGGTCGCCAGCGCGAAGGGGATCGGCGGCACCCCGATGCTCTGCGCCAGCACCACCACCACGGGCGTGACGATCACGGCGGTCGTGTCGAGCGAGAGGAACACCGTGCTCACGACGGCGAGCGCGATCACGAGCCCCCAGAGCAACAGAACTCGACCGCGACCCCAGCGGGCGAGGCGCTGGGCCACCACGTCGAACACGGCGGCGTCGCGGGCGAGCTCGGCGACGATCGTGATCGCGACGACGAACCCGAGCACGGGGGCGATGCGCTCGCCGAGGGCACCGGCATCCGCCCCCGGCAGAATGCCGGCGAGCACGCACACGACCGCGGCGACGACGAGCCCGCCGACGATCCACGCCCCCGCTCCGACCCGCCGCTTCGTGTCTCCCACCTCGTGAGCATAGATCTCCCGAGCCCCGGAGGAGCGGATGCCGTTGGGGAAGCGCATGTATCGGAGCGAGCACCGTAGGGGAACCGTCAGGATCGTCGAAACGCCGCGCGCCGAGGGCTTGTATCGATGACGTGCTCGACATCCTCTACCTCGCGCTGACTCTCGCGCTGTTCGCCCTCGTCTCGTTCGCCGCGAAGGGGGTGGAGAAGCTGTGATCGTCTTCGAGATCATCGCCGCGGCCCTCGCCGCCGCGGCCGTCGTCTACCTCGTGATCGCCCTCGTCGCGGCGGAGCGCATCTGATGGGCGCCGAGATCTGGTTCGGCGTGCTGCAGGCCGCCGTCCTCATCGTCGCCCTCGTGCTGCTCTACCGCCCGCTCGGCGACTACATCGCGCACGTCTTCACGAGCCCGCGCGACGCCCGCATCGAGCGCGGCGTGTACCGCGTGATCGGCGTCGACCCGGCATCCGAGCAGACCTGGCGGGCCTACGCCCGCAGTGTGCTGGCGTTCTCGGTCGTGGGCCTGCTGCTCGTCTACGGACTGCAGCGGCTGCAGGCGTTCCTGCCCGAGTCGCTCGGCCTGCCCGCCGTGCCCGAGGGCCTCGCGTTCAACACCGCGGCGTCGTTCGTGGCCAACACCAACTGGCAGTCGTACTCGCCCGAGCAGACCATGGGCTACACCGTGCAGCTCGCGGGCCTCACGGTGCAGAACTTCGTGTCGGCGGCGGTGGGCCTCGCGGTCGCGGTCGCGCTGATCCGCGGCATCGCCCGCCGCGGCTCGACCACGATCGGCAACTTCTGGGTCGACCTGATCCGCGGACTCGGACGCCTGCTGCTGCCGATCTCGATCCTCGCGGCGCTCGCCCTGCTCGCGGGCGGTGTCGTGCAGAACTTCGCCGGCTTCACCGACATCACCACGGTCGCCGGGAACCCGCAGACGATCCCGGGCGGACCCGTCGCCTCGCAGGAGGCCATCAAGCTGCTCGGCACGAACGGTGGCGGCTTCTTCAACGCCAACTCCGCGCACCCCTTCGAGAACCCCACCGGGTTCACCAACCTGCTGCAGATCCTGCTGATCCTCGCGATCCCGTTCGCGCTCCCCCGCACGTTCGGCCGCATGGTGGGCGACCACCGCCAGGGCTACGCGATCGCCGCCGTGATGGGCACGATCTTCCTCGTCTCGACGTTCGCGCTCTCGGCCCTCGAACTCGCCGGCCGCGGCACCGCCCCTGAGCTCGCCGGAGCCGCGATGGAGGGCAAGGAGGTGCGCTTCGGCATCCTGGGTTCGACCCTGTTCGGCAGCGCGAGCACCCTCACCTCCACCGGTGCGGTCAACTCGATGCACGACTCGTACACGGCGCTCGGCGGCATGATGCCGATGCTCAACATGATGCTCGGCGAGGTCGCCCCCGGTGGCGTCGGATCGGGCCTGTACGGAATGCTCGTCCTCGCGATCCTCGCCGTCTTCGTCGGCGGGCTGCTCGTGGGCCGCACGCCCGAATACCTCGGCAAGCGCATCGGCCCGAAGGAGATCAAGCTCGCGAGCCTGTACATCCTCGTCACGCCGACCCTCGTCCTCCTCGGCACGGCGCTGAACTTCGCGATCCCCGGCATCCGGGCGGACGTCGAGGCCACCAGCATCCTGAACCCCGGTGTGCACGGCATGAGCGAGGTGCTCTACGCGTTCACCTCGGCGGCGAACAACAACGGCTCGGCGTTCGCCGGTCTCACCGCCAACACCCCGTGGTTCAACACCGCACTCGGCGTGGCGATGCTGCTCGGGCGCTTCCTGCCGATCGTTCTCGTGCTCGCCCTGGCAGGTTCCTTCGCCGCGCAGGAGAAGGTGCCCGAGACCGTCGGCACCCTGCCCACCCACCGGCCGCAGTTCGTCGGCCTCCTCCTCGCCGTGACGGTCATCGTCACCGCGCTCACCTATTTCCCGGTGCTCACCCTGGGCCCGCTCGCCGAAGGACTCGTCTGACCATGACACTCATCACCACTCGAGAAGCGGATGCCACGGCATCCGCGCCGTCCACCGAAAAGGCGCCGCGCACGTTCGGCTGGCCGCAGCTCGGCGCCGCCCTGCCCGGTGCGCTGCGCAAGCTCAATCCCGCCGCCCTCGTGCGCAACCCCGTGATGCTGATCGTCTGGGTCGGCGCCGCGTTCACGACCGTGCTCGCGATCGCCGAGCCGTTCCTCGGCGGCCCCGGAGAGTCGGGCGGCACCCCCGTGCCCGCGCCGTTCACCGCCGGGATCGCCGTGTGGCTGTGGCTCACCGTGCTCTTCGCGAACGTCGCCGAGTCGGTCGCCGAGGGCCGCGGCAAGGCTCAGGCCGCGAGCCTGCGCAAGACCCGCACGAGCACCATGGCGCGACGGGTTCTCGCGGGGTGGGACCCTTCGACAGGCTCAGGGACCCAGCTTCTCGACGCGGAGACGGCGACCGAGAGCGTCTCGTCGGCCGAACTGCAGCGCGACGACCTCGTGATCGTCCAGGCGGGCGAGCTCATCCCGGGCGACGGCGACATCGTCGCGGGCATCGCGACCGTCGACGAGTCGGCGATCACGGGCGAGAGCGCCCCGGTGATCCGCGAGTCGGGCGGCGATCGCAGCGCCGTCACCGGCGGTACGCGCGTGCTGTCCGACCGGATCGTCGTGCGCATCACCTCCCAGCCGGGCGAAACGTTCGTCGACCGCATGATCGCACTCGTCGAGGGTGCGAGCCGTCAGCGCACTCCGAACGAGATCGCGCTGAACATCCTGCTCGCGAGCCTGTCGATCGTGTTCGTGATCGTCGTGCTCGCCCTCAACCCGATCGCGTCGTACGCGGCGTCGCCGGTCAGCATCCCGGTGCTCATCGCCCTGCTCGTGTGCCTCATCCCGACGACGATCGGCGCGCTGCTCTCGGCCATCGGCATCGCCGGAATGGACCGCCTCGTGCAGCGCAACGTGCTCGCGATGTCGGGCCGTGCGGTCGAAGCCGCCGGAGACGTCACCACGCTCCTCCTCGACAAGACCGGAACGATCACCTACGGCAACCGCCGCGCCCACGAGGTGCTGCCGCTGCCCGGCGTCGACGCCGACGAGCTGCTGCGCGTCGCCGCTCTCGCCTCGCTCGCCGACCCCACGCCCGAGGGCGCGTCGATCGTCGATCTGGCGGCGAGCCGCGGCATCCGCATCGACGAGCAGACGGATGCCGTCGTCGTGCCGTTCACGGCGCAGACGCGCATGAGCGGCCTCGACCTCGCCGACGGCACGCAGATCCGCAAGGGCGCCGGCTCCGCGGTGCGGGCGTGGCTCTCCGAGGGCTCCGCCCAGACGGATGCCGAGGTGATGAGCCGCACGGATGCCGTCGCCTCCAGCGGCGGAACGCCCCTCGTCGTCGCGGTGAAGGGCCCTTCGACAGGCCCAGGGACCGGCAAGGAGGAGATCCTCGGCGTCGTGCACCTGAAGGACATCGTCAAGGACGGCCTGCGCGAGCGGTTCGACGAGCTGCGCAGCATGGGCATCCGCACCGTCATGATCACGGGCGACAACCCGCTCACCGCGAAGGCGATCGCCGCCGAGGCCGGGGTCGACGACTTCCTCGCCGAGGCGACCCCCGAAGACAAGCTCGCCCTCATCCAGCGCGAGCAGGAGGGTGGTCGTCTCGTCGCGATGACCGGCGACGGCACGAACGACGCTCCGGCGCTCGCGCAGGCCGACGTCGGCGTGGCGATGAACACCGGCACGTCGGCGGCGAAGGAGGCCGGCAACATGGTCGACCTCGACTCCGACCCGACCAAGCTCATCGACATCGTGCGCATCGGCAAGCAACTGCTCATCACGCGCGGCGCCCTCACCACGTTCTCGCTCGCGAACGACATCGCCAAGTACTTCGCCATCATCCCGGCGATGTTCATGGGCGTCTTCCCCGGCCTCGCGGTGCTCAACGTCATGCAACTGCACTCCCCGGCATCCGCCGTGACCAGCGCGATCATCTTCAACGCGATCGTGATCGTGTTCCTCATCCCGCTGGCGCTGCGCGGCGTGAAGTACCGCCCGGCGAGCGCCTCGCAGATCCTGCAGCGCAACCTGCTCATCTACGGGCTCGGCGGCGTGATCGCCCCGTTCATCGGCATCAAGCTGATCGACCTCGTCGTCAGCCTCCTCCCCGGCTTCTGAAAGGCCCCCTCATGTCGTCCACCCGCACCACCGTCCGCACCGCGGGCGTCGCCGTCCGCGCGATGCTCGTCCTCACCCTCGTGCTCGGCGTCGGTTACACGCTCGTCGTCACCGGCATCGGCCAGCTGATCCTGCCCGCGCAGGCGAACGGCTCACCCCTCGCCGACGACAGGGGCAGCGCGCTGATCGGCCAGTCCTTCACGGATTCCGACGGCGACGCGCTTCCCGAGTACTTCCAGTCCCGCCCTTCGGCCGCCGGCGACGGCTACGACGGCGCGGCCTCCAGCGGCAGCAACCTCGGCCCGGAGAACGCCGACCTGATCGCCGCGATCGAGGAGCGCAGAGCCACCATCGCCGAGCGCGAGGGCGTGAGCCCCGCCGAGGTGCCGGCCGACGCGGTGACGGCATCCGGCTCGGGACTCGACCCGCACATCAGCGTCGCGTACGCCCTGCTGCAGGTGCCGCGGGTGGCGGCAGCGCGCGACCTCGACGAAGGCACGGTGCGCCAGCTCGTGGAGTCTAGGATTCAAGGGCGGGATCTGGGATTCCTCGGCGAAGAGCGCATCAACGTCGCCGAACTCAATCTCGCGCTCGATGAGCGGGAGGGCGAATGACACGAGAGCGGCGGGGCCGTCTCCGCGTTCTCCTCGGCGCGGCCCCCGGCGTCGGCAAGACCTTCGAAATGCTCGCCGAGGGGCGGCGCCTGCTCGACGACGGCCGCGATGTCGTGATCGCGGTCGTCGAGACCCACGGCCGTGCCGCGACCCTCGCCCAGACGATCGGTCTGCCCGAGGTGCCGCGGCGCACCACCGAGCACCGGGGCATCGCCCTCACCGAGCTCGACGTCGACGCCGTGATCGCCCGCCGGCCCGAGATCGCCCTGGTCGACGAGCTCGCGCACACGAACGTTCCGGGTTCGCGGCATCCGAAACGCTGGCAGGACGTCGAGGCGATCCGGGATGCCGGGATCGACGTCGTCACGACCGTGAACGTGCAGCACATCGAGTCGCTCAACGCGGTGGTCGAGAAGATCACCGGCATCGCGCAGCAGGAGACGATCCCGGATGCCGTGGTGCGGGCCGCGGACGAGATCGAGGTCGTCGACCTGGCCCCGCAGACCCTCCGCGACCGCCTCTCGGCGGGTCTGGTGTACCCGGCCGAGCGCATCGACGCCGCTCTCTCGAACTACTTCCGGCTGGGCAACCTCACGGCGCTGCGCGAACTGGCCCTGCTGTGGCTCGCCGACGAGGTCGACAGCGCCCTGCGCAGCTACCGCGCCGAGCAGGGCATCGAGGGCACCTGGCAGGCCCGCGAGCGCGTGGTCGTGGCGTTGACCGGAGGCCCGGAGGGCGAGACCCTGCTGCGTCGCGGTGCCCGCATCGCCGCACGTTCGGCGGGCGGCGAACTGCTCGCGGTGCACATCTCCACGCAGGACGGCCTGCGCGACGAGACCCCCGGCGCACTCGCGGCGCAGCGCGCGCTGGTCGAGTCGCTCGGCGGCAGCTTCCACCAGATCATCGGCGACGACATCCCCGGCGCCCTCGTGGAATTCGCGCAGGGAGCGGATGCCACGCAGCTCGTCATCGGCGTGAGCCGGCGCGGGCGGCTGATGGCGGCACTGACCGGACCGGGCATCGGCTCCGAGGTCATCCGCCGCTCGGGCGACATCGACGTGCACATCGTCACGCACGCCGCCGCCGGTGGACGCATCGCCCTCCCCCGGATCACCGGCGGGGCACTCGGCTGGCGACGGCAACTGCTCGGCTTCGCGGTCGCGCTCGCCTTCGGGCCGCTGCTGTCGTGGATCATGTTCGCATTCCGCAGCCCCGAGTCGATCACCTCCGAGGTGCTCGCTTATCAACTGCTCGTGGTCGTGGTGGCCCTGATCGGCGGCATCCGTCCCGCCGTGTTCGCGGCCGTGCTGTCGGGCATCACCCTCGACTTCCTCTTCGTCGCGCCGCTGTTCACGATCACCGTCGCGCACCCCCTGCACGTGCTCGCCCTCGCGCTCTACGTCGTGATCGCGATCCTCGTGAGCATCATCGTTGACCAGGCCGCGCGCCGTGCCCGCACCGCGAAACGAGCGACCGCCGAGGCCGAACTGCTCGCGGCCGTCGCCGGCAACGTGCTGCGCGGGGACAACGCCGTGCTGGCGCTCGTCAGCCGCACGCGCGAGGCGTTCGGGCTGAGCGGCGTGCGACTGCTCACGGCCGAGGGCGAGGTGCTGGCCAGCGACGGCGAGCCGCTCGCCGACGGTCGCACCACGACGGTCGAGGTCGGCGCGTCGCACGCCGTGCTCGAACTCAGCGGCGATGCGCTGGACGCCCCGGCCCGGCGCCTGCTCGACGCGATCGTGGCGCAGCTCTCGGCCGCGATCGAGCACACCGGGCTGCGCGAGACGGCGAAGGAGGCCGCCGCACTGGCCGAGACCGACCAGGTGCGCAGCGCCCTGCTCTCGGCGCTCAGCCACGATCTGCGCCGCCCGCTCGCCTCGGCGGTCGCGGCGATCGGCGGACTGCGCGGAGCCCACGACCTCTCCCCCGACGACCGCGCCGAGCTGCTCGCCACGGCCGACGAGAGTCTCTCGACCCTCTCGACCCTCGTCACCGACCTGCTCGACGTCAGCCGGGTCGAAGCGGGCGTGCTCGCAGTCTCGTCGACGCGCCTCGATGCCACCGGCCCCATCCTCGCCGCCGTCGACGAACTCGGTCTCGGGCCGGCCGACGTCGAGCTCGCCCTGGATCCGGCCCTCCCCGCCCTGCGGGCCGACCCGGTGCTGCTGCAGCGCGTGATCGTGAACGTGCTCGCGAACGCGCACCGCCACTCCCCCGCCGGAACCCGCGTGCTCGTGTCGACGAGCGCCCTGGGAGAGCGGGCCGAGATCCGCATCATCGACCGCGGCGAGGGCGTGCCGGTGGAGCGACGCGACAGCATCTTCCAGCCGTTCCAGCGCTTCGGCGACACCGACAACACGACCGGCCTGGGTCTCGGACTCGCCCTGTCGCGCGGTTTCACCGAGGGCATGGGCGGTAGCCTGACTCCCGAGGACACCCCCGGGGGCGGCCTCACGATGGTCATCTCACTGCCGCTGGCCGGCGCCGACACGGAGGACACGGAGTGAAGCTCCTCATCGCCGACGACGATCCGCAGATGGTGCGGGCGCTGCGCATCACGCTCGCCGCACACGGATACGAGGTGGTCGTCGCGGCCGACGGTGCCGCCGCGGTCGCCGCCGCCGCCCAGACCCACCCCGACCTCATCATGCTCGACCTCGGCATGCCGCGACTCGACGGCATCGAGGTGATCCAGGCCCTGCGCGGCTGGACGAACGTGCCCATCATCGTCGTCTCGGGACGCACGGGCTCCGCCGACAAGGTCGAGGCGCTGGATGCCGGAGCCGACGACTTCGTTACCAAGCCGTTCCAGGTCGACGAGCTCCTCGCCCGCCTGCGGGCGCTGTCGCGGCGCGCGGTTCCAGCCGGCGGCGAGTCGACCGTGACGTTCGGCGATGTTGTCGTCGACCTCGCGACCAAGACCGTCACGCGCGGAGGATCGCGCGTGCACCTCACCCCGACGGAGTGGCGGATGCTCGAGCATCTGTCTCGGCATCCGGGAGCCCTCGTCACCCGCCAGGACCTGCTGAAGGAGATCTGGGGCAGCGAGCAGGTCTCCGACTCCGGCTACCTGCGGCTGTACATGTCGCAGCTGCGCAAAAAGCTCGAGCAGGAGCCCAGTGCGCCCGTGCACCTGCTCACCGAGTCGGGGATGGGCTACCGCCTCGTCGTCTGAGCCGCGTTATCGCGGGGTGACGGTCACCTGAACCTCGTCGCCGATGTCCTTGCCGAGTGCCTTGCGAACCTTCGCGCTCAGCGAGACCATGTGACCGCCGGTTCCCGTGACCATCGCACCGACGTTCTCCAGGATGAGGTCGTCGACCACGGCATCGACCCTGACGGTCTTCCCCGTGCCGAAGAACTCGGCCGAATCCGGGATCTCGACGCAACTCCACGTCTCGCCCTTGACGTCGACGCCGATCGCCGTGGTGAATGTCTTCTTCTCGGTGGCCATGCGCACACGATACCGAAGTGATGTCTCAGCGAGCCGCCCGCCCCCGCACGACCCCGATCACGCCCGCGAGCACGAGCACGACGGCGACCACGAGGGCCGCGATGCCGGTCGGCACGCTCTCCGGGGCGTCGGTGAAGCGTCCGACGGCGAGCCAGACGAGGCCCCATGCCGTCGCGAGGGCCGGGGCGATGCGGCCGGTCACGAGTGCCGCCGCGACACCGATGACCGCCACCACCACGAGCACGGCGACGGCCCAGACATCCGCCTGATCGGCCCAGTCCGCCGGGGCGATCTGCGTGAACCACGCTGCGGTGTTCGCCACGGTCGCGATCGTGACCCAGCCGAAGTGCAGGCCGTTGGCACCGTCGGTGAGGATGCGGTCGGCGAGGTTCTTCGCGGGGAACCGCCCGAGCAGCACGATCACCCGGGCGAGCACCGCCACCAGCAGCGCGATCACGATCACCGTGAGCCACAGCGTCAGGAACCGCGCGGTCACCAACCAGAGGCCGTTCAGCACCATCGAGGCGGCGATCCACCCGCCGACGGCCTGTTGCCGAGCATCCGCCCGTTGCGCGGGCAGCGCCTGCCACACCGTGTACGCGAGCAGGCCGATGTAGATCAGCGACCAGATCGAGAACGCGGGGCCGGCGGGCGCGAGGTACGACCCCTGCGCCGAGAGTGCGCCGTCCTGCAGATCGTCGACGGATGCTCCGCCGAACGCTCCGGCGCCGACGGCGGCCGCGATCAGCATGAAGGATGCCGCGGCGATGATCAGGCTCTGTCGGGCGATGCCCTTCGTCTGTGACTCCATGCCCCGGACGATACCGAGGGGTCGGCGCCGCCGCAGGGGCCTTGACTCTCGCCTGGCAATTGTCTAGCCTGGCTAGCGAATTGGGTCGGCCGCGCTGCGCTTCGAGAATCGGCCGGAGTCAGGCCGCAACCGCCGCGTCGATCAGCACCTCGGCGGCACCCCGCGCCTGAGCCGCGACCGCCGCGTCGCCCGAGATGGCCGCCGTGCTCTGCGCACCCTCGGCGAGGATCGACAGCTGCGCGGCGAGGAGGGGCGAGGCGCCCGTGCTCGCGACGAGGCCCGACATGTACTCCTGGAACGAGGCCTTGTGCGAGCGCACGAGCTCGGCGACCTCGGGATTCGTGCCGCCGAGCTCGCCGAACGCATTGATGAACGCGCAGCCGCGGAAGTCATCCGTGCAGAACCAGTCTTCGAGGTACCCGTAGACGGCGAGCAGGCGGGCGCGGGGGTCGCCCCCGGCATCCGTCACGGCGGCCGTCAGGCCGGACTCCCACTCGCCGTGCTTGCGCTCGAGCACCGCCGCGACGATGTCGTTCTTCGCGGGGAAGAGACCGTAGAGGCGGCGCAGCGACACGCCGGCGGACTGGCGCAGCTCGTCCATGCCGACGGCCGCGTATCCCTTGCGGTAGTAGAGCTCCTCGGCGGCGGAGAGGATGCGTTCGCGTGCCTCGTCTTCGGTCATGCCAGAAGTCTACTTGACATGAGAACGATCGTTCTCTAGATTGATCACATCAGGTGAGAACGATCGTTCTCACCGAACCGAAAGGATCAGGATCATGGGTTACATCACCGTCGGGAACGAGAACAGCACCCCGATCGAGCTCTACTACGAAGACCAGGGTTCGGGTCAGCCCGTCGTCCTGATCCACGGCTACCCGCTCGACGGCCACAGCTGGGAGCGCCAGACCCGCGAACTCCTCGCCCAGGGCTATCGCGTCATCACGTACGACCGCCGCGGCTTCGGCGGATCGTCGAAGGTCAATGTCGGCTACGACTACGACACCTTCGCCGCCGACCTCAACACTGTGCTCGAGACCCTCGACCTGCGCGACGTCGTGCTCGTCGGCTTCTCGATGGGCACAGGAGAGCTCGCCCGCTACGTCAGCCGCTACGGCTCCGACCGCGTCGCGAAGCTCGCCTTCCTCGCCTCGCTCGAGCCCTTCCTCGTGCAGCGCGACGACAACCCCGAGGGTGTGCCGCAGGACGTCTTCGACGGCATCGAGGCCGCTGCCAAGGGCGACCGCTTCGCCTGGTTCACGCAGTTCTACAACGACTTCTACAACCTCGACGAGAACCTCGGATCGCGCATCAGCCAGGAGGCCGTCACCGGCAGCTGGAACGTCGCGATCGGCAGCGCGCCCGTCGCCGCCTACGCCGTCGTCCCGTCGTGGATCGAGGACTTCCGCTCCGACGTCGAGGCCGTGGCCGCCGCCGCGAAGCCCACGCTGATCCTGCACGGCACGAAGGACAACATCCTCCCGATCGACGCCACCGCCCGCCGCTTCCACCAGGCGGTTCCCGCGGCCGAGTACGTCGAGGTCGAGGGTGCCCCGCACGGCCTCCTCTGGACCCACGCCGACGAGGTCAACGCGGCGCTGAAGGACTTCCTCGCGAAGTAACCCCGCCGCACGGCATCCGTCCGGCCCAGCGAAAGTCCCGCCGCCCATCCGGGTGGCGGGACTTCTGCATCGATCGGTGCGAAACGTCGGTTCTGGGCCGCCATATCCGACATTTCGCACCGGTCGGCGCGCTAGGCGGGGCGACCTCGCGAACTCAGCCGCGCATGGCGACGCCGCGGCGCCAGTAGCCCATGAACGCCACCTGGCCGCGGTCGATGCCGAGGTCCTTGACGAGGTGACGGCGGAGGGTCGTGACCACACCGCTCTCGCCGGCGATCCAGAAGTACCGATCGCCGGGGGCGTCGGATGCCGCGATCTCCTCGCCGAGCCCCGAGTACGCCGGCGTCTCCCACAGCAGGTCGTCGCTCTCGATGTCCTTCACCGCGATCTCGTCCGAGGCATCCGCGTCTCCGAGGTGCGCGAGCACCGCCGGAATGACCCGGAGCCCGTGGGCCTGGTCGGCGTCGCGCGCCAGCCAGTGCACCTCGACCCCGGCGGGAGCGTCGATCGCGAGCTCGTCGGCCGCCGACGGCACCTCGATGAACGCCGTGCCGCGCAGGTCCCGCGGGGCGTCTTCGAGGATGCGCGCGATCGCGGGGGCCGCGGTCTCGTCACCCACCAGCACGACCGAGGGCGCATCGCCGGGCCGGTACTCGGTGCCGCCGCCCGCGACCACGCCGCGACGCGGTCCGATGATGATGAGCTCCTGCCCGGCCTGGGCCGCGCTCGCCCACCGCGATGCGGGACCGGTGAGCCCGGGCGCGAGGTGCAGCACGAAGTCGATGTCGACCTCGGTGTCTCCCGAGGCCGGATCGACCCGCAGGTCGCGGATCGAGTACGTGCGCATGGTTCCGCGCTCGTCTTCGGGCACGGCCAGGAACGACGCCCACCAGTCGGGGGCGTCGCGCTCCAGCGGGGGCAGGATGCCGGATGCCGGCGGGAAGATCAGCTTGATGCGGGCGTCGAACACCCCACCCGGCGTGCCGAACTCGTCGAGGTCCGCGCCACCGAAGGTCACCCGCACGAAGTTGGGCGAGACGCGTTCGACCCGGCGCACCTCGGCACGGGCGAGGATGTACGCCGGCTTCTCGGTGGTGGTGGTCTCAGCGGACATGGTGCCTCCCGATGGGTGTGACCATCGGCTTGCCGGAGACCGGGTCGATGGTGATCTGATTGGCGAGGCCGAAGACCTCTTCGACGAGTTCGGCGGTGACGACCTCGGCCGGGGCGCCGATCGCGTGCACGCGCCCCTCCTTCATCGCCACGAGCTCGTCGGCGTAGCGCGCGGCGAGGTTCAGGTCGTGCAGCACCATCACGATCGTGGTGCCGCGGGCGACGCTGAGGTCGGTGAGCAGGTCGAGCACCTCGACCTGGTGGGCGACGTCGAGGAACGTGGTGGGCTCGTCGAGCAGCAGGATGTCGGTCTCCTGCGCGAGTGCCATCGCGATCCACACGCGCTGGCGCTGTCCGCCCGACAGTTCGTCGACGCTGCGGTCGGCGAGCTCGGTCACCCCGGTGGCGTCGAGCGCATCGGCGACGACCTCGTAGTCGTGGGCGCTCCAGCGGGCGAGCGTCTTCTGATGCGGATGCCGCCCGCGCCCGACGAGGTCGGCGACGGCGATCCCCTCGGGCGCGACCGGCGACTGCGGCAGCAGACCCAGGATGCGGGCGACCTCCTTGGTCGGTCGCGCATGCACGGACTTTCCGTCGAGCACGATCTGCCCGGCGGCCGGCGAGAGCAGGCGCGCCAGCGAGCGCAGGAGCGTCGACTTGCCGCATCCGTTCGCCCCGACGATCGTCGTGATCTTGCCGGGCGCGACCGTGAGGTCGAGGCCGTCGATGATGGTGCGGTCGCCGTAGGAGAGGGTGACCCCTTCGGCCGACAGGCTGTGCGAGACGGTCACAGCGATCCTCCCGAGCGGTTGGTGCGGATGAGCAGGTAGATCAGATACGGAGCGCCGAGCACGCCGGTGACGACGCCGACCGGGTAGCGGGTGCCGAGCAGGAACTGGGCGATCAGGTCGCTGCCGAGCACGAGCACGGCGCCGACGAAGGCGCTGGGCAGCAGCAGGTTCGCGCCCGGGCCGGTGATGCGCGCAGCGATCGGACCGGCCATGAACGCGACGAAGGCGATCGGCCCCGTCGCGGCGGTCGCGAAGGCGAGCAGGGTGACGGCTCCGAGGATGAACAGCAGGCGGGTGACGTTCACGCGGATGCCGAGGCCGGACGCCGAGTCGTCGCCGAGCTGCAGGGCACCCAGCGCCCGCCCCTGCGACAGCATCAGCGGGACGATCACGGCTGCGGCGATCGCCATCGGCAGCACCCGCTCCCACGAGGCGTTGTTGAGGCTGCCGGTGAGCCACTGCATCGCGGTCTGGATGTCCCAGTTCGCGGCGCGCGACAGCATGTACGAGATGAGGCTCTGCAGCATGGCCGCGACGCCGATGCCGATCAGGATGAGCCGGGTGCCCGCGAAGCCGCCCTTGATCGAGAGCAGGTAGATCACGAGCGCGGTGAGCACGGCGCCGGCCAGCGCGAAGACCGAGACGACCGGGCCGTTGAGCGACAGCACGATGATGCCGAACACGGCCGCCGCGCCCGCCCCCGCCGAGATGCCGATGATGTCGGGCGAGGCGAGCGGGTTGCGCAGCAGGGTCTGGAAGCTCACGCCTGCGATGCCGAATCCGAAACCGGTGAGGATCGCGAGCACCGCGCGCGGCAGACGCAGGTCGCCGACCGTGAACGAGGCCCCGGGCACGGTCTCGCCGAGGATCACGCGGATGACCTCGTCGGGCGTGTAGAACGTGTTGCCGACCATGAGCGCCACGGCGAACAGCGCGAAGACGAGGATGCCGAGCACGATCGTCGCGCTGGCGTGACGGCGGTGGCGCGCACGGCGCCCGGCGACGATGGCGGCGACGCGGGCGGATGCCGTCTGCTCCGGGCGGTCGAGCGTGTGTTCGGGGGCACCGGCGGGGCCGGTGCTTCCCGACGAGTTCGTGCGGTCGGTCGTGGTCACAGCTCACGCACCTTCTGACGGCGGACGATCCAGATGAAGAACGGGGCGCCGATGATCGCGGTGATGATGCCGACCTGGATCTCTTCGGACGACGGCGAGATCACACGGCCGACGATGTCGCTCGCGGTCAGCAGCGCGGCGCCGGCGACCGCCGAGAACGGCAGCAGCCAGCGGTGGTCGGTGCCGATCAGCATGCGGCAGACGTGGGGGATGACGAGGCCGACGAATCCGATCGGTCCGGCGATGGCCGTCGCGGCACCGGCGAGGATCACGGCGCCCAGGGCCGACAGCATCCGGGTGCGGAAGACATGCTCGCCCAGCCCCTTGGCCATGTCGTCGCCCAGCGCGAGCGAGTTCATGCCGCGCGAGCTGGCGAAGCAGATGAGGGCACCGACGAGGAGCACGGGGGCGGTGAGAGCGATGCGGGGCCACTCGGCGCCGCCGACGCCACCGACCTGCCACGACTGGAACGTCTGCAGCAGATCGACGCGTGGCAGCATGATGGCACTGATGAGCGAGGCGAACGCGGCCGAGGTGGCGGCGCCCGCCAGGGCGAGTTTGAGGGGGGTCGCGCCGCCGCGGCCGAGCGACCCGACGGTGTAGACGAAGGTCGCCGCGGCGGCGGCACCGACGATCGCGAAGGCCATCTGCCCGTAGGGGTTGGCCAGTCCGAAGAAGGCGATGCCGATGACGACGGCGAGCGACGCGCCGTTCGAGACGCCCAGGATGCCGGGGTCGGCGATCGGGTTGCGGGTGACGGCCTGCATCGTGGCACCCGAGAGAGCGAGCGCGGCACCGACGAGCAGAGCGAGCACCGTGCGCGGGATGCGCTTGACGATGGCGGCCTGCTCGATCGTGTCGCTGTGCCCGCTGAACGCCGCGACGATGTCGTCGAACGACACGGCGCGCACGCCGAACGACACCGACAGGATGCTGAGGACCAGCAGGAGTGCGACTCCGGCGAGAAGCCAGAGCGTGCGCACCAGCACCGGGCGCCGCAGGTCTGCGGCGCCCGGCGCGATGGTGGTGGTGGCGGTCACTGAGGTGTCACTCCGCGCGAGCGGACTGATCGATTACTGAGCGAGCGGCGCGGCCAGCAGGGCGAGGTAGTCGCTGAGACCCCACGGGATCGACAGCGGCGACGGGTTGGCGGATGCCGCGATCGGGGTGGCGTCGGGGAGGATCGCGATGCGTCCCTCGGCGATGGCCGGGATCTTCGACAGCAGCGGGTCGGCCTGCAGGGTCGCGATGAGCGACTCGTCGCCGTAGGTGGCGATCACGTCGACGTCGTCGAACTTCGCGGCGTCCTCGGCGCTCACCGACAGGTAGAACTCCTTGCTGTCGGCGGACTCCTCGACGATCGAGGGGAACGGCAGACCGAGGTCGTCGTGCAGGTAGCCGGGGCGCGTGTCGACGGCCGTGTAGTACCCGATCTGGCTCAGGTCGGTGGGGTCGAAGAAGGCGAAGAGCACCTTCTTGTCCTTGAGGACGCTGTTCTCCTCGAGCGCTGCATCGGCGTCGGTGTGGAGGTCGTCGATGAGGGCCTGACCCTCCTCCTGGAGGCCGAGGGCCTTCGAGTTCATCTCGATCATCTCGTCGACCGGGGTGCCCCAGGCGATCTCGGGGTAGGCGACGACCGGAGCGATCTTGGAGAGGGTGTCGTACTCCTCCTGCGTCAGGCCGGAGTACGAGGCGAGGATGACATCGGGGTTCGTGTCGGCGACGGCCTCGTAGTCGATGCCGTCGGCCTCGTCGAAGAGCACCGGCTCTTCGCCGCCGAGCTCGTCGAGCTTCTCCTCGACCCAGGGCAGGATGCCGTTGTCGTCGTCGTCGCCCCAGCTGGCCTTGCTGAAACCGACCGGCACGATGCCGAGCGCCAGCGGCACCTCGTGGTTCGCCCAGGCGACCGTCGCCACGCGCTCGGGCTTGGACTCGATCGTGGTCTCGCCGTAGACGTGCTCGATCGTCACGGGGAAGGCGTCGTCGGAGGCCGGGTTGGCGCCGGCATCCGAACCGCTCTCGGAGGCGGACGTCGCGCAGGCCGTGAGGCTCAGCGCGAGTGCCGCGGCGGCACCGACGGCGAGGAGACGAGAAGTGCGCACAGCAGATCCCTTCGGGTTGAGGAGGGGTGAGGCGCAGAGTCGCGCCGGTTTGGTAAGGCTGACCTAATGTAACCCGAAGTAAGGCGAACCTCAATTCGGGTGGCCGCATCGTTACCCGTATTCCAGTGGTCCCCGAGCCGGTTCCTGAGCGAGCGGAGCTTGATCCGGTTCCTGAGCGAGCGGAGCGAGACGAAGGGCCTCACCCCGGAAACGAAGAAGCCGGCCGGCTCCCGAAGGAGCCGACCGGCCTCATACGATCACGAGGGATCAGAGGGGGCGAATGTTCGCAGCCTGCATGCCCTTGGGGCCGCGCTCAGCGTCGAATTCGACCTTCTGGTTCTCGCGCAGCTCCTTGAAGCCGCTTCCGGTGATCGCCGAGTAGTGGGCGAACAGGTCGTCGGTGCCGTCATCGGGAGCGATGAAGCCGAAGCCCTTTTCCGCGTTGAACCATTTCACAGTGCCAGTGGCCATGTGTTTTCTTCTTTCTTTTTTGATGTGGCCGCTGTTGTACACGGCCGCAGCACCGCACCGGAGCATCCGATGGGTACAGGGTGACGCTCTCCGGCGAGGAGGCGTGAGATGAAGGTTTTTCGGAATCCGTGCCGAACCGATCGGCGCAGAAGTCGGATCCGTGTAGAGGGCCGCACACGTCTCGTGGAGATTCGCGGGCCGGTGATGAACGATCCCCCGGAAGGAGGAGCAAGGTCACCGTATCACGCCCGGTCGGGAGTTCACCTGGGCGGGCGTGCGCGCACCCGCCGCGATGGCCGCCTCGGTACGGGTGCTGACACCGAGCTTGCGCAGCACGGCCGAGACGTGCACGCTCACCGTCTTGACGCTGATGAAGAGCTGCTCGCCGATCTGGCGGTTGCTCAGCCCCTCGGCCAGGAGGTCGAGCACCTGCCGTTCGCGGGCGGTGAGCGCGTCGGGATCGGACGCGGATGCCGTCGCCGCGCTGTCACCGCGCACCGGATCGAGCGAGAGCCCCGCCGCGTGCGCGAACGTCGTGACCGTGGTCATGAGGCGGGCGTGGCCGAGGGCCCGCGCGATCGTCGCGGCTTCGGCCAGCAGCATCCCCGCCGCCGTTCGATCGCCCGTGCGCAGCAGCAGTCGCGCTCGCTCGAGACGGGTGATGACGCGGAACACGACGGGCACGTCGTCTCCCTCGGCCAGGTCGATCGCTCGCTGTAACGCGGGGTCGGACGGCGACAGCAGCGCTTCGACGATCGGCGACCACGAGTCGGCGAGCAGCTGAGCGGGCTGCGCCGCCCAGGCATCCGCCACCCGTTCCGACACCGCAGCGGTGTCGTCGCCCTCGGCGCGCAGATCGGCGATGATCGCCGCCGCCTGCAGCAGCAGTCGCCTCTGGTGCAGCAGTACGGGGCCGTCGTCGTCGAGCATCACGACGATCTCGGCGAGCGCACCGCGCAGGTCGCCCGCGCTCTCGGCCACGGCGACGGTCATCGTGATGAGGTCGTACCAGATCTGCCGCTCGGTCTGCCCGGTCTCGACGAAGGCCGGGCGCCACTCGCGCAGCATGTCGGCGGCCTCGGTCGACCGCCCGCGCCAGGCGAGTGCGCGCACCCGCGTCATGCTCGAGTACATGCGGAAGACCCGCAGCGCTCCCTGCCGGTGATCGCGCGACATCATCTCGTCGACCCGCTCGATCTCGCCGCGTTCGAACAGCGCGACCGACATGTTCTGCATCATGATCGAGCCCGAGCTGCGACCGACACCGAGCGATCGCGCGAGGGCGAGGCCTTCTTCGGCGATGAGCACCGCCTCGCCGTAGCGACCGAGCAGGGTGAGGGCATCGGAGTAGTTGACGCGGTAGCGCAGGTCGGCATTGGAGCTGCGGGCGAGGTCACGCGCGCGGTCGAACTCCAGGATGCCGCCCGTGATGTCGCCGAGGTGTGCGAGTGAGACACCGTGCACGTTCGCCGCGATCGACATCTGATCGCGGTCGCCCGCACGGCTCGCGATCTGCTCGGCCTCGTCGGCGACGCGGAGCGCATCGCGCAGTCGCCCGGCGACCATGTAGCGACTGGCGAGCTGATTGAGAACGGTGGCGTGCAGCGCGTCGTCGCCGACCCGCGCCGCGAGGTCGAGTGCCTGCTCGGTGAGCGGGATCGCGCCGGGACGGCCGAGGTTGGCAAGGTACTGGGCCTTGTCTCGCAGCAGACGGGCATGGAGCCTCGGCGCGACGGTCTCGGGGTCGATCTCGTCGAGTGCGGCGCTGATCACGGCGAGTGCGCGTTCGCCGTCACCGGCATTGCGGAGCACCGATCCGAGCGTCTGCAACAGGTCGACGTGCGAGAGTCCGGCGACGGTCGCGGCGTCGGGCACGCTCGGCCAGATCTCGAGCGCGAGCTCGCCGAAGCGCGCGGCGGCCGCGAACGCGAAGCGTCCCTTCGCGTCGCGCATCGCGTCGATCGAGGCGAGGAGCGCGCGCGGTTCGTCCTGCGCGAGATGCCAGTGATGTGCGAGCGAGGCGGTGTCGACACCGTCGGTTCCGTCGCGCTGCGCCTCGAGCGCCTCGGCGTAGGCGCGGTGCAGCCGAGACCGCTCACCGGGTAGGAGGTCGTCGTGCACGGCCTCGCGCAGCAGCGCATGCCGGAACCGGTAGAGGTCGGAATCGATCACCAGGATGCCGCCGCGCGCCGCCTCACGGATCGCCTCGTCGAGCCGATCCTCGGGCAGCCCCGCCAGCGTCGACAGCAGCGGGTGCGAGAGGGGGCGCTCGGCTCCCGAGGCGACCTGCACCACCCGCTGCGCGTCGTCGCCGAGGCGATCGAAGCGGGTGAGGAGCACGTCGCGCAGGCCGTCGGGCAGCGGACCCGTCGTGCAGTCGGCGATCTCCTCGACGAAGAACGGCACTCCCTCTGCCCGCTCCTGCATGCGGGCGAGAGCGCCGTCGGAGACCGAGCGACCGGTGAGCTGCTCGGCCAGGGCGCGCACGGCGTCGCCGTCGAGCCGGGGCAGAGTCACCCGTTCGATCAGGCGGGACCGCGTCGCCTCGACGATGAACCGGCTCACGGCATCGCCCCGGCGCACGTCGTCGCTGCGGCAGCTGAGCAGCAGGAGCACCCGCCCCCGCGCGAGGGTGCGCAGCAGGAAGGAGAGGAGCGCGAGCGTCGACTCGTCGGCCCAGTGCAGGTCTTCGATCACGAGCACCTGCGGGGCCGCCTCGGCCGCGGTCTCGATGAGCGTGGCGATCGCGTCGCGCAGGCGGTCGGGGCTCGTGCGCGCCCGGTCGGCGGGCTCGTCGACGAGTTCGGGCAGCAGCATGCCGAGCGCCTCGGCACCGACGCCGACGGCCTCGCGCACGCGTTCGGCACCCAGATGCCCCACGATCGAGCGCAGGATCGCCGTGAGGGGCCCGTAGGCGGTGCGGGCCGCGCCGAGATCGAGGCACCAGCCCACGTGCACGTCGGCGCGCGTCGAGACCTCGGTCGCGAACTCGCGCAGCAGCCGCGACTTGCCGATACCGGCTTCGCCGTCGATCAGCACACCGACCGGGACGCCCTCGGCCGCACTCTCGAAGAGCCGGCGCACGAGGCCGATCTCGGCTTCGCGCCCGACCATCGCGGAGCTCGGCGCGAAGGAGGACATGCCTTCATCGTGCCACTCCCCTCCG
Source organism: Microbacterium sp. NPDC087868 (assembly GCF_044900755.1). Classification (NCBI taxonomy): domain Bacteria; kingdom Bacillati; phylum Actinomycetota; class Actinomycetes; order Micrococcales; family Microbacteriaceae; genus Microbacterium; species Microbacterium sp. NPDC087868. The sequence continues at coordinate 721,216 of NZ_JBJDNO010000003.1, forward strand.
ACATCCGCCGGGCTCGCCCGATCGCCGACGCCGGGCCGGTCTCGGCGCAGTGCGACGGCCGGATTCACCGGGCCGCGACCGGCTCGCGCGGCACACCGGCGGCGCGGCTGCGTGCGGGCGCTGCATCCGTCGTCGAGCCCTGCGGGGCGGGCGCCCGACGCCGGCCTCGCACCACAGGAAGTGCACTCGCCCGACGCCCCAGCATCCGCCCGATCACTCCCACCGGCCGCGGCACGATCTGGTCGGCGTGCTCGCGGATCGACCGGCGCCGTTCGATCCCCCGCTCCCGCTGCTGCTGCTCGAATGCGGTGACCACCTGGTGCGAATAGGTCTGCTCGTACATGACGCCTCCTCGTTGTCGATATCCCTAGACAACGCTCTGAGGCCCCCTCCCGACATCGGGCGGATTCCCTATCTTCGGCCGACCCACCCCCTTACACGCGAGCCACCCCCTCCTGCACGGGGCAGAAGGGGGTGGCTGGACTGCAGAGGGGTGGCTCGGCGATCGAGCCCGCGTACGTCAGGCGTCGACGTCGCCCCGCCATTCGCCGGTCTCGGCGCCGCGCGTCTCGATGAACTCCTTGAAGTTCTCGAGGTCCTTCTTCACGGCGTGCGATCCGGCTCCCACGAGAGAGCCGACCTTCTCGACGAAGCCCTCGGGCTCCCAGTCGATCTGAACGGTGAGCCGTGTCTTGATGTCGGAGAGCTTATGGAAGGTCACGACACCCGCGTGCTCGGTGTCGCCGCCGATGCTGTTCCACGCGACGCGCTCGTCGGGGTGCTGCTCGGTGATCTCGGCGTCGAACTCGCGCTCGACACCGCCGACCTTGACCTTCCAGCGGTTGTGGGTGTCGTCGATCTGGGTGATCGACTCGACCTCCGACAGGAACTGCGGGAAGCTCTCGAACTGGGTCCACTGGTTGTAGGCGGTGGCGACGGGGACGTCCACGTCGATGGTCTCGATGATCTGCGCCATGGTGATTCCTCCTTGTAAGTCGGATTCCTATTCAGCACGGCATCGCCGATCGAGACGACGGGGTTGACAGCACCCGTTCGAAGGCGGATGCTCGGCGCCCGGGTCAGGCGTGCAGCAGGTGCGCGCGCGCCGACGGACGCGGCACGTCGGGCGAGAGGATCGCGAGCACGCGCACGAGGGTCGTCATCCAGAGCAGCCCGAGACCGACCGCCATCGCCTCGAGCGCGGTCATCGTGATGAGACCGAAGACCGCGAACAGCACGAACGCGACCGTGACCAGCGCCCCCACCCCGATCGTGGTGATGCTCAGTGCGCGCGGTGCCCCGGGCACGACGATCGCCGTCACGGTCATCGACGCCGCGAAGAACAGGAGCGTGATGGGCGCCACGATGTTGTGCGCCTCGGGGAAGCGGTGCAGCGGCAGCAGGCCCACCCCGGCGAGCGCGAACCCGGTGACGATCCACAGTCCCGAGGTGACCGCGATGCGTCCGAGCGCCGGGTCTCCGAGGATGCGGTGCAGGTCGCGGCCGATGTACGCGCCGACCGTGCCGACCAGCGCACCGGCGACGACCAGGGTGCCGTTGAACGCCCAGGCGTCGTCGCCCATGCCGAGCTGCGAGAAGTTGATCTCCCACCATCGGGGGTCGGCGGCGGTCACCATCGCGAAGAGGGTGCCGATCACCAAATAGCCGAACAGGATGCTCGACAGGTCGGCCGTGCGCAGCCCGATGCCCGCGGCGAAGGCGAAGCGTCCACCCACGGCCGCGGCGAACCCGGTGACCAGTGCGCCGCCGACGAGCGTCAGCTCGAGGCCCTGCAGCCCGATCGCCAGCACCTGGGTGCCGAGGAGCACGCCCATCCCCGCGACACCGGCGAAGGCGACGGTGAGGGCGATCGCCGAGATATCGGTGATGATGCGCTGCCAGCGCGGCATCGGCGCGGTCTCGTTCCGGCGATGCCGGAGAGTGCTCACGACGAAGGCGCCGCCGGCGATGACACCGGCGGCGGAGGCGGCGGGAAGCGCCAGGGAGCCGGAGCCGATGAGCATCCGAGGCTCGGGGCCCAGCAGCAGGAAGCCGGCGGAGGTGCCGAGCACGAAGCAGACGACCGTGGCCCAGACCGCGACGGTCTCGCCGCGCAGCCGTTGTCCCTGGTCCATGGGTACATCGAACCACTAACTGGTTACGCCGGTATATCAGCAATTGGTCGAAGCATCCACCCGTTCCCGCGCACACCCCGAGATGCGGCGCTCCGGGACTACCGTGGGGACATGCGCATTCCCGCCGCGATCCGCGCCAGCCAGCGATCCCCGCTGCTGCAGGTCGTGAAATCCGCGGCGGCGACCATCGCCGCCTGGCTCATCGCCGGATGGGTCTTCCCCTCGCAGTTGCCCGTGTTCGCCGCGATCGCCGCCCTCCTCGTCGTGCAGCCGAGCGTCAACCAGTCGCTCTCGAAAGCCCTCGAGCGCAGCATCGGGGTGATCGCGGGCGTCGTGATCGCGATGGGCCTGGGGCTGCTCCTCGGGTCGCCGAGCTGGATCGTGCTGCTCGCGATCGTCGTCGCGATGCTCGTGGCCTGGATCTTCCGCGCCTCCCCCGGCACCGGCAACCAGGTCGCGATCTCGGCCATGCTCGTGCTCGCCCTGGGCTCGTCGAGCCCCGAGTACGCGTTCGCCCGCATCATCGAGACGCTCATCGGCGTCGCGATCGGCATCGTCGTGAACGCCCTGATCGTGCCGCCCGTGCTGGTGGCCCCCGCGCGTCACCACCTCGGCCTGCTCGGTGCCGAGCTCGCGGCGAGCCTCGACCGGCTGGCCGACGCGCTCCCGAACCCGCAACCTCCGGCACGGATGCAGGAGCTGATGCTCGAGGCCCGCCTGCTGCGCCCGATGAAGGATGCCGCGGATGCCGCGATCGCCGCGGGCGAGGAATCGCTCACCCTCAATCCCCGACGGTCCACGCACCGTGCGGATCTGCGGGAGATGCGCGTGCTGCTCGAACGGCTGTCGCCGATCGTCACACAGGTGATCGGGATGACCCGCGCCTACGCCGACCACTACGACGACTCGATCGGCGAGGAACCCGCGGTGATCGCCATCGCCGAGCAACTTCGTCGAGCCGGGCACGACGTGCGCCTCGCCGTGCAGATCGCCGATGTCGCCCCCGAACCCGAGACGCTGACCTCCGCCATCCCGGCCCTCACCGCGCCGCTCGTGATCCGGCCGCCGTCGAGCCAGCACTGGATCCTCATCGGATCGCTCATGGAGGATCTCCGCCGTATCCGCGGCGAGCTCGTCGACGACGAGTGATCCGACGGCGGCATCCGGACGTCGGAATGTCCGCCGTGCGGCCTACTCTGGTCCCATGAGCGACGTCACCCTCGACCGGGCGCTCGCCGAACTCGCCGCCCTCGAAGATCCGAAGATGCGCGCGGCCAACGAGAAGCGCGGCGACGACCACGGCATGAACCTGAGCCGCCTGCGCGCGCTGGCGAAGACCATCAAGATCGACCACCCGCTCGCGCAGGAGCTGTGGGCGACGGGCGAGACGCCCGCCCGCCTGCTCGCCCTCCTCGTCTGCCGCCCGAAGGACTTCAGCGCCGATGAACTCGACGCCATGCTGCGCGAGACCGATCCGCCGAAGGTGAACGACTGGTTCGTGAACTACGTCGCCAAGAAGAGCCCGCTCGCCGAGGAGATGCGCCTGCGCTGGTTCGACGACGCCGATCCGACGGTCGCTGCGGCGGCCTGGTCGCTCACCTCGGTGCGGGTCGTCAAGGACCCCGACGGCATCGACCTCGACCGTCTGCTCGATCTGATCGAGGCGCAGATGAAGGATGCCCCGGCACGGCCGCAATGGTCGATGAACGAGACGCTCGCGCAGATCGGCATCCATCATCCGGATCTGCGCGAGCGCGCCCTCGCGATCGGCGACCGCCTGCAGGTGCTCGCCGACTACCCGACGGCACCCGGCTGCACCTCTCCGTTCGCCCCGATCTGGATCGGCGAGATGGTGCGGCGGGCCGGCTGATCCGATGCCGCGCTTCTGCGCCCTCTGATTACGCTGGAGGAATGAGCACCCACATCGCGGCGGAGCCCGGTCAGATCGCCCCCATCGTCCTCTTCCCCGGCGACCCGCTGCGGGCCAAGTGGATCGCCGAGACCTTCCTCGATGACGCCGAGCTCTACTCCGAGACCCGCGGGATGCTCGGTTTCACCGGTACCTGGCAGGGCCACCGCGTCTCGGTGCAGGGTTCGGGCATGGGTCAGCCCTCGATGGCGATCTACGCGAACGAGCTGTTCGACTCCTACGACGTGCAGACGATCGTGCGCGTGGGTTCGTGCGGTGCGCTGACCGAGAAGCTCAAGGTGCGCGACATCATCATCGCGAACGCCGCGAGCACCGACTCGGGCATCAACCGGGTGCGCTTCCACGGGCTCGACTACGCCCCCGTCGCCGACTTCGCCCTGCTGCGCGCGGCGGTCGAGGCGAGCGAGAGCGAAGAACTCGATTCGGCCGTGCACGTGGGCCAGCTGTTCTCGAGCGACCAGTTCTACAGCACGCGTCCCGAACTCACAGAGCCCTTCGTGAAGCACGGCATCCTCGGCGTCGAGATGGAGGCCGCGGGCCTCTACACGCTCGCCGCCTTCCACGGCCGCCGCGCGCTCGCGATCTGCACGGTCTCCGACCACATCGTCACGGGCGAGGAGACCACGGCGCAGGACCGCGAGCAGACCTTCGGCGACATGATCCGCATCGCGCTGCGCGCCGCGACCTCGGTCTGAGACATCGACCGCCCGCGCCGGATGGGATGATCGAAGCACCATGGCATCCCTCCTCGACCCGGCCACCCTTCCCGACGGATCCGATGCGGATGCCGTCTACACGGCGTTCGTCGAATGGGCCGAGTCGACCGGCCTGACCCTCTACCCCGCGCAGGACGAGGCGATCATCGAGATCGTGTCGGGCAACAACCTGATCCTGTCGACCCCGACCGGCACCGGGAAGTCACTCGTCGCGATCGGCGCGCACTTCGCCGCCCTGCTCGACGGACGCCGCAGTTACTACACCGCGCCGATCAAAGCCCTGGTGAGCGAGAAGTTCTTCGCACTGGTCGAGGTGTTCGGCGCCGAGAACGTCGGCATGGTCACGGGTGATTCCTCGGTCAACGCGGATGCTCCGATCATCTGCTGCACCGCCGAGATCCTGGCGAACCTCTCGCTGCGGCAGGGGACGGATGCCGAGGTCGGCCAGGTCGTGATGGACGAGTTCCACTTCTACGGCGACCCCGACCGCGGATGGGCGTGGCAGGTGCCGCTGCTCGAGCTGCCGCAGGCGCAGTTCATCCTGATGTCGGCCACGCTCGGTGACGTGACCGCGCTCGCGTCCGACCTGACCCGCCGCACGGGCCGCGACACGGCGACGGTGACCGGTGTCGAGCGCCCGGTGCCCCTGCACTTCTTCTACGAGCAGACCCCGATCCACGAGACGATCGAGGAACTGCTGAACACCCACCAGGCACCGGTGTACATCGTGCACTTCTCGCAGGCCGCGGCGATGGAGCGGGCACAGGCGCTGTCGAGCACGAAGGTCGCCACCCGCGAGCAGCGCGACGCGATCGCGGATCTGATCGGTGCGTTCCGCTTCACGACGGCGTTCGGCAAGACGCTCTCGCGCTTCCTGCGGGCGGGGATCGGCGTGCACCACGCGGGGATGCTGCCCAAATACCGTCGTCTCGTCGAGCAGCTCGCGCAGCGCGGTCTGCTGCGCGTGATCTGCGGCACCGACACGCTCGGCGTCGGGATCAACGTGCCGATCCGCACCGTGCTGCTCACCGCACTGACCAAGTTCGACGGCACGAGGATGCGGCAGCTCAACGCCCGCGAGTTCCATCAGATCGCCGGCCGTGCGGGTCGTGCGGGCTACGACACCGCCGGAACCGTGGTCGCGCAGGCGCCCGAACACGAGAGCGAGAACCTCGCCGCCATCCGCAAGGCGGGTGACGACCCGAAGAAGAAGCGCAAGATCATCCGCAAGAAGGCGCCCGACGGCTTCGTGTCGTGGGGCGAGCCCTCGTTCCGCAAGCTCATCGATGCGACACCCGAGACGCTCACCTCGCACATGCAGATCACCAGCGCGATGATGCTCAACGTCATCGGCCGCGGGGGCGACGTGTTCGGCAATATGCACGCGCTGGTATACGACAATCACGAGCCGCGCGCACGCCAGCGCGAACTCGCCCTGCGCGCGATCGGCATCTACCGCACCCTGCTCGAATCGGGAGTGGTGGAGCAGACGGATGCCGGGGAGATCCGACTCACGGTCGACCTGCAGCCGAACTTCGCCCTCAACCAGCCGCTGTCTCCGTTCGCCCTCGCGGCGTTCGAGCTCTTGGGCGACGAGTCCCCCAGCTACGCACTCGACATGATCTCGATCGTCGAGGCCACTCTCGACGATCCGCGCGCCGTGCTGAGCCAGCAGGAGTTCCAGGCTCGCGGCGAGGCGGTCGCGGCGATGAAGTCCGAGGGCATCGAGTACGACGAGCGCATGGAGCTGCTCGAGCAGGTCACCTACCCGAAGCCGCTCGACGAGCTGCTGACCGCCGCGTTCGAGACCTTCAGCGCCGCGCAGCCGTGGATCCGCGACTTCGAACTGCACCCCAAGTCGGTCGTGCGCGACATGTACGAGCGCGCCATGTCGTTCGGGGAATATGTCGCCTTCTACAAGATCGCCCGCTCGGAGGGCGTGGTGCTGCGCTACCTGTCGGATGCCTATCGCGCGGCGTCCCAGACCATCCCCGAAGAGCTCAAGACCGAAGACCTCCGCGACCTGATCGAGTGGCTGGGTGAACTCGTGCGCCAGGTCGACTCGAGCCTGCTCGACGAGTGGGAGGAGCTGCGGGCCGGCATCGACAACGGACGCGTCGATTCCCCCGACGAGATCGTCCCGCCCGCGCCGAAGCGCCTGACGAGCAACGTGCGCGCGTTCCGCACCCTCGTGCGCAACGAACTGTTCCGCCGGGTGCAGCTCGCCGCACGCGAAGACGCCGGCGCCCTCGCCGAACTCGATCCCGCCTTCGGAGCGGATGCCTGGAACGACGCCCTCGACGGCTACTTCGCCGAGCACGACCAGATCCTCACCGGGGCGGATGCGCGCAGTTCCGCGCTGCTGATCCTGACCCCCGGCGAGACGACGTGGACGGCGCGCCAGATCTTCGATGATCCCGCCGGCGACCACGACTGGGGCATCTCGGCGACGGTCGACCTCGCGGCATCCGATGACGCCGGGGAAGCGGTCGTGACGGTCACGGCGGTCGACCGGCTCTAGCCGGCCCAGGGCGGGAACGGTCAGCGCGGCACCCGAGCCCCCTTCACGAGCCGCGCCACCAGGTCGGGATACGCCACCCCGGCGGCGGCGAACATGCGCGGCGCCTGCGAGGCGGCGGTGAGCCCGGGCATGGTGTTGACCTCGTTGAGCACCGGCCCGTCGTCGGTGAGGAAGAAGTCCATGCGGGCCAGGCACCCGCATCCGAGCGCGTCGAACATCGCCAGCGCGGCTCGCTTGAGGCCCGCCGACTCGTCGGACGCGAGCTGCGCCGGCACCGTGAAGCGCGCGGTTCCGTCGTACTTCGTCGCCGTGTCGAACAGCCCCTCGGCGTGGATCTCGAGCGGCGGTGCCGCCCAGCGGATGCCGCCCGCCTCGCACAGCACGGCGACGTCGATCTCGCGCCCGCGCACGACCTCCTCCACGAGGATGCGCCGGTCGAGTCGCGCCGCCGCGCGCAGCGCGGGAAGCAGTTCGGCCTCCTCGCGCACGAGCGCGACCCCGTGACTCGATCCGGCCGAGACCGGCTTGACGGCGACGGCACCCTCGAACTCCACGTCGCCGATATCGTCGGCCGGGATCACGCGTCCCCGCGCCGTCCGGATGCCGACGGCATCGGCCACCAGCTTCGTCGCCCACTTGTCCATCCCGAGCGCGCTGGCGCGTACCCCCGAGCCGACCACGCGTACCCCGGCGAGCGCGCAGAGCGCCGCGAGTGCGCCGTCCTCGCCCGGCGCTCCGTGCACCGCAGGGAACACGACGTCGGCCTGCGCGATCAGCGGCATCGCGAGAGCCAGCGACTCCGCCGCCGACGCTCCCGCCCGGATGCCGTCGGCCCGCCAGATCCCCTCCCGGTCGATCGTGACGCCGGTCACCGTGTGGTCCCCCATCCGCAGGGCCGCCGCGACCGCGGCCGCCGAGGCGAGCGACACGTCGTGCTCGACGTTCCGCCCTCCCCCGATCACCAGCACGTGCACGGTCATGCGATGCTCCTCTGCACGCGGGGGCCGATGCCCGTGAGGATGGTGTGCGGGATCGTTCCGGCCCAGCGCGCCCAGTCCTGCAGCGACGGCACCGCACCGCCCTCCGGCCCGAGCAGCACCGCCTCCGCACCGCGCGGAACCGCGGTGTCTCCCGTGTCGACGACGATCTGATCCATCGACACCCGTCCGACGATCGGATGCCGCGCCCCCTCGATCGCGACACCCGCCGCCGGCGACAGCTCGCGGGGCACCCCATCGGCGTATCCGACGCCGATCACGCTCAAGTGCGTCGCGCGCTCCGCGACGTGGTCTCCGCCGTAGCCGACCGCGGTTCCGGCCGGCACGCGCGCGCTGTGCACGACGGATGCCGTCCACCGTGCGGCCCCGGCGAGCGCCGTGGTCTCGGAGGGATCGATCCCCACGAGGCCGGCTCCGATCCGCACGAGGTCGAAATGAGTGGCGGGGTCGGTGAGCGCCCCGGCGGTCGCGGCGAGGTGCACGGTCAGCGGCCCGAAGCCGGCGCGCAGCACGGCATCCCTCCCCTGGCGCAACCGCTGCACCGCCGCCGCGTTCGCGCACGGGTCGCCGGCGTCGGCCCGCGGCAGGTGGCCCATGACACCGGTGACCTCGATCCGTCCGCGCGCCGACCGTGCGACCCGCAGCAGTTCGGCCCAGTCCTCGACCGGGCATCCGCCGCGGGCCATCCCGGTGTCGAGGTGCAGGTGCACGCGCACGGGAGCGGCGGCATCCGCGGCCAGCTGTCGCAGCTCCTCGACCGATCCCACCGCGATGTCGACGCGATGTTCGTGCGCGAGCCGCGCATCGACGCCCGAGGGATTCAGCCACGCGAGGATCGGCTCCGTGAGTCCGGCCTCACGCAGCTCGACGGCGTCGGCGGCATCCGTCACTCCCAGCCAGCTCGCCCCGGCGGCGACCGCGGCGCGCGCGACCGGCACGGCCCCGAGGCCGTAGCCGTCGGCCTTGACGACCGCCATGACGGCGGCGCGCGTCGAGGCGCGCACCCGCGCGACGTTCGCGGCGACGGCCGTCGGCAGGGTGGTGAGCGTCGGTGCGTGCAGCCGCGAGAGCGCGACCCCCTCGATGACGGCGCTCATCGCTGCATCCGCGGGTCTTCGGTCGGGTCGGCGTACATCTCGGGGCAGCCCTGAGTGACGGCATCCGGCCGGAGTTCGTAGTGCCACGACTCGTTCGCGTAGATCTGGCAGAGGCCGTAGCCCGCGCCGTGCTGGGCGAGCCAGTCGAGGGTCGGAAGACCGCCGAGGTCGACAGCCTCGCCCGACACGTGCAGCGAGGTCTCGGGCGTCGCGACCCAGCGCGCCGCCTCCTCGGCCGATCCGTAGCTGATCACGGCCTGGTCGAGCATGTGCTGCTGCAGGGCCGCCGAGCGCCAGCCGCTGTTGACGAGGAAGGGGACGTCGGCGTCGGATGCCGCGCGCTGCAGCGCGTCGAGCAGCGCCGGGTCGAGGTTGCCGACGCCCACGCGATCGGTGTCGAAGACCGTCGGCTGGTCGCCGTCACGGATCACACCGTCGGCGTCGCTCGGGGCGAGTACCGATCCTCCCGGCGGGATCGAGGCGGCACCCGTCGAGGTCTCGGCGGCGCTGTCGTCGGTGGAGGCGTCGGGCCCGGGGCCGGCGGTGAAGCTGTGCGAGAGCACGGCATCCGCTGCGGCGAGCGACTGCTGCACGGCGAAGGCGGCGATGACGGCGACGATCAGTGCGATCGCCGACCAGACGATCCGCCGCGCTCGGCGGGTGGTGGAGGTGGTGCTGTTCATAACCCCCAGTGCAGTCGCCAGGCTGTTGCCGGGGCGTATGCGGTTCTGCATATGCTCCCGATATGCGCGGGTGCGTAGGATCGCAGCCATGCGTGTGCTGATCGTCGAGGACGAGCCCTACCTCGCCGAGGCCGTCCGCGACGGGCTACGGCTCGAGGCGATCGCCGCCGACATCGCGGGCGACGGGCACGTCGCGTTGGAGCTGCTCGACATAAACTCCTACGACATCACGGTGCTCGACCGCGACATCCCCGGCCCGTCGGGCGACGACATCGCCCGCGCGATCGTCGCGTCGGGCAGCGGCATCCCGATCATCATGCTCACCGCCGCCGACCGCCTCGACGACAAGGCCTCGGGGTTCGAGCTCGGCGCCGACGACTACCTCACCAAGCCCTTCGAACTGCGCGAACTCGTGCTGCGCCTGCGTGCGCTGGGGCGGCGCCGCGAGCGCGCCCGGCCGCCGGTGCTCGAGGTCGCGGGGCTGCGGCTCGACCCGTTCCGCCGCGAGGTCTTCCGCGATGAGCGGTACGTCGCCCTCACCCGCAAGCAGTTCGCGGTGCTCGAGGTGCTCGTCGACGCGGCGGGCGGGGTCGTGAGCGCCGAGGAGCTGCTGGAGCGCGCCTGGGACGAGAACGCCGACCCCTTCACCAACGCCGTGCGCATCACCGTGTCATCACTGCGCAAGCGGCTCGGGGAACCCTGGGTGATTGTGACGGTGCCGGGCGTCGGGTATCGGATCGCGACGGATGCCGGGGCGGATGCCGGGGGTGCGGCGGCGGATGCCGGGGGTGCGGCTGCGGATCGCGGGGCGGATGCTGGGGCGGATGCCGATGCTTAGACATCGCGGGATGAGCGCACGTCTGCGACTCGCCATCAGCTACGCCGGGGTCGTCGCGCTGGCGGGTTTCGTGCTGCTGGCGGTCGTGTGGTTGTGGCTGCTGCGGTACGTGCCGGATCAGAACATCGATGCGGGATTCTTCGTACCGAATCGCTCCGACCTCATCCGCGCGTTCACCCCGTTCGCGACCTGGGCGATGATCGGATTGATCGCCGTCGGGCTCGCCGGCGGATGGCTGCTGGCCGGACGGATGCTCGCGCCGCTGTCACGCATCGGCGCCGCCGCTCAGCTCGCCGCCCAGGGGTCGCTGTCGCATCGGGTGCGGTTGGAGGGTCCGGCCGACGAGTTCCGCGACCTGGCCGACGTGTTCGACGCGATGCTCGAACGGATCGAGGCCCATGTCGAGGAGGAGCGCCGATTCGCCGCGAACGCCTCGCACGAACTGCGCACCCCTCTGGCGATCTCGCAGACGCTGCTCGAAGTCGCCCGCACCGATCCCGATCGCGACGTCGACGCCCTGATCTCGCGGCTGGACGAGGTCAACGTCCGGGCGATCGAACTGACCGAGGCGCTGCTGCTGCTGAGCCGTGCCGACCGGCGATCGTTCACGCACGAACCCGTCGACCTGTCGCTCGTGTCGGAAGAGGCGGTCGAGGCCCTGCTGCCGTTGGCCGACCGCCGCGGGGTCACGGTCGAGGTCGGTGGGGTTCCCGCGGTCGTCTCGGGGTCGGCGGCGCTGCTGCAGCAACTGGTGACGAACCTCGTGCACAACGCGATCGTGCACAACCTCGACTTCGACGGACGCGTCGCCGTGCGCACCCATGACCTCCCCGCGGGGCTCGCGGTCGTGGTCGAGAACACCGGGGCGGTCGTCGCCGCCGATCGCGTGGAGGTGCTCGTCGAACCGTTCCAGCGCGGTGCCGAGCGCGCCCGCGGCGACGACCACGTCGGAGTCGGTCTCGGCCTCGCGATCGCCGAGCGGATCGCCCAGGCCCACGACGGGAGTCTCGTGCTCACCCCGCGCCCCGACGGCGGGCTCATCGTGACGGTGTGGCTGCCCCGGCCCGCCGGCCCCTGAGCGAGTCGGACGGTCCTGCCCCGCTCGGTCCCTGAGCGAGCGCAGCGAGACGAAGGGCCCACGCCGCCGGAACTGGGTCCCTGAGCCTGTCGAAGGGTCCCACCCCGTGATACCCAACGGCGGCCTGTGGATAACTCCCGCGGGTGCGCTCAGATTCGGGCTACTTTGTGGCGGTGATGTCGACTCGATACCCCGCTGCCACCCTCGCTCTCGCCGTGGTCGCCGCCGCCCTCAGCGGCTGCGCACCCGCCCCGGAGCCTTCGCCCACCCCGACGCCGGCGTTCGCCAGCGAAGAGGAGGCGTTCGCCGCGGCGGAGGAGGTGTACCGGGAGTACAACGAGGCGGTGACTGCCCGTATAGCTGGAGCCTCGGCCCCGGACCCCCAGGAGTATCTGATCGGCTCAGCCTTGGAGGCGGATATTGACACTCTGAACCTCTTCAGTACACAGAAGATTCACCTCGAAGGAACCTCCGTCGTTGCTTCGTTCTCGGGCGAATCGGCAGATCTGAACACCGCCGCCACTACAGTCGTCGCCGCAGTCTGTCTCGATGCGACGCGCACACGAGTGGTGAGCGACGAAGGCGCAGACGTCACGCCGAAGGATCGCCCGGAGACCACCTTGTTGCGAGTGACTTTCGTTTCTGTAGATGGGAGATATCAGATCTCGAACTCTGAACTTCCCGAGGATCCGACGTGTTGACCTCAAGGCTTGCCATGCTCGTTGCCATTTCAGGACTCGTTACGAGCGTCGCCACGGGCGTCTCGACGCAGAACACGTGCACCGCTGAGGCGACATATGCCGGAGTCTGCGGCTCCACCAACGGCACCTCAGTAACCGTCACCGGTACCCAGCCCGCCGCGCAGTCCCCCGGCTCCCCGTCTTCCTCCTGGTCCCCCTCCAGCTCCGGCACTCCGGGAACCTCGGGCGCCCCGGTCGACACCGGCCCGAGTGAGCTGGAACGCTGCCGTGCCGACGCCGGCCGCGCACGCGTCTGCCTCGAGCCCCGGCGCCGCACCGAACCCTCGGCTCCGGCCCCGGCATCCGCCCCCGCCGCCCCGACGATCTCCATCAGCGACCTCGTCACCCTCACCCCGGCGACCGCGACCCCGACCGCCGACCCCTTCAATGTCGGAATCGCCGGGCTCCCCACGAACTTCGTCACGACCGCATCCGTGCACACCCGCGCAGGCACCCTCTTCGGCGCACCCGTCACCGCGCGATTCACCCCGGTCGGCTACGACTTCATCTACGGCGACGGGACCACCGCCCACACCACCACTCCCGGCGCCACCTGGGACACCCTCGGCCAGCCCCAGTTCACCCCCACCGCCACGAGCCACACCTACACCGACCGCGGCACCTACGACACCACCGTCACCATCCACTACACCGCCGAGATCGACCTCGGCACCGGGTGGATCCCCCTCACCGGCACCCTCACCATCCCCGGACCCGCCCAACAGATCCGCATCTACGAAGCCCACACCGCCCTCGTCGCCCACACCTGCACCGAACAACCCACCGCCCCCGGCTGCTGAACACGCACCTGCAGGTGCGATGCACACGTGCAGGGAGAATCCCCCCGGTCCTCCCTGCACGTGTGCATCCTCCCTGCACGTGCACAACACGGCGGGCCCTTCGACGACCTCAGGGCCCCAGGTACCGAGCCTCCCGCCGTCTCATCTGCACGGATCGATCACACCCGCACGACGAAACCACCGGATGCTCCGTGCAGACGTGACATCTCCGTGCAGACGAGCGCGCGGCCGCCCCGCCCCACCTCAGTTCAGGCGACGTTGCCGCGCAGTGCCGCGATCTCGCGCCCGTAGGTGCGGGCATCCGTCTCGGCGTTCTCCTTGAGTTCGCGCGCGGTGTCGGCGAAAGCGTCGAGCGCGGGATTCACACCGACGAGCGTGAACGGACGCTCCACGACGCGCAGGTCGAGGCCCCACACGTCTTCGAGCACGCGACGCAGCCAGCCGGTCGAGTGGTCCCAGCCCTCCTTGGGGGTGCCGGGCGCGTAGTTGCCGCCGAGCACCGTGACGAGAGTGGCGGGCTTGCCGCGCAGCGCGGTGCCGGTCGGGTCGATGCGCGGGTCGGTGTAGGCCACGTCGAACCAGGTCTTGAAGTGCTGCGAGACGCCGTAGTTGTACAGCGGCACCGCGAAGAGCAACGCGTCGGCGCCGATCAGCTCGTCGGCGAACGAGGTCGCGAGGGCGCGGGCCTCGACCTGGCCGGGGGTGCGCTGCGCCTCGTCGACGAAGCCGCCGGTGACGGCATCCGCCCACGCGGTCGCGGGCACGGGGTCGGCGGCGAGGTCGCGCCGGGTGACGGGGGAATCGGGGTGCGACGCGGTCCACTCGGCTTCGACGAGGTCGGCGAGCGACCGGCTGGCGGACGACGCGGGAAGGATGCTCGCATCGAGGCGGAACAGGGACATGGATGACACCTCTCGTTTTCGTAGTCGCTCGGTTTTTCTTAGCGACATCGGTTAACGTAGCACGCTAGAATGAGGGCATGGCCGAGATCGAGCACGATCTGCACCGGTGCGACGCCGCCGTCACACTCGCCTTCAGCGTGCTCGGAAAGCGCTGGAACGGCATGATCGTGTCGTCGCTCGGCGGCGGCCCCTCCACGTTCGTCGCTCTGCGCCGCGCGGTCGCGGGCATCAGCGACACCGTGCTCTCCGACCGCCTCGCCGAACTCGCCGATGCGGGTCTCGTCGCACGCACGGTCGACGCCGGCCCGCCGGTCACCGTCTCCTACGCACTCACACCCGGCGGTGAGGGACTGCTGCCGATCCTCGACGACCTCGGCACCTGGGCATCCGCCAACCTCGTACGCCGCTGACGACGGCATCCGCCCGTCCAGGGGCATCCGCTGCGCCAGAGTGCCCGCACTGCTCGGCGACGGATCTCCGCAGTCGGCGCGCGACTCAGATGGGTCTCGAGCCGCGACTCACCAGAGCCTGGGCGCGCGACTCACCAGGGGCTGGGCTCGTAGTCCTTCAGGAAGACGCCGTGGATGTCGTCGCCCGCCTCGCCGCGCACGATCGGGTCGTACACGCGGGCGGCGCCGTCGACCAGGTCGAGCGGGGCGTGGAATCCCTCCTCCGCGAGGCGCACCTTCGTGTAGTGCGGGCGCTCGTCGGTGATCCAGCCGGTGTCGACCGCGGTCATCAGGATGCCGTCCTTCTCGAGCATCTCGCCCGCACTGGTGCGCGTGAGCATGTTGAGCGCGGCCTTGGCCATGTTGGTGTGCGGATGCCCCGGACCCTTGTACCGGCGTGAGAACTGCCCCTCCATCGCCGACACGTTCACCACGTACTTGCGGTGCGCCGAGGACGCCGCCATCGACGCGCGCAGGCGGCTGATGAGCAGGAACGGCGCGGTCGTGTTGGCGAGCTGCACCTCGAGCATCTCGAGCGGATCGACCTGGTCGACCGACTGCACCCAACTGTTGACGGTGTTGACGTCGGGCACGAGCCCGCCGGCGTCGATCGCGGTGCCGTCGGCGTGCTTCTCGAGCGACGACGAACCGGGCGCCATCGCGACGCGGGCGAGGTCCTCGGCGGTCAGCGCCTGGCCGCCCTGCTCGGCGACGGTTCCGCCGAGAGCCGCGACCGACAGCAGCGGGTGGGCATCGACGGATGCCTGCAGCGCCTGCGGGTGCGGATCGGCGGTGTGCCCGAAGGTCTCCATCTCGGGGAGCGGGCCGTCGGGAAGCGGGTGGAGTTCGGCATCCGCCAGCAGCGAGTACGAACCCGGCGAGCGGCGCACGGTCTGCGCGGCGTTGTTGATGAGGATGTCGAGGGGCCCCTGCGCGGCGACGGAGTCGGCGAGGCCGATCACCTGGGCGGGGTCGCGCAGGTCGATGCCGACCACGCGCAGGCGGTGCAGCCAGTCGGCAGAGTCGGGCAGCGCGGTGAACCGGCGCACCGCATCGCGCGGGAAGCGCGTGGTGATCGTGGTGTGCGCGCCGTCGCGCAGCAGCCGGAGCGCGATGTGCATGCCGATCTTCGCGCGGCCGCCCGTGAGCAGAGCACGCTTGCCGGTGAGGTCGGTGCGGGCGTTGCGCTTGCCGTGGCTGAAGCGGGCGCAGTCCGGGCACAGCTGGTGATAGAACGCGTCGACCAACGTGTACGGCTGCTTGCAGATGTAGCAGTTGCGGGGCTTGAGCAGCTCGCCGGCGATGGGGGCGTCGACGACGCTCGTGGCGAGGTCGTTGCCGCGCGTCTCGTCGTCGATGCGGTCGGGGGCACCGGTCGCCGTGCGGGCGACGACGGCCTTGTCGGCCTCGGCGATGGCGTCGCGGATCTCCTTGCGGCGCACGCGCTTGACGGCCTTGAACATCGCGGCGGTCGCGTGGCGCACAGCCACGAAGTCGGGGTGCTCGTTGTCGATCTCGTGCAGCTCGCTGAGCACGCGCAGGGTCGTGGCGAGATCGTCGGGATCGATGCCGGGGCCGAGGTCGCCGGAATCGCTGAGGTCGTCGCGGGGCGCATCGGTCATTGTGCCGATTTTACGCGAGAAACCCGGGCGTGCCCTGCGGACGGGAGCAGCCCTCGACCCGAGCCACCCGTCGGGGGCACAATGTCTGCATGCCCACTGATGCGCATGTCCTCGGCCCCGGCCTGCTGCCGACGCCGTTCACGGCCGACGAGATCCGCGAGGCGACCGGCGCCGGGAAGACCATCCGCCTGTTCGTCGAGTCGCCCGACGGATCTCAGCACGAGCGGTTCAACCGATTCGAGCAGACGGATGCCGAGGGCGCCACCCTCCGCGCCTGGTTCGCCGAGAACCCCGCCGACGTCGTGACGAGCCGGGTCACCTGGACCGATCTGCAGCACCACGCGGCGTTCCCCGCCGACCACACCACCGTCACGACCGAGGCGATCGACATCCCCCTCGGCCGCGTCGAGTGCACGCGCTACGACACGTCCGACGGCCCGGATGCGCCGGTGGAGACGTACTGGTTCTCGCCCGCCCACCCCGGCATGCCGGTGCGCTACGAGGTGCCGCTCGACGGCGGGGTACTGCGCACGACGGTGATGAGCATCGAACCGGCGTGACGGGCGCGAGACTCTGCCGCAGTGTCGGAGACCCGGCGTAGGGTCGCTGCATGAGCGCACAGATCGAAAGCCACGGAGTCGTCCCGTCTTATCTGCTCGCCCGGCTGGCTGCATCGGGGCGGTTCCCGCGTGCGGCCGCCGCCGCGCGGCAGACCCTCACCGCGGGCCGGCCGCCGTTCCGCGCCCGCATCGACCTCTCGATCGACGAGAACGGCGACCTGGTCGCGCAGCTGTCGGATGCCCCGAACCGCACGATCAGCGACGCGGCGAACACGCAAGACCTTCCGGGCGCGGTCGTGCGCTCCGAAGACGACCCGCCCGTCGCCGATGCGCCGGTCAACGAGGCCTACGACGGGCTCGGGGCGACGTTCGAACTGCTGCTCTCGGCGTTCGGCCGCAACTCGCTCGACGATGCCGGCGCACCTCTCGACGCGACGGCGCACTACGGCGTCGACTACGACAACGCCTTCTGGGACGGCGAGCGCATGGTGTTCGGCGACGGCGACGGCGAGGTGTTCCGCGGGTTCACCGGATCGCTCACGGTGATCGGCCACGAACTCGCCCACGGAGTCGTGCAGCACACCGCCAACCTCGAGTACCAGGGGCAGCCCGGCGCGCTCAACGAATCGATCGCCGATGTGTTCGGTGCCCTCACCGAGCAGTACGCGCAGGGGCAGAGCGCCGCCGACGCCACCTGGCTCATCGGCGCCGAGATCTTCACCGAGGCGGTGGAAGGCGTGGCGCTGCGGTCGATGATCGCGCCCGGAACGGCCTACGACGACGACGAGCTCGGCAAGGACCCACAGCCCGACCACATGAGCGGCTTCGTGCGCACGACCGAAGACAACGGCGGTGTGCACATCAACTCCGGCATCCCCAACCGCGCCTTCGCCCTCTTCGCCACCGACCTCGGGGGCAACGCGTGGGAGACCGCCGGCACCGTCTGGTACCGCGCGCTCACCGGAGGGCTGTCGAGCACGGCGACGTTCACGGCCTTCGCCGACGCGACGGTCGCCGCGGCATCCGAGGTCGATGAGGCCACCGCGACAGCCGCTCGACGCGCCTGGACGACCGTGGGAGTCTATGAGGATGAGCGAGTCCCCGCAGCCGACTGACGCCGAGCCGTCGGCTGCGCCCGAATCCTCGCGCGACGGCGGGCGGTCACCCGACCCCGGGTTGGTCATCGCCGTGGTGCGCACGGGCGGGATCGCGGGGATCAGCCGACGATGGCGCGTAGAGATCGCGGCATCCGACTCTCCCGACGCCGAACCGTGGATCGCGCTCATCGAACGCTGCCCGTGGAGCGCCGACCCCGAGAGCTCCGCCGGCGCCGACCGCTTCGTCTGGAGCATCCGCGCTCGCACCCCCACCGAGCACCTCGAACGCGAGCTCCCCGATGGCGCCGTCGCCGGGCCCTGGCGCGACCTGGTCGATGCCGTGCGCGCCGCCTCGGCCTGACGCCCGTTCGCGTCGGCCTGAGGCCCGTTCTCGCCGCGAGGGGTCGCCACACGCCGCTCGCGATGCCAGAGACACGGCATGTCCCGACCGCTCGCGACTCGGCCCCGCCCGCGCGCCCCGTGGATCCGGTGTGAATCAGCGCCGCCCGGCCGCGACGGAGAGACAATGGGCGAATGGGACTGTTCCAGCACCGCCCGGAAGAAGAAGAGAACCAGTGGGCCGGGCTTCCGTCCGAGCCGCTCGAACGTGACGGTGTCGACGCGCTCGCCACGACGCCCGCCGTCGATCCGCTGTCGATCGGCCTCGGCACCGAGCTCGGGTCGATCGTGTTCCCCGTCGCACCCCCGGCACCGTCCGCGGTGTCGACCGAGAATCGCGAACCGGACGAGGACTGACATGACCTCCCCCGCATCCGACGGCATCGAGGTCCGCCGTGTGACGGCCGACGAATGGATGCTGTGGCGCGCCGCGCGCCTCGAAGCCCTACGCGAATCACCCGCCGCCTTCGGCTCGCAGCTCACCGACTGGATCGAGGCGCCCGAGTCGCGGTGGCGCGAGCGGCTGTCGGTTCCCGGGGCGCACGACCTGCTCGCGATCGACGGCGAGCACGTCGTCGGGATGATCACCGGCATGCCGGTCACCGACGACCCCTCCCGCACCGAACTGATCTCGATGTGGGTCGCTCCGTCGGCGCGCGGCACGGGACTCGCCGCCGATCTGATCGATCGCATCGTCGATTGGGCGACGGAAGCCGGGGCATCCGTCCTCGATCTCTCGGTCATGCCCGACAACCCGTCGGCGCACCGCGCCTACGAGCGCGCGGGTTTCACACCCCTCGACGAGCCCGGCGACCTGCTCCCCGACGGTCGCCGCGAGATCCGGATGCGCCGCACCCTGCGCTGACGCGCCCTCTTTCCTCGTGAGGGGTCGAGACACGCCGCGCCACCGGCATCCGACAGGGCGTGTTGTGACCCCTCGTGAGACGCGACCCGCCGGGTGACGTCGGCGGCCCGGGCTACGGTGGAGGGATGACGATCACCGCCGCCGCAGACGGCTCCGCCCTGGGCAACCCCGGCCCCAACGGCTGGGCCTGGTACATCGACGACGACAACTGGGCGGCGGGCGGGTCTCCTCACGGCACCAACAACCAGGGCGAGCTGCAGGCGGTGCTCGAACTGCTGCGCGCGACGGCCGGCACCGACGAGAAGCTGCTCATCCGCTGCGACAGCCGGTACGTGATCGACTCGGTGACGAAGTGGATGCCGGGCTGGAAGCGCAAGGGCTGGCGCAAGTCCGACGGCGGCCCCGTGCTCAACCGCGACATCCTCGAGGGCATCGACGAGGCGATCCGCGGGCGCGACGTGGAGTTCTCGTGGGTCAAGGGGCATGCCGGCGACCGGCTGAACGAGGCCGCCGACGAGCGGGCGAATGCCGCGGCGAAGGCCTATCAGGCGAAGCAGGAACCGCGCCGCGGCCCCGGGTTCACGCTCGCGTCCGGCGCTGGCGCCGCCGTCGCGGCCTCCGCCCCGGTCGCGGCATCTGCGCAGCACGCCCCGTCTGCGGCATCCGCTCCGGTCACGACCGCCCCCTCGGATGCCCCGCTCTGGGCCGAGACGTCGTCGCTGTTCGACGACTTCGACACTCCCTCGGCCGACCCGATCGAGCTGCGCCTGAGCCTCACCGGCGATGAGCACGCCCGCCTGCGCGACCGCGCCGAGGCGCAGGGCATCTCGCTCGAAGCGGCCCTGCGCCGTCTGATCTGACGCGCGTACACTCGCCTCATGTCGACAACCGCGCGCACGATCGGCCGCATCTTCCTCGGATCCTCCCTCGTCTTCGCCGGCGTCTCGCACCTGACGTTCGCCCGCCGCGAGTTCCAAGCCCAGGTACCCGAATCGCTGCCGCTCGACCCCGACGTCACCGTGCTCGCCTCGGGCGTCGTCGAGGTCGGTTTCGGCTCGGCGCTGCTGCTCGCCCGCAAGCGACGCCGTCGGGTCGGCACGATCGCCGCGCTGTTCTTCATCGCGGTGTTCCCCGGCAACGTCTCGCAGTGGATGCACCAGCGTGACGGCTTCGGCCTCGACACCGACATGAAGCGCTTCGTGCGACTGTTCTTCCAGCCGGCGCTGGTCGCACTGGCTCTGTGGTCGACCCGCACGCGCCGCTGAGGCGCGTTCCCACGACCCGCGGAGCCGACCAAAAGTAGACTCGGCGGATGAGTGGACGGCGGGTGACGCAGCGGTGAAGACGCGTACCGTCTTCGGCCTGCTCCGACTCGGCGCCGCCGCGCTGTGCCTGGTCGCCCTCATCCACCGTCTCGCGTGGGGGCTCGCCTCGCACACGATCGCCAGCCAGAACTTCTTCGCCTACCTGACCAACCAGTCGAACGTCGCTTTCGTGGTGCTGCTCACGATCGCCGGCATCATCGCGCTCCGCAAGGCCCGCGATCCGCGCTGGCTCACCGTCACCCTCGCCCTCGTGCTCACCTGGACGATCACGGCCGGGATCGTGTTCGCCATCCTCGTCTGGCAGGCGGGGCTGCGCGGCATCCGCATCGACGTGCCCTGGTCCGATCAGGTGCTGCACTTCTACCTGCCGGCCTGCGCCGCACTCGCCTGGGCGCTCGCGCCCGGCCATCGCGCGGTGCCGTGGCGGGTCATCCCGGCGACGCTGATCTACCCGCTCGTGTGGGGCGGGTTCACGATGATCCGCGGCCCGATCATCGGCTGGTATCCGTACTACTTCCTCGACCCGCGGCAGATCAGCGGACCGGCCGAGTTCCTGGTGTCGTCGGGCATCGCCCTCGCGACGTTCGCGACCGTCGCGACCGCGCTCGTGCTCATCAGTCGGATGCCGCTGCCCCGTCGCCTGCGGCAGGATCAGGCCGGGTAGCAACGTGCCACCGCGTGCCGCGGCGTGAGGCGGCGCGGGCTCGCGTCAGGCGGCGTAGGGCCCGAGCGCCTCCAGCGCCAGGGTGACCGCCTCGTCCTTGCCGAGTTCCGAGAATCTCGCCGCGGCGTCGCCGCCGACGATCCCCACCAGCACGTTCTCGCCGGTCGCGGGGAGCAGGTTGATCCAGGTGCGGATGCCGACATCGTCGCCGACCGTGTGCCACACCGCCTCCTCGGCATTCCAGAACGGCTCGTCCCAGCGCAGCCACACGGTCTCGATCGACCCCATCGCGAGCGCCGAGATCGCGCCGCGGTTGGCGAACGGCAGCGGCGGGTCGAACTCGATGCCCTGCTCCTGCAGCACTCCGAGCGGCACCGTCACGACGACGCGGTCGAACGACAGCGCCTCACCGGTGCCCATGCGCACGCTCACGCCGGTGTCGTCGTAGGCGAGGCGGGTGACCGGCTGGTTGAGACCGACCTGCACGCCGTCGAGCGTGTGCTCGATGAACGGCAGCAGGCTGTCGCGGGCGGCGCGGGGCTCGGCCGGAGGGAGCGGTGGGGCGAACCAGCTCGACAGCTTCGCGGCCTCGGCACCCGAGGTGGTAGCGAGAAGCGCCAGCAGGGCGAGGACCGTGGGGTCGGCCGTGTCGACGCCGGCCGCGACGAGAGCATCCGCGACCGAGCTGTCGACGGGGGCGGCCTGAGCGGTGGCGATCGCTGCAGTGAGGGACTCGGTGGCGACGGCATCCGTGTCTCCGTCGGGCGAGCGCCAGAGAGAGCCCGCGAGGTCGACGACGGAGATGTCCTCGGCCTCGAGGGTCTGCACGAGGTCGGCATCCGCCTCGCCGAACAGCCATGCGCCGAGCTGCGGAGGAAGTGGCCAGGCGTCGTCGACCCGTGAGTACACGCGTCCGCCGACGCGGTCGCGCGCTTCGAGAACGGTGACCTCGAAGCCCGCGTCGTTCAGCCGCGCGGCTGCCGTGGCGCCCGCGAGACCCGCGCCGATCACGGCGATGCGCTCGCCGTCGCCCGCGGCATCCCGCAGTTCATCGGCGGCGCGCTCACCCGAGGCGATCGCGCCGCGCATCGTGGCCGGGGCCTCCTCATCGGTGGCCTCGCCGGCGAAGAACAGGCGGTCGTCGACCGGACGCGCGAGGGCACTGCGGGTCTCGGCCCCCACGCCGGCGGGCACGAAGCTGACGGCACCGAACGCGTACTGGTCGCTCGTCCAGGTCGAGCGGATGCTGGCGGCCGGAAGCGGCACGCCGTTCGTGGGCTGCGGCTCGGGCGAACGCGTCGGGGTGCGCGTGGGCGTGGGCTCGGGCTCCGGGGTGCACGAGGCGAGCAGCACCGAAAGGGCTCCGGCCCCGGCGCCCAGAAGCAGAGTGCGGCGCGTGATCCTCATCGTGTCGCCACTTTATCCCGCCCGGGTGGACGGTGGCTGCTCGGGAGGGCGTACCCAACTCAGGAAGAGTGCGGCCGTCGGGCACGGAGACCCCCGGATTCGGGCCCGGATCGTCGATTCTTCCTGAGTTGGTGCCACGGGCGAGTGCCGAACATCACTCCGCAGGCTGACGCGGCGGCGACGGCATTGACCGTAACGTCGAATGCGATGGACAATCCCTTCGGCGAAGTGCCGGTGCTGCCGGTCGTCATTCCCCTCGCGCTCGTGGTCTTCCTGCTCATGCTGTGGCGACTGCAGATCCGCCGTGCGTTCTCGTGGCCCCGCGCCGCGGTGGCCGCGGCCTTCGCCGTGTACGCGGCGGGGATCGTCGGCAACACGATCTTCCCGATCTTCTTGAACAAGCCGAGCAGTAGGGAGCCCTGGTCTCCGGCACTCGCGCTCGTGCCCTTCGCCGACTACGAGATCGCCGACGCTCTCACGAACGTTCTCGTCTTCGTGCCGCTCGGCATCCTCGTCGCGCTCGTGCTCGCACGTCCGACGTGGCCGCGAGTCGTCGCGATCAGCGCCGGGGTGAGCCTCGCGGTCGAGCTCTCGCAGCTCGCGGCGCAGCGGTTCTTCGCGGGTGGTCACGTCGCCGACATCAACGACTTCCTCTCGAACGTCACCGGCGGCGCTCTGGGCTACGGCATCCTGCTCCTCCTCGTGCGGATGCCTCGACTGGGCCGGTTCGTCGACAGGTTCCGCTGGGCACCGGCAACCGTTCACGACTCCGGAGATCAGCGCCCGCAACGCGAAGAAACCGACCGATCCGTGCGGAATCGGCCGGCTTCTCCGGAGTTGTGAACGGTCAGACCGCGAGCAGCTCCCGCTCGAGACGGGCGTACGAGGTCTCCATGCCGTCGGCCATGCCGGTGGCGAGGATCATGTCGCGCGTCTCCTTGTCGGGGTACTCGATGTACAGCGTGATGAGGGTCGCGCCGTCCTCCTCGTAGAGGTTGAGGTCGTTGAGCGTCTCGACCGGCATCCCGATCATCCGCTCGGTCTGCACCGACCGCTTCGGGGCGTCGATCAGCAGCGCCTCGCCCTCGAAGCCGAACGCCTCGCCCTCCGTGTCGCCGGTCGGTGCCCACGAGTTGCGGTACGTCTGCCCGACCTCGGTAGCGACGACGCACTCGGTCATCTCCCACCCGTCGGGTCCGAGCAGCCACTGCTTCATGAGCTCGGGTTCGTTGTGCGCACGCCAGACCAGCTCACGCGGCCCCTCGACGAGGCGCGTGATGCGCACGTGGGTGTCGTCGAGCAATTCGACCCGCGTGCCCTTGCCCTGCGCGTAGTCGCGGAGGTCCTGCAGCACGGCGTCGAGCTGGCTCATCGCGAGCGTCGTCCCCTCGACGGCGCCCATCGCCACGACCTGCTCGAGCGCCTCGGCGGAGGCGAAATAGCTCGTGTTGACCATGCGCGTGCCCTCGGCGGTCGGCCTGAACGTGAACGTCATGCGCATCGACGGCAGGTTGGGGTCGGGGGTACCGCCTTCGTCGGCGAAGGCGTCGATGACCTCGAACCCGTTCGGGCCGTCGATGTTGAGGAACTCCCAGGTGCCGGAGGCCTTCTCGCCGCGCGGTCCGTTCATCGTGTAGTTCGCCGTGCCACCCACGGTGTGGTCCCAGTGGGTGAAGGTGGCGGGCCATCCGGGAGGACCCCAGAAGCGCTCGAGCTGCCGCGGGTCGCTGTAGGCGTCCCACACCCGCTCGACCGGGGCCGCCAGATCGGCGATGACCGTCATGGTGAGGTTCTCGGCATCCGTGATCACATCGGTGACAGGCATTGTCAGTCTCCTTGTTCGTGTTCGGTGTGTTCGGTGTTCTTCGTGGTGTTGTCGGTGGTCGGGGTGGGCGCGGCCAGCAGATCGTCGAGGCGGGCGATGCGCGATCGCCACAGCGCCTCGTAGCGGGCGAGCAGCGCCTTGGCGCGGGCGATCATCTCGGGATTCGCGCGCACGAGGCGCTCGCGTCCTTCGGCGCGCTTGACGATGAGGTTCGCGGCCTCCAGCACGGCGACGTGCTTCTGCACCGCGGCGAACGACATCTCGTACTCGGCGGCGAGGGTCGAGACCGACTGCTCGTTCTCGATCGTCCGGCGCAGGATGTCGCGCCGGGTCGACGTGGCCAGTGCGTGGAAGACACGGTCGACCTCCGCTTCGGTGAGTTCTCTTTGTGCAACCATTTGGTTGTACGTTAGACCCGGGCGGGGGACGTGTCAAGAGGTTTCCTGTCGGAATCGCGTCTTGGTGACACAGGCCACAGGGCGGTGACATACGGGCGACTCGATGACACTAGATGTCGCGACTCGCTGGAGTACAGCGACTGGTTGACCACCCGCTCCGGCAAGCTGAGTAAGGCCAGTTTTATCGTGCTGCCCTCCAATACGACCGGGAAAGCCATGAGTCGGCCTCTGAGCCGGGATCGCTATATGGGCATACCGCTGAGTCGCCGATCTGCTTCGGAGATCACGTTGTAGTAATGCGTCCCTTTACCGTTGACGTACTCGGTCAGAACTTCGGTGATCCGCGCGTCATCCGCGCCGTCGACAAGCTGCGAGAAAGCGTGCATTCGAACCTCCGGTAGCGGACTGCGAAGTAGCTTTTTCAGCGCCGCGTCGGAGAGCCTGCGGTCCCGATGTCGTAGTTCTTCAAGCGCGGCCACCGCAGTTGGCTCGTCCGCCGACGCCGCGAGAGTGCGAAGTCGCTTCAGAGTTGCTGCCCGCATGAGATTCGGTATCAAATCGCTAGCGTTGCGGAGCCACCACGACTCTGCAAGCAGGGGCTCCACATCGCTGTCGCTTGGAATCGAAGCAAGCAGATTCTTCGCGTTCCGTTGAGACAATGACTCATCGTCGTACGCGATGCGTCGAACCCCTCGGGCGAGTACTTCGTCATGCGCCGCATCGTCGAGTCCCAGAAGGTATTCGAGTGCGTGCGTTTCGATGCGCTCCTGTACGAACTTGATGGTGCGCGGCGCCCATCCCGCGCTTCTCAGCCCGTCCAAGTACGCCACGAAGTGCTCGTTATCGCCCCGCACCAGCGAATGCGCGAAAGTGCGATCCGTGGGGTCGCCAGCGTGCAGCACGAACCGCCACCTCACGGCATCTTCATCGAACTGCGGAGCGCGGTCGATGATCGCCTGCACCGCGGACGACACCGAGTCGTTGCTTCCCGCGATCACCGCAAGGAGCTCGCCCGCTCGTCGGCGACCATCAGTATCATCGGAGCCTTCGAGGAGTTCGCCGAGAAGGCCCACGGTGTCCCGAACCAGTTGCGCACCGGTGGCGATCGTTTCGGCCTCGCGGAGTGTCCGTGCCCACGTGGAGTCGTCGCTTGAGACCACGAGCTTGCGAAGCGCCTTGGCGGGGAGCGCATCTCGGGCGAGAATCTCGCGGATCGCCGCAGCACGGATCTCTACCCCGAGATAGCTTTGACTGACGAGGCCGGCGAGAGCCTCATCGGCCAGCGTTGACTCAGGTGGAACGCCGCCGAAGAGTTGTCGGACCAGAGGGTCTACGAGAAGGGTCTTGTCCACCTCAAGCAGCGAGCTCGCGTCGCGGTCAGAGGCGAATAGGCCCGCCAGCGCCCGCCCGACAACTCCGAGGTCGCCGCTCTGCTTCGCCAGGGCCCGGGCCCGACTGAGGTCGCCACGGCGATGAACAGCGAGCCAATAGCGCACCATTTCGGCTTTCGTCGCAGAACCGGCCGCGGCCCTCCACACATCGCCAAGGTGTCCGTCGCGTCCCTTGGTGGCGCGGGGCCAGATATTCTTCGGCCGCAACCTCAAGGCGCTCAGCAGCCGCAATGCTCCAAGGCGGACTCGGCTGTCATCGCTGGCCAGAAAGCTCTCGCTTTCCTCTTCCAAGCGATCTGAGATCCACCCCCTATCGACAAGTGCCGCGAACGGGATGACTCTATCCGCTGGTCCTGTCACTGAACCCTGGTCCTGGACGTAGCGCCGCAACCATGCACGAAGCTCCGCCCCGATGAGACTTAGCTCGTCACGCCGACGGAACAGCCGGTTGGCTAGATGCACCGGCACGTCGTCGTCGTCCCGTGAGATGGACACTGCAAAGATCTCGAGGCGGTCAAAGTCCAGCCTTGCTTCAGTTTCCCGCCCTGCAAGAACATCACCGAACGCTTCGACGACAACTGCAAGCTCCACCGACAGCGGTTCACCCGCGGCTGGCTTTGGCGGCGGAGTAGCGGAATCGAACTCTGCTGTGGCGCCCGCACCGGCCGATGGCTCTGGCGCGCTACTGAGCCGTGCGAGCTCTTCGGCAAGGAGCCTGGTTACAAGCGTTTCCAACTCCGCTGTCGTCGAGAACCGATTGTAAAAGGCTGTGTGCTCCTGCTCGATGAGCTTCTGAAAATCGAGCACCTTGCTCAGCTGCGCCCCAGGATCCTTGATACTATCCGCATCCACCTCTTTGAAGAAAAGCGCGATGCGAGGGCGCCCGGTCTGCTTCCACCGGCCCAGAGCCCTCGAGAACTCTTCAAAGAACCCGGAGTCGTGTCCGTTGCCTGTTGGGCTACCCCATCGACGATGAAGGATGCCGATGAAAATGTCAGCGTCATCAGCGTGGACGTTGATCTGAGACTGCGGATTACCTGCTGCGCCGACCAGCTGCTCGTAGCGCCGCGCGGAGACCATCACTCGATGGATCTCGCCAAGACTTGTGTTGAGATTGCCCGCCGCCGCCTCCACGATGTTTCTTTCGGCGTCGACCCCGCCAGGCGATGCGATGAACAACGTCACGACCTTCATCTCTTGTGGCACTGCAGCTCCGCTCGACCGTCACGATGACCTGCGCATCGACCCCAAGGTGGGGGATTGCGCAACACCTTGCCATTCTTGCGCGGCAAGTGACATTCCATGCGCCTCATCGACCTTCCCAAGGACGAATGTCGCCCCATGAATCAAGGCCCGAGCAATCGATGGATACACCGCCTCGCCCGAAGGTCGAGAGCGACCCTGTGTCGCAATTGCGAGGCGACAACCGCAGAAGAATCGATTGCCGTGCGCGAGACGCTAGCGACCTCCTCACTCAGTCGGTTCTCTGGCGCAACACTTCTCGCATGGGCCACGGGCCGACGCGCCTCGCCTGTCAATCTCTGCGTCGACTGGCGATCCCTAGTCTTCAAGAAAGTAGCTTTCATTCATCTCCGGGTTGGGCGCCAATTTTGTGTATCCGACGCGGGTGATTCCCGTTTCGCCTGGGCCTACCGATCGTTCCCGCGCCTGCTCTATGGCTTCGAACGCGGCGTTGGCGTCGCTGGCCTGCTGAGCGGAGAGATAAAAGGCCAGAGACCGGACATGCTCCGACCGTTTCCAGGCCTGCTCAAAGTCGACGGGATCTTTCGCCGCGGCGAGGAGCGCCCTGACAGCTTTCTCGACCGTGTTTCGACTGACCCGCCTGCGCAAATTGGGAAGGAGGTTGATCATCCCGTCTTCGCTCACGATTACAATCAAGGTCGTCCCAGCTGCGGCCCCTTGGTGATACCGCAGAGCGGAGTTGTAGCGTGCGCCACGCGAGGGGTCTCCTACTCCGGCGGTTGCCTGGCCATCGAGGATGACGCCAACCGCATGACATCGGGCGTCCGGGCCGACGAGGATCGCTCCATCGATGGCGGTAAGACTAGCCAGACTCACGGGGTCTAGATGACGTGGAGTGATGGCAAGCGCCTGGGGTGCCAAACGCTCGGCTTCGAGTTCCGCATCTGTGCGGACCACGAGCATGGTCCCGTGTTGTTGCTCGACCGCAGCCTCCGTCAGCATCCAGAGAGCATCACCATCGCCAGCACCGTTGAATACCCGTTCCACAGTATCGATGAAACTCGCGTGGCTGATTCGATCACGGGGAAGGGTCGCAGTGCCGTTCTCGACCGCGAGCAGCGGCAGACCTGGGGTTCCGAGACCCCATTGTCCCCTCCCTGTCACGGTCACCTCGAAGACGTCCGTCATGGTGCCTGTATCTCGAATGCGCCCGAGTCCCGAAGCAGCGTCCCCATCGGTCAGGAGGGCGAGCTGCGTGTCGGTGAGTTCCAAAGCTTTGCGCAGCGCACGGGTCTTTGAGAGCTTGATCGCGGATCTGAAGTTGATATCGACTTCGAAGTCGGAAGGGTGCCCGGGATCCCGGCCGATCAAGAGTGTTCCGACTCCGGTGCGCCCCTCGTAAGGCTGCGCAGACACCCCATTCATTGCGTTGAAAAGATCACCTCCGTAGATGCTGCCGTAGCAGGCGACGATCCCACGCGCGAAGAAGCTTGCCGCGGTGCGCACAGTTTCCGGGGCGAGCTCATGGGACCAGTTGCGAAGGTCCTGCGGCTCGGCAGACATAGACAGTGCCAAAGCCATCTCGCGCAGTCCTTCGCGCACTACGGCATGCTGCAGGGATCGCGGATAGCCCGTATCTCCAGGTCTGGCGTGCGGCGGTTGCGGATCCGCAGGCAGGGCGGGTGCCGTATCCCAACGCGACCTGAGTACCCCGATTACTGGGTAGACGCGGTAGTCGGCCACTCGGCTTGGAACGCCGACGAAGAAGTAGCGGTCTAGCCCTAGCGTCGCTCCCTCTAGGGCTGAGGCAATCGCGGCTCGCCGCGCCTTCTCCCGGCTGGCAGTAGTGCGACTCTCATGGAGACGGGCGTCCGTGGTGATCGTGTCCTTGTCTGGGCGGACCGCGAAAAGGTCCTCCGCTACCTTCATCACATCGGTGAACAGACCCGACGGATACTTGCCGTTCTCCGGCTCTACACATATCGGGTTCGGACCCTCCCCGGCCTCACGGAATCCAATGAGGATGACCTCTGGCGCGGCTGGTAGCCCGATTCGTTTCAGGGCGTCATTGATGAAGCTCTCTGCACTCGCCCGGAAATGGGGCTGAAAAGCCCACATGAACTCTCTGATACCTCGTGAAGCCATGCCTGCCACCTTCCGCTAGCGATCACGTTGCTCGGGGGACGCCCACGTCTGGCGTTGGAACCGATGCAATGGTTCAACCACGAGCACTTTCGTCGTGGACTTCATCAGTCTGTCATCGAGGCTGGCAACGGTGACAGCCGTATTGCATCGATTTGATCCAGGGTAGATGTCGAGACAGTCAGACAAGCATCAACCGAGCTCAGAAAATCTCCTTGCGGGACTCGCGAGGTCGGAGCGCCACGGCACATCGCATCGAGCGAGCACGGCCGAGTGGCTCCAGCGAGAGCCGTGACGTTCCCCGACGGAGTCGGTGCTAAATGCCGAAATGGCGTTTCTCGAGCCTTGTGTGTTCGGTGACCTGGAGAAGCTTGAAGCACCGACGCGAGGGCGCTACCGCAATCTGCGCTTTCCCTGGGCCGTGATTCGCGCGACACTACACTCATGACGCTGATCAATCCCAGTTCCGAGGAGGCTAATTCCGCCATGGCCGCTGCAGCCAACTCTGAGAAGCTGCGCAGGGAGCTCGAAGCAGTCTTTCGAGCGAACGCTGAGACAGTCGCCGATCTAGACGAAGGGGCGCTGGTGACAGTTGTCTTGGACGCGCTGCGTCACGCACGCTAGCGGCCGCGCGAACCGGCGGTCGACTCCCGACGCGCTGCGATGAGAGCAACGTTGATTGCTTTCGTCGGGCTACCCGGCGCGCACAGCAGAGTCGGCGTTGGCGAAGGCGCCATCGCTGCGAGGAGGACGAGATCGGGCATCAAGCGGTGATGCGCGCCATCGGTGTGCAACGGTTGACGGGCGCGGCCGACCATTGCGCTTAAGGATCGGTCGCGAGCGTCTTCGACATCCACAACGCGCAGAGTGCTCAGCGCCGGCTCCCCTCTCCGAATTGGAACTGGCTTCCATCCGAGCCCACTCGCCTCGAGAAGCAACGCCCGAATGTCTCCACGCATCGTAGCCCAGCCGTTCTGAATAGCCTCGGCCGCGATCTGTTCGAGGGATATCATCGAGCCGAGTGTCCCACATCGCCGTCAGCAAGTGCGGAGAGTCCGCGGCTCGATGCGGCCGCGGCCGCACTGGTCTGCGCTTGTCGGACGAGACGAGACCTCGCACGGCGCAAGGCAGTTGGCATCAGCGCAAGGACATCGGACCAAACGTTTATCGAAGTGACGCCGATCGCATTGAGATCGCTCTAAAAGTCGAGCGCACCGCGGACCGAACTCCTGGACGCACCTGGTCGGCAGTACCATCAAGGATGGTCATCTGTCAGCTCGCCAGCGAATCAGTCGAGTGCCCATTACCTGCTGCTGAGGATCGACTCAGCGAGAGCTTCCACGTTGCCCGCCGATTCGACGCGGAATATCACGAACCCAGGGCCTTTCGATTTAACCTAAACTCTCTTGTAACGGCACTTAGCTCGGTTCGCGAGATTCTGCAGAAGGAGATCGAGAGAACGGGTCGGATTGCAGACTGGAATCGCGTCAGCGGCTCTTTCAAGCAGGGCCGATGGCTCAACGCAATCAAACGAGCACGCAACACGACGTTGCATCAGAGGGCGATCTTCGACGGTAGCCAGGTAGAGATCGGTCTATATCGCGGTCGCCGCCACAAACTTTCAATCGGCGCGAAAGTCCCCGGAGACACTCATAGTCGAGTTCTCTTGGAAAAGTGGGTGAATAGCGACGCTGGGAAGCTTTTCCTAGATCCAGAGCACACGGCCATCGGAGAGCAATACGGCGTCTGGCGGCGCTACCACATCAAGGAGCTAAGCGAGACCGAGGATGTTCTCACCGCCTCGCGACGCGGACTGATTCGAGCCCACGACATGCTCGTGGCCGCGCATCGGCTGTATGAGATCGAGGCCGGTCAGCTTCCAGACGATCTGTTCATCAGCCCGGAGAGGCTCGCCCTCGTAAGTGTTCTTCTTGAGAGTGACGTCGATCCACAGCTGCCAATCAAGTGGAGATGGGTCGAACCCGAATAGCGTCGCCCCGGCGTCCTGTACAGGTACCCCCGTGACTCGGAGGCG
Source organism: Microbacterium sp. NPDC087868 (assembly GCF_044900755.1). NCBI lineage: Bacteria > Bacillati > Actinomycetota > Actinomycetes > Micrococcales > Microbacteriaceae > Microbacterium > Microbacterium sp. NPDC087868. The sequence goes on from NZ_JBJDNO010000003.1 coordinate 753,036, forward strand.
CGTGCCTGTGAACGGAGAGGTCGACAATCCGCAACTAATGCATACTTAGGTAACTAATGCATACTTAGGTAACTAATGCATACTTAGGTCATGCCCTGGCCTGATGATCTCGAAAGATGGTTGAATCTGGTCCTCGAGTTCCTTAAAGTGCTCGCTTGGCCAGGTACCGCTCTTATCTTGGCCTGCACTTTCAGACGTCCCATAGTCGAAGCATTGCGTCGACTCCGAAAGTTCAGTGGGATGGGTTTCGATGCCAGGTTCGCAGGCGAGCTCGCGGACGTCGCCATAGATGCTGAAGGGCTACCTGAGCTTCGCGACAGACCCACGGGATCTTCCCCTTCTCGCGAATCACCTTCAACGTCTAATGGCGAGCCAGCCGCGGACCAGCAGCGCGCGCCTGAGGATCCCCAAACCGCAATGCGCGACCCTGAGGTTGCAGCTGTCATCGAGCAGACGTTCCGGACGGCATCGCCGTCCAAGTGGGCCGCTGGCGTCCGCCACGGATACGAGTCGTCGGATCGGGCAGCCTACGGAGAGATGCTGATTGCGTGGCAACGCGTGGAGCGCGTCGCAGCTGTAGTCGGAAATTTGATCGGCATGAGCGACACGGCCGCACGCAACATGGGAACGCTGTCCGGGAGGCTTGTCCCCCACGGTTTCATGAGTGAAGAGACCGCCAGCATTGCGATCCGACTACAGCGCATCAGAAACCAACTGGTACACGATGCCGAACGGGTCGAGTTCACACCAGACCTCCTAACTAACTTCCTGGATGCGGCCAGCAACCTCGAAGACGCGCTCGAGATCATTGTCGCGAAACTGCGCCACCCCAGTCGGAACGGATCGCAAGCATCGTTCGAGGCGAGGCGCGACGGCCAAGAGTAGCTCGCTCGATTCCCGCATCCGCCCTTGCCCGGATGCGCGGGGCAGCCTTGAGATGACACCTGATGTCATCTCACTCTGATTCCGACATTCCTGTCGGATCCGCTCCTTCCGGATCCACCTGCAGGGAGAGAACACATATGCAGGGAGCATCCGCCCGTTTCTCCCTGCACGTGTCAGAACTCCCTGCAGGTGATCGGCAGGCGCGCCCGACCGGCGCCGCCGCCCCCGGAATCCTCGACCTAGGGTCGAGCGCATGGACTACAACTCCCTGTTCCCCCCTGGTCTCCGCGATGTGGACCTCCGTCGCGCTGCTCGCGGGCGGCTACGCCCGCACGCGCAACCGCTCGGCGTGGACGTGGTTCCTGCTCACGCTCTTCTTCGGACCGATCGCGGCATTCCTGCTCGTCGTGTGGGAGCCGGTGCCGCAGAAGCCGTCGGCCCCGACTCCGACCGAGAACTGAGAACTGAGAACGGAGGCGGGGCGGAGCTACCGAACGACCCGCCCCTCTTCCACCCGAACGACCCGATCCGCGGCATCCAGCAATGCCGAATCGTGCGAGACGCAGACCACGGCCACGCCCCGATCGGCCTCCTCGCGCAGCACCGACCGGATGCGCCGGCCGCTCTCGGCATCCAACCCGGTCGTGGGTTCGTCGAGGAGCAGCAGGTCGGCCTGCCGCGCGAGACCCTGAGCGAGCAGGGCGCGCTGCTGCTGCCCGCCCGAGAGTGAGGCGAACGGGCTCGGCGCGAGGCGGGTGATGTCCAGTCGCTCCAGCGACCGAGTCACGACCGTGCGCGCCTCGCCGTCAATCCGTCGCCACGGTCCGAGCCGACCCCAGACGCCGACGGCGACGACGTCGCGCACCGTGACGGGCAACCGGGGCGGGATCGCCGCGCGCTGCGGCACGAAGGCAACGGCGCCGGGCACCGAACGCTGACCGCGCCGCGGCGAGCGCGTGCCGGCGAGCACTTCGAGCAGGGTCGACTTACCGGCACCGTTGGGCCCCGCGATGACCGCGAACTCCCCCGGCACGATGCGCAGATCGACGCCGCACACCACGTCGACGCCGTCGAAGGCGACGTGCACGTCGTCGAGGGCGGCGATCGGATCGGCGAGCACGGGTGGCGAAGTCATGTCTTGATCATATGAGTTTGATAATCATTCTCAAAAAGCCCTAGGCTCGCTCAACGTGACCCTTCCTCTCCTCGCCCCGTTCGCGCTCGAGTTCGTGCAGCGCGGCATGCTCGGCGGCGCACTCGTGGCGATCCTCTGCGGCGTCGTCGGCACGTGGGTCGTGATCCGCGGCATGGCGTTCCTCGGCGAGGCACTGGCCCACGGCATGCTCCCCGGCGTCGCGCTGGCCACGGTACTGGGCCTGCCCGTGCTGGTCGGCGGCGCCCTGAGCGCGGTCGCCATGAGCGTCGGGATCGGTGCGCTCCAGCGCCGGGCGAAGCTCTCCTACGACACGAGCATCGGACTGCTGTTCGTCTCGATGCTGGCCCTCGGGGTCATCATCATCTCCCACTCGGGAAGCTTCGCCACCGACGCGACCGCGATCCTCTTCGGCGACATCCTCGCCATCACCTCGACCGACCTCGTGCTGCTGGCCGCGGCCGCCGCGATCGGTCTCGCCGTGACCTGCGGCTTCCACCGCTCGTTCGTCGCGCTGGCGCTCGACACCCGCATCGCCACTGTGCTCGGCCTCCGCCCGCGGCTCGCACAGGCCGCGCTCGTGGGCCTCGTCACCCTCGCGGTCGTCGCCTCGTACCAGGCCGTCGGTTCGATGCTGGTGGTTGGTCTGCTGCTCGCCCCCGCGGTCGCCGCCGGCCACTGGACCACCCGGATCCCCACACGGATGCTGCTCGCCTGCCTGTTCGGCATCGTCGCCGTGTTCCTCGGCCTCACGACCTCATGGTTCGCGGCGACCGCCGCCGGAGCATCCGTCGCCGCCGCGGCGATCGCCCTCACCTGCCTCTCGTGGGTCGCCCGAGCAGCCGTCACCGGCATTCGCTCGACGACCCACGCCACGACCGCACCGGTGTCGGCATGACCGCCCGAACCGGCCCCACCCGCCCCCGAAAGGACCCCGTGCGTTCCCGCTCGACCTCCCTCGCCCTCCTGGGCGCCCTCACGCTCGGCCTCGCCGCCTGCACCGGAGCCCCCACCGCCGACACGTCCGCCGAGACGGCGACCGACGCCCCCTCCACCGGCGACGGTCACGGCGCGATCGCCGGAGCCGAGGAGGTCGCCGAACCCCCGTTCGGACTCACGGCGATCGACCCCGCCGGCACGGTCACGCACCTCGACCTGCTCGACGAGACCGTGACCGAGATCGGCGCGATCGACGCACCGCGGGCGATGACCACCGACGGCCGCTACCTGTTCGCCGACGTCGGCGACGGCATCGAGATCGTCGACAGCGGCGTGTGGACGTGGGACCACGTCGACCACTTCCACTACTACCGCGCCACCCCGGCCCTGCTCGGAACGATCGACGGCGACGGCTCGGCGACCGTCGCCACGACGAACAGCTCGACCTCCGGCGGCACCGGCATCTCGTTCACCGATTCGGGGGATGCCGTGCTGCTCAGCACCGAGGCTCTCTCGAAGGGCGAGATCCGCGAGCAGTTCCGCCTCGAGCGCGAGCCGCACGCCGGACTCGTGGTCCCCGTCGGGTCGTTCGCGCTCGTCACCGAAGCGGTCGACGGGGTCGGGGCGCGCGTCGCCGGCTACACCGCCGACGGCGAACCGACCGGACTCGACGAGACGTGCGCCGCTCCCTCGGGCACGATCACGACCCGGGTCGGCGCCGTGATCGGATGCGCCGACGGCGCCCTGCTCGCCCACGTCGACGACGGCGAGCTCGTCGTCGAGCGCATCCCGTACCCGGCGGATGCTCCCACCGGCGCGGTCGCCTCCTTCGACAACCGCGAGGGGCGCCCGACCGTCGCGGGTCTCGCGAGCCCGACCGACATCCGCCTGCTCGACACCCGGGCCCGCACCTGGACGCTGCTCACGGCACCGGCTCCGCTCGTGCACGTGACCGCGGTCGACGACGCGGACGGCCACCTTCTCGGGCTGGCCGAGGACGGGCGGATGCTCGTGCTCAACGCCGCCGACGGCTCGCTGCGCGCCGAGACGGCGCCCCTCGTCGCCGCCTCGCTCGCGGCGGGCGCGGCCCCGGTGCTCGTCGCCGACCAGCACCGCGCCTACCTCAGCGCTCCCGTCGAGCGGCAGCTGTACGAGATCGATTACGCCGATGCCGCCCGCATCGCCCGCACCTTCGAGACCGCCACCGAGCCGGCCTTCGTCGCCGAGACAGGACGCTGACATGCGACCGCCCCGCCTCCGCTCCCGCGCCGCGACCGCCCTCGCCGCCGTCGGCCTGCTCGCCGCGACCCTCACGGCGTGCGCGCCGCCCGCGACCGACGCGCGCCCCCTCGTCGTCGTCTCGACGAACATCCTCGGCGACGTCGTCGAGCAGCTCGTCGGTGATCAGGCGCGCGTGGTCACGCTCATGAAGCCGAACGCCGACCCGCACTCCTTCGAGATCTCGGCGCAGGAGGCGGCCACCCTCCGCGAGGCCGACCTGATCGTCTCGAACGGACTCGGACTCGAGGAGGGGCTGCAGCAGCACCTCGACGCGGCATCCGCCTCCGACGCCCGCACCTTCGTCGCCGGGGATGCGATCGAGGTGCTCGACTACAGCGAGGGCGATGCCGCGGGCATGCCGGACTCCCATTTCTGGACCGATCCCGCGCAGATGCTCGCGGTCGTCGACGCGCTCGAACCCGCGCTCGCCGAGATCGAGGGGATCGATCCCGACGCCCTGCAGTCGAGCGTCGCCGACTATCGCACCGAGCTCGACGACCTGGATGCCGAGATGACGGATGCCTTCGCGCGCATCCCCGCCGACCGTCGCGCCCTCGTCACCAACCACCACGTCTTCGGCTACCTGGCGGAGCGCTTCGACTTCGACGTCGTCGGGGCCGTGATCCCCGGGGGCACGACGCTCGCCGCGCCCTCGGCATCCGATCTCGCCGACCTCGTCGACGCGGTCGAGGAGACCGGTGTCCCGGCGATCTTCGCCGAGTCGTCGTCGCCCGATCGTCTTGCACGGGCTCTCGCCGACGAGGCCGACATCGACGTCGAGGTGATCGAGCTCTTCACCGAGTCGCTCACCGACGCCGACGGCGGCGCCCCCGACTACCTGACCATGATGCGCGTCAACACCGAGCGCATCGTTTCCGGTCTCACCCGCTGAGACCACCCCTCACAGAGAAAGAAGCACCTGCATGAAGAAAATCCCCCTGCGCAGAGCGCTGGTCGGTGCCGTCGCCCTCGGCGCGGTCGTGACCCTCGTGTCCTGCTCGACCACCCCCGCGGCGGATGCCCCGGCGAGCGAGAGCTCGACGACGGATGCCGGCGCCCGCGTCGCGATCTCGTACGACGGCGGCATCCTGGTGCTGGACGGCGAGACCCTCGAGACCGTCGCGGACTTCGACTCCGAGGAGTTCACCCGCCTCAATCCGGCCGGTGACGACCGGCATGTCATGGTGACGATGAGCGAGGGCTTCCAGGTGCTCGACACCGGCGCCGGCTCCTCCGACGACGCGGCCCTCACCGACACGGTCTTCGCGGCCGACACCCCCGGTCACGTCGTTCGCCACGGTGGCAAGACGATCCTCTACGCCGACGGCACGAGCGACACGACCATCTTCGACACGGCCGATCTCGCGGCATCCGACGGACTTCCCGAGGTCGAGACCATCGCGGGCGTCGAGGCGCACCACGGCGTCTCGATCGTGCTCGAGGACGGCACGTTCCTCACCACCGTGGGCAACGCCGACGGGCGCAACGGCATCGTCGTGCGCGACGCCGACGGCGCGGAGATCGCCTCGTCGGACCAGTGCCCCGGCGTGCACGGCGAGGGCACGGCCGCGAACGAGGTCGTCGTCTTCGGCTGCGAGGACGGCGCCCTGGTCTACGCCGACGGCGAGATCACGAAGCTCTCCGCTCCCGACCAGCCCTACGGCCGGATGGGCAACGCCTACGTGAGCGAATCCAGCCCGATCATCGTCGGCGACTACAAGAACGACCCCGACGCCGAGGGCTACCTGCTCGGCGCCGTCACCCTCATCGACACCGAGGCGCTGACGTACGAGGTCGTCGACCTGCCCGAGGGCGCGGAGTACACGTTCCGCGACGTCGCCCGCGGCCCGGGTGAACTCGCGTACATCCTCGGCTCCGACGGGTCGATCCACGTGCTCGACCCCGAGTCCGGCGAGATCACCGACACCTACCCCGTGATCGACGCGTGGGAGGGCCCCGCCGAGTGGCAGGACGCCCACCCCGCGATCGTCGTGGCCGGTGACATCGCCTACGTGACCGAGCCCGCCGCGAACAGCGTGCACGCCGTCGACCTCACCACCGGCGAGGTGCTCGCGAGCACCGAGCTCGAGGTCACGCCGAACGAGATCGCGCCGGCCGCCGGCTGATCCCGGGCGCTCTTCCCGCCCTCGGTTCGGGAGGAGAACACCGCGATGGGAGGACGAATTCTCAGAATCCGTCCTCCCATCCGTGTGATCTCCTCCCGAACGGGTGTCGGCCCCGCCTCACAACCGAGGGAGGAGACCCTCCAGGAACTCCGCCGTCGATTCCCAGCCGGTGACCGCATGGCACGCGACTCCCATCGCGAGCACGGGGTAGTCGTTCCCGGCGGGATCGAGCCGGTCGCCGACGAACAGCATGTCGTCGAGGGGGATGCCGGTCTGCTCGACCAGCCGTCGCATGCCGTACGCCTTGTCGATGCCCCGCTCGGTGACGTCGATCGACGTCGACCCTCCCGAGCGCACCTCGAGATCCGGCAATCGAGCGGCGACGGCGGCGCTGAGCGCGTTGCGCTTCTCGCCCGTCGGATCCCAAGCCGCCTTGGCATCGAGCGGAGCCTGCTGCCCCAGCGCCGAGAAGGTGATCTGCGAGCCGCGGTCCTCGATGGCATCGCCCCAGGTCGTCTCCTCCCACAGGCCGAGCCGGCGCGCCTCTTCTTCGAACACGGCCGTCGCTGCGGCGCGACGCCCCGCAGCGAGGTCGAGCGCGTAGACGGTCTCGATCCCGTGCGGACGGATGCGGTAGTACTGGGTGCCGCAGGCCGGGAGCAGGTGGAAGTTCGCCAGCGTCTCCGGGCCGGCGGCGGGCAGCCTGTCGACGACCTGCGCCGTGAACTGCTCGAGGCGCCCGCCGGAGATGATGGCGACGGTCACGCGCTCGGCGAGCGCCACCAGGAGCGCCCCCATCCGGGGGTCGATCGCGCTCTTGGACGGCGCCAGGGTGTCGTCGAGATCGAAGGCCACGAGGCGCGGGGCGGGCGCGGTCATCCCGCCGCCTCGATGATCGCCTCGCCCTGCCCCCGCACGGGTCCCGTGCTGCCCCGCACGATGAACTCCACCGGAGGCAGCTCGATCGCTCCCGGCTCGTTCCCCTCGACGATCGAGACGAGGGCGCGTGCGCAGGCGTTGCCCCACTGGAAGACGTCCTGTCGCACGGTCGTCAGCGGCGGGATGATGTACGGCGCGAGCGGGATGTCGTCGAAGCCGATGATCGAGAGATCGTGGGGCACGCGGACGCCCCGATCGATCGCGGCGGAGATGCCGGCGATCGCCATGATGTCGTTCGCGTAGATGATGGCGGTCGGCGGTTCGGGGTCGTCGAGCAGTTCGTGCGTCGCGCGCGCGCCGGCCGCACCGGTGAAGTCGGCCTCGACGACGGTGCCGGGGCGCAGCCCCAGCTGGGCGAGCTCGGAGGCCCAGGCCTCGCGACGCACGCGCGAGTGCACGTAGCGATCGGAACCCGAGACGTGCGCGATGCGCTCATGACCCAGGGCGTGCAGATGGCGGACGGCACGACGGATGCCGGCGGCGTCATCGAGCCCGATGGGCGCCGTGCCCTCGCCGGTTCCCCAACCGAGCAGCACGCAGGGCATCCCGAGTCCGGCGAGCTCGGCCGGACGCTCGTCCTCGACGCGGAGGTCGGTGAGGAAGACGCCGTCGACCCGGGCTTCGTGGGCGAAGCGCGAGTAGGCCTCGCGTTCGGCCTCCTCGCCGTCGACGACCTGCAGCACGAGGGCGTAGCCGACGGTCGAGAGGAAGCTCTCGACCCCCGCGACGAACTGCGGGAAGAACGGGTCGGTGCTCAGCAGCTCGGGGGCGCGACGGATCACGAGGCCCAGCGCCTGGGCCCGGCTGCGCGAGAGAGCGCGCGCCCGGGCATCCGGACGCCATTCGAGAGCGCGAGCGGCTTCGAGGATGCGCTCGCGCGCCTCTTCACCCACGCCGGAGCGGCCGTTGAAGACGAAGGACACGGCGCTCTTCGAGACGCCGGCCCTGGCCGCGACGTCGCCGATGGTGATCTTGCGCTGCAGCACGGGCGAGGCGGGCCGATCGGCGCCGACGCCGTCGGGGGGAGTCGCGTTCATGGTTGTAGTGTAACCGACCGTTTAGCGGGATTTAGCGCCGTCTTCCACCGGAAGTCCGGCAGGTTGACCTCGCACAGCAAAACCGGTTTACTAAAGGAGTTGTCACCGTCGCGCACCACCGGACCACGGCCGGATGCGACGACGGAACGGTCGTATCAGTGAGGAACAATCGCCATGGGCAGTGCCGCACCAGCGCAGAGATCGAAGGCCGACCCGCCGCGTCGTCGCGGCGGCGCGCTGCACCGATGGCTCGGCGACAATCCCCTCGGACTCCTGCTGAGCTCTCCGTACATCCTCTTCGTCATCGTCGTCTTCCTCATCCCGTTCGGATTCGGGATCTGGATGTCGGTGCACGACTTCTACTTCACCGCCCCGGGCGTCGCGGTCGAGCATCCGTTCGTCGGCTTCGAGAACTTCGCGACCGTGCTGGCCGACCCGATCGTGCGGCAGGCGTTCGGCAACCTGCTGATCTTCCTCGTCATCAACGTGCCCCTCACCGTCGTGCTCGGTCTGCTGCTCTCCTCCGGGCTCGACGCCGTCGTGCACTGGAAGGGCTTCTTCCGCATCTCGTACTACGTGCCCTACGTGACGGCATCCGTCGCGACGCTGGCCGTCTGGATCTTCCTGTTCAACGGCAACGGCGTCGTGAACTCCCTGCTCGGCTCGCTCGCCCCCGACCCGTCGTGGCTCGCCAACCCGGCGTTGATCATGCCGCTCATCGCCGTGTACGTCACCTGGAAGAACCTCGGGTTCTACATCCTGCTGTACCTCGCCGCGCTCCAGAACGTGCCCAAGGAACTGCACGAGGCGGCCCAGCTCGACGGCGCCGGACGCTGGCAACGGTTCCGCTCGGTGACGCTTCCCGCCGTGCGCCCGGTCACCTCGCTCGTCGTGCTGCTGTCGATCATCACCACCGGGCAGATCTTCACCGAGCCGTACCTGCTCACCGGCGGAGGGCCCAACAACGCCTCGATGACCCCCGCGCTGCTCATGTACCAGCAGGGCATCCAACAGGGGAAGCCCGACATCGCCGCCGCGATCGGCATGATCCTCGTCATCGCCGTGATGATCGTCTCGCTCGTCTCGCGCCGCATCACGGAAGGCAAGAACCGATGACCACGTCGACGACCCGCACCGCTTCCGACAAGGCCGCCCGCTCCGCGCGCAGCGGACGGGTGCTCGGTGTGCTGCGCTTCGTGCTGCTGCTCATCGGGGCGCTCGCGGCGCTCGTGCCGTTCTACTACATGATCATCGGCGCCCTCCAGCGCACGCGCGACACCAGTCTGTTCGGTCTGCTGCCGCTTCCGCAGAACCTCACCTTCGACAACTTCGTCGCGATCAACCAGTCGGTGAACCTGCTCGGCTCACTGCTGAACTCCCTGATCTTCACCGCCGGCGTGGTCGGCTGCACCCTCGTGTTCGGTCTGCTCGTCGGCTATGCGCTCGCGGTTCTCTCGTTCCGCGGTCGAGGGATGGTCTTCGCGCTCGTGCTGCTCGTGCAGGCGATCCCGTTCCAGCTGCTCATGATCCCGCTGTACGTGATGGTCGTGCGCTACTTCGGTCTCGCCGACAACTTCATCGGCATGATCCTGCCCTTCGCGATCAACTCGGTCGCCGTGCTCATCTTCCGCCAGTACTTCCTGCAGATCCCCCGCGACGTGTTCGACGCCGCGCGCATCGACGGCGCGAGCGAGGTGCGCATCCTGCTCTTCATCGCCGTCCCGCTCGTGCGCCCCGCCGTGCTCACCGCGATGCTCGTGACCTTCATCGGGCCCTGGAACGAGTTCCTGTGGCCGTTCCTCGTCACGAAGGACGCGACGAAGCAGACCCTGGCCGTGAGCCTGGCGAACTTCTCGCAGACGAACGGCTCGTTCCTCGAGAACCCGATGGGCGCCGTGCTCGCCGGCGCCTGCGTGCTCGCCGTGCCGGTGGTCGCGCTCTTCCTCCTGTTCCAGCGGCACTTCACGTCCGCGAACCTCGGCTCGGCCATCAAGGGCTGAGCACTCGACACCGAAAGACCCCGAAGGCATCGCCATGACTCCATCCTCCCCACCCGCCGCCGACCTCACGACGCGGATCCCCTACGCACTGACCCGTCTCGGCACGATCATGACGGCGAGCGACGACGACCCGCTCGAGGCCGAGGGGGTGCTCAACCCCGGCACGGCCTGGGGCCCCGACGGCGAGCTCTACCTCTTCCCGCGCGTCGTGGCCGCGGGCAACGTCTCGCGCATCGCGCGCGCGCGGGTGATCGTCGAGAACGGCGTGCCGGTCGGTGTCGAGCGCCTCGGCGTCGTGCTCGCCCCCGATGAGCAGTGGGAGCACGGCCGCCAGAACGGCGGGGTCGAGGACCCCCGCATCACCTTCCTCGAGCCCCTCGGCCTGCACGTGATGACCTACATCGCCTACGGCCCGCTCGGCCCGCGACCCGCTCTCGCGGTCTCACGCGACACCATCTCGTGGGAACGGCTCGGACCGATCCAGTTCGCGTACCAGCCCGAGCTCGCGAGCGATCTCAACCTGTTCGCCAACAAGGACATCGTGTTCTTCCCCGAGCTCGTCCCCGGCCCGGACGGCCGCCCGAGCATCGCCCTGCTGCATCGCCCGATGTGGGACCTCGACTGGCTGCGCCCCGGTGAGGGTGCGTGCCCGCCGGCCGGGATCGACGACGATCGTCCGTCGATCTGGATCGGTTACGTCGACGTCGAAGCGGCACGAGCGGATGCCTCCACCCTCACCCGCGTGCACGGCTCGGCCATGATCGCCGCGCCCGAGATGGCGTACGAGAGTGCGAAGATCGGCGCCGGCCCCTCGCCGCTGCGCGTGCCGGAGGGGTGGCTGCTGCTGCACCACGGCGTCTCCGGCGCGACCCCGAAGGGCTTCGAGCTGGCGCACGGGTCGGTGTACTCCGCCGGTGCGATCCTGCTCGACGCCGATGATCCGCGGCGCATCCTCGCGCGCTCGCCCGAGCCGCTGCTCGCTCCCGAGACCGCCGAGGAGACGCAGGGCACGCTCGCGAACGTCGTCTTCCCGACCGCGGTCGAGAAGATCGGCGAGCGCACGTTCGTGTTCTACGGCATGGCCGACTCGTCGATCGGCGTGGCCGAGCTCACGCACCTCTGAGCCCCGGACCTCGAAGGGCGCCCCCCCCGGGGGGGGGGCGGGGGGGTGGGGCCCGGGGGGGGGCGGGGTGGTGTGGCCCGGGTGGAGGGGGGGGGGCGGGGCGCCGCGAGCAAGGG
>NZ_JBJDNO010000004.1:0-231453 GCF_044900755.1 Microbacterium sp. NPDC087868
CCCACACCGACAACGGCGTCACCCTCTGCTGGCACCACCACCGCACCCTCGACACCTCCGGCTGGACCATCCGCATGCACAACGGCACACCCCACGTCCGCGGACCCGCATGGTGGGACCCCCACCAAAAATGGCGAACACCCCGACCCGCACCACGCACCACCGCCAACGCGACAAAACAGCGAACCCGGCCACCGTTGCGCGCATGAACGCTGGTCGACTGCGACTGCGACTGCGACTGCGACTGCGACTGCGACCGCGGACGCGACCGCAGCGCGACCGTGACCGCGACCGCAGCGCGACCGTGACCGCGACCGCAGCGCGACCGTGACCGCGACCGGTCGCCCGGTATCGGCCGCGAGCATCACCCGTCCGTGACCGGGCGCCTGAACGGCGCCATAAGCGGCGGCTTCCGCGAACGACTCCCGTGAACGACTCCCGTGAACGACTCCCGTGAACGAGTCCCGTGAAGATGTCCGCAAAACGACTTCCGCGACGATCTCCGTTGCCGGCCGGGCCCTGCAGCACCTCAGTAGATGCTGATCACCAGGTGGCGCTCGGCATCGGCGGCCTGCTGGTGCACGCGCCGCAGTTCGGCGAAAGCATCCGTCAGCTCGGCCCGCAGCTGCGCGGGGTCGTCGGTCCAGATGTTCGGGTAGACGCGCGCCGAGGCGAACGCGGCGAAGTCGACCCTCGCGAGCGCCTCGTCGAGGTCGACCGCGTCGAGGGCTTCGATGATCGGCTCGAGCTCGTCATTCTCTGTGCAGCCGACGAAGTCGTCACCGCCGAACGCGTGCACTCCCACGACGGCCTCGCTCAGCGGGTCGTCCTCGCGCGGAGCGGAAGCCGATACCCCGGTGAGCAAAAAGTGTAGGCCGTCCCACATCTTGTCGACGTAGACGGTGGGCGCACCGGCCTCTTCGAGTTCCTCGAGCGTCGACAGCAGAACCTCGGGCGACAGTGACACCAGCCGATCGAGCGTGCCCTCATCGATCAGTGTGTATGCAGCCCTCATGCCCATCCGAACCCTCCCCGTTCGTCGCGGTACCGCTCCCAGCCTAGAGCGCACGCGAGCGGCACCGAGACACCCGGCGAATCCGAATCGGATCGGAGGTGAACAGCCGCTGAACACTCGCGGGTGCGCCCGAATGCGCCGTTCTCGTCCTGGAAGAGTCGGAGAAGACTCGGGGAACGAGATCGCGCAGCTGACACGGGGGAGCGACATGGGAACGATGCTGACCCGCCCACCCGGGCGCCGGCGCGACGTGGCGCTGCGACCCGCGGCCACCGCGATGGTGTTCGTCGGCGAAGGACAGCCCCACGAGACGATCGCCGTACCGGGTGTCGCCCTCTCCGACGGCGATGTGCTGGTCGCGGTCGAGCTGTCGACCATCTGCGGATCCGACGTGCACACCGTGCAGGGGCATCGACCCGCCCCGGTGCCGCTGGTGCTCGGGCACGAGAGCGTTGGCCGGGTCATCGCGCTCGGCGACGCCGGGGCGATCGCGACCGACGGCGCACCGCTGCGCATCGGCGACCGGGTGGTCTGGTCGATCACGGTGTCGTGCGAGAGCTGCGACCGGTGCCTGTGCGGCATGCCCCAGAAGTGCCGCACGCTCGCGAAGTACGGGCACGACCGCATCGGTGCGCACGGGGAGCTGACCGGAGCCTTCGGCAGCCACATGCAGCTGCGCGAGGGAACGACGATCGTGCGGGTGCCCGAGACGCTCCCGGCATCCGTGCTCGCTCCCGCGTCGTGCGCGACCGCGACCGCCTGGGCGGCCGTCGCCCGTGCGGCCCGGCATCGCGATCTGGACGGCGTACGGGTGCGCATCCACGGAGCCGGCCTCGTCGGGCTGTCCGCCGCCGCGATCGCCGCCGAGCAGGGAGCGCACGTCGAGGTGCTCGACCCGAACGACGCGCGTCGCGCCCGGGCGCAGGAATGGCTGGCACCACGCGGAAGCCGGTCCCTGAGCGAGCGGGGCGAGACGGAGGGCGGGGCGATGCCGTCCGATTCCGCAGGCAGCCCCGAACCCGACGTCGTGATCGAGGCATCCGGTCACGCGGTCGCCGAAGCGCTCGACGGGGTCGCCGTCGGCGGGATCGTCGTGCTCGTCGGCAGCGTGTTCCCCGCCGACCGGGTGCCGCTCGACGCCGAGAGCATCGTGCGTCGCCTCGTCACGGTCGCCGGTGTGCATAACTACACAGGGGGCGACCTCGCCGAGGCGGTGGCGTTCCTCGCCGGGCGCGGACGCGCCTACCCCTTCGCGGATGCCGTCGGAGCCGTGCGGCCGCTCGCCGCGATCGACGAAGCGCTCGCCGAGGCATCCGCCCCGGGAGCGCCGCTACGCGTCGGGTTGCTACCGGGGCGCTGATCGACGCGGCGAGTCGGAGCGAAGCGCCCCGAGTGGGCATGCCGCCTCAGGAACTCGCGCGGCGAGGATCCGCCGCATGCACTCCCTCGATCCGCACAGTCAGGAGGCGTACCGCCTGAACGACCGCTGACTCCATGACCTCCGCGGGATCGCCGGGCAGCATCAGGGCGCGGTGACCGACACCATCGGCCGTTGCCCACCCGAGGAACACCGTTCCGGCGGGATGCCCGTTGTCGTCCGGTCCCGGACCGCCGACGCCCGTGGTCGCGACGCAGAGGTCGGCATCGAAGAGCTTTCGTGCGCCCTCTGCCATCTGCTCGGCGACCTCGGCCGAGCAGGGATCCAGGCCGGGGGTCACCCCGAGCACACGCTCCTTCTCGGCGGACTGGTACACGACCACTCCGCCGCCGAACCCGCGCCCGGCGTCATCACCCCCGCCGACCGCGCTCGCCAGTCGCCCCGATGTCAGAGACTCCGCCACGCAGATGCGCAATCGACGCTCGAGCGCCGTGCGACTCAGATGCCGGAGATCGTCGGACGAGTCGGCACCGTCCGTCACCTCGCGTCGTCCTCCGAGGTGTCCTCCGACGAGCTCTTCGCGGAGTCGTCAGGACCCGGCGTTTCCGTTGCGGGACCGTCGGGGGCGGCCGCGTCGTCGGGACCCTCTGCCGCTTCGTCGTGCGCGTAGTCGGGTCGCGGCGGCTGCAGCGGCTGGTCGTCGTACTCGCCGCCCTTCCGCCCGCCGAACGGGCGGCCGTGGTCGGCGAACTCCTCGCGGTGGTACACGAACGTCCACGGTCCGGCGGTGAACCGCGCACCCGTGCGCAGGGTCTCCGTGCTCGGGGCGGAATGGGTGCCGTCGGCGTTGTCGCTCGCGTTGCGCTCGCCCTTGCCGTGCAGTTCGAGCACGTACTCGTCGCGCTGGTCGTGGGTGATCGTGGCGTGCACGGGATCCGTGTCGGCGAGACGGAGTTCGTTGCCCGCCGCCGAGCCGATGCGCACGACGTCGACGTCGAGGAGGAACTCGGTGCGCTCGTCGTCTCGCGAGATGCGCAGCTTCGGTTCGCCCGCGCCCCACTCGGCGTGGGTCGTGGTGGGGGTGTAGCCCTCGGTGCCTGAATCGGTCATCCGTCATCGCCTCCTCGGCAGGTAATGGGACACGACTCTAGGGTCTCGGTCGTCGCCGTCGGAGGGGCTTGACTTCGCCCGGCCGGGGTGTCACGTGGACCCGGGTTCCGCGCGGGAACGATGAGGGCATACGCTTATTCTCATGGGGTGATCCCGACGGCCGGGTCGGAGAACCGAAGCATCGCACCGAGGAGCACCTGATGGGGAAGTTCGTCTACGAAGGCGGAGTCAAGACCGAGATCGAGGACCGGGCGCTCACGCACCTGCAACTCGTCATCACCGCGAAGCTGCGCCGGGGCGAGCCGTTCCCGTTCAGCTGGCGCGAAGACGCGAGCGTCGGCGGCGGCCGCACGACCGTGTGGATCCAGCCGGCGAGCTCGCTGGTATTCAAGTACTTCGGCAGCCGCCAGCCGTCGATCAACCGCGCGTGGATCGAAGCGCTCGCCTTCACGGCCAACGCTCCCAGCGGTCTGTACCTCGTGCCCGAGCCCGCCGAGAACGGTGAGGCGCCGACGACGACCGAGATCCCGGCGGCGCCCGCGAGCTGAGCGCGGCCGCTCGTCGGAGCATCCGCCTGTCAACCCCCTGGAATCGGGTGGGCCGTGACGGCATCGTCGGTATCTCGCGCAACCGGATTTCTGCGCGCCGAGACCGACGATACGGAACCCAGGTGACGAGATGACCGACTCCACGACCGACCCCCGACACGCGCACCGCGAAGAGGGCTTCCCGGCGCAGCAGCAGGACCAGCCGGGCCTCACCGGGCTGACGCTGCCGACCCCCGACCACGGGGAGGCGAGCTACGTCGGCCACGGCCGACTCGACGGACGGCGGGCCCTGATCACCGGCGGCGATTCGGGCATCGGCCGCGCGGCGGCGATCGCATTCGCCCGCGAGGGCGCCGATGTCGCGATCGCGCATCTGCCGGAGGAGCAGGCGGATGCCGACGACACTGTGCGGCTGATCCGCGACGCGGGGCGCACCGGCGTGAGCCTCGCCGGAGACCTCCGCAACGACGAGTTCGCCGCCGCGATCGTGTCGCACACCCGCGAGGCGCTGGGCGGTCTCGACGTGCTCGTGCTCAACGCCGGGTATCAGCACGACATCGACGGGTTCGAGTCGATCGACCCCGATCGCATGCGCCGCGTGTTCGAGACGAACCTGGAGGGGATGCTGCTGACCGCCCGCGCCGCCTTCCCCGAGCTCGAGCCCGGAGCGAGCATCATCGTCACCGCCTCGGTCCAGGCGTACAACCCCTCGCCCGGACTCATCGACTACGCGATGACGAAGGCCGCGCAGGTCGCGTTCGTGCAGGCGCTCGCCGAAGAGGCGGGTCCCCGCGGCATCCGGGTGAACGCCGTCGCGCCGGGGCCGATCTGGACGCCGCTGATCCCCGCCACCGGCTGGGACGAGGAGCGCCTCGCGACCTTCGGCCAGGACACCCCGCTCGGTCGCGCCGGGCAGCCGGCGGAGCTCGCGGGGGCGTACGTGTACCTCGCGTCCGCGGAGTCGTCGTACACCTCGGGCATCGTGCTGCCGGTCACCGGGGGCAAGCACCTCTGAGATCGCACGGGGCGGCGCGGAGCTACGCTGGAGGAGTGCAGAAATCCGCGTCGTCCCGGACCCTGACGGGCGTCGCCCTCGTCATCGGTTCCTGCCTGTCGCTGCCCTTCGGGGCGGCCGTCGCGGCACAGCTCTTCCCGGTGCTCGGCCCCTGGGGTGTGACGTCGCTGCGCGTGGCGATCGCCGCCCTCCTCCTGGTCGTCATCGTGCGCCCGCGACCCCGGCGCTGGACGCGACAGCAGTGGGCCGCGGCGCTGCTGTTCGGGCTCTCGCTGGCCGCGATGAACGGCTTCTTCTACGCCGCGATCGACCGCATCCCCCTGGGACCCGCCGTCGCGATCGAGTTCCTCGGCCCCCTCGTGCTGGCGGCCGTGCTCACCCGCAGGCTTCCGGATGCCGTCTGGGTCGGCGTCGCGGTGATCGGCATGGGGCTGCTCTTCGTCGACGGCGTCGTCGGCGCCGAACCGCTCGATCCGCTCGGCGTGGTGTTCATCCTCATCGCCGCCGGCTTCTGGGCCATGTACATCCGCACCAGCGCGAAGGTCGGGGCGGTGATCCCGGGCAGCGGCGGGCTCGCGATGGGGCTCGTCGTCGCCGCCGTGCTGCTGCTCCCGGTCGGCATCCCCACCGCGACCGTCGTCGCCGTCGACCCGCAGCTCCTGCTGCTGGCGGGGATCACCGCCGTGCTGTCGTCGGTGATCCCCTACAGCTTCGAACTCGCGGCGCTGCGCCGTCTGCCGCAACGGGTGTTCGGGGTGCTGTTGAGCCTGGAGCCCGCCTTCGCGACGCTGGCGGGGTGGCTCATCCTCGGTCAGGACGCGTCGCCTCTGCGCCTCCTCGCGATCGCCCTCGTCGTCGCCGCGAGCATCGGGACCACCCTCGGCATCCGGCGCGCGCGTCGGCGGACGGACGACGCCGAGTCCGCATCCGATCCCACGACCGAGCCGGGCGCGGTTCCCGGCTCCGATCGCCGGAACGATCCCGAGACCGGGGTGTTCACCGCGCCGATACCCCTGCCCGACTGACCGGCGCTGCCGCGTCCGCCGTGCCGGTGGTCGCGAGCGGGTAACGGCGACGCAGCAGCATCCGCTGGACGAGCGTCCACACGACCGTGACCGTCAGGTACAGCGCCGCGGCGAGCGGCACGAACACCGCGAACACGGCCGTCAGGTAGTGGAGCGACCCGAACACGCGCTGCATCGCGGGGGAGTTCATCGCCGCGCCCATCGATGAGTCGTCGTCGACGGGAGCGGGGCGGAACACGCGGCGCGTGACCTCCGCGGTTGCGATGATCACCAGCAGCAGCGCCCCGAACACGAGGAACGTCGCAGGCGTCGCCGTGCCCCCGAACACCGCGGAGACGAGGCTCGTCCCCAGCGGAGCCCCGAACAGGTCGTGCGTGAGCAGATCGTTCGGGTGCCCGGCGATCTCGGGGCGGATGAACAGCGTGTACAGGATGCCGACGACCGGGGCCTGCGCGAGCACCGGGAGCATGCCCGCGAACGGTGAGGTCTTCTCGTCGCGGTAGAGCGCGAGCATCTCCTTCTGGAGCCGCTCGGGACTCTTCTTGTGGCGGCGCTGCAGGTCGCGCAGCTTCGGGGCGAGGCGGGCGCGCGTCTGCTCGGCCTTGGCGGTCGAGAAGCCGACCGGGATGAGCAGGGAGCGCACGAGCAGGGTGACGAGCACGACCGCCAGAGCGGCGGCGGATGCCCCGGCGAGGGGTTCGAGCAGGGTGGAGAGCCCGGCGAGGGCGCCGTAGGCGGCGTCGAGGAGGGCGGCGAGGGGCGGGAAGGCGAAGAGATCCATCGGAGTGTCCGTTCATGAGGTCGGGAGGGGTCGGCGAAAGCCGCGTGGTCCCTCCCGTTCCCGGGCGGAGGACTACGCGGGGATCGCGACTCCCGGCGCTCGCGGACGCGGGTGACCGGCCGCATCGGGATCGCTCTGCGCGAGCAGCGCGGACGCATCGATCGCGCGCCACGGATGCGGGGCGCGGGCGTCGACGGTCGTGCGGATGCTCAGCGCGACGGCCAGCACGAGGGCGGTCACGGCGATGACGGCGATGGCCACACCGAGGGCGGCGGCATCCGGCATCGCGACGAGACCGAGGGTCGCGAGCAGCACGCTCAGCATCCGCTCGATCCACTCGCCCATGCTGCGAGGGTAGCACCGGGCCCTGGGCGCGAGGGCGGGAATAGGCTCGGAGCATGAGTGATCTGCGTGGCCTTCGTGAGCTTGTCGGTGTCGAGCATCCCATCGTGCAGGGGCCGTTCGGCGGGCTGTCGTCGGTCGCGCTCGCCGCGGCGGTCAGCGAGGTGGGCGGGCTCGGGTCGTTCGGCCTCTACGGCTACGACGGCGACCGCATCCGCGCCGTCGGAGCCGAGCTCCGCGCGGCCACCAGCCGACCCTTCGCACTCAACGTCTGGCTGCCCACGGGCGACGAGGTCGAGCCGAACGCCCAGCACATGATCTTCGCCCAGGCGCTGCAGCCGTTCTACGACGCGGTCGGCATCGAGACGCCGGCTCGACCGGACCGGTACCTCGCCCCGCTCGACGAGCAGCTCGACGCGATCTGGGAGGTCGCCCCCGCCGTGCTCAGCGTGGTCTTCGGTGTGCCCGGCGCCGAGGTGGTCGACGAAGCGCACCGCCGCGGCATCCGCGTCGTCGGAACCGCCACGACGGTCGCCGAGGCCGTGGCGCTGGAGGCGGGCGGTGTCGACGCGATCGTCGCGACCGGCATGGAGGCGGCGGGCCACCGGGTGTCGTTCCTGCGGCCCGCCGAGGAATCCCTCGTCGGCACGTTCGCGCTCGTGCCGCAGGTCGTCGACGCGGTCTCGGTGCCCGTCATCGCCGCCGGCGGCATCGCCGATCGTCGCGGAGTGGCCGCGGCCTTCGCGCTGGGGGCGAGCGGGGTGCAGGTGGGCACCGCGTTCCTCGCGACCGACGAGTCGGCGGTCACCGCCGCGCACCGGGCGGCGATCCACGCGACGGCCGCCGACGAGACCGTGCTCACCCGCGCGATGAGCGGACGACTCGCGCGCGGCGCCCGCAATCGAGCCGTGCGCGCGATCGAGGCGAGCGGCACCATCGCGCCGTTCCCGATGCAGAACTGGCTGACCGGGAAGTTCCGCGCGGCTGCGGGGGAGCAGGGGTTCGGCGAGCTGCAGTCGCTGTGGATGGGGCAGGCCGCACCGCTCGTGCACCTCGAGACGGCGGGCGAGGTGTTCGCCGAACTCCGCGCGGGCGTTCCGCGGGGGTGACGCCTGCCGGCGAGCTGTCTGTCTAGAGGATGACGGTTGAGCGGCCGTGCACGATCACGCGGTCCTCGGCGTGCCACTGCACCGCGCGGGCGAGCACGAGACGCTCGACCTCGGCGCCTCGGCTCTGCAGGTCGGCGGCGGACTCGCCGTGCGTCACGCGCGTGACGTCCTGCTCGATGATCGGCCCCTCGTCGAGGTCGGCCGTGGCGTAGTGCGCCGTCGCACCGATCAGCTTCACGCCGCGATCCTTCGCCCGTGCATAAGGGTTCGCGCCGATGAAGGCCGGCAGGAACGAGTGGTGGATGTTGATGACCGGGGCGCCGACGCGCTCGATGAAGTCGTCGGTGAGGATCTGCATGTAGCGCGCGAGCACCACCAGATCGACGTTGCCCTGCAGCAGTTCGAGCTGACGGGACTCCATGGCTCCCTTGTCGCCCGAGGGGATGTGCACGAACGGCACACCGAACGATCGCACCGACTCGGCGAGGTCGGGGTGGTTCGAGATGACCATCGTGATGTCGATGTCGAGCTGACCGCGCTGCGTGCGCCACAGCAGCTCCATGAGGCAGTGGTCGTACTTCGACACGAAGATCGCGACGCGCTTGCGGCGGGAGACGTCGTGCAGCGACCACTCCATCGAGAAGCGCTCGGCGACCTGCGCGATGCTCGCCTCGAGCGCGGGGCGGGCAGCGGCGAGGCCCGGCAGGTGGATGACGGTGCGCTGGAAGAAGCGCCCGCCCTCGGAGTCCGTCGAGTGCTGATCGAGCGAGATGATGTTCGCTCCGTGCTCGGCCAGCACGTTGGCGACGGCCGCGACGATGCCGGGCTGGTCGTCGCACGCGATCAGAAGGCGAGCGGTATCGGGCTGTGACATGGCGTCTCCTCGGGGTGTGCATCGATTCTGCCGTGCGAGCGGCCCTCCCGGCGAATCGCGCCCGTCACGAGCCACCGCTCGCTAGCCTGGAGGGATGCATCCGACCGCTTCCGACCTGTTGACCCGCGCGGTTGACGACCTCGCGGGCTCCCCGAAGGAGGGGCTCGGCGAGGAGCGCGACTCCCGTTGGCGGGGCAAGCGGATCGTGCGCGTCGGCGAGGCCTGGCACCTGGGCGTGCTGCTGCTCACCGACACGCACGCGCTCGCGACCGCCGAGGTGCTCCGCGCTGCCGACCCCGGTCGCCGCGGCTACACGGCCGAGTCGGCGCGCGAACGCGCCGAGCGCCGTGCCGAAGCCCTCAAGGGCGGCTTCGACGAGGGCGAGGTCGTGCACGTCGGGTGGAGCGTGATCGACGTCGACGCGGTGGATGCCGGGGGAGCCTCCGGGCCGCTCGCGCTGGTCGACGGCATCCCCTCGGTGCGATGGAGCGCCGCCGGGGGCTTCATGCCGCTCGAGGCATACCTGCGGGAGCGCGTCGAGCTGCTGCGCGGGGCGAGCTAGTCGCGCGCGTCCAGTGGTCGCAGGCGAACGCCACGGACGCTCGGCTCAGGCGAACGTCTCGGCGAAGCGGCGCAGCAGCTCGGCGCCCTCGGTGACGGATGCCGACAGCACCTGCCCCTGCACGCGATCGAACTCCGCCGGGTCGAAGTACCCGGTCGTGCGGTAGAACGTCATGCGGTCGGCGAAGTCGCGCGGCGTGGGCTCCGGGTGGAACTGCGCGGCGTACAGGTGCGTGCCCACGCGGTACGCCTGCACCGGGCAGGAGTCGTTCGTCGCGAGCAGTTCGGCCCCCGGCGGGAGCGCGGCGGCGCTCTCCTTGTGCGCGGTGAAGACGGTGAGCGCGGGTGCGCTCGGACCGAACACGGGGTCGGCGGCTCCGGCATCCGTCGTGCGGATCACGGTCGCGCTCGCCGATTCCGGAGTCGAGGTGACGACCTCGCCGCCGAGCAGGCGGGTGACGACGCCGATGCTGAAGCAGGTGAAGAAGACGGCGGTCTCGGCCGCGATCGCACGGCGGGCGAGGCGCTCGAGGTCGGCCTCGACCCGCAGCTGCACGGCGGACTTCACGGTGTCGGAGACGTTGAACGGCGAACCGCCGACGACGATCCCGCGGTAGCCCTGCAGACGCTTCTCGTCGAGGGGCTCGTCGAGAAGATCGAGGCGGTCGACGACGTCCACGCCGAGCGCGCGCCGGAACGAGGCGTGCTCGGCATCCGCGGCCCCGGTCTCGGGTCGCACGCAGACGTAGAGAAGCGAGGACATCAGAAGATTCTAACGAGAGCGCGGCGGCCGGCCGGTCGGCGGTGACTCCCCGTGACGACTGCGCTCACCGCGACGACTGCGCCGTGCGGCCGCGGACGATGCCGACGAACGTCTCGACGTCGGGCGTCGTGCGCTCGCGCACCCAGGCGAGGGCGACGGTCGAGGTCGGGCCGTCGACGAGCGGGCGGTAGTCGGCGTCCTTGCGGTGGTGCAGGCGCGCGAGCGACATGGGCACGACCACGGCGCCGGTACCGGTCGCCGCGGTGACGATGGCCTCGGCGGTGGACAGGGGCGCGAAACGCGGCGCGAGGGCACCCGGTGCGTCGATCGCGGGCAGCGTGTCGTCGGTCAGCGCGAGAAGCACTTCGCCGGCGAGATCCTCGAGGCGGAGTTCGTCGGCGGCGAGGAGGTGCGACTCGATCGATGCGACGACCACGGGAACCTCGTCGTACAGCGGGATGACGTGCAGCGTATCGACGGTGTCCGCCCCGAGGGGCAGGCGCACGAGGGCGGCGTCGAGCCCGCCGATCGCGGCATCCTGATCGGCCACCTCGACCGGCACGACCTCGAGCGGGACATGCGGCATGCGCTGCTTCCAGGCATCGATCCACTTGCCGGGTGTCGCGCCGGGTACGACGCCAAGGCGGAACGTGCGCGGCTCCTCCGGAACGGAGGCCGGGGCGTCGAAGACGACCTTCTTCGCCTGCTTCGGCTGGCCGGGCCGGCGCTTCTGCTGCGGCGGCTTCGTCGTCTTCTGCGGGCGCCGCTGCGGTCGCCGTCCCTGAGTCGCCATGCGATCAAGGGTATCCGGCGACCGCGCGGTCGAGTACCGCGGTGGTCAGCGGTGCGTCAGGCGGCGAGCCAGAGGCCCTTGCGGTTCGTCGCGACGGTGAGACCGGCCGCGACCGTCTCGTCGTCACCGATACGTGCGCCGCGCACGATGCGCGCGCCCGCGCCGATCTCGGTGCGGACGCCGATGTGCGCGCCATCGCCGACGGCCGCGCCCTCTCCGATGTGCGCGTGCGCCTCGATGTGCGCTCCGTCGCCGATCACGGCATCCGGTTCGATCCACGCGCCGCGCGCGATGGTGGCTCCGGCGCCGATGCGTGCGCCGGGTTCGATGTAGGCGCCGGCTTCGATGTGCGCCTTCGGGTGCACCTTCGCGCCGTGCGCGACGAGTCCTCGGCCGTTGGCGTGCTTGCGGTAGCGCAGCGTGTCGCCTCGGTCGTTCTCGATGTCGACGTAGTTCTTGCCCACGATTCCTCCCGTGCTCCGGGGTTTTCCCCAGTGCTATCAATAACCACGCGCCTACGGGATTCATTCCCCGGTATGGAACCGGTCAGCGCTGGCACACGGGGCACCAGAAGGTGATGCGCTCACGCGTCGGATCCGCGCCCTGTTCGCCCCGTCGGATGAGCGTTCCGCACCGTCGGCACGGTCGCCCCGCGCGGCCGTAGACCCAGGTGGCCTGGCCCGGGCGATCGATCCCGGTGAACGTGCGGTTGCGGCGGTCGCGGTTGGCGCGGATCGTGCGCGTGCCGAGGTCGAGTAGGGCCGCGGCGTCGACCTCCGCGGCCGGCGTGGTCGGCATGATTCCCCGCAGGAACAGGAGTTCCGCGGCGTACTCGTTGCCGAAGCCCGCCACGTTGCGCTGGTCGAGCAGGGCGACGTGGATGCTGCGCGCATCGGCCGAGATGCGCCGGGCCGCCTCTGCGGGATTCCAGTCGGCGGAGAGCGGATCGGGGCCGAGGTAGCCCACGAGATCGTCTTCGTCGCGGGTGGGCACCAACTCGATCTCGGCGATGTCGACGCCGACCGCTTCGCGCTCGGCCGTGCCGACGATCGCGCGGACCTTGAACGCCGGATGCCGCCACTTCTCACCCGGTCGGTAGACGAACCACGCACCGTCCATGCGCAGATGGGAATGCAGCGTGCTCTCACCGATGCGCAGGAGCAGATGCTTGCCCCGAGGTGCCGCTCCGTGCACCGTCTGGCCCGTGAGATCGGCGGTCGCGAAGCGCGGCACCCGCAGGTCGAATCGCGTCACGGTGCCACCGGCCAACGCCTCGTCGAGCCGCCGCGCCGTGCGGAAGACGGTATCTCCCTCGGGCATCAGCGGGGTCCGGCCGGGGGCGGGGGCGGGGGAGCGCTCGGCGCCGGAAGGTCGTGGTTCTGCATGCTGCGGCTGCGTTCCTGCATGCTGCGGCTGCGTTCTTGCATGCTGCGGCTGAGCATCGTCGAACCGGCGACGGCGGCGGGCATGACCGCGACGGCACCGCCGGGCACGAGGAAGCAGAGCTGGGTGGCGACGCCGAAGCCGAGCACGCGCGCACGGCTGCCCGCGAACAGAGCGGCGCGGTCGGCGGGGGTGAGGTCTCGGGCGTCGAACGCGCGCCCGGTGAGTTCGCGTGCGAGGAGGCGTCCCGAGAGGACCACGCCGAGCACGGGGCCGACGAAACCGCCCACGAGGGGCAGGAGGCCGGCGATCAGCACCACGATCGCGATGAGCACACCCAGCACCACGAGGCGCAGGCCCTCGCCGATCGTCGTCCAGAAGCTGCCGCCGTCGGCCGGCGGCGGATCGCCGAGGTCGACCTCGACCGCGTGCCAGATGCGCTGATAGAAGGGATCGCCGATGGTGAGGGTCAGAGCCGTGAACACGGCGCTCGCGAGGAAGACGGCGGCGGCGACGATGACGAACCCGACCGCAGTGCGGAACAACGATCGCCAGGGCTCGACCCAGCCGTCGGCGAAGGGCGTGGCCCACGCCGTGATCGACCCCATGCCCAGCACCAGCGGGAGGATCGCGGCGATGAGCAGCACGAGGGCGATGACCGCCGGCACGAGCCCCAGCGCCATGAGGCCGGGGCGGGTGCGCCATACGGAGAACCCGCGCAGCAGAAGGCGGACGCCGGTGACGAACTCTCGGATCATGACTCTCACAGTAGAGGGGGGCGGATGAGCGGGCGGTGGCGGGCGGGCAGAGGCGGGTGCGGGTCACACCGCCTTGCGGAGCGTGAAACCGCGCGGTGTCGCGACGAACCCGGCATCCTGCAGGGCGAGAGCGAGCGGGGTGCCGTAGACGCCCTCTCCGTCGATCTTCTCGACGGTGAGAGTGTCGAGCCGTCGAGCGCGGGCGGTGGCGGCGAGGTCGGCGGCGGCGGCGCGCAGCACCTCGGCGTCGTCGGTGAAGGACAGAACCGTGCGCCCGCCGCGCTCGAGGTACAGCACGAGGGCGCCGTCGACGATGACCACGAGCCCGCCGGCCTTGCGCCCGGGGCGGTGCGAGACGCCGTCGCGGCGGGGCCAGCCGAGGGCCGCCCCGTAGGGGTTCGCGGGGTCGGTCGCGGCGAGGGTGACGGTCTTGCGGGGCGGCGGGTCGGCGAGACCCGCGAACGTGCGCAGGCGGTCGACGGTGGCGGATGCCGCGAACTGCGCCGCCCCCAGCTTCTCGATCACGTAGCCGCGGCGGCAGTGCCCGGCCTCCTCGAAGCCGGCGAGCACCCGGTACGCCTGGGCGAACCCGCCCGGTACGCCCTCGGCCTGCACGGCACCGCGCGTCACGACGCCGTAGCGGTCGAGCAGGAGCCCGGCGGTCACGGTCGCACGGCGGGCGGGGTCGGTCTCGGCGGCGGGGAGGAGCGACCAGCGTCCGCCGATCGCGGTGGGGCGCGCGGGGGTGCGTCCCAGGGAGACGCCACGGTACGTGCGCGTGCGCGGGGCGCGGCGAGTCACCCGGTGCGCCTGCGACCCGCCCGCGAGGAGCGAGCGGATCGGAGCGAACGTGTCGTTGGTGACGTGCCCCGACCAGGTGAGCGACCACAGCGCCTCGAGCACCGACTGCTCGTTCTCGGCACCGGTCATCTCCTTGAGCTGCGCCGCGAAGTACGCACCGCCGATCCCACCGGCCGCCCCGATGCTCCCGCCGGCCCCGGGGGTCGCGGCGTCGTCGCGTGCACCCGGCCCGCCGAGAGCCCCGAGCAGACGGGCTTCGAGCGAGTCGGTCGCGATCTCCGCGTCTGGCTCGGGAAGGGTGAACGGCGCGAGATCAGCGGGGTGCAGCGACACCCATCCGTCGCGTCCGGGGAGCGTGCCGTGCCCCGACCAGATGACCTCTCCCGAGGAGGTGAGTTCGTCGAGCATGCCCGGGGTGTAGTCCCGCACACGGGAGGGCAGCACCAACGACTCCCAGGCGCTCGCGGGGATGGGCACCCCGGCGAACTGCTCGATCACGGCGAGCACGCCGTCGATGCCCTCGAGCGGGCGGGTGAGGTGCTGCCAGTCGGGTAGGAAGCGCGCGTACGCTTCGGGCGAGACCGGTTCGACGCTGCCGCGGATGGCAGCCAGCGATCGCATGCGCAGGCGGCGCAGCACCTCGGTGTCGCACCACTCGATGTCGTCCCGGGTTCCTGCACCCGCTCCCGCCGCCCCGGAGGAGTCGGTGGCCGGGGCCGATGCCTCGGGCAGGAAGTAACCGCTCGTGAGACGGCCCGCATTCTCGAGCCGCTGGAGCGTGTGCCGCGCGACGGCCGCGCCGATGCCGAAGCGGGTGGCGACGGCATCCGTCGTGAAGGGGCCGTGCGTGCGCGCGTAACGCGCGACGAGGTCGCCGAGCGGATCCACCAGCGGCTCGAGGAACGCGACCGGGATGCCGGTGGGGAGCGCCGCGCCGAGCGCATCGCGGAGGCGCCCGGCGTCTTCGATCGCCGCGATGCGCTGCACCCCGGCGATCGTCACGGGGATCGCGCGCCGGGCCTGCACGAGCGCGTCGAGGTGGGCCGCGGCGATGGCCTCGTTCGGTTCGTGATCGTCTTCCGGTTCGTGATCGTCTTCCGGTCCGCGATCGGCGTCCGATTCGCGATCGCCCTCCGGCGCGAGCCGCGCGGCGACCTCGGCGGCGTCGAGCGGACCGAGCAGGCGCAGCAGATCGGCCGTGCCCTCGAGTCCGCGCGCGCGGCGCTCGGGGTCGAGGCGCTGCGCTTCGCGTTCGAACTGGACGATGACCTCGGGATCGAGCAGCTCGCGCAGCTCGACGGTGCCGAGCAGCTCGCCCAGCAGGGCGGGATCGACCGAGAGCGCGGCGGCCCGGCGCTCGGCGAGCGGGGAGTCGCCCTCGTACATGAACGCGCCCACGTAGCCGAAGAGCAGGTCGCGGGCGAACGGCGAGGGCTGCGCGGGCTGCGTCTCGACGAGGCGGATGCGCCGGTCGGCGATCGAGGTCGCGAGCCGCCGCAGCGAGGGCAGGTCGTAGACGTCCTGCAGCACTTCGCGGAGCGTCTCGAGGATCACCGGGAACGTCGGATGCCGGCGCGCCACCTCGAGCAGCTGCGCCGAGCGCTGGCGCTGCTGCCAGAGCGGGGTGCGGCGGTTGGGGTTGGTGCGCGGCATGAGCAGCGCGCGAGCCGCGCACTCGCGGAAGCGCGAGGCGAAGAGCGCCGAGCCTCCGACCTCCTCGGTCACCAGGTGCTCGATCTCGTCGGGGTCGAAGACGAACAGCTCGGCGCCGGGCGGTTCGGCCTCGGCATCCGGGATGCGCACGATGATGCCGTCGTCGCTCGCGACCGCAGACCCCTCGACGCCCAGGCGTTCGCGCACCCGGGCGTTGATCGCCAGCGCCCACGGTGCGTGCACCTTCATGCCGTAGGGGGAGTGCAGGATCACGCGCCAGTCGCCGACCTCGTCGCGGCCGCGCTCGACCGTGAGCGTGCGGTCGGTCGGGAGGGTGCCCGTGGCCTCGCGCTGCTCGCTGAGGTGGGCGAGCAGATTCGCGCGGGCCTGCTCGTCGAGCCCGGCGTCGATGAGGCGCTGTGCCGCCTTCTCGGGGGTCGCCGCCGACACCTCGCGCGAGAACGCGCCGAGGGCCTCGCCCAGTTCGAACGGTCGCCCGATGCCGTCGCCGTGCCAGAACGGCACCTTGCCGGGCTGGCCGTACGCGGGGATCACGTTCACGCGGTCGTGCGTGATCTCGGCGATCCGCCAGCTGGTCGTGCCGAGCGTGAACACATCGCCCACGCGTGATTCGTAGACCATCTCCTCGTCGAGCTCGCCGACCCGGGCGCCCGTCGACTCGCCCGCCACGAACACCCCGAACAGCCCGCGGTCGGGGATCGTGCCGCCGCTCGTGACCGCGATGCGCTGCGCGCCCGGACGCCCCGTGAGCGTGCCGGCGTCGCGATCCCAGACCAGGCGCGGGCGCAGCTCGGCGAACTCGTCGGACGGGAAGCGCCCGGCGAGCAGATCGAGCGTCGCCTCGTACGCCGACCGCGGGAGCGACTGGAACGGCGCCGAGCGGCGCACCGTGTCGAACCACTCCTCGACGCTGATCGCTCCCAGCGCGCTCGCCGCGACGGTCTGCTGGGCGAGGATGTCGAGCGGGTTGCGGGGCACCTGGATGGCCTCGATCTTGCCCGCGAGCATCCGCTCGGTCACGATCGCGGTGTGCAGCACGTCACCCCGGTGCTTCGGGAACAGCGCTGCGCGGCTGATCTCGCCGACCTGGTGCCCGGCCCGGCCGACGCGCTGGAGGCCCGATGCCGCCGACGGTGGAGCCTCGACCTGGATGACGAGGTCGACGGCCCCCATGTCGATGCCGAGTTCGAGGCTGCTCGTCGCGACGACGCAGCGCAGCACGCCCGACTTGAGCTCCTCCTCGACGAGAGCGCGCTGCTCCTTCGAGACCGAGCCGTGGTGCGCCTTGGCCAGCACGGGATCGGCGCCCGCGGTGGCTCCCGCCTGCGCCATCATCTGGGCGGGGACCGTCTGGTCGGGCAGCTCGACACCGGTGCGCTCGGAGTAGATCTCGTTCAACCGGCCGGTCAGGCGCTCGGCGAGGCGGCGCGAGTTCGCGAACACGATCGTCGAGTTGTTCTGCAGGATGCGATCGACGATCGCCTCCTCGACGTGCGGCCAGACCGATCCCGTCACCTCGGTGTACTCGGCATCCGCTGTCGGGGAGTCGGCGCCGCTGCCCGGAGGCGGCGGCGGATTCGTCATGTCGTCCATCGGCACGACGACGCCCAGCTCGAAGGTCTTCGATGCCCGGGGCGCCACGATCTCGACGGGCGCGGAGCCGCCGAGGAAGCGGGCGACCTCGTCGATCGGGCGCACGGTCGCCGAGAGGCCGATGCGCTGCGCCGGGGCCTCGGCACCGTACGACGACCGCAGCGCGTCGAGGCGTTCGAGGCTCACCGCCAGGTGGGCGCCGCGCTTGGTGGCGGCGACCGCGTGCACCTCGTCGATGATGACGGTGTGCACGCCGCGCAGCGTCTCGCCCGCGCGGCTCGTGAGCATGAGGTAGAGCGATTCGGGCGTGGTGATGAGGATGTCGGGCGGATCGGAGACCAGCTTGCGCCGGTCGCTCGAGGTGGTGTCGCCCGAGCGGACACCGACCGTCACCGTCGGCGACGGAGCCCCGAGCCGCCGGGCCGACTGCCCGATGCCGACGAGCGGGGAGCGCAGATTGCGCTCGACGTCGACGCCCAGCGCCTTGAGCGGCGAGATGTACAGGATGCGCGTGCGCGGGGCGTCGTCCTTCTTCTTCTTCGCGGGTGCATCCGGTTCGGCCATGCGCTCGCGGAAGACGCTGTCGATCGCCCAGAGGAACGCCGACAGCGTCTTGCCCGAGCCCGTGGGCGCGACCACGAGGGCGTGTTTGCCCGCCGAGATCGCCTCCCACGCACCCGCCTGCGCGGGAGTGGGCGCGGGGAACGCACCCCGGAACCAATCCTGCGTGGGCGGGGTGAAGCGCTCGAGCACGTCACTCATACGTCCATCTTGGCCCGGGCCACCGACATGGGCTCGACGGTTGTCGGAGGCGGGGCGCATGCTGTATCCATGGCGCACACCACGAACTACCGCGACGCGTTCATCGAGGTCGCCGAGGACTGCCCGACCGATCACGCGGTCGAGCCGCCCGCGAGCGAGAAGCCCACGATCGCCGCCCTGCACTACCGGCTGATCGCCGAGCATCCGTACGGCCGCACGTCGGACGACGTGGTGTTCGAGACGTTCGCCCTGCGAGCGGGAATCGCCGTCGACGACGCCGTCGAGCGTGCCCTGTTCTTCTCCGTCGGGCGCCCCTGCCTGCGTTCTTCGCCGCTCGGCAAGCGCTACGGCTGGGGCCTCCACCACGACGCTCAGGGCCGTGTCGCCCTCGTCGCGCGCGAATCCGACGACTATGCGCTCCACGCCGCCGACCCCGAGATCTCCCACATGCGGGCGATGCGGAGCAGGCGGCCCTGACGGCATGACCGATACGGTGCGTGCAGATCGACCAGGGGGAGACGATGACCGATCCGCATGCACCGCAGCCTGCCCACGGCGTTCCGGCGCCGCAGAATTCCACGCCGCAGCATCCATCGCCGCCTCATCCCGGCGCGCACCCCGGGCCGCCGCGCCGTACCCGCGCGGGTGGGTGGATCCTCCTGTGGGTGTTCGTCGGAGCCGCGGTCCTCGCGGCGGTGATCGCCGGTGTCCTGGTGGCGGTGAACGGTGCGAACCGCGGGCCGAGCGCCGGTGAGGTCGCCGAGCAATACCTCCAGCACATCGCCGACGGCGACGCCACCGCGGCCGCGGCTCTCGTGGCACCCCGGCCGCAGGAGATCGAGAAGCTGGACGACCCGTCGATGCTGACCGACGAGGTGCTCGGTGCCGCGACCGAACGGATTCGGGACGTCGTCGTCGATGCCCCCGCAGACGCCGATGACGCCGCGAGCGTCACGAGCGTGGACGTGTCCTTCGCCCTGGCGGGAGAGCGGCACGACACGACCCTCTCGCTCGCCCGCGACGAGGAGTCCGGGCAGTGGCAGGTCAGGACTGCGCTGACCGACCGCTTCATCGTCACGGAGGAGGACCCGGCGTTCCTCCTCGGCGGTGTCGAGACGCCGACGGTCGATTCGGGCGAGGTCCTGCCGCTCGCGCTGTACCCGGCGGTGTACCCGGTCGCGGCGATCGATGACACGTTCTACGAGACGGATATCGACGAACTCGTCATCACCGGCGCGCCGGACGGAGCGCGGAAGGTCGCCGTCGTCCCGAACGCGAACTTCTCGGAGGAGGTGCAGCGCCAAGTCGACGCGCATCTCGACGAGTGCGCCACGCAGACCACCTGGCGGGTCGACGGATGCCCGTTGAGCGCACCGCTCGACGCCCGCACCGTCGAGGTCGAATGGGCCGTCGACACCTACCCGACCGTCGAGTTGCTGCTCGACGGCGAGCTGTTCGTCGCACGGGGAGGAGCCGTCCGGGCCGTCTACGCCCCGTCGGATGCCGCGGAGCCGGTGACCTTCGAGGGCGAGCTGTCGACGAGCGGCACGGTCGAGGTCAGCGGGAGCGCGCTCGTCGTGACCTTCGAGTGAGCGCGCTCCGGCCGCTCACACCTCCTGCAGCATCCCCTCGCCGTCGATCTCGAGAGTGAGGTCGAGAGCGAGACGGGAGAGGAAGGCGTCGTCGTGGCTCACGACGAGCACGGCGCCGCGGTACGCCGTCAGCGCGTCGACGAGCTGGTCGACCGTGTCGAGGTCGAGGTTGTTCGTCGGCTCGTCGAGCACCACGAGCTGCGGCGCGGGATCCGCCAGCAGCAGCGTCGCCAGCGCGACGCGGAAGCGCTCGCCTCCCGACAGGGCCCCCACCGGCCGGTCGGCCGTCGCTCCGCGGATGAGGAAGCGTGCGAGCCGATTGCGCAACTCCTTCTCGGGCACGTGCGGGGCGGCCGCGGCGATGTTCTCGAACACGGTGAGCGTCCCGTCGAGGCCGTCGACCCGCTGCGGCAGGTAGCCGATGTGATCGACGTGCGCGGCGGCAACCGCCCGTCCGTCCTCCGGCGCGGCCCCGGCGACCAGGCGCTCCAGCAGGGTCGTCTTGCCCGCACCGTTGCGCCCGATCAGCGCGACCCGCTCGGGGCCCTGCACGACCCACGACCTCTCCGCATCGGCGATCGTCGCGATGCGGCGGCTGCGCGAGACCTGCGGGTCGGGAAGCTCGATCTTCATCGACGCCTCGGCGCGCACGCGGCGCCCCGCCTCATCGAGGGCGGCGCGTGCGGCATCCTCCTTCGCCCCGACCTCGGTGCGCAGCTTGCCGGCCGACACCTCCGCGGCCATCTTCCGGCCGTGCGCGATGATCTTCGGCACGCGCTTCTCGATCTCGGCCTTGCGGGCCGTGCGCGCACGGTGCGCGAGCTTGGTCTCCGCCTCGATGCGCTGGCGCTTCTCCTTGCGCACGACCTGGGCGGCATCGCGCTCGGCCTGTCGCGCGGCATCCTGCTCGGCGTCCAGCCACGCGCGCCATTCGGAGTACGGCCCGCCGAACACGGTCAGCGTGCGGCCGAACAGTTCGGCGGTGTCGTCCATCCTGTCGAGCAGCGAGACGTCATGGCTGACGACGATGAGCGTGCCCTTCCATGACGTGACCATCGCGGCGAGCTTCGCACGGGCGTCGCGGTCGAGGTTGTTGGTGGGTTCGTCGAGCAGCGTGATCGGGGCGCGCCGCAGACGGATGCCGGCGATCGCCACGAGCACCGCCTCACCGCCCGAGAGCTCCCCGACGCGACGGTCGAGGAACTCGGGCGAGAGACCGGCCTCGGCGAGGGATGCCGCGGCTCGCGCCTCGATGTCCCAGTCGTCGCCGACCGCGTCGAAGTGGGCGGGGTCGACGTCGCCGGCCGCGATGGCGCGGACGGCGTCGAGTGCCGCGCCGACCCCGAGAAGGTCGGCGACGCGTCGTTCGACGTCGAGCGTGAGCTGCTGCGGCAGGTACGCGACGTCACCGGTGGTGGTCACCGTGCCCGCCGTCGGGTCGAGTTCGCCGGCGATGAGGCGGAGCAGGGTGGACTTTCCGGCGCCGTTGCGGCCGACGAGGCCGGTGCGACCCGCGCCGAAGGCGCCCGACACGGAATCGAGGGCGGTGGAGCCGTCGGGCCAGGCGAAGGTGAGGCGGTCGAGCGTGACCGATGCGTGAAGGGTGGGGGTTGACACGGTGTGTCTCCTGTCGAGTGCGAGGGTGCACTGACACCGGGCCTGCGCGGCGGGTCTCCTGCGCGGCGCCGTCGAAGGCGGGAGGAGAGCGGCCGGGTGGAGTCGGCGATCGTCGGGTCAGCGCGC
Source organism: Microbacterium sp. NPDC087868 (assembly GCF_044900755.1). Classification (NCBI taxonomy): domain Bacteria; kingdom Bacillati; phylum Actinomycetota; class Actinomycetes; order Micrococcales; family Microbacteriaceae; genus Microbacterium; species Microbacterium sp. NPDC087868. The sequence continues at coordinate 21,621 of NZ_JBJDNO010000004.1, forward strand.
GGAAAGAGGAGCGCGGAGGCGACGGATCAGATCAAAGGACTTCCAGACACGGCGGACAGGACGTGACGACGATACCCCCGGCGGATGCCGTCGTGCAACCCGGGCGTGTCGCGCCGGAGCGCCGTGACCGAGGGCCGCGCCCGAGCGCCGCGCGGGTCACTCGCCGGCGATGCCCTCGAGCCAGAGCGAGAGGAACTGGTGCACGTCGCCCAGTTCCTCTTCGGAGATGCTGTGCGTGAGCCCGGTGTAGACCCTGCCGGAGAGCGTGGAGTGGTCGGGGAGCCACAGCGAGGTGTGCGTGATGAGCGCCTCGGGGATCACGTCGTCGGCCGATCCGCGACCCCAGAACACCGACGGACGCAGCTCGCGCAGGGCCTCGTCGCCGGGCAGGTCGCCCGGGGTGGCGTAGCCGCTCAGGGCGACGACCGCGCCGAGCCGCTCGGGGGCGAGGCGCAGCGTCTGGAGGGCGACGGCCGCGCCCTGCGAGAAGCCGAGGAGTGCCACCGACGACGCGTCGGCGGCGGCGGCGTCGAGCCAGCGGAGGAACGCGCGGGCGGCGACCGTGACGTCTTCGGGCCGGCGACCGTTCAGACCCTCGATGGGGTACCAGGACCGGCCCGGCATCGGGAACGGAGGGGCGAGGGGTGCGGCGACGGATGCCACGGCGATGTTCGCGGGCAGATACGGGGCCAGGCCGATGAGGTCGTGCTCGTCGGCGCCGTAGCCGTGCAGCAGCACCAGCAGCGGCTTGCCCGTACGGTCGCCCGGCACCCACCGGGTCGCGGCGTCGTCGATCGTCAGCTCCTCGCTCATGCCGTCCATCCTGCCAGGGGTCGCCGACACCGGCCCGGCCCCCGGCGCGGCATGGCCATAGGGGAAGTCGGATGCTGCTGGTAGAAAGGACACATGGCGGTGCGCACACCTGATCCCGACCCCGAGCCCGACGACGACGGCCTCGGCGGCTTCGGCGACGGTGCGCCCCAGCCTCCGGCGCCCGACGCGAACCCCGGGTGGCTGAGCGACGTCGAGCTCGAGGAGGCGCGCCGGCACCTGCCGATGCTCTACGTCGAGGCGATCCCGGTGCGCACCGACGGATCCGGCCAGGTGAGCGAGATCGGCATCCTGCTCCGCTCGACGCCCCTGGGTGAGATGACGCGCACGATCGTCTCGGGCCGCGTGCGCTTCGGTGAGACCATCCGCGACGCGCTGTTCCGCCACGTCGAGAACGACCTCGGTCCGATGGCGTTCCCGCTGCTCCCGCCCCAGCCCTTGCCGTTCACGGTGGCCGAGTACTTCCCGATCCCCGGCGTGAGCGCCTACCACGACGACCGGCAGCACGCCGTGTCGCTCGCCTTCGTGGTGCCGGTCACCGGTACCTGCGAGCCCCGTCAGGATGCCCTCGAGGTCACCTGGTTCTCGCCCGAGGCCGCGGGTTCCGACGCGGTCTGGTCGGAGATGGAGGGCGGCCGCGGCACGCTCATCCGGCAGGCGCTCGCGAGCCTCGGCCTGCTGCGCTGAGCGCGCCGGCGGCGCATCGCATTCTGCATATGGCCTTCGAGGCCTCTGCCGGTGTATCTATGTCATAGGCGATCTGCTCCGAGAGAGCCGTGTTCGGCGTGATACTCGATCGCGTCCCGTCCCTCCGAGAGGATGCCCATGGCGATCCCCCTGCGCCCGCGCTTCGGTCGATCCGTTGCTGTCACGGTCGCCGCTGTCATGCTGGCGTCGATGCTGATCGCGGTGGCAACGACCGCAGCTTCGGCCCAGATCGCAGGAGCGACGGTGGCCGCGACCGAGCCGGCGTTCGCCTCCTTCGCGGATCGTCTCCCGCGGGCGGCCATCGCCGCGGCCGAGCGCGCGGCTCAGCCGACGGAACCCGTCGAGGGTGTTCCCGAGACGGGCGTCGTCGCCGGGACGGTAACGTTCCCCGCAGCCGTCGCCCTGGCGAGTGGGAGCACGTACGTCGTCGCGTACTCGCCGGGATCCGACGTGGCCTCACCGCTCGCGGCGGCCCCGGTCGGTGACACGGGGAGCTATTCCCTGCAGGTGCCCGTGGGCGAGGTCCTGCTCGCCGTCGTCTCGCGGGGACGTGCGGTCTTCGACCGCTGGGGTGTCGACTCGACGACTCCGGACGGCGCTGCGACCGTCGTCGTGGACTCGGCGGGTCTGGCGTACGACGTGGCTCTCACCGCGTCGGCGCTCGTCTCGGGATCGGTGACGGTCCCCGCCGGTGTCGATCTGCGGGGGAGGCGCATCGCCGTGGCCGTCTACCCCGGTTCCGGGACGGGCACAGTTGCGACCTCGGCGGACTACGTCTCCGACACCGGCACGTTCGCCGTCGGCGGGCTGCCGGCCGGGGATTACCGTGTCGCGTTCGTGTCGGCGGTGACGGGGGCGTCGTCCGAATGGTGGAACGACGCACCGGGATTCGCCCAGGCGGAACGCATCGTTCTGGGAGCAGCGACCGTCCGTACGGGGATCACTGCGAAGCTCGAGAGTCTGCGTCTGATGGAGGCGGCGACGCCGACGATCACCGGATCCCCGGCGGTCGGGCAGAAGCTCAGCGCATCGACCGGGTCGTGGACGTCCGGGGCCGCGCTCACGTATCAGTGGCTGGCGAACGGAGTCGCGATCTCGAAGGCCACCGCGGCGACCTTCGTCGTCCCCGCGTCGCTGGTCGGCAAGAAGATCTCGGTGCAGGTCGTGGGACGCAAGGCCACGTATCTCGTGACGACGCGGACATCGGTGGCGACATCCGCCGTCGTCCAGCCGATGACGGCTCCCGTGCCCAAGGTCTCGGGTTCGGCGATCGTCGGGCAGACGCTCACCGCGGCGGCCGGCACCTGGACGGCGGGAGCGAAGCTGACGTACCAGTGGTACGTCAGTGGGGTCGCGGTGCCGAAGGCGACGACGACGGCCTTCAAGATCCCGGCGACAGCAGCGGGCAAGACCATCACGGTCGTCGTGACCGGCACGAAGGCCGGGTTCGCTACAGCGGCGAAGCGTTCCGTCCCGACGTCCGCCGTGCTCGCGGTTCTCGCGGCCCCGACGCCGACACTGAGCGGCTCCGCCGTCGTGGGAAGCCGCCTCACCGCCGCCGCCGGTGCCTGGACCGCCGGCACCCGCATCGCCTACGCGTGGTACCTCGACGGGAAGGCCATCGCGAACGCGACGGGCTCCACGCTCTCCGTGACGGCGGGCATGGTCGGCAAGCGCGTCACAGTGCGGGTGACCGGAGCGAAGAGCGGCTACGTCACGGCGCAGCGGACGTCCACGGCATCCGCTGCGGTGACGTACCCGAACCGGACCACACCCGTCTCGTCGTGGGACTGCCCGTCGTGGGCGCCGATCAAGGGCAACGCCAGCTCGCACATCTATCACGTGCCATCCGGCGCCTACTACTCGAAGACGAAGCCCGAGGAGTGCTTCCGGACCGAGGCTGCGGCAGTGAAGGCCGGGTATCGCAAGTCGAAGCGATGAGCGCGCCCGCCGAGGCTCCGCGCGGCCTCAGGCCGTGAGGCGAGCGAGCTCGGCGACGAACGCGTCGACGTCGTCCTCGTGGGTGTCGAAGCTGCACATCCAGCGCACCTCGTTGCGCGCGGCATCCCAGTCGTAGAAGCGGAACGATTCGCGCAGCGCGTCGGCGACGCCGTCGGGCAGAGTCGCGAACACGCCGTTCGACTGGGTGGGCTGTGTGAAGGCGACGCCGGTGATCGAACCCGATGCGATGGCCTGCTCGATCTCGCCGCGGAGGCGGGCGGCCATGGCGTTCGCGTGACGCGCGTTGCGCAGCCACAGGTCGCCCTCGAGCAGAGCGATCAGCTGCGCCGACACGAAGCGCATCTTCGACGAGAGCTGCATGTTGAACTTGCGCGAGTAGACCAGCCCGTCGGATGCCTCGGGGTTCAGCACCACGACGGCCTCGCCGAGCATGGCGCCGTTCTTGGTGCCGCCGAAGCTGAGCACGTCGACGCCGGCATCCGTGGTGAAGGCCGCGAGCGGCAGATCGAGGGCGGCGGCGGCGTTCGAGAGGCGAGCGCCGTCGAGGTGCAGCTTCATGCCGCGCTCGTGCGCGTGATCGGCGATCGTACGGATCTCGTCGGCGGTGTAGAGGGTGCCGAGCTCGGTCGACTGGGTGATCGAGACCACCAGCGGCTGCGCGCGGTGCTCGTCGCCCCAGCCCCACGCTTCGCGGTCGATGAGCTCGGGGGTGAGCTTGCCGTCGTCGGTGGGCACCGTGAGCAGCTTGAACCCGCCGATCTTCTCGGGGGCACCGCCCTCGTCGACGTTGATGTGCGCGGTCGTGGCCGCGATCACCGCACCCCAGCGGGGAAGCATCGACTGCAGGCCCGTGACGTTCGCGCCCGTGCCGTTGAAGACGGGGAAGGCCTCGGCGCGCTCGCCGAAGTGGGAGCGAACGACCTCCTGCAGGCGCGCGGTGTACGCGTCGCTGCCGTAGGCGCCCTGGTGGCCGTCGTTGGCGGTCGCGATCGCGGCGAGCACCTCGGGGTGGATGCCGGAGTAGTTGTCACTGGCGAAGCCCCGGATCGCGGGGTCGTGCTGAATGGTCACCGACCCAGCCTATTCGCCCGAACCCGTATCGGATGTCGGTGGTCCTGAGTACCCTCGAACCCATGCAGCGGACCGCAGCGAACCGGGCGTTCCTCAACGTCCTCGTCAATACGCTGATCGCCAACGTGACGACCAGCTTCCTCTGGTTCGCGCTCACTTTCTGGGTCTACATCGAGACGCAGTCGGTGCTCGCGACCGGCGTCATCGGCGGCGCGTACATGCTGTTCGTCGCGTTCTTCGCGATGATGTTCGGAACGATCGTCGATCGGCACCGCAAGCACGCGGTCATGGTGCTCTCGAGCGTGATCTCGGCCGTGGCCTTCCTCGTCGCCGGAGTGCTCTACCTGTCGCAGCCCGAGGCGGCCCTGCTCGACCTGGGCGGCCCGTGGTTCTGGCTGTTCTCGGGTGTGATCCTGTTCGGCGGGGTGATCGAGCAGCTGCGCAACATCGCGCTCTCGACCACCGTCACCCTGCTCGTGCCCGAAGAGAAGCGGGCCAACGCCAACGGCCTCGTCGGCACGGTGCAGGGCATCGCCTTCCTCGTCACGAGCGTCTTCTCGGGGCTCTCGATCGGGTTCCTCGGCATGGGCTGGACCCTCGCGATCGCGATCGCCGCGATGGCGGTCGCCTTCGCGCATCTGCTCTTCATCCGCATCCCCGAGAGCGAGCCGCAGGCCGACCCCGACGCCAAGAGCGCGGTCGACTTCCGCGGCAGCGTGCGCGCGATCCGGCAGGCTCCCGGGCTGTTCGCGCTCATCATCTTCTCGACCTTCAACAACCTCATCGGCGGCGTCTACATGGCGCTCATGGACCCCTACGGGCTCACGCTGTTCGACGCGCAGACGTGGGGCCTCGCCCTGGCCTTCGCGTCGACCGGCTTCCTCATCGGCGGCGGCTTGGTGGCCAAGTTCGGCCTGGGCAAGAAGCCGATGCGCACCATGCTGCTCGTCGTGATCGCGATGGGGCTGCTCGGAGCGGTGTTCATGCTGCGCGAGTGGTGGTGGCTGTACGTGCTCGGCATGTGGGTCTACATGGCGCTCGTGCCGCCGGTCGAGGCGGCCGAGCAGACCGTGATCCAGAAGGTCGTGCCGTTCGAACGCCAGGGCCGGGTCTTCGGCGTCGCGGCGGCGATGGAGGCGGCGGCCGCACCCATCACGGCGTTCCTGATCGCGCCTCTCGCCGAGTTCCTCATCATCCCCTACATGGACGGCCGTGAGGGTCAGCAGCAGTGGGGCTGGCTGCTCGGCGAAGGAGAGGCCCGAGGCATCGCCCTGATCTGTCTGTTCGCCGGGCTCATCATGGTGGTCGCGGCGACGCTCGCGTTCTTCACGAAGTCGTACCGCAAGCTCACGGTGCTCTACGCCGAGGCTCCCGAGCAGAGCATTCCGGGCGAGGGCGAGGGCGCATCGGTCGACGATGCCCCGCCGGTCGTCCCGGGAGCATCGCAGCTCTAGACGCCACGCTCCCGATCGCGAACCCCGCTCACTCCAGGTCGATGACCCGGTCGTTCAGCTCGGCGGCATCCGCATCCCAGAGACCGACGATGCGCGGTGCCAGCGACTCGGGGTCGAGCGCCTTCGCGCGGAACACGACGGATGCCGCGCGCAGCGGCTCTCCCGCATCCCGAGCCGTCTTGGCGAACCCCTGTGCGACGGCGCGCGTCCACGCCTCGCTCGCGGCCTTGACCGCGGCGTAGTTCGCCCCGCCGGCGAGCGGTCGCGCGACGGCCGTCGACGACACGATCGCGAAGCGTCCGGCATCCGATGCCCGCAGTGCCCCGTCGAACGCGCGGCTCGTCGCACGCACGGCGTCGAGTGCGGGCAGCAGCGCCGTGAAGTCCTCGTCGCTCTGACCGGCAAGGCCGCCGCCCCCACGCCACCCGCCCACGAGGGGCACGACGGCGTCGACCGCGAGGCCGTCGGACGCGAGTCGCTCCGCCAGCGCGATCATGTCATCGAGCGAGGTCGCATCGGCGACGTCGGTCCGGGCTCCGGCATCCGCCAGCGGCTGCAGACGGTCGGCGGAGCGTCCGGTCGCGACGACGCGCATGCCCGCCGCGATCAGCGCGCGGGTCACGGCGAGGCCGGAGGCGCTCGTGGCCCCCGCGAGAACGATGGTCTTCATATGCGAGACTCCGGCCCGGCCGTGGATGCGATCAGTCGTCGGTTCCGCGGATTCCCACGGTCGACTCGATCACGGTCTTCATCTTCTTGTCGAGCGCCTCGAAGAACATCGACAGCGGGAACTCGTCGTCGAGCACCGCGTCGGTGTAGCCCTTGGGGGCCCCCGCGAGGATCTCGTCCGACAGTCCGCGCGCCCAGGCGGACGCCGGGTGCGGGGTCAGCACCGAGCGGACGAGGTCGTAGGCGGCCAGCCAGTGCGCCGTCTTCGGACGGTCGATCGAACGCCAGTACAGGTCGTCGATCGCGTCGCCGAGCGCGACGACCGCGTCGGGCACGCCCTCCCAGTCGAACGCGAGCGCCGTGTCGGTCCAGTGCAGCACGCCGCGCTGGTGCAGCCACGCGAACAGCAGCTGTCCGCCGAGGCCGTCGTAGTTGCGCACGCGCGAACCCGTGATCGCGAAGCGGAAGATGCGGTCGAAGATCACCGCGTACTGCACCAGAGGTGCATGCTCGAGCATCTCGCGCTCGGAGTCGGTGAGATCCTCGCCGGCCTCGCTGCGCGCGGTGAGCGTGCGCTCGATCTTGACCGACTCGCGGAACGCGGTCAGGTCGCAGCGCATCTCTTCGAGCGAGTAGAGGAAGAACGGCATCCGCTGCTTGATCATGAACGGATCGAACGGCAGGTCGCCGCGCATGTGGGTGCGGTCGTGGATGATGTCCCACATCACGAACACCCGCTCGGTGAGCGCCTGGTCGTCGAGCATCTCGGCGGCGCGTTCGGGCAGATCGAGCTTGGTGATCTCGGATGCCGCGCGCGTGACGCGGCGGTAGCGGGCGGCCTCGCGGTCCTGGAAGATCGCGCCCCACGTGAACGAGGGGATCTCGCGCATCGCGACGGTCTCGGGGAACAGCACGGCCGAGTTCGTGTCGTACCCGGGTGTGAAGTCGACCAGACGCAGCGAGACGAACAGCTTGTTGCCGTAGTCGCCGGCCTCGAGGGCGCCGATGAACTCCGGCCAGATCGTCTCGACGATCAGGGCCTCGACGAGGCGGTCGCTCGAACCGTTCTGCGTGTACATCGGGAAGACGACCAGGTGGCGGGTGCCGTCGACGCGGTGCTCCTGCGGCTGGAACGCCACGAGCGAGTCGAGGAAGTCCGGAACGCCGAAGTCCTCGGCGGCCCAGCGGTCGAAGTCGACCACGGAGGCCGCGAGGTAGGCGGCGTCATGGGGGAAGGCGGGCGCGAGGGCGCGGATGCCGGCGGTGATCGCGGCGACGAGCTCGCGGGCCGTCGCGTGGTGCGCGGCGTCGGGGATGGATCCGTCCTTGATCTGCATCTCGCGGATCGCGATCGCGGCATCCTTGAGCTGTGCCCAGGCGGCGGAGGACTCCGCGGTCGATGCATCCTCGACGACCTCGGGTTCGCCGACGATGGCCTGAACAGCGGAACTGTTGGCGGAAATGATGGACATCGGGACCTCCGATCGGAGAAATAGACGGAAACTTTCCTGTGCAAACGGGAAGCTAACGATATTCTTACACGCATGGATGACTCTGTCGACCGCGCGATCCTTGCCGAGATCTCCCGCGACGGGCGTGCCACGCTCTCGCAACTGTCGGATGCCGTGGGGCTGTCGGTCTCGGCCGTGCAGTCGCGTCTGCGCCGCCTCGAGACGCGGGGCGTGATCACCGGCTACCGGGCGCTGCTCGACCCGGAGAAGGTGGGCACGCCGCTCTCGGCGTTCATCGAGATCACCCCGCTCGACCCTGCGCAGCCCGACATCGCCCCCGAGCAGCTCGAGCACCTGGATGCGATCGAAGCGTGCCACTCGATCGCCGGCGACGCGAGCTACATGCTGTTCGTGCGCGTGGCCTCGCCCCGGGCGCTCGAGGAGCTCGTGCGCGACATCCGGCTCGCGGCATCCGTGAACACCCGCACGACCGTGGTGCTGCAGACCTATTATGAGCATCGACCGATCATCCCGATCGCGCACGACTGACCCCTGAAGGAGACACCGATGTCGTTCCAGGCCTACCTCGACAAGGTCGAGACCCAGACGGGTCTCACGCCCCGGCAGTTCATCGCGCTCGCGAAGGAGCAGGGTTTCGACGAGACGACGAAGTCGACCGTCGTGCTGAACTGGCTCAAGGAGACCTACGGTCTCGGCCACGGGCACGCCCAGGCGATGGTGCACGTGATCCTCAAGGGGCCGAAGATCAGCTCCACGCACGTCGGCAAGGGCGGAGCACACGGCGACAAGAGTGACGAGCTCTGGCTCGACGGCAAGGACTCGAACCCGAATCCCTGAGCCCGAATCCCCGACCCGCCGTCGCCCCCGGGGCGTCATGGGCTCGCACAGTAGGATTCCTCCGTGGCAGCATCCTCGAAGCGCAAGACCTCCGCGACCCGCAAGACCAACCCGGCCCGCGTGAGCGGCAACCCGGCGAAGCGGGCGAGCGGCGACCCCGCCCGCCAGGCCGTGATCGAGGCCGGGCCCGTCACGCTCGGCGACTGGATCGGCGCCGCGCGTCTGCGCACGCTGCCCCTCGCGATCGCGCCGGTGCTCATCGGCACGGGAGCCGCGCGCAGCACGGGCCCCGAGTTCCACTGGGTGATCGCCCTCGCGTGCCTCGCGGTCGCGGTGCTGCTGCAGATCGGCGTCAACTTCACCAACGACTACAGCGACGGCGTGCGGGGGACGGATGCCGTGCGCGTCGGTCCCACACGTCTCACCGCTTCGGGTCGCGTGAAGCCGCGCACCGTGCTCATCATCGGGCTGGTGTTCTTCGCGCTCGCCGCCGCGGTGGGCGTCGCGATCGTGGTGCGCACGGAGCAGTGGTGGATGCTGGCCGTAGGCGCCGCGTGCATCGTCGCCGCCTGGTTCTACACCGGCGGCAAGCGCCCCTACGGCTACGCCGGTCTGGGCGAGGTGTTCGTGTTCGTCTTCTTCGGGCTCGTCGCGACCCTCGGCACGACCTGGGTGCAGATCTTCGACCTGCCGCAGCAGGCGTGGCTCGGGGCGATCGCCGCGGGACTGTTCGCCTGCGCGGTGCTGCTCGCCAACAACCTGCGCGACATCGACCAGGATCGCGTCGTCGGCAAGCGCACCCTCACGGTGCTCATCGGGCGCCGCGCGACGCAGGTGCTGTTCACGCTGTTCGTGCTCGCGCCGTTCGCGATCGCGATCCTGCTGGCGCTGCTCTTCCCGATCGCCTGGCTCTCGCTGCTCGCCCTGCTCGCGGGGTTCCCGGCGATCCTGATCGTCTGGACCTACCGCCAGCCCAAGGAACTCGTCATCGCTCTCGCGCTGACCTCGCTCACGTCGCTGCTGTACGCCGGCGCCCTGTTCTGGGCGTTCATCGGCTGAGCCGACAGAACCCGGCACAGCCCGGCAGAGCCCGGCTGTCTGCCTCGGTTACTTCTCGTCGCGGGTTTCGTCGGCGAGCGTCTCGCTCTCGCCGTCAACCACCGCGTCCTCCGCGTCGGCATCCTCCTGGCCGGTCGACGCGCGCGCCTCGCGGCGCTCGACGATCGCCGCCGACGCCTCGGTGAGCGGGCGGCGCAGGAACAGCATCGAGATGCTCGTGCCGATCAGCGCGGCGAAGATCGCGGCGAGCCACCAGAACTCCCGGAAGATCGGGAAGAAGAACCAGAGGATCGCGAGCGGGACGAGGAACGCCAGCAGCCGCAGCACGGAGTAGACGAAGAAAGGTGCAGGCTTCACCCGACAAGTCTACGAGCGTTCTCCGGGGCGGACTTCTCGGCCGACCCTCACAGCCCGATACGGGCGAAGGGGATGCCGCGCACGACCCGGTGCCGGGGATGCTCGCCGAGCGTCCACAGCATCCGCTCGTCCGGGTCGAGCGCGAGGTCCTCGCACCCGGCGGGCAGGGGCACGGAGTGCCGGGTCAGGGCATCGCGCGTGCCGGTCCACAGCCTGCCGGGGGTCTTCAGCGCCGACTGCGACACGAGGATCCGGTCACCCCACCGCACCGCACCCTGCATGCGGGGGATGCCGGGCGCGAACCTCTCGTGAGCGACGAAACCGTCATCGGTGCCCTCCGGGATCGTGAACTCGCCGATGCGTCCCTCGTCGTCGCGGCGGTACTCGCCGATCAGCACCCGTCGCAGCGGTGCGCCGTCGGCGTCGAACGCGCGCCCGAGGAACGAGCAGCGCAGATCGACCGGATGCACGCGCGTGCGCACGGCGACCAGTGCGGAGCGCGGCCACCATCGGCCGGCGATCCCGCGCACGCGCCGGGCGACCGGGCCGTGCACGCGGCGGATGTCGGACAGGTCGAACTCCCAGATGCCCCGTCCCGTCGCCGCGGCGAACAGCCGATCGCCGAACCAGGCCAGCCCGCCCGTGTGGATCTGCGCGGGCTGGAGGTCGCCCGCATCGTCCTCGATCGCGAGCGCGATGTCGATATGCCTCGCCCGCTCGGTGTCGATCAGCACGACGCGCGAGGCGAGATGATGGCCGGTCCGATCCTGGCGGAACCAGCTGACGGCGAGCGTGCGGCGCCCCTCGCGTTCGCCGATGTCGATCCCCTGCGGATACCAGCGGGTCGTCCAGGCGCGCGCCGAGAGCCATCGCAGATCATGGGTGTCACGGCGTCGTCGCAGCATCCGTCGACCGTTCGACCCGCGTGAGAAGAGCATCGCTCCATCGTCGCCGATGCGCGCGGCCCCGCCTACCAGGACACCCCGCGTTCACCCGCGCGTCGCCGGGCGGCAAGGAACGCCTGAGACGATTCCCGACCGACCGACCATCACCGGGAGTCCCGTGCGCAGTCCGCTCGTCACCGTCATCCTTCCCGCGAAGGACGCCGGCGCCTACATCGCGACCACGCTCGAGAGCCTGACGCGTCAGTTCGACGATGCGGCGGCGCTGAAGCTCGTGGCGATCGACGACGGATCCGGCGACGACACCGGCGCCCTCATGCGCCGGTACGCCGATCGGTTCCCGCACGCCGAGGTCATCCGCAACGACTCGGCCCGCGGGCTCGCGAGCGCGCGCAACCAGGGACTCGCGCACGTCGAGGGCGACGCCTTCTGCTTCCTCGACGGCGACGACTGGATGCAGCCGCAGCGGCTCGCCGTGCTCGCGCGTCGGCTGCGGGAGCTGGATGCCGACTTCCTGCGCACCGATCACGTGACGGTGACGGATGCCGATCGGGCACTCGTGCGCGCTCCGCATCCGTGGCGGGAGGCCGTCGTCGCCGCCCGCGACGCCATCCTGCCGGCGACCGAGACCACGATGGTCGATTACCCGTTCGCCTGGGCGGGCATCTTCGACCGCCGGATCATCGATCGGGGACTCGCCGCCTTCCCCGAGGGGCTGCACACCGCCGAGGACCGCCCCTGGATCTGGCGGCTGCATCTGTCGGACTCCTCGTTCGCGGTGGTCGACGCCCCCGCGCTCCTGTACCGCCGCGGGGTGTCGACCTCGCTCACGCAGGTGCGCGATCGGCGGCAGCTCGACTTCGCCCGTGCGATGGCCGAGGCCGTCGCGATCGTCGAGGCGGATGCCGAGGCCGCACGATTCCTGCCGAAGATCACCTTCTCCTCCCTGGCGCTCAGCTCGCACCACCTCGTGCGAGCCCGGCGGATGCCTCGCGCACTGCGCGGGGAGATGCGTGCGGGGATCGTCGAGCTGCTGCGGGCGCTGCCCCACGCCGAGGTGCGGGCCGCCGTGCGCGGACTCTCGGGACCGCGGCGCCGAGTGCTCGCGCGGGTGCTGCGACGGGCGGGGCACGGCTCATGACCCGGATCTTCGCGCTGCACAGCGCCTACGGGCTCGCGACCGTCGCCGCGGCGATCGACGAGGGGCTCCTGGAGCCGCGTCCCGGCAAGGTGGGCCGCGGTGGAGCGGGCGGCGACCGGGTGCTGGTGCCGTTCGTCTCGGCGCGGGTGCCCGAGCTCGTGACCGGGATCGCCGCAGACCCGGCGCTCGCCGCGCTGCGCACTCGCTTCGACCGGATCGAGGACCTCGACGCGCTGCTCGGCCCGCTGCATCCGAGCGGATGGGAGCCGGAACCTGCCGACCTGCCCCTGCTCGAGCGCCTGTTCACCCAGGCGTGGAACCTCGACGCCGATGATCTCGAGCTGTTCGTGCAGAGCCCGCAGGTCGCGCCGGCGCGCACGCTGATGTCGCTGTTCCCGCGCGCGAAGATCACGATCGTGGGTGACGGCCTCATGACGTACTCGCCGATGCGGGTGCCCCTCGACCACGCCGTGCGCAGCCGCATCATCCGGGTGCTGCACGCCGACGTCGTGCCGGGGGTCGCGCCTCTCGCAGGCGGCTCGGTCGCGGCATCCGTTCCCGTGCCCGTCGCCGCGTTCGGACGCGTGCTCGACGAGACCGATCTCGGGGAGCCCCTCCTCGACACGGCGGGGCACCCGCTCGACGATGGCGCCCCCACCGCGATCGTGCTCGGACAGTACCTCTCGACGCTCGGACTGCTGACCCCGCGCGAGGAGATCGCGCTGCAGCGCGAGCTGATCGACCGGGCGGCCGGCGCCGGGCCCGCCCGCATCATCTTCAAACCGCATCCGGCGGCGCCGCCGCTGCAGACGGATGCCGTGCGCGAGCGCGCCCTCTCGCACGGCGTGGAGTTCGCCGTCTACCGGGGTCCGCTCGCCGCCGAGCAGCTCGCGCGCCGCGTCGATGCCCGCGCGGTGGTCGCGGCGTTCTCGACCGCGCTGCCCACGGTTCATGCCCTGCGCGGCACGACGATCGCCTCGGCGGGGGCGTCGATGCTGCTGCGCCGCCTGCGCCCGTACGAGAACAGCAACCGGGTACCGCTCGCGATCGTCGACGCGCTCACCCGGGAGGATTCCCCGTACGTCGATCCTGCGCGTCTGCAGCTGCTCGTCGATGCGGTCGGCTACGCCATGCAGCCCGAGATCGCCGGGCACCTGCGCGAGCGCGCGGAACTGCTGCTGCGCGATCTACCCCCTGCGGAGCGCGAGCGGTACTTCTCGCCCGAGCGGCTGCGCGACCTGCGTCTGCCCGGGGCACCGGCCGAGAGTGCTGCGCGGCGGATGCTGCGCTCGGCCGGAGGCACCGGGCGTATGGAGGAGCTGCGGTTGACGGCGATCGGGGCGCGACGGCGTGCGGGCCGGGCCTGGCGAGTGATTCGAGGACGATGACATGAGCGATGACACGAGCGATGCGACCGACGGGCTGACCGTCGCGATCATCCCCGCGCGCGGCGGGTCGAAGGGCGTGCCGCGCAAGAACCTGCGCACCGTCGGGGGAGTGCCGCTGGTCGTGCGGGCGATCCGGGCGGCGCGCGACGCGGCGGGCATCGATCTCGTCGTCGTCTCGACCGATGACGACGAGATCGCCGCCGTGAGTGCGGCGGCGGGCGCGCGGGTGGTCCGTCGACCCGCGGAGATATCCGGCGACACGGCGTCGTCGGAGAGCGCGATCCTGCACGCGGTCGACGAGATCGAAGCCGCGGGGGAGCGGGTCGGGATCATCGCGTTCGTGCAGGCCACCTCGCCGTTCCTCCCGAGCGCGGCGCTCGCCGGAGCCGTCGCCGAGGTGCGGGCAGATCGTGCCGACAGCGTGTTCTCGGCGCATGAGACCTACGGCTTCCTCTGGCGTCGCGGCAGCGGATCACAGGTCGACCAGGCCACGGCCATCAACCACGAGGCCGGGCACCGCCCGCGCCGCCAGGACCGAGAACCGCACTACTTCGAGACCGGCGCGTTCTACGTCTTCCGTGCGGAGGCTTTCCGCACGAGCCGGCACCGTTTCTTCGGCCGGATCCGCATCGCCGAGGTGCCGGAGTGGACGGCGATCGAGATCGACGATGTGCAGCAGCTCCGCATCGCCGACGCGCTCGCCGCGGTGCACGATCGGGCAGGCGAAGCCCCCGGGCGCATCGACGTGCGCGCCGTGGTCACCGACTTCGACGGCGTGCACACCGACGACACCGCGATCATCGACGCCGACGGCGGGGAGCGCGTGCGAGTGAGCCGGGAGGACGGCATGGGCGTCGCACTGCTCCGGCGCGCCGGCATCCCGATGCTGATCCTCTCGACCGAGCAGAACCCCGTCGTCCGCGCCCGGGCCGAGAAGCTGCGGGTTCCGGTGCTGCACGGCATCGAAGACAAGGAGCAGGCGCTGCGCGCGTGGGCCACGGACGCCGGCATCCGCCTCGACGACATCGCCTACCTCGGCAACGACGTCAACGACCTGCCCGCGATGCGCATCGTCGGGTGGCCGGTCGCGGTGGCGAACGCGCACCCGCGCGTGCTCGCCGCAGCGCGCGTCGTGCTCACCCGCACCGGGGGGAACGGCGCCGTGCGCGAGCTCGTCGAACGGGTGTTGCCCGACTGACCGGTGCCGGTAACCCGGGAGTCGACGGGTGTTCACCCCCGAGGCGTAGCCAGGAGGGGCGGGGGTTTTCCGCATCGCTCGACCACCGGAGGAACCATGACTGTCAGCATCGGATCGCGCGTGATCGGCGGCGGTCGCCCCGCCTACGTCATCGCCGAGATCGGCCTGAACCACAACGGCGACGTCGACATCGCGAAGCGTCTCATCGACGTCGCGGCCAGGGCCGGTGCCGACGCCGTGAAGTTCCAGAAGCGCACCCCGGAGATCTCCACCCCCGCGCACATGCGCGACGTGCCGCGCGAGACGCCCTGGGGCACCATGAGCTACCTCGACTACCGCCGCCGCGTCGAGTTCGGACGCGACGAGTACATCGCGATCGGCGACCACGCCACGATGCTCGGCCTCGACTGGTTCGCCTCGCCGTGGGACGTGCCGAGCGTCGCCTTCCTCGAAGACCTGGGCGTGGTCGCGCACAAGGTCGCCTCGGCGAGCCTGACCGACACCGAGCTGCTCCTCGCCCTGCGCGAGACCGGCAAGCCCGTCATCCTCTCGACCGGCATGTCGACGATCGAGCAGATCGATCGCGCGCTCGACACGCTCGGCACCGACCGCGTCGTGCTCATGCACGCCACCTCCACGTACCCGCTCGAGCCCGAGGAGGCGAACCTGCGGGCGATCGCCACCCTCCGCGACCGCTACGCCGGGATCCCCGTCGGCTACTCCGGCCACGAGCGCGGCCTGCAGATCTCGCTCGCCGCCGTCGCGATCGGGGCGGTCGCCGTCGAGCGCCACATCACCCTCGACCGCACGATGTGGGGTTCCGACCACGCGGCCTCCCTCGAGCCGACCGGCCTCGAGCACCTCGTCCGCGACATCCGCGTGATCGAGAAGGCTCTCGGCGACGGCGTCAAGCGCGTCTTCGACAGCGAGCTCGCCCCCATGGCGAAGCTGCGCCGCGTTCCCGCATGACCGACCTGCGCCCCGGGGCGGGCGGAGGGCTGAAGGTCGTCGCGATCGCCGATGCCGACTCCTTCGTGAAGTGGTCGGCCTCGCTGCTCGCGGCGGTGCCCGGCATCCGTCCGCAGCTGCTGCTCGTGCGCACCCCGCTCACCGCGAGCGCGGCCCAGCAGCGCACGGCTCTCGCGGGCACCGGCATCCCTGAGTCCGATGTCGCGCGCATCGCCTTCCACGAGGCCGAGGCCTGGCTCGCCCGGCACGAGCCCGACGTGGTCGTGCTCGCCGGGCGCGGACCTTTCGTGCGCTTGATGGGGCGCGTGATCGACGCGCTGCCCCAGCGTCCCGTCACCGTCTCGGGCCTGCCGGGGATGGCGATCCCCGCGCAGCGCGGCGCCCTCGACTACCGGCGCCACACCGACCTGCTGGTCGTGCACTCGCACCGCGAGCAGAGGGCCTTCGCCGAGCTCGGTCGTCGCATCGGTGTGCAGATCCCCATGGCCCTGGCGACGCTGCCGTTCGCGCGCGGACGGGAGCGGATGCTGGCGGCCGATCGCGCGCGGGTGCTCGCCGCCGGAGCGGCGGGGGTGCCGGGAGTGGCGGGCGTCGCGGTCGCCGAGCGCCCGCAGCCTGCCGGGGCCGTCGCTCACCGCCCACCGGCGACCGACGTCGTGTTCGCGGCTCAGGCGATGGTTCCCGCGGAGCGCGCCGAGCGCGAGAAGATCGCCGAGATGCTCATCCGCGCCGCCGAGGTCGACCCCACCCGGCGCATCGTGGTGAAGCTGCGCTCGCGGCCGGGGGAAGCCGAGACGCACCTCGAACGCGACTCGTACCCCGAGCTGCTCGCGGGCCGGATGCCGTCGAACCTCGTCGTCTCGTACGCGTCCATGGCCGAGGCGCTCTCGACGGCCGCGGGTCTCGTCACCGTGAGCTCCACCGCCGCGATCGAGGCCGTCGCACAGGGTGTGCCCGTGATCGCGCTCGACTCCTACGGGGTCAGCAAGCCGCTCCTCAACACGGTGTTCGTGGGCAGCGGTCTGCTCGGCGGCGGGCGCGAGGTGGTGGGCGGCCGGTTCCGTCAGCCGCACCCCGACTGGCTGCGTGACAACTACTTCCACCCGTCGAAGGAGTCGACGTGGTGGGAGCGGGTCGAGGAGCTCGTCGCACTGCGCCGGGCGGGCGGGCTTCCGGCCCGGCGGGTGCCCGCACCTCGCGGGCGTCGGCTGCACGAGGCGTGGCATCGGGCCAGCGTGCTCGGTCGCGAGGACCGGTCGGTCAGCGGGGCGGTCGCACTGGCGATCGGTGTGCCGGCGACCCGCCTGATCTCAGCGCTGCGCCGGGGGCGCACGCAGGGCGGCGGGCGCACCTGGGCGGATGCCTCGACCGACTACACGCTCGAGCCGAGCCCGTTGCGCGACTCCATCCGGCGCTGACGTCGCGCCTTGATGACGTCATACGAAGTAGTCGAGTGTCACTTCGAGGAATGTCCTCGCTTTGACGATCACGGCCGGGTAACGTCAGTGCCATCGCGGCGATCCGGGCGGTCCCGGGCCTCAGCTCATATCTGATGGCGTTGCGGGTTCGACTCCCGCCGTCGCGTCCACTCTTCCCGATTCGCGGCCCGTCGCATGGTCGCCGATGCTCACGGGATGCACACGCGCACGGCGCTGAGGAAGCCGTCCGGATCGTCGACCCACAGCCGCACCACCTCGATGTCGTGTGCGCCGCCCTTCGGATGCCGTCCGGGCAGGGCCACGCGCAACGGGCGCTCGAGCTCGATCTCGACGTTCGTCTCGTCCTGCATGCGCAGCGAGAGGAGGCTCCGCCCGGCGTCGAGTGTGAGGCGCGGCGACTTCGGCTCGTCGACGACGCGGACGCGGGCGACCGAGGCGATGTCGTCCCAGGGGAGAGCGATCGAGACCTCGAGACCTTCGCGCACGAGGATGCCGTCCGGTCCGACGGCGTGGGGGCGGGTGAAGAAGCCGCAGAGCAGCCCGATCATCCAGGTGAGTCCCCAGATCCCCAGCACGAGGAAGAAGATCCGCACGGCAGGCCAGGGGTGCACGATGAGATCGATGATCGGGATCTCCACGGCCGACAGCACGATGAAGACGATCAGGATGGTCTGCACCGGCTGGTGGTAGCGGAACCCGGTCGCCCCGGCGGGGATCGCCGGGCGGCGGGCGATCGCGCGGCCGATGCTCTCGTAGATGCGCAGTTCGACGACGAGGGCGCGCCGGGCGATCGAGCCGATACGGTGCAGCGCCTCAGTCACGGTCGTCCTCGGTTTCGGATGCCTCGGCCATCAGTGCCGCCAACCGGTCGCTGATGGCGTCGAGTCCGCGTTCGAGAGCGGGTCGGTCATCGGCGTCGACGGCGTCGAGCAGCACGGCGCTCAGCTCGCGGTGCTCCCGCGTCGTGGTCTCCATGAGGTGCGCGCCCGTATCGGTGAGTTCGATGAGGACCGCCCGCCGGTCGGTGGGGTGCGTCGCGCGCCGCACGTAGCCGGCGCTTTCGAGGGCATCCACGAGCGCGCTGACGTTCCGCGCAGAGACGTGCAGGGCCTCGGCGACCGCCTGCTGCGGCACGGGGCCCGCGTGATGCACGGTCCACAGCACGGCCATGCGCGCGCTCGACAGCGCGGTGCCCGCGAACGCGCGCGCCATGTCGCGTTCGAACAGGTCGGCGATCAGGAGCAGGCGGTCGAGCAGAAGCATCCGATATATCCTTACCTCAGGTAATCATTACCCAAGGTAACAGATTGTCGGGTGGGCGTCACCCGAGCCGCTCGTCCAACCAGTCGAACATCCGCTGCGCCGTGATCGTGCGGCCGAGCGGCTGGCAATGCCCGTCGGCGCCCTCCGCTTCGGTGAAGCGCACGACCGTCGAGACGCCGGGCGTCAGGTCGGCGAGCCGGTCGGCCTGGCCGGGCCAGAACTGCTCGTTCTCGGGGGAGAGGATCAGCAGCGGGGTCGTGATCTCGGCGGCGATGTCGGCGACCGAGTACTGACGCACGGCCCGGATCGTCTCGCCGTAGCCTCGCGTGCCGTAGGGGCGTGCGCGGAAGCGCCAGGTGCGCGCGGTCTCGGGGGAGAGCTTGAGGCCGAGCTCCATCTCGCGGTCGAACTTCTCGACCTGCCCCTCGTCGAGCAGCTTCAGCAGCCCGTGCGGGAGGTGCCCGGTCCACGAGGTCGAGACGTCGACGAGCCCGGGGTCGGTGATCGCAGCGGCGAAACGGTCCTCGAAGGCGAGGGCGCGCGCCACCCAGTAGCTGCCCTGGCTGATGCCGTAGACCGCGATGCGCATCGCATCCACGCCGTCGAGGCGGGCGACCGTGTCGAAGACCGGGGTGAGCACGTGCTCCCAGTCGGGGCGGAACGGCACGTCCTTCTCGAAGAGCTCCGACTGCTGGCCGGGACCGTCGAAGACGAGCACGTTGTACCCGCGGCGCAGAGCGGGCGCGACGACGGCCGCGTAGAGGGAGGCGCGCGAGCCGTCGCTGCCGTTGACGGCCACCAGCGTCGGGGGCGTCGCGCCCTCCGGTGCCGGCGCGGGGCGGAAGAACCATCCGGGCAGGGCCCCGCCGCCGCACGGGATCGTGACGTCGTCGACCACGGTCGAGGTGTGCGTCACGAATCCGCGCCAGGCGGCCTCCTGCTTCGCGAACGTCGGTGCCATCGCATCCGGGTCGGCGAGTGCGCTCGCCGCATTGACCGCGACCCCGTAGTACGCCGAGGCGCGCAGGTAGGCGGATGCCGCGCTCACCGGGTGCCCCGCCTCCGCGCTCGCGGATGCCGTGGCGACCGTGCGGTCGGCCAGACCCTTCCAGGCGTCGAACCAGGCCTCGTGCTCGCCGTTGCGGATGCCGGCGACGGCGGCGAGGACCTCGCCCGGTTCTGCAGCGCCCTCCACGCTCGCGCCGAGGGCGCTGCGGATCTCGAAGTCGAAGTCGGCGCTCTCGGAGAACGCGCGGATGTGGGCGGCGTGGTGCGTCATGCGGGACTCCCTTCCGTCTCCACTATCGAGGGTCGTGCGCCGAGCCCACAAGGCGCTGCTCGACCCGGCCCCATCCGTGCTCGAGTACGACGAACCCGGCGTCGAGGGTGGCGAGCTGGTCGTCGCTGTCGGTGATGAGCAGCTGCAGCTGCAGCACGAAACGTGCGTAGACGCGGATCTCGGGCGTCGGGGCGTCGAGGCCGAGCTCGTCGGCGATCGCATCGGCCAGCGCGTCCTCGTGGCGCAGCCACATCTTGGCGGCGTAGTCGCGCAGCGCCGGGGTCTCGTTGAGGAATCGCAGGAAAATGCGCGCGACGTCCTCGCCGTGCTCGTCGAGGTTCGCGCCGATCTCGGCGGCGTAGAAGTCGCGGATCGCGCGGTTGATCGTGCTGCCGTCCGCACGGTCGCGCACGGCGCCCACGAGACGGTCGCGCTGCTCGTCGTCCTCGTCGAAGACGAGCGCCTCCTTCTGCGGGAAGTGCGCGAAGACGGTGGTGGGCGAGACATCGGCCGCGTCGGCGATCTCGCGGATGCTGACGTCGTCGAATCCGCGTTCGAGGAACATCATCGTCGCGACATCCGAGATGTTCTTGCGGGTCGCCGCCTTCTTGCGCTCCCGCCGGCCGAGGGGGTTCGTTCCGGTCATGCCTCCACCCTATCGCGAACTCGATACAAAACTGGCTTGACACCAAAACTGGTATGGATACACTTTCGGTATGACTTCACCTTCTCTCCTCTCCGCGCGCTCCACGAACCGCGCCTGGATCATGCTCATCGTCCTGACGATGCTCACCGTCATCGGCATGACGGTCGTCCTTCCCGTGCTCCCCTTCGTCGTGTTGCAGTACGTGTCGCACGAGAGCGACCTCGCCATCTGGGTCGGGGTGCTCGAGGCGATCAACGGCCTGTGCGCCTTCCTCGTCGCCCCGTTCCTCGGACGCCTCTCCGACCGCTTCGGTCGGCGGCCCGTCATCATCGCCGCCGCCTTCGGAGCCGCGCTCTCGATGGCGCTGTTCGGGATCGGCGGCGCGCTGTGGGTGCTCGTGCTCGCCCGCGTCATCCAGGGGCTGACCGCCGGCGATCTTCCCGCGCTCTTCGCCTACCTCGCCGACATCACCCCGCCCGAGAAGCGCGCGCAGCGCTTCGGCCTGCTCGGTGCCCTCTCCGGCATCGGCATGATGGTGGGCCCGGCCGTCGGCGGGCTCCTCGCTGCCATCAGCCTGCAGCTGCCCGTCTTCGTGACCGCCGCCGTCGGCCTGACGATCGCGATCCTCAGCATCTTCCTGCTGCCCGAGAGCCTCGCGCCCGAGAACCGCATCGCCCGCATCGCGGCCCGCGACGTGCAACCGTTCGCCGTGTTCCGCAACGCCTTCGCCCGCCGCGAGCTGCGCGGACTCCTCATCGGCTTCGCGCTGCTCGCCCTGCCGTTCGGGTTCTTCGTCAACAACTTCAGCGTGCTCGCCCTCGACTCGATCCAGTGGGGACCCACGCAGATCGGGCTGCTCACCGCGGGCGTCGGCATCATCGACATCCTCATCCAGGGCGTGCTGCTCGGCATCCTGCTGCCCCGTATCGGCGAGCGCGGCGTGATCGTCAGCGGAATCGTCGCCCAGGCGATCGGTCTCGCCGGGCTCGCGATCGTCGCGTCCGTGCTCGCGCAGCCGTGGGTGTTCATCGTCGGTGCGCTGATGCTCGCCGCAGGCCAGGGCGCCGCGACCGCCGCGATGGACGGCGCGATGTCGAACGCCGTCGGCGACGACGAGCAGGGCTGGCTGGGTGGTGTGACGCAGTCGCTCAACGCCGCGATGGGCACGGTCGCCCCGCTCATCGCCGCCGCGCTCTACGCCGGCATCAGCCACGCCGCGCCCTACTGGCTGGGCGTCGCCCTGATGGTCGTCGCCGCGATCGTCGTCGGCCGCGCGCACATCGTCAACACCGCGAAGAAAGAGGAGCGCGGCGCGCTCGGCGAGCAGACCGACGAGCAGGATGCCGCTGCCCCCGCGCCGATCGCGGGATGACGCCGATCGGGGGATGATGGATGCCATGTCCACCTCAGCTCGCCCCGGCCTCCGGGTCTCGTCGGGTCTCACGATCCCCGAGTCCGAGCTGTCATGGCGGTTCTCGCGCTCCTCGGGGCCGGGCGGGCAGGGCGTGAACACGGCGGACTCCCGCGTGGAACTGGTGTGGGATGCCGCGAACTCCCCGCAGCTCTCCCCGGTGCAGCGGGAGCGGATCCTCGAGAGGCTGGCCGGCCGGCTGGTGAACGGCGTGCTCACGATCGCGGCATCCGAACATCGGGCGCAGCTGCGAAACCGCGAGGCGGCGCGGGAGCGGCTGGTCGCGCTCGTCGCCGAGGCGATCCGGCCGCCTGCGCCGCCCCGTCGCCCGACGAAGCCCAGTCGTGGATCGAAGGAGCGGCGGCTGAAGGCCAAGCAGCGCCGCACCGATGTGAAGCAGCTGCGTCAGCGGCCGCGCGACGTCTGACCCGTCCACAGCTGTCGGCGGGTGCGCGCGGTCCTGATGTACATCCCTTACTTCGGGGTGATCGTCGCCATCATCGTCGCGATCGTGCAGCGGTTGTCGGCGATGCGCGTGCAGCATCCGATCGTGCGCGAGAATGCGCGCTGGGCGGCGAACTGGGCCATCAGTTACGCCTTCTACCTCATCGCTCTCATCGCGATCTTCCTCGCGGTCGCCGCTCCGCTGAACGCGCTGCGCTACCAGGAGGACTATCCAGGCGGTGAGGCCCTCAACTTCAGTGTGTGGCTGATTCTGGTCGGCTCGTTCATCGCACTGGTGATCTACTGCCTCGTCACGATCATCCGCGGCGCCGTGGTCTCGGAGCGGGTCGTTCACCGCCCCGCTCTGGCGATCCCGTTCTTGCGCGCCTAGGTTGTCAGCCCGCGGAGTCTGATCCGTCCGCAGCCGTCCGCGGGTCCGCGTGCTGTCTGCGATGATGGTCGCTGGCCCGCTCAGGGGGAGCGCGGTTCCGACCTTGGGAGTGACAGATGACCGAAGAGAACGACGCCGTCCAGCCGCCCGAACCTCCCGCCGCGCCTCAGCCGCCGGCGGGCTACCAGCCGCCCGCCGGATACTCGCTCCCGGCGCAGCCGCCGTACGGTCAGGCCCCGGCGCCGTACCCGGGGCAGCCCGCTTACGGCCAGGCTCCTGCACCCTACGGCCAGGCTCCTGCTCAACCGCCGTACGGCCAGGCTCCGACCGGCTACCCCGCTCCCGGCCATCCGGCCCCCGGGTACGCCCCCTACGGCTACCCGCCGATCAGCGGTCGTCGCTATTGGGCGCTGCTGTTCCTCGTGTACATCCCGTACGTCGGTGCGATCGTCGCCGCGATCGTCGGGATCGTGCAGCGGTCGTCCGCGATGCGCTCGCCGCATCCGATCGTGCGTGAGAACGCGCGCTGGGCGGCGAACTGGGCGCTCAGCTACGTGCTCTACCTCATCGTCCTCTTCGTCCTCCTCATCACGATCGGTGTCGGGACGGCGCGGCCGCGCTCGTACGACGAGTACGGCTACAGCGACGGCGGCGACCCCTCGGGCTGGATCGCCGTCCCGGGGTTGCTCATCATCGGAATCGGGATCTACTGCCTGGTCACCCTCATCCGCGGCACGGTGATCTCCGAGCGGGTCGTGCACCGGCCCGCCCTGGCGATCCCGTTCTTCCGCGCCTGATCCGCGGACGCGACGCCATACCGTCACACGAAGAGAGGACGCGGACCCACGATCGGGTCCGCGTCCTCTCTTCGTATGCGGCGTGCGGTGCGCGTCAGCTCGGATCGGCATCCGTTCCGGCATCCGCCCACCGCAGCGAGGCGATCGGCTCGCGCACGGGGCGCTCCTCGCGGCGGTCGTCTGAGGCCTCGTACTCGTCGTCCTCGATCAGCACGCGGGCGTCGGTGAGTAGGGCGGCGCGCGCGAGCGCCTCGGCGGCGCGGATGCTTCCCAGCACCTGCGTGTTCAGTCGCTGCGCCACGTCGGTCACCACCCACGGCGGGCCGTCGAGAGCGATCAGCGTGCGCTCGTCGTCGAGCAGGCGCCCGTCGAGCACGAGAGTGTCGACGCGGGCCTGCTGCAGAGCCTCGATGACCGCCGGGAAGCCTTCGGCACCACCCGAGCCGTCGGCGGCGGCTGCACGGTCGCGCACGTCGGCGATCTCCCGGCGGCGACGCTCGTCGATCTCGCGGGCGATCGTGTCGTCGAGCGCCGTGCGATCGGCACCGTCGGCCCGGGTGTTCGCATCGACGTCGACGAGCAGCGCGCGCTCGTCGCCCGTGAGCTCCTCGGCCAGCAGCTGTCGTGCGCGCACATCGCCCGACACCGCGACGAACGCGGGCCGCTCTTCGCGGATGAGTGCGCTCAGCGCGGCCGCGACATCCTTCTGGTTCTGCTTCCAGACGTTCTCGACGTAGTTCTGGTACTTCGCATCTCCCAGGCCGCCCGTGCGCACCTTCGAGATCTCGTCGGTGTCGCCCTCGATCTCGGTCTCGCGCTCGCTGCCGCCGCGTCCCGAGGTCTCGAGGCGGATGTCGGCGCCGTCGCGGCTCGTCTCGACGACGAGATAGCGGGTCTCCGACGCCGTGTGGCGCAGGAGCGGGAGGATCGACGGCAGGGCGCCGTGCTCGAGGCGCTCCGGGCCGAGGCGCGCTCCGATGAAGCTGCGATCGAGCACCGTCTCTCCGTCGCGGGCGATCACGACGCGGGCCGACGGACTCGGCAGTCCGTTGCGCTCGCCGAGGGCGGTCTCGATGGCCGCGGCGTCGTCTTCCGGTGCTCCGACCTCGTCGATCAGTTGATCGCGCACGGCCTGGTGGCGGGCTCCCTCCTCGACCTGCGGCAGCTCGCCCGTGCCGTCGACGTAGGCGGTGGTCCAGGGCCCCGAACCCTGCAGGATCTCGGTCAGCGTGTGTTCGCTCATGACTTCTCCTTCATCGGTCGTCGGTCCGCACGACGCTAGGAAACGAGAGGGGAGAGGTCGACAGGGTTGACGAATCGGATGCCCGACGTTAGCCGCGCGCGGGGCCGACATCGGGCGCTCCGGATGAGCGCCGGACCGGCGCCGGGTTAGTCCTTGCCGCCCCGCACGAGCTCGAGCCCCGCCCCGGCGAACTGCCGCAGCGTCGCATCCGGCAGGAACGCCCGGGTCAGCGCGCCACCGATCCGGGTGAGGTCGCTCTCGTCGCGGAACAGCAGGTACATGGTCTCGTAGCGGGGGTGGAACTTCTGCTTGAAGCGGTGCAGCGAACCGAAGCCGTACACCGGTTCGAGGGCTTCGGCGAGGCGGTCGCTCAGCGCGGCGATCATCCCGGCATCCGGCGGATAGTCGTGGGCGAGCGGCGCTCCCGAGAGCGACATGATCTCGGCGCCCTCCTCGGAGAACTGCTTCGCCGAGGCGCCGATCAGGTACTCCATCACGGGTGCGAACCCGCCCTCGCGTCGGCGCATCAGATCGAGGGTCCAGCCGCGCACCCGGCCGCCCGCGCCGTACACCGGCAGCCACGACAGGAAGCCGTCGACGTCGCCGTTGGGCGCGAGTGCCAGGGCGATCCGCACCTCGGGGTCCTCGGCCTCCTCGAGCGTGCCGAGGGTGAAGCGCATCTCGGGCAGATCCTTGTCGCCGACCCACGCCTCCGAGATCGCGCGCAGCTGCTGCTTCACGCCCCACGACTCGTCGCCGAGCCGCGTCATCCGGAACGTCATGTCTTCGCGACCCGCCCGGTTCAGCGAGGTGCGCACCGATGCCCACTGCTTGCCCGTGAACTCCAGCCCCGGAAGATCGACGATCGTGTCGTCGGCGACGACGATGCTGCGCCACGTCGACGGCACGGCGGCGAGGGTCGCGGCATCCGCACTGAAGAAGCACGGAACGAGGCCGGCCTGCTCGGCCGTGCGGATGAAGTCCCCGACCGCTTCGGCCCGCGCATCCGCGGGGCCGATCGGGTCGGCGAGCGCGAGGGCGACTCCGTTGCGGCGCTGGTACGCGACGACGCCGCCGGCTACCCGGGCGTAGCTGTTGCCCTCCCAGGTCGTCATCCACGACAGCGTGCCGCCGCCGTGCACGCGCAGATCGGCCTTGACGTCCTCGACGGTCGGCGTGGGCGGGATGCCGAGGGGCGAGCGCCGTTTGGCGCGGAACGCCCGCCGCACCCACACGAGGTAGACGAGCACGACGACCCAGAGGAACCCGTTGGCGAGCGCGAGCTCGGTCTCGCCGTCCCAGCGGATGTCGAGCTCGGCCTGACTCGTGAGGATGATGAGCGTCAGCACGAGGGCGGCGATCAGCACGTTGAAGATGCCGAGGAGCACGGCGAGCACCCACGACCAGCGGCGTCCGCGACGCAGGCCGTTCACGAGCACGAGGATCACGACCAGGTCGATCGCGAGGTCGATGAAACCGCCCGAGGCCGGATCGGTGGGGCCGAACGGTCCGTCGGTGGGCACCAGGGTCGTGATGATCTCGACCGCGCCGAGCACGAGGATCGCCATCACCGCGATGAGCCGCTGCTCGCGCACCGTCGTGCGCCGTACGCGCAGCGAGCGGTCGACCACCAGGATCAGCAGCACGGCGAGCAGGTGCTCGAGGTCGGCGACCTTGCCCCAGAACAGCATGGCGACGAACACGAAGCCGAGCAGGATCAACCAGCCGCGCACACGCCACGGCGGTCGGAACAGGCCGACGGCTGCCGCGATGCACGCCATGGTGCCGCCGGATGCCCCGACGTCGAGCGCCTGCGCCTGGGCCGTCGCCCACGCCCAGGGGAACTGCGAGAGCACGAGCAGCAGGAGGGCGGTGGCGAAGATCGCTAACAGCTGCCCGATCGCGTAGTAGGCGAGGGCGACGCGAGACCCGCGACGGTACTCGAGGTACGCCATGCCCCAGAAGCCCGAGATCGTGAAGATGTACACCCACGGTTCGTTCACGAAGAACGTGCCGGTCAGCGGCGTCCACCACTTGCCGTCGGCGAGATTGGGGAGCCCGTAGGCGACGGTCTCGAACAGCGCGGACTTCTCGAAGGGGGTCCAGAGTCCCTGCCACACCACGCCGACGACGAGGATCAGCGCGATGAACGTCAGCGTCGCCGGCATCCGTCTCACGACGGAGAGCGCCGAGGACCGCACGGGTGTCGACGAGGCGTTCGGCTCTGCGTGCATGCGCTCAGCGTAGCGATCAGCGCCCCTCCGGGTCTTCCTCCATCTGACGCGAGAGGGTTGGATGGGAGACATGTCCCTCTCGCGCCGGACCGCCACCGCCCTCCTGGTCGTCTCTGCCGTCGCGCTGGCCGGATGCGCATCCCCGACCCCGGTCCCGACACCGGAGTCGGCCGAGTCCGAGGCCGCGACGATCCTCACGTCCGTCGTCGCCTCGGGACTCGACGCCCCCTGGTCCATCGCCTTCCACGGAGAGACGGCGCTCGTGAGCGAGCGCGACAGCGCACGGATCGTCGAGATCACGGCGACGGGCGGCGCGCGCGAGGTGGGCCGCATCGAGGGAGTGCGGGCGGGCGGTGAGGGCGGGCTCCTCGGCATCGCCGTGCACGAGGATCAGCTCTACACGTACCTCACGGCCGACGCCGGCGACGGCGGAGCGACCGAGAACCGCATCGAGCGCCGCGATCTGCTCGGCGACCCGGGCGCGCTCTCGCTGGGAGATGCCGCGACGGTGATCGACGGCATCCCGGCGGCCGGCAACCACAACGGCGGCCGCATCGCCTTCGGCCCCGACGGGATGCTGTACGCCACGACCGGCGACGCCGGCGATCGCGAGAGCGCGCAGGACCCCGACGCGCTGTCGGGCAAGATCCTCCGGCTCACCCCCGAGGGCGCCGTTCCCGACGACAACCCGATCCCGGGCTCGGCGGTCTACACGCTCGGCCACCGGAACCCGCAGGGCATCGCCTGGGCCGAGGACGGCACGATGTACGCGAGCGAGTTCGGGCAGGACACCTGGGACGAGCTCAACGTGATCGTCGCGGGCGAGAACTACGGGTGGCCGACCGTCGAGGGCATCGCCGACCGCGAGGGCTTCGTCGACCCCGTGCAGCAGTGGTCGCCGTCGACCGCGAGTCCGAGCGGCATCGCGGTGGCGGCGGATGAGATCGTGATCGCGAACCTGCGGGGCGAACGTCTGCGGATCGTTCCGCTCGCCGACACCGGAACGGCGTTCGAGCTGCACGGCGGCGAGCAGCGCGGCGAGTACGGACGCCTGCGCGATGCGGTCGCCGCCCCCGACGGATCGGTCTGGGTGCTCACGAACAACACCGACGGTCGCGGCGATCCTCGGGATGGCGACGACCGCATCCTCCGGGTCGACTTCGGATAGGTCCTCCGGGGAGGCTTACTCTCCCCGGAGCACCCGACGAAGACCGGCGATCTCGTCGTCGGTCATCCCACCGCTGCGCAGGTACCCCGTCGCGCCGCCGTGCTCGGTGGTGATCCAGTCCAGCGCGGCCTCGATCGCCGGAGCCGGTGACTCGGTGGCGAGCGTGCGCAGGCGCGGCGTCAGCGGCACCCCGATCGCGGTGATGAGCTGCGTGAGCGAGGCGGCGAAGCCGCGCGCGAGGTTCGTGCCGGTCTGCGTGTAGTCCTCGACGATCGCCTCGCGCGGCACCCCGGCGACCGACAGCAGGATCGCCGCGGCCAGGCCCGTGCGGTCCTTGCCCGCCGTGCAGTGGAACAGCACGCCCGGCCGGTCGGTGCCCGCGGCATCGAGCACCGCGCGCGCCACGGTCGCGAACTGCGGAGCGCTCGCGGCCAGGATGGCGACGTACAGGTCCTCCAGCGTCGGCACCTGATCGAGCACCGCCGCCATCTGCTCGTCCGTCAGCGCGTGCTGCCCGCTCGCGGGCAGCAGCTTCTGGACCATCTCGTCCATCGCCCCGCCCTGCACCGACAGCGGCACGAGCGTCACGCTGCCGTCGTCGGGCAGCAGGTCCGCGGCGCGCGTGCGCTCGGCGTCGGTGCGCAGATCGATCACCGTGCCGATGCCGAGGTCGGCCAGCGCCCGCAGGCCTTCGTCGGTCAGGCTCGCCAGGGCATCCGATCGGAACAGGATGCCGGGGGCGATCACCGCTCCGTCGGAGGTGGCGATCCCCTCGAGGCCGCGGGCGTTGTGGGTGACCGTGAGAGCGGAGGAGATGTCCATGCGAGCGAGCGTAGCGAAGGTGGTGGGCTCGCTCTGGCCGCCGGCCGGGCCGTCAGCCCTCGACGGCCCGGGCGACGGCATCCTCCAGGTCGTCCCATTCCTGCAGCTGCACGTACGTGCCGTCGACGAAGAACGACGGAGTGCTGGTGATGCCGAGCGACTCGCCGTCGGTCTTGTCGGCCTGGATCCGGGCGAGCGTCGCGGGGTCGGCGATCGCCGCATCGTAGGCCGCCATGTCGAGCCCGAGGGATTCGGCCATCGCGCGGAACACCGCGGGCGTCTCGCCCGTCGCGTGACTCCACTCCTGCTGGGTCTCGAACAGCCGGTGGTACATGTCCTCGAAGCGATCCTGCTGCGCCGCCGCCTCGGCCGCCAGAGCCGCCTGCGTCGAGTTGATGTGACCCGGCAGCGGGAAGTACCGCACCACGTAGGTGATCTCGCCGTCGAACTGCGCACGCAGGTCTTCGACGATCGGGTAGAAGGCGCCGCACGCCTCGCACTCGAAGTCGAGGAACTCGACGACGGTCACGCCATCCGTGCCGCCGTCGTCGAGCACGTGCGAGTCTGCCCGGGTGGTCTGCAGGGTGCCGTCTTCGGCGACGTCGGGCGCGGGCGCCTGCTGGGTGATGGCGTAGACGATGCCGGCGATCGCGAGCACGACGGCGACGGCGAGAGCGATGAGGGTCGCCTTGACGGGCGTGGTCAGGCGGGGCTTCGGGGCGTTGCGGGAGGGGGTGGCGAACATGGGTGTCTCCAGACACGAGAAAGAGGAACGACGGACGAGGATGCCGCGGCAGCGGCCGGATCGACGCGTCGTCGCTCAGGTGCGGGAGATCGAGAGCTCGGCGAGGGTGAGGGCGGTGCGCGACGGGCGGGGACCGGCGCGCGGCGCGGCGACGGCGAGGCTCGCACGCGGGAGCCGGATGCCGAGGCCGCGCCGCAGCATCCGCACGAGCAGCACGAGGAGTGCGAGGAACCAGAGCACGACGAAGCCCGCCACCGCGGTGTGCGAGGAGGAGGCATCGACCGGTGCGGCCTCCTCGTGGTGCGACGCTCCGGTTCCGGCATCCGACGCGGAGGCCCCCGACGCCAGGCAGAGCGACGCGTGCACATCGGCCTCGCCGTGCGAGGTCGACCAGGCGCCCACGACCAGCAGCAGGGCGAGGCCCAGCGCGGTGAAGAGGGTGGTCAGCGACCGGGTCGACGTCATGGTGCGCGAAGTCTAACAAGCGGTCCTCTGCACCCGCCGGGCCACGTGTCCGTCGACCCGCTTACACTGGAGGGGTGGCGAGACTACTGATCATCGGCGGCTTCCTGGCCGCCGTGTTCTGGGTGTTCAGCATCGTCGACTGCGCAGTGCAGCCGCCGACGCGGCACCGTGGTGTGCGCAAGGGCATCTGGATCCTGATCGTCGTGCTCCTCCCCGTCATCGGCGGGGTCCTCTGGTTCGTGATCGGCCGACGCCGCAAGAACGACCCCGGTCCCGCGCGCGTGATCGCCCCCGACGACGACCCGATGTTCCTGCGCGGCATCAGCAAGACCGAGCAGGACGCCCGCATCGCTCGTCTCGAAGAAGAACTCGCACGCCTCGATGCCGAGACGGATGCCGCGAACGAGGCGCAGGTCGACGGCGACAACGACAGCGGCTCCACTCCCGGGGCGACGCCCGAGCCCCGCCCGTGACCCTTCCGCGTCCGGCCTCGTCGCCGGCGACGGATGCCGCGGCATCCCTCCTGGCCGATCTGGTCGCCCACGGCGTGCGCGACCTCGTGCTCTCGCCCGGTTCGCGCTCGCAGGCGCTCGCGCTCGCCGCGGTGCGTCTGGCCGACACCGGCGACCTGCGCGTGCACGTGCGCATCGACGAGCGGGTGGCCGGCTTCACAGCTCTCGGGCTCGCCCGCGAGACCGGCGTACCGGCGGCGGTGCTGTGCACCTCGGGCACGGCGGCCGCCAACCTGCTGCCGGCCGCGATGGAGGCGTTCCACGCCGGCGTCCCGCTGCTGCTGCTGACCGCCGATCGTCCGCCCGAGCTGCGCGGAATCGGCGCCAACCAGGCGACGACCCAGCCCGGCATGTTCGCACCCTGGGTGCGTGAGAGCGTCGACGCTCCGGTTCCCGGTGAGTCGGGGTCCGGGGACGACTGGTCGGGCCTCGCCGTCCGCGCGGTCGCGCTCGCGCTCGGCGCGGACGCCCCGCACGGCCTTCCCGGAGTCGCGGGCCCCGTGCATCTGAACCTGCCCGCGCGCGAGCCGCTGTCGGGCGAACCGGTCGTCACCCCCGTCACTCCCGGCACAGCTCCGATGCCCGCACGGGGCGAGGCCGTCGTGCTCGCGCGCGGACCCCGTACGGTCGTGATCGCCGGAGCGGATGCCGGGCCTGATGCCGAGGAGATCGCCCACGCCGGGTCGTGGCCGCTGATCGCCGAGATCGTGTCGGGTGCCCGCTTCGGCCGTCATCTCGTGCACGGCTATCGCGCACTGTTGCGCCGCGCGGATCTCGGCGGCGCCGTCGAGCGTGCGGTCGTGCTGGGGCATCCCACCCTCAGCCGCGAGGTCGCGGGGCTCCTCGCACGGCCCGAGGTCGAGGTCATCGCGGTGCGTCATGGCGGCGAGGAGCTCGACCTGAACCACCGCTCGCGGCCCGCGGCATCCGTCGTCGTCGCCGCGCCGTCGAACGATGACGACCGTGCCGCCGATCGGACCTGGCTCGGAGCCTGGCTCGAGGCCTCCGCCACGCAGGCCGTCGACCTCAGCGAGCGGGCTCCGGATCATGACGGCCTGGCGTCCGCCGATTCCGCGACCCGACGCGACGCCGTCAAGGCCGAGCTCGAAGCCGTGCGTCGACCGCTCGACCGCGAACTGCTGGTCGACGCGGTGTGGCGGGCGACGTGGCCGCACGACCGGCTCGTGTTCGGGTCGTCGCGTCTCGTGCGCGTGGCCGACGCGGTGCTCGGTGGCAAGAAGATCCCCGTGCACGCCAACCGCGGTCTCGCGGGCATCGACGGCACGATCGCGACCGCGACCGGCATCGCCCTCGCGAGCCAGGCGGGGGGAGCGCCGGGCGTGACCCGGGTGCTGCTCGGCGACCTCACCCTGCTGCACGATGTGGGAGCACTGTTGCTGCCGCCCGACGAGACCGAGCCGCGTCTGCAGGTCATCGTCGGCAACGACGGCGGGGGCACGATCTTCGATGGACTCGAAGTGGCGCAGGTCGCCCCGGCCGCCGACCTCGACCGCGCGTTCTACACGCCGCACCAGGTGCGCCTCGAGCACCTCGCCGTCGCCTACGGCTGGGAGTACCAGCGCGTGACGACCCGCACCGCGCTCGACCAGGTGCTCACCCGCCCCGTCGGCGGCCGTCAGCTCATCGAGGTTCCGCTCGCGCGTTGAGGTGCCGCGCGCTGAGCGTCTCGCCCGCGGAGCGTCCCGCCGCGGAGTGTCTCGTCCGCGGAGCCCCACCGCTCGCTGCCCATGCCCACCGACCGGTGCGAAATGTCGGTTCTGCCGCCCGGTGACCGACATTTCCCACCGATCGGTGCAGATCGAGACGTGCGCGGATACCCGCGACTCGGCCATCATGAGCAGATGAACGCTCACCAGTGGACCGAGACCCTCCGCGTCGGCGACGGATTCCGTCTCGACGACGTCGACGCCGAGAGCACGCCCGGCTATCACGGGCACAAAGCCGACGGCGCCCGCGACCTCGCCGAGGGACTGGTCGCACTCAACGATCTGCAGGAGCGTCTGTTCGCCGAGAGTCGCACCGGCACCGCGACGGATGCCGTGCTGCTCGTGCTGCAGGCCATGGACTCGGCGGGCAAGGGCGGCATCGTGCGGCACGTCGTGGGCGGGGTCGACCCGCAGGGCGTCTCGCTCGCGGCGTTCAAGGCCCCGACCGACGAGGAGCGCGCGCACGACTTCCTCTGGCGCATCGAGAAGCGGCTGCCCGAGCCCGGGTTCATCGGCGTCTTCGACCGCTCGCACTACGAGGATGTGCTGATCGGGCGCGTGCGTGCCCTCGCGCCGCCCGAGGAGCTCGAGCGGCGCTACGACGCCATCAACGCGTTCGAGGCGGATGCCGCGGCCTCCGGCATCCGCATCGTGAAGGTCATGCTGCACATCTCGCCCGAAGAGCAGAAGTCGCGGCTCATGGAACGTCTCGAGCGCCCCGACAAGCACTGGAAGTACAACCCCGGC
Source organism: Microbacterium sp. NPDC087868 (assembly GCF_044900755.1). Classification (NCBI taxonomy): domain Bacteria; kingdom Bacillati; phylum Actinomycetota; class Actinomycetes; order Micrococcales; family Microbacteriaceae; genus Microbacterium; species Microbacterium sp. NPDC087868. Next base: position 54,972 of record NZ_JBJDNO010000004.1, read on the forward strand.
GACGTCGACGAGCGGCTCGTCTGGCCCGAGTACATGCGGGCGTATCAGACGGTGTTCGAGCGCACCTCGACCGAGATCGCGCCCTGGCACGTCGTACCCGCGAACCGCAAATGGTACGCGCGCCTCGCGGTGCAGGAACTGCTGCTCGCGGCGCTGGAGGACATCGACCCGCAGTGGCCGGTCGCCGACTTCGACGTCGAGGTCGAGAAGAAGAGGCTCGCCGCGAGTTGAGCCCCGCGGGCGGCGCTGAGGCCCGTTCAGGCCAGGGCGTCGACCAGAGGGCGGAACTTCACCCGGGTCTCGAGCAGCTCCGACTCGGGGTCGGAGCCTGCGACGATGCCCGCGCCCGCATAAGCGGTCACGGCGATGTCGTCGTCGGTCGCGGTGAACTGGGCGCAGCGCAGCGCGATCGCCCACTCGCCGTTGCCCGCGGCATCCACCCATCCGACCGGGCCCGCGTAGCGCCCGCGGTCGAAGGGCTCCAGCTCGCGGATAACGCCGATGGCGATCGTCGTCGGGGTGCCGGCCACGGCCGCGGTCGGATGCAGCGCCCCGACCAGGTCGAGCGCCGATTCGCCCTCCGCCAGCTCGCCCTCCAGGTCGGTCGCGAGGTGGAACAGGTTCGGCAGCTTCAGCAGGAACGGCTGCTCGCTCGCCGCCAGCGCCCGGGTGTGCGGGCGCAGCGAGGCGAGCACGCTCTGCACCGCGTACTGATGTTCGTCGAGGTCCTTGGTGCTCGAAGCGAGGGCGGCCGAGACCGCGGTGTCGGCGTCGGCATCCGCTCCGCGACCCACGGTGCCCGCGAGCACGCGCGCGGTGACCGTGCGCTCGTGCACCGTGACGAGGGTCTCGGGGCTCGCGCCGATCAATCCGTCGACCGCGAACGCCCAGGTGTCGGGGTATCCGGTCGACAGCGCGCGCACGAGACGGCGCAGGTCGGAGCCTGCGGGGATGCTGCCGGTGAGGTCGCGCGCGAGAACGACCTTGCTCAGCTCACCCGCGGCGATCCGGCCGAGCGCCTGGCGCACCGAGTCCTGGTAGCCCTGGGGTGTCTGCGCACCGGGGCCGACGGTGCCGGCCCAGTGCGGTCCGTACGGGTGATCCGCGACGGTGCTCGGGGCGACGGCATCCGCGTTCTCGTCGGCGTATCCGATGGTCGTGCGCCAGAACCGGTCGCCGTGGCGTCCGATCACCTGCGAGGGGATGACCAGCACGCTGTCGCTCGACGAGCGCTCGTCGAACGCGAGGGCGCCGAAGGCGACGAGCCCGGTGCCGGGCAGGCCGACCGGGTCGTCGATGCGCGCGGTGGAGGCGAGGCGGCGCCAGGCGGTGGCGAGGGCGGCGCTGCGCAGGCCGTTCGCTCCGGCCGAGGCACGCAGCTCGCGCAGGGGCTCGCCGACGGCCACGATGCCGTCGCCGCGGCGCAGCCAGGCGAGGGGGCGGGAGGGGGAGGCCGATGCCAGGAGGTCTTCGACCGGATCGATCTCTCGGGTCTCCACGACCAGCGCGCTGCTCACGGCTCCAGCCTAATCTCTGCGTTCTAGGCTGAGCGCATGAGCGATGCCCGTCCCGCCGTGGGAACCCCGATGATCGTGCAGTGGCGAAAGTGGGACGGGTCTCCGCACTGGCGCCACGAGAGCGTGTACCTCGGGGCGGATGCCTGGGGTGACTGGGTGGGGCAGCCCGCCGGATGGCGCAGCAGTCGTCCGGGGCGGGACTACCTCGCCGGCGGCCCGAACGTGACCCTGATCCCGCACCAGGGCGACTTCGCCCTGACGGTGAACCGGGGGCACTCGAAGGGCATGCGCATCTACGTCGATCTCGGTTGGGACGTGCGCTGGAGCGATGATCCGCTGCTCGCGACCGGCATCGACATGGATCTCGACGTCGTGCGCGTCGAGGGCGAGCGCGGCACCTGGGTCGACGACCGTGACGAGTGGGCAGAGCACAGCGCGCGCTACGGGTATCCGCCCGAGATCATGGCGCGGCTGGAGGCGCTGGCGCTCGACCTCGAGGAGCGGGTGCGTGCCCGGGTCGCGCCCTTCGACGATGCGACGGCGGATCGATGGCTCGACCTGCTCGAGTCGTTCGACCTGCACGGGTTCGACCCTGTCAACCCGCAGAATGCGCACAGACCCGACGCCTAGACTGATCCGGTGACCTCGAACGACCCCCGCAGCGAGCCCAACCGCGCCGATCTCGGCAAGGACCCCGCGCGCGTCAGCGGCATGTTCGACCAGGTGGCGGCCGGGTACGACCGCACGAACACCGCCATGACCTTCGGCAACGACGTGCTGTGGCGAGCGGCGACGACGCGCGCCGTCGCGCCGAAGCCGGGGGAGCGCATCCTCGATCTGGGGGCGGGCACGGCGTCGTCGTCGGCATCCCTCGCCCGCAGCGGCGCCCGGGTGGTCGCCGCCGACTTCTCGCCGGGCATGCTCGCCGAGGGCGAGCGCCGCCACGGGTCGATGCGCAACCTCTCCTTCGTGCGGGCCGACGCCACCGCGCTGCCGTTCGGCGACGACGAGTTCGACGCCGTCACCATGTCGTACGCGCTGCGCAACGTCAACGACCCGAAGAAGGCGCTGCGCGAGCTGTTCCGCGTCACCAAGCCGGGCGGGCGTCTCGTGATCAACGAGTTCTCCACGCCGCCCGCTCCGCTCTTCCGCGGCGCCTACCGCTTCTACAACGCGCAGGTGCTGCCGCGCGTCGCCCGCGTCGCCGGCACCAACGGCGACGCCTACGACTACCTCAACGAGTCGATCGCGGCCTGGCCCGATCAGAAGCGCCTGGCCGAATGGATCCGCGAGGCCGGCTGGATCGACGTCGCGTACCGCAACCTCACCTTCGGGATCGTCGCCCTGCACCGGGCGCGAAAGCCCGCCTGAGACGACGGTAGGCTGACAACGTGACTTCGAGCCCCGTAGCCCCGGGATCGCGACTGGCGAGCCGTCTGGGTTTCAGCGACCGTGTCTTCATCGGTCCTGCGGCGCGGCGCGTCGCGCGCGCGATCGAAGACGGGCTCGAGCTCGTCGAGACCGGATTGGCCGAAGACGTGCGCGTCGCCGATCCCCTCGCCGACGCCGCGAGCCGGTACCTGTACGAGGCCGGGGGCAAGCGCATCCGTCCGGTGCTGACGCTCCTCGCCGCCCAGCTCGGCGACGGCAACACCGAGAAGGTGATCGACGTCGCCAAGGCGCTCGAGATCACGCACCTCGGCTCGCTCTACCACGACGACGTCATGGACGGAGCCGACCGCCGCCGCGGGGTTCCCGCCGCACACGCCGTGTGGGGCAACAACATCGCCATCCTCACCGGTGACATCCTCTTCTCGCGGGCCAGCCAGCTCATGTCGCGTCTCGGCGAGCGGGCGATCCGCCTGCAGGCCGACACGTTCGAGCGTCTGGTTCTGGGGCAGATGCACGAGACGCTCGGCGCGCAGCCCGACGACGACCCCATCGAGTTCTACATCCAGGTGCTCGCCGACAAGACCGGCTCGCTGATCGCCGCCGCGACGCAGGGCGGGGTGATCTTCTCGAACGCGCCGAGCGAGTACGAGGAGCCGCTGCGGGTCTACGGCGAGAAGATCGGCGTGGCGTTCCAGCTGCTCGACGACGTCATCGACCTGTCGGCCAAGCCGGAGGACACCGGCAAGGTCCCCGGCACCGACTTGCGCGCGGGCGTGCCCACCATGCCGTACCTGCTGCTGAAGGCGCAGGACGACGCGGATGCCGCCGACCTCGCCGCCCGCATCGACGCGGGAGTCGTGCGCATCGCCGACGGCGAGGACCCCGCGATCCTCGACGGACCGCTCGCCGAGCTGCGCGACCACGCGGCGACGCAGAAGACCCTCGATCTCGCCCTGACGTGGACGCGCGACGCGATCGCCGCGCTCGCACCGCTGCCCCGGGGCACCGTGCGCGAGGCGCTGACGCGCTTCGCCGAGACCCTCGCCGAACGCTCCAGCTGACCGGCGCCGCGTCCGGACGGGCGCGGCTGTGCGGCTCACGCGACGGCATACGAAAGGACCTCCATGACCAAGCTCAGACTGGCCATCGTCGGTGCAGGACCCGCCGGGATCTACGCGGCCGACCTGCTGCTGAAGGCCGAGCGCAAGTTCGACGTCTCGATCGACCTGTTCGAGCAGCTGCCGGCGCCCTATGGACTGGTCCGCTACGGCGTCGCCCCCGATCACCCCCGCATCAAGGGCATCATCAACGCGCTGCGCGATGTGCTCGACCGCGGGGACATCCGCCTGTTCGGCAACGTGCGCTTCGGCGAGGACATCACCCTCGACGACCTCAAGAAGCACTACAACGCCGTGATCTTCGCGACCGGCGCGATCCGCGACACCTCTCTCGACATCCCCGGCATCGACGCGGTCGCCTCCTACGGTGCGGCCGACTACGTCAGCTGGTTCGACGGGCACCCCGACGTGCCGCGCGAGTGGCCGCTCGACGCGGCATCCGTCGCCGTGCTCGGCAACGGCAACGTCGCGCTCGACGTGTCGCGCATGCTCGCCAAGCACGCCGAGGACCTGCTCGTCACCGAGGTGCCCGAGAACGTCTACGAGGGCATGAAGTCCAGCGCGGTCACCGACGTGCACGTCTTCGGACGCCGGGGCCCGGCGCAGGTGAAGTTCACCCCGCTCGAGCTGCGCGAGCTCGGCGAGCTGCGCGACGTCGACATGGTCGTCTACGACGAGGACTTCGACTACGACGACGCCGCCAAGGATGCCGTCGCGAGCAACAAGCAGGTCATGGTCATCGACCGCATCCTGCAGTCGTGGCGCAAGCTCGACTCCGTCAACAACGCCGGCGGAACGGCATCCCGTCGCCTGCACCTGCACTTCTGGGCGCGCCCGGTCGAGGTGCGCACCGACGACACCGGTCGTGTCGCGGCGCTCGTCTACGAGCGCACCCAGCCCGACGGGCAGGGCGGCGCGATCGGCACCGGCGAGATGCGCGAGCTGCCGATCCAGGCGCTGTACCGCGCGATCGGCTACTTCGGCTCGCCGCTGCCCGGCGTGCCCTTCGACAAGAAGCACGGGGTGATCCCGAACCGCGAGGGGCAGGTGCTCGCGAAGGACTCGAACGAGAAGGTTCCCGGCATCTACGCGACCGGCTGGATCAAGCGCGGACCGGTCGGGCTCATCGGCCACACCAAGTCCGACGCGATGGAGACCGTGCGTCACATCATCAACGACCAGGGCTCGTGGTGGCACCCGGAGGACCCCTCGGAGGAGGCCATCCCGGCGCTGCTCGAGGAGCGCGACGTGAAGTGGACCGATCTCGACGGCTGGCACCGCCTCGACGAGCACGAGATCGCCCTGGGTGCTCCGCACGAGCGGGCGCGCGTCAAGGTCGTGCCGCGTGACGAGATGGTGCGCGTCTCCCGCGGGGAGTGAGTCGCCCTCGGATAGCCTGGCCGCATGGCTGACACCGGCTCCACGCACTGGATCCCCGACGTCCTCGGCGACGAGTTCGAGCAGCTGACGCTGCCGCTCGCCGACGACGACCAGGGCCCGGTCGTCGCGACCCTGGTGCGCGCGCTCCCGGCATCCGTCGGGTGGTGGGAGCGCCTGCGGGGACGGCTGCCGCTCCTGCACGATGTCGACGTGCTCTACGTGCACGGCTGGTCGGACTACTTCTTCCAGAAGCGTCTCGCACGGTTCTGGACCTCGCGCGGCGCGCGGTTCTTCGCGCTGGATCTGCGCAAGTACGGGCGCAGCCTGCGCGACGGACAGACGCCCGGGTACGTGACAGACCTCGCGACCTACGACGAGGACATCGCCGCGGCGCTCGACGCGATGGGCCGGGGAGCGGATGCCGCGGCGTCGGCTCGGCGCCTCGTGCTGCTCGGACATTCGACAGGCGGGCTGACGCTGAGCCTCTGGGCGTCACGGCATCCGGGGATGGCGGATGCCGTGATCCTCAACAGTCCGTGGCTGGAGTTCCAGTTCGCGGCGGCGCGAGCGGCGATCGCGCCGATGGTCGAGCTGCAGGCGCGGCTGCGCCCGCTCGATGCCGCGCCGCAGATCGATCTCGGCTTCTACAGTCGGGCGCAGGAGGCGGTGGCCGATCCCGACGATCCGATGGAGGTCGACCTCCGCTGGCGCCCGCAGCAGACCATGGCGGTGCACGCCGGCTGGTTGCACGCGATCCTCAGCGGCCACCGCACGGTCGCGGCGGGGTTGTCGATCACGGCACCGGTGTGTGTGCTGCTGTCGGCGCGGTTCGCGTCGCCGACGCGGTGGTCCGACGAGCTCACGCGGGCGGATACCGTGCTCGTCGTCGAGGACATCGCCCGCGCCGCGCTGCGCCTCGGGCCGTCGGTCACCGTCGAGCGGATCGACGGTGCCCTGCACGACGTGTTCCTCTCGGCGCACGACGCGCGCGAGGACGCGTATCGGCGGCTCGACCGCTGGGTGAGAGGGTGGCGAGCCGCCGGGTGACGCGGGCGGCGGTCCGCCCCGCTGACGTCAGACGTAGTACATGGCGCGGGCGAGACGCTCGGCGTCGTCGCCGTCTCCCCGTTCCACCGCATCGCGGAAGTCGGCGTAGACCTGCGTCATGTGCGCGCGGTCTTCGACGGGCACCACCCAGTTGCGGAGGTTGCGGAACAGCGCGATGCTCGAGTCGTTGACGAGGGCGCTGTGCTGGGGGTTGCCCGCGCGGTGCGTGAGGTACGAGAAGACCGCCCACCGGCCCTCGGACGTCTTCGCGGCATCATCGAGCGTGGTGTGCAGCCGCTCGACGAGTCCCGTCAGGTAGGCGCGCTCGACCTCGGTCAGTTTGGGCACGCCCATGCGCGCGGAGACGCCCGCCTGGTAGCCGGCGAACTCGAGCGTGCCGAGCACGATCTCGGGTGTGACGAGCGTGACCTCGGTGTAGCGGCTCGGATACATCGTGACCAGTCCCAGACGCTCGAGGCGCTGCAGGGCCTCGCGGACGGGCGTGCGCGAGACGTGGAGCTCGTCGGCGACGGTGACGTCGCGGATGCGGTGGCCCGGCTCCATCACCCCGTCGATGATCTGCTGGCCGATGTGGTGGAACACCTCGTCTGCGAGGAGCTGTTTTCCTTCGCCGATGTGTGTGGTTTCGATGCTGCTCATCGACTTACCCCCAGTAAGTTCGTCGGTTCACCACCGCCGGCGTCGCGCCTCCCGGTCGCGCGGTGCGCCTGCTGTCGTGCTTCCTGCTGTCTTCGGTTCTGCTGTGCTGCGCGAGCGCCCCATACGCTCCCGCAGGAAACTACATCATGCACCTGTGCGGTCGCCGTGCCTATCGTTCTTGCGGAGTTCTTGCGGCTGGCCTGCGCTGATGCCGCAGTGATGCGTCGCTCTGGTGCGTGTCCGTGGTCCGTGGAAAGCTCCGGGGATGGACGAGCTCACTCTGCGCCCCTGGGGTTCCGGCGACCTGCCGCTCCTGCACCGGGCCAATGCGCCCGCGATGACGTCGCACCTGAACGGCTCCGAGACCGATGCCCAGGTCGAGGAGCGCCACGCGCGCTACCTGCGCCTGAACGCCTCGGGCGAGGCGCACATGTCGGTGATCCTCGAGGGTGGGCTTCCGGTCGGGTCGATCGGCTTCTGGCCGGTGCGCTGGCGCGACACCGACGCGTGGGAGACGGGGTGGTTCGTGCTGCCCGAGGCGCAGGGTCGCGGGATCGCCGCACGCGCGGTCGCGCTGGTCGTGGCGCAGGCGCGGGCCGAGGCGGGGGAGCGGCGGATGCTCACGGCCTTCCCTGGCGTCGACAACGCCGCATCGAACGCCGTGTGCCGTCGCGCGGGATTCGCCCAGGTCGGATCGCTCGTCGAGGAGTTCCGCGGAGCGTCGCTCGAGATCAACGAGTGGGTGTACGACCTCGGGGAAGCGGCCTCCGGAAACGCGTGAAGCCCCGCCGAGACGGGGCTTCACGAACGGGTGACGACGCGGTCAGCGGTAGTTGATGAACTGCAGGTCGACGTCGAGGTCGGATCCCTTGAGGAGGGCGATCACCGACTGGAGGTCGTCGCGACTCTTCGACTGCACGCGCAGCTCGTCGCCCTGGATCTGGCTCTTGACGCCCTTGGGGCCCTCGTCGCGGATGATCTTGTTGATCTTCTTCGCGTTCTCCGAGGAGATGCCGTCCTTGAGCGTCGAGACGATGCGGAACTCCTTGCCGCTGGCGAACGGGTCGCCGGAGTCGAGGCTCTTCAGCGAGATGCCGCGCTTGATGAGCTTGGACTGGAACACGTCGAGCACGGCCTTCGCGCGCTCCTCGGTGCCGGCGATGATGAGGATCTGCTCGCCGCTCCAGGCGATCGACGCGCCCGTGCCCTTGAAGTCGTAGCGTTGCTCGATCTCCTTGCGGGCCTGGTTCAGGGCGTTCTCGGCCTCCTGGTGATCCACTTTCGAGACGATGTCAAAGGAACTGTCAGCCATACAGGGAGTGTACCGAGAGTGCGCATCCCGCGCCCCTCGCGCCCCTGGCCCGGCGACACGCGGGCGTCTCGGCGTTGCTCCGCGTGCAACCGATACTTCGGTCGTAGCGTGAAGGCATGGCACGAGTCGGTGGACGCAACCTGGCGATGAGCTGGTTCGCGGGAGTGATCTGCGCCGGTGTCGTCGCCGGGTTGGTCTGGCTCTCCCTGCCGATGATGCCCGTGCTCGCCGCATTCGCCGGCGACACGTTGCGATCGATTTTCCCCTGAGTGGGACCGTCGCTTCCCGAACGCCCCGGAGGGTGAATGCCGACACGTCGGCACGCCTCCCGGAGCGCGTCCGCGGGCGGCGGTACCCTCGCACTGCACACTTCCGATGAGAGGCGCACCCCATGAGTGACCCCGAGGTTCCCCAGCCCGAGCGGCCGAAGGACGTCAACGACGTCCTCGACAGCGCGAACGAGGGTCTCGACGCCGCCGCCGCGGCCGGTGCCGACGTGCCCGCCGGCGACAACGCCGCGATCCGTGACGACGCCGCCCACGGTGACGCCGCCATCCACAGTGACGCCGCTCCCGGTGCCGCCGTGTCCGAGCCCGCCACGACGGATGCCGCGACCGCCGCTCCAGCCGTCGACCCCGATCTCGCGGCCTTCGAGGCCGCGGAGCGCGATCACCCGGGCACGTTCTCGGCTCCGGTCGAGCGCCGCGAGTCCGTCTACGGCGCCGAGGCCACCGAGGTGATCGCCGCGCCCACCGCGTACGTCGACGAGACGCCGACGGTCGCGGACACCGCCTACTCCTCGCGTGCCGACGCCGAGACCACCATCGTCCCCTCGGAGCCGGCGTTCGCCGCAGCCGCTCCCTCCCAGCCGCAGCCGCAGCCGATCTTCGTCCAGGCTCCCGAGCCGCCGCGCGACCGCGGCAACCGTGGAACGGCCGGCGCGATCGGACTCCTCGCCACCCTCGCCTTCGCAGTGCTCTACCTGGGCGCCACGCTCGGGCTGGGCGCGCTCGCTGGCGACGTCGACGGCAGCAACATCGGGCAGGCCGCTCTCGCACCGCTGCAGACCGCGGGATACTGGGTGCCGGTCGCCGTCTTCTTCCTCGGTTTCTGGCTGCTCGGCGCGATCATCAACCGCGGTCGCTGGGGCCTCTGGGTCGTCTTCGGCATCATCGTCGGCGCGATCGCGTACGGCGGCCACCTTCTCGGACAGCTCTTCCAGGCGCAGTTCTGGACGCTCACCGCTTCCGAGGGCGCCGACCTCATCGGCGGTCAGCTCCTCGCCCCGCTCGCGATCGTCGCGTTCGTGTTCGCCCGCGAACTCACCATCTGGTTCGGCGCCTGGGTCGCCCGCAGCGGTGCCCGCAAGACCGAGCTGAACCTCGAGGCGCAGCGCGAGTACGAGCGCACCCTCGAGGCCGGCCCGACGCTGTCGAGGTAATGACGCACACGCCGATGCCGAACCCCCGTGGACCCGAGTCCGCGGGGGTTTCGCCTGTCCTGGCGGTGGTCTTCGCCACCATCGGCTTCTTCGCGCTGGCGATCTTCGGGCTCGGTGCAGTGAGCGTGCTCACCGACAGCGACATCATCGCGACGCCGGGGCTGGGGCAGTGGCCGGGCATCGGTGGCATGGCCGCGGCCGTGCTCGCCTTCGCCGTCCTGCTCTGGTCGGTCGTCCGTCGCCCCGGGCCGTCGTTCTTCTCGGCGCTCGTGATCGCGGTGGCGACGGCACTCGTGCATCTGGCCGCGGTCTGGATCGCCGTGGCGAGCGTCGCCGGGAGCGCGCTGCTCGCGACGGCGGTCGCCGGCGACCTGGTGCGCGGGGGAGCGAGTGCCGTGCTGCTCCTGGCCGCCGCGATCGGCGCCTGGGCCGGGATCGCCCTGCGGCGCACCCGCGCTCGGCATCCGCGCTGGCCCTGGGAACGCGACGAAGACGCGGAGTGATGAGCGGCGGTGACGCGCCGCTCTCCCGGCGTGTCGCCGCGGAGCGCCCGCTCGCGCGTACCCTGGTGGGGTGGAGCGCTCGTTGGAGACGCAGGTCGACCAGGCCGTCGAGGCCTGGTTGCGCTGGGTGCCGCGCTGGGAGCCGGCGACCCATCGCGGTCGGATCGCGCCGTGCCGCCGGTGCCTCGGCTCCCCGCTGCTCTCCGCCGCGGGGATCGGAGCGAACGTGCCGCACGGCGTGCAGCACGGGCTCTCGACGCGGTTGAAGACGATCGTCGATCACGCGGTCGCCGACTACACCGCCCGCAACCTGCCGATGCTGCAGCGCGAACTCGATCAGCAGGCCGCCCGCAACCGCGCGCGCAGCTACCGCCCGGCCGAAGACCTCGACCCCGAGTTCGACGGGTTGCCGCTCGATCCCGACCCGGTTCCGGGCGCGCCGTTCCTTTTCACGATCGCCGGCCTCGCCGACGACGCGGCCGAGACACTGCCGCCCCTGCCGCCGTTGACCGAGGAGGCGAAGGTGGCGCTGCGACAGGAGGTCGGTCTGGCCGATGAGTACGCCAACATGGTCGGCCGTGAGATCTGCGGTCTGCTGCTGCGTCACCGTCTGCCGATCCAGGCCGCGATCGCGCAGCACATCGAGCCGCAGATCGAGGCGCTCCTCGCCGAGCTGACCCAGTCGCTCGACTCGCCCTTCGACGCCGACCCGAGCTAGCGACGGCATCCGCGCGGGGAGCCCGCAGTCATTTGACCGGCAGGTTACGCGCCATTACACTTGGTCAGGTGTGTGCACGTCTCGACGTGCGCGCTGGGCGCCGGCCCCATGGCCGGTCCGCCCCCACGGCATACCCACCACACCAAAAGCGCGTCCGTTCGGACGTGCCGGTGGGTCATGATGTGAAACCCATCACGCTGTCACCGTGCAGCATTATGAGGAGAGAACGTGCCAACCATTCAGCAGTTGGTTCGCAAGGGTCGCTCGCCCAAGGTCACCAAGACCAAGGCGCCGGCGCTCAAGTCGAACCCGCAGCAGGCCGGGGTCTGCACCCGCGTCTACACCACCACCCCGAAGAAGCCGAACTCGGCGATGCGCAAGGTCGCCCGTGTGAAGCTCCGCAACGGCACCGAGGTCACCGCGTACATCCCCGGTGAGGGCCACAACCTCCAGGAGCACTCGCTGGTGCTCGTCCGTGGCGGTCGTGTCAAGGACCTCCCCGGTGTGCGTTACAAGATCGTCCGTGGCGCCCTGGACACCCAGGCCGTCAAGAACCGTAAGCAGGCTCGTTCCCGCTACGGCGCGAAGAAGGGTTGAGTTAGATGCCTCGTAAGGGTCCCGCCCCCAAGCGCCCCGTCGTCAACGACCCGGTCTACGGCGCTCCGATCGTCACCTCGCTGGTGAACAAGATCCTCGTCGACGGCAAGAAGTCGCTGGCCGAGTCGATCGTCTACGGCGCCCTCCGCGGCGTCGAGGCGAAGAACGGTCAGGATGCCGTCGCCACGCTCAAGAAGGCGCTCGACAACGTCCGCCCCACCCTCGAGGTCCGCAGCCGCCGCGTCGGTGGCTCGACCTACCAGGTGCCGGTCGAGGTCAAGCCGCACCGCGCGAACACCCTCGCGCTGCGCTGGCTCGTCAGTTACGCCAAGGGTCGTCGTGAGAAGACGATGACCGAGCGTCTCCAGAACGAGATCCTCGACGCCTCGAACGGCCTGGGTGCCGCGGTCAAGCGCCGCGAAGACACCCACAAGATGGCCGAGTCGAACCGCGCGTTCGCTCACTACCGCTGGTAAACAGCTCCGCCCGCCCCCGGCCATCCGTCGGGGGCGGGCACCCCCTCTTCGCAGTACGACTGCCAGAAAAGATAAGGACACTCCCGTGGCACAAGACGTGCTCACCGACCTGAGCAAGGTCCGCAACATCGGCATCATGGCGCACATCGATGCTGGCAAGACCACCACGACTGAGCGCATCCTGTTCTACACGGGTGTCAACCACAAGCTGGGCGAGACCCACGACGGTGCTTCGACCACCGACTGGATGGAACAGGAGAAGGAGCGCGGCATCACGATCACGTCTGCCGCCGTGACCTGCTACTGGAACAAGAACCAGATCAACATCATCGACACCCCCGGTCACGTGGACTTCACGGTCGAGGTGGAGCGCTCGCTCCGCGTCCTCGACGGTGCCGTCGCCGTCTTCGACGGCAAGGAGGGCGTCGAGCCCCAGTCCGAGACCGTGTGGCGTCAGGCCGACAAGTACAACGTCCCGCGCATCTGCTTCGTCAACAAGATGGACAAGCTCGGCGCCGACTTCTACTTCACGGTCGACACGATCATCAACCGCCTCGGCGCCAAGCCGCTGGTCATCCAGCTGCCCATCGGCGCGGAGAGCGACTTCATCGGTGTCGTCGACCTCATCGAGATGCGCGCACTGGTGTGGGCGGGTGACGCCAAGGGTGATGTGACCATGGGCGCCTCCTACGAGATCCAGGAGATCCCGGCCGACCTCAAGGAGAAGGCCGACTCCTACCGCCAGCAGCTGCTCGAGACCGTCGCCGAGAGCGACGACGCACTCCTCGAGAAGTTCTTCGGTGGCGAGGAGCTCACGGTCGCCGAGATCAAGGGCGCCATCCGCAAGATGACGGTCGCCTCGGAGATCTACCCGGTGCTCTGCGGCTCGGCGTTCAAGAACCGCGGCGTGCAGCCGATGCTGGACGCGGTCGTCGACTTCCTCCCGAACCCGCTCGACGTGGGCTCGATCGAGGCGCACGACCCCAAGGACCCCGAGAAGATCATCGAGCGTCACCCCGACGCCAACGACCCGTTCGCCGCGCTGGCGTTCAAGGTCGCGGTGCACCCGTTCTTCGGTCGTCTGACCTACGTGCGCGTCTACTCGGGTTCGCTCGAGTCGGGCTCCGCGGTCATCAACTCGACCAAGGGCAAGAAGGAGCGCATCGGAAAGATCTTCCAGATGCACGCCAACAAGGAGATCCCGGTCCCCTCGGTCACCGCGGGCAACATCTACGCCGTCATCGGTCTGAAGGACACCACCACCGGTGACACCCTGACCGACCCGGCCTCCCCGGTCGTCCTCGAGTCGATGACGTTCCCGGAGCCCGTGATCGAGGTCGCCATCGAGCCGAAGACCAAGGCCGACCAGGAGAAGCTGGGTGTCGCCATCCAGAAGCTCGCTGAAGAGGACCCGACCTTCCGCACCGAGCTCAACCCCGAGACCGGTCAGACGACCATCAAGGGAATGGGCGAGCTGCACCTCGACATCCTCGTCGATCGCATGAAGCGCGAGTTCAACGTCGAGGCCAACGTCGGAAAGCCCCAGGTCGCGTACCGCGAGACGATCCGCAAGGCCGTCGAGAAGCACGACTACACGCACAAGAAGCAGACCGGTGGTTCGGGTCAGTTCGCGAAGATCCAGTTCACCATCGAGCCGATGGACCTGGATTCCGAGAACACCTACGAGTTCGTCAACGCCGTCACCGGTGGACGCATCCCGCGCGAGTACATCGGCTCGATCGACGCCGGTTTCCAGGACGCCATGAACGTCGGAGTCCTCGCGGGCTACCCGATGGTCGGCGTCAAGGCGACCATCGTCGATGGTGCCGCGCACGACGTCGACTCCTCGGAGATGGCGTTCAAGATCGCCGGCTCCATGGGCTTCAAGGAAGCGGCTCGCCGCGCCAGCCCGGCTCTCCTCGAGCCGCTGATGGCCGTCGAGGTCCGTACTCCCGAGGAGTACATGGGCGACGTCATCGGTGACCTGAACTCGCGTCGTGGCCAGATCCAGTCGATGGAGGACGCCGCCGGCGTCAAGGTCGTCCGTGCCCAGGTGCCGCTGTCCGAGATGTTCGGTTACATCGGTGACCTGCGCTCGAAGACCTCGGGTCGCGCGGTCTACTCGATGGAGTTCCACAGCTACGCTGAGGTTCCCCGCAACGTGGCCGACGAGATCGTCCAGAAGACCGCGGGCGAGTAACAACTTCTGGGAGCCGGGTTCCGGCCCGGCTCCCAGGTCCCCTACAACTTCACATTCCCTCTCTACTAAACTGAGATTCACACCCGTAGAGAACCGGTCGCAATCCAGTGCCCGGCACCCTCTACACGACGTCCTGAGGAGGACCCAGTGGCTAAGGCCAAGTTCGAGCGGACCAAGCCGCACGTCAACATCGGAACCATCGGTCACGTTGACCACGGCAAGACCACGCTCTCCGCAGCGATCTCGAAGGTGCTTGCTGACAAGTTCCCGTCTGACACCAACGTGCAGCGCGACTTCGCTTCCATCGACTCGGCGCCGGAAGAGCGCCAGCGTGGTATCACCATCAACATCTCGCACATCGAGTACGAGACCCCGAAGCGCCACTACGCGCACGTTGACGCCCCCGGCCACGCCGACTACGTCAAGAACATGATCACCGGTGCGGCTCAGATGGACGGCGCGATCCTCGTGGTCGCCGCCACCGACGGCCCGATGGCTCAGACGCGTGAGCACGTTCTGCTCGCCAAGCAGGTCGGCGTTCCGTACCTGCTCGTCGCGCTGAACAAGTCCGACATGGTCGACGACGAGGAGATCCTGGAGCTCGTCGAGCTCGAGGTCTCCGAGCTGCTCGCCTCGCAGGGCTTCGCCGAGGACGCTCCTGTCGTCCGCGTCTCCGCTCTCAAGGCCCTCGAGGGCGACGAGAAGTGGGTCCAGTCGATCCTCGACCTCATGGAGGCCGTCGACGAGAACGTGCCCGACCCGGTGCGCGACAAGGACAAGCCGTTCCTGATGCCCGTCGAGGACGTCTTCACGATCACCGGTCGTGGAACCGTCGTCACGGGTCGCGCCGAGCGTGGCACCCTGGCCATCAACTCCGAGGTCGAGATCGTCGGACTGCGTCCGACCGTCAAGACCACGGTCACGGGTATCGAGATGTTCCACAAGCAGCTCGACGAGGCATGGGCCGGCGAGAACTGCGGTCTCCTGCTCCGTGGTACGAAGCGTGAGGACGTCGAGCGCGGCCAGGTCATCGTGAAGCCGGGTTCGGTCACGCCGCACACCGACTTCGCGGGCACCGCGTACATCCTGTCGAAGGACGAGGGTGGCCGTCACAACCCGTTCTACACGAACTACCGCCCGCAGTTCTACTTCCGCACCACCGACGTCACCGGCGTCATCACGCTGCCCGAGGGCACCGAGATGGTCATGCCCGGCGACACCACCGACGTGACGGTCGAGCTGATCCAGCCGATCGCCATGGAAGAGGGCCTCGGCTTCGCCATCCGTGAGGGTGGACGTACCGTCGGCGCCGGTACGGTCACGAAGATCATCAAGTAAGCATCTGCTTCCTGCACAAGGGGTCGGACCTTCGGGTCCGGCCCCTTTTGTGTTGCCCGGACACCCGAGAATCCGGTATCCCAAACTCGTTACCCTATCCAGTTGAATAAAACACGAAGTGTTGTATATGGTGAATACCGCTATGCGAAAGCATGGCGAAGCAGGCATGTGTTCGAGCCCTAGGTCGAGCCGGCGCTGCAGCGGCCAGGGAAACCCGAAGCTTCCCTGAGCCGCTGATCTGCGTGCGCCTGCCTGTATCGGGGAGAGCCTGCGCGCCGGGGAGTGGCGCGCGGGATAAAGGGGAGTATCACCATGCGTTCGAACGCGCGTCCGCAGAAGCAGCAGCACGCCCGGAAGCTGACGGCGATCACCGCCATCGTCTCCGTGATCGCCGGGGCGTTCGTCGCCGGTATTTCGGCTCAGATGGCATCGGCCAACACATTCGTGCCGTCGGTGACGGTGACGAACGTCGCTCCGGCCGGCAAGGACTTCGTCCTCGCGGGAGAGGACGTCGAGTTCACCGTCGCCGCCTCGAACACCGACGGCGGCAAGCAGTTCAACCTGAGCTTCCTGGCGATCGCCCCGGCATCCGTCTCGCTCGCCCGCGTGGAGGGTCTGCCCGCCGCGAAGGTCTACGGCGCCGGTGAGGTGCTCCCCAACCGCACGCGCACCGCGCAGACCGGCAACCCCGACTGCACGACGCTGGGTCTGGTCGCGGCTCCCGCGGGGTCCGCCACGCCATTCGCCTGTGCGGTTCCCGAGGGTCAGCAGGTCTGGGTCTGGTCGAACGTCAACGATCTCCCGCAGGGCGGCACGGTCCGTTCGACCATCTCCATCACCCCGGATGAGGCGACCTACCCCGTCGGGAGCAAGGTCGCGTTCTCGATTCGTGCGTTCACGAGCGACGATCCCGCGAAGATCCCGACGTTCGACGGCACGACCAGCGTGGCGCGCACGGGAGACCACACCGCCGCGTCCCTCGTCGCCTCGGACGAGGTGCCGGTGAAGGCACTGCGCATCATCAAGGATGAGCCGAGCGCCGAGATGGAGCGCCTCCGCGGCGCTCACAACGAACCCACCGTGTACACCGTCAAGGTGGAGAACACGAAGCGCGCGGCGACGCTCGGCGCGACGGTCACCGACTACCTGCCGGCCGGCCTGGAGTACCTGGGATCCGGTACGGACGCCGACAACTCGGCCCCCGGTGCGGAGTACCCGACCGCTCCCCGCCTGGCGGGTGGGGCGATCGGCGGCGAGACTGTCGAGACCGTCTCGCTGACCGAGGCGCAGGCGCTCGCGCTCGGGCTCACCGGTGCAGGCGTGTACACGAAGGTCACCTGGTCGATCGGCGATCTCGCAGCCGGAGAGAAGCGTACGCTGCAGTACCGGGCCGTCGTCCCGCTCTTCGCCAACACGATGTGGCCGGAGGGCGCGGCCCCGACGCCGGCCGGCGGAGCGCAGGCGGCGAACCTCGACAACAACACGGGCGCCTCGACGCGCCACGGCGACACGGAGGCGCCGACGACGGCCCAGACGATGCGCAACGTCGCTTCGACCACCGGCATCTATCAGGGGCCGGTGTTCGCGAACGACGAGTCGCTGCGCGCGAGTTCCGACCGCGACGACGAGACCATCGAAGCTGTCGACGTGCGCGTGCTGAAGAGCGTCGACACCGGCGACAGCTTCACGACCGGTACGGTCGCCGTCTACTCGGTGCAGGTCGACGTCAGCGAGTACGTCGATGCGAGCAGCATCCTCCTCACCGATGTCATCCCCAACGGGCTGTGCCCGGCGCTCCCTGCGCAGCAAGGCGACGTGAAGCTGTCGATCGACGGCGGCACGATCACGCAGCAGCAGTGGAACGGCATGATCGTCGGCGAGGCGTGCAGCTACCCGGCCGCGGTCGGCGGCGCGGTGCTGTCGCCCGACCTCACCGTGGTGTCGATGGACTACAACTCGGCGAACGGCTCCTACACGGTGGTCTTCGCGATGGACGACCTCGCGGCGGGCGGAACCCGCACGGCGCAGTACTCGGCCATGCAGCGCCCGAACTACACGGGCGCAGGCGGCGGAACGAGCTCGGGTGACAGCTTCGTGAACACGGTGACCGTGACCGCGCAGACCGAGCCGATCGCGGCGATCTCCGCCGACCCCGCACTGCTCGCGAAGGTCGGCGGCACCCGTTACGTGTCGGACGACTCGTCGGCCACCATCGGATCGTGGGAGACGCGTCTCACGAAGGAGGTCCTCGAGCGCGGCGCCGCGTTCACCCCGAACGGGGCGTCGTGGGTGAAGGATGCCACGCAGGCCTTCTCGCCCGGTGACACCGTGTGGTACCGCCTCCAGGTGGAGTTCGCCACGGGCATCGACACGCGCAACGCCGAGCTGACCGACTACCTCCCGGAGGGCGTCGAGCTCCGCGAAGTCCTCTACGGATACTCGGACTTCCCCGGCCTCGCGCCGACGACCGCGCCGGTCGCCCGCGACGCCGGAGATTTCCCGACCGCGTTCATCCCCGAACCGGCGACGACGGCGGATTCGCTCACCTGGGAGTTCGGCTCCAGGAACCGCGCGGGGAGCGACCATCGCTTCATGCCCGCGGGCAGCAAGGTGACCCTTTATGTCCGCGGCGAGGTGCAGGCGCAGTCCGCCTCGCGCGAAGAGGTCGACAGCCCGAAGAACCTGGCGAAGTACCAGCAGATCAACGTCAAGGGCGAGGTCGCGTTCCGCCGCGACGATGCCGGTATCGACCTCGACTGGGGTTCGACCCTGACGAAGACCGTCAGCGCGGTCAAGGGCGCGAGCACCGATGCCCCCTTCGCGGGCCGTGCGAACGCGCGCCAGGTGGTGCAGGGCGACACCGTCGACTACCGCATCGATGTGAAGGCACCGCAGAACGCGACCACCGACTACGTCGTGTGGGACGTGCTGCCCGCCGGAGTGAAGAAGGCGGATGTCGCGAACTTCACCGCCTCGCTCTACGACGGTGCTGCCACCGCACCCGCCTCGCCCTACACGGCGACGGATGACGTGGAGGCCGTCGCCTACGACAGCGGACAGCTGCCGAACGGCATCGCCCTCACCCCGGCCTTCGTGGGCCGCTCGGTGATCGTCTGGACGGTCGGCGCATCGGTGCCCGGCACCACCGCCGCCACCCCCGGTGCGAATACCGCGCCCGAGGTCGTGCGCGGGCTGTCGCTCGGTTACACCCTCACGGTTCCCGCCGGCGTCGTGGACGGAGGCGCACCCGCGCAGCTCACGCAGAGCTACGTGAACACGGCCGGCATCGTGAGCTACGGCATCGAGAACTCCGCGACGAAGACGACGACCGTCGTACCGCAGGCGGATGCCGGTGGTCAGCAGCTCACGAACCGCATGCCGCAGGACGGCGAGGTCGCCGCATCCGACATCGACACCGTCGACACCGCCGAGGTGCACCTGCCCGACGTGGCCGTGAAGAAGGTGCGGCTGTCGACCGAGGTGGGCCCGGTCACCGGCACTCCGGCCGGTTCGACCGATCTCGGCGACGGGCCGCGCAACGGTGACGGACAGATCGTCCAGGGCGAGTACGTGACGTTCGAGTACTCGACCACGATCCCGGCGCGCACGACCATCCGCGGCGCGGTGCTCTCCGACGGCGGAACGCTGAGCAGCGGTGGTGCCGGCGTGAAGTACGACTTCGTCGAGGCGAAGTTCTTCGGCCCCGACGACGAACCGATCGTGCCCGAGGATGCGGTCGACACGTTCCGCACGGCGGATCGCGACACGGCGGCCGGCACGTACGGCGTGCTCACGTTCCCGAGCTCCTACACGAACGGCTCGCAAGCTGACGAGACCTTCCGCGTGCAGATCACGGTCTGGGTGAAGGCGCAGGACGCCAACCCGGTCAACAGCGGCGCACCGAGGATCACGGCTCCCGCGACGCTCACGAACACAGCCACGCTGAGCTTCTTCGACCCGAACGCCGCGTCGCCGACGACCGAGCGCCCGGTGACCGCGAACGCGAACGTCTCGTTCATCGCTCCGTCTCCGGCGCTCACCAAGACGTCGAACAGGACCGAGGTCGGTGCCGACGGCGAGGTCGTCTACACCCTCACCGCGTCGAATGCCGCCGGAGCGCCGGCGTTGTACGAAGCCGTGGTCCTGGACTGCGTTCCGGCCGAGATCACTCCCGATGCGGCGACGCTGAAGGCGTCGGTGGGCGAGGCCGAGATCGTCGAAACCTGTGCGGTGACGACGGATGGCGCGATCGACGCGGGAGAGGGCGCAGGAAAGCTCATCCGCTGGACCATCCCCGAGATCTTCGGCACCGGCGACGCGCCGACCCTGACCTACACCGCCAAGGTTCAGGCCGCCGCCGGCGGAGGATCGGAGTTCACCAACCACGCCGAACTCACGGGCTACTCGCTACACACCGAGGTCGGGTCGGACGCCGACACCACCGACCGTCGCGGAACCTACACGGCCACCGCGAAGGCCACCGTCAAGATGCCGGAGGCGTCGATCAAGAAGACGGTCAGCCCGACCTCTGCCGTGATCGGTGACGAGGTCACCTACACCGTGACCACGACGCTCCCGGCGAACACCAACTTCTACGACGTGACGCTCACCGACACGCTGCCCGTCGGCGTGGCCTTCCTCCCCGACGCCGCGCACACCGAGGTGTGGGCGGGACAGAGTGGCGCGAGCACCCCGACCGTCAGCGGTCCGCAGCTCACGAGCGGCGACACCCTGACATGGGTGATCGCCCCGAACGACGTTCTGGCCCAGGGCGCTCAGCGCACCATCACGGTGACGTACAAGGCGAAGCTGACCACGGACGCGAAGACAGCGTCGTTGGTCAACTCGGCGACCTTCGCGTGGAGCAAGGTCGACGGGTCGACCGCCGAGGGCGACCGTCGCACGCCGACGGCCACGGCGAGCGTGACCATCCTCAACCCGCGGGTGACCGTCGCCAAGCAGGTGACCCGAACGGGCGCGAACACTTACGCCACCACGGCGAACGGCAATCCCGACCAGTCGTTCACGTACCGGGTGACCGCGACGAACAGCGGAGCGTCGGCGGCCTACGGCACGATCATCGAAGACGTCGTTCCTTCCGGCGTGCGCGTTGACACCACTCAGGCAGCACTGTCCGGCCCCTCCTTCTCCTTCGTCGACCGCGAAGGCATCGAGGCCGGCCGCGGCGGCACGATCCGCTGGACCATCGAAGGACCGGTCAGCAACAGCGGCGCCAACAGTCGCGAGCTCGTCTACGTGGGGACCTTCGTGGCGGCGGACGGCCTCACGGCCAAGGGCTACAAGAACACGGCCCGAGTGGTGGAGTACTCGTCGGCTTCCGCCGGCGGGTGGAAGTACGTGCCGGGAACCGGGCGCGTACCCGGTGTCGCGACGACCATCGCCGCCTCGACCAGTGACGCGACCATCACGCCGCTGTTCCCGAGCATCCAGCTCGAGAAGCGCGCGAGCAACGGGACGCAGGCCTTCGTCGGCGAGTCCTTCGGCTGGACTCTGCAGGCGCGCAACACCGGCGCCGGCGCCGCGCAGACGGTGACATTGATCGACACGCTGCCGATGAACTGGGAATACGACGCGGCCGTCGCTCCGCGCGTGAGCATCGACGGGAAGCCCGTCACCGGTCGGGATGAGCTCGTCATCACGAAGGAGGGTGACCATCAGGTTCTCACCTGGACCATCGGATCGGCGACCGGCTCAGCCCTGCTGCCCGGAAGTGCTGCACCCGTCGACCAGCGGACCGTCCTGGTCTCCTTCTCGGCGAAGCCTCTGGCTGATGCCGTGAAGACCGCCGGTTCCGGCCTCACGGTCAAGCACGTCAACACGCTCACGGGTTCGGCCACGGATACCAGCGGTGTGACCACCCGCAATGGCAACGGCGTCTACGTCGGCGCGAACGCCCAGGCCGACGCGCAGATCGCGCGCGCCGACCTGAAGATCGTCAAGACGGCCCGCGGCGGGGACGCGAACGGTGCATGGACCGCGGGCGACACCGCGCGTCCGGCGGCCGACGGTCGCGCCGCCTACACGCAGCCGCAGTGGCTCATCACCATCACGAACCAGCGGCCGGATGCCGCGAACGGGCCGTTCCGCGTGACCGACGTGGCCGACCTTCCGGCCGGTGTCACCATGGGCTCGTTCACCGCGCGGTACTACAGGGGTGCCGCAGACACCGTCGGGTCGGCGCTCAGCCTCACCGGGCTGGGTACGCCCGAGTCGCCGTTCGTCGTCGGGGCGAACACGACGACTCTGAAGTCCGACGGCACGGATCGCATCGAGCTGGTCGCCGACGTGAATATCCAGGCACCCGCCACGGGTACTGCGACGAACACCGCCGACGTCACCGGCCGCACGTACGAGCTGCCGGCCGACATCGCGAAGGACAACGCGGCCACGGCCACGAAGCCCATCTCGAGCGCTGCCGATCTCGCGATCGAGAAGACGGTGAACACCGCCGAGGTGACCGCCGGACGCTCGATCACGTGGAGCATCGCGGTGCGCAACAACGGCCCCTCGGTGTCGGCGTCGACGGCGGACGACAAGATCACCGTGACCGACACCATCCCGGAGGGGATCACCGGCGTGGCCGACCCGTCGGCGGGGCTGACGGCGTGGACCGCCTCGGCATCCGACGGCTGGCCCGCCAGCGCCGGTGACACGATCACCTGGACGTTCACGGGCACCCAGCTCGCGGTCGGTCCCGCGCAGGATCTCTCGCTGACCGGTACCGTGCTCGCATCGTGGACGCCCGACGACGGCGACATCGTCAACGAGGCGACCGTCACCCCGGGGGCGACCACCGATCCGACCACCACCAACAACTCCGACGATGTCACCGTCGCTCCGGGGGATGCGACGACCCTCGCCATCACCAAGACGCGCGTCGTGAACGACCAGGGAGTCTGGAAGGACGCCGCGCAGTTCGGCGGGCCGCTGCCCGTCGTCGTCGCCGGTGAGACGGTGAGCTACCGCGTCGTCGTGACGAACAACGGACCGGCGGATGCCCGCGACGTCAGCGTCGAGGACGAGGTGCCGAGCATGCTCGCCTTCGCATCCGTCGAGGACGTGACGGGCACCTGGACCCGCGTCGCGGGCCCCGGCACCCACGACACGTTCACCGTCGACGGCACCGTGCCGGCGGCCGCGGGCGACAACACCCGCGCGTTCGTCGTGACCTACGACATCGACGCCGCGCTCGCGCCCGGTTCGGTCGTCGAGAACTGGGCGACCGCATCGGCGACCAACGCCACCAACGAGCCGCGCGACGGCGACACGACGGACTCCGACCGCGTCGCGGATCTCGCGATCATCAAGCAGGCGATGGATACCGAGGGCGTCGCCGTCGCCGGGGGAGAGACCCCGGAGGTGACCGCGGGCACGCAGACGCGATTCCTGCTGACGGTCACGAACGAGGGGCCGAGCTTCTCGAGCGCGCCGATCACGATCAGCGATCAGCTCCCGGCAGGTCTCACGTACAGCTCGTCGACCATCTCGATCGCGGGAGCCGAGGCAGTCGCCGCCACCCCCACGGTGTCGGAGAACGGCCGCGCGATCTCGTGGCCGGCGCTGACCGAGGAGCAGACCCTCGAGGTCGGATCGACCATCGAGATCGTCGTCACCGCCGACGTGGCCGCAGACGTTCGCCCGCAGACCCTGGTGAACGAGGCCGACGTGACGGGCCCCGACGACTTCGACCCCGCGAACAACCACGGCGAGGCCGAGATCGACATCGTCACCCTCGCCGAGATGACCGTGCAGAAGGACGTCGCCGACGGTCCGTGGATCGCCGGCACCGAGGTCGAGTACACCATCACGGTCGACAACGAGGGGCCGTCCGTCGCGGACGCCTTCCTCACCGACGTGCTGCCGGCCGGCCTCGCCCCCGTCTCGATCGCTGGCGAGGGCTGGACGTGCGACGAGGACGCCCAGAGCTGCATCCGTCGCGGGCACCCGCTGGGGGAGAGCACGATCACGGTCGTCGCCCTCATCGAGTCGAACGTGCCCACCGGCACCGCGCTGACGAACACGGCGAACCTGTCGTGGACCGACAGCCGCAGCACCTCGCCGCACTCCGACAGCGACGACGCCGCCATCGACGTCACCACGGATGCCGACCTCGGCCTCGTCAAGACGGCGGTCGACGCCGAGGGCGCCGAGATCACCTCCGCGGTCGCGGGGGAGAGCGTGCGCTACCGGATCGAGGTCGAGAACGCCGGACCGAGCGATGCGGTCGGGCCGATCACGGTCGCGGACGCGCTGCCCTCCGGCATCCGTTTCACCGGTCTGACCGGTGCCGCCGTCGAGGCGTGGTCCGCGCAGGCCGACGACGCCGATCCGCAGACCGTGACCTTCACGATGCTGCCGGCGGACGCGGGCCTCGTGAACGGCGCCGCTGCGCCCTCGATCGAGTTCGAGGCCGCTGTCGACCCGTCGGTCGCGCACGATACGGTGCTCACCAATACGGCATCCGTGTCGTCGGGCACCCCGGACTCGAACCCCGAGAACGACGGTGACTCCGCCGACCTCACGATCGCCCGCGAGGTGGATCTCTCGATCACGAAGACCCACGACGCAGCCGCCGTGCGCATCGGCGACGAGCTCGCGTTCGCTCTCGAGGTCCGCAACGCCGGTCCGTCCGAGGCGACGGATGTCGTCGTGACCGACGTCGTGCCCGCCGGGCTCGAGGTCACGACGACCGTCGGCGACGAGGTCGGAACCGACTGGTCGATCGAGAGCATCGAACCGGTCGATGCGGAGGACGCGACGGCCGGGACCCGTGTGGTCGCGCGCTACGCGCTGACCCTCGCGCCGGGCGAGACGGCATCCGTCCTGGGCGTGAGCACCCGCGTGCTCGTCGCGGCCTACTCCGAGGTCGTGAACGTGGCGGATGTCTCCGCCGCCGAGATCACGGAGGAGCACCCCGACCGCACCCCCGACGACAACCGCGCGTCGGACGTCGTCACGGTGCCGCCGATGGCCGCGCTGGTCGTGAGCAAGACCGCGGTCGGGGAGTTCCAGGTCGGCAAGGCCGGGTCGTACGAGATCGTCGTGCGCAACGACGGTCCCACCGCCGACCCGGGGCCGATCACCGTGACGGACGTGCTGCCCGCCGGGCTCTCCTTCGCCGGATCTCCCGATGAGGGAGTGCAGGTCGACGGCCAGGTCGTGACCTGGACGCTCGAGGACGGCCTCGCGGTCGACGAGGAGATCACCCTCGCGCTGCGCGTGAACGTCGGCGAAGCCGCGTACCCGTCGGTCACCAACGTCGTCACGGTCACCTCGCCCAGCGAGCAGACAGAGGATGCCGTGCTGATCGACGAGGCGACGGTCGATGTCGCCGCCGCGGATCCGCTCGCCACGACCGGTGCCGAGATGGCCTGGGGGCTGCTCGCGGTCGCCCTGCTGATGATGGTGTCGGGAGGACTGTTCGTCGCCGCGCGTCGGCGCTCTTCCGCCGGCGCGTCCGTGCATGCAGAATGAGGGTGCCCGGAACCGATCCGGAGCACATGACCAGTAGGGGACGCACATGGGTATCGAGGACGCCGTCAACAAGGGCAAGGACTTCGTCGAGCAGAACAAGGACAAGATCGCCGAGGCCGTGAAGAGCGAACAGGCCGAGGACATCAGCGACAAGGTCCTCGACGGCGTCGCCGACTTCGCCAAGAAGATCGCTCCGGGTGCGTCCGAGAAGATCGACGAGATCCGCGACGCGGCCGACAAGCAGGTCGGCAACCAGTAGTCGATCGCTCCGAGGGCGGTGATCTCCGGGAGGAGGTCACCGCCCTCCGTCGTGCGCTGCGATATTCCGGCGGATGCTCGCGTGGAGACCCGCGGATGCGTAGACTGGAGCCGACCGCACTGGGGATAGGGCGGTCGGGGAGCCCGGAGGGGTCCGGACTCCTGAAGCACGCGGCTCGTCCGCGTTCAACTGGGGAATGCGATCTTGGGGATCATCTTGCGACGTGCGCACTCGCTGCGCGCCTTCGTCACCCCGCCTGCACGGCGGCGTCATCGCCGTGCCCTCGATCGAGGATCTCGGCGTCCCTTCACGCCGGATTCCTCGCGTTCGGTGTGCCCCCTCGCACTGAACGCCCTCCCCGAACGGGGCGAGGCATGGGGATGCCTCGCCCCGTTCTCACCTCGCGGCTGAGGCTTCGGCGGCGGCGCGACACGCCCGGGTTTGCACAAGTGAAATACCCCGTGGCAGAATAGACAGGTTCGACATTTCGGTGCGCTCAGCGTGCGCCGAATCACTGCCAGGGCAGTGCATAGACGGTGTCTCCTCTGAGAGGCGCAGGGTTCTAGGCCGCGGGTAGCAGAACACACAACCCCGACACCTTCCTTTCGAGGTCTTCGCCGTGCGCGGCGGAGGTCGGGATGACAGCAGAACAGTGGTGCGCAGAGCGACTCCCCGGAGTCGTTCGAGTGCCGAGGCGTGAACAGCGCCGACGTGCGTCCAATGCCCCTGAGCCACCGGGTTCAGGCCGGTAAGACGCTTAAAGAGAGTGAGCAGACAATGGCGGGACAGAAAATCCGCATTCGCCTGAAGTCGTATGACCACGAGGTCATCGACTCGTCGGCACGCAAGATCGTCGACACCGTGACCCGTGCGGGCGCGACCGTCGTCGGCCCCGTGCCGCTTCCGACCGAGAAGAACGTCGTGTGCGTCATCCGGTCGCCCCACAAGTACAAGGACAGCCGCGAGCACTTCGAGATGCGCACCCACAAGCGTCTGATCGACATCGTCGACCCGACGCCCAAGGCCGTCGACTCGCTGATGCGTCTCGACCTCCCGGCCGATGTCAACATCGAGATCAAGCTCTGAGGTTCGACATGGCTGACATCAACGCAAAGATTTCCAAGGGCATGCTCGGCACGAAGCTCGGCATGACCCAGGTGTGGAACGAGAGCGGCAAGCTCGTCCCCGTCACCGTCATCGAGCTCGCACCGAACGTGGTCACCCAGGTTCGTACCCCCGAGAAGGACGGCTACAACGCCGTGCAGATCGCGTACGGCCAGATCGACCCCCGCAAGGTGAACAAGCCCCTCACGGCTCACTTCGAGGCCGCCGGCGTCACGCCGCGCCGCCACGTCACCGAGATCCGCACCGCGGATGCTGCTGACTACTCACTCGGTCAGGAGCTCACGGTCGACGGCACGTTCGAGGCCGGCCAGCTCGTCGACGTCGTCGGCACGAGCAAGGGCAAGGGCTTCGCCGGTGTCATGAAGCGTCACAACTTCAAGGGCGTCTCGGCATCGCACGGTTCGCACCGCAACCACCGCAAGCCCGGCTCCATCGGCGCATCGTCGACCCCGAGCCGCGTCTTCAAGGGCATGCGCATGGCCGGCCGTATGGGTGGCGAGCGCGTGACCGTCCTCAACCTCACGGTGCACGCCATCGACATCGAGAAGGGTCTGATGCTCGTCAAGGGCGCCGTCCCCGGTGCTCGTGGCCGCATCGTCTACGTCCGCAACGCAGTGAAGGGTGCCTGATCATGGCTGACTCGACTCTCGCGCTCGACGTCCTCAAGGCAGACGGCAAGAAGGCAGGCTCGATCGAGCTTCCCGCCGCGCTGTTCGACGTCAAGACGAACATTCCGCTGATCCACCAGGTCGTCGTCGCGCAGCTCGCGGCGGCTCGCCAGGGAACCCACTCGACCAAGCGTCGCGGTGAGGTCTCCGGTGCCGGCCGCAAGCCCTTCAAGCAGAAGGGCACGGGTAACGCCCGTCAGGGTTCCATCCGCGCGCCGCACATGACCGGTGGTGGCATCGTGCACGGCCCCAAGCCGCGCGACTACTCGCAGCGCACGCCCAAGAAGATGATCGCCGCCGCCCTCCTGGGTGCGCTCAGCGACCGCTTCCGCGGCGACCGCCTGCACGCGATCGACAGCTTCGGCTCCGAGGGCTCGCCCTCGACCAAGGCAGCCGCGGGCTTCCTCGGCCAGGTCGCCACGTCCAAGAACGTGCTGGTCGTCATCGAGCGCGGCGACGAGCTCGCGCTCAAGAGCCTGCGCAACCTCGGTCACGTGCACCTGCTGTCGTTCGACCAGCTCAACGCCTACGACGTGCTCGTCTCCGACGACATCGTCTTCACCCAGGCCGCGCTCGAAGGCTTCATCGCCTCCAAGTCCGGCGCCAACCAGGAGGTCTCCGCATGAGCGAGCAGGCATCTGTTCTCCAGACGGCCCTGAACAAGGACCCGCGCGACGTCATCCTGAAGCCGGTCGTGTCCGAGAAGAGCTACGGCCTGATCGATGAGGGCAAGTACACCTTCCTCGTCGACCCGCGTGCTTCGAAGACCGAGATCAAGCTCGCCATCGAGAAGATCTTCGGCGTCAAGGTCGCGTCCGTCAACACGCTCAACCGCGTCGGCAAGGCCCGTCGCACCCGCTTCGGCACCGGCAAGCGCAAGGACACCAAGCGCGCCATCGTGACCCTGAAGTCGGGCACCATCGACATCTTCACGGCAATCGGCTGATCCGGGGGATAAGGACAATCATGGCAATTCGCAAGTACAAGCCCACGACCCCGGGCCGTCGCGGCTCGTCGGTGGCTGACTTCGCCGAGATCACCCGATCGACGCCGGAGAAGTCGCTGCTGCGCCCGCTCTCGAAGACCGGTGGTCGTAACAACCAGGGGCGCATCACGACCCGTCATATCGGTGGTGGCCACAAGCGCCAGTACCGCGTCATCGACTTCCGTCGCAATGACAAGGACGGCGTGAACGCCAAGGTCGCTCACATCGAGTACGACCCCAACCGCACGGCTCGCATCGCGCTGCTGCACTACTTCGACGGTGAGAAGCGCTACATCCTCGCTCCGGCGAAGCTGAAGCAGGGCGACATCATCGAGTCCGGCGCGGGTGCCGACATCAAGCCGGGAAACAACCTCCCGCTGAAGAACATCCCGACGGGTACCGTCATCCACGCGATCGAGCTCCGCCCCGGCGGCGGCGCGAAGATGGCGCGTTCGGCCGGAGCATCCGTCCGTCTCGTCGCCAAGGACGGCCCCTACGCCCAGCTGCGTCTGCCCTCGGGCGAGATCCGCAACGTCGATGCGCGCTGCCGCGCGACCATCGGCGAGGTCGGCAACGCCGAGCAGTCGAACATCAACTGGGGCAAGGCCGGCCGTATGCGCTGGAAGGGCGTTCGCCCGACCGTGCGTGGTGTCGCCATGAACCCGGTCGACCACCCGCACGGTGGTGGTGAGGGTAAGACCTCCGGTGGTCGTCACCCGGTCTCCCCGTGGGGTCAGGCTGAGGGTCGCACCCGTCACGCCAACAAGGAAAGCGACAAGTACATCGTGCGTCGTCGTAACGCCGGCAAGAAGCGCAAGTAGGAGTAAGAGAAGATGCCTCGCAGTCTTAAGAAGGGCCCCTTCGTCGACGAGCACCTGCTTCGCAAGGTGGTCGTGCAGAACGAAGCCGGCACCAAGAACGTCATCAAGACCTGGTCCCGCCGGTCCATGATCATCCCGGCCATGCTGGGTCACACGATCGCGGTCCACGACGGACGCAAGCACATTCCTGTGTTCGTCTCCGAGACCATGGTCGGTCACAAGCTGGGCGAGTTCGCGCCCACCCGCACCTTCCGCGGCCACGAGAAGGACGACAAGAAGGGGCGGCGCCGCTAATGGTCGAATCGATCGCACGCGTGAAGCACATCCGCGTGACCCCGCAGAAGGCTCGTCGTGTCGTCGCGCTCATCAAGGGCAAGCAGGCCCAGGAAGCTCTCGCGATCCTCAAGTTCGCACAGCAGAGCGCCAGTGAGCCGATCTACAAGCTTGTCGCGTCGGCCATGGCCAACGCACAGGTGAAGGCGGATCGCGACGGCGAGTACCTCGACGAGCAGGACCTGTACGTGGCCAACGCGTACGTCGACGAGGGCACGACGCTCAAGCGTTTCCAGCCCCGTGCACAGGGTCGCGCTTTCCAGATCAAGAAGCGCACGAGCCACATCACGGTCGTGCTCTCGACGCCGGAGGCGGCTGCGCCCGCTGCCGGTGACAGCAACAAGAAGGCGAGCAAGTAATGGGACAGAAGGTAAACCCGTACGGCTTCCGTCTCGGCATCACCACGGACCACGTGTCGCGCTGGTTCTCGGACTCGACGAAGCCGGGTCAGCGTTACGCCGACTACGTCGCCGAGGACATCAAGATCCGCAACCTGCTGAAGACGCAGCTCGACCGCGCCGGTGTCTCGAACATCGAGATCGAGCGCACCCGTGACCGCGTCCGCGTCGACATCCACACCGCCCGTCCGGGCATCGTGATCGGTCGTCGTGGCGCCGAGGCCGAGCGCATCCGCGGCGACCTCGAGAAGCTCAGCGGCAAGCAGATCCAGCTGAACATCCTCGAGGTCAAGAACCCCGAGGCCGACGCTCAGCTGGTCGCACAGGGAATCGCCGAGCAGCTCTCCGCACGTGTGGCCTTCCGCCGCGCGATGCGCAAGGGCCTGCAGGGCGCCCAGCGCGCCGGTGCCAAGGGCATCCGCATCCAGGTCTCCGGCCGCCTCGGCGGCGCGGAGATGAGCCGGTCGGAGTTCTACCGCGAGGGTCGTGTGCCGCTGCACACGCTCCGTGCGAACATCGACTACGGCTTCTACGAGGCCAAGACCACCTTCGGCCGCATCGGCGTCAAGGTCTGGATCTACAAGGGCGACCTGACCGCGAAGGAGCTCGCTCGCGAGCAGGCCAACGCGCCCAAGGCTCGTCGTGACGACCGTGGTGGCGACCGCCGCCGTGCCCCGCGCAACGAGGCACCTGTTGCAGAAGGAGCGTCTGCCTGATGCTTATTCCCCGTAAGGTCAAGTTCCGCAAGCAGCACCACCCGGGTCGCTCGGGTCAGGCCACCGGTGGCACGAAGGTCTCCTTCGGTGACTTCGGCATCCAGGCCCTCACGCCCGCTTACGTGACGAACCGTCAGATCGAGTCCGCTCGTATCGCGATGACCCGTCACATCAAGCGTGGTGGAAAGGTGTGGATCAACATCTACCCCGACCGTCCGCTCACGAAGAAGCCTGCCGAGACCCGCATGGGTTCCGGTAAGGGTTCCCCCGAGTGGTGGGTCGCCAACGTCAAGCCGGGTCGCGTCCTCTTCGAGGTCGCCGGTGTCGACGAGCAGCTCGCCCGTGAGGCACTCACGCGAGCCATTCACAAGCTGCCGCTGAAGGCACGCATCATCAAGCGCGAGGAGGGCGACGCGTAATGGCGATCGGCACCAAGGAGCTCGCTCCGGCAGAGCTCGACACGTTCGAAGACCAGCGCCTCGTTGAGGAGCTGCGCAAGGCCAAGGAGGAGCTGTTCAACCTCCGTTTCCAGTCGGCCACCGGCCAGCTGGAGAGCCACGGCCGCATCCGCGCCGTCAAGCGCGACATCGCGCGTCTCTACACCGTGATCCGCGAGCGCGAGCTGGGCATCCGTGCGACGCCCGCTCCGGTCGAGGCTCCGGCCAAGAAGGCGTCCAAGTCGAAGGCGAAGAAGGCGGATGCCGCCGACGACGCCGTGAAGGAAGAGGCTGAGTGATGGCCACCAAGAAGGAAGCCGCCGTCGAGGCTGAGCACGCTGCTCACGATGTGCGCGATGCGGATGCCCGTGGGTACCGCAAGTCGCGTCGTGGCTACGTCGTCAGCGACAAGATGGACAAGACCATCGTGGTCGAGGTCGAGGACCGCGTGAAGCACCCGCTTTACGGCAAGGTCATCCGCCGCACCTCGAAGGTCAAGGCGCACGATGAGGCGAACACCGCCGGCATCGGCGACCTGGTCCTGATCAACGAGACCCGCCCGCTCAGCGCCACGAAGCGCTGGCGTCTGGTGGAGATTCTGGAGAAGGCCAAGTGATTCAGCAGGAGTCCCGCCTCAAGGTCGCCGACAACACCGGCGCCAAGGAGCTGCTCACGATTCGCGTGCTCGGTGGTTCGAAGCGCCGCTACGCCGGCGTGGGCGACACCATCGTCGCGACGGTCAAGGACGCGATCCCGGGCGGCAACGTCAAGAAGGGCGACGTCGTCAAGGCGGTCATCGTCCGCACCGTCAAGTCCACGCGCCGTCCCGACGGCTCGTACATCAAGTTCGACGAGAACGCCGCCGTCATCCTGAAGAACGACGGGGAGCCCCGCGGCACCCGTATCTTCGGACCGGTCGGCCGTGAGCTTCGTGACAAGAAGTTCATGAAGATCGTCTCGCTGGCGCCGGAGGTTATCTAAGTCATGGCGAAGATCAAGAAGGGTGACCTCGTTCAGGTCATCACGGGCGCCAAGCCCGAGCGCGGCGGAGACCGCGGCAAGCAGGGCAAGGTCCTCGAGATCCTTGCCGAGCGCAACCGCATCATCGTCGAGGGCGTGAACTACGTCACCAAGCACACTCGCGTCGGCCAGACGCAGCGTGGCACCAAGACCGGTGGCCTCGAGACCGTCGAGGCTCCCATCCACATCTCGAACGTCGCACTCGTCGACCCTTCGACCAAGAAGCCGACCAAGGTCGGCCACCGGGTCGAGGAGCAGACGAAGGACGGCGTGAAGCGCACCGTCCGCGTGCGGTTCGCGAAGAAGTCAGGTAAGGACCTCTGATGGCAACCACCGACGCCGCGGTGGCTGGCAAGATCCAGCCCCGCCTGAAGGCGAAGTACAACGCCGAGATCAAGAAGGCTCTGCAGGACGAGTTCGGCTACGCCAACGTCATGCAGATCCCCGGACTGGTCAAGGTCGTCGTGAACACCGGTGTCGGCGAGGCAGCTCGCGACAGCAAGGTGATCGACGGCGCGGTCGACGATCTCACCAAGATCACCGGCCAGAAGCCGATCGTCACGAAGGCCCGCAAGTCCATCGCGCAGTTCAAGCTGCGCGAGGGCCAGGCCATCGGCGCGCACGTCACCCTCCGCGGTGACCGCGCGTGGGAGTTCGTGGACCGCCTCGTCTCGCTCGCACTGCCCCGTATCCGCGACTTCCGCGGTCTCTCGGCCAAGCAGTTCGACGGCAACGGCAACTACACCTTCGGTCTCCAGGAGCAGAGCGTGTTCCACGAGATCGATCAGGACAAGATCGACCGGGTTCGCGGTTTCGACATCACCGTCGTCACCACCGCGAAGACGGATGACGAGGGTCGGGCACTGCTCCGCCACCTCGGCTTCCCGTTCCGCTCGGAAGACGCACAGGCGTAACACCCTCGACGGGCTCAGTGGTCATGTGTCACTGAGCCCGTCGATGTGTGCGTACAATTGAAGATTGCGTGTCATCGCAGGCCGTCTGTCGTGTAACGGCAGCCGGAACCTCATGAACAAAGGAAAACAACAATGACAATGACAGACCCGGTCGCAGATCTGCTGACCCGTCTGCGTAACGCGAACTCGGCGCACCACGATTCCGTGACCCTGCCGTCGAGCAAGCTCAAGACGCACATCGCCGAGATCCTCCAGCAGGAGGGTTACATCTCCGCTTGGGAGACCTCGGACGCCCGCGTGGGTCAGAACCTCACGCTGACGCTGAAGTACGGCCCGAACCGCGAGCGGTCGATCGCCGGCATCAAGCGCGTGTCGAAGCCCGGCCTCCGCGTCTACGCGAAGTCCACCGAGCTCCCGCGCGTCCTCGGCGGCCTCGGCGTGGCCATCCTGTCCACCTCCTCCGGTCTCCTCACCGACCGTCAGGCAGAGCAGAAGGGCGTGGGCGGAGAAGTTCTCGCCTACGTGTGGTAATTCGAAATGTCGCGTATTGGACGACTTCCCATCGACGTTCCCGCGGGCGTGACCGTTTCGGTCACCGGCCGCGAGGTCGCGGTGAAGGGCCCCAAGGGTGAACTCACCCTCACGGTGGCCAGCCCCATCGAGGTCGCGGTCGAGGAGAACCAGGTTCTGGTCACCCGTCCCGACGACGAGCGCGAGTCCCGGTCGCTTCACGGCCTGACCCGCACGCTCATCAACAACAACATCATCGGCGTGACCCAGGGCTACACCAAGGGTCTCGAGGTCGTCGGCACCGGTTACCGCGTCCAGCAGAAGGGCGGCTCGGTCGAGTTCGCTCTCGGCTTCTCGCACCCGGTCCTGATCGACCCGCCGGCGGGGATCACGCTCACGGTCGAGGGCACGAACAAGCTCACCGTCAGCGGTATCGACAAGCAGGCTGTCGGCGAGGCAGCTGCCAACATCCGCAAGATCCGTAAGCCGGAGCCCTACAAGGGCAAGGGCGTCCGCTACGCCGGCGAGAACGTGCGTCGCAAGGCCGGAAAGAGTGGTAAGTAACCATGGCTCTCAAGTCAAAGTCCGACGCCCGCGCGCGTCGTCACGCCCGCCTTCGCAAGAAGGTCGTCGGCACCGAGGTGCGTCCGCGCCTCGTCGTCAACCGTTCGGCCCGCCACGTCTTCGTGCAGCTGGTCGACGACAGCAAGGGTCACACCGTCGCGTCGGCATCGACGCTCGAGACCGACCTGCGCGGCTTCGAGGGTGACAAGACCGCCAAGGCCCGCAAGGTCGGCGAGCTCGTCGCCGAGCGCGCGAAGGCCGCCGGCGTTTCCGAGGCAGTGTTCGACCGTGGCGGTAACCGCTACGCCGGTCGTGTCGCCGCCATCGCCGATGGCGCCCGCGAAGGGGGTCTGGCACTGTGAGTGACAACAAGGAGAACGAAGTGACCGAAGCGGCTGCTGCCACTTCCGAGACGGCCGCCGGCACCACGCAGGCAGAGCCGACTCGCGACCAGCGCGACGGTCGTCGCGGTGGCCGCGGTGACCGCAACCAGGGTGGCCGCGACCGCAACTCGCGCGACCGTGGTGACAACCAGTTCCTGGAGCGCGTCGTCACCATCAACCGCGTCTCGAAGGTCGTGAAGGGTGGTCGTCGCTTCAGCTTCACCGCTCTCGTGGTCGTCGGTGACGGCAACGGTCTGGTGGGCGTCGGCTACGGCAAGGCCCGTGAGGTCCCTCTGGCGATCTCGAAGGGTGTCGAAGAGGCCAAGCGCAACTTCTTCCGCGTTCCGCGCGTCGGCAGCACCATCCCGCACCCCGTGCAGGGTGAGGCTGCGGCCGGTGTCGTGCTGCTGCGTCCGGCTGCCGCCGGTACCGGAGTTATCGCCGGTGGTCCCGTCCGCGCCGTGCTCGAGTGCGCTGGCATCCACGACGTCCTGTCGAAGTCGCTCGGTTCGTCGAACACGATCAACATCGTGCACGCGACCGTCGCCGCCCTGAAGCAGCTCGAGGAGCCCCGTGCGGTCGCCGCGCGTCGTGGCCTCGAGTTCGACCAGGTGGCACCGGCGCGTCTTGTCCGCGCCGAGGCCGAGGCCATC
This sequence comes from Microbacterium sp. NPDC087868, assembly GCF_044900755.1. Lineage (NCBI taxonomy): Bacteria > Bacillati > Actinomycetota > Actinomycetes > Micrococcales > Microbacteriaceae > Microbacterium > Microbacterium sp. NPDC087868. Next base: position 89,952 of record NZ_JBJDNO010000004.1, read on the forward strand.
GCCGCACAGAAGGTAGGTGCCTGATGGCCGCCCGGCTCAAGGTCACACAGATCAAGTCCAAGGTGAGCGAGAAGCAGAACCAGCGCGACACGCTGCGCAGCCTCGGTCTCAAGCGGATCGGTGACACCACCGTCCGCCCCGACGACGCGCAGACGCGCGGTTACGTCAAGACCGTCGCACACCTCGTCAAGGTTGAGGAGATCGACTAATGGCTGAGAAGAACGAGGCCGTCGAGGCCGAGAAGGCCACGAAGAAGGCTGCAGCCCCCAAGGCCGCCGCCGAGAAGAAGCCCGCCGCGAAGAAGGCTCCGGCCAAGACCGCTGCGGCCGACGCCAAGGCGGAGGCTACCGCCAAGAAGCCGGCTGCCAAGAAGGCTGCGCCGAAGGCGGATGCTCCGGCATCGCGTCCCGGCGTGCTGAAGGTGCACCACCTGCGTCCCGTCCCCGGATCCAACACCGCCAAGACTCGCGTCGGCCGTGGTGAGGGCTCGAAGGGTAAGACCGCCGGTCGTGGAACCAAGGGCACCAAGGCTCGCAACACCGTTCGCGTCGGTTTCGAGGGTGGGCAGATGCCGCTGCACATGCGCACCCCGAAGCTGCGCGGGTTCAAGAACCCGTTCCGCGTCGAGTACCAGGTCGTGAACCTGGAGAAGCTCGCGGAGCTCTACCCCCAGGGTGGAGACGTCACCATCAGCGACCTGGTCGCCAAGGGTGCGGTTCGGAAGAACGAGAAGGTCAAGGTTCTGGGCAACGGCGACATCGCCGTGAAGCTCACCGTCGCGGTCGACAAGGTCTCGGGTTCTGCCGAGCAGAAGATCGTGGCTGCGGGCGGTTCCGTCAAGTAACCACAGCAGGGAAGGGGTCGGAGATTCTCCGGCCCCTTCTGTGCACATGGATGCCGAGAACCGCGTTTAGGTTACTCTGGTCTTTCAGCCGCCCATCGGTCGCGGCAACCCCTTTCAGGAGGCACGTTCTTGTTTAGCGCCATCGCGCGGATCTTCCGCACTCCCGACCTGCGTCGGAAGATCGGTTTCACCCTGGCCATCATCGCCATCTACCGACTCGGCTCCAACGTTCCCGCTCCGTTCGTGAACTTCCCGAACGTCGAGGAGTGCCTCGCGGCCAACAACGGGACCGAGGGTCTTCTCGGTCTGGTCAACCTCTTCTCGGGTGGCGCACTCCTGCAGCTGTCGATCTTCGCGCTGGGTGTCATGCCCTACATCACCGCGACGATCATCACGCAGCTCCTGCGCGTGGTCATCCCGCACTTCGAGGCGCTGCACAAGGAAGGCCAGGCCGGCCAGGCCCGCCTCACCCAGTACACGCGTTACCTCACCATCGCCCTCGCGCTGCTGCAGTCGACGACTCTCGTCACCGTCGCGCGCAGCGGCCAGCTGTTCGGCACGACCGATCTCGCTGCCTGCCAGAACCTGCTCACGAACGACGTCTGGTGGGCACAGCTGCTCATCATCATGGCGATGACCGCCGGTACCGGCCTCATCATGTGGTTCGCCGAGCTGGTCACCGAGCGCGGCGTCGGCAACGGCATGTCGCTCCTCATCTTCACCTCGATCGCCGCGACCTTCCCCGGCGCGATGAGCCTCATCTGGCAGACGAAGGGCTTCGAGGTCTTCCTGCTCGTGCTGCTCGTCGGAATCATCGTCATGGGTCTCGTCGTGTTCGTCGAGCAGTCGCAGCGGCGCATCCCGGTGCAGTACGCCAAGCGGATGGTCGGACGCCGTACCTACGGCGGCACGAACACCTACATCCCGATCAAGGTCAACATGGCGGGTGTGATCCCGGTCATCTTCGCCTCGTCGCTGCTGTACATCCCCGCGCTCATCGCGCAGTTCAACACCCCGCAGGACGGCTCGACGCCCGCCGCGTGGGTCACCTGGATCAGCACGTACTTCACCACGGGCAACCACCCGATCTACATGGCGGCGTACTTCCTGCTCATCATCGGCTTCACCTACTTCTACGTCGCGATCACGTTCAACCCGGTCGAGGTCGCCGACAACATGAAGAAGTACGGCGGTTTCATTCCCGGCATCCGCGCGGGTCGTCCGACCGCCGAGTACCTCGACTACGTCCTGACGCGCATCACGCTGCCGGGCTCGATCTACCTGGGTCTGATCGCCCTCATCCCGCTGATCGCCCTGGCGACGGTCGGTGCCAACCAGAACTTCCCGTTCGGTGGCGCGTCGATCCTCATCATCGTCGGTGTGGGTCTCGAGACGGTCAAGCAGATCGACGCCCAGCTGCAGCAGCGTCACTACGAAGGGCTCCTCCGATGACGGCATCCGCACGTCTCCTGATCGTCGGCCCGCAGGGCTCCGGCAAGGGCACGCAGGGTGTGCGCATCGCCGAGACCTTCGGCATCCCCGTGGTCTCGACGGGCGACATCTTCCGCGCCAACATCAAGGGCGGCACGGAACTCGGACAGAAGGTGACCGCGATCCTCGACCGCGGCGACCTGGTCCCCGACGAGCTGACGGGCGAGATCGTCCGCGATCGTCTGGCGCAGGACGACGCCGCGAACGGCTTCCTCCTCGACGGGTATCCCCGCAACACGGCTCAGGTCGGTCACCTCGAGGAGTTCCTCGCGGGACGTGGCGAGTCGCTCGACGCCGTGATCCTCCTCGACGTGCCGCGCGACGAGAGCATCTCGCGTCTGAGCCTCCGTGCGATCGAGCAGGGGCGCTCCGACGACACCGAAGAGGCGATCGCCCACCGGCTCGACATCTACGAGCGAGAGACCGCTCCGATCATCGACGTCTACAGCGAGAAGGGCATCGTCGACCGTATCGACGGCGTCGGCTCGCTCGACGAGATCACGGAGCGCATCGTCGCCGCGCTCGACGCACGCGGTCTGCGCGTCGCCGTCTGAGCGGCTCCGAGATGTTCCGCCGGTCGATCTACAAGACCCCGGCCCAGCTCCGATCGATGGTCGAGCCCGGGCTGATCACGGCGGCGGCGCTCGACGCCGTCCGTCCGCTGATCCGCCCCGGGGTGACGACGCTCGAGCTCGACGCCGAGGCGAATCGCGTGATCCTCGCTCGCGGCGCGGAATCGAACTTCCAGCTCGTGCGCGGTTATCACCACACGATCTGCGTCTCGGTCAACGAGCAGGTCGTGCACGGCATCCCCGGCGATCTGGTGCTGCAGCCCGGCGACATCGTCTCGGTCGACTGCGGTGCGCAGTACCAGGGGTGGAACGGCGACAGTGCGATCACCGTCGTCGTCCCCGATGAGACGCGACCGGACGTCGTCGCGAATCGCGAGGAGCTCTCGCGCGTGACGGAAGGGTCCATGTGGGCCGGCATCGCCGCGATGGCGACCGCCTCGCATCTCGGTGACCTGGGCGCCGCGATCCAGGGGTACATCGAGGCCCAGGGCCCCTCCGCCGTGTCGGGGGAGACCTACGGCATCCTGCGCGAGTACGTCGGCCATGGCATCGGCCGCAAGATGCACGAGGCGCCGAGCGTCTTCAACTACCGCACGCCCGACCCCGGAGCCGAGGTGAAGCCGGGCCTCGTGCTCGCGATCGAGCCGATGGTGACCGCGGGCGGCGAGGAGACGTTCATCGAGGACGACGACTGGACCGTCTCGACCGTCGACGGCTCGGACGGCTCGCACTGGGAGCACAGCGTCGCCGTGCACGAGAACGGGCTCTGGGTGCTCACCGCCCCCGACGGCGGCGCAGCGGGCCTCGCGCCCTTCGGGGTGACGCCGGTTCCCGTCGCCTGACGCTCCCGAGCATCTCGTCTCATCGGCTGCCCCCGGCATCCGTTACGCAAGCGTGAACTGCAGGCAAGGTTCGCCTCACACGAACCCCATAGGCTGATGCAGGAAGATCACAGGGTACTTGCGTCCGCAATAACTGCGGCGAGACCGAGAGAAACGGAAGACAATGGCAGCGGCGAAGAGCAACACCAACTGGTTCGCGATCGGGGTGTCCGCAGCAGTCGTCGTCGTGCTGGTCGTCCTCGGCGGGCTCGTGGTGTTCCTGAACAACCAGGCCACGGCCCCCGGCGTCGCCCCCGAGGGTGGCAACGTCAACCAGGAGACCGGCGCGATCAGCTTCGGTGGCGGCGATGACGAGGTCGACGTCTTCGTCGACTTCATGTGCCCAATCTGCGGCGACTTCGAAGACGCGTACGGCGAGCAGCTCCAGTCCGCCGCCGCGAGCGATGACATCACGCTGAACATCCACCCGATCTCGATCCTCGACCGGTACTCGCAGAACACGAAGTACTCGACCCGTGCCGCGGGTGCCGCGTACTGCGTCGCGGAGAACGCGCCGGACTCGTTCCTCGACTTCTTCAACTTCATGTTCACCAACCAGCCGCAGGAGAACACTGCCGGCTACACCGACGAAGAGCTCGCGTCCTACGCCGAGCAGGTCGGGGCGGGTGCGGCAGCCGACTGCATCGCGGACGGCACCTACATGAACTTCGTTCGCGACCAGACCAACCAGCACGAGATCCAGGGCACGCCCACCGTCGAGATCAACGGTGAGCGCATCGAGAACGCCGACATCCAGTCGCGCTTCGCGCAGATCCTGCCCTGAGCGGATCCGCATCACGACGAGGGCGGTCCCGTCGCGGGGCCGCCCTCGTGGCGTGCACGGCGGGCGACGCGCGGATGCTTCCGGCTCAGGTTGCCGGATGCCCCGGCGTCGTCTAACATAGATCTTTGGTGCCTTGCGCACTGATTCGGCGTGTCCGTCGGCGCAGCACCAACAAACCAATCACCCACCGCAGATCGACCGGTCTGCAGAAGCGTCAGCGAGGCTATGGCTAAGAAAGACGGTGTCATCGAGATCGAGGGCGTGATCTCCGAGGCTCTTCCCAACGCGATGTTCCGCGTTGAGCTCAGCAACGGACACAAGGTCCTGGCAACGATCTCCGGCAAGATGCGGCAGAACTACATCCGTATCATCCCCGAGGACCGCGTGGTCGTGGAGCTCAGCCCCTACGACCTCACCCGCGGCCGTATCGTCTACCGCTACCGCTGATCGGTCGAGAAGTAACGGCCTGCCCCGCAGCGGGGCGGTACGAAGACAGCGAACAGGAAACATCATGAAGGTCAACCCCAGCGTCAAGCCCATCTGCGATCACTGCAAGGTGATCCGCCGCCACGGCCGCGTCATGGTGATCTGCAAGAGCAACCCGCGCCACAAGCAGCGCCAGGGCTGATCACTCTTCTGATCTGACACAACTGAATACACGAACGGCAGGATCAGATCCCACGCGAGTGGGGGACACCTCGGGGCGGAGGCCCGGGCACCGATCCTGTTCCACACCTCCACAACACCCAGGAGAACCGCATGGCACGTCTTGCCGGCGTTGACATCCCGCGCGACAAGCGCGTGGTGATCGCCCTTACCTACATCTACGGCGTCGGCCGTACCCGCTCGGTCGAGATCCTCAAGGCGACCGACATCGATGAGAGCATCCGCGTGAAGGACCTCAGCGACGACCAGCTGATCGCCCTCCGCGACCACATCGAAGGCAACTACAAGGTGGAGGGTGACCTCCGCCGTGAGGTCGCCGCAGACATCCGCCGCAAGGTCGAGATCGGCTCCTACGAGGGCATCCGCCACCGTCGTGGTCTCCCGGTCCGCGGTCAGCGCACCAAGACCAACGCCCGTACCCGCAAGGGCCCGAAGCGCACCGTCGCCGGCAAGAAGAAGGCCCGCTAAGCGCGGCCCCAGGGACTAGGAGAACACTTTCATGGCTGCACCCAAGGCCGCCGCGCGCAAGCCGCGCCGCAAGGAAAAGAAGAACATCGCGCTGGGCCAGGCCCACATCAAGTCGACGTTCAACAACACGATCGTCTCGATCACCGACCCGTCCGGCGCCGTCATCGCGTGGGCATCGTCGGGTGGCGTGGGCTTCAAGGGCTCGCGCAAGTCGACCCCGTACGCCGCCGGCATGGCAGCCGAGTCGGCTGCCCGCCAGGCCGCCGAGCACGGCGTCAAGAAGGTCGACGTCCTCGTGAAGGGTCCGGGCTCCGGCCGCGAGACCGCGATCCGCTCGCTCCAGGCAGCCGGCCTCGAGGTGGGCTCGATCCAGGACGTCACCCCGCAGGCGCACAACGGATGCCGCCCGCCGAAGCGTCGCCGCGTCTGATCCGGCTCGCGAGCCGCTCGCCCCGTCCCGTTCTCTGAGCGGTCGGGGCCGAGCGGCTCGCCCGCCCGTTCGCGGGCATCGACTTCCACAACTCAAGACCTCACCCACCACATGTCATATAGCGGTCATGTGATCGAAAGGAACACAGAGTGCTCATTGCACAGCGTCCCACACTCACCGAGGAAAAGATCGTCGAGAACCGGAGCCGGTTCATCATCGAGCCTCTGGAGCCCGGCTTCGGATACACGATCGGCAACGCGCTGCGTCGCAGCCTGCTGTCGTCGATCCCCGGTGCCGCTGTCACCAGCGTCCGTCTCGACGGCGTGCTGCACGAGTTCAGCACGATCCCCGGCGTGAAGGAGGATGTCACCGAGATCATCCTCAACATCAAGCAGCTGGTCGTCTCCTCGGAGCGCGACGAGCCCATCACCGCGTACCTGCGCAAGACCGGTGCGGGCGAAGTGACCGCCGCTGACATCTCGGCTCCGGCCGGTGTCGAGGTGCACAACCCCGAGCTCGTCATCGCGACGCTCAACGACACCGCGAAGTTCGAGCTCGAGCTCACGATCGAGCGTGGCCGTGGCTACGTCTCGGCGACGCAGAACCGCAACGAGTACGCCGAGGCCGGTCAGATCCCGATCGACTCGATCTACTCGCCGGTCCTCAAGGTGAGCTACCGCGTCGACGCGACCCGTGCCGGGGAGCGCACCGACTTCGACAAGCTCGTCCTGGACGTCGAGACGAAGAACTCGATCAGCCCCCGCGACGCCGTCGCTTCGGCTGCCAAGACGCTCACCGAGCTGTTCGGTCTCGCTCGCGAGCTGAACGTCGAGGCCGAGGGCATCGAGATCGGCCCGGCGCCGGTGGAGGCTGTGAACTCCAGCGAGCTGTCGATGCCGATCGAGGACCTCGACCTGTCGGTCCGCTCGTACAACTGCCTGAAGCGTGAGGGCATCAATACCGTTTCCGAGCTCGTCGCCCTGTCGGAGACGCAGCTCATGAACATCCGCAATTTCGGCCAGAAGTCGGTCGACGAGGTGCGCGACAAGCTCATCTCGCTCGGTCTGTCGCTCAAGGATTCGGTGCCCGGTTTCGACGGCGCCCACTTCTACGGCGGCAGCGAAGACGAGTCCTTCTGATACCCGACCTTTCTGACCAGGAGTTAGACGATTATGCCCAAGCCCACTAAGGGTCCCCGCCTCGGAGGCGGCCCCGCCCACGAGCGCCTGCTGCTTGCCAACCTCGCCGCTGCGCTGTACACCCACAAGTCGATCAAGACGACCGAGACGAAGGCCAAGCGCCTGCGTCCGCTCGCCGAGCGTCTCATCACCTTCGCCAAGCGCGGAGACCTGCACGCACGCCGTCGCGTGCTCTCGGTCATCGGTGACAAGGAAGTCGTGCACACGCTCTTCACCGAGATCGCTCCGCTGGTCGCTGACCGCGAGGGTGGCTACACGCGCATCACCAAGGTCGGCAACCGCAAGGGCGACAACGCTCCCATGGCCGTGATCGAGCTCGTCCTCGAGCCCGTCACGCCGAAGGCGAAGTCGACCAAGAAGGCCGCTGCCGCCCCCCAGGCGGAGAAGCCGGTCGAGGAGGCTCCCGCCGAGGAGACCGCCGAGGTCGTCGAGGAGGCTCCCGCCGAGGAGGCTCCCGCCGCCGAAGACACCACCGAGGCGCCTGCCGCCGAGGAGAAGTCCGAGTAATCACTCGACTCGTGAGAAGCCCGTCACCTCTGAGGTGGCGGGCTTCTTCGCGTGTACGGCGGACGGCATGAAAGGATTCCGTCATGCGAACGGACGCCTGGCACTCGCGAGCGGCGGTGGGACGCTTCGTGCTCTCGTCGCCGGTGCAGACCTTCATCATCGTCGTCATCCTCGTCAACGCCGTGATCCTCGGGTTGGAGACCTCCCCGGCGGTGACGGAGTCGTTCGGCGGGCTGCTGCACGTGCTCGACAAGATCTGTCTCGGCATCTTCCTGATCGAGATCGCGCTCAAGCTGTACGCCGAACGCCTGGGGTTCTTCCGCAACGCGTGGAACGTGTTCGACTTCCTGGTGATCGGCGTGGCCCTGATCCCGGGCGCCGACGGCTTCGCGGTGTTGCGGGCGCTGCGGGTGCTGCGGGTGCTGCGTCTGATCTCGGTGATCCCTTCGCTGCGTCGTGTCGTCGACGCGCTCGTGCGCGCGGTGCCCGGCATCGTCTCCATCGCGGCGCTGCTGGTGATCGTGTTCTACGTCGGTGCGGTGATGTCGACGATGCTGTTCGGGGCGCGCTTCCCCGAGTACTTCGGTGACATGGGGGCGTCGCTCTTCTCGCTCTTCCAGATCATGACGCTCGACTCCTGGAGTGCGATCGCGCGGACGGTGAGCGCCGAGATCCCGTGGGCGCCGGCGTTCTTCGTGCCCTTCGTGCTGATCAGCGCGCTGACGGTCCTCAACCTGTTCATCGCGGTGATCGTCGACGCGATGCAGGGCCTCGACGAGGACCGCGTCCGCAACGGCGAGGCCCCCGTCCACGAGGTGACCGTCGGCGGTCACGGCGAGGCCGCGGTGCTCGCCGAGCTGCGCGAGCTGCGCGCGCAGGTCGCGCAGCTGACGAAGAGCCTCGAGTCCGGCGCACGCCCCCCGCGGGAGTAGGCTGGCGGACGGTGCGGCCAGGTCCAGGGCCGCGTGAGAAGGAGAGACGTGAACGACGCGGCCACGAGACCGTTCCGCGGACCGCGGGCCTACACGACGTTCATCGGGATCGGCCTGCTCGCCGGCCTCCTCTCCGGACTCTTCGGGGTCGGCGGCGGCACGGTGATCGTCCCGCTGCTGGTGCTGTTCCTGCACTTCGATCAGCGTCTCGCGGCCGGTACCTCGCTCGCCGCGATCGTCCCCACCGCGGCCGTCGGCGTGATCTCGTACGCCGCCTCGGGGTCCGTCGCGTGGATCCCCGCCCTGATCCTCGCCGCGGGCGCCGTCGTCGGCGCCCAGATCGGCACCCGCCTGCTGCCGCGCATCTCGCAGACCGCCCTGCGCTGGGGCTTCGTGGGTTTCCTCCTCGTCGTGATCGTGAGCCTCTTCCTCGTGATCCCCTCGCGGGACGCGCCCTTCGACCTCACCTGGATCTCGGGCATCGCGCTCGTCGTCGTCGGAGTGGGCACCGGTGTGCTCGCGGGCCTCATCGGCGTGGGCGGGGGTGTGATCGTCGTCCCGGTGCTCATGCTCGCCTTCGGCACGAGCGACCTGGTCGCCAAGGGAACGTCGCTCCTCATGATGATCCCCACCGCGGTCTCCGGCACGTTCGGCAACCTCCGCAACCGCAACGTCGATCTGCTCGCCGCCGCGCTCATCGGTGTCGCCGCCTGCACCACGACCGCACTCGGCGCCTGGCTCGCGACGCTGATCGATCCCGGCACGGGCAACATCCTCTTCGCGGCATATCTCGTCGTGATCGCGGTGCAGATGGCGATCAAGGCGATCCGGGGCCGCAAGAAGAAGGACTGACCGCACCGGCGGGCGGGGCGGCTGTCGGCGACCCTCGATAGGATCGAGGGGTGCCAGTGAACCCAGAACTGGTCGGCCGGGAGTTCCCGCCGACGCCCCCGTACCTCGTCGGTCGTGAGAAGGTGCGCGAGTTCGCCCGCGCCGTCTTCGCCGATGCTCCGCAGCACACCGACGTCGAGGCGGCCCGCGCGGCCGGCTTCGCGGACGTGGTCGCGCCCCCGACGTTCCCGATGGTCATCCAGGACCTCACGCTCCAGCAGCTCCTGGGCGCCGAGGACTCGGGCATCGTGCTGGCGCGCACGATCCACGCCGAGCAGCGCTTCGCGTACACGCGGCCGATCGTCGCGGGTGACGAGCTCACCGCGCAACTGCGGGTCACCGGCATCCGCATGATGGCCGGCAACGCGCTCATCACGAGCGAGGCCGAGATCACGGATGCCGCAGGTGCCCATGTCGTGACCGCGACCAGCGTGCTGCTGGTCGGAGAGGGGGAGTGATGGCGTACTCGATCGGAGACGTGATCGCCGAGCGCACCGTGCACCTGACGCGCGAGTCCCTCGTCCGTTACGCCGGGGCCTCCGGCGACTTCAACCCCATCCACTACCGCGACGACGTCGCCGCCTCCGTCGGGCTGCCCGGCGTGCTCGCGCACGGCATGCTCACGATGGGCATCGCCTCGTCGGTGGTCGTCGCGGCCCTCGACCCGCAGACCCGCATCCTCGACTACGGCGTGCGCTTCACGAAGCCCGTCGTCGTCGACCCCGAGCACGGTGCCGACGTGCACGTGCTGGCCACGATCGGCGCCGTCGACGAGACGGCCGCGCGGGTCGACCTCAAGGTCACCTTCGGCGAGGCCACCGTGCTCGTCAAGGCGCAGCTGCGCATCGCGGTCTGATGGGCGACGCCGAGGTGCACGAGATCACGCCGATCCCGCTTTCCGCGCTCACCACCATCGCCACGGGCGGTGCGCCCGAGCGGATGCTCGACGCCACGACCGCCGAGGGGCTCGTCAGTGCGCTCCGCGAGACATGGTCGCGCGGCGACGAGTGGTTCGTGCTCGGTGGAGGCTCGAACCTCTTCGTCGGCGACGAGCAGTTCGAGGGCACCGTCATCCGGGTGCTCACCCGCGGCATCGACGAGCTGCCCTCGCCCCACGAGGGCCGCATCCGGCTGCGCGCCCAGGCGGGCCACGGGTGGGACGAACTCGTCGCGTACGCGGTCGAACACGGCTACGCCGGGCTCGAGGCGATGAGCGGCATCCCCGGCACCGTCGGAGCCGCTCCCGTGCAGAACATCGGGGCGTACGGGCAGGAGATCCAGGAGACCCTGGTCGAGGTCGAGCTGATCGACGCGGTGACCGGCGAGATCTCGACGGTCCCCGCCTCCGAGCTGGGCCTCGGGTTCCGCACCTCGGTGCTCAAGCACCACTACGGCAGCGAGCCCGAGCGACGGGCCGTGATCCTGTCGATCACGGTCGATCTGCTGGTCGCGCGGGAGCGCATCGTGCGCGGTGAGCAGCTGCGCCGGGCGCTGACCCTCGGCGACGACGCCCCCGTGCCGCTGTCGTGGGTGCGCGAGCGCATCCTCGCCACGCGCGCCTCGAAGGGGATGCTGTGGGATCGGGTCGATCCCGATACGCACGGCGTCGGGTCGTTCTTCCAGAACGCGATCGTCACGGAGTCCGTCGCCCGCGCGCTCCCGCCGGAGTGTCCGCGCTGGCCGGTCTCACCCGACCTCGACACCGTCACCGTCATCCCGCTCGCGTCCTACGGAGGTCTGATCCCGGCACCGGCGCGCGAAGCGGCCGACGTCAAGGTCAGCGCCGCGTGGCTCATCGAGCAGGCCGGCATCCGCAAGGGATTCAAGCTGCCGCGTTCGCGCGCCTCGGTGTCGACCAAGCACGCGCTCGCCCTCACGAACCGGGGCGGCGCGACCGCCGCGGAGGTCGCCGAGCTCGCGCGCTTCATCCAGAGTCGGGTGCACAGCGAGTTCGGTCTCGTGCTGCAGCCCGAGCCGGTTCTCGTCGGCGTCGAGCTCTAGGCCCGTCGTGCTCGACTGGCTGATCGCCGAGTGGCAGCAGGTGCTCGGTTTCGTGACCGGCGCGGTCTGCGTGCTCCTGGCGGGGCTCCGCAACGTCTGGACGTATCCGATCGGCATCGCCAACAACGTCGTGCTCTTCGTCGTCTTCCTCGGCGCGGGTGTCTACGCCGCCGCCGGCCTGCAGGCGGTCTACCTCGTGATGGGCGTGCACGGCTGGTGGCGGTGGACACGGGGTGAGGAACAGAGTCGCACCTACATCGCGAGCACTCCGCGCCGGGCGGTGCCGTGGCTGGTGCTCGCGGTGATCGCCGGTGCCGCTGTGCTCGTGTGGGTGCTCACGTCGTTCACCGACTCGGAGGTCGCGGTCGCGGATGCGCTCACCACCTCGGCGAGCCTCGTCGCGCAGTACATGCTCAACCGCAAGTGGATCCAGAACTGGTTCGTCTGGATCGGCGTCGACGTCGTGATCATCGGCATCTCGATCGTCACCGGGCTGTGGGTCATCGCCGCGCTGTACCTGCTCTTCATCGGCCTGTGCGTGTTCGGCTTCACCTCGTGGCGCCGAGTGGCGGCCGACGAGCGGGAGCGCGAACGCGTCGAGGCGCCCGCGTGACGGCCGCCGCACCGCGCCGCGAGGGCCACGGGCTCGTGATCGGCAAGTTCTATCCGTTCCACAGCGGGCATTCGCACCTCATCCGCGAGGCCGAACGGCGCAGCGAGCGCGTCACCGTGCAGGTGCTCGGAGCATCCGTCGAATCGATCCCGCTCGAGACGCGCGCCGACTGGATCCGTGAATCGCACCCCGGCGCGCGGGTCGTGGCGGCGATGGACGACGCCCCGGTGGACTTCGGATCGGATGCCGCGTGGCGCGAGCACCTCGCCGTGATCGAGTCGCTGCTCGACGGACCCGTCGACACCGTCTACTCGTGCGACGCGTACGGCGGAGAACTCGCGCAGCGCCTCGGGGCCCACTGGGTCCGCATCGACGAGGGTCGACGGATCAACCCGGTGTCGGGCACGGCGATCCGCGCCGACCCCGCGGCGCTCTGGCACGAGCTCGCGCCGGCCGTGCGGGCGTCGCTCACTCCCCGGGTCGTCGTTCTCGGCGCCGAGTCGACCGGGTCGACGACGCTCGCCGAGGCGCTGGCCGCGCACCTCGGCACGCTGTGGGTTCCCGAGTACGGGCGGGAGCACTCCGAGGTGCGCGAGGGCGGGCTCGAGGCGCCCTGGCGCAGCGACGAGTTCGACCTCATCGTCGACCGGCAGATCGCCATCGAGGAGCGGGCGCTGCGCCGTGTGCCGCGCCCGGTGCTGGTGTGCGACACCGATGTGCTCGCGACCGCGCTCTGGCACGAGCGCTACGTCGGCACGGTCGCCGAGCGCCTGCACCGCGCCGCCGACGGCCACCGCCCCCTCCTCTACGTGCTCACGGGCGACGAGATCCCGTTCGAACAGGACGGCATGCGCGACGGCGAGCACATCCGCCACGACATGCAGCAGCGCTTCCGCGATGTCCTCGCCGCGCAGCCGGTGCCCTGGCTCGAGGTGCGCGGCGACGTGCCGGCGCGCGTGCAGGCCGCGGCATCCGCTCTCGAACCGCTGCTGGCCGCGCACCTCAGCTTCGCGATCCCGCTCGAGGCGCGCCCGATGGACGAGCAGCGCGCCCTGCAGCGCGCGGCCGCGCACGGGTCGGCTGCGTACGGCGCGGCTGCGCACGAGTCGGCAACGAACCGCGCGGACGCGCACGGGGCGGGCGGTCGGACCGGAGAGGGCGACGGGAGGCCCTGAGCCGCCGCCCGTAGGATGATCGCATGTCCGATCGCTGGAGCCGCGTGTCCGCATCGCCCACCAACCCGGGAGCCGATCACGGCGTCGGGCAGATGACCGCCGAGGATCTCTTCCGCCCGGCAGTGGCGGCGACCGCGGTGCCCCTTGACGAGAAGCTGCGCCAGGCCTACTACTGGATGGTCAATCGGGCCGTCATCTCCCCGTACTACGACATCGAGTTCTCGCACGGCGACCCGCTCTCGATCGCGCTCGGCGACGCCGATGCCAAGGTCTCGTTGCCCACTCAGGCATCCTTCTCGTCGAACGTGCTGCTGCCACTGCTCACGTTCGCGGTCGGCGGCAAGTGCCTCCTGATCGGCGGGCCGGGGCGCGGCAAGACGACGGTCGCCGTGCTCATGGGCGTGCTCGCCGGCACCGGGGCCGACGACGTGCGCCGGGCCGTGCAGCAGGGGCAGCCGCAGCTCACGGTGAGCGACCTCGTGGGCATCCCGCTGCCGCGCGACCTCGTCGAGGCCGAGAAGCTCAGCGACATCCGCATCGCGTGGCGCGACTGGCTCGGCCTCCCGGTGAAGATCATCGACGAGTACAACCGCATACCCACCAAGACGCAGTCGGCGCTGCTGACGATGGTCGCCGAGGGGTACGTCGAGAGCCATGACCAGATGCGGCGCACCGCACCGAACGGTGGCGTCGAGAGCTGGTTCTTCACCGCGAACGACGACGCGGGTGGCGGAACGTTCCCGGTGATCCAGGCGCTTCGAGACCGCATGGACGTCACGGTGCAGGCCGCGGGCTTCAACAGCCGCTTCCTCGACGAACTCATCACGCGGGTCGAGGCGGGCGAGAAGCCCGAGGAGCACGTGCCGACCGAACTTCGATTCGACGCGGCCGAGCAGGAGCGGATGCGCGCCCTGATCCGCGCCGTGCCCATCCCCGACGGCGTGCGCCATCGCCTGCGGTTCTTCCTCAGCCACTTCGAGTTCGTGCAGCACGGCGGACGCCGCTTCGAGTACCGCACGAAAGACGTCGTGACCACTGCGGGTGGCAGCGTCGGCGAGGTCATCGAGGCGAACAGCGGGGCCGACCTCGAGGTCGACCTCGGCGCCCAGACGCGCAACGGCCTGTCGGTGCGCGCCCTGCAGACGCTCATCCTCTACGCGAAGGCGATGGCCTGGTTCCGGGGAGCGGATGCCGTCGAACTCGCCGACATCGCCGCGATCCTGCCCTTCGTGCTGCGGGGCAAACTGCTGCCCAACGACACCCACCCGCGCTTCGACGTGGGCGCCGAGCGCGAACTCGCCACCGACACGGTCAGCTGGTTGAACGATCTGTTCGTGCAGTCGTGCCGCCAGTACGACGTGCTCGGACGTGACGCCGATGACCCGGTCGCCGCCCTCCTCGGCGAGCTCGACCGCGGACTCGACGGCGTCTCGGCCCTCGACGTCTCGCGTCGGATCACCGCGATCGAAGCGCAGCTGCGCCGCATCGCCGGCATCGGCAAGCTCTACGGTCGCGACTTCGACGACGTGATCGCGCTCAAGTACCTGCACCAGCGCTACACCGCCTTCGCCCGCTGGCAGGAGACCCGCGGGTGATCCGCCGCCCGCTGCAGCTCGCGAACGCGCGGGACTCCTTCCCGCCCGCGTCGCCGCCCGACCTGACGGCCGCCGGACTCGACATCGCCGCCGCGATCGAGGGCGTGCGTCGCGCGCACGGCGAGGTCGGGCTGTTCGTGCGGGCGCTCGCAGCGGGGTTCGCGGAGGATACGGATGCCGCGGCCGATCGCGAGCGGGCCCTCGACCTCGTCGCGATCGCGGCGTGGCGGTCCGGCGCCCTGGCCCTGCGTACCGATGCGCTGACCCGGCTCGAACGGATCGAGGCTGCGGTCGAGCGGCGGGCGGCCGCCGCGACCCTCGGCATCGGCATCGAGCTGCTCGAAGCCTTCCTGCGCCGACAGCGCACCGACCGGTTCTGGTGGCCGGGACGCGCGGACGAGCGCGGCTACGTGCTCGCGATCGGCGGTTTCCGCGGAGTCGGCGGCGCGTGGATCCGTCCGCCCGACCGGGTCGTGCGCCTCGCGGATGCCGGAGCGTTCGCGTTCCTCGTCGCGGGGGAGTGGTGGCGTCTCGACGCCGACGTGTGGTGCGCCCGGCTCACGGCGTCCGTCGAGCCCGAAGCTGCGGCATCCGATCCCGCGGCCGACGGCGTGAGCGTCGTCATCGGGCCCGACACCCACCTCGCCTGGGTGCACGTGCGAGACGCCGCGTGAGGACGGGCAAGGTTCCCCGCGCAGCGGTCGACGAGACCGTGCGCGCGGCCTGGGAGCGCGCGCTCGCGCTGTGGGGTGTACGACTGAACGACCCGATCGTGCTGCCCGGTGCGCACGCGAAAGCCGGGGCGCCCGCCTGGTTCACCTTCCCACCGTCCGTCTCGATCGACCCCGACTACCTCGCCGGCCGCGGCCTCGCCGACGAGCTCTGGAGCATGCTGGCGCACGAGGTCGGACACCACGTGCTCGCCCCGAGCACCCGGATCGACGGGCTGAAGGTGCGGCATCAGATGGCACGCGCGCTCGCCGCGGTCTCGTCGCGCGCACCCGCGGCATCCGATATCGGCCTGCTCGCCAACCTGTGGAACGATCTGCTCGTCAACACCCGGCTCGCGCAGTTGCAGCGGGCCGAGGCGGATGCCGCGGGCGAGCCGGGGATCATCCGTCTCGGTCGTGTGCTGTACCCCGCACCCGCGGACAGCGCCGATCGGCTGTGGTGGGTGTACTGCCGCGCCTACGAGATCCTGTGGCGGCTGCCGGCCGGCACGCTCTGCGCGATCGACGCCCCGCCCGCTCCGCCGCCCGCCGTCGCGCACGAACAGCTGCCGCCGCTCGACACGATCGCCGAGAGGCACCGCGAGAAGGAGCGCATCCTGCGCGAGCGCAAGGCCGAGAGCGCGCGCATCGCCGCCGAGCTCGCCGGCGCGCGCACGACGAATCCCGTCGTCGATGCCGCGCTGGTCGCCGATGCGGTGCGCACGTTCGGCGCCGACCCGGTGTCGGGTGCGGTGCGGTTCGGGGTGATCGCGGCGCCTTACATCGCCGAACGGCAGGATGCCGCGCGCGAGGTGCCCACCGTCGGCGGGGTCGGCTGCGCGGCGGACGAGAAGGGGCCGAGCGCCGAGGAACTCGGCCGCATCCTCGCGGATCAGCGTCTGCGCGGCGACCTCCCGGCGCATCCGGGGGCTGCGGAGGCGGTGGAGCCTGACGACGACGCGTCGTCGCAGCCCGGACAGCGCCTCGACGTCGCCCGCACGCTGGGGCTCTACTCCGACCTCGATCAGGCCGAGGTGCTCGCGGCCTGGTACCGCACCGAGGCGGCGAGTCGGGTGCGCCCCTACACGCGGCGCGCGCCGGCGCATCCCGCCGGAGGGCTCCCCGGGCCGCTCGAACTGTGGGAGACCGGAGACGCGATCGGCGACATCGACTGGGCCGCCACCCTGCGCGGCGGCCGGGTCATCCCCGGGGTGACCACGCGGCGCCGCTCGGAACTGGACGACGACCCGGTCGTGCGCGAGACGAGCATCGAGATCGACCTCTACATCGACTCGTCCGGGTCGATGCGCAACCCCCGCGCCGGGTCTCCGGCCGTGCTGGCCGGCACGATCCTCGCCCTGTCGGTGCTCCGCGGCGGCGGGCGCGTGCGCGTGACCAGTTTCTCCGCCGCCGGGCAGGTCGCGGGCATGGAGCGCGCCAGCCGCGACCCGGCCGAGATCGTCGGCGCTCTCTGCGTGTTCTTCGGCGGCGGCACTTCGTTCCCGCTCGATCTGTACGGCTCCCGCTACGCGGCTCTCCCGCGCGTGACCGAGGAGGTGCAGCGCCATGTCGTGGTGCTCTCCGACGACGGGCTCGTGTCGATGTTCGGCGTCGGGAACGAGCCCTTCGCGGGCGTCGCCCGGGCGGTGAGGGAGAAGCTCACCACGGGTACGCTCGTGCTCATGGACCGACTCCACCGCGTCTCCGACCTCGCCCGGCGCGACGGGTACGACGTGGTGTATCTGTCGAGCATGGACGATGCCCCCGCGGCCTGCGCCGCCCTCGCGGAGCGACTGCATGGCTGAGGCGGAGCGGGCGGAGAACGAGCAGGCGTCGACGGAAGAGCTGCTCGCGGCCTGGAGCGAGCGGTCCGGCGGGGAGCAGGAGGCGTGGACGCGCGCCCGCCCGGGCCCCGCACTCGACGCGATCGCCGCCCGGCTCTCGGCGGTGCCGCAGATGTTCCTCGACGACCGCGTCTCCGTGCGCGCGCTCGGGGGTGACGTGCTCGGGATGGCGCCGGCCTGCGTGCGCTTCGCCGGCGATGAGCGCGTGCGCCGGGGAGCGGCGATCGCGCTCTGGATCGTCGCGAGTGAAGAGCTCGTCGCCCCGTTCTCCTCCCCGGTGGGAGGGGGTGCCGCTGCCCTCGCGGTCGATGCGCTCGCACTGCGGCTCGCCCCCGTATCCGACCCGCTGAGTTGGATCTCCGACGACGAGCGACGCATCGAGGCAGCGCGCACGTTCCTGCTCTGGCGCGGATACCTGCCGGAGGGCGAAGACGCGCAGACCGCCTCGTCGCTGCTCGCCGCGGTCGACTCCCTCGCCCGCGACAAGGCGCTCGCGGACGCCTACGAGGGGCACCGGCATCGCGCCGAGATCGCCCGCAAGCTGCAGGAGGCGCGTCGCAAGGAGGCGGCGGCGCGGTACTCCAGTGAGTGACGCCGAGGGGGTCGGCGTTTCCGACGACCCCGACGCCATCGATCCGCTCGCACTCGCCGAGTACGCACCCGGGGCGGCAGCGGTGCTCACGGATGCCGAGCGCTGGCCGACCCTCGACGATGCGGGGGCCGCCCGCCTCACCCGGTGGCGACGGCATCCCGACGCCCCGCAGTGGACGCACGCGACCGGTGACCGGCTGAGCGCCGCGCAGGTCGAGCGAGTACGGCATCCGCTCCCGACGGACGGATGGCTCGCCGATCACCTGGCCGCGGTTCGCCGCACGCTGAGGCATCGGGCGATGCCCGCGGATGCCGCGCTCGCCGACTACCCGACCACCCGCCGCAGCGACCTCGTCGCCGACCTCGGTGCGCACGTGCCGCTCGACGCCGACCTCGGACGGATGCTGCACGGTACGAGCTCGGGGTCGACCGGTGCCGCCCTGCTGATCCCCGACGACGTCGAGGAGGTCGCACGCGGGTTCCACCTGCTGCGCGCGCTCGCCGCGCAGCAGGGCGCGACCGTCAGCGATGACGGTGAGCGGATGGCGGTCGCGAACCTGGTCTTCCAGCGCCAGGCGTTCACCTACGTCTCGGTGATCAGCAGCTTCGCCCACCGGGCGATGGCCCGGCTCAACCTGCACGTGTCGGCGTGGCCGGATGCCGACGCCCGACGCCGGTTCCTCGCCGACGCCGACCCGCAGATCCTCGGCGGGCACCCGACCAGCCTCGCCGAGCTCGTCGATGCGGGGCTCGACGGGGTGCTGCATCCCTCGGTGATCTTCTCGGGGGCGATGGCGTTGTCGGCCCCGTTGCGCGCGCGGTTGGAGCATGCGTTCGGGTGCCCCGTGATCGACGTCTACGGGCTGCACGAGACCCGGCCGATCGCCGCGCGCGCCGACGACGGCCCGTTCCGGGTGCTCGATCGTCGGGTCCTCGTCGAGGTGCTCGATCCGCGGCGCGACATCGCGGTGCCCGACGGAGAGGTCGGCGAGATCACGGTGACCGCGGGGGAGAACCCGTTGCTGCCGCTCGTGCGCTACCGCACCGGCGACTACGGGCGGCTCGTGCGGCTGCCCGACGGCGCGGTGGGGATCGCCGACCTCGAGGGGCGGGAGAACACCCGCTTCCGCGCGGGCGACGGGTCGCTCGTCGCGAGCGTCGACCTGACCCAGCACCTGCAGGCGCATGGCGCCGAGGGATGGTCGGTCGTGCAGGGCGACGACGGGGTCGTGCACGCGGCGATCGCCGGGGGAGACGCCCGGGCGATCGAGGCGGCGCTCGTCGCGCTGCTGGCGGTGCCGGTCGAGGTCACCGCGGTGGCGCGGGTGATCGACCTCGGCGAGGGCAAGCCGCGACGCTACCGCAGTACACTCGCGGGATGAGCGGACTCATCCCCTACCTCCTCTTCCCCGGCAACGCCGCGGAAGCCTTCGCTCACTACCAGGGCATCTTCGGTGGCGAGCTCCAGCTCTTCGACTACGCCGAGCTCGGTCGCCACGACGGCCCCGCCGACGCGATCGGGCACGGCATGCTGCGCGGGGTGGTCGAGCTCGCCGGTGCGGATGCCGGGGCCGACGACGACGCGGTGCAGATGGGCGGGATGTTCTTCTCGCTGCTGGGAACGGCGGATGCCGACACCCTCACGCGCTGGTTCGACGCGCTCGCCGCAGAAGGTCGGGTCATCTCTCCCTTGACCACCCGCCCGTGGGGCGACGTCGACGGGTCGCTCGTGGATCGCTACGGCATCCGCTGGTTGATCGGGTACCACCCGGAGGAGTGAGGCTCCTCCGGGTGACACCCGGATGCCTCAGGAGGCGAACAGGCGCTGCAGGCGCTGGATGCCTTCGAGCAGCGCGTCGTCGCCGAGTGCGTACGACAGGCGCAGGTAGCCGCTCGGGCCGAAGGCCTCGCCCGGGACGACCGCGACCTCGGCCTGCTCGAGGATGAGGTCGGCGAGCTCGAGCGACGTGGTCGGCGTGACGCCGCCCCAGGTGCGGCCGAGGAGCCCCTGCACATCGGGGTACACGTAGAAGGCGCCGAGGGGGTTCGGCACGACGACGCCCTCGATCTTCGAGAGCTCCGAGACGATGAGCCGGCGACGGCGGTCGAACGCTTCGCGCATCTGCTCGGCCTCGGTCTGCGGTCCGTTGAGTGCGGCGATCGCGGCCTTCTGGGCGACGTTGTTGACGTTGCTCGTCAGGTGCGACTGCAGGTTGCCGGCGATCTTGATCGCGTCGGCCGGGCCGACCATCCAGCCCACGCGCCAGCCCGTCATGGCGTAGGTCTTCGCGACGCCGTTGACGAGGATCGTCTGGCCGGCGACCTCGGGGACCGCCTCGACGATCGAGACCGCCGCGGTTCCCTCGTACGTGAGGTTCTGGTAGATCTCGTCGCTGATCACCCAGATGCCGTGCTCGAGGGCCCACTCGCCGATCGCCTTCGTCTCCTCGGCGGTGTACACCGACCCGGTGGGGTTCGACGGCGACACGAAGACGAGCGCGGTCGTGCGCGGGGTGCGGGCGGCCTCGAGCTGCGCGACCGTGACCTTGTAGTCCTGGTCGGCACCCGCGAACACCTCGACGGGCGTGCCGTCGGCGAGACGGATCGCCTCGGGGTACGTGGTCCAGTACGGTGCCGGCAGCAGCACCTCGTCGCCGGGGTTCACCACGGTCTGGAACGCCTGGTAGACCGACTGCTTGCCGCCGTTGGTCACGAGCACCTGGTTCGGCGAGACCTCGAGACCCGAGTCGCGCAGCGTCTTCGCGGCGATCGCCTCGCGCAGCGCCGGGAGGCCGGCGGCGGGCGTGTAGCGGTAGCTCGCGGGGTCGGCCAGGGCCTCGGCCGCGGCATCCACGATGAACTGCGGCGTCGCGAAGTCGGGCTCGCCGGCGGCATACGAGATGACGGGCTTGCCCTCCGCCTTCAGCGCCTTGGCCTTCGCGTCGACCTTGAGGGTCGCGGACTCGGCGATCGCGGACAGTTTGCGGGAGAGAGGAGCGCGTTCGGTCACGATTACGAGCGTACTCGGGGGCGCGGGCGTTGTGCGGGCCGCGACGCGAGCAAGATCGTGCGTTCTTGCCACGGGGGAACCCGGTGAGAGGCCGCAACACGCCCCATCGAGGCGTGCGCGGAGGGCGTGTCGTGACCCCTCACGGGAGTGGAGGAGGCTCAGAGGCCGTGCGCGCGGGCGACCGCGTCGAGGGTGATGCGCCCGCCCTGCACGTTCAGGCCCTGCGCGAGCGATGCGTCGTCGGCGGATGCCTGCGCCCAGCCCTTCCCGGCGATCGCCGAGACGTAGGGGAGGGTCGCGTTCGTGAGCGCGCGGGTCGCGGTCTCGGGAACGGCCCCGGGCATGTTGGCGACGCAGTAGTAGATCGAGTCGTGCACCGCGAAGGTGGGGTCGTCGTGGGTCGTGGGTCGCGAACCCTCGAAGCATCCGCCCTGGTCGATCGCGATGTCGACGAGCACCGAGCCGGCTTTCATACCGGCCACCATGTCGTCGGTCACGAGCTTGGGAGCGGCCGCGCCCGGGATGAGCACCGAACCGATCACGAGGTCGGCGGTCGCGAGCTCCTCGGCGATGTCGTAGCGGCTCGACGCGCGGGTCTGGAGCGCGCCGCCGTAGCGGTGCTCGAGGTCGCGCAGGCGCGGCAGCGAGATGTCGAAGACCGTGACCTGCGAGCCCAGGCCCAGGGCGTTCGCTGCGGCGTGCTCGCCCGCGACGCCGCCTCCGATCACGACCGTCTTGGCGCGCGGGGTGCCCGCGATGCCGCCGAGCAGAAGTCCGCGGCCACCGTTCGAGCGCAGCAGGGAGTAAGAGCCCATCGTCACCGACAGGCGGCCGGCGATCTCACTCATCGGCACCAGCAGCGGCAGGCTGCGGTCGGGCAGCTGCACGGTCTCGTAGGCGACGGCGGTGGTGCCGGCGGCGACGAGCGCCTCGGTCAGCGGGCGGTCGGCCGCGAGGTGCAGGTACGTGAAGAGGGTGAGGTCGGGGCGCAGGAAACCGTACTCCTGCGCGATCGGCTCCTTGACCTTGAGGAGGAGGTCGGCCGCGCCCCAGGCTTCGGCGGCGGTGTCGACGATCTCGGCGCCGACGGCGCGGTAGGCGTCGTCATCGATGCGCGACCCGAGTCCCGCGCCGGACTGCACGAGCACGCGGTGTCCCTCGTGTACGAGACGGTCTGCGCCCGCGGGGGTGAGCGCGACGCGGTTCTCGTTGTTCTTGACCTCGGTCGGCACGCCGATCTTCATCGATACTCCACTGCTCAGGGGCGGTTGTTGCAGAACAGGATCGCAGAAACATCGGCAGGACAACAGATTTCACGAAGATCATTCGCGAATCGTCCGAATCCTGAATAATGATTCGCATGGAGACCTCTACGACCCCGGATCGACCGAACACTCTTCGGGCTCCCGCGCTCGACCCGGTCGACCAGCGCATCGTCGCGCTGCTCGCGGAGGACGGCCGCATGACCAACGCCGAGCTCGCCGGCACGCTCGGCGTCGCCCCGTCGACGGCGCACGCGCGGCTGCGCTCCTTGATCGAGCGGGGCGTGATCACGGGGTTCCACGCGAGCGTGGACGAGCGGATGCTGGGCGCCGGCCTCCAGGCCATCATCGGCGTGAGCCTGCGCCCGAGCGCCCGCCGCGAGAGCATCGTCGAGTTCGCCGACCGGGTGCGCGCGCTGCCGCAGGTGATCCAGGTGTTCTTCCTGGGCGGTGACGACGACTTCCTGCTGCACATCGCGGTGGCGGACTCCTCGGAGATGCGCGAGTTCGTGCTGGAGCACCTCTCGGCCCAGAGCAGCGTCGCCTCGACGCGCACGAGCATCGTCTTCGACTACCACCGCAACTCGGTCGCCGCGTCGTTCACGTGACCCGCTGCGCGAGCTTTCGCGTCAGGCGCCGAAGGCGCTGGGGAGGGCGCAGTAGTCCGCGAAGCGGCGGGTCGGGGCATCCGGGTCGGTGACGTCGACGATGACGGATGCCGCGGTGTGCGGCTGTTCGTCGCCCGCGAGCTGCCAGATCGCGAAGTTCCAGAGGCCGCGGGCGCTCGCGCTCACGAGCGAGGCCGGGCCCGAGACGACGAGCACGCGGTCGCTGCGGTCGGTGCGGAACGGCGCGATCACCTCGGTGCGCAGCGCGTCCTCGTCACCGGCAGGGGAGTGCGCCCGCTCGACGCGCTGTCCCGCGGCGGTCAGCGCCGCGGCGAGATCGTCGGCCGCGCGGCGCGAGCGCTCGGCATCCGCCCCCGCCACCGCGAGCAGGCGCCCGCCGTTCGGGTACAGGTGCAGGAACTCGCTCGCGATGTCGCCCCAGAACTCGGTCATGTCTTCAGGCTACGCCCGAGAGCGGATGCCGCGGCCGGTTCAGCCGCGGCATCCGCTCTTCCTCACGGTCAGGACGTCAGTCGAGGTACCGGGCGTAGGCGCCGAGCGTCAGGAAGGTGGGGAACTCCTCGCGCAGCGCGACCTCGCGGAAGATCTCCGCGGCGTCGTCGAACCGGTCGTCGGCACTGCGGGTCGCCTCGCGCAGCACGGCGGAGATGAGCTCCTCGACGTACTCGGCGGTGATCGCCGTGCCGTCCTCCGTGGTGCGGTCCTGGTGGATCCACTGCCACACCTGCGAGCGGCTGATCTCGGCGGTCGCGGCATCCTCCATGAGGTTGTCGATCGCCACCGCGCCCAGTCCCCGCAGCCAGGCCTCGAGGTAGCGGATCGCGACCGACACGTTGTCGCGCACGCCCTTCGCCGTGATCGGTCGGCCGATGTGGAGGTCGATCAGATCGGATGCCTGCACATGCACGTCGTCGCGCTGCCGGTCGACCTGGTTGGGCCGGTCGCCGAGCACCGCGTCGAACTCGGCCTGCGCGGTCGGGATGAGATCCGGGTGCGCCACCCAGGTGCCGTCGAAGCCGTCGCCGGCCTCGCGCTTCTTGTCGGCCGCGACCTTCTCGATCGCGCGCGCCGTGGCCTCGGGGTCGCGGCGGTTGGGGATCGAGGCGCTCATGCCGCCGATCGCGAATGCTCCGCGCTTGTGGCACGTCTGCACGAGCAGCTCGGTGTACGCCCGCATGAACGGCACCGTCATCGTCACCTCGCTGCGGTCGGGCAGCACGAAGCGGGCGCCGCGACCCCGGTAGTTCTTGATGATCGAGAAGATGTAGTCCCAGCGTCCGGCGTTGAGGCCCGCGCAGTGGTCGCGCAGCTCGTAGAGGATCTCGTCCATCTCGAACGCCGCCGGCAGGGTCTCGATCAGCACCGTGGCGCGGATCGTGCCGTGGGGGAGACCGATGTACTCCTCGCTGAACGAGAACACGTCGTCCCACAGCTTCGCCTCGTCGCTCGACTCGAGCTTCGCGATGTAGAAGTACGGGCCGCGCCCCGCCTCGATCAGCGCCTGCGCGTTGTGCAGGAAGTAGAGGCCGAAGTCGACCAGCGATCCGGATGCCGCGGTGCGGCGCCCCGCGCGGTCGATGAAGGCGATGTGCTTCTCGGGCAGGTGCCAGCCGCGCGGACGCATCACGATGGTCGGCGTGCGCTCGGCGGTGACGCGGTACTCCTTGCCCTCGGGGGACGTGAACGACAGCTCGCCGCGGATCGCATCGCGCAGCGACAGCTGGCCCTCGACGACGTTCCTCCAGGTGGGGCTCGTGGCATCCTCCTGGTCGGCGAGCCAGACCCGCGCGCCCGAGTTGAGGGCGTTGATCGTCATCTTCGGATCGGTCGGTCCGGTGATCTCGACGCGACGGTCCTCGAGGCCGGGTCCGGCACCGGCGACGCGCCACGAGGCGTCGTCGCGGATGTGCGCCGTGTCGGCCCGGAAGTGCGGGTCGTGCCCGTTGCCGATCTCGAAGCGGCGGCGCATGCGGTCGGCCAGCCGGTCGTGGCGGCGCGACGCGAACCGGTGGTGCAGTTCGGTGAGGAAAGCGATCGCCGCGGGCGTGAGGATCTCGTCGTAGCGGTCGTGCAGCGTACCGGTGATCTCGATCGCCGGACCCTGCAGGGTCGGGGTGGGGGGTGTGATGGTCATGATGGGTCCTTGTCTCGTGGGGGTGCTTCGACAGGCTCAGCAACCCAGTGAAGAGGGAGGGTCAGTGGAACTGCGCGGTCTCGGTGGAGCCGGCGAGGGCGAGAGTGGCGCTGTCGGGGTTGAGCGCCGTGGAGATCACGTCGAAGTAGCCGGTGCCCGCCTCGCGCTGGTGCTTGGTGGCGGTGTAGCCGTCGGCCTCGGCGGCGAACTCGGCCTCCTGCAGCTCGACGTACGCGCTCATGGCGCGATCGGCGTAGCCGCGGGCGAGGTCGAACATGGAGTAGTTCAGGGCGTGGAAGCCGGCCAGCGTGATGAATTGGAACTTGTAGCCGAGGTCGGCCAGCTCCTGTTGGAACGTCGCGATCTCGGCATCCGACAGGTGGCGCTTCCAGTTGAAGCTGGGTGAGCAGTTGTAGGCGAGCAGCTTGCCCGGGAACTCGGCGTGGACCGCCGCGGCGAAGGCGCGCGCCAGCTCGATGTCGGGCTCGCCCGTCTCGACCCAGAGCAGGTCGGCGTAGGGGGCGAAGGCCAGGCCGCGGCTGATGACCGCGTCGATGCCCGGCGTCACGCGGTAGAAGCCCTCGGGCGTGCGCTCGCCGGTGGTGAACGCCTGGTCGCGCTCGTCGACGTCGCTGGTGAGCAGGTCGGCGGCGAGGGCATCCGTCCGGGCGATGATGACGGTCGGGACGCCCGCGACGTCGGCCGCGAGCCGCGCCGCGTTCAGCGTGCGGATGTGCTGCTGGGTGGGCACGAGCACCTTCCCGCCGAGGTGGCCGCACTTCTTCTCGCTCGCGAGCTGGTCCTCCCAGTGGATCGCGGCGGCGCCGGCCTGGATCAGCGACTGAGCGAGTTCGTAGGCGTTGAGCGGTCCGCCGAATCCGGCCTCGGCGTCGGCGACGATCGGGGCGAGCCAGTCCTGCGTGATCTCTCCTTCACCCGCCGCGGCCTCGGCGTGCTCGAGCTGATCCTGACGCAGCAGCGCGTTGTTGATGCGGCGTACGACGGCCGGCACCGAGTTCGCCGGGTACAGCGACTGGTCGGGGTAGGTCTGGCCCGCGAGGTTGCCGTCGGCGGCGACCTGCCAGCCCGAGAGGTAGATCGCCTTGAGCCCGGCGCGCACCTGCTGCACGGCCTGGCCGCCGGTGTAGGCCCCGAGTGCGCGGATGTAGTCCTCGGTGTGGAGCAGGTTCCAGAGGTTCTCGGCGCCGCGGTGGGCGAGCGTCGACTCCTCGCGGATGGACCCTCGGATGCGGATGACGTCGTCGGCGGTGTAGGTGCGCTCGACGCCGTCCCAGCGGGGATCGGTGTCCCAGATCTCCTGGAGCTCGGCGGCGGTCTGGACCTGGTCGCCGGCTCGCAGACCTGCGGGGCGGGGTGCGTGCGTCGTCATGGTGTCTCCTTCGGTCGATCCGGCGGCGGTGCCGGGTGGCGTGTGATCCACTGTGGGTGAAGAACGGATGCTTCGATGAAGGGTTTCCCTGTGAAGATCGGTCGAAATTCTGTTTCTGTGACAGAATCGCCGTCATGGACCCTTCGACCGGCTCAGGGACCCCGGCGGGAACCGCAGAAGAGACCGACGCACTCACGATCGGGCGGCGTATCCGCCGTCTGCGCACCGCGCGGGGGATGACCCTCGACGACCTCGCCTCCGCGGTCGATCGTGCGCCGAGTCAGCTGTCGATGATCGAGACGGGTAAGCGCGAGGCGAAGCTGTCGCAGCTCCAGGCGATCGCGCGCGCCCTCGGGGTGACGCTCGACGCTCTGCTCGAGGGCGAGCCGCTCGACGAGCGCAGTGCGATCGAGATCGCGCTCGAACGCGCGATGAAGGGGCAGACGTTCCAGGCGCTCGGCATCGAGCCCTTCCGCATCGCGAAGTCGATGCCGACCGAGGCGCTCACCGCCCTGCTCGCGCTGCACGGCGAGATCGACCGACTCCGCGACGAGCGGGCGGCGACGCCGGAGGAGGCCCGGCGGGCGAACGTCGAGCTGCGTCACCTCATGCGCCGGCAGGACAACCACTTCGCCGACCTCGAGCAGAAGGCCGCCGAGATCCTCGACGCGGTCGGCCACCCGGGCGGCCCTCTCACCCAGCGCACGGCATCCGAGATCGCCGCCTATCTCGGCTTCACCCTGCACTACGCGCCGGACCTGCCGCAGACCACCCGCAGCGTCGCCGATCTCGCGCACGGGCGCCTGTACCTGTCGAGCAGTGTGCCGGCCAAGGGCGACGCCCGCACCGCGGTGCTCCAGGCGCTGTCGAGCCGCATCCTCGGGCACTCCGAGCCTCGCAGCTACGCCGAGTTCCTGCGCCAGCGGGTCGAGACCAACTACCTCACCGGTGCGCTGCTGATCCCCGAGGCCCACGTCGTCCCGGCGCTCCGCGACGCGAAGGCGCGACGGGCGATCTCGATCGAAGATCTGCGCGACACCTACTCCGTCTCGTACGAGACGGCCGCGCACCGCTTCACGAACCTCGCGACGCGGCACCTCGGCATCCCCGTGCACTTCCTCAAGGTGCACGAGTCGGGCACGATCACGAAGGCGTACGAGAACGACGACGTGAACTTCCCCGCCGACCGCCTCGGGGCGATCGAAGGGCAGATGTGCTGCCGCAGGTGGACCAGCCGGGTGGTGTTCGACGAGGACGACCGCTTCAACCCCTACTACCAGTACACCGACACCGGCAACGGCACCTACTGGTGCACGGCCAGGGTCGAGGCGTCGAGCGAGGGGCTGCACTCGGTGAGCGTGGGCGTGCGCTTCGACGACACCAAGTGGTTCGTCGGACGCGACACTCCCCACCGCGGTGTCTCGAAGCATTCGGTCGAGGTGTGCTGCCGCCGAGCCCCGGCCGAGCTCGAGGAGCGCTGGCGCGACAACTCCTGGCCGAACGTGAAGACTCCGCGCACGCTCCTCGCGACGCTTCCGACCGGATCGTTCCCGGGCGTCGACACGACCGATGTGTACGAATTCCTCGAGGCGCACGCGCCGGAGTGAGGGTGCTCGTTAGGCTCATCGGACTCGGCGCGATGACGACGCCGGGGGTGAGGAGAGGAGCGACACGATGAACAGCGACGTCTTCCCCGGGCCCGTCGGCGCGCCGCCGGGGGCCGCCTCCGCCATCCTGCGGTTCCCCCCGCTCGCAGCCGCCTCGGCGCCGGTGAGGTTCGTCGAAGGCTTCGAATCCTTCGCGGGGCTCGCGGAAAGCGGGGGAGCCGATCCGACGGAGCTGGCGGAGGACTTCCCGGCGCTGTGGAGGTTCATCGCCGAGCATCCGATCATCGCGGATTCGGCCGCACTGGCGGAGTCCGCGGCGCGGTTCCTCGGTAATGCGATCGCCGTCCTGCATCCCGCTGCCAGGTGGCGAGCGACGCCCGATCTCGAGATCGGCACGAACACGCGCTCGATCCCGGTGGCGGGTCTCCTGCAGGGGATCCTCACGCACCCCGAGCGGCTCGACGACTTCCGGGAGATGCTCGCCTCCTGGGAGCAGGACGATCTCGACGATCAAGAGATGCAGGCCCTCACCCGGGACCTTGCGGAGCCGGCGCCGGTCGTCCCGCCGGTCGAGTACCGTCGTCCGACTCTTCCGACGCGCGAGTACGCCGATGACGAAGGGCGCATCATCCGGTACGGGAGCCGGTGGGCGGGCGGCGCTCCGCCCGAGGACGCGTACTCGCGGGAGTCGCATCCGGAGCGCTTCGAACCGCTTCGCCTCGTCGTCGATGCCCTCGTCGATCACCTCCGCAGCGGGTACGAGACCGAGGTGCGCGAGGAGGGAGGGCCCGAGGGTGCCCGGCGCATCGTGCTGGAACCGCGCACGGGTGCTCCGATCGCGCTCACGGAGACCGGGCCGTGCGTCGAGGTGGAGGCCGGCGCGCTCTTCCGGGCGATCATCCCCTCCTGCACGTGCGATGCGTGCGACGAGACCGCCGAATCCGCGGCGGATGAGCTCGAGAGGACGCTTCGTGCGATCGCTGCGGGCGGACTCCGCGAGCGGTTCCCCGTCGGACGCCGCGCCTGGCAGCTCACGCAGCTGGTCTCCCTCGGCGGAGAGGGGCGATCGAGCAGCTCGGGGGCGGCTCCGGAACTGCCCGAAGAGGTGCGCGAGCAGAAAGCCGCCGTGCTGCGCGATCTCGACGACGGCTGGTGGCCCGCCTGGCCGCTCCGGGCGGCGCCGTCCGTGTAGCGCGTTCGCGGGTCGACCCGCGTTCGCTGCGACGGGAACGTGCTCTCCGCGCCTCAGTCGCGCGCCGTCTCCAGCAGGGCCCACAACTCGGCGCGCGCCGGGAACGACGACAGGTCGATGTCGAGCAGCGTGCCCGCCTGAGCGATGCGCGAGCGGAGGGTGTGGCGGTGCACCCCCAGGGCGGTCGCGGCCTGTTCGGCGCGTGCGTCGTTCTCGAGCCACACCCGCAGAGACTGCTCCAGCCCCGACCCGGTACCGGCATCGTGGGCGCGCAGCGGTGCGAGGCGCGACTCGGCGACCAGGCGTGCCTCGTCGGTGGCCAGCGCCGACAGGATGCTCGAGCCGGCGGCATCCGCGAATCGGGCGGCGCCCGGCGTGCTCCGCTGGCGCAGAGCGGTGAGGGCCTGGGCGTGCGAGCGGGAGAACGCGGCGTAGGAGTCGGGTTCGGAGACGCCGATACGGATGCCGAAACGCGCCGCCAGCTCGTCGAGGAGCGCGTCGTCGTCGGCCGCGACGCACATCGTCACACCGTCGTCCGACTCGGCCAGGAACGACGCCACCCCGTGCTCGGTGCGCTGACGCTCCCACCAGTCCACGAGGGCGGTGGCGGGGGCATCGCCGGAGACGGCGACGACGATCGGCGCGACGGGCAGCGCCCCGAGCACGCGCCGCGCGATCGACGGGTCATCGGTGAGCAGGGAACGCAGCAGCTGGGAGTGCAGGCGTCGCCGGCTGCGCGCCAATTGCTCGCTCTGCTCGAGCGCCAGCCCCGACATCGCGATCACCGAGGTGACGACGGCGCGGGCCTCGGCGTCGAGGGTGTCGATCTCGAGAGCGATCACTCCGCGCAGGTGTCCGCCACGGCCGACGGTCGAGAGCAGGAAGGTGCGCCCGTCGATCGTGAGCGACTGCCCGGCCTCGAGCCCGCGGGCGAGCACCTCGGCGACGCGCTCGCCCAGGGCATCGAGCAGCTCGCGGTCGACCGCATCGCGCGCGGGGGAGTGCAGCAGGGCGCCCGCGGCGTCGAACATCCCGGCCCACACGCCCAGCCGACGGCTGAGCTCGGTGATGATCGCATCGAGTCCTCGGGGGCGGAGGGCGGCCAGTGCGAGCCCGCGCTGCGCGTCGAGCGCCCAGGAGCGCCGCGCGTAGGCCTGCGCGGCGATGGCTTCGGAGTGAGCGCGGGCGATGGCGATGAAGGGGGTGCGATAAGGCACCTCGAAGAGCGGGATGCCGTGCAGGGCGCAGGCGTCGACCAGAGCATCGGGGATGCCGGAGCGGTGCACCTCCGTGCCGAACCCGAGTCCGAGCACGCCGCGGTCGGCGAGACGGGCGACGTACGCGCCGATGTCGGATGCCGCGTCTCTTTCGGATGCCGCGTCGAACTGCGTGCCGGTGGTGAGGAGCGCGAGGTCGTCGGAGAGGAACGGGGTGGGGTCGGCGAGGTCCGAACTGTGCACCCAGCGCAACGGCCTCTCGAGGGCGGCGACCGGGAGCGCGGCCGGGTGCGACACCAGACGGAGGTCGAGATCACGTCGCCGGAGGAGGGCCTGCAGAGTGGGCTGATCGGCCATGCGGCGCCTCTCGTGTACATGCCGGCGAAGTCTCGTCGTCGATTGTACAGTCGGGCGAATGCGCGATGTCGGTGCCCGGTCGTACGCTCGCGACATGGCACTCCTCGACACCGCATCCCCCGTCGTCCCTCTCGGAGGACCCGAGCTCCCCCAGGAGCGTCGCCTGGTCACCGACCTGCCCGGCCCGCGCTCGGCCGAGCTACTGGCCCGCAAGGCGGATGCCGTGGCCGCGGGTGTCGGTCACACGGTTCCCGTCGCGGCGGTCGCCGCGGGTGGCGGCGTCGTCGTCGACGCCGACGGCAACTCGCTCATCGACCTCGGCTCCGGCATCGCCGTGACCTCGGTCGGCAACGCGCACCCGAAGGTCGCCGCCGCCGTCGCCGCGCAGGCCGCGCAGTTCACGCACACCTGCTTCATGATCTCGCCCTACGAGTCGTACGTCGGCGTCGCCGAGGCGCTCAACCGCATCACGCCCGGCGACTTCGCCAAGAAGAGCGCCCTGTTCAACTCGGGAGCCGAGGCGGTCGAGAACGCGATCAAGATCGCCCGCAAGCACACGGGTCGTCAGGCCGTCGTCGCCTTCGACCACGGCTACCACGGCCGCACCAACCTCACGATGGCGCTCACCGCCAAGTCGATGCCCTACAAGAGCGGTTTCGGCCCGTTCGCGCCCGAGGTCTACCGGGCACCGATGTCGTACCCGTTCCGCGACGGTCTCGAGGGCGGAGAGGCCGCAGCCCGCGTCATCCTGCAGCTCGAGAAGCAGATCGGCGCCGACAACCTCGCCGCCGTCATCATCGAGCCCATCCAGGGCGAGGGCGGTTTCATCGTGCCCGCCGAGGGCTTCCTCCCCGCGATCGCCGGGTGGTGCCGTGCGAACGGCGTCGTCTTCATCGCCGACGAGGTGCAGACCGGTTTCGCCCGCACGGGGCACATGTTCGCGAGCGAGATCTTCGGCATCGAGCCCGACCTGATCACGACCGCCAAGGGCATCGCCGGCGGTCTGCCGCTCGCCGCCGTCACCGGCCGCGCCGAGATCATGGACGCCTCGCACGCCGGTGGACTCGGCGGCACCTACGGCGGCAACCCGATCGCCTGCGCCGCGGCCCTCGCCTCGATCGACGTGTTCGAGAACGACGGAGTGATCGAGCGCGCACGCGAGATCGGCGAGATCCTCACCGCTCGTCTGCTCGACATCCAGAAGAGCGACGCCCGTATCGGCGACGTGCGCGGACACGGCGCGATGATCGCCGCCGAGTTCGTCGACCCCGAGACGAAGGCGCCGGATGCCGCGCTCACGGCCGCGGTCGCGAAGGCCGCCATCGCGCAGGGCGTGATCGTGCTCACGTGCGGCACCTACGGCAACGTCATCCGTTTCCTCCCGCCGCTCTCGATCGGCGACGAGCTGCTGAACGAGGGCCTCGACATCGTGGCGGCGGCGCTCGCCGCGGCGTAGCCGTCGGGCGCGCGTTCGCGCCACCCCGAAAACGTCCGGCCGCGACCCTGATCGGGGGATTGGGGGTCGCGGCCGGCACTCTTCACCACAGATCCACCCCGACAGATTCACCCGACAGTTTCATCCGACGAAGGAGTTGCAATGGCTGAGATCACGCGAGACGTCCTCATCATCGGCGCCGGCGCCGCCGGCCTCACGGCGGCGAACGACCTGCGCAAGGCGGGACTGTCGGTCGCCGTCCTCGAGGCGCGCGATCGCGTCGGCGGGCGCCTGTGGACCGATGTCATCGACGGCGCCATGCTCGAGATCGGCGGCCAGTGGGTCTCACCCGACCAGCAGGCTCTCATCGACACGATCGACGAGCTCGGCCTCGAGACCTACAGCCGC
Organism: Microbacterium sp. NPDC087868; assembly: GCF_044900755.1. Lineage (NCBI taxonomy): Bacteria > Bacillati > Actinomycetota > Actinomycetes > Micrococcales > Microbacteriaceae > Microbacterium > Microbacterium sp. NPDC087868. The sequence continues at coordinate 122,787 of NZ_JBJDNO010000004.1, forward strand.
TACCGCGAGGGCGACAGCGTCTACGTCGGCCCCGATGGCAAGACCTCGCGCTTCACGGGCGAGATGTTCCCCGTCTCCGCCGCCACCGAGAAGGCGATCGCCGAGATCACCGAGCGCCTCGATGCGATGGTCGCCGAGATCGACCCCGACCGTCCCTGGGCGCACCCGAAGGCCGCCGAGTGGGACGCCGTCACCTGGGATGCGTGGCTCCGCCAGCAGACCGACGACGACGAGGCCGTGCGCAACCTGGCCTTCGCCACCGGCTCCGCGATGCTCACCAAGCCCACCCACGCGTTCTCGCTGCTGCAGTCGCTGCTGATGGCGGCATCCGCGGGTTCCTACTCCCACCTCGTCGACGCCGACTTCATCCTCGACAAGCGCGTCGTGGGCGGTCTGCAGCGGGTGCCGATCCTGCTCGCCGAGCGGCTCGGCGACGACGTCCTGCTGAACCAGCCCGTGCGTTCGCTCGAATGGGGCGCGACCGGGGTGACCGCCACGACCGACGACCTCACCGTCCGCGCGCGTTTCGCGATCCTCGCGCACGCGCCCGTGCTCTACAGCCGCATCTCGTTCGTGCCGCCGCTCCCGCGCCGTCAGCACCAGCTGCACCAGCACCTGTCGATGGGCTTCGTCATCAAGGTGCACGCCGTCTACGACCGGCCGTTCTGGCGCGAGCAGGGGCTCAGTGGTACCGCGTTCAGCCCGTACGAGCTGTCGCACGAGGCCTACGACAACACCAACCACGGCGATGAGCGCGGCACCCTCGTCGGCTTCGTCTCCGACCAGAACGCCGACGATCTGTTCGAGCTGTCGGCCGAGCAGCGCAAGGAGCGCATCCTCGAGTCGCTCTCGCACTACTACGGCCCCGAGGCCAAGAACCCCGTCGTCTACTACGAGAGCGACTGGGGCACCGAGGAGTGGACGCGCGGCGCCTACGCCGCGAGCTTCGACATGGGTGGTCTGCACCGCTACGGCGCCGACCTGCGCGCTGCGGTCGGCCCGATCCACTTCGCCTGCAGCGACATGGCCGGCGCGGGGTACCAGCACGTCGACGGCGCGATCCGCATGGGTCACCTCGCCGCCGAGAACATCATCGACGCGGGTCGTGCCGGCACGGCAGCGAGCGGCGCATGACCTCCGCGATCGTCGTCGGGTACACGGCGACGGATGCCGGGGCGGATGCCGCGGCCCTCGGCGCGCGTCTCGCGCGCAGCCTCGATGCGACGCTCCACCTGGTGATCGTGCTCCCCGCCGAGGGGACGCGCAGCCCGGTCGTCCCGCCCGAGCGGGCCTATGAGGACCACATCCGCGCCCAGGCGAAGCGCTGGCTGGAGGACGCGATCCTGCGCCTTCCGCACGAGGTGCACAGCCGCGGTCACGTGCGGATCGCCGAATCCTTCGCCGAGGGGCTCATCGCCGCCGGCGAGGAGTTCGATGCCCGCCTGATCGTCGTGGGCGCGGCCGCCGGCAGCCTCTTCGGCCGACACCGCCTCGGCTCGGTCGCCTCGGAGCTGTTGCACTCCTCGACCATCCCGGTCGCGCTGGCACCCGCGGGCACGGCGACGCAGGACGACCACGTCGTGCCGCGCGTCACGGCCGCCGTCGGAACCCGACCGGGCGCCGAAGTACTGCTCGACGAGGCGGCGGCGCTCGCGGCCGACGGAGGCGTCGACCTGCGACTCGTCTCGCTCGTACCCTTCGACGTTCCCCCGGGACTCGACACCGGCGCGATCCGCGTCGTCGGCGAGGAGCACGCCCACGAGGTGCTCGCCCGGGCGAAGGACCGTCTTCCCGACACCCTCGGTGCCGTGGTGGAAGAGGCCCCCGGAGACAGCGTCGAGGACGCCGTCTCGAATCTCTCCTGGCTCCCCGGCGAGGTCGCTCTCGTCGGCTCCAGCAGGCTCGCACAGCCGCGACGCCTGTTCCTGGGCAGCACGGCGGCGAAGATGCTGCACGAGCTGCCCGTTCCCATGATCGTCGTCCCGCGCACGCGCGGGGAAGCAGGAGACCGCTGATGAGCAGCACGAATCGGGCGACGGAGCCCGAAGCAGTGACCACCGGCCTGTCGAGCAAGGGCCTGAGCGCCGGCACCATCGGCCTCATCGGAGCCGTCGTCATCGGCATCTCGTGCATCGCCCCGGCGTACACTTTCACCGCCGCGGTCGGCCCCACGGCATCCACCGTCGGCGCGCAGATCCCCGCGATCATCCTCGTCGGCTTCATCCCGATGCTCCTCGTGGCCTTCGGCTACCGCGAGCTCAACAACCGGATGCCCGACTCGGGCACGTCGTTCACCTGGGCCACTCGCGCGTTCGGGCCGTGGATCGGGTGGATGGCGGGATGGGGCCTCGTCGTCGCGACGATCCTCGTCCTCTCCAACCTCGCCGGCATCGCGGTCGACTTCCTCTTCCTGTTGATCTCCCAGATCACGAACAACCCGGCCATCGCCGACCTCGCGAGCGTCACCTGGATCAACATCGGCGTCTGTCTGCTCTTCATGCTCGGCGCGACCCTCGTGTCGTACCGCGACATGCAGACCACGCAGAAGCTGCAGTACTGGCTCGTGGGCTTCCAGCTACTCGTGCTGGTCTTCTTCGCCGGTGCGGCGATCGTGCAGGCGGTCAGCGGCAACGGCTTCGACTACCAGCCGTTCGACCTGAACTGGTTCAACCCGTTCGCGATCTCGTCCTTCAGCGCGGTCGCCGCCGGGCTCTCGCTCTCGATCTTCATCTTCTGGGGGTGGGATGTCACCCTCACGATGAACGAAGAGACCAAGGACCCCGAGAAGACCCCGGGTCGCGCGGCCACCGTCACCGTCGTCACGATCGTGACGCTGTACCTGCTGCTCGCGGTCGCCATGATCATGTTCGCCGGCGTCGGAACGGGCGAACTCGGGCTCGGCAACGAGGAGATCCAGGAGAACGTGTTCTTCCACCTCTCCGGGCCGATCCTCGGACCGCTCGCGTTCCTGGTCTCGCTCGCCGTTCTCACGAGCTCGGCGTCGTCGCTGCAGTCGACGTTCGTCGGCCCCGCCCGCACGCTGCTCGCGATGGGGCACTACGGCGCCCTGCCGAAGTCGTTCGCGAAGGTCAGCCCCCGCTTCTTCACCCCCGGGTACGCCACCATCGTGTCGGCGATCGTGGCCTCGGCGTTCTACGCCGTCATGCGCGTCGTCAGCGAGAACACGCTGTGGGACACCATCCTCACGCTCGGCATGATGATCTGCTTCTACTACGGCATCACCGCGTTCGCCTGCGTCTGGTACTTCCGCAAGCAGTGGTTCGACTCGGTGCGCAACGTGTTCTTCACGTTCCTGTTCCCGCTCGTCGGCGGGGCGATCCTCGCCGTGCTGTTCGTCACGACGCTGATCGACTCCATGGACCCTGCCTACGGCTCCGGCGCCCAGGTCGGCGGCGTCGGGATCGTCTTCATCCTCGGCATGATCATCATCGTCGTCGGCATCGCGGTGATGATCTGGAACGCCGTCAAGCGCCCCGCGTTCTTCCGGGGCCAGACCCTCGGCATCGACGCCCCGCCGAGCCTCCGCCGCCGCTGACCCCTCGCCTCCTCAGAGAAAGAGAACCATGACCACGCAGATCGCACCGGCCGAGCAGGCCCTCCTCGACAGCATCCCCACCGGCCTCTTCATCGGTGGCGAATGGACGGATGCCTCCGCCGGCGGCACCTTCGACGTCACCGACCCCTCCACCGGGGCCGTGATCCGCACGATCGCCGACGCGACGCCGGACGACGGCATCCGCGCCCTCGACGCGGCCGTCGCCGCGCAGGAGTCGTGGGCGACGACCGCGCCGCGTGTGCGCAGTGAGATCCTGCGCCGTGCGTTCGACCTCGTGCAGCAGCACAAGGAGGACCTCGCGCTGCTCATGACGCTCGAGATGGGCAAGCCGCTCGCCGAGGCACGCGGAGAGGTCGTCTACGGCGGCGAGTTCCTGCGCTGGTTCAGCGAGGAGGCCGTGCGCATCAGCGGCCGATACGGCATCAACCCCGAGGGCACCGGGCACATGGTGGTCTCGCAGCGCCCCGTGGGCCCGTCGTTCTTCGTGACACCGTGGAACTTCCCGTTCGCGATGGCGACGCGCAAGATCGCCCCGGCGCTCGCCGCGGGCTGCACCGTCGTGATCAAGCCCCCGGCGCTCACGCCGCTGACGACCATCTTCTTCACCAAGCTGCTCGAAGAGGCGGGGCTCCCGAAGGGCGTCGTCAACGTCGTGCAGACCTCGAAGTCGAGCGCCCTCTCGGCGCCGATCATCGCCGACCCGCGGCTGCGCAAGCTGTCGTTCACGGGGTCGACCGAGGTGGGTCGCAAGCTCATCGCCCAGGCCGCCGAGGGCGTGCTTCGCGTGTCGATGGAACTCGGCGGCAACGCCCCGTTCGTCGTGTTCGACGATGCCGATCTCGACAAGGCCGTGGAGGGCGCGCTGCTGGCGAAGTTCCGCAACATCGGCCAGGCGTGCACGGCCGCGAACCGCTTCATCGTGCACGAGGACGTCGCCGACGAGTTCGCCCGCAAGGTGACCGAGCGCGTCAATGCGATGAAGGTCGGCCGCGGCACGGAGGAGGGCGTGGCGATCGGCCCGCTCATCGACGAGGGCGCGGTCGCGAAGGCCTCCGAGCTCGTCGGCGACGCCGTCGAGCGCGGCGCCAAGCTGCTCGCCGGAGGCAAGGCCCTCGACGGCGTCGGCACCTACTACGAGCCGACCGTCCTCACCGACGTCGTTCCCGGCAGTGCGATCCTGCGCGAGGAGATCTTCGGACCGGTGCTCGCGATCTCGACCTTCTCCACCGAGGAGGAGGCCGTGCGTCTCGCCAACGACACCGAGTACGGGCTCGTCTCGTACGTGTTCACCGAGAACCTGCAGCGTGGTCAGCGGATGATCGACGGCCTCGAGACCGGCATGATGGGTCTCAACGTGGGTGTCGTCTCGAACGCCGCGGCACCGTTCGGCGGCGTCAAGCAGTCGGGTGTCGGCCGCGAGGGCGGCTTCGAAGGCATCCACGAATACCTGTCCACCAAGTACACGCTGATCCCGGTCTCCTGACCGCTCGAGAAGAGGACACGCCATGACCGACTACGCCGTCATCAACCCCGCCACCGGAGAGACGCTGGCGTCCTTCGACACCTTCACGGACGCGCAGATCGAAGAGGCACTGGTCGCCGCCGACGAGGCGCACCGCGAGTGGTCGCGCACCTCGACCGTCGCCGAGCGCGCCGCGCTCCTGCGCCGTGCGGCCGAGCTGCACCGCGAGCGCCGCGAAGAGCTGGCCGACATCTTCGTGCGCGAGATGGGCAAGCCCCGCGAGGCCGCTCTGGGCGAGGTCGACTTCGCCGCCGACATCGCGGAGTACTACGCCGATCAGGCGGAGTCGATCATGGCCGACCAGCCGATCGCGATCCTCGGCGACGGCTCGGCGATCATTCGTCGCTCGTCGCTCGGACCGCTCGTCGGCATCATGCCGTGGAACTTCCCGGCGTACCAGATCGTGCGTTTCGCGGCGCCGAACCTGATCGTGGGCAACACGATCCTGCTCAAGCCCGCGCCGCAGTGCCCGGAGTCGTCGACCGCGATCGAGGCGATCTACCACGACGCCGGATTCCCGAAGGGCGCGTACCAGAACGTGCTTGCCACGAACGAGCAGATCGCGACGATGATCGCCGACTGGCGCGTGCAGGGCGTCTCGCTCACGGGATCGGAGCGCGCCGGTGCCGCGGTCGCCGAGATCGCCGGACGCAACCTCAAGAAGGTGGCGCTCGAGCTCGGCGGGTCCGACCCGTTCATCGTGCTGTCGACGGATGACCTCGACGCCACCGTGCAGGCCGGTGTCGACGCGCGTCTCGACAACAACGGCCAGGCCTGCAACGGCGCCAAGCGCTTCATCGTCGTCGACGACCTCTACGACGCCTTCGTCGAGAAGTTCACGGCGGCGATGGCGGCGGTCGAGGCATCCGACCCGACGCTCGACGACACGGTACTCGGGCCGGTGTCGTCCGAGACGGCGGCCGAGAACCTGCAGAAGCAGATCGATCAGGCCGTCGAGCAGGGCGCGACGCTGCTCACGGGCGGCACCCGCGAGGGCGCCTTCTTCGCCCCCACCGTGCTCGCCGACGTCACGCCCGCGATGAACGTCTACCGCGAGGAGCTCTTCGGGCCCGCGGCCGTCGTGTATCGCGTCGCCGACGAGGATGCCGCCGTCGATCTCGCGAACGACACGACCTTCGGTCTCGGCTCGTACGTCTTCACGACCGATGCCGCACAGGCCGAGCGCGTGGCCGACAGGATCGAGGCCGGCATGGTCTACGTCAACCTCGTGCTCGCCGACAGCCCCGAGCTGCCCTTCGGCGGCGTGAAGCGCAGCGGCACCTCGCGCGAGCTCGGCCACCTCGCCGCCGACGAGTTCGTCAACAAGAAGCTCATCCGCATCGGCTGACCGCCCTTCGTCTCGCTGCGCTCGCTCAGGGACCGGAACACGCTCCGGTTCCTGAGCGAGGAGCGTAGCGACGAGACGAAGGACCCGACGGATGCCGAGTGCGCACTCGACACCCGATCAGACCGCGCGGGTCGGGGCGGGCGTAGGGTCGAAGCATGGCCAATGTCGCTGAGAACATCGTCAAGACTCTGCACGCCAACGGGATCGACCGGGTCTACGGACTGCCGGGCGATTCGCTCAACGGTTTCACCGACGCCCTCCGGAAGGACGGCACGATCCGCTGGGTCCACGTGCGCCACGAGGAGGCTGCCGCCTTCGCCGCCGCTGCGGATGCCGCCACCACGGGCGACCTCGCGGTCGTCGCGGGCTCCTGCGGGCCGGGAAACCTCCACCTGATCAACGGTCTGTACGACGCCAATCGCTCGCGCGTTCCGGTGCTCGCGATCGCCGCGCACATCCCGACGAACGAGATCGGCACGGGCTACTTCCAGGAGACGCACCCGCAGGAGCTGTTCCGCGAGTGCAGTGTGTACGTCGAGTACGTCGCCGACACCAAGCAGATGCCGCGGCTGATGGAGATCGCGATGCGCGCGGCGATCGAGAAGCGCGGCGTCGCCGTGCTGGTGATCCCGGGCGACGTCGCACTCGCCGAGATCGCCGACGACCGCAGCGTCGTGATCGAGCGCACCCGCCCGGTCGTCGTGCCCAGCGGCCCCGAGCTCGAGAAGGCGGCGACCATGCTCAACGCCGCGAAGAAGGTCACGATCCTCGCGGGTGCCGGCGTCGAGGGAGCGCACGACGAGGTCATCGCCCTCGCGGACGCTCTCGGCGCACCCATCGTCCACGCGCTCCGCGGCAAGGAGTTCATCGAGTACGACAACCCGTTCGACGTGGGTATGACGGGGCTGCTCGGATTCGCCTCGGGCTATCGCGCGATGGAGTCCGCCGACGCGCTCCTGGTGCTCGGCAGCGACTTCCCGTACGAGCAGTTCTACCCCGACAAGGCGAAGACGATCCAGGTCGACATCCGCGGCTCGCAGCTCGGCAAGCGGCATCCGCTCGATCTGGGCCTCGTCGGCGACGTGCGTGCGACGGCCGAAGCCCTTCTCCCGCGCATCGCCCGCAAGGACGACCGCGGCCACCTCGACGACGCCCTCGCGCACTACCGCAAGACGCGTGCGAAGCTCGACGACCTCGCGGTGCCGACGAAGCCGGGGCGTCCGATCCATCCGCAGTACCTCGCGAAGCTGCTGAACGACCACGCCGCAGACGACGCGATCTTCACCGCCGATGTCGGGTCTCCCACCGTCTGGGCGGCCCGCTACCTGCACATGACCGAGCAGCGCCGTCTGATCGGCTCGTTCACGCACGGGTCGATGGCGAACGCGCTGCTGCACGGCATCGGGGCGCAGGTCGCGCACCCCGAGCGGCAGGTCGTCGCGCTCGCGGGCGACGGCGGACTCGCGATGATGCTCGGCGAACTGATCACCCTCACCCAGAACCACCTGCCGGTGAAGACGATCGTCGTGAACAACTCCTCGCTCAACTTCGTCGAGCTCGAGATGAAGGCGGCGGGCTTCGTCACCTACGGCACCGACCTGACGAACCCGAGTTTCGCGGCGATCGCCGAGGCGATGGGCATCTTCGCGCGTCGGGTCGAGAACAGCGAGGACCTGCCGGATGCCGTCCGCGAGGTCCTCGCGCACGATGGCCCCGCGCTGCTCGACGTCGTCACCGAGCGCCAGGAGCTGTCGATGCCCCCGGCGATCGAGGCGGCGCAGGTCAAGGGCTTCGCGCTCTACGCCATCCGCACGGTCATGTCGGGACGCGGCGACGAACTCCTCGACCTGGCACGCGCGAACTGGCGCCAGTTCCTCTGACCCTCCGCTGCGCTCAGGGATCCACAAATCTGGGTCCCTGAGCCTGTCGCAGGGCCCGCCGCGAGAGACTCAGCTCTCGACGAGTGCCCGCACCTCGGCGGCCTCGCCGTGACGGCCGAGCCCCTCGAGCACGTCGCCGAGTTCGAGGGCCGCGACCTGGCGCAGCTGCGGGAACTCCGCCCCGTGCTCGATCACACTGCGGTACACGGCCACCGCATCGGAACCGCGCTCGTTCGAGACGAGCACGCGGGCCGCGAACAGCTCCGAGCCCCCGGCGGAGCCGATGTCTCCGATGGTCGCGAAGGCGTCGGCGGCGGTGAGCGCGGCGGCGACGGACTCGTCGATCCGGCCGAGCTGGGCGAGCGCGCGCCCGCGGGAGTCCGTGACGTCCGCGCGCAGCCAGTCGGCCTCGTGCTCGGTCGCGAGGGCTGCGACCTCGTCGAAGAGCGCGAACGCCCGCTCGTCGCCGCGCCCACCGTAGGCCTGTCCGAGGTTGTGCAGCACATCGGCCATGACGCCCACGGCGTCGGGTGCGCGACGCACGATGTCGGCGGCCGATTCGAGCAGCGCGAGCGCATCGTCGTTCTCGTCGAAGCGCGCGAGGATCTTGGCCTGCTCGCTCATGGCGCTGGCCTGATCCGCGTACTCCTCGCCCTGGCCGAACAGGTCGGCGGCGTAGCCGTACGCGCCGACCGCCTGACCGAACTCTCCCGCCGTGGCGAGCGAGCGGGCGAGCAGCATCGCCGTGGCGGCGCGCGAGGCGGGTTCGACCTCGGCTTTCTCCTCGCGCTCGAGCACGGTACCGAACAGCTCGGCGGCCTCGTCCGCATCGCCGGCCGCGAGCATTGCACGCGCGAGACGGAAGTCGGCGCCCGTGGCATCCGCTCCTTCCTGTGCGGCGATGCGCGCGAGCACCCGGAACCGCGCGACGGCCTTCTCGGGCTCGCCGGCGTCCTCCCATAGCGCGCCCGCGAGCAGGTGCGCCGAGCCGAGTGCACGGGTGGCCCCGAGGCCCGCGATCAGGCGGCAGACCTCGTCCGCATCGGCAGCGCCCTCGGCGAAGTCGCCGCTGCCGCCACGGATGCGGGCCCGCGTCTCGAGCGCGTGCGCGCGGTGGCCCGTGCTGAGGTCGTCCTGCGCGATCAGCCGGTCGAGCAGAGCGGATGCCGCTTCGGTGTCGCCCTTGTGCAGCAACGCCGAGATCGCGACGAGCGTCGTCGTGTTCGACAGGCGGGCGTCCTCGGCCTCCGCGAATGCGCGCGCCGCCTGCTCGGCGAGGTTCAGCGCGGCGTCGGCGTCGTCGCCGCGCAGGTGCAGCGATGCCCGGCTCAGGGCGAGATCTCCCCGCGACCACGCCGGCAGAGCCGCGGCGTCGGCGAGCTCGCGGTCGAGGGCAGCGGCATCCTCGGGGGTGGCGAGGCCGAAGGTCGCGAGCCCGAGGCGCTCCTCGAGATCGGCCTGCTCGGCCTTCCCCGCCGCGCGCAGGGCGGCGATGCGCTCGGGAAGCACCGGCCACGCCTCCTCGGCGCGATCGAGCGCGACGAGGATGCCGAGGCGCATCGACAGCAGCTGCGCGCGCTTCTCGGGGTCGGCGACCTCGAGGGCGTGCGGGAGCGCGGCGAGGGTGCCCTGCTCGTCGCCGTACTGGGCGAGCTGCATCGCGCGCTCGTACCACCCGTCGGCGTCCGTCGGATCGACGGTGGCGGGCTGTGCGACGAAGGCATCCGAGCGGATCGGCACGTCGTAGCTCTCGGTTCCGAGCGCGCGCATCCGGTCGAGTGCGCGGGCGTGACCGTCGGTACGGTCGCGGCGGTCGAACTCCGCACCGAGGCGCTCGGCCGTCGCCCAGGCGGCTGCGGCGAGGTCGGCGGCGCTCCAGGGGCCGTCATGCGGTCCGAAGAACGGCACGAGGGCTGCGGCATCCGCTCCCCGCACCGGGGTCTCGCCGTGGCCGGTCGCGGCGACGCGGTCGAGCGCGACGGCGAACGCGGCGAGTGCGGCGAAGTGCGCGTCGACGTTGAGTCCGTCGTGCGCGAGCCAGCCGATGTGCCGTTCGACGAGCGACAGTGCGCGCGCCTCGTTGCCGGTGATCGCGGTGAAGACGATGTTGTTCGCGACGATGCGGAGGTTGTCGGGGTTGTCCTTCGCGAGCCGGTAGCTGCGCAGGTGCGCGGTCTTGGCCTCTTCGCCCCGCCCGTTGCGCAGGTACGGCACCAGCACGCGCGAGAGGGCGTGCTCGGGTTCCTCGCCGCACGAGAAACCGCCCTCGATCATCTCTTCGACGAGGCGGATGGCGTCGGCATCCCGATCCGTCTCGGCGAAGAACCCGGCGAACTGGCTGCGCCCGCAGGCGTCGCAGTGGCTGTGGTCGTCGCGCGGGGTCGCCTCGAGCTGCACGCGCAGCGCCTCGGCATCGTCGATGCGTCCCGCGTCCCACGCGTCTTCGAAGCGGGCGGTGAGCACGCCGCTGAGTCCGAGGTCGGCCGCGCGGTAGTGGTTCTCCATGTCGTCGAGCACCGCGGCGATCTGCTCCTGCGAGAACGCGGGGGAGGAGCGCAGCGACGACGCCATCCACTTGAACTGCCACATCAGGTCGGCCCCGCCGTACTCGAGGTCGGCGGGGAACCGGCCGGGGTCGGCGTCGTGGCGGGCGAGGCACCAGGCGAAGGAGTTGAGCATGACGTCGGTCGCGCCGTTCATGTTCGCCGATGCGGTCTGCCGCATGCGCGCCTGGTACTCGAGCTGCTCGTCGCCGATCTCCTGCGCGAGGGCGACCGCCTCGGCCACGAGAGTCTGCTCGGCGGGGCCCCAGGGCGTGCGGTCGATCTCTTCGATGAGCTGCGAGAAGCGCTTCTTCGGACGGGTCATGGACATCTCCTCGGTGCGGGAATCAGCGGGCGGGCCCGTCGGCGGTGCCCTCGAAGGGGAACGCGTCCTCTTCGAGACCGGCCGAGAGCGAGACGAGGTCGCCGAGAGCGGTGGTCATCAGCGTGCGGTCGGCATCGCTGAGCGGGTGGTGCCCGGCGAGCAGGGCCTGGATGTACAGCAGCTGGAGGGTGCGCGCGAACACGGCGTCGTCATCGACGCGGACCAGGGCGCGCACGACGCGGTTCGACCAGTTCAGGCACAGGCGCGCGCTCAGGTCGTCGTCGCGGGCGGAGGACAGCGTCTGGTCGATCTTGTCGAGCACACCGCCCCAGAGCGAGCCGGTGATGCCCTTCGTGCGGCCGCGATCGATCGCACGCAGCACGTCGGGATCGGCGACGTACAGGCCGGTCAGGTCGGGGCGGTCGATCGATCGCACCACGACCGCGCACGACGAGGCCGCGAGCACGGCGCTCGCCCTGGCCTCGAGGGCGACGGCGGCGTCGCGGTCGTCGAGCGGCGGAGGGTCGAGCCGGTCGAGTTCACCGGTGACGTCGACCTTCTCGATCGTCACGGCGGGGTAGAGGTCCGGCAGCATGCGCACGAGGTCGGCGTCGTAGAGGTAGCCGCCGTTGACGAGCACCTCGGATGCCGGCGAGATGCCGGCGACCTGGCGGAACTCGTCGACCGACGAGGCGTAGCGCACGTGCGGGTAGCGTTCGACGAGGTCGCCCAGCTGCATCGTGCCGTGTGTCGTCTCGACGGTCAGCCACCGGGTGATGAACCGGGCGAGTTCCTCGTCGTGACGCACGAGCGACTTGAGCCCGAGCTCGTGGATCGCGACGAACTGGGCCAGCCGGTGCGGCTCGCGCAGACCGAGCTCGAGGATCCAGCGGCGGATGCCGGCGCCGAGCTGTTCGCGCACGCGTTCGAGCGCCGCGTCCTCGACGAGCGATTCGCGGCTCGCGGTGGGCGCGAGCCCGGTGGAGTCGACGACCGCTCTGACGAAGAACGCCCAGTCGGGGAGCACGTCGGCGGCGCGTTCCGAGAGGAGCATCCGGCCGAGGTACATGCGCGTGGCCTGCCGTGCGCCGGGAGGAGGAGCGAAGGGCAGCACGTAGGCGAGTCCGCGGGTGCCGGTGGCCGGCTCGTGCAGCTCGATGACGTCGAGGGGCGCCGCGCCGAGCAGTTCGCGGCCGTACTGCACGGCGGTTTCGGGGGTGCCGTCGAGGAACGGGGCCGGGTGCGTGATGTCGATGTCACCCGCGCCGGAGTCGATCGTGACCCGCACGGGGAGGAACTCGGCGAACGCGGTCGCGAGCTCGTTCACCGCGGCGGGGCGCAGCAGGTCGCCCGCGTCGAAGCGCGGAACGAGGTGCACGCTCGTGCCGATCGGCAGCTCCTCGTCGATCTCGGCGACCTGGAAGGTGCCGTCCGAGCTGCCCGTCCACTCGACCGACGCCCCGCCCTTCGCGCTACGGGAGCGGATGACGATGGTGTCGGCGACCATGAAGCAGCTGAGCAGGCCGATCCCGAACTGGCCGAGGTAGTCGCTGCGGGGCAGGTCGAAGATGTCGCGCTTGGAGCTGCGGCCGACGGTGGCGAGCAGGTCCGCGACCTCGGTGAGCGTGAGTCCCACGCCGTCGTCGCGCAGCACGAACTCGCCGTTCTCGGCGGTGAGCGGGGTGATCCGGATCTGTCCGCCCCCGCCGTCGACCTCTCGTCGGGCGGTGATCGCGTCACGGGCGTTCTGCAGCAGCTCGCGCAGATAGACCCGGGGGCTGGAGTAGATGTGGCGGCTCAGAAGGTCGACGACGCCGCGCAGATCGACCTGGAACTGCTGCACATCCGCTGTCATCGACACCCCTCCCAGAGATTCCCCGCATCGAAGCCTACAAGAGGGGGCCGACGTCGCTCCGGTTCGGCGGGCGACGTCGGATGCCGTACACTGGGGGAGCAGTTTGTTCTCTGCATTCTTTCGCCGTGCCCCGGGTCACTCCGAGGCATTTCGTGAAAGGATGTGGGAACACCCCGAGACCTCCCGGTCTCTAGGGCGGTAGCTCAATTGGCAGAGCAGCGGTCTCCAAAACCGCAGGTTGCAGGTTCGATTCCTGTCCGCCCTGCGCGTCAGCGCACGCTGACACACGAAAGGTACATTCAGGATGAGTCAGGACGAACCGCGCGGCGAGGTCATCGCGGCTGGCGCCGCCCGCGAGAAGAAGGGCAACCCCTTCTCCCGGTTCTTCGGAAGCATCGCCCTGTTCATCCGCCAGGTCATCTCCGAACTGCGCAAGGTCGTCACGCCGACCCGCAAAGAGCTTTTCAAGTTCACCGCGGTCGTGCTCGTCTTCGTCCTGATCGTGATGGGTATCGTCTACGGCCTCGACACGTTCTTCGCGTTCGTGACGCACTACGTGTTCGGTATCCCCGGCTGATGACACCCCCGCGGCTCGCGCCGCAGGCTGACCGACAAGTCTCCACGGCTCTCGCCGCGGTGAGTGGAAAGAAGCAACGTGTCTGAACGATATTCCGACGACGCCGACTGGGCACCTGCCGCAGAGCAGTCCAGCGAAGAGGACGAGGCCCAGGAGGGCAACATCCTCGCCGCGGAAGAGCGCGCATCCGAGTCGGCGGAGCACGTGGCCGTGCACGTCGAGGACGAAGACGGCGATGACACCGACGACGACATCGAAATCGAAGACCCGGAGGCGGACGCGATCGTGAACGACGCTCTCAACCTGGACGAGGCAGCGGAGTCCGAAGCCGCCGCCGAGGTCCTGAACGACGCAGTGGCCGAAGAGACGGCCGAGCTCGAGGCCGCCGAGGCCGACGAGGTCACCCCCTACGACGGGCCCGACGTGAACGGTGAGGAAGACCGTCCCGCCGCCGACGTCGAGGCCGATGAGGACGACGAGGACTCCGAGGAAGACCCCTACGAGGCGTTCCGCCTCGACCTGCGGATGCTTCCCGGCAAGTGGTACGTCATCCACTCGTACGCGGGCTTCGAGCGCAAGGTCAAGGCGAACATCGAGCAGCGCAAGTCGACGCTCGAGGTCGAGGACGAGATCTACCAGGTCGAGGTCCCGATGGAGGACGTCGTCGAGATCAAGAACGGCCAGCGCAAGATGGTCACCCGCGTGCGCATCCCCGGCTACGTGCTCGTGCGCATGGAGCTCACGGAAGACACCTGGTCGGTCGTGCGCCACACCCCGGGTGTCACGGGCTTCGTGGGCAACGCCCACAACCCCACGCCGCTGCGCTTCGAAGAGGCCTTCAACATGCTGAAGTCGCTCGTCGAGGTCAAGGACGTGCCGACCGCCAAGAACATCGCGTCGAAGGGCGGCGTCGCCGTCGCCCGTCCGCTGCCGGCAGAGGTCGACTTCGAGGTCGGCGAGACGATCACCATCAAGGAGGGTTCGTTCGCGGGCCTTCCCGGTTCGATCAGCGAGATCAAGCCCGAGAGCGGCAAGCTCACGGTCCTCGTCTCGCTCTTCGAGCGCGAGACCCCGGTCGAGCTGTCGTTCGACCAGGTCACGAAGATGATCTGACCCGGAACTCTTCACGCAGAACGCCCCGCCGGTCCGTCCGGCGGGGCGTTCCGCGTTCGGTCGCTAGTCGCGATCAGCCGCGGCGACCATCGCGACCACGAAGTACGCGACGCTGTCCTCGGGGCCGTTCTCCACGCGCTTGAACGCCTTGCTCAGCGGATTGGAATAGTCGCCCTTCGGGCCGACGACCAGAAGGTCGAACGGAGCCCGGAGAGGTACGTCCGCCGGAGTCTTCACCCATCTGTAGCCGTGCTGGCGCACCATCACCTCGCCCACGTAGAACCCGGCGGCGAGCACGGTCTCCGCCACGGCGTCGCTGCCGGGTTCCTCGAAGTTCCCGAGCACGCCGTCGACCGTGCGCAGACTCTCGACCGAGTAGTCGAGAGTGATGCCGTCGATGTTCCGCACGGCGTCGGCGAACGTCTGCGCGTGCGCTGCGGCGAACTCCGCCTCGGGCGGATGCTGCAGGCGCAGACCCCGGCCGGAGAACGCGGCTCCGCGAACCGGAGCACCGCCGTCGAGCTCGGCGGCCAGTTCCGCCTCGAGGTCGCCGCGGATGATCGGCATCGCCGTCGTCGGTGGCGCGGCTTCGACGCGCGGTGCGGGTGGGGGAGTCGGGGTCTTCGGCTTGCGGCGGAACAGTCCCATTCGTGCTCTCCTTCTCCTGCCACCTCTCGTGCCGAGGTGGCGGTGGCTGACCCGTTCACCCTCGCATCCGTATCCGACTTCCGGCTGAGAACACCCGCGCGTCGCGCGAGGTGCGCGCGGCGGCATCCATCCGGTAGACTTCTATGGTTTGTGCGCCGTTTCTGCGTGCGCGCGAACATCACCGCCGTCCGGAATCGCCGGATCGCGGGAGAGCGGATGCATCCGGCATCCGTTCGAGGAAAGGAAGAGGAAATGGCACCGAAGAAGAAGGTGACCGGCCTGATCAAGCTTCAGATCAACGCCGGTGCAGCCAACCCGGCGCCGCCGATCGGCCCCGCGCTCGGTCAGCATGGCGTCAACATCATGGAGTTCTGCAAGGCGTACAACGCCGCGACCGAGTCGCAGCGCGGCAACGTCATCCCCGTCGAGATCACCGTCTACGAGGACCGCAGCTTCACCTTCATCCTGAAGACCCCGCCCGCAGCGGAGCTCATCAAGAAGGCCGCCGGCGTGCCCAAGGGCTCGTCGACCCCGCACACCGTCAAGGTCGCGAAGATCACCAAGGAGCAGGTCCGTCAGATCGCCGAGCAGAAGCAGGCCGACCTGAACGCGAACGACATCGAGGCCGCCTCGAAGATCATCGCCGGAACCGCCCGTTCCATGGGCATCACGGTCGAGGGCTGAGGAGAATAATCATGGCTAAGTCCAAGGCTTACAAGGCTGCCGCCGAGAAGATCGAGGCAGACCGTTTCTACACCCCGACCGAGGCAGTCGCCCTCGCGAAGGAGACCGGCTCGTCGAAGTTCGACTCGACCGTCGAGGTCGCGCTGAAGCTCTCGGTCGACCCCCGCAAGGCGGACCAGATGGTGCGCGGCACCGTCATCCTGCCCCACGGCACCGGCAAGACCGCCCGCGTCATCGTCTTCGCCACCGGCCCCGCGGCCGAGGCAGCGATCGCTGCGGGTGCCGATGAGGTCGGCGGCGCCGAGCTCATCGAGAAGGTCGCCGGCGGCTGGACCGCGTTCGACGCGGCCGTCTCCACCCCGGAGCTCATGGGCCAGGTCGGTCGTCTCGGTAAGGTCCTGGGTCCGCGCGGCCTGATGCCGAACCCGAAGACCGGCACCGTGACCCCGAACACGGCCAAGGCCGTCGAGGAGATCAAGGGCGGAAAGATCGAGTTCCGCGTCGACAAGCACGCCAACGTGCACTTCGTCGTCGGCAAGGCCTCCTTCACCGCCGAGCAGCTCGACGAGAACATCGGCGCAGCGCTCGAGGAGATCGTCCGCCTCAAGCCGTCCAGCTCGAAGGGCCGTTACATCCAGAAGGGTGCGGTGTCGACCACGTTCGGCCCCGGCATCCCGCTGGACGTCAACTCCATCTGACGCTGAGTCACCGAAACGCCCCCGGGTCCGCCCGGGGGCGTTTCTGCGTCCCGGCATCCGCACCCGATATACCAAAACCGCAACGCAACGTCATCGCCGGCCCGCCACCCCCTCGACTCCACGTACTGTGGGGGAGTCCCGCCGCGGTCGCGTAAAATCGCACCGCGCACCTTATGCCCCAGGAGGGTTCATGTCCCGTCGTCTCATCGCCGTCACCGCACTCGTCGTCGCCGCCGCGGCGCTCACCGCCTGCAGCGGTTCGAGCACGCCCGCCAGCACGTCGAGCGACGAGAGCTCGGCATCCTCCGACTTCGACCTCGCGACGGAGGGCACGCTCACGGTCGGCACCGAGGGCACCTACCGCCCCTTCAGCTTCCACGACGACAACGGCGCGGGCGAGCTCACCGGCTACGACGTCGAGATCATCGAGGCCGTCGCCGACAAGCTGGGCCTCGAGATCAAGTTCGAGGAGACCCAGTGGGACGCGATCTTCGCGGGGCTCGACGCGGGTCGCTTCGACGTGATCGCGAACCAGGTCACGATCAACGACGACCGCACGGCGAAGTACCTCTTCAGCACGCCGTACACCGTGTCGCCCGGCGTGATCGTGGTCGCCGATGACGACGACTCCATCTCGTCGTTCGCCGACCTCGAGGGCAAGACCACCGCCCAGTCGCTCACGAGCAACTGGAAGGACCTCGCCGAGGAGTCCGGCGCCAAGGTCGAGGGCGTCGAGGGCTGGGCGCAGGCCGTCGAGCTGCTGCGTCAGGGCCGCGTCGACGCGACCATCAACGACAAGCTCACCTTCCTCGACTACGAGACGACCAACAGCCCCACGGGCCTCAAGATCGCTGCGGAGACCGACGAGGCGGGCGAGCAGGCCTTCGCCTTCACGAAGGACAAGGAATCGCTCGTCGAGGCCGTCGACGCCGCGCTCGAAGAGCTGCGCGCAGACGGCACGATCGCCGAGATCAGCGAGAAGTACTTCGGCGAAGACGTCTCGCAGTAACCGATGGAGAGCCCCTGGCAGCTGTTCCTGGACTCGCTCGGGCCGATCGCCCTGGCGGGTCTGACGGCGACGGTCCCGCTCGCGCTGGCGTCGTTCGCCCTGGGGCTCCTCATCGCGGTCGGCGTCGCCCTGATGCGGATCTCGGTGAACCCGATCGTCTCGGGAATCGCCCGGTTCTACATCTCGGTGATCCGCGGCACCCCGCTGCTCGTGCAGCTGTTCGTGATCTTCTACGGCATGCCCTCGATCGGCATCACGATCGATCCCTGGCCGAGTGCGATCATCGCCCTGTCGCTGAACGTCGGCGGCTACGGGGCCGAGGTCGTGCGTGCCGCGATCCTCTCCGTGCCGCAGGGGCAGTGGGAGGCCGCGTACACGGTGGGCATGAACCGCACCCGCACGCTGACCCGCATCGTCCTGCCGCAGGCCGCGCGGGTGTCGGTGCCCCCGCTGTCGAACACGTTCATCTCACTCGTGAAGGACACCTCGCTCGCGTCGCTGATCCTCGTGACCGAGCTGTTCAAGGTGGCGCAGCAGATCGCCTCGACCACCTACGAGTTCATGGTGCTCTACCTCGCCGCGGCGCTGGTCTACTGGGTGTTCTGCCTCGTGCTGTCGTTCGGCCAGAGCGCCCTCGAGAGGAGGCTCGACAGCCGTGTCGCCCACTGACCCGATCGCACTCCCGCCCCAGGCCCCGCAGGGCGAGGAGCTGCTCGCCGCCCGCGGACTGCGCAAGAGCTTCGGCGACAACGAGGTGCTCCGCGGCATCGATCTGACGCTGCACCGCGGCGAGGTCGTCGTGCTCGTCGGCCCCAGCGGCTCCGGCAAGACGACCGTGCTGCGCGCGCTCAACGGCCTCGAGACCCCGGATGCCGGCACGATCGTCGTCGCGGGTGGACCCGACATCGACTTCGCCCCGGACGCTCGCCCGAAGCCGCGCGTGCAGAAGCAGAAGCGTCTCGCCCTGCGCGACCGCTCGGCGATGGTGTTCCAGCACCACAACCTCTTCCCGCACCTCACCGTGCTCGAGAACGTGATCCAGGGTCCGTGGCGGGTGCAGGGGCGCCCGAAGGCCGAGGTCGTGGCCGAGGCGCGGGCCCTGCTCGACCGCGTGGGTCTCGCCGACAAGGCGGATGCTCGACCCCATCAGCTCTCGGGCGGTCAGCAGCAGCGCGTCGGCATCGTGCGTGCACTCGCTCTCAAGCCCGACCTGCTGCTGTTCGACGAGCCGACCAGTGCGCTCGACCCCGAGCTAGTGGGTGAGGTGCTGCTGGTGATCAAGGAGCTCGCCGACGAGGGCTGGACCATGGCCGTCGTCACTCACGAGCTGAGCTTCGCCCGCGAGGCCGCCGATCACGTGCTGTTCATGGACGGCGGCGTGGTGGTCGAGCAGGGGCCGCCGGACGAGCTCTTCAGCGCCCCGAAGCACGAGCGCACGCAGCGCTTCCTCACGCGCATCCTGCGCCCCCTCGACGGCATCTGACCCGGGAGCGCGCCCTCAACCCAGAACGGGCAGCACGAGGCTGACGGCGAGTGCGATCATCACGACGGCGATGAGCGCGTCGAGGATCCTCCACGAGCGCGGCGTCCGCAGCCAACGGCCCAGGTAGCGGGCGCCGAAGCCGAGAGCGGTGAACCACAGGATGCTGGCCGTCACCGCGCCGGCGGCGAAGAGCCAGCGCTCCTCGCCGTGCGTCGCGGCGATCGAGCCGAGCATCAGCACGGTGTCGAGGTACACGTGCGGGTTCAGCCAGGTGAGGGCGAGGACGGTGAGGACCACGGGCGCCAGGGCGGTGCGCGTCGCGGTGGCCGTGCCGCCCGCAGAGGGGGCGGTCTCGCCCGCGGGCTCCGAGGCATCCAGCGCCTGGCCCTCACCGCGCCAGGCGCGACGGGCGGCGAACAGGCCGTAGGTCAGCAGGAAGAGTGCCCCGGCCCAGCGGGCGACGATGACGAGCCAGGGGGCGGCGGCGATCACGAATCCGAGCCCGGCGACGCCGGCGATGATGAGCGCGGCATCCGAGAGCGCGCAGATCACGACGACCGCGAGAACGTGCTCGCGGCGGATGCCCTGACGCAGCACGAAGACGTTCTGCGCGCCGATCGCGACGATGAGGGAGAGGCCGAGGCCGAGGCCGGAGAGCACCGAGAGCATGGTCTCAGCGTAGAAAGCGCCTCCATAAAGAGCCAGCGCAGATTCCTTCAGAACCATTAGCATCGCTAATGTGAGGATCGATCCCGAACTGGCCGCCACTCTCGCCGCCGTCGCCGACGAAGGAACGCTCGACGCGGCATCCCGCGCCCTGCGCATCACCCCGTCCGCGGTCAGTCAGCGGGTGAAGACGCTGGAGCAGCAGCTGGGGCGCATCCTGCTCGTGCGCACCAAGCCCGTGCGGCTCACCGAGGCGGGGGAGTCGGTGGTGCGCCTCGCTCGCCAGATCGCTCTGCTCGAGCAGGACGCCCTGACCGGACTCGGTGTCGACGACGGCATCCCGACGAGCAGGCCCGTCATCCCGCTGGCCGTCAACGCCGACTCGATGGCGACGTGGTTCCTGCCTCCCCTCGCTCGCCTCGCGGAGCGGCACGGCATCGACTTCGATCTTCATCGCGACGATCAGAACTTCACCGCCCGCCTGCTCGAGTCCGGCGACGTGATGGCCGCGGTGACCAGCGAGAGCGCACCGGTGGCGGGCTGCTCGGTGTCGCCGCTCGGGGTGCTCGAGTACCGGGCGGCCGCGGCCCCCGGGTATGCGCAGCGATGGTTCCCGGGCGGGGTGACGGCGGCTGCTCTCGCCGTCGCGCCCTTCGTGGACTTCGACCGCCGCGACACGCTGCAGCACGAGTGGTTGCGCACACAGGGCGTCTCGCCCGAGGGCATCCCGCGGCACTACGTCCCGGCATCCCACGACTACGCGCGCGCGGTCGAACTGGGGCTCGGATGGGGGATGGTCCCGGCTGTGCAGGAGGCCGCGGGGCTGGTACACCTCGGCGCCCCGGCGCTGCGCGTGCAGCTCTACTGGCAGCAGTGGAACCTGCGCTCCGCACTGCTCGACACGATCGCCGCCGAGATCGCCGCCGAGGCGCGGGTGGTCCTTCAGCCCTGAGCGGCGGTCGGCATGCCGGGCGTCCCGCCGGAGGCGAGGGCGTGCAGGAGTCGGGTGAGGCTCTCGATGTCGTCGATGTCCCAGTCGGTGAGCGACTGCATGAGCATGCCCTCCTGGGGTTTGCGGGCGAGCGCGAGGCGCTCCTGGCCGTGGGGCGTGAGGCGCAGGATCGACGAGCGGCGATCCGTCGGATCGGCCGTGCGCTCGACGAGGTCGAGGTCTTCGAGCTCGCGGACGGTGCGGCTGGCCTGCCCCTTGTCCATCAGCATCCGCTCGGCGAGCATCGACACGGTCGCCTGCTCGCAGCGTGCGATCGTCGTGAACGCCTTGTATGCCCCGGGGAGCATGCCGGGGCTCACTCGGTTCGCGTTCTCCAGGATGAGGCGACGGAAGTGCGTGATCAGATCGCTGAACTCCGCCTCGAGGGCGCGGACCGCAGCGGTCCGCGCCTCCGAGGCGTCGATCGGGTGATCAGTGGCGGTCATCGGATGCCGTTCCCGTCGAGCCGCGGCCGTCGACGATAGTCAGGGTGCCGGTGGTCGCCGCACCCGAGAGGGCGACGGAGTCGGCGATCGCCGTCTCGCCGGCACCGTCGACCGCGGCATCCGCCGACGCCCGCTCGCTCGTGGTCATCGTCGTCAGCGGCCGGTTCGGGAGGAACAGGATCGCGACGAGGCTGATGATGGCGAGCGGGATGCCGATGACGAAGGCGTGCGAGATCGCCTGAGCGTAGAAGTCCTCGATGATCGAGCGCACCGGTTCAGGGAGCAGGCGCACCTCGGGCAGCGTGCCGCTGGTGAGCTGGGCCGCGACATCGGCGCCCTTCTCGCCGAGCTGCGCGATCGCGGCGCCCAGGCGCTCCTTGCCGTCGGCGAACAGTCCGGTGAGTGAGTTCGCGAGCACCGCACCCATCACCGAGACGCCGACGGTGCCGCCGAGGCTGCGGAAGAACGTGACGCCCGAGCTCGCGACGCCCATCTCGCTCGGCTTCGCGACGTTCTGCACGATCAGTACGAGGTTCTGCATCGTCATGCCGACGCCGGCACCCATGAGGAACATGTAGATCGAGACGAGCACGAAGTCCGTGTCGTAGTGCAGCGTCGACAGGAGGACGGACCCGGCGATCAGCAGCACGGCGCCGAGCACCAGGTAGCCCTTCCACTTGCCGAAGCGCGTGACGAGCTGCCCGATCACCATCGAGGAGATCAGCAGTCCCGCCATCATCGGCAGCGTCATGAGACCCGCCTCGGTGGGCGTCGCACCGCGCGAGAGCTGCATGTACTGCGCGAGGTACACCGAGGTGCCGAACATCGCGACGCCGATCGAGATCGACGCGATGACCGAGAGCGTGAACGTGCGCCCGCGGAACAGCGTGAGCGGGATCAGCGGCTCGCGCACCTTCAGCTCGACGATGACGAACGCGATCGCGGCGACGACGGCCCCGCCCACCATGAGTGCCGTCTCGGTGCTCCACCAGTCGAAGGTCGACCCGGCGTTCGTGATCCAGATGAGGATCAGCGACACGGCGGCCGAGAGCAGCACGATGCCGACGTAGTCGATCGACGCCTTGCGGGTGCGCTCGGTCGAGATCTTCAGCGTGCGCTGCAGGATGATCAGCGCGGCGACGGCGAACGGCAGGGAGACGAAGAAGTTCCAGCGCCAGTTCGCGGCATCCGTGATCCATCCGCCCAGCAGTGGTCCGCCGACTGTCGCGACGGCCATGACGGCGCCGAAGAGGCCCATGTACCGGCCGCGCTCGCGGGGGCTGATGATGTCGGCCATGATGACCTGGCTGAGGGCGGCGAGTCCGCCGCCGCCGAGACCCTGGATCGCGCGGAAGGCGATGAGGGTGTTCGTGTCCTGCGCGAAGCCGGCCGCGGCGGTCGCGCCGACGAAGATGATGATCGCGATCTGGATCAGCAGCTTGCGGTTGAACAGGTCGGCGAGCTTTCCCCAGATCGGCGTCGAGATCGCGGTGGTCAGCAGGGTGGCGGTGATGACCCAGGTGTAGGCGGCCTGATCGCCACCGAGGTCGTGGACGATGACGGGCATCGACGTCGAGACGACCGTGGTGGCGATCATCGAGACGAACATGCCGAGCAGGAGGCCGGTGAGGGCCTCGAGCACCTGGCGGTGCGTCATCTTGGCGGGAGCGGAGTCCGTGGACATGCAGGACCTTTCGCAGTCGGAGAGTGGATGCCGCGACAGCCCTGGCGCGCGCGAAGATGGTTGAACTTCGTCAACTATAGGTCGGTGGTTGATGTTCGTCAACTATCGATCCGCGCCAGGTCGCGAACGCGCAACGATCGGGACCGCAGGCGAAAGATACCTTGAACGACCGTGCAGTCTCGGGAAGGATGGCCGGAACGCAACGGTGCGCGGCCTCTGAGGGGTGGCCATACGACGTACCGGAGCGACCGATAAGAATTCCTGAGGGGGAATCGCACATGGTTACGAAGGATCGGAAGCGCAAGACTCTGGCAGTGCTGGCGGGCGGGCTCGTGCTCGGCGTCGGAGTGGCGGTGACGCTCGCGGCCTGGAACGACTCCGAGTTCGCGACCGGCACGTTCACCGCCGGCTCGTTCAATCTGCAGGGCTCGACCGCGGGTGACGTGAGCGCCAACTACAGCGACCACAACGTCGACACCGGAGGAACGGCGGCCACGCTCGCCTTCACGCTGCCCACCGGCGTCGTCGGCAACATGGCACCGGGAGACGCGGTCTACGCGGGCTTCTGGGTGCGACTCGCTCCCGGAACGACGACGGGCGCGAGCCTCTCGGCCGCCGGCACGACGACGGGTGCCGCCGCGACGACGAACTCCGGCAACCTGTCGTACCAGGTGTACCAACTCGCACCCGGTGCCACCTGCAACGCGGCATCCGCCACCGGCACCCCCGTCGCGACCGGGGCGACGATGGACGCGCAGACCGGCGTGACCGCGATGACGCTCGCCAAGGGAGCGGATGCCGCGACCGCCGGCACGGCCGTTCAGCTGTGCTTCAAGGTGACCGCCGGCACGGCGCTGAAGCAGGGCGTCGCGACCACGACGACCTGGAAGTTCACGGCGACGTCGACGAGCTGAGTCCGTCATGCAGACCCGCAGAGCGATGCGGGAGGCGAAGCGACTGCGCTCCCGCCGGATACGGGCCGTCCTCGCGGGCGGACTCGTCTTCGGTGTGGGCGCGGCCATGACGCTCGCCGCCTGGAACGACTCCGAGTACGCGACCGCGACGTTCACCGCCGGACGATTCGACATCGTCGGCGCGACCGACGGGGCCACGTTCTCGAGCCATGCGACGACGGGAGCTGCGGCGACGCTGAGCTTCGCCGTCGCGCCCACGGCCATGGTGCCTGGCACGACGACGTATGCGCTGTTCAGCGTCAAGACGGCGAACCCATCCGGTGCGGGCACGCTGCAGCTGACGGCGGGGACGCCGAGCGGCACCGGGCTCGCCGCGCACCTGACGTACGGGGTGCGCCTGGTGCCGACCGCGGCGACCCCGAGCCTGTCGTGCACGGCCGCGACGTACGCCGCGGCATCCGCCTCGACGTCCATCGTCGTCGCCGACGGGTCGGCGCTCACGACGAACGGCGCAGCGACCGGCACCGTACCGCAGGCGGTGACCGCGAACGGCGGCAACCAGCTGAACTACTGCGTCGCCGTGACGCTTCCGACGACAGCGGTCAACGCCGCGCAGGGGCTCACCATGACGCAGACCTGGCAGATCCAGGGAACATCCACCTGACCGTCCGCAGCGGTCGACCACGCGAGGAGGGGTGATGAGCACGCCGACCACGAGGCGGGGCCTGCGCGAGCGGGCCGTCGCGTCGGGCGCGCCCGCGATGGCGCCGGCGCCCGCGGTGCCCCGCCGCCGCGGCGGCATCGGACGGATGCTCGGCGACCTCGGGCTGTGGATCGCCGCCGCGGCCGGGGTCGTGTGCATCGTGCTCGTGATCCTCGCCGTGACCGCGAACATCACGCTCATCATGTTCCGCACCGGGTCGATGTCTCCGACGATCCCCGCAGGATCCGTGGCCGTCGTGCAGCGGGTGGATGCCGCTCAGGTCGAGGTCGGAGAAGTCGTCACGGTCGACCGCGACGACGAGTTGCCCGTCACGCACCGCGTCACCTCGGTCGAACCCGGTGCGAGCGAGTCCGAGCGCATCATCACGATGCGCGGCGACGCGAACGCCACCGACGACCCCTTCCCCTACACCGTGACCTCGGTGCGGACCGTGCTCTTCTCGATCCCCGGCATCGCGAGCGTGATCGTCGGAATGGGCGACCCGTGGGTGCTCGGAGGACTCACCGCGGGGGCCACGGTGCTCGTGATCTGGGCGTTCTGGCCGCGGTCGGGATCGGCCGCGACCCGCAAGGAGCAGGGGCTCACATGAGGCGCCGACTCGCGATCCTCCCGCCGGTGCTCGTCGCCGCCGGCATCCTCGCGGCCGCCCCCGCCATCCTGGCTGCCGCCCCCGCGTGGGCCGCTCCGACGACCGAGGTGATCCAGGGGCGCGTGCTGCGCCTCGTCTCGGTCGCCGACTGGGCGCAGGCCTCGCGGCTGCTGCCCGGCGAGCCGGTCCAGTGGGACGTCGCGGTGAGTGCGAGCCCGCCCGATCCCGGCACCGTCACGATCGCCGTGAGCGCCGCCGGAGACGCGCCGCTACTGGTCGACGCGGCCCTCTGCATGCAGGAATGGCAGGAGAGCGGATGCCCGGGCGGGGCCGAGGAGCTCGAGTCGGGGTGGAGCATCCCGCGCGACGGTTCCGAGGTCGCGCTCGCCGCATTCCCCTCCACCGACGTCGCGCACCTGCGACTGTGGATCACTCTCGACGCCGATGACGACGACGGCATCACCGATGTGCGGGTGCACGCGCAGGGTGCGGGGGAGGCGGTGGTCACCGGACCCGGAGGCGATCCTCTCCCGGCCACGGGCGGGACGATCGCGCCGTGGGCGACCGGGGCGGGCGTGGGGTTGGCCGTGGCCGGCATCGGACTCGTGGTGCTGCGCCGGCGGGACCGCCGCGGCGCGCAGCTCCCGGAGGGCGACGCATGAGCGGGCGGGAGCAGATCCGGGCGCGGGGTGGGAGGAGACGGCGGATGCTCGCCGGGATCGTCGGGCTGTCGGTGTTGCTCGCCGGCGGCACGGTCTCGAACGTCCCCCTCACCGAGGCGCGGTTCACCGGTACCGAGAACGTCGCCTCGGGAACGTTCACCTCGTTCCGCCTCGTCCCACCGCAGATCACCGCGGTCGTGAACTGCACGGGGCTGCTGGGACTGGGGCTCGCGAACGGCGTGACGTTGGAGTGGTCGTTCCCTGCGGGGGCCGCCTATTCGGGCTTCGCTCCGGCGACGAACGCGCAGTGGGCGTTCAACGCCGCCGGCGACAACTGGCAGGCGGTCACGACCACCACGGTGTCGCCGGGGGTATATCGAACGACCTTCAACACCGGCATCATCAGCGACCTCCTCAGCCTGCTTCTCGGCGGGTCGATGGTGTTCCAGGTGCGGACGAAGCTCAACGCCACGTCGACCTGGGTGTCGACCCAGACCTCGAGAGTGACGTTCACGAACACCGGAGGAGGCCCGCTCGGGCTCTCACCCGTGTGCTCCGCACCGGTCAACGGCACCTGAACCGGGGCTGCGGCCGTGCGCGGGTCTGCGAGACGTCAGTCCGCGAGGGCGAGCGCGCGGAACGCGTCGCGCTCGCGCAGTTGCTCGCGGCGGCTGGCCGCGGCATCCGTCGTGCGGGTCGGAACCTGCTGGCCGGTCGTGCGACGGTAGAGCTCGTCGATGAGGTCGGTCGCGAGGCCCACGAGCTTCGCGATCTCGCGGTCGTCGCGGTCGATCCACACGCAGCGCGGCTCGTCGTGGATGGGGGCGAAGTCGACGTGCTCCTCCCAGACGAACAGCGTGCGCTCGGCGCCCAGCACGTGCTGCTGCCACCACACCTGACGGAGGTAGGTGCGCGGGATGCCGCGGAACGCCTTGTTCGTCGTCTTGATCTCGGCGAGCTTGATGCGGCCGTCGGCGTCGACCGCGATGCCGTCGGGGGTCGCGAGGTGCCGGTGCTCGACCTCGGCGCGGAACAGGGCGGACGAGGGTAGGATGCCGTGGGTCGCCGCCACCCAGGCGGCGATCTCGGGCTCGCGGCGCCGGCCATGATCGGTGTAGGCGTTGCCGCCGAAGCGGGGTCCGCCGCCGAGCTTGGACTCCGCCGCGCGCGCGATCGACCTCTCGGAGGTGAGTCCGGCGACATCGGTGGCGGTGATGCCTCGTGACCGGGCCCGCAGCCAGGCGACGCGGTCGCGGGAGTCCGCGACGATGCGTGCGGCGAGTTCGGGGGTCACCCATCGAGCGTAACCCCGCCCTCCGACCTCGCCGACCCCACACGCCGCTCGTCCGCGCCGTGCCGTTGTCGAGACCCACCACGCGCGTCGAGATCCACCGGCGTCGACGTTGCTTGCGTGGGTCTCGGCGACCATGGCGGCGCAAAGAGACCCCGCGATTTGGGGGAGCGGATGCCGTGGGGTACAGTTGAACCAACCGAAGACCGCTGGTCATCGGCGTGTGCGCGAGTACATGTCGATCGAAGCTCTGCATCGCAGGGGCCCGCGCAGGTGTCACGATCTTCTCAGAGCTCCGTGCGCTTGCGCCGGAGCTCTTCTTGTTTTTGCGGGCGGTCCAGGTCGGCGCCCCACCACCGTGCGGCGCCTCGTACACACCAAGGAGTGACCATGGCGCAGAAGGATGCATCGGTCGCCGAGCTCACGAAGTCATTCGAGAACTCGTCCGCCGTCCTGCTGACCGAGTACCGCGGTCTGACGGTTGCCCAGCTCAAGGAGCTGCGCAACAGCATCCGTCAGGACGCTGAGTACGCCGTGGTGAAGAACACGCTGACCAAGCTTGCGGCCAACAAGGCCGGCATCACCGCGCTGGACGACGACCTCAAGGGTCCGTCGGCCGTCGCGTTCGTGCACGGTGACTTCGTCGCCACTGCCAAGGCTCTGCGTGACTTCGCCAAGGCCAACCCGCTTCTCGTGATCAAGGCCGGCATCTTCGAGGGCGAAGCCCTCACCGCCGACGAGGTCAACAAGTACGCCTCGCTCGAGAGCCGTGAGGTTCTGCTGGCGAAGGCTGCGGGCATGATGAAGGCGACGATGGGCAAGGCTGCCGCCACCATCGACGCGCTTCGCGAAAAGCTGGAGACCGCAGAGGCCGCGTAAGCGTCCGGCGATCTCGTCTACAAACCCCATCTATCTAGGAGATACATCATGGCGAAGCTTTCCACCGAGGAGCTGCTCGAGCAGTTCGCCGGCCTCACCCTCATCGAGCTCAACGAGTTCGTGAAGGCGTTCGAGGAGAAGTTCGAGGTCACCGCTGCTGCACCCGTCGCCGTTGCCGGCGCTGCGGGTGGCGCAGGCGCTGCTGAGGCTGAGGAAGAGAAGGACTCCTTCGACGTCATCCTCGAGTCGGCTGGTGACAAGAAGATCCAGGTCATCAAGACGGTCCGCGAGCTCACCTCGCTGGGCCTCGGCGAGGCCAAGGCCGTCGTCGACGGTGCTCCCAAGGCCGTGCTCGAGGGCGCGAACAAGGAGACCGCCGAGAAGGCGAAGGCTGCTCTCGAAGAGGCAGGCGCCACGGTTACCCTCAAGTAATCGCGTCTGAACGCTTCGCGAATGCCCCGGCTCCGGCCGGGGCATTCGTGCGTTAAGGGGGCGGGCGTCAGCGCGGTGCGGCGGTCGACCCGCGCACCACGAGGGCGGATGCCGCGGCGACCTGCTCGACGCCGGCATCCGGATCGTCCATCCGCTGCGTGAGGAGGCGGACGGCGTCGTGACCCTGGTCGCGCGGCGACTGCCGGATCGTCGTCAGGGCGAAGAGCTCGGCGTGCTCGTGGTCGTCGATGCCGACGACGCTGAGCTCGGTCGGCACGGCGATGCCGAGGCGCCGGGCGGCGATGATCGTACCGATCGCGGCCTCGTCGCACACCGCGACGATCGCGGTCGGCCGGTGCCGCCGATCTCCGAGGATGCCGACGGCCGCGGCGTACCCCTCGGAGAGGGTGGGGCCCGATCCCGCCACGCGCGCCTCGTCGGCGATCCCGGCGGTGCCGAGCGCGGCGAGATAGCCGTCGATGCGCTTCTCGTCGCCGTAGCTGAGCGCCGCGGCATCCGTCGTCCCGCCGACGAACGCGATCGCGGTGTGGCCCAGCTCGATCAGATGCTCGGTGGCGATGCGCGCGGCGGCGGCGTCATCGATCGAGACGGCGCTCGATCCCTCGCTGTAGGGCCCGACGCTGACGAGCGGTCGCCCGGTCTGCTGCAACCGCTCGAGTTCGTGAGCACTCGGTTGGATGCCGACGGCGATGATGCCGTCGAAGCGGCGACGGGGGAGCACGTTCGAGAAGAGACGCTCGCGGGTCTCGGACCCCTCGGGGACCCCGTAGAGGGCCAGGTCGTAGTCGAGCGCGAACAGTGCCTCCTGGATGCCGGCGAGGAGCTCGGCGAAGAACCAGCGGTCGACCGGGGGCATGACCACCCCGACCGTCTGCGTGCGGCCGGTGGCGAGGCTGGTGGCGGAGGAGTGGGCGACGTACGACAGCTCTGCGGCGGCCTGTTCCACGCGCTGACGCGTGTCGTCCGAGACGTAGCCGCGTCCGCTGAGAGCCCTGCTCGCGGTGGCCTTCGAGACGCCGGCGCGGGCTGCGACGTCGGCGATCTTGCTCATCGGTCCTCCTCGACCAATCTCGGCATCGAGGGTTCTCGCTCGTGGCATCGACGCCGGCGCGCGGGGGGACGCGCCGATGTCAGCGTAGTGCGTGACGGGGCCGAAAAGGAACCGGTTCCACACGAAAACGATGAGAGCGCTCCCATTCCGCATCCCGATATGCCGCGAAAGGATGCGATCTTGTGACCTTCCCCAGTTGTGCCGCGGGAGGAAAGGCCAGTAGGTTTACCTGGAATCGGTTCCCCAATGGTTGCGGCGATTGCTCCCTTGGGCGGACGATGATCCACCTGAAGAGGAGAAGTAAATGGCTTTGTCACAGCGATACCGCCTTCTTGCACCGATCGCGCTCGTCGGAGCAGCGACCCTGGTTCTGGCCGGCTGCGCCGAGGGCGGCAGCGGCGACGGCGGTGGAGATGCGAAGACCACGGTCCGCATCTCCGGAGGTATCACGGGCGTCGAGGCTGACGACCTGAACAAGTCCTTCGAGCAGTTCACCGAAGACACCGGCATCACCGTCGAGTACACCGGCGACAAGGGCTTCGAGGGCAATATCGTGACCAAGGTCACCGGTGGTGACGCCCCCGACATCGCGATCGTCCCCCAGCCGGGTCTGCTCAAGACCCTCGTCGACACCGGCAAGGTGAAGGCGGCTCCCGAGGCCGTCGAGGCGGCGGTCGACGAGAACTGGTCCGAGGACTGGAAGAAGTACGGCACGTTCGACGACACGTTCTACGCGGCTCCGATGCTCGCGAACCTCAAGGGCTACGTCTGGTACTCGCCCAAGCAGTTCGCCGAGTGGGGTGTCGAGGTCCCGCAGACGTGGGACGAGATGCTGACTCTCACCCAGACGATCGTCGACACGACCGGTGGCCCCGCCTGGTGCGCCGGCTTCTCGTCCGAGGCGGCATCCGGCTGGCCGGGAACCGACTGGATCGAGGACCTCGTGCTCCGTCAGTCCGGCCCCGAGGTCTACGACCAGTGGGTGGCCGGTGAGGTCAAGTTCACCGACCCCGAGATCAAGGATGCCTTCGACGCCGTCGGTGAGATCCTGCTCAACCCGGACTACGTCAACGCGGGCTACGGCGACGTGAAGAGCATCAACTCCACCGCCTTCGGCGACGTGGCGGCGACCCTGGCGAAGGGCGACTGCGCCCTGACCCACCAGGCGTCGTTCCTCTCGGCGAACTTCCTCGAGGCGCAGACCGCCGACGGCAACACGCCCGAGGTCGCACCCGACGGTGACGTCTACGCGTTCATCATGCCGGGCGAGACGGCCGGCGAGGTCCAGGTCGAGGGTGGCGGCGAGTTCGTCGCCGGATTCTCCGACGACGACGCGACCCAGCAGGTTCTCGAGTTCATGGCCTCGCCGGAGTTCGCCGACGCACGCGTGAAGCTCGGTGGCGTCATCTCCGCCAACAAGAACGCCGACCCGAGCCTCGCCTCGAGCGAGTTCCTCCAGGAGGCCATGGAGACGATGCAGAGCGACACCACCACGTTCCGCTTCGACGCCTCCGACCTGATGCCGTCGACCGTCGGTTCGGGTTCGTTCTGGAAGGGAATGGTCGACTGGATCGACGGCAAGGACACCGACACGGTGCTCTCCGACATCCAGGCCGGCTACGAGAACTGATCGTCTCGCTACGATCAGCGTGAGCTGAGCGGGGTCGGGCTCCAGAGCCCGGCCCCGCTCCTCCCATCCATTCGCTCGAGTACGCGGCAGTACTCAGAAGGGGACTCCCATGTCGCAAGCGACCATCGAGAAGTCCGTCGAAGCCGACGAACTTCCGGTGACGAGGCACGGCGCCGATCCGAAGGGGCGCGCGATCACGCGCGCCGTCCTCGCGATCGGCTTCGTCGTGCTCGTCGCCCTCGCTCTCCTGCTCGTCTTCACCACCTCCACCGAAGAATCCGCCCGCACGACCATCGGGTTCTCGCTCAACAGCTTCTTCGTCGCCCTCGGCGGCATGCACCCGCTCGTGCAGATCCCCGTGATCCTCGCCGTCTTCGGCGTGGTGGTGGCCATCATCCTGGTGCTCATCGAGTTCGCCCCGCGCCCCGGCCGCGGCTACTTCATCATGCGGCTGGTCGCCTGCCTGGTGATCCCGGTGCTCGCCTTCCTGCTGCTGCGTCCGTACCAGAACGCCGTGCTCTACGTCGTGGCGATCGCCCTGCTGGTCGGCGCTCTGCTCTTCTTCGCGGACTTCCGCGCCCGCCAGGGAGCCGGCTACCTCTTCCAGCTCGTGCTCTTCATGGCACCCGCCTCGATCATGCTCATCCTGGGCCTGATCTACCCGGCGATCTCGACCATCTTCAAGTCGTTCTTCGACAAGACCGGCGCGAACTTCGTCGGCTTCGAGAACTACGTCTGGGTCTTCACGAACCCCGTCGGCACCTCCTCGGTGATCAACACGATCCTCTGGGCGCTCCTGGCCCCGACCATCTCGGTGGTCAT
Organism: Microbacterium sp. NPDC087868; assembly: GCF_044900755.1. Lineage (NCBI taxonomy): Bacteria > Bacillati > Actinomycetota > Actinomycetes > Micrococcales > Microbacteriaceae > Microbacterium > Microbacterium sp. NPDC087868. The sequence continues at coordinate 154,851 of NZ_JBJDNO010000004.1, forward strand.
CGGTCTCGCCTACGCCGTGTTCATCGACCGGGCGCGCGGCGAGAAGATCCTCAAGGTGCTCGTGTTCATGCCCGTCGCGATCTCGTTCGTCGGCGCCGGCATCATCTGGAAGTTCATGTACGACGCGCGTCAGGGTGACCAGATCGGTCTCCTCAACGCGATCGTCACCGCGTTCGGCGGCGACCCCGTGCAGTGGCTCGCCATCAAGCCGGTGCTCAACACCCTGATGCTCCTCATCGTGTTCATCTGGACGCAGACGGGCTTCGCGATGGTGATCCTCTCCGCCGCGATCAAGGCCGTGCCGATCGAGCAGATGGAGGCCGCCGAACTCGACGGCACCAACGCCTGGCAGCGGTTCCGCAACGTCACCGTCCCCGGCATCCGCTCCTCGCTGATCGTGGTGCTCACCACGATCACGATCGCCTCGCTGAAGGTGTACGACATCGTCGCCGTCATGACCGGTGGTCGTGACGAGACGAGCGTGCTCGGATTCGAGATGGTCAACCAGCAGCAAAGGTTCCAGAGTTACGGGCACTCCTCGGCGCTGGCCGTCGTGCTGTTCCTGTTCGTGCTGCCCCTGATCGTCTACAACGCCCGATCGATGGCCAAGCAGAGGGAGATCCGCTGATGAGCGCCACACAACTCGTCGTCACGCCCGACAACCGCACCAAGCGACAGGTCGCCCGTGACACGCGCAAGAACGAGGCGATCGCCCACAAGAAGCTGACGTCGAAGGGCGCGACGATCGCCGCCGCGATCATCGCCATCTTCTGGACGATCCCGACCTTCGGTCTCTTCGTCACCTCGTTCCGTCCCGGTGCCGACACGCAGAACTCGGGCTGGTGGACGGTCTTCACGAATCCCGAGTTCACGCTCGACAACTACGTGCAGGCCTGGAACTCGGGCGGCACCTCGACCACGCTCGCCTCGGCGTTCGTGAACTCGCTCGCGATCACCATCCCCGCGACGGTGTTCCCGATCGTGATGGCGGCGCTCGCCGCGTACGCGTTCGCATGGATCGACTTCAAGGGTCGCAACATGCTGTTCGTGTTCGTCTTCGCGCTGCAGATCGTGCCGCTGCAGATGGCCCTCGTGCCGCTGCTGAGCCTGTTCTCGGACGGCCTGTCGATCAACGACGTGCCGATCTTCCCCGGCTTCGGTCTGAACGAGGTGCAGTACAGCTTCGCCCGCGTCTGGATCGCGCACGCGATCTTCGCGCTGCCGCTCGCGACGTTCATGCTGCACAACTTCATCTCGGAGATCCCCGGCGAGATCATCGAGGCGGCCCGTGTCGACGGTGCCGGTCACGGCCAGGTGTTCTTCCGGATCATCCTGCCGCTGGCCGCCCCCGCGATCGCGTCGTTCGGCATCTTCCAGTTCCTGTGGGTGTGGAACGACCTGCTCGTCGCGACGATCTTCGCCTCGCCGGGCGCGCTGCCGATCACCCAGGCCCTCAACTCGTTGTCGGGCACCTGGGGCAACAAGTGGTTCCTGCAGTCGGCGGGAACGTTCATCTCGATCATCATCCCGTTGATCGTGTTCTTCGCCCTCCAGCGCTTCTTCGTGCGCGGCCTGCTGGCCGGCGCGACCAAGGGCTGACGCCTGAATGACGGATGCCGTGGCGCAACACTTCTGCGCCACGGCATCCGTCGTTCTACGCTGAACCTATGAAGTACGCAGATTCGATCGTCGACCTCGTCGGCGACACGCCCCTCGTGAAGCTCCGTCACGTCACCGAGGGCGTCGCGTGCACGGTTCTCGTCAAGCTCGAGTACTTCAACCCCGGCGGCTCGTCGAAGGACCGCATCGCCTCGCGCATCATCGACGCGGCGGAGGCGGCGGGGCAGCTGAAGCCCGGTGGGACGATCGTCGAACCGACGAGCGGCAACACGGGTGTCGGACTCGCCCTGGTCGCCCAGCAGCGCGGTTACGCGTGCGTGTTCGTGGTGCCCGACAAGGTCGGCGACGACAAGATCGACGTGCTGCGGGCCTACGGCGCCGAGGTCGTCGTGACGCCGACGTCGGTACCGGCCGACAGCCCCGAGTCCTACTACAGCGTGAGCGATCGGCTGGCGCGCGAGATCCCCGGCGCGTTCAAGCCCAACCAGTACGAGAACCCCAACGGTCCCCGCAGCCACTACGAGACCACGGGCCCCGAGATCTGGCGCGACACCGACGGCACGGTCACGCATTTCGTCGCCGGCGTCGGCACGGGCGGAACCATCAGCGGCACGGGGCGCTACCTGCGCGAGGTGTCGGACGACCGCGTGCGCATCATCGGCATCGACCCCGAGGGCAGCGTCTACAGCGGTGGAACAGGGCGTCCGTACCTCGTCGAGGGTGTCGGCGAGGACATCTGGCCCGGATCGTACGATCCGGCGGTGCCGCACGAGATCGTCGCGGTGGGCGATGCGGAGTCGTTCGCGATGACGCGCCGTCTCGCCCGAGAGGAGGGCATCCTCGTCGGCGGGTCGAGCGGCATGGCCGTCGTCGGCGCGTTGCGCATCGCCAAGGACCTGCCCGCGGATGCCGTGATGGTCGTGCTCCTGCCCGACGGCGGTCGCGGCTACCTCGGCAAGATCTTCAACGACGGCTGGATGCGCTCCTACGGGTTCAGCGAGGTGGAGGAGGGCGAGACCGTCGCCGACGTGATCGCCGCCCGTGCCGCGCGCCAGGGCGAGGCGATCCCGGATCTCGTGCACGCGCACCCGACCGACACGGTGCTCGAGGCGATCGGCATGATGACCGAGTACGACGTCTCGCAGCTCGTCGTGCTCAGCGCCGAGCCGCCCGTCATGATGGGCGAGGTCGTGGGCACGGTCGACGAGAAGGGTCTGCTCGACCTGCTGTTCCGCGGCGACGCCAACCCGGCCGACGCCGTGGGCGATCACGTGGGGGAGCGGCTGCCGCTCATCGGCATCCACGCGTCCGTCGCGCAGGCGCGTGCCGCTCTCGCCGACGCCGATGCGCTGCTGGTCACCGAGGGCGGCAAGCCGCACACCGTCCTGACCCGGCAGGATCTGCTCGCGTACCTCTCGAAGTGACGCGCGACGGGTGACGCGCGACGTAACAGGATCGCCGCCGCTCCGGAGCCCGCACGTAGGCTGAGGGGCATGTCCGAGCACTCCTTCGCCACCCGAGCCATCCACGCAGGTCAGGAACCCGATCCCCGCACCGGTGCGATCATCCCGCCGATCTACCAGGCCTCCACGCACGTGCAGGACGGCATCGGCGGCTTCCGCGAGGGCTACGAGTACAACCGCGCGGGCAACCCCACCCGGTCGTCGCTCGAGACCCAGCTCGCGGCCCTCGAGGGCGGCGTCTCGGCGCTGTCGTTCGCCTCGGGGCTCGCCGCCGAAGACGCGCTGCTGCGCGGCATCCTGAAGCCGGGCGACCACGTCGTGCTCGGCAACGACGTCTACGGCGGCACCTACCGACTGCTCACCCGCGTGCTCGCGCCGTGGGGCATCGAGACGACCACGGTCGAGCTCGGCGACCTCGACGAGGTGCGCGCGGCGATCCGCCCCGAGACCAAGATCGTCTGGCTCGAGACGCCCAGCAACCCGCTGCTCAAGGTCGTCGACATCGCGGTCGTCGCGGAGGTCGCGCACGCGGCCGGCGCCGTCGTCGTGGTCGACAACACGTTCGCCTCGCCGGCGCTGCAGCAGCCGCTCGCCCTCGGGGCCGACCTGGTCGTGCACTCGACCACCAAGTACCTCGGCGGGCACTCCGATGTGCTGGGCGGCGCGGTGGTGTTCGGCGACGACACCCACTTCGACGCGATCAAGTTCCAGCAGTTCGCTGTGGGAGCCGTGTCGGCCCCGCTCGACGCCTGGCTCACCACCCGCGGCATCAAGACGCTCGCGGTGCGCGTGCGGCAGCACTCCGAGAACGCTCAGGCGATCGCCGAGTGGGCCGAGAGCCGTCCCGAGTTCGAGCGCGTCTTCTACCCGGGTCTCGCTTCGCACCCGGGCCACGACATCGCGGCCCGCCAGATGAGCGGCTTCGGCGGCATGCTGTCGCTCGCCCTCGCCGCGGGCCCGGACGCCGCCAAGGCGTTCGCGGAGTCGACGGAGATCTTCCAGCTCGCGGAGTCGCTCGGCGGCGTCGAGTCGCTGATCGGCTACCCGCCGGACATGACGCACGCCTCGGTGCGCGGTACCGCTCTCGCGGTCCCCGAGAACGTGGTGCGGCTGTCGGTCGGCATCGAGGACGTGCGCGACCTGATCGCCGACCTCGAACAGGGGCTCGCTCGCATCAGTTCCTGACGCGGGGCGTCGGAGCGCGAGACACCACATCCCTCGCGAGACACCACGGGGGCCGTGGTGTCTCGTCGCGGATGTGGTGTCTCGGCACGCCCGCGCGGGCGTGCACGTAGAATGGGTGGCTGGGTCGAATCGATTCGACCGTCCGCCCTCGCTCCGAAAGGCCGTCGTGCCCGACGCTCCTCGCACCGACTCCGTCCCGACGATCCCCGCACACGCCGCGCCCGAACGCACGGCGACCGGCAGCATCCGCATCCCCGCCGCGACGGGAGCGATTCGCACGCTCGGGTCCAACCCGATCACGGCGCCGATCATGCTGCACCCGGGAGACTCGATCTCGAACGGCCGGCGCGCGCTGTACATCATCCTCCTCGGAGCGCTCACCGCCCTCGGGCCGTTCACGATCGACCTCTACCTCCCGGCCTTCCCGGTGCTCGAAGAGGACTTCCAGACGACCGCCGCGGCGATCCAGCTCACGCTGACCGGAACCATGATCGGCTTCGCGGTGGGGCAGCTGCTCGTCGGTCCGCTCAGCGACAAGATCGGCCGGCGGCTCCCGCTCATCATCGTGACGGCGCTGCACGTGCTCGCGAGCCTCGCCGCCGCGTTCGCGCCCACGCTCGAGCTGCTCAGCGCCTCGCGCGTGCTCATGGGCATGGGCGCCGCGGCCGGCGGTGTGGTCGCGATGGCGATCGTGCGCGACCTGTTCGGCGGGCGCCGACTCGTGGTGATGCTCTCGCGCCTCGCGCTCGTCTCGGGCGTCGCGCCCGTCGTCGCCCCACTGATCGGTTCGTGGCTGCTGACGCTCATGCCCTGGCGCGGCATCTTCGGTGTGCTCGCGGCCTACGGCGTCGTGATGCTGATCTCGACCCTGATCTTCATCCCCGAGACCCTCCCTGCGGCCCGTCGTCAGGGCGGCGGCGCCACGGTGCTGCAGCGCTACCGCTCGGTGCTCTCCGACCGCGTGTTCCTCGGGGTGCTCGTGATCGGCGGCATGACCTTCTCGGGCCTCTTCTCGTACCTGTCGGCCTCGCCGTTCCTGTTCCAGCAGACGCACGGTCTCGACCCGCAGCAGTACGGTCTGCTTTTCGCCGTGAACTCGCTCGGCGTCGTCGTCGGCGTGCAGACCGCCTCGCGCCTCGCCGCGCGCTTCGGCCCGCAGTGGGTGCTCGCGTACTCGACCTCGGTGCTGCTGCTCGCGGGCACCGCGATCATCGTGACCGATCAGCTCGGACTCGGACTGTGGGGCACCGTCATCCCGCTGTTCGTCTTCATGACCGCGTGCGGCTTCACGTTCCCGAACGTGCAGGTGCTGGCGCTCGACCGCCACGGGAAGGCGGCCGGGACCGCTGCCTCGATCCTCGGCGCGACGAACTTCGGCGTCGCCGGTCTCATCTCGCCGGTCGTCGGCGGGGTCTCGCACGACGCGGGCATCACGGCCACGACGATGGCCGCGGTGATGGCCGGGTGCGCGGCGATCGGCATCCTCGCGCTCTGGTTCGTCGTGCGCCCGCGCACCGTCGGCCTGCTCACTCCCTGACGCGGCGGGCGCACCTCCCGGGTTCCCAGGCGCGCTCCGACAGAATGGGGCGATGGACAGGCGGATGCTGGTGTGGTCGGGTGTCGGGTGCGTCGCGCTGACCTTCGCGCTGGGAGCGCTGATCACCCTCGGGGTCGCGCACCCGTTCGTGTTCGACGCCTGGTGGAACGACGTCGTGGTGTCGTTCCGCTCGGAGGGACTGGTCGCCTTCGCGCACGCCCTCGACACGGTCGGCGGCGGGTGGGTCGCGGTGTATCTCGTGCCGCTCGTCGTGATCATCTCGTTCCTGCTGGCACGCCGCTGGAGATCTGGCGTGTTCGCGGCGCTCGCGTTCCTCGCGAGCGCGGGAGCGGTGCAGCTGCTCAAGCACCTCTTCGGGCGCGCGCGGCCGGAGGACATGCTGGTGCTCAGCGACTACGGGTCGTTCCCCTCCGGGCACACTGCGAATGCCGCGACCCTCGCCCTCGTCTTCGCGGTGCTGTTCCCGAACGTGTGGATCCGGATCGCGGGGGCGCTGTGGATCGTGCTGATGGCGCTGTCGCGCACCTTCCTCTCGGTGCACTGGGCGACCGACACGATCGGCGGCGCTCTGCTCGGGGCCGGGGTGGTGCTGCTGCTGGCGGCGTGGCTGCTGCCGTGGGTGCGGCGCCCGGGTGCCGCGGAGCCGCCCGCCGATAGTCTGGACGACGCCCCACTCACCGACGCACCCACTCACTGAGGAGTCCCCGTGTCGAGCATCCGCCCGTACCGTCCGTCCGATCGCGCGTCGCTGTTCGACGTCTGCGTGCGCACCGCCGATGCGGGGGAGGACGCCACCGGTGTGTTCTCCGACGACGAGCTCTGGGGCCTGCTGTTCGCGGTGCCGTACGTCGAGCGCGACCCGAGCCTGGCGTGGGTCGTCGAATCCGACGACGGGCGGGTGATCGGGTACATCGTCGCGACCGATGACACGGATGCCTTCGAACAGTGGTTCCGCGACGAATGGTGGCCGCGGTTCGCAGACCGCTTCCCGCAGCCCGCCGAGCCGCAGACGCGCGAGGAGAAGATGCTCGCGTACGCCTACGGACGCCGGCCCGGCGCCGAGCCGAACGCCGCTGCGTACCCTGCGCATCTGCACATCGATCTGCTGCCGGAGACGCAGGGGCAGGGCCTCGGCCGCCGACTCGTCGAGACGCTGTTCGACGAGCTCTCGCGCCGCGGCGTGAAGGGTCTGCATCTCGGGATGGATCCGGCGAACACCGGTGCCGCGGCCTTCTACGAGCGCCTCGGCATGACGCCGCTCCCGACCGCACCGGGCGGGCAGAGCTACGGCGTGACCTTCGCGGGCTGAGGCTCTCCCCTCGAACGGGCGCGTGCGCGGAAGGTAGTGTCTCGCTGGCGTCCGGGCTGGTCAACGCCCTGTGGCGGGAGCGACGGCGCCCGTAACGTTCATCGTTCGCGACAGATCGGAGCTGGACCATGAGCGATTCCCGCAACACGCAGGGAACCCCCGGGGCGAATGACGACGCAGGCGCCGCATCCGGTGGCGCGTCGGAGAACGGAGCTTCGGAGCAGACCGGAGCCTCGGAGGAGACCGAGAAGATGCTCCGGGACGAGAGCACCGACGACGACGGAATGCCCCTCGAGAACCCGTCGGGCGGATGACGCGGGCGTCAGGCGTGATCGCCACGGACGTCGTCGCGGTGGACACCCCGCACATCGGAAACAAGAAGGCCCCGCACGAATGCGGGGCCTTCTTCGTCATCTGGCGGTGACGGCGGGATTCGAACCCGCGGTTGCTTGCACAACACACGCTTTCCAAGCGTGCTCCTTCGGCCGCTCGGACACGTCACCAGGGAACAACTTGTCCATCCTATCCGATGCGGCAGATGCTCCGTGACGCGGCGTACGATTTTGAGGTGGCAACCCCCAAGATCGTTCTCTTCTACGTCTTCACCCCGCTCGCCGACCCCGAGGCGATCCGGGTGTGGCAGCGCGACCTCGGCGAGGCGCTGGGTCTGCGCGGACGGCTGCTGATCTCGGGCGACGGAGTGAACGGCACCCTCGGCGGCGACCTCCCCGCGCTCAAGAAATGGGCGCGCTCCTTCCGCTCGTACGCGCCCTTCAAGAACGCCGACATCAAGTGGAGCGAGGGCACCGGCGTCGATGCCGAGGGGCGCAGCCTCGACTTCCCGAAGCTGAGCGTGAAGGTGCGCGACGAGATCGTCTCGTTCGGCGCCCCGGGAGAGCTGAGAGTCGACGAGAACGGCGTCGTCGGCGGCGGCACCCGCCTGAGCCCGGAGGAGCTGCACGACCTGGTCGCCGAGCGCGGCGACGACGTCGTCTTCTTCGACGGCCGCAACGCGCTCGAGGCGCAGATCGGGCGTTTCCGTGGCGCGGTCGTTCCCGACACCGAGACCACCCGCGACTTCGTCGACCTGCTCGACTCGGGCGCCTACGACGACCTCAAGGGCAAGCCCGTCGTGACCTACTGCACCGGCGGCATCCGGTGCGAGGTGCTGTCGAGCCTCATGACCGCGCGCGGGTTCGGCGAGGTCTACCAGCTCGAGGGCGGGATCGTGCGCTACGGCGAGAAGTACGGCGACGACGGTCTGTGGGAAGGCTCGCTGTACGTCTTCGACAAGCGCGGATCGATCGACTTCTCCGATCACGCGGCCGTGATCGGGGAGTGCGTCGGATGCGGCGCGGCGACCTCGCGCACCGCGAACTGCCCCGACCTCTCGTGCCGGACGCAGTTCGTCGTATGCGAGGACTGCGACCGCGTCGCCTGCGCACAGCACGCCGCCTGACGCACCGCATCCACGGTCGGAACCGGTCGAGACCCTAGGTCGCGGCGAGCGTGTCGACTCCTCGGGCGACGAAGAGGGAGCGGGGCACCAGGAGCGCCCGGGTGCGCGCCGGTGCATCGACGCTGCGCCGCAGATCGCGCAGCACGGTGCCCAGATCTGACGCGAGGTCGGCGGCATCCGCTCCGGATCGGGCGTAGGTCGCGCGTTCGACCGCATCGGCCAGGCGTCCGATCGCCGTCGCATCGACGCCGCGTTCGCGGATCAGCGCGGCCGCACGCATGCGCGGCGAATCGGCATCCGACGGCGGGATGCCGAGATCGACGAGTGTGCTCCGCACCTCGGTCCAGGCGGCGCCCGCGTCGCCGTCGCGCGCGCGATCCCGGCGACGGGCGCGAACGAGGACGCGGATCAGCGCGGGGAGCAGCAGCACCACGACCGCGCCGAGGACCACGAACATCACCGGTGTCGGGTCGACCGTGCGCAACTCGCCCGAGGAGGAGCTGTTGTCGCCGGCATCCTGACGATCGACCTCGGGGGCCGTCGTCTGCTCGGCCTGTGGAGCCGTGGTCTCCGGGGTGCCCGACGGCGTGGTGCCCGATCCCGTGGAACCCGTGACCGCCGTGCGGAACTCGGTCGGCACCCCGAGCGAGGCCGTGGGCTCGAAGGGCACCCAGCCAATGCCCGGGAAGAGCACCTCCGGCCAGGAGTGCAGGCGATCGCTCGTGACGGAGTAGATCGACTCGTCGCCGCGCTTCTCGCCGGTGAGCGAACCGGGCAGGTACCCCACGACGATCCGGGTCTCCATGCCGAGGCTCTCGGCCATCAGGGCGAAGGCGCCGGCGAAGTGCACGCAGTACCCCGAGCGCACGTCGAGGAACCGGGCGACGGCCTCGGCGCCCGTGCCGTCGAAGTCCTCCTCGACCGGGGTGTCGAGCGAGTACGTGAAGTCGCTGCGGAACCAGTCCTGCAGGGCGAGCAGGCGGTCGTAGTCGGTACCCTCTTCTGCCGTGACCTCGCGGGCCAACTCGCCGACGATGTCGGGGATCTCGACGTCATCGGTCTCGGCGGTGGACTCCGCCGCCGACACCGCGTGGATCTGCTCGAGCGTGGGGGCCACGCGCACCGAGGAGACGGTGTAATCGGCGCCGACGGCATCCGCATTGCGCGAGACCAGCGTGCGGTTGTCGGGCATCACCCGCCAGGCGCGCGGCACGCCCTGGATGTCGGTCGCGGGGTAGGGGACGGGCAGCCACGAGCTCGACATCCGCAGGATGCGGATCGAGGTCGTCGTCTCCGTCACCTCGACGTCCGCACCCCACTCGGGGTCGCCGAATCCGTCGGCCTGCGACTGCAGGCCCCCTCGGTCGGGCTGCCACACCTCGCCGTCGAAGTCGGAGAGGGTCGTGAGCCGCAGATACGGCGCCGCGCCGCCCGCCGTCGCGACCGTCAAGACCTCGACGGGGTTGGGCTGGCGCAGATCGTCGCCGAGCCGCAGCGATGCGTCGACCGTGATGCCCGTGCCGGTGCCGGTGAGTCCGGCGGCGAGGGGCAGACCGGGTGCGATGGCGAGCGTCACGGCGATCGCCGCGGCACCGATGCCCACCGCGACGGATGCCGAGGTGCGGCGCGGTGTCTGCGGATCGGCGCGCGTCGCGTAGCGCAGCTGCGCGAGGACGAAGAGGGCGAAGAGCACGAACCAGACCACGTTCGCGTCGCCGAGGGTGACGATCATCGGGACGGATCCGACGAGACCGACGAGGAGGATCGGGAGGATCGCCGCACGAGCCGCGGCCAGCTGATCGAGCAGCACCGCGACGATCGCGAAGCCGAGCGCCATCGTCGCGGCGAGCCCGCGCGAGGCGGCGAGCGGCGCGGACCCGACCGCGACCTCCTGCCAGGCCGCGCCCGTCAAGGCGCCGAACGTCGAGAGCGTGGCGGGCGACGGAATGATCCCGAACAGCGCCGAGTCGCCCGCCGTCACCTGGGTGACGAGCGCCATCCCGACGAGCAGTTGCACGAGGAGGGTGCCGACATCGCGCAGCCACGCGCGGCGGTAACGCAGCAGCACGCGCATCACGAGCCCGGTCAACGGGAGGAGCGTGACCGCCGCGACGACGGCGAACGACCAGGCCCCCGCCTCGATCACCGAGGTGAAGGGCCACATCGCGACGAGACCGCCGACCGCCGCGAGCACCGACGGCGCGAGGATCGGCGTGGGCGTCTCCTCGTCGCGGTGCCACGCGACCTTCGAGCGCGAGCGCGAGCGCGATCGTGATCGTCGGGAGGCGCTGCCCGTCGCCTGCTCAGCCCGGAACATCGCCGACTCCGATCCGCTCCGGGAGGGCGTCCGCCCATGCCGCGGCGACGTCATCACCGAGCGGGGCGAACGACCAGCCGTTGCGCGTCGCCGCCTCTGCCGCACCCTGCTCGGGCCCGGTGGCGAGGAGGATGCCCGCGGCCGCGCCGGCGGTGCGCAACGATGCCGCGTCGTCCTCCGTCAGCCTGCCCGTGATGTAGACCAGAGGGCCGGGAGGAGCGCCGCCGATCAGCGTCGCCACGTCGCGGTGGTCGCCCCGCGGCGCGATCAGTGCCAGGGCGACGAGCAGCGCGTCACGGTCGTCCTCGTGACCGCGCAGGGTGCCGAGCAGCACGCCCGCGCTGTCGATCACGTCGACGCCGTACCCTTCATCGGCGAGATGCACGGCCGACGAGGCGCAGAGCGAGACCGCGGCCTCGAACGCGGCATCCGCGTCGTCCCCCGGTCGATCCCACCGCTCGGCGCTGCGGTCGAGCACGACGATCGCATCGGGGCTCGACTCCTCCTCTTCCTGCCGCACCATGAGCTGCCCGCGGTGCGCGGTCGCACGCCAGTGGATGCGGCGCATCGAGTCGCCCGGCAGGTAGAACCGGGGCGAGAGGTTGTCGGCGCCCTGGCCGAGGCGCGTCGACGACGTGTGCGCCGTGCCGCCGGCCGCGCCGACGCGCACGGCGAGGGGTTCGAGCGCGAAGACCTCGGGTACGACCGTGACGGTGCGCGTCTCGCCGAACTCCTGCTCGCGCCGCGCGAGACCGAAGGGGTCGACGGTGCGCAGCACGAGCGGCCCGATCGGCCAGACACCGCGACGCACGCCCGTGATGCGGTACCCGAGCTGCCCGGACTGCGACGGATACTCGCCGCCGGCGTCGCCGCTGACGGCGTCGGGCAGGATGTCGTGCCACAGCGCGTGCGGCACGCGCAACGAGCGCAGGGCGAAGCGGATGCTGACGCGCGAGGTCTCCGAGACCGTGAGCAGGTCGGTCGACACTTGTCGGGAGACGGTGCCCGTGCGCCGCGGGAGCCAGGCCATGAGCGCCGAGAAGCCGGTGAGGAGGGCGAGCAGGGCCCCGATGTAGAGCAGGATCGGTGCGGCGACGAGGTTCGCTCCGATCACGCACAGCAGCGCCGCGACCAGCGCGCCCGCACCGCGGCGGGTCAGGGATCGGCGGCGTCGCATCGAATGCCTCAGACGCGGCTCGCGACGGGCACGCGCACGCGCTCGACGATGTGCGCGAGGGCCGTCTCGATGGGCTGGGCGCCGGCGCGGTGCGCACCGCGGGCGGGCAGCAGCCGGTGCGCGAACACCGGGATGAGGAGGGCGGTGACGTCGTCGGGGATCACGAAGTCGCGGCCGTCGAGCGCCGCCCACACCTTCGCGGCACGGATCAGCTGCAGCGTCGCACGCGGACTCGCCCCGAGGTGCAGGCTCGGGTCGGTGCGCGTGGCCTGCGCGAGGGCGACCGTGTACTCCTCGAGCGCGGGCGCCACGTGCACGGCGCGGGCCCAGGCGATGAGCTGCGAGATCGAGCCGGCATCGGCGACCGCGGCGACGGCCGCGAGCGGGTTCACCACGTCGCGCTGTCGGATCATGAGGGCCTCCGCCGCGGCATCCGGGTACCCCATCGAGATGCGCATCATGAAGCGGTCGCGCTGCGCCTCGGGCAGGGCGTACGTGCCCTCCATCTCGAGGGGGTTCTGGGTGGCGACGACGAGGAAGGGCGAGGGGAGCGGATGCGTCGACCCGTCGACGGTGACCTGACGCTCCTCCATGGCCTCGAGCAGTGCCGACTGCGTCTTGGGCGAGGACCGGTTGATCTCGTCGGCGATGACGATGTGCGCGAAGATCGCGCCGCGCTTGAATTCGAACTCGCGGTCGACCGGGTTGTAGACCGAGACGCCGGTCACGTCGCCCGGGAGGAGGTCGGGGGTGAATTGGATGCGTCGCACGGTCGCGTCGACGCTGGCCGCGAGGGCGCGCGCCAGCATGGTCTTGCCGACCCCGGGCACGTCCTCGATGAGCAGGTGGCCCTCGGCGAGCAGGCAGATCAGCGCACTGCGCACGGCATCGGGCTTTCCGTCGATCACCTCTCCCACGGAGGCGAGGATCGCGGAGGTCTGGGCGGCGAACTGTTCGGCCGTGATCAGGGGGGAGTTGTCCGTCATGCGTTCCCTCTCGTCGGCGCTGCAGCGCGCGTTATTCGATCGTAACCCGCAGGGCATTCGCGTGGGGCTGGCAGATCGCTGTGCTTCCTCGGGCCGCGGGCGCCCCGCACACCCCTCAGCCCCAGACGCGGGCCCGGGGCCGTGCGACGTCGACACGGCCCTCGCTGCTGCGGGCGACGCGGAGCAGGGCGAGACCCTGCGCGCCCTGCAGCTCGTGCAGCGTGCACGTGCCGATGGCCTGCCGCCAGTGGCGCTCGAACTGCTCGGCATCGCCGCGCCGCCGTGCGATCGCGCGCGGAACCGGCAGGAGGGTGCGCCCCGGGGAGAGCCGGTCGGCGAGGCGTTCGAACAGCCGCGTCGACCCCGCGGCGCCGCGATCGATCCGCAGCAGGAAGCGGGGTGTGCGCACCGCCGCGAAAAGCTCTTCGACGGCATCCGTCACCACTCGACGATCCACGGGCGTGCCGCCCAGCTCGATGCGCACTCGGGTGCGGTCGTCGTCGACGTGCGCGACGATGTCGGTGTCGTCGAAGGGGCCGATGCGCCCCGCATCACGGAGGGTGCGTGCGACGACCAGGGCGGCCAGCCGGTACACCTCGGCGGGGTGGCGGCGATCGCGCAGGGTGCGCCCGAGCAGGGGCAGGAGCGTCGTCGCGGCGGCCAGCGCCCCACCGGCCGCGACGAGCGCGGCTCCGAGCGCCGGGTGCACCGCGAGTCCCTGACCCGCCAGGACGGCGAGCAGCAGGCCGACGCCGAGCGCCCCGCCCACGGCGGAGGTCGCGCCGTCGGCGCGCGCGACCTGGGTGGTGCGCAGCAGGGGAGCCGCCGCGACCTGCCGCACCGTGATCTCGTCGCGTTCGCGGGACGTGTACGGCTCGCCGATGCGCCACTCGGCGCGCGTGGTCGCGCGCGCCGGCCACGCGGCGCGCAGCAGATCATCGACGCCGCGGATGGAGGCATCCGGATGCTTGTCGAGCACCGCCTCGAACGCCTGGGCCGCTGCCGAGGGCAGTGCGTGCGCGAGTCCGCTGACGATCCGACCGTCGCCGTCGGCGTTCAGGCCCCACAGATGCGAGTGCTTGCGGCGCAGACGATCCGGCTCGCTCGCGTCGTCGAGGGCGACATCGGCGGGGATCAGGCACGCCACCGACCAGTTGTGCGCCACCTTCTCGGGCCACCCCGGATCGAGGCGCAGGGTGCGGCCCCGCAACTGCTGCGTCGCCGATGACGTCGCGACCGCGGTGAGGTCGATGAGGGTGTTCACGGCGGGGCAGTCCCATCCCTCGCCGAGCAGGCCACGGGTACCCACGAGCACACGCACCTCTCCGCGACGGATCAGCTCCGACACCGCGGCGACGATGCGTCCGCTGCCGGCGCCGGACGCGCGCAGGTCGCGCGTGGCCCCGGCGGCCTCGCCGATATCGACCGTCACCCCGAGCAGATCCGCGAGCGCGGGTGCGAGCGTCGCGGCGTCGTCGGCGCGCACGCGCAGGTACTGCGCGGTCAGCAGCACCGGCCGCAGCCCCGCGACGACGGGATCGACGACGAGGGCGTCGAAGGTGCGCAGCGCTCCGGCCGCGGCATCCGCACCGCGCCGATTGCCGTGCGTCACGAAGTCGGTGACGACGACGGCACGGATGCGCTCGCCGTCGTCGCTCGCGAGCTCGCGGTGCAGGATCTCGACGGCCGCGGCATCCTTCGCCTCCGACGAGGCAAGTGTCGTCTCGACCGGGTTGCGCCCGCGGCGCAGCCCGCGGTCGGTGAGCAGGTAGCCGAAGTCGGCGAGCGAGCGCCGCACGTGCTCCCACTGGTTCGCGGCCGACGGATCGGCCAGCAGGCGCGCCTGCGCGAACCGCACGAGGACGGTGAGCAGATCGTCGGTCGTGCAGCGGTCGAGCAGCACCTGCGGGATGGCGGCGACGAGCGGATGCTGCGGCACGACCTCGCGCAGCACCACCGCGCACGAGCGGGTGAGGGCGAAGTCCGCGGACAGTGCCCGATCGATGCGGGCGAGCGGGTCTTCGCCGGGCGGTCCGTCGGAGGGCTGCAGCTGCTCCTCGAGGAAGGAGATGCCGTCGGTGGTCGACAGCACGTCGACGATCATCGAGTGCAGCAGCGCCTCGTGCCGGCGGATGAAACCGGCCTCCGCCGGCGTCGGTTCGGTGAGGAGAACGAAGTCGCGGTACGGGGCGAGGTGCCCCTCCTTCACCACCGCCGGAGTCGGGACCTCGTAGTCGACCTCTCCGAGCAGTTGGCTGTAGTTCTCGTACTCCGTCTCGTCGTCCGGCGACGGCAGGGTGGCGGTGAGACCGATCAGCAGCGGCTCGACCCCCGTCTCGCGGATGCGCGCGGCGAGGTACGCCACGACCAGGGCCCAGTGGTCGAGCAAGTGGTGGCACTCGTCGAGAACGACCGTGCGCACCCCGGCGGCGACGAGGCGGTCGATGAGCGCCGTGGCGTTCGGGTGCAGCACGCGCGCGAGCTCGGCGGGATTGCGCCGGGCGAACTGCGAACGCAATCGGCGCGTGCGGCGACGGATGCCGGAGCGGTACTGCGCCGGATTGTCGATCGCGAGCTCGGCGAGCCAGGTCGCGGCATCGGCGTCGCTACGCCCCGCCTCGACCAGTTCCTCGGCCCACACCACCCGCGCCAGGTCGTCGAAGGGTGAGCCGTCACCGGTGACGCTGAGCGCCTGGTACGTGAGAGCGGTGAGGTCGGCGATCGTCTCGGGGTCGTCCGACACGGCGCCGG
This sequence comes from Microbacterium sp. NPDC087868, assembly GCF_044900755.1. NCBI lineage: Bacteria > Bacillati > Actinomycetota > Actinomycetes > Micrococcales > Microbacteriaceae > Microbacterium > Microbacterium sp. NPDC087868. The sequence goes on from NZ_JBJDNO010000004.1 coordinate 170,676, forward strand.
CATCCGGGGCGAGGTCGACGGCGGTGCGGACCCATTGCTGACGGATCGTGACGGTCGGGGCGAGGACGAGGGTCCGATGGCGTTCGCGCGCCGCGAGCAGCAGACCCAGCAGCGTCTTGCCCGATCCGGGAGGGGCGACGACGTGCAGCGGGTCCCGACCGCCGACCGGCAGCCGGGTGAGGACCTCGGCCTGGTACGTGCGCAGTTCGCCCGTGAAAATCCAGCCCGTGAGTGGGGAGGCGACGGGCTCGGGCGGCATGATCTCCCCAGTCTGTCAAAAGGTGCGCCCGCTCATCGGTTAGACTTGTCGACGGCTCTCCGCGTGGCGGCATCCAGGCCAATTCCCCCAGGGCGGAAACGCAGCAAGGGTAACCGGGCTCTGCTGGGTGCGCGGAGGGTCACTTTCTTTTTCAGCCTCCTCCGGGGCTGTCCTGTCAGGATCGTGATGTGACCGGCGCCACCACTCCTCCGCGGCAGAACGCTCTCTCGCGCTTCGCCTCACCCGTGCTGCTCCTCGCCGCGATGTGGGCGATCCAGTTCGCCGACGCGCTCCTGCCGGGTTCGTTCACGGGTTTCGGCATCCGCTCCTGGGATCCCGAGGGTCTGCTCGGCATCGTGCTCGGGCCGCTGCTGCACGCGAACTGGGCGCATCTGATCGGCAACTCCGTGCCGTTCCTCGTGCTCGGACTGCTCGTCGCGGTCGAGGGCACCCGCAGATTCTGGACGGTCACCGCGATCGTCGCCGTCGTCGGCGGCCTCGGCACCTGGGTCTTCAACGCCCCGGGAACGGTGACGGTCGGGGCATCCGTGCTCGTGTTCGGCTACTTCGGCTACACGGTCGTGCGGGTCTTCGCGCCGGGCCGCGTAGCCCACCGCATCGGATACGCCGTCATCGCGCTCGTCGTGATCGGCGTGTACGGGGCGACGATGCTCGCGGGCGTGGTGGGCGTGAGCCAGGGCATCTCGTGGCAGGCGCACCTGTTCGGGGCGATCGGCGGCGCGCTCGCCGTGTTCGTCGGGCGACGCGGGGGCTCCGCGGAGTGAGCGCGCCGCGGTCGCGCTCGCGCACACCCGCTCGACGCCGGAAGAAGCGTCGGCCCGCGGCCCGGCGCCGACCGGGCGTCCGCGCACGGGCCGCCCGGCGTCGGCGGCGGATGCTGGTGCTCCGGCGTGTGCTGATCGGGGCCGTCGCCGTCGCGCTCTTCGCCGGGATCGCCGTGCTCGTGCCGCTCGGGCTCGCGCACGAGAAGCCCCTCGCGATTTGCGCGAGCGACCCGCGCACCTACCCCTCGGCCGGCATCGAGGGGTGGCGCGGGGAGCAGCTCGAGAACGCCGCGACGATCATGGCGACGGCATCCGCCCTGGGCTTCGCGCGCGACGGGCAGATCCTGGGCGTGATGACCGCGATGGGCGAGAGCAGCCTGCGCAACATCGATTACGGCGACTGGGAGACGAGCGGATTCACGAATCCCGACGGCTCGCGCACCACGAGCATCGGCCTGTTCCAGCAGCAGGAGTGGTGGGGGAGCGTCGAGCAGCGCATGGATCCCGCCACGTCCGCGACGCTCTTCTACGAGCGGTTGGCGCGGGTGCCGGGGTGGTCCTCGATGGACCCGTCGCTCGCGATCCATCGCGTGCAGATCAACCTCGATCCCACCTACTACTCCCGCTACGCCGCCGATGCGACCGCCGTCGTCGACGCGCTGTCGGCGCCGTGTTGACCTCCGGGAATCACACGGGGATTAAGTCCGGTCCGCTCCCAGGGCGTGCCGAGTGAGGTGCGCCTAAGCTGGAATCGTGGCGCGGAGCATCTACATCACCTCGGCCGAAGGCCATACCGGAAAATCGACGATCGCCCTCGGCGTGCTCGACGCGCTCATGCGCGTCACCCCGCGGGTCGGCGTGTTCCGGCCGATCGCGCGCTCGGTCACCGAGCGCGACGAGATCCTCGAGCTGCTGCTCGCCCACGACGGCGTGCACCTCGACTACGACGACTGCATCGGCGTCAGCTACGACGACATGCGCCACGACCCGGAGCACGCGCTGTCGACGATCGTCGCACGGTTCAAAGCGGTCGAAGCGCAGTGCGATGCCGTGGTGATCATCGGCAGCGACTACACCGACGTCGCCAGCCCCGCCGAGCTCGGCGTCAACGCCCGCATCGCCGCGAACCTCGGAGCTCCGGTGCTGCTCGTGCTGTCGGGACGCGACCAGCAGCGCCAGGCAGAGCAGCTCGGCACGACGACCGCCCGGGTGCCGGCCGCGGTCGGGCAGATCGCCGCGCTCGCACTCACGGAACTCGAGCAGGAGCGCGCCGAGCTGTTCGCCGCGATCGTCAACCGCTCGGACCCCGCCGAGCTCGACGCCATCATCGAGGCGGTGCGGGGGGTGCGGCCGGGCAAGAGCACGCCCGTCTGGGCGATCCCCGAGGACCGCACGCTCGTGGCGCCGTCGATCCGCGGCATCCTCGCCGCCGTCGACGGCCGCCTCATCAAGGGTGACGAGGGGCGGCTGACCCGCGAGGCGCTGTCGATCGTCGTCGCCGGCATGTCGATGGTCAACGTGCTGCCGCGCATCACCGAGGAATCCGTCGTCGTGATTCCGGCCGACCGCACCGAGGTGCTGCTCGCGACGCTTCTCGCCGACGCCTCCGGCACCTTCCCCCGGGTCAGCGGCATCATCCTGAACGGGCCCTTCGACCTTCCCGAGCCGATCACGCAGCTGCTCGACGGGTTCCCGTCGACGGTGCCGATCATCGCCACCGATCTCGGCACCTACGACACCGCCGTGCGGGTCATGGGCGCGCGTGGCCGGCTCTCCGCCGACTCGCGCGCGCGGTACGACCGGGCGCTCGGACTCTTCCAGACCCATGTCGACATCGCCGAGCTCGCGACGCAGCTCGGGCTCGCCGAATCGCGGGTCGTGACCCCGCTGATGTTCGAGTACGGCCTCATCGAGCGCGCCCGCGCCGACCGCCGGCGCATCGTGCTGCCCGAGGGCGGCGACGACCGGATCCTGCGCGCGGCCGCCACGCTGCTGGCCCGCGAGGTGGCCGATCTCGTGATCCTCGGCGACGAGGCCGCCGTGCGAGCCCGCGCGGTCGAGCTCGGCATCGACATCACCACGGCCCAGGTGATCAGCCCCACCGATCCCGAGTACGTCGCGAGGTTCGCCGAGGAATACGCACGACTGCGGGCGCACAAGGGCATCACCCTCGCGCAGGCCGCCGACACCGTGACCGACGTCTCGTACTTCGGCACGATGATGGTGCACCTGGGTCTCGCCGACGGCATGGTCTCGGGAGCGGCGCACACGACGGCGCACACGATCCGTCCCTCCTTCGAGATCATCAAGACGAAGCCGGGCGTGAACGTCGTCTCGAGCGTGTTCCTCATGGCGCTCGCCGACCGGGTGCTCGTCTACGGCGACTGCGCCGTCATCCCCGATCCCACGAGCGTCCAGCTCGCCGACATCGCGATCTCGTCGGCGGCGACCGCCCGCCAGTTCGGGATCGATCCGCGCGTCGCGATGCTGTCGTACTCGACCGGCGAGTCCGGGTCGGGAGCCGACGTCGACAAGGTGCGCGAGGCCACGGCGCTCGTGCGCGAGCGCGCTCCCGAGCTGCTCGTCGAGGGGCCGATCCAGTACGACGCGGCCGCCGATGCCGCCGTCGCAAAGGCGAAACTGCCCGATTCCGCGGTCGCGGGTCGTGCCACCGTGTTCGTCTTCCCCGACCTGAACACGGGCAACAACACCTACAAGGCCGTCCAGCGCTCCGCGGGCGCGGTCGCGATCGGACCGGTCCTGCAGGGACTCAACAAGCCGATCAACGACCTCTCGCGCGGCGCGCTGGTCGAGGACATCGTCAACACCGTGGCGATCACCGCCATCCAGGCGCAGGGAGAGACCGCATGAGCGCGATCCTCGTGATCAACAGCGGCTCGTCGTCGCTGAAGTACAGCCTCCTCGACATCGAGCGCGAGCACGAGCTCGCCGCGGGCCTCATCGAGAGGATCGGTCAGGACACCGGTGCGGCCTCGCACACGGTGCGACCCGACACCGATGCCGATGCCGTGCCCACGATGCTCGACGCGACGTACAGCGACGAGCGCTCGATCCCCGATCATCATGCGGCCTTCGCGGTGATGCTCGAGCAGTTCGCCGAGCACGGCCCCTCTCTCGCCGAGCATCCGCCGGTCGCCGTCGGGCACCGCGTCGTGCACGGCGGGGCCCGCTTCTTCGCGCCGACCCTGATCGATGCCGACGTCGAGCGGCAGATCGAGGAGCTGTCGGTACTCGCGCCCCTGCACAATCCGGCCAACCTCGCCGGCATCCTCGCGGCGCAGGCCGTCTTCCGCGGCGTGCCGCACGTCGCCGTGTTCGACACCGCGTTCCATCAGACTCTGCCCGCCGCCGCGTACACCTACGCGATCGACGCCGAGCTGGCGAAGCAGCACCGCGTGCGGCGCTACGGCTTCCACGGCACCAGTCACCAGTTCGTCAGCGAGGCGGCCGCGGCGTACCTCGGCCGCGACCTCGGCGATCTGCGCCAGCTCGTGTTCCACCTGGGCAACGGAGCGTCGGTCACCGCGATCGACGGAGGGCGCTCGGTCGAGACGTCGATGGGGCTGACCCCGCTCGAGGGCCTGGTGATGGGCACCCGCTCGGGCGACCTCGACCCGGCGGCTCTGGTGCACCTGTCGCGTCGCGCCGGCCTCTCGATCAACGAGCTCGATGCGCTGCTGAACACCCGCAGCGGACTGCAGGGCCTCGCCGGACGCAGCGACATGCGCGACATCCTCGCGGGCGTCGATGCGGGGGAGGAGGCGGCGACCCTCGCCTTCGACGTCTACGTGCACCGCCTGCGCGCCTACGCCGGGGCGTACATCGCCCAGCTCGGCGGCGTCGACGTGATCTCGTTCACCGCCGGCGTCGGCGAGAACGCGGCCCGGGTGCGCGCGGAGGCCCTCGCGACCCTCGGATTCGCCGGCGTCGAGGTCGATCACGGGCGCAACGCCGAGCGCGGTCGCGGCATCCGGAGGATCTCCACGGATGCCTCGACGGTGACGGTTCTGGTGGTCCCGACGAACGAGGAACTGCAGATCGCCCGGCAGACCGCCGACATGCTCTGAGCACACGGTTTCCGCAGGGGTTACTCTGGGGCGCGGCTCCCCATTACGCTGTCATGGTGGCACGGAGGAGTGCCGAAACCCTCGACCTTCTCCCTGGAGGCTTCTGTGCCGGAAAATCTGCCCGATCTGCTCGCCGCAGAAGGGGTGCTGTTCGACCTCGACGGCGTGCTCACGCCGACGGCAGAGGTCCACATGCGGGCCTGGAAAGCCGTGTTCGACGACGTGTTCGCCGAGTGGGGCATCACGCCGGCCTACACCGACGCCGACTACTTCGACTACGTCGACGGCAAGAAGCGCTACGACGGTGTCGCGAGCCTGATGCACAGCCGCAACGTCGAGATCCCCTGGGGCGAGGTCGACGACCCGCCCTCCGCCGACACCATCTGCGGCATCGGCAATCGCAAGAACGACGCCTTCGCCGCCGAGCTGCGCCGTGACGGCATCGCCCCGTACCCGGGCTCGCTCGCACTGGTCCAGCGTCTGCACGCGGCCGGGGTACCGCTCGGCGTCGTGTCGAGTTCGAAGAACGCTGAAGAGGTCCTCGCCGCCGCCGACCTCCGCTCGTACTTCCGCATCGTGGTCGACGGCGTCGTCGCCGAGCGCGACGGTCTGGCGTCCAAGCCCGCGCCCGACATGTTCCGCGCCGGCGCCGTGGCGCTCGGCGTCGACCCCGCTCGCAGCGTCGCCGTCGAGGACGCGACCTCGGGCGCGGCATCCGCATCGGCCGCCGGCTACGCGCACGTCGTCGGCGTCGACCGCGGCACCGGGGCCGACGCGCTGCGCGCCGCGGGCGCCACCGTCGTCGTCGACGACCTCGACCGCTTCCTCCCGACCATCCCGAACTCTGCACCGGAGACCACCGCATGATCGACCGCGACCGCTTCCCCGTCGACCCGTGGCGCCTCATCGAGACGCGCTACTCCGAGGAGGGCGTCGGCGAGACGCTGTTCTCGATCGGCAACGGATACCTCGGTCTCCGGGGCAATCACATCGAGGGCCGCGGGGCTCACGAGCACGGCACCTTCATCAACGGGCTGCACGAGACGTGGCCGATCCGTCATGCCGAGCAGGCCTACGGCTTCGCCGAGGTGGGCCAGACCATCGTCAACGCCCCCGACGCCAAGGTCATGCGCGTCTACGTCGACGACGAGCCGATCTCGTTCGACGAGGCGGATGTGCGCGAGTACCGCCGCACGCTCGACATGCGCACGGGTGTGCTCGAGCGTCTCGTCGTGTGGGAGACGCCGTCGGGCAAGCGCGTGCGCATGCGCGACGAGCGCATCGTCAGCTTCGAGGAGCGCCACCTCGCGATCCTGCGCCTCGAGGTCGTCGTCGAGAACTCCGACGCTCCGGTCACGATCAGCTGCCAGATCCTCAATCGCCAGGACGGTGCGGGCGTCTACGCCGGCACCCCGACCCAGGCCCAGAAGCCGGGCTTCGACCCGCGCAAGGCCGAGAAGATCGCCGATCGGGTGCTCGAGCCGGGTGAGCACTGGCAGGACGGCCTGCGCTCGGCGCTGTCGTACCGCGTCGCCGACTCCGGCATGACCGTCGCCGTCGTCGCCGACCACATCCTCGAGACCGAGAACGAGTACAGCGCCCGCGCCCTGGTCGAAGCAGACATCGCGAAGAACGTCTTCCGGGTGCAGGCCAAGGCCGGAGTGCCGATCACCGTCACCAAGCTCGTGAGCTACCACACCTCGCGCGGGGTGCCTCCGCGCGAGCTCGTCGACCGCTGCCGTCGCTCCCTCGACCGCGTCGCCGTGGAGGGCGTCGAGACGCAGTTCCAGCGCCAGCGCGACTGGCTCGACGCGTTCTGGGAGCGCAGCGACGTGCAGATCGGCGGTCACGACGACCTGCAGCAGGCGACCCGCTGGTGCCTCCTCCAGCTCGCGCAGGCCGCGGCCCGCGCCGACGGCACCGGAGTCCCCGCCAAGGGCGTCTCCGGTTCGGGGTACAGCGGCCATTACTTCTGGGACACCGAGATCTACGTGCTCCCGTTCCTCGCGTACACGTCGCCGCAGTGGGCGCGCAACGCGCTGCGCGCCCGCGTGCTGATGCTGCCGGCCGCGCGTCGGCGCGCGGCCCAGCTCAACGAGGCGGGGGCGCTCTTCCCCTGGCGCACGATCAACGGCGAAGAGGCCTCGGCCTACTACGCCGCGGGCACCGCGCAGTACCACATCAACGCCGACGTGAGCTTCGCGTTGGGCAAGTACGTGCGCGCGACGGGAGACACCGAGTTCCTCCGCCGCGAGGGCGCCGACGTCGCGGTCGAGACCGCGCGCCTGTGGGCGACGCTCGGCTTCTGGCGCTCGGCGCAGGTCGTCGAGAACGCGGATGCCGCTGACGGTCTGCAGACCTTCCACATCCACGGCGTCACCGGTCCCGACGAGTACACGACCGTCGTGAACGACAATCTCTACACGAACGTGATGGCCCGCTACAACCTCCGCTTCGCGGCCGAGGTCGTGCGCGAGATCCGCGAGACGTACCCCGAGGACTACCGCGACCTCGTCGAGCGCACGGGCCTGTTCGAGGGGGAGGCGGAGTCGTGGGAGCGCGCCGCCGAGGCGATGTTCATCCCCTACAGCGAGAGCCTGGGCATCCACCCGCAGGACTCCCTGTTCCTCGAGCGCGAGGTCTGGGACCTGGCGCACACCCCGTCGTCGCAGCGTCCGCTGCTGCTGCACTTCCACCCGCTGGTGATCTACCGGTTCCAGGTGCTCAAGCAGGCGGATGTCGTGCTCGCGCTGTTCCTGCAGGGCAACCACTTCTCGCCCGAGGAGAAGCGCGCCGACTTCGACTACTACGACCCGCTCACCACGGGCGACTCGACGCTCTCGGCGGTCGTGCAGTCGATCCTCGCGGCCGAGGTCGGGTACCAGGACCTCGCGCTGAAGTACTTCGAGGAATCGATCTTCGTCGACCTCCACGACCTGCACAACAACGCGGCCGACGGTGTGCACGTGGCCTCCGCCGGTGGTGTGTGGACCGCGCTCGTGTGCGGTTTCGGCGGCATGCGCGACTACGAGGGCGAGCTGAGCTTCGACCCGCGTCTGCCCGCGGCCTGGCCCTCGCTGACCTTCCCGATGAAGTGGAAGGAGTCCGAGGTCACGGTCACGATCACGGCCCACGAACTGCGTCTGCGGGTGCGCTCCGGCGCACCGGTGCCGTTCACGGTGCGCGACGAGGCCTACATCGCGACCGAGGGCGAAGAGGTCGTCGTCCCGCTCGCCGATCAGGGCCCGCTGATCCCCGGTCGCCCGACGCTGCGCCAGTTCGCCGACGCCCGTCGCGAGGACGGAACGCGCCTCTCGGCATCCGTCCCGGTGATCACCACGTCGATCCCGGTGCTCGCACCGCCGGAGTGATCGCGCGCGGCAGGTGCGTCTCCGGCGACGCACCTGCCGCGATGTCCGTGGCACGCCGTAGGCTGTTCTGGTGACCACAGCCCTCTATCGCCGCTACCGCCCCGAGACGTTCGGCGAGATGATCGGGCAGTCCCAGGTGACCGACCCGCTCATGACCGCGCTGCGCGGAGACCGCGTCGGCCACGCCTACCTCTTCTCCGGCCCCCGCGGGTGCGGCAAGACCACGTCGGCGCGCATCCTCGCGCGGTGCCTGAACTGCGCCGAGGGGCCGACCGACGTCCCCTGCGGCACCTGCCCCAGCTGCGTCGAGCTCTCGCGTGCCGGTGGCGGATCGCTCGACGTGGTCGAGATCGACGCCGCGAGCCACAACGGCGTCGACGACGCGCGCGACCTGCGCGAGCGGGCGACCTTCGCCCCGAGCCGCGACCGGTTCAAGATCTTCATCCTCGACGAGGCGCACATGGTGACGCCGCAGGGCTTCAACGCGCTGCTCAAGCTCGTCGAAGAGCCGCCGCCGCACGTCAAGTTCATCTTCGCGACCACCGAGCCCGAGAAGGTGCTCGGCACGATCCGATCGCGCACGCACCACTACCCGTTCCGTCTCGTGCCGCCCGCGGCCATGCTCGAGTACGTCGAGAAGCTCTGCGTCGAAGAGGGCGTCGTGGTCGAGCAGGGTGTGCTGCCGCTCGTCGTGCGCGCCGGTGGCGGATCGCCGCGCGACACGCTCTCGCTGCTCGACCAGCTCATCGCCGGCTCCGACTCGCCCGCGGGCTCCGAGACGGTCACGGTCGCGTACGCGCGCGCCGTCGCTCTCCTCGGCTACACGCACGCGGCCCTGCTCGACGAGATCGTCGATGCCCTGGCGATCGCCGATGCGGCGACGGCGTTCCCCGCCATCGACCGCGTGGTGCAGACCGGTCAGGACCCGCGCCGCTTCGTCGACGACCTGCTCGAGCGCCTGCGCGACCTCATCGTGATCGCCGCAGTCGGCAACGGCGCCTCCGCCGTGCTCCGCGGCATCGCCGACGACGAGCTCGAGCGCATGCGCACGCAGGCGGCCGCCTTCGGCGCCGCACGACTCTCGCGCACCGCCGACGTCGTCAGCGCCGCGCTCGACGACATGTCGGGCGCGACCTCTCCGCGACTGCACCTCGAGCTCATGGTCGCCCGCGTACTGGCCGGGGGAGCGGATGCCGCGGCCGGGGTGGCGCCCGCTGCCGCCGTCGCGCCCGCAGCAGCGGCACAGCCGCACGCCGCTTCGCGACCGTCGGCTGCACCTGCACCAGCACCTGCACCTGCACCTGCACCTGCACCTGCACCTGCACCTGCACCTGCACCTGCACCTGCACCTGCACCTGCAGCAGCGCAGGCGCCCGCTCCGGCTGCTCCTGCTCCGGCCGCCACTGCCCCGGCCGCGCCGGTCGCGGCACCCACCGCAGCCGCAGCCCCGACGTCCGTGCCGGAAGAGGTGGCTGCCTCCGCCGCACCGGCTGCTGCCGTCGCCGAGCCCGCCGCCGAGCCCCTTGCTGCCGCCGCTGAGCCGGTTGCTCCCGCTGCCGCTGTCGCCGCCGAGCCCACGCCCGCCGCGGCACCGTCGGGTCCGGTGACGCTCGATCGCATCGTCGCCGCGTGGCCGGCCGTGCTCACGCGCCTCGAGAGCATCAGCCGCTCGTCGTGGCTGGTCGTCACCACCGTGCAGCCCCTGGCGTACGACACCGAGTCCGAGGTCCTCACGATCGGTTTCGCGAGCCAGCACGATGTCGCGAAGTTCAAGGGAACGACGCCGGGTGCAGGCACGTCCGATCACCTGCGCACCGCTCTCCAGCAGGAGCTCGGTGTGGTCGTCAAGTACCGGCCTGCCCCGCTTCCGGCCGGCGGTGCCGCGTCGACCGGCGGCGCACCGCGTTCGGGTGGATCCTCGGGGTCCGCAGGCGGTGCCCAGGCGCCGGCCGAACCCGCCCCGACGGAGCCTGCCCCTGCGGGTTCCTCCCGACCACCGAGCCCGCGCCCCTCGTCCGCTCCCGCGCCCGCCGCGGTGACCGAGTGGGCCGTCGCCGCGATCCCGACATCCGACGCCGCGCCCGAAGCGGTGACGACCCCGGTCGGCCCCGGGTCGTCCCTGCCGGTCGACGACGAGCCCGAAGAGGTCGAGGCCGCGGCATCCGCGCCCGTCCCTCCGACCGACGGCACGATCGACCGCGACGAGCCCCCGCTTCCCGGCGATGACGAGGCGCCGTTCCCCGACGACGAGCCGCCGTACGACCCCTCGTACGAGCCCGCTCCGCACTCGGCCCCGCCGGCACCGGTCTCGGCCGCGCGGGTGCCCGCCGCGTCCGCGGCACCGGCACCCACCGCACCTACACCCGCCGGCGCACCGTCCTCCGCCGCACCCGCGAGCGCCCCGGCGCGGGTCGCCTCGGCCCACGCCGCTCCGCGTGTCACCGAGCGTGCGCCGGCGCCCGGGGGAGTGCAGCGCTACGGCGAGGCCGTGATCCGCCAGGTGCTCGGCGCGACGTTCGTGCGCGAAGAGCCCTATGAGCCCCCGACGAGGTTCGCCTGATGTACGACGGAATCGTTCAAGAGCTGATCGACGAGTTCGGGCGCCTGCCCGGCATCGGTCCGAAATCCGCGCAGCGGATCGCGTTCCACATCCTGCAGACGCCGACGTTCGACGTCGCTCGACTGTCGGAACTGCTCAGCGACATCCGCACGCGCGTGCGCTTCTGTGAGGTGTGCGGCAACGTGGCCGAGCAGGAGCGGTGCGCGATCTGCCGTGACCCGCGCCGCAACCAGGCGCTCATCTGCGTGGTCGAAGACGCGAAGGACGTCGCGGCGATCGAGCGCACGCGCGAGTTCCGCGGGCTCTACCACGTGCTCGGCGGAGCGATCAGCCCGATCGCCGGCATCGGCCCCGACGATCTCCGCATCGCGCAGCTCATGAGCCGCCTCGCCGACGGCACGGTGCAGGAGGTCATCCTCGCCACCAACCCGAACCTCGAGGGCGAGGCCACCGCGAGCTACCTGAGCCGCTACCTCACCACGATGCAGATCACGGTCTCGCGCCTCGCCTCGGGGCTCCCCGTGGGCGGCGATCTCGAGTACGCCGACGAGGTCACCCTCGGCCGCGCCTTCGAAGGACGGCGCGTGCTGTGACGACCCCTCGCGCGGTTCGACGATGAACGCGCAGCACACCGGATTCTCGCGACGCGGATGGCTGCTCTTCGGGGCCATGGCTCTGCTGTGGGGCGTGCCGTACCTGTTCATCAGCATCGCGGTCGAGTCGTTCTCGCCGCCCGCGATCGTCGCGGGGCGCACGCTCATCGCCGCGCTCCTGCTGCTGCCCTTCGCGCTGCGCAGTGGCGCGCTGAAGGCGGCGTGGAAGCACTGGCCCTGGGTGCTCGCCTTCGGCGCCGTCGAGATGGCGGGCCCCTTCCTGCTCCTCGGGCACGCCGAGATGACGCTGCCCTCGGGCATGACCGGGCTCCTCGTCGCGACCGTGCCGCTGTTCGCCGCGCTCATCGCGCTCGGCGGCGGTGATCGCGGAGTGCTCAAGCCGGCGCGATCGATCGGACTGCTCGTCGGGTTCCTCGGTGTCGCGATCGTCGTCGCGGGCCCCGGCCTGTTCGGTGGCGAGGTCAGCCTGATCGCCGCCGGTGAGGTGCTGCTCGTCGCGGTGCTCTACGCCACCGCCCCGTTCATCGTCGCGCGCAAGCTCGCCGACGTGCCCTCCCTCGGAACGATCACGCTCTCGCTCCTCATGATCGGCGTCTTCTACCTCCCGATCGGCCTGCTCACCCAGCACGAGGTGCCGACCCTCCCCGCGATCGGCGCCCTGCTCGCCCTCGCGGTGATCTGCACCGCGGTTGCGTTCCTCGCCTTCTTCGCGCTCATCCGCGAGGTCGGTCCCGTGCGCGCCCCGCTGTTCACCTACGTGAACCCGATCGTCGCGATCGTGCTCGGCGCGATCGTGCTCGCCGAGCCGCTCACCCCCGGGTTGCTGATCGGCTTCCCGCTCGTGATCGCCGGATGCTGGTTCGCCGCCACCGGCGGACGGCTGCGGCCGCCGGCATCCGCTCTCCCTCCTCCCGCGGTGCCCTGACGACCGGCCCTGACGACCGACACCGTCCGGCCCCGGCTGCGGCGTCACATGCACAGCGGAGCATATGGCGCGATCGTAGAATGAGCGGTGGGCGGATCCGCCCGACATCCCCGGGAGTGAACGTGGCCCTCATCGTGCAGAAGTACGGCGGCTCATCCGTCGCCGACGCAGAGAGCATCAAGCGCGTCGCCAAGCGCATCGTCGACACCCGTCGTGCCGGTCACGACGTCGTGGTCGCCGTCAGCGCGATGGGCGACACCACCGATGAGCTCCTCGACCTCGCGAACGAGGTGGCGCCGATCCCGGCACCGCGCGAACTCGACATGCTGCTCTCGAGCGGTGAGCGCATCTCGATGGCGCTGCTCGCGATGGCGATCCACTCGATGGGCTTCGAGGCTCGCTCGTTCACGGGCAGCCAGGCGGGCATGATCACCGACTCGCAGCACGGTGCCGCACGCATCGTCGATGTGACGCCGATCCGTCTGCGCGAGGCTCTCGACGAGGGCGCGATCGTGATCGTCGCCGGATTCCAGGGCTTCAACCGCGACACCCGCGACATCACCACGCTCGGCCGCGGCGGCTCCGACACCACCGCCGTCGCCCTCGCCGCCGCTCTCAAGGCCGACGTCTGCGAGATCTACAGCGACGTCGACGGCATCTTCACCTCCGACCCGCGCGTGGTGCCGGGTGCGCAGAAGCTCGACCACGTCTCGAGCGAGGAGATGCTCGAGCTCGCGGCCAACGGGGCGAAGGTGCTCTACATCCGCGCCGTCGAGTACGCACGCCGCCACGGCGTGCTCATCCACGCCCGGTCGTCGTTCTCGTCGGCCGAGGGTACGTACGTTTTGGGCGAGGGTATGAAGAACCCCCGCGAAGCCGAGGGAGCAGCCATGGAAGAACCGATCGTCGCCGGCGTCGCCACCGACCTCAGCCAGGCCAAGATCACCGTCGCCGGTGTGCCGGACGTGCCGGGCAAGGCGGCGGAGATCTTCAAGATCGTCGCGAAGTCGGGCGCGAACGTCGACATGATCGTGCAGAACGTCTCGGCCACCGGACGCACCGACATCTCGTTCACCGTTCCCAAGGCGGATGCCGCGGCGGCGCTGAAGGCCCTCGCCGGCGACCAGGCCGAGGTGGGCTTCCAGAACCTCGTGCACGACGACCAGATCGGCAAGCTCTCCGTCGTCGGCGCGGGCATGCGCACGCACTCCGGTGTCTCGGCCGTGCTCTTCGAGGCGCTGTCGGCCGGCGGCATCAACATCGAGATGATCTCGACCTCCGAGATCCGCATCTCGGTGGTGCTCCGCGGCAGCGACCTGCTCGAGGCCGCGCGCACGGTGCACACCGCCTACGGCCTCGACGGCGACACCGAAGCGGTCGTCCACGCCGGCACCGGTCGCTGACCCGGCGCCCGGCCGTCCGGCTGCGCGATAGACTCGCCGGAACCCTGACATCGGCGCCAGGCGCGGCATCCGCATCCCGACGCCGCGCCTTGCGCCTCGTACGCAGTACCGCACGACGCCAAGGAACATCATGACCCGCATCTCCGACTCAGGACTCTCCGTCGCCATCGTGGGCGCCACCGGCCAGGTGGGCACCGTGATGCGCGAGATTCTCGCCGAGAGGTCCTTCCCGATCCGCGAGCTGCGCCTGTTCTCGTCGGCCCGGTCGGCCGGCACGTCGATCGAGTACGGCGGCACGTCGGTGATCGTCGAGGACGTCGAGCAGGCGGATGCCGCGGGCATCGACATCGCCCTCTTCTCGGCCGGCGCGACCGCCAGCCGCGCCTACGCGCCGCGCTTCGCCGCCGCCGGCGCCGTCGTGGTCGACAACTCGAGCGCGTGGCGCATGGACCCCGAGGTGCCGCTGGTCGTCAGCGAGGTCAACCCCCACGCGATCGACGAGCGCCCCAAGGGCATCATCGCGAACCCCAACTGCACGACCATGGCCGCGATGCCGGTGCTGAAGGTGCTGCACGCGGAGGCGGGCCTCGAGCGCCTCATCGTCTCGACCTACCAGGCGGTCTCGGGCTCCGGCCTCGCGGGTGCGCAGGAGCTCCTCGGCCAGGTCGAGGGCGTGCTCGCCCAGGGCGACACCCTGCGCCTCGTGCGCGACGGTTCGTCGATCGACTTCCCCGAGCCCGAGAAGTACGTCGCCCCGATCGCTTTCGACGTCATCCCCTTCGCGGGTAACCTCGTCGACGACGGCGACAACGAGACCGACGAGGAGAAGAAGCTCCGCAACGAGAGCCGCAAGATCCTCGAGCTGCCCGACCTGCTCGTTGCGGGCACCTGCGTGCGCGTGCCGGTCTTCACCGGGCACTCGCTCTCGATCCACGCCGAGTTCGCGAACGACATCACCCCCGAGCGCGCGACCGAGCTGCTGTCGGCTGCTCCCGGCGTCGTGCTCGACGAGGTGCCGACGCCGCTGCAGGCCGCGGGCAAGGACCCGAGCTTCGTCGGTCGCATCCGCGCCGACCAGTCGGCTCCGGCGGGCAAGGGCCTGGTGCTCTTCGTCAGCAACGACAACCTGCGCAAGGGCGCGGCCCTCAACGCAGTGCAGATCGCGGAGATCCTCGCTGAGCGCCTGAGCGCCTGAGCGCCTGAGCGGGTCCGCGCGCGATAGCGCGACGGCATCCCCGCGATGCGGAAGCGGTCTGATCGGGCCGGCCCCGGTGGTCGGCCCGGTCGCGTCCGCGAACTAGACTGTCGTGGTGACCGAAACAGTCGATGTCGTCCTGATCGGCGGTGGCATCATGAGCGCCACCCTGGGTACTCTGCTGCACGAGCTGCAGCCGGAGTGGAAGATCGTCGCCTTCGAGCGACTCTCGGATGTCGCCCAGGAGAGTTCGAACCCCTGGAACAACGCCGGCACGGGGCACGCCGCCCTCTGCGAGCTCAACTACATGCCGCAGGGCACCGGACCCCTCGATCCCGCCAAAGCCGTCTCGATCAACGAGCAGTTCCAGCAGAGCCGCCAGTTCTGGTCGTCGCTCGTCGACAAGGGCGTGCTCGACGCTCCCTCCACCTTCATCAACGCCACGCCGCACATGACCTTCGTGCGTGGTGAGAAGGACGTCGCGTACCTCAAGGATCGCTACGAGGTGCTCAAGAAGCAGCCCCTGTTCGACGGCATCGAGTACAGCGAGGACTCGCGCGTCATCAACCAGTGGGCGCCGCTGCTCATGCAGAAGCGCCGCAAGGGTGAGCCCTTCGCCGCGACGCGCGTGCCCGCCGGCACCGATGTCGACTTCGGAGCCCTCACCCACCAGCTCTTCGACCACCTCACCGATTCGGGCGTCACGCTGCGCACGAACCACGAGGTGCGCTCGCTCAAGCGCCAGAAGGACGGCACCTGGCTCGTCAAGTACCGCACAACGATCGGTCGCACCCCGAACGAGGTCAAGGCGAAGTTCGTGTTCGTCGGCGCCGGTGGATGGGCGCTCAAGCTGCTGCAGAACTCGGGCATCCCCGAGATCAAGGGGTACGGAGTCTTCCCGATCGGCGGACAGTTCCTGAAGACCAGCAACCCGAAGATCGTCGAGCAGCACAAGGCGAAGGTCTACTCGCAAGCATCCGTCGGTGCACCGCCCATGTCTGTGCCGCACCTCGACACGCGCGTGGTCGACGGCGAGGCCTCGCTGATGTTCGGGCCCTTCGCGACGTTCAGCCCCAAGTTCCTCAAGAACGGTTCGATGCTCGACATCGTCTCGCAGGTACGCACGCACAACCTGTGGCCGATGCTGCGCGTCGCCTTCGCGAACCCCGACCTGATCACGTACCTCGTCGGCGAGCTCATGAAGAACCACCGCAAGAAGGTCGACAGCCTGCGCACGTTCATGCCGACGGCGAAGGACGAGGACTGGACGCTCATCGATGCGGGTCAGCGCGCGCAGGTCATGAAGAAGGACCCGAAGAAGGGCGGCATCCTGCAGTTCGGCACCGAGGTCGTCGCCGCGGGCGACGGCTCGATCGCCGGGCTCCTCGGCGCCTCGCCCGGTGCCTCGACGGCCGTGCCGATCATGCTGAACCTGCTGAAGACCTGCTTCCCCGACGACTACGTGGCCTGGGAGCCCCAGCTGCGAGAGCTCATCCCGACGTTCGGCGAGCAGCTCAACAAGGATGCCGCGCTGGCGAAGGAGTCGACGACGGCGACGGCGGCGACCCTCGGCATCAACGTCTGAGGTCGGCCGGTGGCGAAGCTCTACTTCCGCTACGGCGCGATGAACTCGGGCAAGTCGACCGCTCTTCTGCAGGCGGCCTACAACTACGAGGAGCGCGGGCAGCGGGTGCTGCTGGCCAAGCCCGCGATCGACACCAAGGGCGCGTCCGAGATCTCGAGCCGTCTGGGGATGACGCGGGAGGTCGACTTCCTCATCGCTCCCGGCGACGATGCGAAGCAGCTCTTCCTCGCTCGCCGCGACGATGCGCGGGCGCACGCTGACGACATCGCATGCCTGCTCATCGACGAGGCGCAGTTCCTCACGCCGGAGCAGGTCGACGACCTCTTCCGCATCGCGGTCGAGGAGGGCATTCCGGTGCTCGCCTACGGCATCCGCAACGACTTCCTGACGCATGCCTTCCCCGGGTCGGCTCGCCTGCTGGCGATCGCGCACTCGCTCGAAGAGCTCAAGACCATCTGCCGTTGCGGCCGGAAGGCCGTGTTCAACGGCCGGGTGGTCGGCGGGCGCTTCGTGTTCGACGGCGACCAGGTCGCGATCGACGAGGGGGCCGACGGCCAGGCCGCTCCCGAGGTGACGACCTACGAGTCGCTGTGCGGCACCTGCTACCTCCAGGAGTCCGGCGGACGCCTGGGCTGAGCCCGCCCCCTCCCTTCGCTCTTCCGGAGCGGCGATTTCACGTACCCGCGTTGCGTGGTCTGACCACACGAGGTAGATTGTGGTCAGACCACAGCGCGGACCACAGATGGCCGCGCGCGGTGCGACCGAGGAGAGAGCGGATGGCGGAGCAGCCGGTGCGCGCGTGGCGAGTCGTGCTCGACCACATCGAGCGCAACCTCCTCGAAGGGCGCCTGAACCCGGGCGACCGGCTCGCCTCCGAGCGCGACCTCTCCACGGACCTGGGCGTGGGCCGCTCCAGCGTGCGCGAGGCGTTCCGCGTGCTCGAGGTCATGGGCCTCATCCGCACCGCGACCGGTTCCGGGCCGCAGGCGGGCGCGATCGTCATCGCGACGCCCACCGGGGGCATGTCGCAGCTCCTGCGCCTGCAGGTGGCCGCGCACGGCTTCCCGCTGGCGGATGTCGTCGCGACTCGACTCGTGCTCGAGGACGCCACAGCCCACGCGCTCGCGACGGCGCCGAATCGAGACACCGCCGCGGCCCATCGGATGCTCGCCGCCATGGACGCGCCCGACCTCACCCCCGCGGAGTTCCTCGCCCTCGACGCGCAGCTGCACCTCGCTCTCGCCGAGGCAAGCGGCAACACCGTGATCGCCGCGATGATGGCGGGCCTCCGCTCATCGATCGAGTCGTACGTGCAGGCCGGCGCCGCGTCGATCCCCGACTGGGACGACATGGCCTCCCGCCTGCGCGAGGAGCACCGCGCCCTCGTCGCGGCGATCGACGCCGGCGACGCGGCATCCGCTCGCGCCCTCGTGCATGCGCACATCACCGGCTACTACACCGCCGCAGGCCTGACCCGCACGGCCTCGACCGACACGACCCCCGACAGCACCCCCGACAACTGAGAGGACCACCATGGTTCAGCGCCAGGTGCCCAAGCCCGCCGAGCTCTTCGACCTGATGAAGTTCAAGAAGCCCGAGTTCAACGGGCGCAAGCGTCGCCTCGACGCCGCGCTCACGATCGATGACCTGCGCCTGATCGCGAAGCGCCGCACCCCGAAGGCCGCGTTCGACTACACCGACGGTGCGGCCGAGGGGGAGCTCTCCCTCACTCGCGCGCGCCAGGCCTTCCAGGACGTCGAGTTCCACCCCGGCATCCTGCGCCCGGCACCGACCGTCGACACGAGCGTCGAGATCCTCGGCGGCCCCTCCGCGCTGCCGTTCGGCATCGCCCCAACGGGCTTCACCCGTCTGATGCAGACCGAGGGCGAGTCCGCCGGTGCCGGCGCCGCGGCCGCTGCGGGCATCCCGTTCACGCTGTCGACGCTCGGCACGACCTCGATCGAGGACGTGAAGGCCGCCACCCTTCGAGAGCCTCAGGGACAGATTCCCGGAAGGAACTGGTTCCAGCTCTACGTCATGCGCGACCGCGAGATCTCCTACGAGCTCACCCGCCGCGCAGCCGCCGCAGGATTCGACACGCTGCAGTTCACGGTCGACACCCCGGTCGCCGGAGCCCGTCTGCGTGACAAGCGCAACGGCTTCAGCATCCCGCCGCAGCTCACCCTCGGCACGATCATCAACGCGATCCCGCGCCCCTGGTGGTGGTACGACTTCCTCACCACCCCGAAGCTCGAGTTCGCCTCGCTGAGCACCACGGGCGGCACCGTCGGCGAGCTGCTCGACGCCGCCATGGACCCGACCATCAGCTATGACGACCTCGCCGTCATCCGCGACATCTGGCCCGGCAAGATCGTCATCAAGGGCGTGCAGAACGTCGAGGACTCCGTGCGTCTGCGCGATGCGGGTGTCGACGGCATCGTGCTCTCGAACCACGGCGGGCGCCAGCTCGACCGCGCGCCGATCCCGTTCCACCTGCTGCCGAGCGTGCGCCAGGCGGTGGGTGACGACTTCACCGTCATGATCGACACCGGCATCATGAACGGCGCAGACATCGTGGCCGCCGTGGCCCTGGGCGCGGACTTCACGCTCATCGGCCGGGCGTACCTCTACGGTCTGATGGCCGGCGGACGCCAGGGCGTCGACCGAACCATCGCCATCCTGCGCAGCGAGATCGAGCGCACGATGCGTCTGCTCGGCGTCTCGACGCTGGCCGAGCTCGAGCCCGGACACGTCACCCAGCTGCAGCGCCTCGTTCCGGTGGTTCGCCCCGCCGCCGAGGCAGTCGTGCGCTGAGGCGCATCCGTTCTGTCGAACGACGAAGCGCCGTCGTGCCCCGCTCAGGTCTGGGGTGCGACGGCGCTTCGGCGTGGAGGCCAGGGCACGAGCATCGAGGTGGTGCGGCGGTACTCCGCGTACGCGGGGTACTTCGCGGCGGTGATCGACTCGGTGAAGATCGTCGAGCCGATGAACAGGAGCGAGAGCAGCACGGCTCCGACGATCGTCGGGTTCAGGGCGCCCCCGACGAGTCCTGCGCCTCCCGAGACGGCCGCGCTCGCGCCCAGCGCGTAGAACGCCCACCACTGCGCCTGCTCGAAGAAGAAGTTGGGGTGGCGGCTGTAACGGAAGAGCCCGGTGGTCGCGAAACCGGGGGAGAGGGTGCCTCCCGCCGCCTTCTTGCGCTGGTGGAAGACCCACTGCTGCTGGTCGGCGATCGTCTCACCGGCGAGGAAGGCGAGGAAGGCGGCGATGAAAAGCACATCCCAGCCGGTCATCGCGGACGGATGCCGCGCGGCCACCATCGCCGGGAGCGTGATGAGCACGAGCAGGGTCATCTGGTAGGCGATGATGAAGAACAGGTTGAAGAGCTGGAACTGCCAGGGGCGCATGCGTCCGCGCAGGATCGCCCAGCGGTAGTCCTCCATGCCGGTGTAGCCGCCCTTGCGGGCGAAGTTGAACGTGAGGCGCGCGCCCCAGGCCGTGGCGAGCAGCCCCATCGCGACGAGCCGCGCCGATCCGTCGCCCTCGGCGAAGGCGACGCCCACGAAGATCCACACGTAGGCGACCGGGACGATCGACCACGCGCGATCGACCCAGGAGGTGTCGCGGGTGATCAGCGACAGCACCCAGCAGACGAGGCTGGCAACGGCCGCCACGATGATGACGATGAGCAGAGCGTCCATGCCGCCATGCTAGGCCCGGAGCGGGCGTGAGCGGCGGATGCCTGCGAAAGGTCGATCAGAGCGTGGGGAGGAGGGCGTCGAGCTTGTCGGCCGTGTCCTCCCAGCTCTCGACCGCGACCGAGGGCACGCCGATCGCGAGCACGGGGTAGTCGTTGCCCCCCTCGTCGAGACGGTCGCCGAAGAAGAGCATGTCGGTGAGGGGGATGCCGGTGAGGTCGGCGAGGCGCGTCATCCCGAACGCCTTGTCGATGCCGGCGCGGGTGATGTCGATCGACGTCGACCCGCCCGAGCGCACCTCGAGGCCGGGGAGGCGGGCGGCGACGGCATCGCGCAGCGCGGCGCGCTTCGCGCCCGTCGGGTCCCACGCGTGCTTGGCGTCGCTCGGCGCGCGCTGCCCGAGGGCCGAGAAGGTGATCTGCGAGCCGCGGTCCTCGAGGATCTCGCCCCAGGGCTCCGCCTCCCACAGATCGAGGCGTTCGGCCTCCTCCCGCAGGGCGGTGAGGGCGGCGGACTTCTCGTCGTCGGTGAGGTCGTGCGCGTAGACGGTGGCGAACGCGGTGCCGTCGTGGCGCAGGTAGCGGGTGCCGCAGGTGGGCAGGAGGTGCAGTCGGCCGAGCTCGGCGGCATCCGCATCGGTCAACTGGGCGACGACCTGGGTGCGGAACTGCGTCTCGTTGCCGCCCGAGATGATCGCGACGTCGACCCGATGCAGCAGGGCCTGGAGCAGGGCGGCGATGCGCGGGGTGATCGCCGCCTTCGAGGTGGCGAGCGTGTCATCGAGGTCGAAGGCGACGAGGGAGGGCGCGGTCATGATGCTTCCAGCCTACGAGAGGGCGAGGGGCCGGAGAGCACGGCGACGAGGAGTGTGGACAACACCGCGAGGACGACGCCGATCGTCGCTCCGGTCGAGTTAGCGATCACGTCGGAGACGGTTGCCGCGCGGTGCGGAAGCACCAGACGCTGGAACACTTCGATGCCGATCGAGATCGCGGGACCGACGAGGAAGGCGAGGCTCCAAACCGGGCGGGGGAGCAGCACGAACGCCAGGATTCCCACCGGCACGAAGACGAAGACGTTCGCGAGGATCTCGAGGCGGGTGAAATCGAGTGATGCCCAGCCGAGACGGTGCGCGGTCGACAGCACGAGGTCGAGAAGGTTGGGCAGACGCTGTTCGACGCGCGACGGCGTGAGGGTGAGCGCGACGAGTCCGGCGAGGAACGGGATGCCGAGGCCCAGAGCCCAGGCGCGCGTGCGGCGACGCGGCGGGGGGAGGAGCGAGCCCATGCCGTCCCTTCGATCCGCGGTCGGGGTACAGAGAAGGCCGCCCCGCAGGGCGGCCTTTCCGGTGTTACTGGTCGGGGTGACAGGATTTGAACCTGCGACCTCTTCGTCCCGAACGAAGCGCGCTACCAAGCTGCGCCACACCCCGTTTTGCAACCCTCCGAGTCTACAAGGAAAAGTCGCGAGCGCCCAATCGAGCGCTCAGGCCCGCGCGGTGAGCGTGAGCAGCGTCGCCTCCGGGCGACAGGCGAAGCGCACCGGGGCGTAGATCGAATGCCCGCAGCCCGCGCTGACGTTGAGCGGCACGGCGCGGTCGCCGTGCGTCCAGGTGCTCAGCCCCTTGGCCTGCTTCAGGGGGATGTCGCAGTTCGCGACCAAGGCGCCGAAGCCGGGGAGGCACACCTGGCCGCCGTGCGTGTGGCCGCCGAGGATCGCGTCGGCGCCGAGGTCGATGAACCCGTTGAGCACCCGCTGGTACGGCGCGTGCGTGACCCCGAGCACCGGTGTGCCGGCCTGTGCCGGGCCGAGCGCCGCGATCGCGGCGGGGAGCTCGTCGAGGCGGTCCCAGTCGCGGTGGGCGTCGTTGACGCCGAAGAGGTCGATGTC
Source organism: Microbacterium sp. NPDC087868 (assembly GCF_044900755.1). NCBI lineage: Bacteria > Bacillati > Actinomycetota > Actinomycetes > Micrococcales > Microbacteriaceae > Microbacterium > Microbacterium sp. NPDC087868. Next base: position 193,049 of record NZ_JBJDNO010000004.1, read on the forward strand.
GCGCCCGGCGACCGACAGCCGCGCGGCGGTGTTGTCGAGTCCCGTCCACCCGAGCTCGTCGGTGAAGTAGCGATCCATCGCGTCGGTGTCGAGCAGGCGCGGGGCGCTCGTGTGCTTCGACGGACCGGTGAAGTACTTGAACGGGTTGCGCGGCGAGGGCTCGTTGACGTCGTTCGAGCCGTGCACGAAGACGCCGGGGATGCCGGCGAACGGATCGAACGCACGACGGATGCCGTCGAGCCCCTCGCGATGCCCGAGGTTGTCTCCGGTGTTGACGATCAGGTCGGGCTTCAGCTGTGCGAGCGAGGCGAGCCAGTCCTGCTTGCGGTGCTGCCAGGGCGCCATGTGAGCGTCGGACAGGTGCAGGATGCGCAGGGGAGCGGAGCCGGGCGGCAGAGCGGATGCTTCGACCTCGCGCACCGTGAACAGGTAGCGCTCGATGCCGATGCCCCAGACCGCCGCCGCAACGCCCACGGCCCCCACCGCGCCGAGCGCGATGAGGGCCGGGTGCACCGAAGAGCTGCGGGTCACTCGCAGACCACGGTCACGGTCGTGGTCTTGCTCGCAGCACTGCCCGGGGCCGGGTCGGTGCTGATCACCTTCTTGCCTCCGCCGTTGCAGGAGGCGTCGAACTGGAGCGACTCGAACCCGGCGGCGAAGAGGGAGGCCTGGGCGGCGCTTCGCGACTTACCGATCAGGTCGGCCGGGACCGTCGTGGCCTGTCCGTTGCTGGGCGAGATCGTGACGTTCGCGCCCGTCGGAGCCTGACCGGACGGATCCTGCGCGGCGACGATGTTGGTCGCTTGCGAGCCGTCGACCGGCGCTCCGACCGAAACCGCGAATCCGGCACCTTCAAGGGCGGCGGTCGCCTCTTCGATCGTCATCCCGACAACGCTGGGCACGTCGGTGAGGATCTGGCGGGAGAGGTTCGGGTCGGGCTGCGGGAAGGCGTTACCGCCGTAGATGTCGTTCGCGGCGGCCTGCGCCGCCCTCGCGATGGGGTAGCGGATCTCGTTGAGAAGTCCACCCTTCTGCGAGGGCACCTGGAAGATGTCCGCCTCGCCCTGCCAGCGTCCGGCCCACACCGCGGTCGTGACGTTGGTGCTCGACTCGATCATCATGGTCCCCGAGCGGTTATGGGTACCGGTCTTGCCGATCATCGGCGTTCCGTCGAAGGGGTTGGCCCGTGCACCCGTACCACCGCTCGCCATGACACCCTGCAGCGCGAAGGCGGCGGTCGCGGCGACCTCGGGCGTGAGCACGCCCTCCTTGCAGGCCACCGGCGGAATCGCATGCTCGGTGCCGTCGGCGTTCAGCACCTTCTCGATCGCACGCGGCGCGCAGTAGGTGCCGCCGTTCGCGACGGTCGCGTAGGCCGCGGCCATTGCCATCGGCGAGATGTTCTTCGGCCCGAGCACGTCGTACGGGACGTTCGAGTCGGTGACCTTCTCACCCGTGCCGTACGTGACGCCCATGCGGTCGGCGACCTTGTTGATGTCGCAGATGTCGAGCTTCGCGGCCATCGCGAAGAAGCCACTGTTGAGCGACTGTGCGGTGAAGTTGAGCACGTTGCTCGTGTATCCGCGGTTCCCGCCGAAGTTGCCGATCTCCGCAGTGTTGATCGTCTGCGTTCCGCCGCACACGTTCATCTTGAGGTTTCGCTGCACGGATCCGTTGAGCGTCTCTCTCACCGAGTGCCCCTTCTCGAGCCAGTCGATGAGGGTGAAGATCTTGTACGTCGATCCGACCGGGAAGCCGGTCGAGTTGCCGTGCGTCTTGTCGCCCGCGAACACCAGCGAGGTGAACGCCTGATCGTCGGTCTTCGTCTCGCTGAACGTGGTGTTCTGCGTCATCGCGATGATGTTGCCGTTTGAGGTGTTGAGCGAGACGCCGGCGGCACCGAAGTACTGGTTGTCCATGTTGCCCGGGGCATTGTCGGCCATGGCCTGGGCGGCCGGTCCCTGCACGCGCAGGTCGAGCGTGGTGTAGATCTTCAGGCCGCCGCGGCGCAGCAGCTCGCTGCGGTCCTGGCGGGTCTCACCGAAGATCGGATCGTTCTCGATGATCGACTTGGCGTACTGGCAGAAGTACGCGTTTTGGCCGGCGGTGGCGCATCCCTGCACGGTTGGGGTGATCTTGGGCTCGATGGGCGAGGCCTTGGCCTCGTCGTGCTCGGCCTGCGTGATCTTGCCGTCGGCGAGCATGCGGCCGAGCACGTAGTCGCGGCGGTTGAGGGTGTCGGCGTAGCCGTCGGCCGCGGAGTTCTCGCCCTCGGTGCGGTCGATGCGCAGGTTGTTCGGGTTCTGCACGATGCCGGCCAGCGTCGCTGCCTGGGCGATCGTGAGGTTCGACGCGGATGCCGAGAAGTAGTACTTGGCGGCGGCCTCGATGCCGTAGACGGTGCCGCCGAAGTTCGCGATGTTGAGGTAGCCGAGCAGGATGTCGTTCTTCGACGACGTCTTCTCGATCTGAATGGCGTAGCGCATCTCCTGCAGCTTGCGCTCGATGCCGTCAGCGCCCTTGGCGTTGGTCGCGTCGAGCCAGCACTGCTGCAGGTCCTCCGAGTAGGTCTCCGAGGCGGCGTCCGCCTTCTGCTCGCACTCCTGGATCTGCACGTTCTTCACGAACTGCTGCGTGATGGTCGACGCACCGCGGCTCGACGTCTTGCGCAGGTTGTCGATGACGGCCTTGACGGTGGCGCCGAGGTTGACGCCGCCGTGGCTGTAGAAGTTCTTGTCCTCGCTCGAGAGGATGGCGTTGATGAGCGTCGGCGACAGCTGCTCGTACGTCACCGGCACGCGGTTCTGCTCGTAGAACGAGGCGAGGGCGATGTTCTCACCCGTGTTCGGGTCGGTCGCGTAGATGGTCGACTGCTCCATCGGAGCGTTGACGTCGAGGTTCGCGGGGAGGTCTTCGAACAGCGTCACGGCGCTGTTTCCGGCGATGCCGGCCATCGCGAGGACGGGCGTGACGCTGGTGGTGACAAGAAGGCCGGCGACGGCGCTCAGACCGACGAGCCCGAGCAGACCGCCGAGCACGCCTTTCACCGTACGGTTCTTTTGAGGCATACGCTTGATCGTAGGGGAGTTCCCTGAATACCGCCTTTGACGGGCCCGCGTTCGTCCGCTGCGCCCGCACGACGATCCGATGGAGTGCCATGACCACGTGGGAATACCTCACCACGCCGCTGCTGATCCACAACACCGCTGCGATCCTCAACAACTGGGGCAAGCAGGGCTGGGAGCTCGTCCAGGTGGTGCAGGGTCCCGAGGGCGGACTCGTCGCCTACTTCAAGCGCCCCGTCACGCAGGACGGCTCGAACGAGACCGGTCTCGCGGCTGCCGCCCAGGCCGCCCGCCAGTTCGAGGGCGGTGCCGCGTGAGCATCTCCGCACGCCTCGCCGAACTCGGCATCGAGCTGCCCGCCGTCGCCGCCCCGGTCGCCGCCTACGTCCCCGCTGTCGTGCATGCAGGGCTCGTCTACACCTCGGGCCAGCTCCCGTTCACCGATGGTGCTCTTCCCGCGACCGGCAAGGTCGGCGCGGCGGTCGACGCCGCCGACGCCCAGGCCTACGCCCGCACCTGCGCGCTGAACGCGCTCGCCGCCGCGGCGGATGCCGCCGGCGGTGTCGACCGGATCGCCGGGGTGCTGCGCGTCGGTGGGTTCGTGGCATCCGTTCCCGAGTTCTCGGGCCAGCCCGGCGTCATCAACGGCGCGAGCGAAGTGCTCGGCGAGATCTTCGGCGACGCTGGCCGTCACGCCCGCGCCGCCGTCGGCGTGCCCGTGCTGCCGCTCGACAGCCCCGTCGAGGTCGAGGTCACCTTCCTCCTCGCCTGATCGGCCCGCGGCATCCGCCTCTCCCTACCGGGAGGTGAGAAGCCCGGTCGCAGCAGATCGATGGCGAGCGCAGCGATGCCCCTGCGCCGGGCGATCGGGGTGCAGGGGTCCCCGTCTCGACCGGCGCAGGGGCATCGCGGAGCGGACCCCCGAGAAACTACTTGACCTGCGACGAGATGATCGTCATCACGGCGGTGTCGGCCAGCGTCGTCGTGTCGCCGACCTCGCGACCCTCCGCGACGTCGCGCAGCAGGCGGCGCATGATCTTGCCGGAGCGGGTCTTGGGCAGCTCGCCCACGATGTAGACGTCGCGCGGGCGGGCGATCGCCCCGATCTGCTCGCCGACCCACAGACGCAGCTGCTGAGCGAGACCGGCGGGGTCGTGCGCTGAGAGGTAGCTCTCCTTGATGATGACGAAGGCGACGACCGCCTGGCCCGTCGTCTCGTCGGACGCCCCGACCACGGCCGCCTCGGCGGTGGCCTCGTGGGCGACGAGCGACGATTCGATCTCGGCCGTCGAGAGGCGGTGGCCCGAGACGTTCATCACGTCGTCGACGCGTCCGAGCAGCCAGAGGTCGCCGTCGTCGTCGAGGCGTGCGCCGTCGCCGGCGAAGTAGTAGCCCTGGTCCTCGAACTTCTCCCAGTAGGTCTCGCGGAAGCGCTCCGGGTCGCCCCAGATGCCGCGCAGCATGCTCGGCCAGGGTTCGGTCACCACGAGCAGGCCGCCGTTGCCGTTGCCGACCTCCTGACCCTGCTCGTCGACGACGTCGATGCGGATGCCGGGGAGCGGCACCTGCGCCGAGCCCGGCTTCGTGGCGGTGACTCCCGGCAGCGGCGAGACCATGATCGCGCCGGTCTCGGTCTGCCACCACGTGTCGACGATGGGGGCGCGGTTCCCGCCGATGACCTCGCGGTACCACATCCACGCCTCGGGGTTGATGGGCTCTCCCACCGATCCGAGCACGCGCAGCGACGAGAGGTCGAACTTCTGCGGGACGCTGCGTCCGATCTTCATGAACGACCGGATGGCGGTCGGGGCGGTGTAGAAGATCGACACCTTGTACTTCTCGATGATCTCCCACCAGCGGCCGGGGTGCGGGGCATCCGGGGTGCCTTCGTAGATGACCTGCGTGGCTCCGTTCGCGAGCGGGCCGTAGGTCACGTAGGAATGCCCGGTGATCCAGCCGATGTCGGCCGTGCACCAGTAGACGTCGCTGTCGGCGTGCAGGTCGAAGACGTACTTGTGCGAATACGCGGCCTGCGTGAGGTAGCCGCCGGACGTGTGCAGGATGCCCTTCGGCTTCCCGGTGGTGCCCGAGGTGTAGAGGATGAAGAGGGGGTTCTCGGCGGGGAACGCCTCGGCGGTGTGCTCGGCGGATGCCGCGGGCACGGCCTCGTGCCACCAGACGTCGCGACCGTCGACCCAGTCGACCTCGTTGCCTCCGCGACGCACGACGAGCACGTGCTCGACCGTGAGCTGCTCGCCGTCTCCGCGGTCGCTCAGCGCCTGGTCGACGGCCGGCTTGAGCGCCGAGACGCGACCCTTGCGGTAACCGCCGTCGGCGGTGATGACGACCTTGGCGCCGGCGTCGTCGATGCGCGCCCGCAGGCTGTCGGCGCTGAATCCGCCGAAGACCACCGAGTGGATGGCGCCGAGACGCGCGACGGCGAGCATCGCGGCGACGGCTTCGGGGATCATCGGCAGGTAGATGGCGACGCGGTCGCCCTGACCGACGCCGAGATCGGCGAGCACGTTGGCCGTGCGCTTGACCTCGTCGGTCAGCTCGGCGTAGGTGATGCTGCGGCTGTCGCCGGGCTCGCCCTCCCAGTGCAGAGCGACGCGGTCGCCGTTGCCCTGCTCGACATGGCGGTCGAGGCAGTTGTAGGCGACGTTGAGCTCGCCGTCGTCGAACCACTTGGCGAACGGCGGGGCGGACCAGTCGATAACCCGGGTGAACGGCGTGTGCCAGTGCAGCAGCTCGCGCGACTGATCGGCCCAGAAGCCCTCGCGGTCCGCGGCGGCGCGCTCGTAGAGATCGGGGGAGGAGATCGACTGGGCGACGAACTCCTCGGACGGCGGGAACTGGCGGTTCTCATCGAGAAGGTGGTCGATCTGACTGCTCATCGGCAGACGCTCCTTTGCGGCTGGGGTCGATCCCGGGTGGTGCGTCCGGGACAGGGCGAATCTAGTCTCGCGCACGGGGGATCAATACTGCCGAAAGTCGGTAGTCGCGTCGGTTTTGTCAGGACGGTTGCCTTGCGTACACTCGACCTCAGCCGAATACTCATTCCGGCCTTGGCGCGCCCGATTCCCCCGATCGGTGCCCGCCCCGGGCGGCACCTCATTCCCCCCGTGAGGTGCCGCCTTTCTCGTTACCGGCGAGGCGCCGCGATCGGTTCTGCACGGCGCGCCGATGCCGTGGGTTCTGCACAGCGACCGCATCCGTGGACGGGCGGGGTCCCACCCGTTGCCTAGCGTCGGGGCATGGCCGATCCGTTCATCCTCCAGCCCCGGGGCGCCGAGAGCCCGCACGGCGCCTCGGTGCCGATCCCGCCGGCCCCGCTGCGGATCGACCCCGCGTTCGGGATGCTGGCCGAGCACTGCGCCGACGACGCCGTCACCGATGTCTTCGTCAACGGCGACGGAGGGCTGTTCCTCGATCGGGGCGAGGGCGCCGAACCCGTCTCCGCGTGGCGGGCATCCGAACGAGAGGTCCGCGATCTCGCGGTCGCGCTCGTCGGTCTCGGAGGGCGCCATCTCGACGACCAGTCGCCGTGCGTCGACGTGCGGCTCGACTCCGGCATCCGCGTGCACGCCGTACTCGCCCCCGTCGCGGCCAGCGGCACCGCCATCTCGATCCGCATCCCTCGGGTGCGCGCCGCCGACCTCGATGCGCTCGCGGCGCTCGGCTGCTTCGACGCACGGATGCAGCGGTGGCTGATGAGCCTGGTGCATGAGCGGGCGAATCTGCTGATCACCGGAGGCACGGGCACGGGCAAGACGACGCTGCTCTCCGCGCTGCTCTCAGAAGCCGCGGACTCCGAGCGTCTCGTGACGATCGAAGATGTCGCCGAGCTGCGGCCGCGGCATCCTCACCATGTCGCCCTCGAAGCACGCCAGGCCAACCTCGAGGGCGCGGGAGGGATCAGCCTGGCGCGTCTGGTGAGGGAGTCGCTGCGCATGCGGCCGGATCGGCTGATCGTGGGCGAGTGCCGCGGTGAGGAGATCCGTGAACTGCTCACCGCGCTCAACACCGGGCACGATGGTGGCGCCGGGACCCTGCATGCGAGTGGACTGACCGATGTGCCGGCGCGACTGGAAGCACTCGGGGCACTTGCGGGGATGGATTCCACGGCGCTGGCGCGGCAGACCGTGAGCGCCTTCAGCACCGTGCTGCATCTCGTGCGCGATCCCGGCGGAACCCGGCGCATCGCGCAGGCCGGGGTGTTCGCGCTCGCGGACGAGCGGCTGACGATCGAGGAGGTGCGGCCATGGTGAGGCGGCGAGTACGGGATGTGACGCACGGTGCGGATGCCGCGACCTCCGTGCAGACGCTGGCCGTGCTGTTGCAGGCGGGAGCCATGCCGACGGTGGCCTGGCGGCATCTCGCAGAGACCGGTGACCGGCACGCGATCGCCATCGTGTCGCGCATCGACGCGGGCGAGCCCATCGCCGCCGCGATCGAGGCGGAGGGCGGGGTGTGGGTCGATCTCGCAGCCGCCTGGGAGATCGCGACCACGGTGGGCGCACCGCTCGCCGAGGTGCTGCGCACGCTGGCCGAGACCCTGCGCGACGCCGCGTCCGCGGCCGATGACGTGCGCATCGCCCTCGCCGAACCTGCCGGCACGGCGCGCCTGCTGCTGTGGATGCCGCTCGCCGGTCTTCTCCTGGGGTTCGCGCTGGGCTTCGACACGATCGGGGTCATCACTCGGAACCCGATCGGCGCCGCCTGCGTGCTCGCCGGGGGAGCGCTCGTGCTCCTCGCGCGGGCCTGGACGGCGAGCCTGCTCCGGCGTGCGCGGCCGTCACCGGGAACACCGGGCATGCGCGCCGAACTCGTCGCCGTGGCCCTGGCGGGTGGAGCCTCGATCGACCGGGCTCTGGGGCTCCTCGACGCGGTCGGATCGATCGCGCACGGGGGAGAGGACCGTGTGCCCGACGTGCTCGAACTGTCGCGCGCGGCGGGCGTCCCCGCCGTGGAGCTCCTCCGCGCGTCGGCTGCCCAGGAGCGCCACACGTCGCGGGTCGAGGGCAGGTTGCGCGCCTCGCGCCTCTCGACGCGGCTGCTCCTCCCGCTCGGCGTCTGCACGCTCCCCGCCTTCCTGCTGCTGGGCGTCGCACCGATGCTCCTCAGCGTCCTGACCTCCACACCGCTCCCGATATGAGCGGAACGACGACGCGACCGCGTCACACCAGAAAGAAGGAACACCATGCACGCACTTCCCCCACTCGACCGGCGTCGGGCCGCATCGCTGTTCGGCGACGAAACCGGAGCGGCGACGGCCGAGTACGCGATCACCACGATGGCCGCCGTGGCCTTCGCGGGTCTGCTCGTGGTCATCATGCGCTCCGACGAGGTGCGCGGCATCCTCACCGACCTGGTGCGCCGGGCGCTGACCGTGGCGTGATGCCGCGATTCCGACTCACGCGGCTCGGCGGTGACCGGGGATCGGTCGCCGCCGAGTTGGCCCTCGCGCTGCCGGCGGTCGTCCTCGTGCTCGCCCTCGGCGTCGGAGCGCTCGGCGCCGCCACGCGTCAGGTGTCCCTGCAGGATGCGGCGGCCGATGCCGCCCGCCTCCTCGGGCGAGGCGAAGACACGGGGCGCGCCGCCGATGCCGTGGCGCGCGCGGCGCCGGGTGCCACCATGTCGTCCGCGAGTTCCGGCGACCTCGTCTGCGTGACGGCGCGCACGGAGGTGGCCGTCGGCAATGTCCTCACCGTGCCGCTGCAGGCATCGAGCTGCGCCCTGGCGGGCGGTCTCTGATGGCCGGATCCGCGCTCGCCACCGGCGTTCTGGTGACAGCGGCCGGCCTCGCCCTCGGGCTCGCCGCGGTCGGCGGTGCCGCCGTCACCGCGCAACGGGTCGCCGGCGCGGCGGATGCCGCGGCGCTCGCCGCGGCGGATGCCGTCAGCGGTGCCGTCGTCGTCGCCGACGAGCCCTGCGCCGTCGCGGCGCGGGTGGCCGGGGCTGCGGGTGCGACCCTCACCGGATGCTCGATCGAGGGCTTCGTGGCGACCGTGCAGGTGGAGTCGGCGTACGCTGGAGTCGTTGCCGTCTCCCGAGCCCGTGCCGGGCCTCCCGAGGGCGAATGACGGCAGAACGTACCTCCTCACTGCGACACACCCGGATAGCAGGGGTGTGTATGGTGTGCTTCGAAGAAAGGACGCACCCTTGGCTGAAGGCAAGAAGCTCGTCATCGTCGAGTCTCCGACGAAGATGCGGTCGATTCAGGGATACCTCGGCGACGGCTACGAGGTGCTCAGCTCCGTCGGCCACATCCGCGACCTCGCTGACAAGCGGGACATCCCGGCCGCCGACAAGGAGGCCTACGGGAAGTACTCGATCGACATCGAGAACGGCTTCGACCCCTACTACGTCGTCTCCGATCGCAAGACGAAGACGGTCGCCGAGCTCAAGCGCGCCCTGAAGACCGCCGACGAGCTCCTGCTCGCCACTGATGAGGACCGCGAGGGCGAGGCGATCGCCTGGCACCTGCTCGAGACCCTCAAGCCCAAGGTCCCCGTCAAGCGCATGGTCTTCCACGAGATCACCAAGGACGCGATCCAGGCAGCCGTCGGCAACACCCGCGAACTCGATCACGCGCTCGTCGATGCGCAGGAGACCCGCCGCATCCTCGACCGCTTGTACGGCTGGGATGTCTCGCCCGTCCTCTGGTACAAGGTCAAGACCGGCATCTCAGCCGGCCGCGTGCAGTCCGCCGCCACCCGCCTGATCGTCGACCGGGAACGCGAGCGCATGGCGTTCGTCTCGGCCGAGTACTGGGACGTCGACGCCGCTGCGGCCGCGACCGGAACGTCGTTCCGCATCCGCCTCGTGCGCGTCGACGGCGGACAGCTCGCTCGCGGCACCGACTTCGACGACCGCGGTGCCCTGAAGAAGGCCGTCGTCGTCCTCGACGAAGCCAAGGCGCAGGCCCTCGCCCAGGCCGTCGAATCGGCCGGCGCCGGTACGGTGACCAAGGTCGAGGCCAAGCCCGGCACCCGCAGCCCCTACGCCCCGTTCACCACCTCCACGATGCAGCAGGAGGCGGGGCGCAAGCTCTCGATGGGGGCGAAGCAGGCGATGAGCGTCGCCCAGCGCCTCTACGAGAAGGGGTACATCACCTATATGCGTACCGACTCCACGTCGCTGAGCACCCAGGCGGTGCAGGCGGCGCGGAGCCAGGCGGTCGCGCTCTACGGTGACTCCGCGGTGCCGCTCAAGCCCCGCGTGTACAAGTCGAAGAGCAAGAACGCGCAGGAGGCGCACGAGGCGATCCGTCCCTCGGGCGACAACTTCCGCACCCCCGCGTCGCTCTCGTCCGAGCTCGACCGTGACGAGCAGCGCCTCTACGACCTGATCTGGAAGCGCACCGTCGCCAGCCAGATGGCCGACGCGAAGTACGAGACGACGACCGTCACGATCGCGGTGAACGCTGCCGGGCAGGTCGCGGAGTTCACGGCATCCGGAACGGTCTACACCTTCAAGGGATTCCTCGAGGCGTACGAAGAGGGTCGCGACGAGAAGCGCGGCGATGCGGATGCCGCCGAGAACCAGTCGCTCCCGGCCGTCGCCGTGGGCGATGAGCTGTCGGTCGCCGAAGCCGAGGCCAAGGGGCACCGCACGACGCCGAAGCCGCGGTACACCGAGGCATCGCTTGTGAAGGTGCTCGAGGAGAAGGGCATCGGGCGTCCGTCGACGTTCGCGACGATCCCCGAGACGATCCTCGATCGCGGCTACGCGGTCAAGCGCGGCCAGGCGCTCGTGCCGACGTGGCTCGCCTTCAGCGTCGTCCGCCTGCTCGAAGAGCACTTCGCCGAGCTGGTCGACTACGACTTCACGGCCTCGCTCGAGGACGACCTCGACACGATCGCACGCGGCGAGCAGGACCGCGTCGAGTGGTTGAAGGGCTTCTACTTCGGTTCCGACGCGCACGTCGGCCTGCGCAAGGTCGTCGACAACCTCGGCGAGATCGATGCGCGAGCGCTCAACTCGACACCGATCACCGACACCGCGACCCTGCGCTTCGGCAAGTACGGCCCCTACCTCGAGGTCGCCGACCCCGAGAACCCCGAGGCCAAGCCGCGCATCGTCAACGTCCCGGAAGACCTCGCGCCCGACGAGCTCACGGCCGAGAAGGCGCAGGAGCTCATCGACGCTCCGGTCGCCGGCGACCGCGTTCTCGGAGAGAACCCCGAGAACGGCAAGATCGTCGTCGTCAAGGACGGACGCTTCGGCCCGTACGTGCAGGAGAACGACCCGGTGTCCGAGGACGCCGCGGTCGACGAGACGACCGGTGAGGTCGTCGAAGCTCCGAAGAAGCGCGGTGCCAAGAAGGAGACCGCGCCCAAGCCGCGCACCGCATCGCTCTTCAAGTCGATGTCGGTCGACGCGATCGATCTCGACACCGCCCTGCAGCTGCTCACCCTGCCTCGCGTCGTCGGCGTCGACCCCGAATCGGGCGACGAGATCACCGCCCAGAACGGCCGCTTCGGTCCGTACCTGAAGAAGGGCGCCGATTCGCGCTCGCTCGAGAGCGAATCGCAGATCTTCGACGTGACCCTCGAGCAGGCGCTCGAGATCTACACGCAGCCCAAGTACGGTGCCCGACGGGCATCCAGCGCGCTCGCCGAGTTCGACGCCGACCCGGTCAGCGGCAAGCCGATCCGCATTCGTGACGGTCGATTCGGCGCCTACGTGACCGACGGGGAGACCAACGTCACGATCCCACGCGGCCAGAAGCCCGAGGACATCACCTTCGAGATCGCCGTGCAGATGCTCGCCGACAAGCGCGCGAAGGGCCCCGCTCCCAAGCGCGGCTCGCGTGCGGCGGCGAAGAAAGCGCCGGCCAAGAAGGCTCCCGCCAAGAAGGCTCCTGCCAAGAAGGCTCCTGCCAAGAAGGCTGCAGCGAAGAAGGCTCCGACGGATGCCGAGAAGGCAGCCGCACGCTCGGCTGCGGCGAAGAAGGCGGCCGCGACGCGCGCCGCGAACGCCGCCGCGAAGAAGGCCGGTTCGTGACGGAAGGCCGCGGTCGCTGGATCACGCTCGAGGGCGGTGACGGCTCGGGCAAGACCACGCAGTCGGATCTGCTCGCCTCCTGGCTGTCGGAGACCGGCCACGAGGTCGTGCGCACGCGCGAGCCCGGCGGGTCGGAGGTCGGCCAGCTGATCCGCGACATCGTGCTCCACCACCGCGGCGACATCGCGCCGCGTGCCGAGGCCCTGCTGTACGCGGCGGACCGGGCGCATCACGTCGCGACCGTCGTGCGCCCCGCGCTCGAGCGGGGCGACATCGTGCTGCAGGATCGATACCTCGACTCGTCCGTCGCCTACCAGGGCGCGGGCCGCGTGCTCGATGCGACCGAGATCCGCGAGCTGTCGCTCTGGGCCGCCGAGGGGGCGCTGCCCGACCTCACGGTGCTGCTCGACCTCGACCCGCAGACCGCCCGCACCCGGCTCGACTCGGCAGACAAGCCCTTCGATCGGCTCGAAGCGGAGAAGGCCGAATTCCACGGTCGAGTGCGCCATGCGTACCTTGCGCTCGCCGCCGCAGAACCGGAACGCTTCCTCGTGATCGACGCCTCCTCGCCGGTCGACGTGATCGCCGGCGAGATCCGTGCGCGGGTCGCGTCGTTCCTGGCCTGAGCCCCCTCCTCCGCACAGCGCCACGACCGCATGCGGTCGGCGTCGGTGGTGCCGATTAGGCTGAGTGCATGCCTGAGACCATCGCCGCCCCTTTCCCGTGGGCCGATGTGTGGGGGCAGGATGCCGCGGTCGAGACTCTGCGCGACGCGGCATCCGATCCGTCGGCGCTGTCGCACGCCTGGTTGATCACCGGTCCGCCGGGGTCCGGGCGTTCGACCCTCGCTTACGCCTTCGCTGCGGCGCTGGTCGCCGACCGGCCCGATGATGATGCGACCATGCGGCAGGTTCTCGCGGGCACGCACCCCGATGTGACGGCGCTGCGCACCGACAAGGTCATCATCACGATCGCCGAGGCGCGCGCCCTGGTCGAGCGTTCGTACTTCGCTCCCTCGGCCGGTCGTTACCGCGTCATCGTCGTCGAAGATGCCGATCGCATGGTCGAGCGCACCTCGAACGTCCTGCTGAAGGCGCTCGAGGAGCCGCCGGAGAAGACCGTCTGGATCCTCTGCGCCCCCAGCGAGGCCGATCTGCTCCCGACCATCCGTTCGCGCGTGCGCTCGCTGCGGCTCCGCGAACCGGACGTCGCGGACGTCGCGCGGTTGATCAGTCTGCGCACGGGCGTCGACGAGGTCGTGGCCGAGCAGGCCGCCCGCCACTCCCAGCGGCACATCGGTATGGCGCAGCGACTCGCGACCGATGAGGCCGCCCGTCGCCGGCGCGACGACACTCTGCGCTCGGTGATCGGCGTGCGCGGTGTGGGCGATGCCGTCGAGGTCGCCGGGCGCATCATCCAGGCCGCCACCGAGGATGCGAAGGCTCTGACCGCCGAGCGCGACGCGGCCGAGCGGGCGAACCTGCTGCGCATGGTGGGCGTCGCCGAAGGGCAGGCCGTCCCCCCGGCACTGCGCTCCCAGCTCTCGGCCCTGGAGGACGACCAGAAGAAGCGCGCCACCCGCAGTCTGCGCGACGGCATCGACCGCGTGCTCACCGACATGCAGTCGCTCTTCCGCGACGTCGTGATGCTGCAGTTCGGCCGCACCGACGAACTGATCAACCGTGAGCTCCGGGCCGAGCTGAGCGCGCTCGCCGAAGCCTGGCCCGAGACCCGTACGCTGGTCGTACTCGACCACCTCGCCGACACCCGGCAGGCGCTGGAGCGAAACGTCGCACCGCTGCTCGCCCTCGAGAGCTTGCTCGTGACCATCACGAGCGGGAGGACACCGTGAACATCCGCAAGACTCCCCGCCTCCGCCGTGCCGCCGCACTCGTCGCCGGCCTCGCCGTCGCCGCTGTGGCGCTCTCCGGCTGCCTCTACTCGATGATCCCCGAGGAGACGGCGACGCGCCCGTCGGCGACCGGTGCGCCCGACACCGACGGGGTGTCCGAAGAGCTCCTTCCGTTCTACTCGCAGGAGCTGACCTGGGAGTCCTGCGGCAGCGCCGGCTTCGACTGCACGACGGTCACCGCACCGCTCGATTGGGAGAACCCCGCAGAGGGCGAGATCGAACTCTCCATCATCCGGCACCAGGCCGAGCAGACGCCGATGGGCTCCCTGCTCACCAACCCCGGCGGCCCCGGCGCCAGTGGCGTCGCCCTCATTCGCGACAGCCTCGACTACGCGGTCGGCGCCGACCTCATCGAGAACTACGACGTGATCGGCTTCGACCCGCGCGGCGTGGGCGAGTCGACGGCGGTGCGCTGCTTCGACGCGGCCGAGATGGACGCCTACCTCTACGACGTCCCGACCTCGCCCCGCGGCAGCGCCGAGTGGGAGGCCGAGCTCACCGAGCGCAACACCGCGTTCGCCGAGGCGTGCGACGCGAACAGCGACGGCATCCTGCCGTACATCACCACCATCAACGCGGCACGCGACATGGACCTGATCCGTGCCGTGCTCGGCGATTCGCAGCTGAACTACCTCGGTTACTCCTACGGCACCTTCCTCGGCGCGACCTACGCGAACCTCTACCCCGAGAAGGCCGGGCGCCTCGTGCTCGACGGCGCGATCGACCCGTCGGTTCCCGGGCTCGAGGTCGGTGCGACGCAGGCTCTCGGATTCGAATCCGCGCTCCGCGCGTACATGCAGGACTGCCTCGATTCCGGGAGCTGCCCCTTCAACGGCTCGGTGGACGACGCCATGGCGGATCTCGGTGCGCTGCTCGCGAGCGTCGATCGCACGCCGCTCGAGAACGGCGACGGACGGATGCTCGGTGCGGATTCCCTGATGACGGGAATCATCGCCGCGCTCTACTCGCAGGACAGCTGGACGTTCCTCACGCAGGCGCTCGACCAGGCGCTGCAGGGCGACCCGTCGACGGCGTTCGTGCTGGCGGACTTCTACAACGGCCGCGAGGCCGGTTCGTACACCGACAACTCGACCGAGGCGTTCCGCGCGTACAACTGCATGGACTACCCGGTCGAAGACGACCCCGCCGCCGAAGCCGCGACCACGAAGAAGATCGAAGAGGGTGCGCCGACCATCGCGCCGTACTGGACCGGCCCCGACTCGTGCGAGGTGTGGCCCTACCCGCCCACGGGAACGCGCGGGGAGATCACGGCCGAGGGTGCCGGACCCATCCTCGTCATCGGTACGACCAACGACCCGGCCACGCCGTACGAGTGGTCGGAGGCGCTCGCGGATCAGCTCGACGAGGGCGTGCTCATCACCCGCGTGGGCGAGGGGCACACCGGCTACAACAAGGGCAACGGATGCGTCGACAACGCCGTGGAGGCGTTCTTCCTCGATGACGTGGTGCCCGAAGACGGCCTCCGCTGCGAGTGACGTGCGCGACGCACGCGTGTGACACGCGCGTGAGTCGCGCTCGATTCGCGAGCGAGCGCGAGACAGGGTAATATCGGAGATCGCGCCGGTTCGTCCGTCGCACGCCGCTTTAGCTCAGTCGGCAGAGCATTTCACTCGTAATGAAAAGGTCGTCAGTTCGATTCTGACAAGCGGCTCCGACAGCCCCCGTGATGCGAAGAACATCACGGGGGCTTTCCTCTTCCCGGCGGCGTAGTCTCGAATCATGAGCAGAGCGCTTCTCATCGTCGATGTCCAGAACGATTTCACCGAGGGCGGTACCCTGGCGGTCGCGGGCGGTGATGCGGTCGCCGCCGCGGTCTCGGCATACCTCACCGCCCACGCCGGCGACTATGACGTGATCGTCGCCTCGCGCGACTGGCACGACGCCGAGGGTGACAATGGCGGGCACTTCGCCGAGAGCCCCGACTACGTCGATTCCTGGCCGGTGCACTGCGTAGCGGGCACGCCGGGCGCCGAGTACGACCCGCTGCTGGAGACGGATGCCGTCACCCACCACGTGCGCAAGGGGCAGGGGCTGCCCGCCTACTCGATGTTCGAGGGTGTCACGGATTCCGGCGAGACGGTCGGAGCCGTGCTGACGGCGGCTGGGGTGATCAGCGCCGATGTGGTGGGGATCGCGACGGATCACTGCGTCCGGGCATCCGCTCTGGATGCCGTCGCCCACGGGGTGCGCGTGCGGGTGCTCACCGATCTGGTCGCGGGCGTCGGTGCCGAGTCGAGCGAGGCGGCGCTGATCGAGCTCGCCCACGCGGGCGCCGAGCTCGTCGTGAGCGCCGAGGTGTGAGCCGCAGCGTCCTGCTGCTGCGGGCCGTGAACGTCAGCGGTCGCAATCGCGTGCCGATGGCCGAGCTGCGTTCGGCGCTGAACGATGCCGGGGTGCTCGACGACGTCTCGACGTACATCGCGAGCGGCAACATCGTGTGTCGGCATCCATCCGATCCGGTCGCGGCCTGCGCGCGCGTGCGGTCGCTCATCCATGACGAGTTCGGAGTCGACACTCCGGTGATCCTGCGCACGCACGATGCGCTCGCGCGAGCCCTCGCGACGCAGCCGTTCGTCGATCCGGTCGAGAAGCTGTTGCACGCGATGTTCCTGGAGGGCGCTCCGCAGAAGGGTGCGGTCGCGGCGCTGCGTGAGCGTCTGGTGCCGGGGGAGGAGATCGCCCTCGTCGGGCACGATCTGTGGCTCTCCTACGCCGAGTCCGGAGTGCATGCGTCGAAGCTCACGAAAGCCGTTCTCGATCGCGCGCTGGGGGTCGCCGGCACGGCACGGAACCTGCGCACCGTGAGAAAGCTCGCAGAGCTCACGGCCTGACGTTCGGCGACTCTCCGACGCTGCGGCTCATCGCGATCGGCGGCAGGGAGGTCGACGGCGCAGCGCTCGACGGGCGCAGATCGATGCGACGTGCGGTGCACGCCCCGCACCGCACGTAGACGACGACGCCCTCGCTCGTCGGATGGCGGGACTCGGTGAGCCAGGAGTGCTCGTGCGCCATCGGGACGGCGGTCGGTCGGGGGATCGGGAGGGTGTCCGTGGAGATCATGACACCAGCGTGATGTAATGCCCTTATGCATCTCAACCCTTACGGAGAGTACGCGGTTCTCCTGGCGACCTCGCTCGCCAACGACTGGCCCGCCGACCGTGCCGGGATCGAGGAGCGCACGATCGAGATGGGCATGACGATGACCTTCCCGCCCGCCGCCGACGACCACGCCCGCGTGCGCGACGTCATCGACGAGTGGCTCCGGATCGTCGACGAAGCCGACCCCGACGCGCGTGCAGAACTCCTCAATGCCCAGCTCGCGGAGGCGGCCGCGTACCCGCGGCTCACGAATCACGACGGAGAGGGCTGGCACCTGCACTACCGCGACGACGTGCCCTCGCTTCCGTATGTGCTGCGGGCGATCATCAACCTGGGCACCTCGCTCCACCTGGTCACTCGTGGCATGAGCAGACTCGGCCGCTGCGCGGCATCCCCCTGCACGAACGTCGTCGCCGACGTCACCCGGAACGGCCGCCAACGATTCTGTTCGGTGCGATGCGCGAACCGGGCCGCGGTACGACGGCATCGTGCCCGGGGAGGTGCCTGATCCTGCCCCGGGCGCGATGGTGATGCGGGTCAGGCGGTCTGGCCCTCGTGGCGACCCTCGCCGATCTCCTCGACGACCTTCGCGTTGAACGCCGGCAGGTCGTCCGGGGTGCGGCTCGAGACGAGGCCCGCGTCGACGACGACCTCCTCGTCGACCCAGGTCGCTCCGGCGTTGCGCAGGTCGGTCTTGAGACTCGGGTAGCTGGTCAGCGTGCGCCCGTCGACGACGTCGGCCTCGATGAGGATCCAGGCTCCGTGGCAGATGACTCCGACGGGCTTGTGCTGTGCGAAGAACTCCTTCGCGAGGGCGACGGATGCCTCGTCGAGCCGCAGGTGGTCGGCGTTCACCACGCCGCCCGGCAGAACGAGCGCCTCGAACTCATCGGCGCTCGTGTCGCCGGAGATGAGGTCGACGGGCTGCTCGTGTCCGTTCTTTCCGGTGATGCTGCCCGCCGCCGGGGCGATCAACGTGGCGCTCGCACCCGCGGCCGTCACCGCCTCCCACGGGCTGGTCAGCTCGCTGTCCTCGAAGCCGTCGGTCGCCAGGAATGCCACGCGGTTTCCGGTGAGAGTCGCCATGGTCGTCGTCCTTTCAGGAGGGGGAGTGGATGCTCCGACTCTGCCGCGAGGGGCGGATGCCGTGAAGGGGGTGGCCAGTGCGCGGCAGGGGTGATAGCGGCCGCGCCGCTAGGCTCGCACCATGTCGACCTCCGCGCCCGTCTCCGCCCTCGCCGACCGTCTGCTCGTGCCGCCCACCGCGGCGTCGGAGCGTGCGCTGGAGGTCGCGCGGCAGTGGTGCACGCCCGCCGTGCTGAACCACTCCCTCCGCTCGTGGGTCTGGGCGAAAGCCCTCGCCGACTCGCGGGGCCTCGAAATCGACGAGGAACTGCTCTTCGTGGCATCCGTTCTGCACGACGTCGGGATCGTTCCCGCGTTCGACAGCCACACGGTGGCGTTCGAAGATGCGGGGGCCGCGGTCTCGGAGGTCTTCGCCGCCGGAGCCGGGTGGTCGCAGCACCGCCGCGAGCGGCTCGGCCAGGTGATCCAGCGGCACATGTGGGTGAGCGTCGACGTCGACGAGGATCCCGAGGGCTACCTGCTGGAGGCGGCGACCAGCCTCGATGTCGCGCACGCTGCGGCAGATCTGTGGGATGCGCAGCTCATCGCCGAGATCGTGCGGCGGGTGCCGCGGTTGACGTTCGCCGAGGAGTTCTCGGCCGCGATCGCCGACCAGGCGGCGCGCAAACCCGCGACGGCCGCAGCGAGGCTCAACGCCTCGAAGCGAATCGCCACGGGTGAGGATGCGTGGAAGGTCTCTCCCGACCGATGAACGGTGCGGGGAATGCGGTGGGCCCCGTGGGGCTCGAACCCACGACCCGCGGATTAAAAGTCCGATGCTCTGCCAACTGAGCTAGAGGCCCGTGCTCCCAGTCTAGGGCGCAGAAAGAGGGCCGTTGACGACACAGCTATCGTCAACGGCCCTCTTCAGCCCCGCGTCATCCCTCCCCGGATGACGGAGGTCGTCGTGCCGAGGTCCCCATCGGCACTCTCCCGCTCTTACTCAGCCGGGGGCATCAGCACCGTGTCGATGAGGTACACGGTGGCGTTCGCGGTCTGGACGCCACCGCAGATGACGTTGGCGCCGTTGACCTGCAGCTCGTCGCCGCTACCGGTGACCTCGAGGTCGGCTCCGTTGACGGTCGGGTGCGTGCCCACGATGTCGTCCGGCGTGATCTGGCCGGGGACGACGTGGTACGTCAGGATCGAGCTCAGCGTGGCGCTGTCGGTCTTGAGGGCGTCGATGGTGGCCGGGTCGATCTTCGCGAAGGCGTCGTCGACCGGTGCGAAGACCGTGAACTCGTCACCGTTGAGCGTGTCGACGAGGTCGACATCGGGGTTGAGCTGTCCGCTGACCGCTGCGGTGAGCGTGGTGAGGATCGGGTTGTTGGATGCCGCGACCGCGACCGGGTCCTTCGACATACCCTCGACCGAACCCGCTCCGTCCGGAACCTGCTCGGCGTACGCCGCGCAACCGGGGCCCACGAGGTTGGCCGCCGGGTCCATCTCCATGGGCTCGGACGACTGCGAGCTCTCCGGCGCCATGGGCTCCTCGGATTCGGTGGTGCTTTCGCCGCTGCCCATGGAACATGCCGAGAGCAGGAACGCGCTCGCCACCGTGAGCGTCAGTGCTGCGGTGACCTTCTTCTTGGTGCTGAACATTTCGAGCTCCTTCAGATGAACTACCACCACGGCCTCTCCGTGGCGTTGACAGGTGTTCGGAACCCCTCGCCGATCGGATGGGAAGAATTCGAGATTTCTTCGAGATCCGTCTCGAACGGCCCCGCCAATCCGATCGGCGCACCAGCACGAACGACATCCGACGGAAAAGGAGCACGCGCGCGAGCGTGACGCGATCGTGATGCGGGGCGCGGGCCGCGGAATCTTCGAGAATTCCGCGAGGAATCAGCGGATATCGGGCGTCGGATGCAGAGCAGGAGGGGTGGAATACGGCATGCTTATGGAGATGGTCATCGATGGGATGGATGTTCCCGAGGACGGCACGGCGCGGGATGCCGTCGCCGACCTCCTCCTCGCCATCGCCGCCGGCGACCAGCGGGCCTTCGCGGAGCTCTACGACCTTCTCTCCTCCCGCGTGTTCGGTCTCATCCTCCGAGTCCTCGTGAACCGCTCGCAGAGCGAGGAAGTGCTCCAGGAGGTCTTTCTCGAGATCTGGCAATCCGCTTCGCGCTTCGCTCCGAACAAGGGGCAAGGACGAACATGGATCATGACGATGGCGCACCGCCGGGCGGTGGACCGCGTCCGATCCTCGCAGTCCAGTTCGGATCGAGATGTCCGGGCGGGACTGCGGGACATCGGGGTGGCCCACGACAGCGTGGCGGAGCAGGTCGAGTTGAGCATGGAAGGTGAGCGCGTCGTCGGCGCACTCTCCGGCCTACCCGAAGCTCAACGTGAAGCGATCGTCCTCGCCTACTACGGCGGTTACAGTCAGAACGAGATCGCGGCGCTCCTGGGAGCGCCGCTGGGGACGATCAAGACACGGATGCGGGATGGACTCACCCGGCTCCGGTCGGCGATGGGGGTGATGGCATGAACGAGAAGGACTTCGCAGAGCTCGCGGCTGGCGCCGCCCTGCACGCGCTCTCTCCTGAGGACGAGGCGCGCTTCCGTCGTACCCTCGACGAGCACCCCGAGTGGGAGCGCATCGTCGAGGCGGATGCCGCCACCGCCGCCACCCTCTCGGCCCCGTTCACCGGTGAAGTGCCCCGGCCCGACATCCGCGCCGCGCTGCTCTCGCAGATCGCGCAGACGCCGCAGGTGCAGGGCGTGCAGATGCCGCAGGACGGCCGCACGGACGACGAGCAGGCCGCGCCTGCCGCAGCGTCCTCCGGATCGGCCGACACCTCGACGGTCGACAGCATCCGCCCGCCCCGCCGCTGGTCACGCGCGATCTTCGCGCTCGCGGCGTGCCTCGCACTCCTGGTCGGCGTCGGCATCGGCTCCGTTGCGCTGAACGACTACCTCAACCGTCCGGCGAGCGTCGTGGCCCTCGAGCAGATCACGGGAGCGTCGGATGCCGCGCAGGCGAGTGTCACGCTCGACGACGGCACCACGGCCACGGCCCACTGGTCGGCATCGCTCGGCTCCGCCGTGCTCGTGACCGACGGTCTCGCGGCTCCTGCCGACGGCAAGACGTACGAGATGTGGTTCGTGCGCGGCGAGACCCCGGTTCCGGCCGGTGTGTTCGACGCCGATGGCACGACCGCCACCGCCGTGCTCTCCGGCTCGATGCACGAGGGTGACGTCATCGCCGTCACGGTCGAGGAAGAGGGCGGCTCGCCGAGCGGCCTGCCCACGACCGACCCGATCATCGCGATCCCCACGGCCTGAGCGTCACCGATCGCGCGTACCCTGGTGGGATGCCCGAGCAGCACCACCGCCCCGTGCGACGCCCCTCCGCCTCCTTCGACAACCTCGTCGGGGCGCACGATCCCGCCGAGGAGACGCGCATCGCGCACGCCACGGCATCCGCCCTGCTGGCGCGGGTGCGCGCCGACGAGAGCGGTGCGAGTGCCGATCGCCTGGTGGCGTTCACGGCCGAGCACGGAATCGACGAGATCGCGGAACTGTGGTCCAAGGCGCCCTCGCGCACGCTTCCCGGTGCGCTCTGGCGGCTGTACCTGCTGCAGTTGGCGATCCACACCGATCCGCAGACCTCGGCTCTGCTGTACGAGCGCGGACGCGTCGAGCTTCCCTCGGTCGACGCCGCCATCGCCGGTGCTCCGGTCCCGGCGAGCCCGGAGGAGATCGTCGCGCTGGTCGACACGATCCTGCGCGGAGCGTTCCGCGGCGACTTCGCGGTGGCGCTTGAGCGCGCGGCCGCGTTCTGCCGCGTACAGGCGTCCGGAGCGACGCATACGGCCGACGACTACGAGGCGACCGAGCCGGGGCGGGCCAGTGAACTGACGACCCGGGCGCTGCGACTGAGCAGCTATGCGCAGGACCTCTCCGCGGCGAGTGTGCTGTGGCGGTCGGGCGCGCTGGCCTGAGCGGACGAGTGCGGCCCGGAGCGGGAAGTTCGGGCAAGAAGTCCGGGCAAGAAAAAAGACCGGGCCGCAAGAACGCCTCTCGGCGGAAGGCCGCTCGCAGCGGCGAAAAATGGAGCCCGGGGTTATGCGGCCCGGCCTCTACCAGTGTAACGCGAGACGAGCGAAGGTATTCCCGGCGCTCTAGGCTCGGATCATGAACCGGCGCTTCGCACTCATGATCGATCCCGTCACCGCCGACGAGCAGCGTGCCGACTACGGTGACACGTTCACCCACGTCGACGCGGCGGCTCCCGCCCTCAGCGTGGGCGAGTTGAGCACGCAGCGCGGCGACGGCGTGTTCGAGTCGATCGGAGTGGTCGACGGCCACGCCCAGGAGGTCGTGCCGCACCTCGAGCGTCTCGCGCACTCCGCACGCCTCTGCGACCTGCCCGCGCCGAACCTGGCGCAGTGGCGGCAGGCGATCGATCAGGCCGCCGACGAGTGCGGCGAGGGCGAGGCCGTCATCAAGCTCATCCTCAGCAGGGGAGTGGAGCACGGACCGACGCCGACGGCATGGGTGACCGCGGCCCCGGCAGCGGACTTCCGTGCCGTGCGCGCGAACGGTGTGCGTGTGGTGACCCTCGACCGCGGCTACGACCTCGGCGCCGCCGAACGGGCGCCGTGGCTGCTGCTGGGGGCGAAGACCCTCTCGTACGCCGTGAACATGGCCGCACTGCGGGAGGCGCACCGCCGTGACGCGGATGACGCGATCTTCCTCTCCAGCGACGGTTTCGTGCTCGAGGCGCCGACCGCGTCGCTGATCCTCCGGTTCGGAGACCGTTTCGTCACGCCGGCGCCGAACGGCGGCATCCTGCACGGCACCACGCAGCTGAGCGTCTACGAGCACCTCGCCGCCCGCGGTTTCGAGGTCGGGTATGACCGGATCCCGGCATCCGATCTTCCCCGGGCGGATGCCGCGTGGCTCGTGTCGAGCGTGCGCCTCGCGGCGGCGATCACCGCCGTCGACGGCGCCGCTCTCCCGGTCGACCAGCCTCTGACCGACGAGCTGAACACGTACCTGCTCTCGCCCCGCGACTGAGGCGGGCACCAGGTCCCCGAAGTCGTGCGGGGTCGGGGCGGGGAGGGCACGCGACAGGGCTCGGCGACCGAAGTCCCCGAGCCCTGTCAGACGGCCGACGGCGTCAGATCATCCGAAGCGGCCCGAGACGTAGTCCTCGGTGGCCTGCACGGACGGGGTGGTGAAGATCGACGTGGTGTCGTCGTACTCGATCAGCTTGCCGGGCTTGCCGGTGCCGGCGATGTTGAAGAACGCGGTCTTGTCGGAGACGCGCGACGCCTGCTGCATGTTGTGCGTGACGATGACGATCGTGAACTCGTTCTTGAGCTCGCCGATCAGCTCCTCGATCGCGTAGGTCGAGATCGGGTCGAGGGCCGAGCACGGCTCGTCCATCAGCAGCACCTCGGGCGAGACGGCGATCGCGCGGGCGATGCAGAGACGCTGCTGCTGTCCGCCCGAGAGGCCGGAACCCGGACGGTCGAGGCGGTCCTTGACCTCGTTCCACAGGTTCGCGCCGGTGAGCGACTTCTCGACGAGGTCGTCCTGGTCGCTCTTCGACATGCGGCTGTTGTTGAGCTTGACGCCCGCGAGCACGTTCTCCTTGATCGACATCGTGGGGAACGGGTTGGGGCGCTGGAAGACCATGCCCACCTGGCGACGCACGAGCACGGGGTCGACGCCGGGGCCGTAGAGGTCCTTGCCGTCGAGGAGCACCTCGCCCTCGACGCGAGCGCCGGGGATGACCTCGTGCATGCGGTTGAGGGTGCGGAGGAACGTGGACTTGCCGCAACCCGAGGGGCCGATGAACGCGGTGACGCTGCGCGGCTGGATGTCGAGGGAGACGCCCTCCACGGCGAGGAAGTTGCCGTAGTAGACGTTGAGGTCGTTGACTTCGATGCTCTTGGACACGTGTTTCCTGTTCTGAGTGGTCGGGCGCTCAGCGGCCGGAGGTCTTCGGGGCGAACAGCTTCGCGACGAGGCGCGCGAGCAGGTTCAGCACCATGACGATGAGGATGAGGGTGAGAGCAGCGGCCCAGGCCCGGGCGAGCGAAGCGTCCGGGTTGGTGCCCTGATTCATGTACTGGTTGTAGGCGAACACCGGCAGGGTCATCATCTGGCCGTTGAAGATGTTCGTGTTCAGGCTCTGCGTGAACCCGGCGGTGAGCAGCAGGGGAGCCGTCTCGCCGATCACGCGCGAGATCGCGAGCATGACCGAGGTCGTGATGCCGGCGATCGACGTCGGGAGCACGACCTTGAGGATCGTCAGCCACTTCGGCACACCGAGTGCGTACGACGCCTCGCGGAGCTCGTTCGGCACGATCTTGAGCAGCTCCTCGCTGCCTCGCACGACGACCGGGGTCATCAGCACGGCCAGGGCGAGGGCGCCCATGATGCCCATCGAGATGCCCGGCTTGAAGATCAGAGCGAAGACCGCGTAGATGAACAGACCCGCGACGATCGAGGGGATGCCGGTCATGACGTCGACGAAGAACGTGATCGCCTTCGCGATCTTGCCGCGACCGTACTCGACGAGGTAGATCGAGGTCATGAGTCCGATCGGCACCGCGATGACCGTCGCCGTGAGGGTGATGAGCAGCGTGCCCCAGATCGCGTGGACGATGCCGCCGCCGTCGCCGATCACGTTGCGCATCGAGTAGCTGAAGAACTCGGCATCGAAGCGCTCGATGCCGTTGGAGACGACCGTCCACAGCAGCGAGATCAGCGGCAGCAGCGCGATGAGGAACGCTGTCGCGACGAGCGCCGTCATGAGGCGGTCGACGGCCTTGCGGCGGCTCTCGACGATCGAGGAGATGACCGTGATGAGCACCATGTAGAGCAGGAGCCCGATGATGACGGTGCCGGCGATGTTGAAGTCCGCGAGGCTGGTGCCGATCGCGGCGACGCCGAAGACGGCGGCGCTGACCGCGAGCGATCCGCCGAGCAGGGCCCACGGGGCCCACCGGGGGAGCTTGCCCGCGGTGAGCGACGCTGCCGGGGCCGTGGCGACGGCGGTCGGGGTGGGGGTGAGGACGGTCATGTCAGTTCGCTCCCGAGAACTCGGCGCGGCGGGCGACGATCCATCGCGCCAACGCGTTGACCGCGAAGGTCACGATGAAGAGGATGAGGCCGGTCGCGATGAGCGTGTTGACTCCGGTGCCGTGCGCTTCGGGGAAGGCCAGGGCGATGTTGGCGGGGATCGGCGTCGGGTTCGTCGCGGTGAGCACGAGGAAGCTGACGACGGCCGAGGGCGACAGCACCATGGTCACGGCCATGGTCTCGCCGAGTGCGCGGCCGAGGGCGAGCATCGCCGCCGAGACCATACCGCCGCGGGCGAACGGCAGAACGGCCATCCGCACCATCTCCCAGCGGGTGGAGCCGAGCGCGAGCGCCGCCTCCTCGTGGAGCTTCGGCGTCTGCAGGAAGACCTCGCGGCAGATGGCGGTCATGATCGGGATGCACATCACGGCGAGCACGAGTGATGCCGTGAGGATCGTCTTTCCCGTCGACGACACCTGGCCGCCGAAGAACGGCACCCAGGAGGCGTGGGTGTTGAGCCAGGCGTAGATCGGCTGGAGGAGGGGGGCGAGCACGAGGCCGCCCCAGAGGCCGAAGACGACGGAGGGGACCGCGGCGAGCAGGTCGATCACGTAGCCGAGGAAGGCGGCGAGGCGACGGTGCGCGTAGTGCGAGATGAAGAGCGCGATGCCGATGGAGATCGGTGCGGCGATGAGCAGCGCGATGAACGAGGCCCAGAGCGTTCCGAAGACGAGGGGCCAGACGTACACCCAGAAGGACTCGCCCTTGAGGATGTGGTTGCCGGTGGTGTCGAGCTGGAACGCCGGGATGCTCTGGATGATGAGGAAGGCGGCGACCAGCGCGAGGACGACGAGGATGATGATCCCCGCTCCGAGAGCGGTACCGGAAAACACCCGGTCGCCGAGACGCTGCTTGGCCTTGATCGGTGCGTGCGGCGCTGCGGGCGCCTGCGCGGTCGTGCTCATGGTCTCCCTGTTTCGGGGCGGGGTGGAACGGGGGCTGACCGGGCGGAGCCCCCGCGTCCGATCGGGACGCGGGGGCACCGCCATCAGTCGATCGGCTGGATCAGCCGACCTGGATCAGGTCGATCGCGGCCTGGACCTGCTCGCGCAGCGAGTCCGAGATCGGGGCGCTGCCGGCGTTGTCCGCGGCGGCTTCCTGGCCCTCGGCGCTGGCGATGTAGGTGAGGTACTCCTTGACGAGCTCGGCGACGTTGGTGTCCTCGTACTGCTCGCACGCGATCAGGTAGCTGACCAGGGCGATCGGGTAGGAACCCTCGGCAGCGGATGCCGGGTCGACGTCGAAGACGAGGTCTCCGGCGCCACGTCCCTCGACGAGGGGCGAGCCCTCGACGAGCGCGGCAGCGGCCTCGGCCGAGTAGGCGACGAAGTCGCCGCCCACGCCGACGTGCACCTGGCCGAGGTCGCCGACCTGCGAGGCGTCGGCGAAGCCGATCGCGCCGTTGCCCGCGGTGATGGCCTGGACGACACCCGAGGTGCCCTGAGCGGCCTCGCCACCCTCGATCGGCCAGACGTCGGCCGGCTCGTAGGTCCAGATGTCACCGGCGGTCGCCGAGAGGTACTTGGTGAAGGTCTCCTGCGTGCCCGAGGGGTCGGAGCGGTGGACCGGCGAGATCGCCAGGTCGGGCAGCTCGACGCCGTCGTTCAGCGCGGCGATCTCGGGAGCGTTCCAGTTGGTGATCGTGCCGGCGAAGATGCCCGCGATCGTGGCGGCGTCGAGGTTGAGCATGTCGATGCCCTCGATGTTGAACGCGACGGCGACCGGCGAGATGTAGAGCGGGACCTCGACGATGTCGTCGGTCGCGCAGGCGCCGAAGCCGCCGGCGGCGATCTCCTCGTCGTTGAACGCACGGTCGGAGCCGATGAAGTTGCTGCCGCCCTCGAGGAAGTTCTCGCGGCCGGTGCCGGAGCCGGTGGGCTCGTAGTTGACGGTGACGTCGGGGTTCGCGGTCTGGAACGCGGCGACCCAGGCCTCCTGCGCAGCGGTCTGCGACGACGCGCCGGTGGCGTCGATGGTGCCCGAGAGCGTGGAGTCGGAGGGGGCGTCGGACGAGCCGCCGGTGCCGCCTTCGTTCGCGGCGCAACCGGCCAGGGCGAGAGCGGCGACGGCGCCGATGGCGCCGATGCGAGCGATTCGGGAGATCTTCACTGTGGATCCGTTCGATCGTGGGAGGGGTTGAGGCCCGGTGCAGGGCACACAGTGACGCTAAGCGCGGCGGTTAACGAGACTCTCCCGCGCGGGTGAACGGAAGGTGAACGGCTGTCGACTCTCTGGGGTGCGAACCCCGGAATTCCGGGCCGCGTCAGACCTTCGGAATGTGCGTCTCGATCGAGATGATGCCGGATCCGGGGTTCGTGGCCGAGAGATGAACCACGGAGAACGCCGCCGGCTCGAGGTCGGCCGCGCTGCTGAGGTAGGAGCCCTGGATGGTGGCGGTCGCGAGCGCGATCTCGGACAGGAGGCCGGGCAGAACGGGCCCGTGGCTGCAGAGCACGGCGGGCTTGCCGGAGCGTACGCGCCGCCCGACCACCGAGCGCAGATCGGAGCTTCCGTCCTCCCAGGCGTCCTGGCTGATGAGCTCGGTGCGCACGGCCTTGCGATCGAGCGCTTTGGCGAGCGGCTTCACGGTCTCGACGCATCGGACGGCGTCGCTCGTCACGATCTTCCGCACGCCGAACGCGCGCAGGGGGCCGACGATCGACTTCGCCTGTCGGCGCCCGCGATCGGCGAGCGGGCGTTCGGCATCCGTACCGTCCCATTCGGAACGCGACAACGCCTTGGCGTGCCGCAGCACGATCAGTGGGAACGTACGCAGAGCGCCGTCCTCGACCAGGCGGGCGAAGAAATCGAGGATCTCGTGGTCGACCGGGTAGCTGAGGCGCTCCCTGGCCTTCTTCACGCTGGCCCACTCGATCGCCGCGATCTCCCGGTTGGGCACGAACGTCGACGCGCGGATCGCGTCGTCGGTGGCCTCGGCGGCCCAGTAGTGCACGACCTTCTGCTTCATCGACGCGAGGTTGTAGCGGCTCACACCCACGGGAACGCCCAGGGAGACGCGGATGCCGGTCTCCTCCTGCACCTCGCGCACGGCGGTCTCGGCGAGCATCTCGCCGGGATCGACCTTGCCCTTGGGCAGGGTGACGTCACGGTATTTGGTGCGGTGGATCAGCAGGATGCGCAGCTTGCCGTCGACGATGCGCCAGACGACGGCACCGGCCGCGTAGACGGCCTTGTCCGTCCACTTCGACCGCTCTGCGAAGGTCTGTCCGACCGTCATCGAACCGCCCGCGCACGCCGGCGTCGCTGAATCTGACCCATGGTCTTATCCTGCAGGTCGATCAGCGGCTTGCCGTCGGCATCCGCGGCGTGGCGCTCCCACACGCCGGCCGCGCCGAGGTGCCAGGAACTCGTCCCCGGATCCATCGCGAGGTCGAAGAACGCCAGGAGCTCCTTCAGATGCGCGGGTTCGGTGACGCGGACGAGCGCCTCGACGCGTCGGTCGAGGTTGCGGTGCATCATGTCGGCGCTGCCGATGTAGATCTGCGGATCGCCGCCGTTCTCGAAGGCGAAGATGCGAGAGTGCTCGAGATAGCGGCCCAGGATGCTGCGCACCGTGATGTTGTCGCTGATGCCGTCGAGATCCGTGCGGAGGCTGCAGATGCCGCGCACCCACACGTCGACCTTCACTCCGGCCACGCTGGCACGGTAGAGCGCGTCGATGATCTCCTCGTCGACCATCGAGTTGACCTTGATGCGGATGTGCGCGGGCTTGCCCGCGACGGCGTTGGCGCGCTCGTTGTCGATCTGGCGCACGAGTCCCTTGCGCAGGTGCAGGGGCGCGACGAGCAGACGCTTGAACTTCTTCTCGATCGCGTAGCCGCTCAGCTCGTTGAAGAGGCGGGTGAGGTCCTTCCCGACCTGCGCGTCCGCGGTGAACAGCCCGAAGTCCTCGTAGATGCGGCTGGTCTTCGGGTTGTAGTTTCCGGTGCCGACGTGCGAGTAGTGCTGGAGCTTGCCGTCTTCCTCGCGGATCACGAGGGCGAGCTTGCAGTGCGTCTTGAGCCCGACCAGGCCGTACACGACGTGCACGCCGGCCTTCTCGAGCTTGCGCGCCCAGACGATGTTGTTCGCCTCGTCGAATCGTGCCTTGACCTCGACCAGGGCGAGCACCTGCTTGCCCGCTTCGGCGGCGTCGATCAGCGCCTGCACGACGGGACTGTCTCCCGAGGTGCGGTAGAGGGTCTGCTTGATGGCGAGCACATGCGGATCACGGGCAGCCTGCTCGAGGAACGCCTGCACGCTCGTGGTGAACGACTCGTACGGGTGGTGCACGAGCACGTCGGACTTGCGGATGGCCTTGAACATGTCGGCACGCGTGCTGCTGTCGCCGGGCTGGAACGCGACCGCCGTGGTCGGAACGTGCGGCGGGTACCGCAGATCGGGGCGCTCGATGCGCGAGAGGCCGAAGAGTCCGCGCAGGTCGAGCGGTCCGGGGAGGCGGTAGACCTCCTGGTCGGTGATGTCGAGTTCCTTCACCAGCAGCTCGAGGGTCACGTCGTCCATGTCGTCGGTGATCTCGAGGCGGATCGGCGGTCCGAACCGGCGGCGCAGCAGCTCGGCCTCGAGCGCCTGGATGAGGTTCTCGCTCTCGTCCTCCTCGATCTCGACGTCTTCGTTGCGGGTGAGGCGGAAGGCGTGGTGGTCGAGCACCTCCATACCGGGGAAGAGGTCTCCGAGGTGGTTGGCGATGAGCTCTTCGAGGCGCAGGTAGCGCGAGATCTCGCTGTTGCCCGGCACCTCCACGAACCGAGGCAGCATCGGCGGCACCTTGAGGCGCGCGAACTCCTGGCGACCCGTGCGTGCGTTGCGGATGCGGATCGCGAGGTTGAGCGACAGCCCCGAGATGTAGGGGAACGGATGCGCCGGGTCGACCGCGAGGGGCATGAGCACCGGGAACACCTGGGCCTGGAAGTAGTCGGTCAGGCCCGCGCGCTCGTCGTCGGTCAGCTCGTCCCACTCCGTGATCTCGACACCGGCGTCGGCGAGGGCGGGGCGCACGAGCGACGTCCAGGCATCCGCGTGCCGCAGCTGCAGCGCATGCGCCTCGCGCGAGATGTCGGCGAGGGCGTCGGAGGGGGAGCGGCCGATGTTGGTCGGCACGGCGAGGCCGGTGATGATGCGCCGTTTGAGGCCGGCGACGCGCACCATGAAGAACTCGTCGAGGTTGCTGGCGAAGATGGCCAGGAAGTTCGCCCGCTCGAGTTCGGGGAGCGAGGGATCCTCGGCCAGCTCGAGCACGCGCTGGTTGAACGCGAGCCAACTCAGCTCGCGATCGAGGTACCGGTGGTCCGGGAGGAGCGAGTCGGGGGCCTCGACGGCATCGAAGTCGTCGTCTTCGGCGTCGCCGAGACCTGCGTCGGCGAGAGCGGGATCCATCATGGGGTACATCTAAGCACCGAGAGGTGACACGCGCGTGAACGGATGCCCTCGGTTACCGCGAGCCCACCAGGGTGTCGTCCTCGTACACGTTGAAGCGGTAGCCGACGTTGCGGACCGTTCCGATGATCTGATCGGCGTCGCCGAGCTTGGCCCGCAGGCGCCGCACGTGCACGTCGACCGTGCGCGTGCCGCCGAAGTAGTCGTAGCCCCAGACCTCGCTGAGCAGCTGCTCGCGCGTGAACACCCGCGAGGGGTGCGTGGCGAGGAAGTGCAGGAGCTGGAACTCCTTGTAGGTGAGGTCGAGCGGCTTGCCGTGCAGCTTTGCGGAGTACGACTGCTCGTCGATCGTGACGCCGGATGCCTGCACACGCGTCGGAGCCGCGGCGTCGTCGCGGCGCGCGATCGCGAGCCGCAGGCGGGCGTCGGTCTCGGCGGGGCCGGCGGTCGAGAGCAGCACGTCGTCGATGCCCCAGTCGCCGGAGACGGCGCTCATGCCGCCTTCGGTGACGATGAGCAGCAGCGGCGCCTCCTGGCCGGTCGCGCGGAGCAGACGGCAGAGCGACTTGGCGCCCGCGAGGTCGGTGCGGGCATCGACGATCACGATGTCGTACTCGGGGGCGCTCACCAGCCGCGCGGGCTCTGCGGGGATCTGGCGGACGGTGTGGCTGAGCAGCTCCAGCGCGGGCAGGACCGACTCCTCGGCAGGAGCATTCGTCAAGACCAGGATCTGGGGCACGCGTACTCCTCACCGGCGCGCGGGTCAACGCCGTGCGGCAATAATACCGGGGTCGATGAGTGACAATGGACGCATGACGCAACCCGCACTCGCTCCGCGCAGTCCGCTCGCCGGCGTGGTCGCCGTCTGGGCGGTCGCTCTGGTGGGCGCCGTGGCGATCGGCATCCTGGTCGGCGAGGAGTGGCGCATCCCGTGGATGCTGGTGGCCTTCGGCGGCGCGGTGCTCCTCTCTTTCGCCGTGCAGCTCTGGTACGGCCGCACCGAGGGATTCATCTTCCGGGTGGCGGGGAGCGTGATCGGCGCGCTGCTGCTCATGGGCGTGATCTCGGTCGGATTCGGGCTCGCCGCCCTCGCGACCGCCTCCGCCTGACAGTCGCGCTCACGCGCGGTAGGGTGGGAGCCATGGATCTCATGGCGCTCGAACTCTTCTTCATCGGCCTGCTGGGTCTGGCGAGCCTCGCGATCGTCTTCGTCTCGGCGGTCGTGCTGCGCAACCTCTTCCGCGGCCAGCGCTGAGCCGATCGTGCTCGAGCTTCCCACCGACCTCCCGGCCGACCTCGCCCCGCTCTCGTGGCTGATCGGCGTCTGGGAGGGAACAGGTGTCATCGACTACCCCGTCGGAGATGAGCGGCTGCAGGGCGAGTTCACGCATCGCGTGAGCTTCAGCCATGATGGCGGCCCGTTCCTGAACTACTCGGCCACCGCCACCTTCCTCACGGAGGAGGGCTCCCCGGCCTCCGCCCTGCTGGCCGAGACCGGTTTCTGGCGTCTCGCGCGCCCGGCGACGGACGCGGATGCCGGTCCGGCGCTGCTGCCCCCGACCGCGGACGCCGTGGCCCGCACGGTCGACGACGTCGAGGAGCTGCGCGCCGAGAGCGGCGGCTTCCCGATCGAGGTGTCGCTCGCCCACGCCGACGGTGCGCTCGAGCTGTACCTGGGTGAGATCAACGGCCCGCGCATCGATATCGCCACGGATGCCGTGGTGCGCAGCTCCGGAGCCAAGGTGCACACCGCCTCCTCGCGGATGTACGGCCTGGTCGACGGCCACCTGCTGTGGGCCTGGGACATCGCGGCCCTCGGCACCCCGTTGCGCTCGCACGCCTCCGCGCGACTGGCCAAGGTCTGACGTGGGCGCATTCGCCGAGATCGACGGCGCCGTCTCCGACGGAGACGTGATCGCGCACTTCGGCGACGCGTTCCGCGAGCAGCGCCGCCTCGCCGAGGGCGCTGCCTTCGTCCCGCTCGGCGATCGGGTCGTGATCGAGGTCGCGGGGCCCGAGCGGCTGAGCTGGCTCGACTCCATCACCTCGCAGGCGCTCGGCCGTCTCGCTCCGGGTGAGAGCACCGAGTTGCTGATCCTCGACCCGCAGGGTCGGGTCGAGCACGCGGCCGGAGTCCTCGACGACGGCGCATCGACCTGGTTGCTGGCGGATGCCGGTGACGCCGAAGCGCTCGCCGGATGGCTGACCCGCATGAAGTTCCGCGCGCAGGCCTCCGTCGGCATCCGTCCGGATCTCGTTCCGATCGGATTCCTCGACGGCGGAGCGATCGCGCCGCTGGTGGTCACGGCGGCGGCCGCACCGAGCGGTGCGCCCCTGATCTGGGCCGATCCGTGGCAGCACGTGTCCGCGGGCGGGCACCAGTACGCCGAGGTCGCAGCGCACCCCGCCGCCGACTACGCGTGGCGGGTCGCGCTGCTGACGACCGAGGCCGCGGATGCTCTCGCGGTGTCGGCCGATCGCGACGCGCTGGCCGGGCTCCTCGCAGCAGAGGCGTTGCGCGTCGCCGCCTGGCGTCCGCGCTGGGCGACCGAGGTCGATGAGCGCTCCCTGCCGCACGAGTCCGATTGGATCCGCAGCGCCGTGCACCTGAACAAGGGCTGCTACCGCGGGCAGGAGACGGTCGCCAAGGTGCACAACCTCGGGCACCCGCCGCGGCGTCTGGCTGCGCTGCAGCTCGACGGCAGCGACGCGGTGCTGCCGGAGGCCGGGGCATCCGTGTTCGCGGGCGACGAGGAGGTCGGGCACCTGACCTCCGTGGCCCGGCACTTCGAGGACGGGCCCATCGCGCTCGCGATCCTCAGCCGCCGCGCACCGGTCGGCGACCTCGTCGTGCGAGCCGACGGCCTCGAGATCGCGGCTTCGCAGCAGGTCATCGTTCCGGCGGATGCCGGTGCGACGGCCGACATCCCGCGCCTCACACGTCTGTCCCGTCGCCCGTCGGCGCCGGACCCCCGCGCGCAGGTCTAGACCGACCGGGCTCCCGTTCAGGTCGCGGGCGCGACCGCCGACCACGGCAGCGTGAGCTCGCCCAGTCGCCACCGCGTCCGGCCGCCGAGCACGGGCCACCCCTGTGCGCGCAGCGCGCCCGCGGCGGCGAGGAAGCGCTGGGTCGCCCCGAACGTCGACAGTCCGGCGGCCCGATCCCACTCGCGGTCGAGGTCGATCAGGAGGGCGTGAATGCGTTCGCCGGGCACGTTGCGGTGGATCAGAGCCTTCGGCAGACGCTCCGCGACGATGCTCGGACGATCGAGATCGGCGAGCCGGAGCGAGAGGGTGAAGCGCAGCGGAGCAGCGTCCGGGGCGACGTCGATCCAGCTCGCGATGCGCCCGATCTCATCGCACGTGCCCTCGAACAACAGCCCACCGGGCGCCAGACGCGAGGTCATGCGCGCCCAAGCATCCGGCACGTCCTGCTCGTCGTACTGGCGGAGCACGTTCATCGACCGGATGACCGCCGCGCGGCGTCCGTCGGGAATCGGCACCTCGAACCCGCCGCGGCCGAACGAGACGGGAAGGTCGGCGGCGAACGGCGTGCGGCCCGCGCGCACCTCCGCGAGCTGCGTCTCGGCGCTCGCGACGCGCGCGGGATCGATCTCGAGCCCGCGCACCTCGACGTCGGGCCGCACACGCACGAGGCGGGTCGCGAGCTCGAACGCGGTCACGCCGCTCGCCCCGTACCCGAGGTCGACGACGAGGGGATCGGACGCTCGACGGAGAGCGTCGCTGGCGGCGATCCAGCGGTCGTTGCGCCGCAGCCGGTTGGTCCCGGTGGTGCCGCGCGTGGGCCTGCCGAGGGGAGATGACGCCATGTCTCCATCCTCCCAGCATCCTGTTCGGTCGCACCGTCCGGGCGGATAAACTGACGACATGACTGCGAAGCGCACCCTCATCCTGCTCCGTCACGGCCGGAGCGAGTGGAACGAACTGAACCTCTTCACCGGCTGGGTGGACGTCCGCCTGAACGAGCAGGGGCAGAAGGAGGCACGCCGCGGCGGAGAGCTGCTCGCCGAATCCGGCATCCTGCCCGACGTGCTGCACACCTCGCTGCTGAGCCGCGCGATCCAGACCGCGAACATCGCCCTCGACGCCGCCGACCGGCTGTGGATCCCGGTGACGCGCTCGTGGCGCCTCAACGAGCGTCACTACGGTGCGCTGCAGGGCAAGGACAAGGCGCAGACGCTCGAGGAGTTCGGTCCCGAGCAGTTCCAGCTGTGGCGTCGCTCGTTCGACGTACCGCCGCCCGTGCTCGACGACGACAGCGAATTCAGCCAGGTGCACGACGTCCGCTATGCGGGCATCGACGGCGAGGTGCCGCGCACCGAGTCGCTCAAGCTCGTCATCGATCGACTCCTCCCGTACTGGGAGAGCGCGATCGTCCCCGACCTCGAGGCCGGCAAGACCGTGCTCGTCACGGCGCACGGCAACTCGCTGCGCGGCCTCGTGAAGCACCTCGAGGGCATCAGCGACGAAGACATCGCCGAGCTGAACATCCCCACCGGCATCCCGCTCGTCTACGAACTCGACGAGAACAACGTGCCCACCGGTCCCGGCCGCTACCTCGACCCCGAGGCCGCCGCCGCCGGTGCCGCTGCGGTCGCCGCGCAGGGCAAGAAGTAACCTCCACGCACGACACGACGAAGCCCCCGGTGCTCAGGCGCCGGGGGCTTCGTCGTGGGGATGCTGCGGGTCAGGCGTGACCGAGCTCCTGCTGCTGCTCGACGGCGAGGGCGATGTCGTCTTCGGCGACGGCCCAGTCTCCGGTCGACAGGTAGACGTACTTCTTCGCGACGGCCACGGCGTGGTCGGCGAAGCGCTCGTGATAGCGGCTGGCGAGCGTGGCGTCGACCGTGGCCGTGGCCTCGCCCTTCCAGTTGTCGCTGAGCACCTTCTCGAAGACGGTGGCGTGCAACTCGTCGACGTCGTCGTCCGCATTGCGGATCGCGTCGGCGAAACGGAGGTCCTGAGTGCGCAGCAGCTCGGAGAGCGTCCGCGAGATCTCGACGTCGAGCTCGCCCATCTTCACGAAGGTGCCCTTGAGGCCCTTCGGGATGGCGCGCTCCGGGAAGCGGAGGCGTGCGAGCTGGGCGATGTGCTCGGACATGTCGCCCATGCGCTCGAGCGATGCGCTGACGCGCAGCGCCGTGACGACGATGCGCAGGTCGCGGGCGACCGGCTGCTGGCGGGCGAGGATCTCGATGGCCTGCTCGTCGAGGGCGACGGCGAGCTCGTCGATCTTGGCGTCGTCGGCGATGACCTCTTCGGCCAACGCGACGTCGCTCGTCGCGAACGCACGGGTCGCCTTGTCGATCGAGACCGTGACGAGGTCGGCGATCTCCACGAGGCGGGACTGCAGGTCCTCGAGGGACTGGTGGAAGACTTCGCGCATGGTGGGGCGCAACCTTTCATGTGAATCTCGACTGGTGTCAGCGCGAGACGGCGGGGTCGTCCGCACGGGAGGAGCAGGACCGCGCTCCCGCACAGGCCCGAAGCGATTGTCTGCTCCGAAGGTTAACGAACGGTGCCCAGCACGTGAATAGTACTTCTCTCGTTGCCGCTGTGGCCCGGAAACCCGCCGGAGAGAGGGTGAACGCACTCTACGCTGGAGACATGACCGAGACGCAGATCGCCTTGATCGCCCTGGCCGTCGGCCTGGCGATCGGTATCGGCCTCTCGCTCCTTCTCGCCTGGGCGTACCGTGCGCGGGCCCGTGTCGCGGAGGAGACCTCGAGCGCCGTTCCCGAGGGGATCGTCGACGTTCTCGCGAGCATGGACGATGCGGCCTGCGTGGTCGACACGTCGGGGCTCGTGCTCGCCGCATCGGTCGCCGCCTCGCGGTTCGGGATCGACGTGGGCTCGACCCTCGACAACCCGGAACTGCGTCTGCTCGTGCGCGGCGTGCGCGCCGACGGCGGCACCGCGACGGAGTCGATGCGCATCACCCGCGGGGGGCTGAGCCTCGACCCGCGTCTCGTCTCGGCGCGTGCGAGCGTGCTCGGACCGCGTCTGACCCTGCTGATCATCCGGGATGTCACGGAGCAGGAACGCCTCGACCAGATGCGGCGCGATTTCGTCGCGAACACCAGCCATGAGCTCAAAACCCCGGTCGGTGCGGTGACTCTGCTTGCGGAGGCGATCGAGTCGGCCGCCGACGACCCGGCCCAGGTGCGCATCTTCGCGACGCGCATCTCGGCGGAGGCGGGCCGTCTCGCGCAGTTGACCGGTCGCATCATGAGCCTCTCCCGGCTCCAGGCCGACGACGGCCTGGGCGACGTCACCCCGGTCGCGATCGACGAGGTCATCGCGAAGTCCATCGAGGCGCACGTCGTGCAGGCCGACGCCGCGGGAGTCGAGATCACGCGCGGCGGCGACCGCGGGATCTGGGTGCGCGGTGACGCGCAGATCCTCGTCGAAGCCGTCGGGAACCTCATCGTGAACGCGATCGTGTACTCCCCGAGCGGATCCCGCGTCGGGGTCGGCGTGCGCGCCGAGGACGGCGTCGTGGAGATCGCTGTGTCGGACCAGGGCATCGGCATCGCCGAGACCGATCGCGAGCGCATCTTCGAGCGTTTCTACCGCGCGGACGAGGCGCGCTCGCGCCGCACCGGCGGCACCGGCCTCGGCCTGTCGATCGTCAAGCACGCCACGCAGCGGCACGGCGGCGAGGTGCGCCTGTGGTCGCGCCCGGGGCGCGGCTCGACGTTCACGATGCGGCTTCCCCTGATCGACGCACCGCCGAACGCGGATGCCGGCAAGAAGAGCAAGAAGAAGCGCGAACGAAAGGCCGCCAAGGCCGGCGCCGTTCGCGTACGGAAAGGTGACCGCGCATGACCCGCATCCTCCTCGTCGAAGACGAACCCGATCTCGCCGATCCGCTGGCGTACCTGTTGCGTCGGGAGGGGTACGAGGTCGAGATCGCCGAGGACGGCCCGACGGCGCTCACGGCGTTCCGCGAGCGCGGTGCCGACATCGTTCTGCTCGACCTGATGCTACCGGGCATGCCGGGCACCGAGGTGTGCCGCCAGATCCGCTCATCGTCGGCGGTGCCGATCATCATGCTCACGGCGAAGGACTCCGAGGTCGACATCGTGGTGGGGCTCGAGCTCGGAGCCGACGACTACATCACGAAGCCGTACTCCTCGCGCGAGCTGCTCGCCCGTATGCGGGCGGTGCTGCGCCGGGTGGTGCAGGCCGACAGCGAGCTCGACGAGCGCGTGCTCGACGGCGGGCGCGTGTCGCTCGACATCGACCGGCACACGGTGTCGGTGGCGGGGCAGCTGATCAACATGCCGCTGAAGGAGTTCGAACTGCTGGAGGTGCTGATGCGCAACGCGGGTCGCGTGCTCACCCGTGGACAGCTCATCGACCGGGTCTGGGGCAGCGACTACTTCGGCGACACGAAGACCCTCGACGTGCACATCAAGCGCATCCGCTCGCGCATCGAGGTCAACCCCAGCGAGCCGGTCATGCTCGTCACCGTGCGGGGTCTCGGCTACCGCTTCGAGGCCTGAGCCACCGCGTCCCGAGCGCACCGGACGGTCTCCGGACAGCGAGAAGGGGGGGGGCGGCGGGGGGCGGCGGGAAGTGGGGGGGGCTGGGTGAGTTATATTTGGGTGGCAGAAACCCGGGGGAGGGGGGGGGGGCCGCGCGGC
>NZ_JBJDNO010000004.1:231463-536755 GCF_044900755.1 Microbacterium sp. NPDC087868
CCGGGGGGGGTTCCGGCCCACCGCCGCGCCCCCAGCCCCCCCGCGGCCCGCCCCCCCGGCCGGCCCCCGGCACCGCGCGCCGGCGGGCGCCGGGGCCCCCCCCCCTTCTCTGCATGCGTCTGGATCAGTTCTCTTCGGGAACCAGATCCGCGTAGTAGGGGAGGCCGCCGTCGAGCACCGGGATGGCCGTCTTCACGCCGGTGGAGTCACCGGACTGGAAGTGGATCTCGACAGTGGAACCGGGCTGCGAGTCGAGGCCGACGATGCGCAGCGGCTCGGCGTCGGCGCCCAGGCTGATGCTGTCGCCCGCGGGAACCGTGATGGTGAACGCGTCGTTGTCGGCGAAGGCGATGGTGATGGTCGCGCGGTCGTCGGTCGGGTTCACGAAGGCGCCGATGAGGTTGCCCACCGTGCCGTCCTCGTTCGCGACGATGAACACGTTGCGCGCGTCGATCGGGCCCTCGGCGTCGGAGACGTTCACGCCGTCCGAGGCGGAGTACTCGATCTTCGTCGCCTGCGGCGAGATGAACGTGCATCCGGTCGCGCCGAGAAGAACGACGGCGCTGAGGGCAGCAGACGCAACAAGGCGCGATTTCACGGGTCCTCCTGGGGTACGACGGGATATCCGCAACCATTCTACGGGTACGCGGACCGCGCCTCGGGACGAGGGGGCGCAAACCTTAGCGCATAACCCCTGTGGTATCCTTGAGGTTGCCGAAAGGATACGTTTTTATGCTTTTTGAGGTTGGCGAGACCGTCGTCTATCCGCACCATGGCGCTGCGACCATCATCGAGGTCAAGGAGCGCATCATCAAGGGTGAGGCGAAGAAGTACCTGAAGCTCAATGTGACGCAGGGCGACCTGATCATCGAGGTTCCTGCCGAGAACGTCGACCTGGTCGGTGTCCGCGACGTGATCGGCAAGGAGGGCCTCGACCACGTGTTCGAGGTTCTGCGTGCTCCGTTCACCGAGGAGCCCACCAACTGGTCGCGCCGCTACAAGGCGAACCTCGAGAAGCTCGCCTCCGGCGATGTGATCAAGGTGAGCGAGGTCGTGCGCGACCTGTGGCGCCGTGACCAGGACCGCGGTCTGTCCGCCGGAGAGAAGCGGATGCTGGCGAAGGCTCGTCAGATCCTCATCTCCGAGCTGGCGCTCGCGGAGAAGACCGACGAGGACAAGGCGGGCGCGATGCTCGACGAGGTCCTCGCGTCCTGATCCGAGTTTCCCGAAGGGGGCGGATGCTTCGGCATCCGCCCCCTTCGTCGTTCCCCGCAGACGGTAGCGTGAAGACGTGACTCTGCTTCCCGTGCCGCACGTCGCGGTCATCGTCGTCGCCGCCGGATCCGGTACCCGCCTGGCGGCGGGCGCGCCGAAAGCCCTCGTCGGCATCGACGGACGTTCGATCCTGCGCCACGCCCTCGACGGCGTGTTCGCCGCCGCCCCCGCGCAGGTGATCGTCGTCGCGCCCGCGGGCTTCGAAGGCGACGCCGAGACCGAGGTGCGCGAGGCCGCCGGGGATCGCGTCGACCTCGCGCGGGTCGTCGTGGGAGGGGACACGCGCCAGGAGTCCGTCGCGGCGGGGCTCGCTGCGCTCTGGGGTGATGTGCGCACCGTGCTGGTGCACGACGCCGCCCGTGCGCTGACCCCGCCCGCGCAGATCGACGCCGTCGCCGCCGCTGTCGTCGAGGGCACCGGCATCATCCCCGCGCTCCCGGTGATCGATACGCTCAAGCGGGTCGACGGCGACAGCATCGTCGCCCCGGTCGATCGTTCCGAGCTCGCCGCGGCGCAGACCCCCCAGGGCTTCCCGCGCACCGCGCTCGAGGCGGCGTACGACGCCGCCGCCGCTGCGGGGATCGAGTACACCGACGACGCCGCGCTGTTCGCCGCCGCCGGATACGCCGTCCGACACATCCCCGGCGATGCCCGCGCCTTCAAGATCACGACGCCGGACGACCTCGACCGAGCGCGCCGGCTGCTCGCCGAGGCGCCCGCGCTGCCCCTGCACGTGCCGGCATCCGCTCCGAACCTGCCGCGCGTCGGCCTCGGCACCGACGTCCACGCCTTCGGCGGAGAGGGCGACCTGTGGTTGGCCGGACTGCGCTGGCCCGGCGAGCCGGCGCTCTCGGGGCACTCCGACGGCGACGCGGTCGCGCACGCCATCGTCGACGCCCTGCTCGGTGCTGCCGGCCTGGGTGACATCGGTGAGCACTTCGGCACCGCGCATCCCGAGTACGCGGGCGCGCACGCCGCGGTCTTCCTGGCGCGCACCCGCGAACTGCTCGGTGAGGCGGGCTTCGTGATCGGCAACGTCTCGGCGCAGTTCCAGGGCAACCGTCCCCGGTTCAGCGCGCGCCGCGCCGAGGCCGAGCGGGCGCTCTCGGATGCTCTCGGCGGTGCCCCCGTCTCGGTGACCGCGACGACCACCGATGCGCTCGGCTTCCCGGGGCGCGGGGAGGGCATCGCCGTGACCGCGGTCGCACTCGTCTTCCCGGCCTCGGCGCCCTGAACCACCGACCGCGGCCTGCGCGTCACTCTCGGGGCGCGCGGGGGCGGGCCGAGTAGGCTTGAGCGGTGACTCTCCGCCTCTACGACACCCGTGCGCAGGACCTGCGCGACTTCGTGCCGCTCGACCCCGGAAACGTCACGATGTACGTGTGCGGTCCGACCGTGCAGTCCGGTCCGCACATCGGGCACGTCCGCGCGGCGCTCAGCTTCGATCTGCTGCGCCGGTGGCTCGAGAAGCGGCACGGACGCGTCACCTTCGTGCGCAACGTGACCGACATCGACGACAAGGTGCTCGCGAACGCCACCGACGCGGAGCCCTGGTGGGCCCTCGCCTATCGGATCGAGCAGGAGTTCGCCGCAGCCTACGCCGGCATCGGCATCCTGCCCCCGACGTACGAACCGCGCGCGACGGCATCCGTCCCGCAGATGCAGGAGCTCATCGCGCTGCTCATCGATCGCGGCCACGCGTACCCCGCCGCCGACGGCTCGGGCGACGTGTACTTCGACGTGCGCTCGTGGGCCGAGTACGGTGCGCTGACGCACCAGTCGATCGACGCGATGGAGGCGGCGGAGGACGCCGACCCCCGCGGAAAGCGCAATCCCCAGGACTTCGCCCTCTGGAAGGGCTCGAAGAGCGATGAGCCCGCGGATGCCCGGTGGGTGTCCCCGTGGGGTGAAGGCCGGCCCGGCTGGCACATCGAATGCTCCGCGATGGCGAAGCGCTATCTCGGACCGGAGTTCGACATCCACGGCGGGGGTCTCGACCTGCGCTTCCCGCACCACGAGAACGAGTTGGCGCAGTCGACGGCCGCGGGCGACGCGTTCGCGCGGTACTGGGTGCACAACGGCCTGGTCACCGTGAACGGGCAGAAGATGTCGAAGTCGCTCGGAAACTTCACGCTGGCCGCCGATGTGCTCGCCGCCCGCGATCCGCTCGTCGTGCGCTACGCGCTCGCGGCGGCACACTACCGCTCGAGCCTCGACCTGTCGGAGTCGTCGTGGACGGAGGCCGAGGCCGCGCTCGGACGCATCCGCACCTTCCTCGAGCGGGGCGAGCGGCTCGCGAAGCCGGGCTGGGGCCAGGCGAAGGAGGGACTCCCGCAGGAGTTCGTCGAGGCCATGGACGACGACCTCTCGGTACCCCGGGCGCTCGCCGCGATCCATACGAGCATCCGCTCCGGAAATGCGCTCCTCGACGCGGGCAAGTACGATGAGGCGAGGCAGGACGTGATGGACGTCATTCAGATGACGCTCGTCCTGGGGATCAATCCGCACTCTTCGCAGTGGAACGGCACCGGCGGGGGAGCCGAGGCCGCCGCACTGGACGCACTCGTCCAGACGATGATCACCCAGCGCGCACAGGCGCGTGCCGACAAGGACTGGGCGGCAGCCGATCGCATCCGTGACGCGATCGCAGCCGCAGGAATCACGCTGGAGGATACTCCGGCCGGAACTCATTGGAGTATCGATGGCTAAGCCACAGCGCCCCGGCGCGAACAAGGGCAACAAGAAGGGCCCCACCAAGGGCACCGGCGGTCTCGGGCGCAAGGCGCTCGAAGGACGCGGGCCCACGCCGAAGGCCGAGGACCGCGCCTGGCACCCCGCCGGCAAGCGCAAGGCCGCGGCCGAGCGCTACGCCGCGTCCGGCGGCAAGGGCAAGCCGGGCCAGCGCCAGGCCGCCGGGGGCAACCCGAACCGTTCGGCGCGCTCCAAGGACAACACGACGGAGACCGAGGTCGTGACCGGCCGCAACTCGGTGCTCGAGGCGCTGCGCGCGAAGATCCCGGCGACGGCGTTCTACATCGCGCAGCGGGTCGAGATGGACGACCGCGTGAAGGAGATGCTCTCGATCGCGACGCACCGCGGCATCCCGGTGCTCGAGGTCACGCGCCAGGAGCTCGACCGCATGGCCGGATTCGACGGCGTGCATCAGGGCGTCGCCATCAAGGTGCCGCCCTACGAGTACGCGCACCCGCAGGACCTGCTCGAGAAGGCGATCGACAAGGGCCAGGTCCCGCTGTTCGTCGCTCTCGACGGCATCACCGACTCCCGCAACCTCGGCGCGATCATCCGCTCGGCGGCGGCGTTCGGCAGCCACGGCGTGATCCTGCCGCAGCGCCGTTCGGCGGGGGTGAACTCCGCCGCCTGGAAGACGAGCGCCGGGGCCGCCGCGCGTCTGCCCGTCGCGCTCGCGACGAACCTGACCACGCAGCTCAAGGAGTTCAAGAAGCAGGGTGTGTTCATCCTCGGCCTCGCCGGTGACGGCGACGTCGATCTGCCCGCACTCCAGCTCGCCGATCGCGCGGTCGTCATCGTCGCCGGCGCAGAGGGCAAGGGCCTCTCGCGCCTCGTCCGCGAGACCTGCGATCAGATCGTCTCGATCCCGATCTCCACGGCCACCGAGTCGCTGAACGTCGGCATCGCCACCTCCGTCGCCCTGTACCAGGTCGCGACGATCCGCTCCACGAAGTAGTCGCCGCAGCATCCGAAGGGAAGAGCCCGCATGAGTCGCATCGTCATCCTTGGAGGGACCGGCTACGCCGGTCGCCACATCGCCGCAGAGGCGGTGAGCCGCGGTCACGAGGTCGTCGCGGTGTCGCGCTCGGTGCCGACGGATGCCGTGGAGGGCGTCGCGTACATCCAGGGCTCCGTGCTGGACCTCGCTCCTCTCGCCGGCGCCTTCGCGGGGGCGGATGCGGTGGTCTCCGCGCTCTCCCCGCGCGGCGACATGGAGGACCGCGTGCTCGACGCGCTCGAGGGCGTGGCCCGACAGCTCAGCGGCACCGGCACGCGCCTGGGCGTGGTCGGAGGAGCGGGCGGCAGCCTGGTCGCCCCGGGCGGCCCGCGACTGTTCGACCAGGACTTCCCCGAGGAGTACAAGCACGAGGCGCAGGTGGGAATCGACTCGCTCGCGTTCCTCGAGAGCACGGATGCCTCGCTCGACTGGTTCTTCGTGCACCCCGCGGAGGTCTTCGGGCCCTGGGCCGAGGGCGAGCGCACCGGCCATTACCGTGACGGCGGAGACGTGCTCGTGCGCGACGCCGACGGCAAGTCCTACATCTCGGGCGCGGATTTCGCCGTCGCGGTCGTCGACGAGATCGAGCAGGGCAACCACCACCGCGAGCGGTTCACCGTCGGCCACTGACCGCGAACGGGCATCGCGCCCCGAGGATCAGACGAGATCGCGCCAGTCGATGTCGCCGTCCTCGTCCTCTTCGGTGGTGCGCGTGGCGCCGGTGATGACGGGAAGGCTCATCGTCTCGGTGGGAGGCCCCATGATCGTGGCCTCGTCGCGACGGTGGCGGAGCACCTCGTTGATGTAACTCGTCAGCACCTCGGCGAGCGGTACCGGGCGTCCCTGCGCCTGCGACAGGTACCACCGGTGCTCGAGCACCTGGTGGAACACCTCCGCCGGTTCGAGCTTCGCGCGCAGGTCGTAGGGGATCGCGCGCACGACGGGCTCGAAGACGCGCGTCAGCCACTCGTGCGCGTACATCTCCTCATCGGACCACTGCTTGGTGGAACGCGCGCGGAACTCGTCGAGGTCGTTGAGCAGGCGACGTGCCTGATTCT
Organism: Microbacterium sp. NPDC087868; assembly: GCF_044900755.1. Classification (NCBI taxonomy): domain Bacteria; kingdom Bacillati; phylum Actinomycetota; class Actinomycetes; order Micrococcales; family Microbacteriaceae; genus Microbacterium; species Microbacterium sp. NPDC087868. Next base: position 237,545 of record NZ_JBJDNO010000004.1, read on the forward strand.
CCTCGACGTCGAGGCCCGTGAGGCGGATGAGTCGCCGCTGATGGTGGCCGGCATCGACGACCTTCGGCTGGATCTCGACGACCGCGCCGTCGGCCGTGGTCGTCATCGACATCTCGTCGATGTCGAAACCGAGGGCGTTCAGCCGCTCGACGCGCTCGGTGATGCGCCAGGTCTCGGATGCCGAGAAGGAGTCCTGTGCGGTCAGCTCGGCCCAGAGCGACCGGTACGACGAGACGATGCCGTCGGCGATCGCGACCGCGTCCACACCGTTCTCGAGGCGCCCGCCGGCGGCCAGGTCCATGATCTCGCCGGCGATGTTCGTGCGGGCGAGATCGAGATCGTAGGCGCGCTGCCCGTCGGTCAGCCCCTCCTCGTGCAGTTCGCCGGTCTCGGCGTCGACGAGGTACGCCGCGAACGCGCCCGCATCGCGGCGGAACAGCGTGTTCGACAGCGATACGTCGCCCCAGTAGAAGCCGACGTTGTGCAGGCGCACCAGCAGGAGGGCGAGGGCGTCGACGAGTCGAGTGGCGGTGTCGGGGCGCAGCACGCGGGTGAACAGCGCGCGGTACGGCATCGAGAAGCGCAGGTGCGAGGTCACCAGGGCGGCCGGGAGCGCTTCGCCGTCGGCATCCGTTCGCCCGGCGATGACGGCGACCCGGTCGACGCAGGGCACGTCGAGGCGGGCGAGGTTGCCGAGCATCTCGTATTCGCGGCGCGCCATCTCCTCGGTGGTCTCCTTCACCGCGACGACCCGTCCCGACAGATCGGCGAAGCGCACGAGGTGCCGCGACAGACCCTTCGGGAGCGAGACGATGTGCTCGGAGGGCCAGCGGGCGAGCGTCGTCGACCAGGGGAGGCCGAGGAGGCCGGGGTCGACGGTGCTGGCGGTGATGCGCAGCGAATCCTGCATGGCGCTCCTGGGAAGTCGGGGTGGACGCAGACGCGGCGCGGGCGACCGAAGTCGACCCGCGCCGCGAGTGGTGTGTGCGATCAGGCCGAGACGACCGGAGCCGTGTTCAGGCGGCTTCCCGACTCGAGGTCGAACGCGTGGACGTGACCCGGGTTGGCGGCCAGGGTGACCGTCTCGCCGGCGTTCGGGTGGCTGCGACCGTCGACGCGCGCGACGAGGTCGGTGCGCTTGCCGTTGATGTCGGTGTGGCCGTAGAGGTAACCGTCGGCGCCGAGCTCCTCGACGAGGTCGACGACGACCGAGAGGCCCTTGCCGTCGGCCGGTCCGACCGTGATGTCCTCGGGACGCACGCCGACCGTGACCTGCGTGCCGTTCGCGCCGGCGACCGCGTCACGCTCGAGCGGGACGACCTCGGTGCCGAAGCGCACGCCGCCCTCGGCGAGGTCCGCCGTGAACAGGTTCATGGCGGGGGACCCGATGAAGCCGGCGACGAACACGTTGTTCGGCTTCTCGTACAGGTCGCGCGGCGTGCCGACCTGCTGCAGGAGGCCGTCCTTGAGCACCGCGATGCGGTCACCCATGGTGAGGGCCTCGGTCTGGTCGTGGGTGACGTAGACCGTGGTGACGCCGAGGCGGCGCTGCAGCGACGCGATCTGCGTACGCGTCTGGACGCGCAGCTTGGCGTCGAGGTTCGACAGCGGCTCGTCCATGAGGAAGACCTGGGGCTGACGCACGATCGCGCGACCCATGGCGACACGCTGACGCTGACCACCCGAGAGGGCCTTCGGCTTGCGGGTCAGGTACTCCTCGAGGTCGAGCAGCTTGGCGGCCTCGAGCACGCGGGTGGCGCGCTCTTCCTTGCCGACGCCGGCGATCTTGAGCGCGAAGCCCATGTTCTCGGCGACCGTCATGTGCGGGTACAGCGCGTAGTTCTGGAAGACCATCGCGATGTCGCGGTCCTTCGGCGGGACGTCGGTGACGTCGCGGTCGCCGATGAGGATGCGGCCCGCGTTGACCTCTTCGAGGCCGGCGAGCATGCGGAGCGACGTGGACTTACCGCAACCGGAGGGTCCGACGAGGACGAGGAACTCGCCGTCGGCGACCTGGAGGTCGAGCTTGTCGACGGCCGGACGGGTGCCGCCCGGGTAGAGGCGGGTGGCCTCGTCGAAAGTCACAGATGCCATTGTGTTTCTCCTTCACCGGCAGGTACGTGCCGGACGATCCGTAGTGATGGATGCGGCGGTTCGACCCGCCGTGACCCCTCATTGGGTCGCCCTCAGTATGACATGGACCGCGGCATCTGGGTATTTCTCAGGTGCGATGGTTAACATCGAATCCGGCCGTGCAACGCGGCGATCGTCGCCTATCCGATATCCGATGATCGGGGCCACCCTGCCCCCGTGAGACTTTCAAGAGGAACGATGTCGAGCGACGAAACGCCGAACGTCCCCACCCCTCGCAACTCCCGCGAGGCTGTGCGGGAGAAGGCACAGCGAGTGCATGCAGCGCAGTCCCGTGCGCGCATCATGCGACGGATCATCATCGGGACGCTCGCGGTGGTCGCCGTCGGCGCGATCGGTACCGCCGTGACTCTCGCGGTGTCGGCTCAGGTCTCGAAGCCCCAGCTCTCGCCGACCGGCATGCACGGTGACGGCGTCGTCGTCTCCGAGCTCTCCGCATCTGCGGCATCCGATGCCGGTACGGCTACGCCCACCCCCGACTCCTCCGAGGCCGAGGCCCCCGCCGAGCCGACGGCCGAGCCCACGACGGCCCAGAAGGTCGACATCCACATCTACGTGGACTACCTGTCGGATGACGCCGGCGAGTTCGAGCGCGCCAACGCCCGCCAGCTCACCAACTGGATCAGCGAGGGTGCGGTCACCGTGACCTACCACCCGGTCGCCCTGCTCACCGCGAGCTCCAACGGCACCAAGTACTCGCTGCGCGCCGCCGCTGCGGCCGCCTGCGTCGCGACGCACTCGCCCGACCAGTTCTACGCCTTCAACCACGATCTGCTCGACGACCAGCCCGAGGTGAACACCGACGGGCTGTCCGACAGCGAACTCGCGGATCTCGCGGGGGCCGTCGGCGTCGACAACACCAAGACGGTGCGCAGCTGCATCCAGGACGGCGACTACCTGACCTGGGCCAAGGAGGCGACGACCCGTGCACTCGAGGGTCCGCTGCCCGGTTCCGACGACCTCGTGCTCGCGTCGACCCCGATGATCGTCGCCAACGGCGAGGCATACGTCGGCGCGCTCGACGACCCGGCCGAGTTCTCGCAGTTCGTGCTCACGGTCGCCAGCGACGCGTACTACCAGGCCACCGCGACGCCCACGCCGACACCGACCGAGACTCCGGCCGAGTAAGCCGGAAGCCCGAGAGGTCGGGAGACCTCCGCCACCATCGCTAAGCTGGTGGCACCCGCCGACTTGGCGCAATTGGTAGCGCACCGTACTTGTAATACGGGGGTTACGGGTTCGAGTCCCGTAGTCGGCTCTCAGGAATCGCAGGGGACTGCGGTCACTCGTGCGGGTGTTCTCCGCGCAGCAGTTCCGCACGCTGATCGGCGACGCCGCTCGGGATGGTCTCGCCGTAGGTCGTGACGTCGGGGCCCGCGGAGGTCTTCTCGATGCCGCAGACGGCCGCGCCCTCGTTGCCGTCTCGATCCGTGGGCACGACCACGAACCAGGTCGTCTGCTCGGCCAGCCACTCGACGGTGCCCCGGTCGCTCGCATACGTCGCGCCGCCCGCGTAGGCATCGACCTTCTCGACGCACATCGTCACGAGCTCGCCGTCGGTGGGATCGGACGCGACCGGCGGCGACGACGGGGCGGGCGCCGTGGACGGGCTCGACGAGGGAGCGGGCGTGGCCGTGGACGTGGGCGCGGTGGTCGCCGTTCGCGTCGGAGCCGGCGTCGCCGAGGATGCGGGGATCGGAGTTCCCGTGCAGCCCGCGAGCAGCGCGACGAGAGCGATCAGGGGGACGACGGCAGAACGGCGCATTCCTGAATGCTATTTCACGGTGATCACGGACTGCGCGTTGGTCGCCGTGTCGCACATCGTGATCCGCCAGACGTCGGAACCAGCGTCATCGACCCGGGCCATCTCGATGATGAGGGGGCTGGGCCACTCCTCGCCCGAGCGGTCGGCTGCCGTGTAGGCACTCGTTCCCGCCGTCTGCTCCGCTTTCGTGAGGGTGACGTCGCGGCTGGCGAAGACCTCGAGGGTCCGCACGTCCGCGAGCGTCTCCCGCCCCGCCGCGGGATCGTCGACCCGCTCGCCGAAAGCATCCGTCCGACCGCTCGCACTGCGGATGCGCCACGCCCACCGCTCGTCGATGTACTCCAGCCGCAGGCCGACGATGGAGCCGCCCACGGCCTCGGACTCGCTCGGCAGCGCCTCGAGGAAGTCGGTCGGCCAGGTGAACTCGGCGGGCATGCACGTGCCGGGGTAGTTCTCGCCCACCGCAGCGGGCGGGTCGGGGACGGATGCCGCGCACCCGCCGAGCATCCCGGCGAGGGCGACGGCGACGATGGCGACGGATGCTCGGCGGAGGATATGCATGCGGTGAGAGTATCCCGAATCGGAAATACCCCACGGGATCCATCGGTTGCGAAGAATATGACTCGTATCGGAAACAGCGACCTTGATGTCTTCCCGCTCTCTCTCGGCGGCAACGTGTTCGGCTGGACGGCCGATCGCGACACGTCCTTCGACGTGCTCGACGCGTTCGTGGCGGGCGGGGGCGACTTCATCGACACCGCCGACGGTTACAGCGCGTGGGTGCCCGGGAACTCCGGCGGTGAGAGCGAGACGATCATCGGCGAGTGGCTGACTTCGCGCAAGCCGCAGGGCGTCACGGTCGCGACGAAGGTGAGCACGCACCCGGAGTTCCGGGGACTCGCCGCAGCGAACATCCGCAAGGCTGCCGAGGCGTCGCTCGCGCGTCTCGGCGTCGACGCGATCGACCTCTACTACGCCCACTTCGACGACGAGAGCGTGCCCCTCGAGGAGACGGTCGGCGCTTTCGGTCAGCTCGTGACCGACGGCCTCGTGCGCAACGTGGCCGTGTCGAACTACTCCGCCGAACGAATCCGCGAGTGGATCGAGATCGCGCAGCGCACGGGTGCCGCGCTGCCCGTCGCCGTTCAGCCGCACTACAACCTCGTGCATCGCAACGACGTCGAGAACGAGATCATCCCGGTGGCCGAGGAGTTCGGCCTCGGCCTTGTTCCCTACTACTCGCTGGCGAGCGGCTTCCTCACGGGCAAGTACCGCTCCACCGAGACCGCGGGGCAGTCCTCGCCCCGCGCCGAGGGCGCCGCCAAGTACGCGACTCCCGCGGGCCTGAAGATCATCGATGCCCTCGAGGAGATCGGCTCCGCGCACGGAGCCTCGATCGCCGCGACGTCGCTGGCGTGGCTGCGCGCGCAGCCGACGGTGGCAGCCCCCATCGCGAGCGCCCGCACGGTCGAGCAGGTTCCCGACCTCCTCGCCGGCGCTCGCCTGGAGCTGAGCGCCGACGAGGTGCAGACGCTCGACCGCGTCTCGGAGTGGACTCCCGCTCAGGCCTGAGCGGCCACCGGCGTCCTCACCAGAGGAAGGTGACGCCGACCGCGGCCGCGACACCGATGGCCGCGGTCGGCCACCAGAACCACCGTCGACGCGAGGGGAGCAACGGCAGCGAGCGACCGCGCAGCGCGAGCAGTCCGACCGCTGCCAAGGTCGGCGCGAGAGCGACGCCCCACACCCAACCGCCGACCGCGAACCACGGGCCGCTGTGCCAGAGCAGCAGGAGCCCGGCGAGCGCCCACACGAGGTCGCTGAGCGAGGGGAGCAGCGCCTTCGCGCGGAGGGCCCGGAGCAGCGCGACGACACCGAGCGCCAGCGCGATGCCGAAGACCGACCATCCCAGGATCAGATACGGCTCGGCGGGGCCGGGGATCGGCGCACCCGAGAGATACGACATCGCGACGTAGTCGACGGTCGCGACGGTGTTCGACAGGGCGATGAAGGCCGTGCCGGCGTCGCGATCCATCGTGAGGATCGTGCGGAAGCCCGCTGTGCCGCCGTTGTGCCAGGTCTGAGTGCCGGCGCCGTCGAAGGACGCAGAGGTGATCCAGCCCCAGCCGATCTCGCCCTCCGCTCCCAGGGGAGCGGTCGGCTCGAGTGCGGCTGCGCCCGGCGCCGAGCCGTCGAGGTTGGCCTGTGCCCAGATCGCCAGGTCGGATGCCGTGGTGAACGTCGACGACCCCGCGGGCAGATATCCCTCCCCCCACCAGCGTGGTGCGGGTGTGCCGTTGAGGAGGAAGCCCGGAACCGCATCGACCGGCACCTCTGCGGCCGTCGCCGCGACCGTGGTGTGCTCCATCCCGAGCGGGCCGGTGAGGCGCTCGTCGAGCAATGTCGCATAGTCGTCGGCGCCGGCCGCCTCGACGAGTGCGGTTCCGAGGAGCGAGACGGCGAAGTTCGAGTAGACGGCGCCCTGGTCGGGGTCGACGGGGGCGATGGCCGCGTCGGCGATGAGCTGCGCCGTGGTCGACGACGCGTAGGCGTTGTCGTTGAGGATCAGGCTCGACACCGCGCCGTCGGCGGCCGTCGCGCCCAGGCCGGGGAGTCCGGAGGAGTGCTGCGACAGCGACGCGAGGGTGACGTCGCCGGCATCCGTTCCCTCGAGGGCCGTGAGGTGCTCCGCGAGGCGATCATCGGGGGCCACCTCTCCGCGTTCGATCGCGTCGGCGAACAGCGCTCCGGTGAAGGTCTTCGTGATCGAACCGAGCTCGAACACGGTGTCGGGCCCGGGCGCCTCCGGGTGTGCGGGATCGGCGTCACCGAGACCGGCGAAGACGACGCCGTCCGGATCGATCTCCGCGACCGACAGCGAGCGGAATCCGTCGAGGCCTCCGGGCAGAGTGCGGATGCTCTCCGCCAGGGTCTCGTCACCGCTCCAGGCCGAGGTCACGGTCTGCTGCTGCGGCCCGACGGCCGCGCCGAGGGCGATCGCGGCGACCGCGCCGCCCGCCAGGAGGCCGAGCACGGGACCGGGGGAGCGTCGCGCGGGCGACGTCGCTGTCGGGGTGGGGCCTGTGAGTGCGGGGGTGGGGGAGGTCACGGTGCGGCTGCTCCTCAGCTCGAGGCGATCATGGTCAAGACGAGGAGCGGCACGATGCGCGCCCCCGGCACCTCGTAGAACCCGCGGCGCGGGGAGGACAGCCACCCCGCGCTCACGAGCTGCCGGAGGTGGTGGTAGAGCTGGCCGGACGACGCGAACTGCTCCAGTTCGAGCAGCTCAGCGGTGGTCTGGGTGCCGGTGAGGATGACGCGCACGAGCTCGAGACGCACCGGGTGCCCCAGTGCTTCGAGGGGTCGAGCGAGTTCGCCCCAGTCCTTGCCGAGGAGCTCTTCCGCGTAGAGGCCGTACTGCCAGCGGATGGGCCCGGCCGGTACCTCGACGGCACCCGCCATCATCACCGCGCCGGGAGCCCGGCGTCCGAGTTCATTGACGAACCAGAGCGGATCGGCGGCGGGGTCCGATGTCGCAGCCCCCGGTTCCGGTGTCACGGTCGAGGCGTCGGCCGACGGCTCCTCGACCTGCGCACGCAAACGCTCGAGTTCGCGTTCGAGGGCGTCGACCCGGCTTTCGATCGCGTGCAGCGCGTCACGTTCCATGGCTACAACCGTAGCAATAGTTCGTAATTACGGAGAAATCGAACTTTTATGATCCGCTGAACAGCACGATCACGTACACCGCGAAGACCGCGAGGTGCGCGGCGCCGTGCATGGCCGTCACCCGCTTCGCCGCGAACGTGGTCACCGAGAGCAGCAGCGTCACACCCAGCATCAGGAGGTTCGCCGGAGACTCGGCCAGCACCACGGTCTGGCCGGTGAGCATGCCGATGACCAGTACGGCGGGGATCGTGAGCCCGACCGTCGACACCAGCGCCCCGTGGCAGAGGTTCACCACCCGCTGTGCCTCGCCCCCGAGAGCTGCCCGCACTGCGGTGAGGGACTCCGGCAGGAACACGATCGCGGCGATCAGCACGCCGGCCAGTGCGGCCGGGGCTCCGAGGCGACCGAGGCCGTCGTCGAGGAGCGCCGCCATGTCGTGCGAGAGCAGCACGATCGGGGTGACCGTCACCACGAGCAGGGCGAGGCGCACCAGGACCTCGGTGCGGTGCGCGGCGAGAGTCTCGCGGATGCCCGTGCGCGGCGCAGCGTCCGCGGCATCCGTCCGTCGCCGCAGGCGTTCGTCGACCTCGGTGAAATCGCCCGCCTGCGCCCCCATCTGCCGGAAGAGGAAGAATGCGTAGATCCCGAGGGTCAGGATCACGATCGGGATCTCCTGGCCGAGGGTGTACGAGCCGTCGCGGCCGATGAGAGCCGGGAGGGCGAACGCGAGCGCGACGAGCACCACGAGCATCGCCAGGTAGGCCGAGGTTCCCGTGCGGTTGTGCGCCATGCCGCGGTGGCGGAGACCGCCGAGCAGCAGTGCGAGACCGATCACGAGGTTCAGGATGATCATCGCGACGGCCATCACCGAATCCCGGGCGATGGTGGCGTGGTCGCCCGGTCCGAGCATGACGGCCGAGATGAGGATCACCTCGATCAGCACGATGGACAGGGTGAGTACGAGCGATCCGTAGGGGTCGCCCAAACGGTGGGCGAGGGCTTCGGCCTGCTTCACCACGCCGAACGCGCACACCAGGATCACACCGATGATCACCCCGAGGGCGACGATCAGCAGGGGGACGGCCACAGGGGCCGCGAGCAGGGGGTGCGCCAGCAGCACCAGGACGTAGGCGCCCCAGCCCAGGGCGATTCGGGCGATATCGGGTCGTCCGATGAACTGCTTCACAGCGGTGGGGATCATCATCCGGTTCCTTCGCGGGGCCGTCCCCGGGTGATGACGCGATCCGGGTCGTCCCGGCCGCAGCGTGCACCGTGCACACCCAGTATTCTACCGGCTGTGTCCGACGTATTCCTGGGCAGTACTCGTCGAGGAGAAGGGGAGCGCATCGCGCTCCGGAGAGAAGAAGCGGATGCTGGCGGTCGTCGTGCACATCGCGGTCGCTGCGATCGCAGGGTGGCTGGCCGTCGAGGCCGCGCACTACGCCCGGAAGCATCCGAATCGTGATCGTCGCGATCCGTGCCGCCTCCGACTGATGAAGATCCTGCCGATCGGCGGGTGGACCCTCCTCCTGCTCAGCATCCCCATGATCCTGCTCTCGGATGCTTCGCGCGACGATGATCGCACCGCCATGGCGATCGCCTCGTTCGCGATCCTGGGCGGCGGCATCCTGTTCCTCGTCATGTACCGCAACTGGTACGTCGCGTTCGGCGACGAGGAGGTGACCTTCCGCACGCTCGCGGGTGTCACGCGCAGCTTCCGCTACTCCGACATCACCGACTACTCGGTACGGCGCTCGGATCAGGGGCCGATGCTCACGGTGCGCACCGCGCGCGGAGTGCGGCTGAGCCTCAACATCCGGATGTACGACGCCTCGCCGTTGCTCGCGCAGCTGCAGTTCCACCAGGCGACGGGGCGTTGGGCGATCCGCGGAGAGCTACGCCGCTGACTGGTCCTCGTCGTCCTCGTCGTCGCTGCGCAGATGCGCGATGTGGGCCGCGTGCCGCTGCAGATGGTTCGGCGAGCGGCGCACGAACAGCCAGGCGACGACGAGCAGCGCGAACCAGATCGGCGTCACGAGCAGAGCCGTGAGGGTATCGGGCTGGGTGGTCAGCGCCCACAGGATGAAGACGAAGAACGCCAGCACGACGTAGACCATGAACACTCCGCCCGGCATCCGGAAGGCCGAGGCCGCGGCCTTCTCCGGGCGCCGGCGGCGGTAGACCACATAGCTGAGCAGGAAGATCGTCCACACGAACATGAAGCACACGGCGGAGACCGTCGTCACCATGTCGAAGGCGGTGCCGATGTCCTCGCCCGCGTAGAGCAGCACGACGCCCGAGAGCAGGAGGATGCAGGAGAGGAACAGCGCGTTCTGGGGCACGCGGCGCTTCGACAGGCGACCGAACAGCTTCGGCGCGTCACCGTCCTGCGCGAGCCCGAAGACCATGCGCGAGGTGGAATAGATGCCCGAGTTGGCGCTCGACATCGCCGAGGTCAGCACCACCAGGTTCACGACGGTCGCGGCGATGCCGAGGCCGGCCAGGGCGAACATCGCGATGAAGGGGCTCTCCCCGGCGACGTACTCGGTCCAGGGGGTCACCGCCATCAGCACGATCAGCGCGCCGACGTAGAAGAGCAGGATGCGGATCGGGATGGCGTTGATCGCCTTCGGGAGGTTCCGCTTCGGGTCCTTCGTCTCGGCGGCGGCGGTGCCGACCAGCTCGATCCCGACGAACGCGAAGACCGCGATCTGGAAACCGGCCACGAACCCCATGAACCCGTGCGGGAACATGCCGCCGTGGCTCCAGAGGTTCGCGAACGACGCGGTACCGGCGTCGTGCTCGAAGCCGGTGAAGATCATCACGAGACCGGTGACGATGAGAGCGACGATCGCCACGATCTTGATCAGCGCGAACCAGAACTCCATCTCACCGAACGCGGCGACCGTGGGGAGGTTGAGCGCGAGCAGGATGACGACCACGGCGACACCCGGGATCCACAGCGGGATGCCGGGGATGAGGGTGTTCGTGTACCCGGCGATCGCGATGACATCGGCGACGCCCGTCACCACCCAGCAGAACCAGTACGTCCAGCCCGTGAAGAACCCGGCCCACGGCCCCAACAGGTCGCTGGCGAAGTCGCTGAACGACTTGTACTTGAGGTTCGACAGCAGCAGCTCGCCCATCGCGCGCATCACGAAGAAGAGCATGAACCCGATGATCATGTAGACGAAGATCACCGAGGGACCGGCCACCGAGATCGTCTTGCCGCTGCCCATGAAGAGCCCGGTCCCGATCGCACCGCCGATCGCCAGGAGCTGGATGTGGCGGTTGCTCAGCGCTCGCCGGAGGTGCTGTTCTTCGTCGGTACTCTGCACGGTCACCCGATGCAGAGTAGCCGACGAGAACGGGTCACTCCGAAGCGACACCCCTGCGGCGCAGCGCCAGCGCACCGAGCGCGAGGAGCGCGAGTGCGACGAGCGCGACCGGCCCCGCGGGGAAGTCCGACCCCGTCGTGGCGAGGGCGTCACTGGCATCCGATCCTGCGCCGGATCCCGCTCCGGCACCGCTGTCGCCGCCGTCCGTGCCGTCACCGCTGCCGCCGTCACCGCTGCCGCCGTCGGCGACCGGGGCGAGCACCGTGACCGCGAGTTCGGCGGCGCCCGAGGCCGCCGTGGCGGTCAGGGTGTGCGCCCCCGGAGCGACGGATGCCGGGGGAACGACGACCGCGCGTGCTGTGCCGTCGGCTCCCGCGGTGAGGGTCGCGAGGCGCACCGGGTCGGAGTTCAGCACGAGCTCGATCTGCTCGCCCTCCGCGAAGCCCGAGACGGTGATCTCGGAGGGCGAGCCGATTCGAAGGGTGCCGCCCGTGACCGCGATCCGCTTCTCGGTGAACGCCGCGCCGAACGACAGTTCGACGGTCTGCGAGGGGAAGAGCTTGAACTCGACGGGGGAGAGGTCCTGCGCCTCGGTGCCGTCGCCGTAGATGTCGACCGTGCCCGAATCGAGCAGCAGGCGCACGGAGGTTCCGTCGGCGAGGTCGCGCAGGCCCGCGATGCCCTCGTAGGAGCCGGGCCAGTTCGCGAGCCCGAGGGTGCCGGATGCCGCGACCGGGGCGTCGTCGAGCGAGCCGGACCACCCGAAGAGGGCGAAGCGGCCGGTGTCGTCGGCGCTGCCGGCGACGATCAGGTAGTCGCCGGACTCGGCGCGGGCCATGTCGCGGATCGCTCGCCCGCCCAGGTCGAGGAGGATCGGGTCGCCGACGACGGCATCCGCCCCGGCGACGACGTCGGCGATGTCGGCGACGGGCACGATGAGAGCATCCGCATCATCGCCGACCTCGGGCGAGCGGAAGCCGAGCCACAGCGTCGTGCCGTCCGGCGCGATCGCCGCTCCCTCGATGTTGAGCGAGTCGGGACCCTCGGCCGAGACCCCCGGCTGGGTGGCCGCGAGGAACCCGAAGCGGTCGGCGCCCAGGCCGTGCTGGCCTTCGTGATCCCAGGCGACGAGCGCATCGCGCAGCACGTTGCGGTAACCGACGAACGTGAGCGTCGCGTCCGCGCCGGATCCGGAGATCTGCGTCTGGAGCACGATGTCGCGGTCGAGGCGCACGTTGCCGCTGCGGGTGTTGCCGGTCGATCCGATCCAGAAGACCTGGTCTCCGGCCCGGGCGACGGCCTCGAAGTCGTGGGCTTCACCTGCGCGTTCGAACTCGATGCGATCGCTGAAGTCGAACGCCGCGACGGCTTCTCCGCCCTCTTCCGAGAAGAGGCGGATCGCGTTCGAGTCGTCGTCGGCCGCGAAGAAGTAGCCGTCGCCGGCGTCGATCGCGGCGGAGGCGTCCGACATGCCGAAGTGCCCGCGAGCGCCGTCATCGGCGAAGGCCGGGGCGACGCGGTACGGGAGCTGCGAGATCGCGGTGCGTCCGTCATCGGTGCGCAGATGCACGGTGAGCACGGCGGTGCCGGTGGCCGCGGGTGTCGCCGCGAGCCGGAACGATCCGTCGTCGGCGACGTCGAGGCGGATCGCCTCGTCGGGCACGACCGCGGGGTTGCTGCTGGTCACGGTCGCCGTGACGGCCTCACCGGCGGCATCGGCGATCACGCCGGTGGCCGCGGGGTTGGTGTCCTGCCCGAGCACGGCGGCGAGGGCGCTGCCGGCGCCGCCGGGAACGCGCACGTCCCACGACAGGGTCGGCTTCGCGAGGATGGGGCCCACCGCATCCGTGCCCGGCTCGAACCCGGGCGCGAAGGCGACACCGCGGAACGCGGTCTGAGGCGCCGCCGTCGCGAGCACGTCGGTCTGCGCGGTGAACGCGGAGTCGTCACCGGAATCGACGATCCGCACGATCTCGTTGCCCTGGTTGAGCCCGCGCACGGCGTACAGCACCGAATCGTCGCCGGCCGGGCGTGCCTCGAGGCCCCAGAAGTCGCCCGGCAGGGTGTCGACCCAGGTCCAGGTGGCACCGGTCAGGCGGTACTTCGCGATGCCCTCGTTCGCCCCCTCCGTGTAGCCGACGTACAGGTGTTCGCCGGCGAAGGCGAAGTCGTGCGCGACGGAGGCCCCGGCCGGGGCCGCGGCCACGAGCGTGAGCGGTGCTCCCGCGGCGGTGGGGATGCCGGTGCCGACCGTGTTCAGCCCCGAGAACCCGCTGCGGTCGCTCGTGAGGTAGAGCTGGCCGTCATGGATGTCGACCACGCGGCCGTTGTTGAGGTTGCTGCTGCCGGAGACGACGGCGGTGGGGGTGGTCCTACCGGCTTCGACCGTGAGGACGCCCCCGGCGGGAGCCGTGGAGTCGCCGCCGTGCCCGCCCGCCCAGTAGCGTGTGCCGTCGACCGTGGCGGTGCCCCGGATGTGACGCAGCGAGAACCCTCCGGCGAGCGTCGTGGCGGTGTCGACCTCGCCCTCCGATCCGATCCGGGCGATCACGCGCAGCGTGTCGGGGGCGGCCGTGTCGTTGAGCGAGCCCGATCCCGGGGCCGCGTCGTATCCGCCGAGCGTCACGTAGCGGTGATCGGCGGACTGCTGCAGTGCCCCCTGCTGGTCGCGGTTCGCCCCGAGGGTGAACGCGTGCTGATCGCCGGCATCCGTCGTCGGCAGCGCGATCGTGTCGCCGAGCTCGCCCTGTCCGTCGAGGAGCTGGATCGCGACCGGAACCGCGTCGTTGCCGGTGGTCGCGCCGTCGCCGACGACCGAGACGGCGAGCTGGTCGGCGGGGGCATCGGCGGCGACGGCCGCCTGCGGGGCGACGATCGCCGCGCTCGCCGCGACGAGCGCGGCGAGGCCGAAGGAGAGGGAGCGGGGGATGGGCACGGCGAGTACCTCCGGTCGGGGGTCGGGTCGATCCGACACAAACGGAAGCGGACGAACGGATGCCGACGCAGGGGTGAACGGCAGGCGAACAGCGCACCGGGAACATGACGGATGTCATCCGCACCGCGTGACATCGCCCTCCGGTGCGGGCCGTGCTCGCGGCGCTTCACTGGGAGCATGAGCCAGCCCCTCGTCGCCCCCGCCGATCGCCCTCCCGCAGACTCCGCGCCCGCCGTCGATCTCACCGGCATCGTCCGACGCTTCGGGCACGGCGCGAATCGGATCGTCGCGGTCGATCACGTCGACCTCCGCATCGAGCGCGGCGAGGTGGTCGCTCTGCTCGGCCCGAACGGCGCGGGCAAGACCACCACGATCGACGTGCTCCTCGGACTCTCCGAACCCGACGAGGGCACGGCGCGCGTGCTCGGCACGCATCCGCACCGCGCGGTCACGGCGGGGCGCCTCGCGGCGGTGCTGCAGACCGGCGGACTGCTCTCCGACCTGACCGTGCGCGAGACGATCTCGGTGGTCGCCGGGCTGCACGGCGCTTCCGGTCGCATCGCCGAGGTCATCGATCGCGCCGACCTCACCGCGATCGCGCGTCGCCGCGTCGGCAAATGCTCGGGTGGCGAGAAGCAGCGCGTGAAGTTCGCGCTCGCGCTGCTGCCGGACCCGGACGTGCTGGTGCTCGACGAGCCGACCGCGGGGATGGACGTCACCGCCCGTCGCCGCTTCTGGGAGGCGATGCGGGCGGATGCCGACGCCGGCCGCACGATCGTGTTCGCCACCCACTACCTCGAAGAGGCCGAGCAGTTCGCGCGGCGCACGATCGTCATGAATCACGGCCGTGTGGTCGCCGATGGCGCCACCGCCCGCCTGCGCGCGTCACTGGGCGGCCGCATCGTCTCGGCGACGATCCCCGGCGGGATCGCTGCGCTCGCCTCGGAACTCCGCGCCGACGCCTCCGTCGCCGAGGTGTCGACCGACGCCGATCGGCTCACGGTGCGCACCGAGGCATCCGATCTGCTCGCCGGACGGCTGCTGTCGCTCGGTGCCTGCGATCTCGAGATCACCGCTCCCACCCTCGAATCCGCCTTCACCTCGCTCACGGAGGACCCGTCATGACCACGCTCGTCGCCCCCGCGCTGTACCGCACCGAACTCGTGCGTCAGATCCGCAACCCGTACACGCTCGCCTTCACCCTGGCGATGCCGGTGGCCATGTATCTGCTCTTCGGTGCGAGCATGTCGTACGCCTCGCAGAGCGTGGGCCAGGCGAACGTCTCGTTCTACGTGATGGTGTCGATGGGGGCGTACGGCACGGCCACCGCGATGAGCTCGCTGTGCTCGCTCGCCGCCTCCGAGGTCGGACAGGGGTGGGGGCGTCAGCTCGCGCTCACCCCGCTCTCGACCGCGGGATACGCGGTGACCAAGGTGCTCGCCGCGGTGTCGTTCTCGGCGCTCGCCGTGCTCTTCGTGTATGCAGCCGGTCTCGCGACGGGTGCCGAGGCATCCGACACCTGGCGCTGGTTCGCCGCCGCCGGAATCACCCTGGGGCTCGGGCTGATCTACGGCCTGTTCGGACTCGGGGTCGGCCTCGCCTTCAACTCCGACTCGGCGGCCGCTCTCGCCTCGATCTCCATCACGTTCTTCGGCTTCTTCGGCAACGTCTTCATCCCGCTCGACGGCGTGATGCTCGACATCGCGAAGTGGACCCCGATGTACGGCTACGTCGCGCTCGTGCGCTGGCCGGCCACCGACGGCACCCTCGTGGCGGGCGGGGCCGACCCGCTCTGGGCCGTGCTGCTGAACGTCGTCGTCTGGGCCGTGCTGTTCGCCGCGCTCGTGCGTCTCGGCGTGATGCGCTCGCGCAGCCGTCGTTAGGCTGGGCCGATGACCACCGAGGCTGCCGCGACCCCGGCGCACACCGGTCCCTGGGAGCGCTGGGGATGGTTGATGGCCGTCGTCTGGATGGTCTTCCTCGTCTACCCGGTGCTGGCGCTGCTCGCCTCGGATGCCGCGACCGGATGGGTCGTGCTCGGATGGGCGGGACTCGTGGCATTCGCCACCGTGTACGTGATCGGATTCGTCATCGGGATGCGCTCGTCGTGGGGACGACCGCGCCCGATCGTTCGCACGCTGTTCTGGGTGCAGATCGCGTGCGCGCTCGCGACGATCCCGGCGATCGAGTCGCAGGCGCTGAGCTTCCTCCCGTACCTCATGTCGTACGCCAGCTACGGACTGCGGGGTGCCTGGCACTGGGTGACGACCCTGGCGGGCATCGCGATCGCGGCGGGGACGATCGTCGCGACGGGGAGGTTCGGCGACCACTTCCAGATCCTCGTCATCGTGCTGCTCATCGCGGTGGTGAACACCGTGAACACCTGGCTGATCGGGCGCTCGGTCGACGCCGACAAGGTGCGGATGGACCTCGCCACCAGCGAAGAGCGCACCTCGATCGCCCGCGACGTGCACGACCTGCTCGGGCACACTCTCACGGCCGTGAAGCTCAAGGCCGAGCTCGCCGAACGCCTCGTCGACCACGACCCCGCGCGCGCCAAGGCCGAACTCGCGCAGATCGTGCACCTCACGGGCGAGGCGATCGCCGGTGTGCGCAGCACCGTCACCGGCATCCGCAGCGTCGCACTGGCGGAGCAGATCGATGCGAGCACGGTCGCGCTCGAATCGGCGGGGTTGCTCGTCGACGTCGAGGGTGACGCGGCGGCGCTGTCGCCCGCGCAGGCCCTGCCCGCCGGGTGGATCGTGCGGGAGTCGACCACGAACATCCTGCGCCACGCGAAGGCACGGCGGGTGCGCATCACGATGGCCCCCGGCGTGGTGGCGATCGAGGATGACGGCCGCGGCGCACGGGGGCCCGCGGGCAACGGTCTGCGGGGGATGGCCGAACGCGCCGCGGCGGCGGGCGCGGTGCTCGCCGTGGAGGATGCCCCGCTGGGCGGGACGAGAGTGAGTGTGACCTGGTGAGCGATCCGATCCGGCTGCTGCTCGTCGACGATCAGGCTCTCGTGCGGGGAGCGATGGGTGCCCTGCTCGAACTCGAGGACGATCTGACGGTCGTCGCCGAAGCCGCCGACGGTGCCGAAGCGGCGGAGCGAGCGGCGCAGGCGCGGCCCGACGTGTGCCTGATGGACATCCAGATGCCCGGTGTCGACGGGGTGGCCGCGACGCGCGCCGTGCGCGAGGTCAGCCCGTCGACGTGTGTGCTGATCGTGACGACCTTCGCGCGTCCCGGGTATCTGCGCCGGGCTCTGGACGCGGGGGCGAGCGGCTTCATCGCCAAGGACACTCCGGCCGCGCAACTCGCGCACGCGGTCCGGCGGGTGCATCAGGGACTCCGCGTCGTGGATCCCGCGCTCGCCGAGGCCTCGCTGTTCGAGGGCGCCAACCCGCTGAGCGAGCGCGAGCAGCAGGTCTTGAGGCTGTCGGCGGACGGGCGCGCGATCGCGCAGATCGCCGCCGAGGTGTTCCTGTCGGCCGGGACGGTGCGCAACCATCTGTCGTCGGCCATCGGCAAGACGGCGACCGAGAATCGTGCGCAGGCGGCCCGCATCGCCCGCGACAAGGGGTGGATCTAGGACCCGGCTGGATCTGGAACCGGCGGGATCTCGGGGGCGGGTCTCGCGAACAGCTCGGGATCCACGGGCCGCTGCGCGCGGGGCAGTTTCTCGACGACCAGCAGGTACGACTCGGTGACCAGCTCGGTCACGAGTCCCGGTTCGAGCGACGGGCCCGGGCGCAGCGAGATCCAGTGCTTCTTGTTCATGTGATACCCCGGCAGGATGTCGGCGAACGTCTCGCGCAGGGCGACCGCGTCGTCGGGATGCGACTTGACGGTCACCCGACCCGTGCCGTCGAGGGGCAGGAGCAGGAAGACGCGTCCGCGCACCTTGTAGACGTCCCACTCGGGGCCGAACGGGTTGGTCAGCTCGGCGCCGGGGAGTTCTTCGGCGCGTTCGGCCGCCGTGGTGGTGAGGGCATCGACATCCATCGTCAGAACAGCCGATCCGTTCCCTTGTCGTCGGATCGCGCGGCGACGGCGACGCGATCGTCGAGGGACGCCGCCGCCAGCAGCGCCTCGTCGATGAGTTCGCGATCGCCCTGCGCGGTGAGCCACTCGTGGGCGAACGCGGTCGGGATGAGGACCGGCATGCGGTCGTGCACGTCGGCGAGATGAGCGGGCGCGGGACGCATCACGATCGAGTAGCAGGTGAACCATTCGCCATCGGCGGTTCGGCCGCGCTGCGTGACGGCCGCCATGCCGAACAGGGTGCCCTCGCCCATGCCGAACTCGTGCCACACGCGCTCGGGCTTCTTCATCTCGAACCAGCCGGTCGCCGGCACCAGCGCGCGGGTCTTGAGCGAGCCGGGGCGCTCCTGCAGGCGCTCGGAGCGGGTGTTGATCGAGGGGAATTTCGCGGGTTCGCCGTTCACCAGGAACCCCCACCACGCGGCCTCGAGCGTGGCCTGGCCGTCGGCGTCGACGACCACGGGATTGAGGTTGCGGAGGTTCTTGCCGGTCGGGCGCAGGGTCTCACCCGCGTTCTGCTGCGCCCACTGGCGCAGGCCGTCGAGCACGTCGGCGTCGGCCTCGGCCAGCAGCTCGGCGTCGGTGAATCGGGGATCCAGTCCATAGCTCGCGCACATGCCCACAGGCTAGCCCGGGCCACCGACATCCGTCAGGGGCGGGAGGGGGATCCGGTACCGTGAAACGAGTGACTCCGACCCGTTCGCTCCCCGCGCCGCTCGCGATCGGCGGTGCCGTGGCGATCGGCGTCATGACCGCGATCCAGGCGCGCATCAACGGCGTCCTCGGCATCCGTCTGGGCGATGGGATCGTCGCCGGTCTCGTCTCCTTCGCCGTCGGTACGGCCGTCCTCGCCGTCATCGTCGCCTCCCTCCCGTCCGGCCGCGCCGGTATGGTCCGGCTCGTCCGCGGAGTACGAGGCAGGACCATCCCGCCGTGGATGCTCCTCGGCGGCGCCTGCGGCGCGCTCACCGTCTCGACGCAGGGGCTCACCGCCGCCGTGCTCGGGGTCTCGCTGTTCACCGTGGGAGTGGTCGCGGGGCAGACCCTGCACGGACTCGTGCTCGACCGGATCGGTTTCGGACCCGCGGGCGTCGTGGCCGTGACGATGGGTCGCGTCGCCGGTGCCGCGCTCGCGCTGGTGGCCGTCGGCGTCTCGCTGGGCGGAGACGTGCTGCGCACTGCCCCGCTGTGGATGCTCGTGCTCCCGTTCGCCGCCGGCGTGGGCATCGCGTGGCAGCAGGCCGTGAACGGACGCCTGGCGCAGCGCGTGTCGTCGCCCATGGTGGCGACCATGACGAGCTTCATCGCCGGCACGGTCGTGCTCGCCGTCGCCGCCGCGATCAGCGTCGTCTCGCAGGGTGCCCCGCACGGACTGCCGGCCGAACCGTGGCTGTACACGGGCGGTTTCCTCGGCGTCGTCTACATCTTCCTCGGGGCGTTCCTCGTCGCGCACACCGGGGTGCTGCTGCTCGGACTGGGATCGGTGCTGGGGCAGCTCGTCGCCGCGGTCGCGATCGACCTGATCTGGCCCACAGAGGCGGGGCCTGCGACCTGGCAGATCGTCACGATGGTGGTGATCGCCGCGGCATCCGTGCTCGTGGCGGTCGTGCGCCGACGGCGCTGACTACTTGATCTTCTTCTTCTTCTTCTCGGATTTCTCGTCCTTCGTCGCCCTGTCCGACGGCATCCGCGTCAGCAGCGCGTCAGCGTCGACGGGCGTGCGCCGCCCCGGGGACTTCGCCGGCTTGCCGCCGACGTAGAGCCACCCCAGCAGCACCTCGTTCTTCGCCAGTCCGTGCGCCCGCGCGACCGCCTTCGACCGCGTGTATCCGCCGGTGCGCCAGAACACGCCCCACCCGGCTTCGTCGAGCAGCAGGCTCAGCGTGTGCGCGACACCGGAGGCGACCGCCTCCTGCTCCCACACTGGCACCTTGTGGTTCGTGCGATAGCTGCCGACCACCGCGATCAGCAGCGACGCGCGCAACGGCTTGGTCGACGGCTTCTTCTCGCCCTCGGCCTTCGCGATCGCGGCGCTCAGGGCGAGCCGGTCGTCACCGCGCAGCTCGATCAGTCGCCACGGCCGCAGCGACGAATGATCGGCCACGCGCCCGGCGGCGGCGATCAGCGGAAGGAGCTCCTCGCGGGAGGGCGCCTCCTCGGTGACCTTCGACCAGGACTGCCGCGAGCGGACGGCGTCGAGCGCGCTCACGCCTCGGGGGCCTCGGGAGTGAAGTTCATCGCCAGCGAGTTCATGCAGTAGCGGTCGCCGGTCGGGGTGCCGAAGCCGTCGGGGAAGACATGGCCGAGGTGCGATCCGCACGTCGCGCACCGCACTTCCGTGCGGACCATGCCGAGCGAGGTGTCCTCGATGAGCTCGACGGCCTCGGGGCGGATCGACTCGTAGAAGCTCGGCCAGCCGCAGCCGGAGTCGAACTTCGTGCCGCTCTGGAAGAGCTCGGCGCCGCATGCGCCGCAGGTGTAGAGGCCGGCGCGTCCCTCGTCGAGCAGCTCGCCGGTCCAGGCGCGCTCGGTCGCCGCCTGGCGCAGCACGGCGTACTGGTCGTCGCCGAGCTCCTTGCGCCACTCGTCTTCGGTCTTTTCCACGCTGTACGACATGAGTCCTCCTGGGGTCCTCTCCATTCTCCCCTGTCGCGGGGCGCCGGGCTGCGTGCAGCCACAATGGAGGGATGACGGATGCTGTTCGCGAGCGCTACGCGCGCTTCGCCGAGAAGGAGGCGCCCGGTCGCAGCGCGCTCTACGCGGAGTGGGCGGCGGGCGTCGCCGGCGACGGCCCGGTGCAGGACGTGCTCGCGCGCATCCCCGAGAACCGGCGTCAGCCGCCGCTGGTCTTCGCGGTGACCCGGCTTCTCGGAGCAGCGCTCGAGGGATATCCGGTGTGGCGGGACTTCGTGCTCCGGAACGCGGATGCCGTCGTCGCCGAGTGCTCCGCGCGCTCGCTGCAGACCAACGAGCCGCTCCGGCTCGCGGCGCTCCTCCCGGTGCTGTCGGAGATCGACGGACCGATCGCGTTGCTGGAGATCGGGGCATCCGCGGGCCTCTGCCTCTACCCGGATCGTTACTCGTACCGCTTCACCGGCTCCGATGGCGAGGTGCGGGTGGCGCTCGATCCGCTCGAAGGGGTCTCCCCGGTCGTGCTCGCCAGTCGGGTCGACGGGGAGCTTCCGGAGCTGCGGCTCCCCGAGATCGTGTGGCGCGCCGGGATCGATCTCGCACCGCTCGATGCCCGTGATGCCGACGATCGTCGGTGGTTGCAGGGGCTCGTGTGGCCGGGGGAGACCGGCCGCGAGCAGCGGATCGCGGCGGCGCTCGACATCGCGGCATCCGATCCGCCGACGCTCGTCGCCGGCGACGCGCTCGAACGCATCGATGCTCTCGTCGCCCGGGCGCCGGTCGGGGCGACGCTCGTGATCACCACCCCGGGGGTCCTCGTCCACATCCCGCGCGCCGCCCGGTCGGCTCTGGTCGCCCGCATCCGTGAGCTCCCGGCACGGTGGGTCACGATCGACCCGCCCGGGCTGCTGGACGTCTGGGAGCCGCCGATCGACGTGGAGGAGTGGCCCGGGTTCGCGGTCGCACTCGACGGGCGGGTGCGTGCGGCGGCCGACCCGCTCGGCGCGTGGTGGGAGTGGCGCGCGGACGAGCGGCCGCACCCGTCCTAACCTGGGCACATGATCGGTGACCTCACGGAACGCGACCGCGCGATCCTCGCGCTGGAGACGGTCTGGCCCCGGCACAGCGGGGCCAAGGAGGAGGCGATCCGGGCGCAGCTGGGCATGAGTGCCGCGCGCTACTACCAGCTCCTCGGCCGGCTGATCGAGTCGGATGCCGCCCTCGAGTTCGATCCGATGCTGATCCGTCGGCTGCGGCGTCTGCGCGACGCGCGCGTCGTGCGCCGTTCGGCACGGACGCCCGGTTTCGTGGGCTGACCGCGCTCTCGGATAGCATCGTGGGGTGTCCAAGCCCACCCGTGATCGTTTCGACGACGTCCCCCGCTCATCCGGCCGCGTCGGGGCGCACCGCGCCGAAGCGCCGGGGATGAACGGATGGGTGGTGCTGCTGTGGTCGTTCGTCGCGGCGCTCGTGCTCATCATCGTGGGCATCTTCGGCTCGCTGGTCGTGATGGGGCGGATCGACCTCTTCCCCGAAGCGGTACCGACCGCCGAGCCGACCCCGGTCGAGACGGGTGTGGTCGACACGACGTTCGAGGTGACGATCCTCAACGCGACGCCCGATGAGGGTCTCGACGAGCAGATGCGCGACACCTTGCTCAACGCCGGGTTCGCCACCGTGTACGCGAGCGACAGCGGCAGCCAGGACTTCGAGACCACCACGGTGTACTACGTCGACGAGGCCGATCGTCCGGCCGCACTCGGCGTCGCCGACCTCATCGGGGGAGCGGCGGTCGAGCAGAGCGACTTCTACGCCGACCTCAACGACGGCGAGGCGAAGCAGCTCACGATCGTCGTCGGCCTCGATCGCTCCGCCACGGCGCCCGAGACTTCGGCCGAGACGCCCGCTCCCTGAGACGCGTCGGGCACCCTCCGTCCGCGGCTTGCACTCGCAGGGGTCGAGTGCCAGAATGGCGTTAGCACTCTCACACTCTGAGTGCTAAACCCAACGTCTACGTCCAGGAGGGACGAAAAAACTCATGGCAAAGATCATTGCTTTCGATGAGGAGGCCCGCCGCGGCCTCGAGCGCGGCCTCAACATCCTCGCCGACGCGGTCAAGGTGACCCTCGGCCCGCGCGGTCGCAACGTCGTGCTCGAGAAGAAGTGGGGCGCCCCCACGATCACGAACGACGGTGTGTCCATCGCCAAGGAGATCGAGCTGGACGACCCGTACGAGAAGATCGGCGCGGAGCTCGTCAAGGAGGTCGCCAAGAAGACCGACGACGTCGCCGGTGACGGAACCACCACCGCCACGGTCCTCGCACAGGCCCTGGTCCGCGAGGGACTGCGCAACGTCGCAGCCGGCGCCGACCCGATCTCGCTCAAGCGCGGCATCGAGAAGGCCGTCGCCGCGATCACCGAGGAGCTGCTCGCCAGCGCCAAGGAGATCGAGTCGAAGGAGCAGATCGCCGCCACGGCATCCATCTCCGCCGCAGACCCCGCGATCGGCGAGCTCATCGCCGAGGCGATCGACAAGGTCGGCAAGGAGGGTGTGGTCACCGTCGAGGAGTCGCAGACCTTCGGCACCGAGCTCGAGCTCACCGAGGGCATGCGCTTCGACAAGGGCTACCTGAACCCGTACTTCGTCACGGACCCCGACCGTCAGGAAGCCGTCTTCGAGGACCCCTACATCCTGATCGCGAACCAGAAGGTCTCCAACATCAAGGACCTCCTGCCGATCGTCGACAAGGTGATCCAGGACGGTAAGGAGCTCGTCATCATCGCCGAGGACGTCGAGGGCGAGGCTCTCGCGACTCTCGTGCTCAACAAGCTCAAGGGCATCTTCAAGTCGGTCGCCGTCAAGGCTCCCGGCTTCGGCGACCGTCGCAAGGCGCAGCTGCAGGACATCGCGATCCTCACCGGTGGTCAGGTCATCACCGAAGAGGTCGGCCTGAAGCTCGAGAACGCCACGCTCGACCTGCTGGGTCGTGCCCGCAAGGTCATCGTCACCAAGGACGAGACCACGATCGTCGAGGGCGCCGGTGAGGCCGAGCAGATCGAGGGTCGCGTGACCCAGATCCGTCGCGAGATCGAGAACACCGACAGCGACTACGACCGCGAGAAGCTGCAGGAGCGCCTGGCGAAGCTCGCCGGTGGCGTCGCCGTCATCAAGGCGGGCGCGGCCACCGAGGTCGAGCTCAAGGAGCGCAAGCACCGCATCGAGGACGCCGTCCGCAACGCGAAGGCGGCCGTTGAAGAGGGCATCGTCCCCGGTGGTGGCGTCGCGCTGATCCAGTCCGGCACGAAGGCGCTCAACGGTCTGTCGCTCACGGGTGACGAGGCGACCGGTGCGAACATCGTCCGCGTGGCGATCGAGGCTCCGCTCAAGCAGATCGCACTCAACGCCGGCCTCGAGCCGGGCGTCGTGGCGAACAAGGTCTCCGAGCTCCCCGCGGGCCAGGGCCTCAACGCCGCCACGGGCGAGTACGTCGACATGTTCGGCGCCGGCATCATCGACCCGGCGAAGGTGACGCGCTCCGCGCTGCAGAACGCCGCGTCGATCGCCGCGCTGTTCCTCACCACCGAGGCCGTCGTGGCCGACAAGCCCGAGAAGGCGTCCGCTCCGGTCGGCGACCCGTCGGGTGGCATGGACTTCTGATCCATCGCGCATGACAGAACGCCCCCGGCTTCGGCCGGGGGCGTTCTGCGTTCCTGTGGACGGCGGGGAGGAACCACCGTCCAGAGGAGGTCGGTGTCGGCCGGTGAGCATCGGCCGACGGGCATCAGCGGAACAGGCTCGCGGAGTACTGGTCGGCGTCGCTGTACTGCATCGCGGCCGAACCGAGTGAGGTGCCGATCGAGTCGAGCACCTGCTCGACCTGCAGGGCCGCCGTGCGCCACTGCTCCGCACATCCCTGGAACGCGGTCGAGGCGCTGCCGACCCATGACGACTGCAGCTGCGTGAGCTGCGCCATGAGGGTGGTCGATTCGGACTGCAGGCGCTCCATGGTGGCGCGGGCCGCGCTGTTCGCTGCCTGGACTGCTTCGGTGTCGACGGTGAAGACGGACATCTGGATTCTCCTTCGTGATGGGAGTTCCGAGATTAGGTCGAGCATCCGCCCGTCCGTCCCCGCGTTGCGTGTGCTCCACGGCGTCGCAGAAGAACCTGTGCGATCGCCCGGCTGTGCAGGGCGTGTGCCGGGCGCGACGGGGCGTGTGCCGGGCGCGGCCGTATCAGAGGTCGAGAGGCTCGAGCGGCTGCGTGTCCTCGAGCAGGTGCGCGGGCGTCGCGCGCGACGGTGCCAGGGGCAGGGTCACCGTGAAGGTGGCGCCGCCGCCGGGGGTCTCCGAGACGGCGACGCTGCCGTGCAGCGCCTTCATGATCGACGCGACGATCGCGAGGCCGAGGCCCGACCCGCCGGTCTCCCGTGCGCGAGACGTGTCGGCGCGCCAGAAGCGCTCGAAGATCTGCTCGCGGATCTGCGGCGGGATGCCCTCTCCGTGGTCGACGATCGCGATGCTCGCCGTGCCCTGCACGCGGTTCGCGTCGACGACGATCTCGATCGGACCGTCCTCGGGAGAGAACCGGCGCGCGTTGCCGAGCAGGTTGGTGACGACCTGGCGCACCTTGTTCTCCTCGCCGAGCACGATCGGGGGAGTCCGGACCGGGGTGTCGGGGGTCTCCGAGAAGTCGATCGCGGGGATCTGCTCGGTCGGCGTCGGTGTCGAACGCGGACGCCGCCGCAGACGCGAGAGAGCCGCGCGCGAGAGCCCGCGGGGCGGGGGCGGGGGTGCGGGAACCGAGGCGATGCGCACGCTCGTGGTGTCGCTCGTCTCGGCGGTGCGGTCGATGACCGTCACGGTGCGTCCCGGAGCGGCCGCGCGCAGGTCGAGGGCGGCGTCGCGGGCCACGGGGCGCAGGTCGAGAGCGGCGATCTCCGGCTCGCGCTCCTCGTCGAGACGGGCGAGGGCGAGAAGGTCCTCGACGAGCACACCCATCCTGATCGCCTCCTTCTCGATGCGCTCCATGGCACGGGCGGTGTCCTCGTCGCCCTGGATCGCGCCCATCCGGTACAGCTCGGCGTAGCCGCGCACGCTCACCAGCGGCGTGCGCAGCTCGTGGCTCGCATCGCCGATGAACCGGCGCATGTGCCGCACCGTGCGCTCGCGCTGCGCGAGCGAGCGGTCGACGCGGTCGAGCATCGTGTTGATCGCGGTGTTGAGACGACCGACCTCGGTCGTCGGCTCCAGATCGGTGAGTCTCTGGCTGAAGTCACCCGCGGCGATCGACATGGCCGTCGCCTCGACCTGTCCCAGCCGGCGGAAGGTGAGGGTGACGAGCCCGCGGGTGGCGAGGGCGGCGATCAGGATCGTGATCAGGGCGATCGTGATGTAGATGCCGAAGTACTGCGAGATGATCCGGTCGGCCTCATCGAGCGGCATCGCGACGAGCTGGATGCGCAGGGCACCGCCGTCGGCGGGGATGATCGCGACGGCGCTGCGGTAGACGCTGCCGTCCTTGCCGAGGAGGTCGGTCACCTCGTCCTCGTTCGCCGCGGCCTTCTGCGGGGAGTAAGACGAGGGGAAGAGCGGGGCGGACTCCAGCGGCATCGCTCCGGACGACGCGAGCAGATCCCCGTCCGCGTTGTAGATCGCGACGGCGAAGTCGCGCGGGGTGTCGCGGGGCGTCAGCATCTCGCCGTCGTCGGCGAGCACGAAGTACCGATCGGCGAGGTTGCTCGACACCAGGGCGGGCAGCTGCGCGTCGATGTTCAGCACGAGCGCGTTGCGCAGCACCGGGACGGTGCCGACGCCGGCGACGAGCAACCCGAGCGCGAGGATCGCGACCGTGACGCCCGTGACCTTGGCGCGCAGACTGATCCGACGCCACCATGCGGTGACCGCATCCGGCTTGTGCGCCATGCGGTCCTCCCGGTGCGGCGTGGTTCTGGTCGAGCGGGCGCGGGTCAGGCGGACTTGCCGACCTTGAGCATGTAGCCGAAGCCGCGCTTGGTCTGGATGAGGGATTCCTCGGTGTGCGGATCGATCTTGCGGCGCAGGTACGAGATGTAGCTCTCGACGATGCCGGCATCGCCGTTGAAGTCGTACTCCCACACGTGGTCGAGGATCTGGGCCTTCGACAGCACGCGGTTCGGGTTGAGCATGAGGTAGCGCAGCAGCTTGAACTCGGTCGGGCTCAGCTCGATCGGCTCCTTGCCCACGTGCACGTCGTGCGTGTCCTGATCCATCGCGAGCTCACCGGCGCGGATGATCGACTCCTCGTCGGCCTGCATGGTCCGGCGCAGGATCGCCTGGGCGCGCGCGACGATCTCGTCGAGGCTGAACGGCTTCGTGACGTAGTCGTCGCCGCCGGCGTTCAGCCCCTCGATCTTGTCGTCGGTGCCGTCCTTCGCCGTGAGGAAGAGGATCGGCGCGGTGAATCCGGCGCCGCGCAGTCGCTTGGTGACGCTGAACCCGTTCATGTCGGGCAGCATCACGTCGAGGATGATGAGGTCCGGCTCCTCCTCGAGCACGGCCGAGATGGTGGCGGCGCCGTTGGCGACCGTCTTCACCTGGAACCCCGCGAAGCTGAGGCCCGTGGAGAGCAGGTCACGGATGTTCGGCTCGTCGTCGACGACAAGGATGCGCGCAGCAGTCATGACCCCATTATGGTGACTCCGCCGATGCTCTGGCTGATTATCTGCCGGTGCGCCCCGTCGATCAGCGGTCAGCGAACGATGAGGCGAGGTCGTGCGCGTCGAGGATCGTGTAGCTGTAGCCCTGCTCGGCGAGGAAGCGCTGGCGGTTCTGCGCGTAGTCCTGGTCGATCGTGTCGCGGGCGATCAGGGTGTAGAAGCTGGCGGTGTGACCCGACTGCTTCGGACGCAGCAGACGGCCGAGGCGCTGTGCCTCCTCCTGGCGCGATCCGAACGATCCCGACACCTGGATGGCGACGGATGCCTCGGGCAGATCGATCGAGAAGTTCGCGACCTTCGACACGACGAGCAGCTCGATCTCGCCCTCGCGGAACTGGCGGTACAGCTCCTCGCGCTCGTCGACCGGTGTCGCTCCGGTGATCTGCGGCGCATCGAGTGCCTGCGACAGCGTCTCGAGCTGGTCGAGGTACTGACCGATCACGAGGATCCGCTCGCCCGGATGCTTCGCGATCAGCTCGCGCACGGCGTCGATCTTCGCCGGCGCCGAGGCGGCGAGACGATAGCGCTCGTCGTCGGTGGCCGCCGCGTACTCGAGCCGGTCGTCCGGTGGCAGGTCGACGCGCACCTCGTAGCAGGCGGCGGGGGAGATGAAGCCCTGCGCCTCGATCTGCTTCCACGGTGCATCGAAGCGCTTGGGGCCGATCAGGCTGAAGACATCACCCTCGCGACCGTCCTCGCGCACGAGCGTGGCGGTCAGGCCGATACGGCGGCGGGCCTGCAGGTCGGCCGTGAGCTTGAACACCGGCGCGGGGAGGAGGTGCACCTCGTCGTAGACGATCAGACCCCAGTCGAGCGCGTCGAGGAGCGCCAGGTGCGCGTACTCGCCCTTCCGCTTGGCCGTGAGGATCTGGTACGTCGCGATCGTGACCGGCTTGACCTCCTTGGACTGGCCGGAGTACTCGCCGATCTCCTCGGGGGTGAGGCTCGTGCGCTTGAGCAGTTCGTCGCGCCACTGCCGCGCCGACACCGTGTTCGTGACGAGGATGAGCGTGGTCGTCTTGGTGGCCGCCATGGCGCCGGCGCCGACGATCGTCTTCCCCGCCCCGCAGGGGAGCACCACGACCCCGGAGCCGTCCTTCGCGAAGGCGTCGACGGCATCCTGCTGGTACGGGCGGATCTTCCACGAGCTCTCGGCGAGGTCGATCTCGTGCGGTGTGCCCGGCGTGTACCCGGCCAGGTCTTCGGCGGGCCAGCCGATCTTGAGGAGCTCCTGCTTGATCTGGCCGCGGGCCCAGGCGTCGACGACGAAGGTCTCGGGGGTCGGGTGACCGATCAGCAGCGGCTGGATGCGCTTGTTGTGCGCGACCTGCGACAGCACCGCGGGGTCGGTGGAGCGCAGGATCAGCACGCCCTCCTCGTCGCGCTCGATCACCAGACGGCCGTAACGGTTCACCGTCTCCTTCAGATCGACGGCCACGGAGGGCGGCACGGGGAAGCGCGACCAGCGGTCGAGGGTCTCGAGCATGTCGTCGGCGGTGTGCCCGGCGGCGCGTGCGTTCCACAGTCCCAGGCGCGTGATGCGGTACGTGTGGATGTGCTCGGGGGCGCGCTCGAGCTCGGCGAAGATCGCCAGTTCGTGGCGCGCGCTCTCGGCATCCGCGTGGGCGACCTCGAGCAGCACGGTGCGATCGCTCTGGACGATCAGGGGGCCATCAGACATAGCAGACAATCCTACCCGCGCCCGGCTGTGCGGGCGCCTACGGGGCGACGATCGTCGCGCTGCGGATGCTCGACACGGGCAGGGTGCGCTCGACGTCGGCCGCTCGGTCGCGACCGCGCAGACGTCCGCCGCCGAGCCCGGTCGCTTCGAGGAGGAGGTCTCGGGTCGATCCGTCGGGCATGCCGACGGTGACGCGCACCACGGCACGC
Source organism: Microbacterium sp. NPDC087868 (assembly GCF_044900755.1). Lineage (NCBI taxonomy): Bacteria > Bacillati > Actinomycetota > Actinomycetes > Micrococcales > Microbacteriaceae > Microbacterium > Microbacterium sp. NPDC087868. The sequence continues at coordinate 266,663 of NZ_JBJDNO010000004.1, forward strand.
GCGCGGACGGCGGCCTCGAGTTCGCGGTCGAGCCAGGCGGCATCCGCGTCGGGGCCCTGTCGGGAGCGCAGGCGGGCGATCAGCGGCGCGTAGTCGACGGTGGCCGTCGCCGGCGTGGACGCCGTTCGCGGCGGATGCCGGTCGCCGATGAGAGGCGCGCCGTCGGCGCCGATGAGCGTGGCCGGGTACCGCGCATCGGTGAGCGCCCAGTACACCGTGTCGCGACCGACCTTGGTGGTGAGAGAGGCGACGTGAGCGGTCAGGCCGAGCGGGCGCAGGCTCTGGTCGACGGCCATCGCGTCGATGAGGTGCCGGTCGTCGCTCTCGATGCGCGTGCGTCCGGTCTCGTCGTCGGTCGACACGCGCACCAGCCCGTGACGCTGGGCGGTCTGGGCGATGAGGTAGGCCAGCGGCTGCGGGATGCCGGTCAGCGAGATACCGCCGAGGAAGTCGAGGATGCCCTGTTCGCTCTCACCGACGACGAAGGCGTGCGCGATCGACTCCGCGGTGAAGCGGTAGGAGGATGCCTGCGCCGCGGATTCGCGAGCGGCGATCGTGCGCAGCCGCACGTCGAGCGCGGGGGCGAGGGGGCCGGGGGCGATCGCGGTGAGGTCGTTCTGGAGGAAGATGCGATCGACCTCGGCGGGCAGCAGGACGCTGAGCGCCGAGGTGTCCGCGGGGGCTCCCTCGCGCAGCGGCGTCGCCCACGCGGGCTCGCTGCCGTCTCCGGCGACGAGTCCGAGCAGTCGGGCCGTCTCCCGCAGCGCGCGGCTGCGGTCGGGCCAGGCGGGATCCCACGGGTGAGCGTCGATCCAGGCGTCGGTGGCGATCCAGCCGCCGCTCGGGGTGCGCACGCCGCGGGGGAGAACGTCGCGGAACGACGTCGCGAGTCTCGTCCAGCGATCGGATGCGGAGGAGCGCAGCCAGCCGTCGCCGTCCGCGGTCACGCGCAGTCGACGCTCGGCCGCGGTGGCGAGCCCCGCGTCGACGGCGATCGACACGAGGGCGTCCACCAGGTCGACCGCGATCCCCGCCTCGGCGAGCTGGCGCTTCTCCGCGGCGCTCACGGTGCCGCCCGCGAGGAGCGAGAACGGGGCATCCCGGGTGATCATCAGCAGGTCGGCGAGGACGGCGACCGTGGTGAAGGCGCGCTCGGCTGCGTGCGCCGACGCCGCAGGGTCTGAAGGGTGCGGCGCCGATGCGTCGAGCGGTGCGGGGGCGGGGCGACCCTCGAGCGCCGTCGCGAGCTCCGGCCAGGTCGAGCCGTCGGCGGTCAGGAGCGCGAGGGCGTCGAGGGCCTCGCGCTGATCGCCGACGTCGCCCGCGCCGTCCGCACGCAGCAGGGCCGCCGCCTCATCCGAGGTCAGCCGGGGCAGCGCCTTGGCCAGCGACGACGGATCGAGCAGGGCCTCGGCGGCGTCGAAGAAATCGTGCCACCCGGGGTCGGCGCGCACACCGCGCGCGGCGAAGAGCCGCGTGAGGTCGTCGTCGCCCGCCGCAGCCAGGCGATCGGCCAGCGGTCGTGCGTGCGTGCTCATGACGAGGCCGCCCTCAGGGTCGCGATGCGCGACCCTTCCGGATGAAGCTCATGGTCAGCAGCGTGATGATCATCGCGAAGGCGAGGGGGAGCCCCCAGTAGGGGATGAACGCGATGACGGGCCAGGCGCCGTGGCCGAACGCCTTCTGATCCATGCCGAGCGCGGTTCCGATGATGATCGCGAAGAAGCAGATGACGGATGCCGCGGCGATGCCGAGCGCCGTGAAGGCCAGGATGCGATCCACTCGGCGGATCGGAACATCCGGCTGGGAGTTCTGCGTGCTCATCAGTCTCACCCTACCCGCACCGGGGCCTTCGAGATCTCGCGGCCGGTGACCGGTAGGCTGGAGGGGGTCGCGCACGTGCGCGGCTGTCTTGTTCTGCACCGATTCAGCGAGGTTTCTCCCATGCCCACCGGCAAGGTCAGGTTCTACGACGAAGACAAGGGCTTCGGCTTCATCGCATCCGATGACGGCCAGGACGTCTTCCTGCATGCGTCGGCGATGCCCGCCGGCACCGCCGTCAAGGCGGGCGCCCGCGTCGAGTTCGGCGTCGCCGACGGCAAGCGCGGTCTGCAGGCGCTCTCGGTCCGCGTGCTCGAAGCGCCGGTGAGCCTCGCGAAGGCCAAGCGGAAGCCGGCCGACGACATGGCGATCATCGTCGAGGACCTCGTGAAGCTGCTCGACGGCATCGGCGGCGATCTGCGTCGCGGACGCTACCCGTCCTCCTCCCACGGCCGCAAGATCGCGGCCGTCCTGCGCAAGGTCGCTGATGACCTCGAAGCCTGACGCCGACGAGCGTCTCATCGGAGCCCATGATCTCGCGCTCGCCGCGCTGCGCGAGATCACTCCCGCGAACACCATCGGCCCCGCTGCCGGCTTCCTCCCCGAGGAGGACGGCTCGGTCTCGCTGCGCTTCGAGAACCGCCTCGCCGGCTACCCCGGCTGGTACTGGATCGTGACGGTCGCACGGGTCGACGACGAGGACCCGACGGTGCTCGAGGTCGAGCTGCTGCCCGGCGACGGTGCGCTTCTCGCACCCGAGTGGGTGCCGTGGGCCGAGCGTCTCGCCGACTACCGTGCGCACCAGGTCGAACTGGCCGAGCAGGCCGCAGCCGCCGGTGACGATTCCGGCGCGGCGGTCGACGGTGCCGCCGACGACGAGAGCGACGACGCGGATGACGATCTCGACGACGACGATCTCGACGACGACGAGCCGGACATCCTCCACGCCGGGGATCTCGACGGTGTCGACATCGACGAGCTCGACGAGGAGTCGGAAGACGAGGAGTCGGAGGACGACGAGTCGGAAGATGACGATTCCGACGAGGAGTCGGATGACGGTTCCGACGACGACGATTCGGACGAGGACTCCGACGACGAGGAGTGATCCTCCCCGGCATCCGGGGAGGGGCGCGGGCTCAGGGCCCGCGCCCGCACCTCAGGAAGCGGTGTTCGCGAGCACGAAGTCGATCGCGCGGGTGAGCTGGCGCACGTCGTCGGGCTCGATGGACACGAAGGTCGCGACGCGCAGCTGATTGCGCCCGAGCTTGCGGTACGGCTCCGTGTCGACGATCCCGTTGGCGCGGAGCGTCTTCGCGATCGCCGCCGCGTCGATGCTGTCGTCGAAGTCGATCGTGACGACGACGGGGGAGCGGTGCGCCGCTTCCGCGACGAAGGGTGTCGCGACCGAGGAGGCCTCCGCCCAGTCGTAGAGCACGCCGGAGGACTCGGCGGTGCGGGCGGCGGCCCAGCTCAGGCCCCCGTTGTCGAGGATCCACCGCAGCTGGCTGTCGAGCAGGTGCAGGGTCGTCAGCGCCGGGGTGTTGAGCGTCTGGTTCAGACGCGAGTTGTCGAGCGCGTTCTTCAGGCTCAGGAACTCCGGGATGTACCGATCGGATGCCGCGATCCGCTCGATCCGCTCGATCGCCGCCGGCGAGGCGACGGCGAACCACAGCCCGCCGTCGGACCCGAGGTTCTTCTGCGGCGCGAAGTAGTAGAGGTCGGCCTGCGTGGCGTCGAAGTCGATGCCGCCCGCGGCGCTGGTCGCGTCGATGACGGTCAGTGCCCCCTCGGAGGCGACGCGCTCGACGGGAACGGCCACGCCGGTGGAGGTCTCGTTGTGCGGCCAGGCGTAGACGTCGACGCCGTCGACGATCTGCGCGGTCGTCGCCGATCCGGGCTCGGCCTTGCGCACGTCGGGGGCGTCGAGCCAGGGGGCTCCCGCAGCCGCGGCGAACTTGCCACCGAACTCGCCGAAGACGAGGTTCTGGCTGCGGCGCTCGATGAGGCCGAAGGCCGCCGCGTCCCAGAACGCCGTGGACCCGCCGTTGCCGACCAGGATCTCGTATCCCTCCGGCGCACGGAACAGGGCGGAGAGCTGCTCGCGCACGCTGCCCACGAGGTTCTTCACGGGTGCCTGGCGGTGCGAGGTGCCGAGGATCGACGCTCCCGCGGTCACCAGGGCCTCGAGCTGCGCGGGGCGCACCTTCGAGGGTCCGCAGCCGAAACGGCCGTCGACGGGCAGGAGGTCACGCGGAATCTCGATCGCCATGCGTAGATTCTACGGGGGCGCGCAGGGCGTGTTTCACCGTGCGCGAGCCCGATGTCCGTGCGGGAATGTAGGCTTGCCTAAGAACCTCGGAGGGCCAGAACATGACGGATCTGATCGACACCACGGAGATGTACCTCCGCACCATCCTCGAACTCGAGGAGGAGAACATCGTTCCGCTGCGTGCGCGCATCTCCGAGCGCCTCGGCCACTCGGGTCCCACGGTCTCGCAGACCGTCGGCCGGATGGAGCGCGACGGCCTGGTGATCGTCTCCGAGGATCGCACGCTCGAGCTCACCGATGCCGGCCGCCGCAAGGCCGTCGACGTGATGCGCAAGCATCGCCTCGCCGAGCGCCTCCTGTCCGATGTGATCGGACTCGACTGGGCGTTCGTGCACGAAGAGGCCTGCCGCTGGGAGCACGTCATGAGCGAGCAGGTCGAGCGTCGCCTCGTCGAGCTCCTCGGGCACCCGACCGAGTCGCCCTACGGCAACCCGATCCCCGGTCTCGACCAGCTCGGCGACCTTCCGGCGCGCACCTTCGACGAGGGCGTCATCGGCCTCGTGCAGAAGCTGAATGCGGCGGGTGAGCCGATCGACGGCACCGTCCGTCGCCTCGCCGAGCCCGCGCAGGTCGACCCCGAACTGCTCGAGCAGCTGCGCGACGCGGGCGTCATGCCCGGTGCGCGCGGCGACTTCCGCTTCAACGAGGGATACGTCCTGATCCAGATGGAGGGCAAGGACGACGGACTCGAGCTTCCCGTCGAGCTGGCCTCGCACATCTTCCTCGTCGGGGAGCCTGCCTGAAGATGGCTCCTGAACTGGCTCTCCGAGGATTGCCAGGTTCACAGGGTGACATGATCGTTATCTTCCGGTAACCTCGGTCGAGTCGTCCGCGAAGCCCGCAGACGATGAATCGCGTCGGTTGCCTCCCAGGCTCGTCGTCGACGCGGTGAGAAACGCACAACGTACCCGAGATACACACGTGCCACGAGAGCAGAGTGCCGACGAGTCAGCGCTACCCGAGCGCGCAGGCGCTGGAGGATGTTTTGGTCGCAGACAACGAATTGCCCGTGAAGAAATCTGAAGACCGCGCTGTCGCCCGCCGTACCGGTGGGAAGAACGGCACCCGCTCCATCGCGAAGCCGATCCGGTCGGTCGCCATCTTCGGGGCAGTCGGTGCTCTGGTCGCCGCCGTCGCTCTGCCCGCCTACGCCGCCACCAAGCCGGCGGAGGCCGCCACCACCGTCCAGCAGCTCGCCGCCGTCGACGCGCAGTCGCTCGTCGTGGCCTCCGAGGCCACTGCAGCTCCCCTCGATCGCGGAACCTTCACGGCGACCACGCCGGAGGAGATCGAGAAGAAGAAGGCCGAAGAAGCTGCCGCCGCACGGGCCGCTGAGGCGGCGAAGGCCGCCGCTGCCAGCACCAGCACCAGCTTCAACACCGCTGGCTACGCGCTCGTCGCACCCGGGTCGGGCGAGGTCCGTTACCCGCTTCCCCTCGGCTCCTGGAATGTCAGCCGCACGGTCGGCGGCGGTCACAACGGTGCCGACATGCTCGCCCCCGCCGGCACCCCGATCTACGCGGCCGCTGCCGGCGTCGTGCGCGCCTCGGCCGAGAGCATCGGCGGATACGGCGTCTGCGTCATGCTCGACAGCGTCATCGGTGGCCAGCGCGTGCAGACCACGTACGGCCACATGATCTACGGCTCGCGTCAGGTGCAGCAGGGGCAGACCGTCGAAGCCGGCCAGCTCATCGGTTACGTCGGCAGCACCGGTCGCTCGACCGCCAACCACCTCCACTTCGAGGTCTGGGTCAACGGCGGACTCGTCGAGCCCATCGGTTGGCTCGGCGCCAACGCCGGCTGACCTTTCTTGAGCCGCTCGGCTGGGCGAGCGCTGGGCGAACACGCCCGAACGTTCACCGGCTGTTTCGCCCTGCACCGTCCGGAATGGGTTAGCCTGAACCCGTCGTCGAACTGACGGGAGAAGCCGATGGACACGCAACCGAGTATCCGCACCATGGATGCCCTCGGTCGTCACGTCCTCCGGCATTGCCCGCAGGGACGCCGCGGTTCTTCCGCGCGCAGAAGGCGCTGTCTCTAGACAGCGCCTTTTTTCGTCTCTGCGATCATTCCTCCGCCGGCACGACGTCGTGTGAGTCGAGAGTGCCGGGAAGCCGTCCCGGCGGATCGAGAGGATGACGAATGCGCACACTTGTCCTGAACGCGGGCTACGAGCCCCTGGCGATCGTGTCGTTCAAGCGGGCCCTCGTGCTCGTGATGAACGACAAGGCCTCCGTGATCGAACGCATCGAGGGGGACCCCGTCTGGGGGAGCCGCGGTGCATACGATCGCCCGGCGGTGATCATCCTCTCGCGCTACGTGCGCGTGCCGAACAGCAGGCGGGTGCCGGTCACGCGTCGCGGCGTGCTGCGCCGCGACAATCACCGGTGCGGTTACTGCGGCAAGGCGGCGTCGACCATCGACCACGTGATGCCGCGTTCGCGAGGCGGAGCCGACTCGTGGGAGAACCTCGTCGCCTGCTGCCTGCGCTGCAACAACGTGAAGAGCAATCGCACACCGCAGGAGATGCGCTGGGAACTGCGGTTCGTTCCTCGGCCTCCGCACGGCACGGCGTGGACCGTGCGCGGCACCGAGCGCAGCGACCCGCGGTGGGAGCCGTACCTGGCGCTCGCGGCCTGACCGCGAGCGACAGGCGCGACTCGGAACGGATCAGAGGAAGTAGTCGAGCGCGAGTTTCGCGAGGATGCCGATCGAGCCGAGCACGATCCCGATGATCGCCATCGTCGTATGGGCACCGCTCGTGGGAAGCCCCTGGCGACGCGCGGTCGACTGCGTGCGGAGGGTGAACACGCCCATCCCGATGCCGATGAATCCGGCGATCCAGGGCAGGACGATGATCGAGACCGCTCCGGCGACGACCGAGATGATGCTGCTGGTCTGCGGTGACGTCTGCTTCCGCCCGGCGGGCACGGGGGCCTGACCGGGGTAGCCGTAGGGCGCGACCTGCTGCGGGGGCTGGACGGGCTGCGGCGGCGTCGCGTACTGCGGCGCGACCGGAGGCGCATACTGCGGTGCGACCGGCGGTGCAGTATGCGGCGCGGGCGGCGGCTGGTACCCGAGCGGGCTCGCGGTGGGTGCCGGGGGAACGGGCGGCACCGACGTGGCCGGCGGGACCGGCGGGATGCCCGCGCCCGGTGCGGGCGGCGGAACGTACGGGTTCTGCGTCGGATCGGTCATCGTCGTGTCCCCACTCGTCGTCGGATGATCATCGGTGCCCTCGACAGGATTCGAACCTGCGACCTGCCCTTTAGGAGAGGGCTGCTCTATCCTGCTGAGCTACGGGGGCCTGGAATCCAGTCTAGCGACCGGATACGTCAGGCCCCTGAGGCTCGGCAGAGACTCAGTCCAGGCCCCGGCGCCAGAGCTTCGACGGCCACCAGATCCTCTTGCCGATGTCGTAGGCGAGCGCGGGCACGAGCAGCGACCGCACGATGAACGTGTCGAGCAGCACCCCGAACGCCACGATGAACGCGAGCTGCACGAGGAAGAGGATCGGGATCACCGAGAGCGCGGCGAACGTCGCGGCCAGCACGAGGCCCGCGGAGGTGATGACGCCGCCCGTGATCGACAGTCCGCGCAGCACACCCTCGCGCGTGCCGTGCGCCAGGGATTCCTCGCGCACGCGCGTCATCAGGAAGATGTTGTAGTCGATGCCGAGGGCGACGAGGAAGACGAAACCGTAGAGCGGCACGGCGGGGTCCGCGCCGGGGAAGTCGAAGATGCCGTTGAAGACCAGCGCCGAAACGCCCATCGCGGTGCCGAACGACAGCACCGTGGTGAGGATCAGGAGCACCGGCGCGAGGATCGAGCGCAGCAGCAGCATCAGGATCAGCATGATGACGACGAGGATCACGGGGATGATCAGATTGCGATCGTGGATCGACGCGTCGTTCGTGTCGATGGCCGTCGCCGTCACGCCGCCGACCAGGGCGTCGACGCCCGCGAGCTCGGTGCGCAGGGAGCGGACGGTCTCGGCCGCGGCATCCGAATCGGCGGCGTCGGTGAGCGTCGCCTGCAGCAGCACCTCACCGTCGACGACCGTCGGATCGGGTGCGGCGGTTCCGGGAGGGCCGACCGCGACGATGCCATCGGTCGTCACGCTCGCGGTTCCGCTGGGGGAATCGGATGCCGTGACCGCGACGCTGTCGACGCCGTCGTTCGCGAGCAGCACATCTGCGGCATCCTGCAGGGAGTCCTCGGCGACGATCACGTAGGCCGGGCTGCCCGAACCGCCCGGGAAGTGCTCACCGAGCGCCGCCTGGCCGTCGCGCGCCTCGGACGCGCCGAGCACGAGATCGGACTGCGGCACGCCCACCGCGTTGAGCTGAGTGATGCCCGCGGCGCCGGTGAGCAGCACCAGCGTCGTGACGATCCAGATCACCCGCGGTCGACGGGTGATGACTCCCGCGAGGCGCGCCCAGAGGCCCGTGGTGCGCATGCCGTGCTCTTCGGCGACGACCTCCGGCTCGAACCGCGGCCGCCGCGGCCAGAACACCGCGCGACCGAAGAGCAGCAGCAGTGCGGGCAGCAGGCTGAGCGCCGCGAGCATCGCGAAGACGATACCGATCGCCGCGACCGGACCGAGGGTGCTGTTCGACTTGAGATCGCTCAGCAGCAGGCACAGCAGACCCGCGATCACCGTCCCGCCGGAGGCGACGATCGGCTCGAACGACCCCTTCCACGCGGCCATGACCGCCGTGCCCTTGTCTTCCGCGATGCGCAGTTCCTCGCGGAAGCGCGCGACGAACAGCAGCGCGTAGTCGGTCGCGGCGCCGATGACGAGGATGAAGAGGATGCCCTGGGTCTGCCCGCTCAGCAGCAGGACCTCGAACTTCGCGAGCCACCACACCACCAGCAGAGCGACGCAGAGCGCGAAGAGGCTGGTGGAGAGCACCACGAGCGGCAGCAGGAACGAGCGGTAGACGAGCACGAGGATCACCAGAACGGCGAGGAGCGCGACGCCCAAGAGAAGCCCGTCGATGCCCGCGAACCCGGCGGCGAGATCGGCGGTGAATCCGGCGGGGCCCGTGATGTACACGCTGACGCCGTCCGGGGCGGAGGCGCGCAGCTCGTCGCCGAGCTCGGCAGTGACGTCCTTCAGCTCGGCGTCTCCACTGATCGGGATGAACGCCTGCACCGCGTATCCGTCGTCGGAGACGAGCGCGGGCGAGACATCGTCGGCGATGCCCTCGAGCGAGGGGGTGTCGGCGACGGCGTCCGTGATCGCGGAGATCTCGGCATCCGTCAGCGTCGTCTCGGAGGTGAAGACGGCGATCGCGGGGATCTCATCGCTGTCACGGAAATCGCCCAGCAGCTCCTGCACCTGGGTGGCGTCCGCCGACTCGGGGAGGTAGGTGGTCTGGTCGTTGGAGGAGACCTCGTCGACCTTGCCGAAGAGCGGGCCGCCGAGCGACGCGCCCACGAGCCAGACCAGGATGAGCGCGACCGGCAGGAACACGCGCACCCAGGAGTGGCGGCGTGAGCGTTCGCGGATGGTCGGCGTCGTGGCGCGGTCGGATCGGGGCATGGTGAGGGCCTTTCGGGTGGTGCGGGGTCAGGAGACCCAGGCGAGGATGAGGATCATCGTCGCCAGGAAGCCGGCGAAGTAGTTCAGGAAGATGAAGCGGCGCCAGGCTCGGTTGGTCGCGCCGGAGTCCTCATCGCTCACGCGCCACCACGGCGCGGCGTTGATCAGGTAGGGGAGGGCGAGCAGGGCGCCGAGCGGTCCCGGCCAGGCCGTCAGCATCATCAGGATGCCGGCGAGCGCCCACAGGCCCAGCGAGAGGCGCACGGTCGCGGCTGCGCCGATCACGGTCGCCACCGAGCCGATGCCGGCTTCGCGGTCGGGACCGACGTCCTGCACCGCGCCGAACGCGTGCGCCGCCATGCCCCAGAGGAAGAAGGCCACGAGCACGAGCACGGTGTCGCGCGTGACGCCCGAGCCCGCCAGGGCCAGTCCGACGATCGCCGGGGTCACGAAGTGCAGGCTCGAGGTCACCGAATCCAGGAACGCGCGCTCCTTGAAGCGCAGACGAGGCGCGGAGTACGCGATCACCGCGAACACGCTGACCGCGAGCCACGCGGTCGACGCGGCGTTGCCCACCACGACGAGGTAGACCAGGAACGGGATGTTCGACACCGCCGCAGCCCACAGCGTCGGGCGGTGCATCCGCGGAGCGAGGAGCGCACCCTCGATGCCCCCCTTGCGCGGGTTCGCGAGATCCGAGGCGTAGTCGAACACGTCGTTGATCCCGTACATGGCGAGGTTGTAGGGGATCAGGAAGTACACGAAGCCGATCACGACGGTGAGGTCGAGTTCGCGCGTCGTGAGCAGATAACCGGCGGCGAACGGGAACGCGGTGTTGATCCAGCTGATGGGGCGCGACGAGAGCAGGATCTGCCCCAAGTCGCGGGCGAGCGACGGGCGGGCGGCGGGCGCGGTCATGCGCGGGTCCTCTCAGAGGAAGGAGCGTCCTCCGGGGCGGTACGCCGCGAGAGGAGCGCAGCCCACAGCGCCGGCAGCAGCAGAGCGCCGGCGAGCGGATACGCGAAGTCCTCGATCGGGGCGAGGCCGATGTGCACGCCGAGCAGCTGCGGCCCGGCGTAGTGGAAGAGTTCGCTCGCGATCATGATCGTGTCGAACACCGCCGTCAGCGTGAGCATCACCAGGACGGTCAGGGCGACGGCGCCGGCATGCGGACCTCGACCGCGAGCGAGGAGCGTCAGGCCGCTCGCGATCACCACGGCGGCGCCGAGGAACCACGCGGCGAGCTGCAGGTAGGTCATCGCGCCCCCTCGCTCGGCACCGGGCGAGCGAGGCCGCGGGTGAGGAGGCGCACCGCCCCCGTGTAGACGACCATCGTGCAGATCACCAGGAACGTGAGGAAGACCGGCTCCTCGAGCGGCATCTCGGGAGCGAGCACGATGCCCGTCGCGATCGCGCCCTCGCCCCGGTAGAAGATGCCGGTGACGATGCCGAAGACGTCCCAGATCAGGAAGAACGCCAGACCCGCGATCGTGACGACGGTCGCCGCGATCGCATCCCGCCAGAAGAACAGTCGGAAGCGCCGGTCGAGCAGCAGCATGCAGCCCGTCGAGACCAGCAGGGCGGCCAGGTACACGAAGCCCATCAGCGCCCCGTCGATCCGCGGGGAGTGCGCGCGGGCTCCGGAAGGGGGCCGGCGGAGTGATCGCCGCGGATGCGCTTGAGCACGATCTCCGCGCTGATCAGGCACATCGGCACACCGACGCCCGGCGCCGTCGTCGCCCCCGCGTAGTAGAGGCCGCGCACCCGCTTCGAGGCGTTCTGTGCGCGGAACATCGCGCTCTGCGACAGGATGTGCGCCGGCCCCAGCATCCCCCCGCTCCACGAGTGGTAGTCGTCGCGGAAGTCGGCCGGTCCCTTGGTCTCGCGCACCACGATCCGCTCTCGCAGGTCGGGGATGCCCGCCCAGGTCGAGACGAGGTCGATCGCGGCGTCGGCCGCGCGCTCGATCGTCGCCGATCCGGTGCCGTCGGAGCCGCCGTGGCCGAGGTCGGGGTCGGCGGGGACCGGCACGAGGATGAAGAGGTTCTCGTGACCGGCCGGGGCCACGGCGTCGTCGGTCGCGCTGGGGCGGCAGACGTACGTCGAGGCGGGGGAGGGGATGCGCTGCTCGGATCCGAAGATGGCGTCGAAGTTCGCGTCCCAGTCGTCGGTGAAGAACAGGGAGTGGTGCGGCAGCTCGGGGAGCGCACCGCGCACGCCGAGCATGACGAGCACCGCGCCGGGGCCGCTCGTGCGTCGGCTCCACCAGGATTCGGGATAGCTGCGCTGCTCGGCGGGCAGGAGCGCGGTCTCGGTGTGGTGCAGATCGGCGCCGGAGACCACGATATCGGCGTCTTCGATGTGGAGTTCGCCGGCGGCATCCGTCCATTCCACGCCGGTCGCGCGCGTCGCCCGACCGCGGCCGGTGGTGCGGATGCCGGTGACCTCCGCCTCGGTCACGATGCGCGCGCCCGCGTCGCGGGCCAGCGCCTCGATGCGCAGGGCAACGCCCCAGAAACCGCCCTGGGGGTAGCTGACGCCCTCGTCGAGGTCGAGCGCGCTCATGAGGTGGTACATCGCGGGGGCGCTGCGCGGATCGGTGCCGAGGAAGACCGCCGGATAGCCGAGGATCTGCCGGAGCAGCGGATCGCGGAACCGTCGGCCCGCGAAGGCCTGCAGGCGCGTGCCCAGGAGGGAGAACAGCCGCGGAGCAGCGCGCAGCACTTCTCCGGTCGTCAGCGTCGTCAGCCGGGTGAACGGATTGTAGAGGAAATACTTCTCGGCCATCGAGGTCGCGTGGTGGGCCGAGTCGAGGTAGTCGGACAGCGCGCTCGCCGCACCCGGCTCGCGCGACTCGAACAGCCGGGAGACGGCGTCGCGCCCCGCCGGCACCGTCACCTCCGAGGTCGCCGCATCGCCCTGCGGCTGACGGAACACGCGATAGCCGGGGTCGAGCGGCACGAGATCGAGCTGTTCGGCGGCCGACGTGCCCATCATCGCGAACCAGTGGTCGAAGACCTCCGGCATCAGGTACCAGGAGGGGCCGGTGTCGAAGCGGAAGCCGTCGCGCTCGATGCTGCCCGCGCGCCCGCCGACCTGTGCGTTCTTCTCGAGAACGAGCACCTCGTGGCCGTCGCGTGCGAGCAGGCCCGCCGTCGCGAGGCCCGCGACGCCGGCGCCGATCACCACCACCCGGCTCATCGGGGCTCCACCGCGGTGACGAGCACGGAGCGTGCGGCGAGCACTGCCTTGAGCGGGTCGGGCACGCGCACGCGCCGCCGGTAGAGGTCGTCGACGGGGGTCTTCGCGACGCGTCGAGTGAGCGCGGCGAACAGGGCGAGCGCGCTGCGCACGGCGGCGCGCGCATCCTTCGGCAGGAGCGGGATCGAGGCGCGGGCGTCGTCGAGCTGGGTCTCGACGGTCGCGACCCAGGTGTCGCGATCGGCGTCGGTGAGGCGCTCGGCCGTGCCGAGATAGCTGCGGCGCAGACGATCGGTGTCGTCGGCGAGGTCGCGCAGGAAGTTCACGTTCTGGAACGCGGCGCCGAGCTGGCGTGCGCCGTGCTCGAGCGTCTCGAGCTGCGCGGGCGTGCGCTCGGCGTCCCGCAGGAACACGCGCAGGCACATCAGGCCCACCACCTCTGCGGATCCGAACACGTACCGTGCGTGGGCATCGGCGTCGTACGCCGCCGCCGCGTCCGCCGAGGGAATGTCGGCGCGCATCGAGTCGAAGAACGGCTGCGTGAGGTCCTCCCCGATGCCGCACGCGCGCGCCGTCTGCGCGAAGGCGTGCAGGATGAGGTCGCTGCTGTACCCCGTGCGCAGAGAGCGGTGGGTCTCGGCGATGTACGACGTCAGGGCGTCGGCCTGCGCTCCGGCGTCGAGCCCCGCCTCGGCGGCCACGCCGTCGACGATCTCGTCGGCGATCCGCACCATCGCGTAGATGTTGCGGATGTGCTGGCGGTGGCGGGGGCCGAGCAGCTTGGTCGCCATGCCGAACGACGTGGAATAGGCGCGGATCACGCCGGCGGTGGCGATCTCGGCGGTCCTGCTGAACCGGCGCAGGGATTCGTCGCCGCCGGTCGCGGGCGATGCGGTCACGATGCGCGCCCCTCGATGCGCGCGATCAGGGTGCGGATGCTGTCGATGACGTCGCCCGAGACGATGTGCGCGGACTCGATGTCGACCGCGACCGCGGATGCCGCGGCGAGCTCATCGGCGACGAGGCCCTGCACGAATCGCTCGGCCCCGCAGTCGCGCAGGTGTTCGCGGATGCGCACGGCCTCGTGCTCGTCGAGCATCGTGGAGCCGAAGTGCTGCCGGATGTGGGGCCAGGCGGTCGTCATCCGCGCATAGGCGATGATGGCCGTCTCCTTGCCCTCGCGCAGGTCGGAGAACGCATCCTTGCCGTGCACCTCGTGATCGCCGAACACGCAGAGCAGGTCGTCCTGGAGCTGGAAGGCGAGTCCGAGATGACGGCCGATCGCCGCCAGGTCGTCTTCGAGCTCGGCCGAGGCCCCGGCGAGGATCGCCGCCGCCCGCAGAGGGAGCGAGAACGAGTAGGTCGCGGTCTTGTAGGTGCTCATCTCCAGGATCGTGCGGAGGTCCGGTTCGATGATCCCGTCGCCCAGGCCGACGTCGATGTGCTCCCCGGCGACGGTCTCGACGATGGTGTGCTCGATGAGGTCGAGCAGGCGCAGACGTGCCGCGGTCGAGACGCGGGCGCGCGCGAAGCCGAGAACCGAGGTCGCCAGCAGCAGGTCGCCCATGAGGATGGCGCTCGAGCGCGCCCAGTGCAGCTCGGAGTCCTCGCGCGCCCGGCCCGTGGACGCCGCGAGGGTACCGATGAGGTTCGGCTGCCGGCGACGCACGAGGTCGCCGTCGATCACATCGTCGTGCAGGAGGAAGGCGTAGTGGAGCAGCTCGACCTCTGCGGCGATCTCGATGGCTGCTGTCTGGTCGACCTCCGAACCGGATGCCGACAGCGCTCGGTGCGTGTCGAGGAGCAGACGAGGACGGATCATCTTGCCGCCCATCGCGTGCGCCGCGGCGGCACGCCAGAGCGCGGCGAACGGTTCTCCGTAGTTCTCGGCGGCGGAGCTGCGCTCGGCGAAGCGTTGCCGGAGGGCCTCCTCGACGCGGGTGCCGAGTTCGTCCTGAGTCGCGACGGAAGCCATGATCAGAGTGCTCCGCTCTCTCGGAGCAGCGGAAGCTGCTCGACCAGCCAGGGGCTGAAGGCGAAGGGGGTCCCGGCGACGGCGGCGGCGATGTCGGCGGCATCCGCCCACGCCCATTCCGCGACCTCGTCCGGTCGGGGGGAGAGGTCGCCGTCGAGTCGGGCGACGTAGACGGGGCACACCTCGTTCTCGACGATGCCGCTCGCGTCGACGGCGCGGTAGCGGTAATCGGGGAGCGCGGGCCGCAGATCGACGACGCGCGCACCGAGCTCTTCGTGTGCTCGGCGGTGCACGGCATCCGCGATGGCCTCATCCGGGCGGGGATGCCCGCAGAAGCTGTTCGTCCACACGCCGGGCCAGGTCTTCTTGGCGAGCGAACGGCGGGTGAGCAGAACCTGTCCGCGCGCGTTCAGCAGGTGGCAGGAGAAGGCCAGGTGAAGAGGGGTGTCGGTGGTGTGGACGTCGCTCTTCGGCAGGGAACCGATCGCGGTTCCGTTCTCGTCGAGAAGGGTCACGTCGTCCATGGCGTCCTCTGCAGGTCATTTCACTAGCTTGGCGAGTAATTAACTTAGCATGAAATAGATCGTTGTGTAACATGATCGCATGGACACTGCACCCGGCACTACCCCGAAGACGGGGGCGCCGGTCGACGGTACGCGAGCGGATGCCGCGGCCGACGGGCTCAGCCACGCCGCGATCTACGACGTCGAGGCGAGCGACCCGCGCAGTGCGCTCGTCGATCGCTCGGGGGTCGCGCCGGAGGACCTGCAGCAGATCGCTCTCGTGATGGGAGCACTCGGCGAGTTGCGCGAGGCCGAGCAGAAGCTGTCGCGCGCCTCGCGTCGCTACATGCAGCTCAACGAGACCGACATGCGTGCCCTGCATTACCTCATCGTGTGCGCCAACCGGCACGCGATCGCGACCCCGGGCGGCATCGCGCAGCACCTGGCGATCTCGACCGCGTCGACCACCAAGCTGCTCGACCGCCTCGAGAAGGGCGGTCACATCGTGCGCTCGCCGCACCCGACCGACCGCCGGGCGCTCGCGATCACCATCACCGAGGAGACCCGCCACGCGGCGATGCAGACCGTGGGGCGTCAGCAGGCGAAGCGGTTCTACGCCGCGGCCAGGCTCACGCGCGAGGAGCGCGCGGTCGTCATTCGCTTCCTCGAGGACATGACGCAGGAGATCGCCCTGCCCGATGAGGCCTGGGTCACCGAGCACGACGACTGAAGGCTCCCCCGGAGGAGAGCCTTCAGTCGTGGTATTCGTGCGCGATCAGTGCGCTTTGTTGTATGCCTCGATGACGGGCGCGGGAATTCGTCCGCGCTCCGAGAGCGAGTATCCGTTGTCATTTGCCCAGGCGCGGATGGCCGCGACCTCGGGGTTGCGCGCAGGTCGCTTACGGGCGGAACCCGAAGAGCTGCGCGGGGAGCTCGCGGAACCCGCACGACGCCCGGCGGAGATGTAGGGCTCGAGGGCTGCGCGGAGTTCCGCGGCGTGCTCCGAGTTCAGATCGATCTCCCACGCGGTGCCGTTGAGGGAGAAATGAACGGTCTCTCCCTCGCCGATCTCCAGAACACTGCCGTCGATATCGTCGACCAGTTGATGCACAATTCGTCTCGCCATGGAGTGAACATTACTCGCCGAATCTAATTGCGGCAATCAATTCGACGGCGATTCCTTTTGCATACAGGAGTGAATGCAAATGGAATTCCGGTGTGATTTAGGCGATCACG
Source organism: Microbacterium sp. NPDC087868 (assembly GCF_044900755.1). Lineage (NCBI taxonomy): Bacteria > Bacillati > Actinomycetota > Actinomycetes > Micrococcales > Microbacteriaceae > Microbacterium > Microbacterium sp. NPDC087868. The sequence goes on from NZ_JBJDNO010000004.1 coordinate 283,276, forward strand.
GCAGGAGCCCCGCCCGCCGGGCTCGAGCGACAGCGGAATGCCGGGTCGATGCGTCGAGTTTCGACATGGCGGTGCCGAGGTACGCCTTGACCGTCCCCTCGCGGAGGCCGAGCTGTGATGCGATCTCGGCATTCGTCGCCCCGAGCGCGGCGCACGAGAGGACATCGGTCTCGCGCGGCGAGAGGCGGACCACGGGCGACGGGCCGGTCGCGGTCGTCGTCTGCTCACCCGAGAGGGCGAGCAGACGACCCTCGACGCGAGCGAGCCGAGCGCGCAGCTCGTCGTCGTCGATCGATGCGGCGATGCTGCGCAGATCGGCGAACGTCTCGCGCAACTGCTCCTGCTGACCGGCCGGCAGGGGGGTGGATGCCGGGGCGCCGGCGCGAAGTCGGCGTTCGACCTCCTCGCGGATGCGCAACTCGTCGGCGACCGACTGCGCGACCTGCATGGCCGGGGCGGTGGTGATCCCGCCGATCTGCTCGTCGTCCCAGGCGCCCGCGTAGAGCACGCCGCGGGATCGTCCCGCGACGACGATCGGAACCGCCAGGAGTGTGCGCAGACCCTCGCCGAGCACGAAGACGTCGTAGTCGTGCGTGATCTGCTGCGAGGACCCGTAGTCGCTGGTCATGCGCGGACGGAGCTCCATCATCGCTCGCCCTCCGAGTCCGCGCTCGGGTCGAACACGCAGGCCGTCGAGACTGCGGGTGCGGTTGCCGACGATCGTCGTCACGTGCACGACACCGTCATCGAGGAGGCCGCCGAAGGCGACCGGGAACCGGGTGCGGCGGGCGAGTTCCCGCACGGCGCGGGCGATGAGCTCGGTGTCGGATTCGGTTCCGGTCGGAGTGCTCACGGCCACCTGCCTTCCGCGCGACGGCGCCGTTCCCGTCACGCGGTGAGATTACCACCGGCGCCCCTCCGGCGCGGATCCCGACGGCCTACTCGGCAGGACCCGCGCCGATCCTGTGGCGCTAAACGCTCCGCCCGCCCGATTCGAGGTCGAGGAGGAACCGCTTGCGCTCGGGGTGCGCCCCGTAGTGACCGGGAGAGCCGTCGGAGCGGATGACGCGGTGCACGGGCACGATGATCGAGAACGGGGTGATGCGGCAGGCCGATCCCACGGCGCGGGCCGCGCCCGGGTGGCCGGCGAGGACGGCGACCTCTCCGTAGCTCAGGGTTTCACCCCACTCGATCGTTCCGATCGCCTCGAGGGCGCGTCGAGGGAAGCCGTCGACGAGGCGCCAGTCGAGAGAGAGGTGCTCGTTGAACCGGATCGGCGCGCCGTCGAAGTAGCGGTCGAGGAGGTCGGCCAGCTCATCGGCCGCACCCGGGTCGGGCTCCGGCACCGCCCGCAGCTCCTGGGCGACGTTCTCGAGGAGCCACGGGACCGACGGGTCTTCCGACTCGGACAGATCGAAGCGCACGATGCCCTCGTCGGAGAACACCGCGAGCGCATCGCCGAAGGGCGTGGGGGCGAAGTCGTAGCGGAAGGTCATGCGTCCATCCTGACGCCCGGCGACCGCCTGCCCTGAGGGGAGGTCCACGGACGGGGGAGAGTCGCTCTCGACGGGTGGCGGTGCAGAAGGAGTTCGCCACGGCATCCGTGACCGGAATTCCGCGAAACCCGCCCGGGATACCGGGCCTCGCGCCCGGCGCGCTTAGTGTGTGAGTTGTGTGGCGACGGGAAGGCAAGACGGTAGAAGACGCGGGAGCAGCGCTCGCCGTGACCCTCAGCGACCTCCGGTCCTCGTCGACCGGCGTCATCGTGACCCACGCCGCCGAGGGCGAGCGCTCGCGACTGCGTAGTGAAGCCGCCGATCTGGGCGGCCCCTCGCCGCTGACCAGCTTCCGCGACGGGGCCGAGTCCGGTATCGACATCTCCAAGGCGCATCCCGGCAGCCTCCCGCAGTTCATCACCGGAAAATCGACGCTGCTGTCGAACCTCTTCCGCGACGAGGTCGGTCTGCGCACCGCACGACTCGCCGCCGAGCGGATCACCGCGAAGAACACCGAGCTGCGCACCGTGCGCGGCATCGAGGCCGTGCACCTCGCCGTCGGCGTCGCCCGCTGGCGGATCGGGGGAGCGTTCTTCGCCGCCCCCGTGCTGCTGCGCCCGCTCGCGATCCGCCGCCACCACTCCGACTACGAGCTGAAGCTGCAGGGGGCGTTCGAGGTCAATCCCGAACTCGTCCGCATCGCCCGCGAGCACTTCGGCATTTCGATCGACGCGTCGACCCTGGCATCCCTCGCCTACGACGGCGGCATCTTCAAGCCTCAGCCGGTCATCGACAGCCTGCGTGCGATCACCCGGACGATCGACACCTTCTCGGTCGAACCGCGCCTGGTCGTGTCGACCTTCGCCGACGTCGCGGGCTCCATGTCGCGCGACACCCGCACGCTCGACCACCAGGTGCTCAACGCCCTCGCCGGTCACGTCGGCGACCGCGAGCGGGTGAGGGCCCCGCGGGCCACGCCGCACTTCACCGGGCCGGACGACCGCGCGCCGGCATCCGACACCCTGTTGCTCGATGCGGATGCCGAGCAGGAGGCCGTGCTCTCGCGGATCGCCGCCGGCCACTCGCTCACCGTCGCGACGCTGCCCGGCACCGGCGGCACGCAGACCGTGATCAACGCGCTGGGCGAGCTCGTCCGGGCGGGGAAGCGCGTGCTCGTCGTCTCGGCCCGCCGCTCCACGCTCGACGGAGTCCGCCACCGCCTGGCCGGGATCGGTCTCGACAGCCTCGCGATCTCGCCGGTGAGCGTGCGTCGTGACCTCGTGCGCGCCATCGGTCGCAACGAGAAGGCGAGCGCTCCCAAGGTCGGAGAGGTCGACGATGCGCTCGTGCGCCTGCGCACCGTGCTCCGCGACTACCGTCACGCGCTCACGTCTCCCGTGCCCGGCATGGATGCCTCCGTGCTCGAGGCGACCCGTCACCTCACCCGACTCGCCTCGCTGCCGACCCCGCCGTCGACCACCGCGCGACTCAGCAACGAGTCCCTGCGGCGTCTCGCCGGCGATCGCGGGCCGGCCGCCGCCGCCCTCGCGCAGGCCGCGCGTCTCGGCGAGTTCCGCTTCGGCCCCGACGATTCGCCCTGGTACGGCGTCACCTTCGCCACGACCGAGGCCGCACGCGCCGCGCACGAGCTGGCGGGTCGCCTGCACTCCGACAGCGTTCCGGCGCTGCTCGAGCGGGGCTACGAACTCATCGCCCAGACCCACATGCGCCCGTTCTCGACCATCGACGAGCTCGGCGACTACCTGCGACTGCTCGAGGGCATCCGCGACTCGCTCGACCGCTTCAGCCCGACCGTGTTCGAGCGCCCGCTGGGCGAGCTGATCCAGGCGCACGGGTCCCGCCGCGATGCACCGGGGATGTCGTCGGCGAACCGTCGGCGGTTGCGCCGTCTGGCGAAGGAGTACGTGCGTCCCGGTGTGCACGTCACCGAGATGCACGAGGCGCTGCTGCGCATCCAGACCCAGCGCACGCAGTGGCAGCGCTGCGTCGATGCGGGCGTCGCCCCCGAGGTCCCGCTGGGTCTCGGCGAGGTCGCGGCCGCGTGGCAGCGCGTCGAGGCCGAACTCGCCGAACTCGACGCGGCCCTCGGCCGACGTGAACCGCTGGCGACGCTGCCCGTGGCGCGCCTGGTGCGCACGCTCGCGGGTCTCGCGGCGAAGTCCGACGTCTTCGAGAACCTCGTCGAGCGCGCGGAGCTGCGCGACGAACTCGCCCTCCTCGGCCTCGAGCCCCTGCTCACCGACCTCTCGGTGCGTCACGTCTCCGAGTCGCGGGTGGGCGACGAGCTCGAGTTCGCGTGGTGGCAGTCTCTCCTCGAGCGCGCCCTCCAGGACAACCGCGCCCTCCTCGGCGCGAACACCGCGGTCGTCGATCGGCTCGAGCGCGACTTCCGTCTCGTCGACGAGGCGCACGCCGCGATGGCCGGCCCGTTGCTGGCCTGGCAGCTCGCCAACCAGTGGAAGATCGCGATCGTCGATGAGCCGCAGGAGTCCGCGAACCTCCGTCGTGCCCTGACGCAGAGCACGACGACGTCCGCCGAGGTGATCAGCGCCGCTCCGACGCTCGTCTCCACGCTCGCTCCGGTCTGGATCTCCTCGCCCTACCTCGTGCCCGAGATCCCGGACTCCGTCGAGTTCGACGCCGTTCTCCTGGTGGATGCCGCGGCGATCAACCTCGCCGAGGCCGCGCCCGCGATCCGTCGTGCGCGGCAGGTCGTCGCGTTCGGCGACCCGGTGACCCAGCGCCCGTCGCCGTTCCAGATCGCCGTCGACCCCGATGACCTCTGGGAGCCCGAGGTCGAGTTCGACGAGACCTCGGTGTTCGAACGTCTCTCGGAGCTGCTTCCGGTGATGACGCTCACGCGCAGCTACCGCGCCGGGGGAGAAGACCTCGCCGAGCTCATCAACGACGCCTTCTACGGCGGCGAGATCGTGTCGCTGCCCTGGGCCGGGTCGTATCTCGGTCGGGGAAGCCTCACGGTCGACTACGTCGAGGGAGGCACGGGCACGCCCGACCCGATCTCGGGTGCGGTCGAGAGCCCCGACGCCGAGGTCGCCCGCGTGGTGACGCTCGTGGTCGAGCATGCCGTGCACCGCCCGTCCGAGTCGCTCATGGTCGTGACCGCCAGCGCCCGTCATGCCGAGCGCGTGCGCGCCGCGGTCACGGCAGCCTTCGCCGGACGCTCCGACGTCGCCGACTTCGTGGGGCGCGATACCGCGGAACCCTTCGCCGTTCTCACCCTCGAACAGTCCGTCGCCGAGAGCCGCGACCGGGTGATCTTCTCGCTCGGCTTCGGTCTGACCAAGCACGGCCGTGTGCTCAGCGACTTCGGCGATCTCTCGACGCCCGACGGCGAGCGGCTGCTCACGGTCGGCATGACCCGCGCGCGCCGTTCCATGGTGATCGTGTCGTCGATCCGTCCGTCGTCCTTCGACGATGGACGCCTCGAGCACGGCGCCGCGACGCTCATGTCGATCCTCGGCGGCCTGGCCGCCCGTGCCCGCGACGCGCGTCTCGAAGACCTCGCCGACCCGTTGACCCTCGCGCTCGCCCGCGAGCTGCGCCGGCTCGGAGCATCCGTCGACGTGGACTACCGCGGTCTGCTGCCGCTGGTCGCGCAGCACGGCGGCAAGGCCGTCGTGATCGAGTGCGATCCGGAATCGCGCGGCGACTCGCTGCGCGAGACCCTGCGTCTGCGCCCGCACGTGCTGCGCCGACTCGGCTGGCACTACGTGCGCGTGCACGCGTTCGACCTCTACAGCGACCCGGCCACGGCGGCGACGCGGATCGCCTCGGTGCTCGGCATCTCGCCGTCGACCGCGCGTGCCGAGAACGACACGCAGCCGCTCGACCTCGATGACGGCGCGAACGGCTGACCGAGCGGATGCCTGAGGATGCCTCTCCGGGGGAGCCCGCATCGGATGCTCCGCGGCAGCGGGTCGAGCGCGTGCCGGGTTCCCGCCGCGCACGCCTGACGCCGGTGGAGGGAAGCGATCCCGACCCCGAGAGCGGTCCCGAATCGGTCGCGAAAGACCGGAAGCGGCGCCCGGACGGCCCCGCGGGTCCCAATGACGACCGCATGATGCAGGACGTCCCGCCCCACTACTGAGCGTCGTGGTGACGCTGCGGAGCGGAACGGGACGTCCGGTGCGGCTGCCTGTGCAGCGAGGGTGTGCCCGTCAGTCGCGGGCGTTGCTCTTCGCGAGCAGGTCGCGGATCTCGACGAGCAGCTCGGCCTCGGTTGCGGCGGCCGGCTCCTCTTCGGGCTGCTCGGCGGACGTGCCCTTGCGGGCCTCGACGTGCGCCTTGAAGGTGTTCATCGGCAGCACGAACACGAAGTACACGACGAGGGCGACCGCGAGGAAGCTGATGACGGCCGAGATCAGGTCGCCGAGCGGGAACGTGACCGTGTCGCCGTAGATGTTGGTGACCTGCGGGCCGAAGCCGCCCATCGCGTCGGCCTTGAAGAAGAGGGCGACGAGCGGGTTGATGACACTGGCGACCACGGCGTTGACGATCGCGGTGAACGCCGTGCCGATGACGACGGCGACCGCGAGGTCGATGACGTTGCCGCGGAGGATGAAGTCCTTGAATCCTTTGAGCATGCGAACCTCCGAGTGGTGGGGAATCAGGATGAGGTCGGGCTCGACGTCGGCGCGGGGGCGCTGGTGGTCGTCGACTCCTTCTTCGATGATGTCGAAGCATCCGATGATCCGCCACTCTTCGCCCGCGAGTCCGTGCGATAGAAGCCGGAGCCGTTGAAGGTCACGCCGATCGACCCGTACTGCTTGCGCAGGGTGCCACCGCACTCGGGGCAGACGGTGAGCGATGCGTCGGCGAAGCTCTGCACGGCGTCGAAGCGGTGGCCGCACGACGTGCAGGCATAGGCGTAGGTGGGCATGGTGTCCTCGGAGGGTCAGCGTCGCGTCTGCGACAGGGAGAGGGTCTGCGTCGGCGTCACGATGCCGTCGACCGGCTGGTCGTGCACCTCGCGAGGCAGGGAGTCGAGTATCTCGGAATCATAGATGACCGCGTACACGGGAGGGCACTTCTCCATCGACCCGATGGTCTTGTCGAAATAGCCGCGGCCCCAGCCCATGCGCATGCCCGAACGGTCGACCGCGGCGGCGGGCACGATCATCAGGTCGACGTCGTTCACCGCGATGGGGCCGAGCACCTCGCCGGTCGGTTCGGGCAGGCCGAAGAGTCCCTCGGCGACGTCGTCGTCATCGTTCGCGACGGCCCAGTCGAGCAGTCCGTCGGCTCGGGTGACGGGGAGCAACACGCGGATGCCGCGGCGCACCGCTCGGCTGACGAACTCACGGGTGCCCGGCTCGGCGGTCGCCGAGAGGTAGCAGGAGATCGACTGGGCACCGAGGCTCTCGACGAGTTCGTCGAGGCGTTCGCCGATCGAGGAGGCGGCGGCATCGCGTTGCGCATCGGAGAGGAGCGCCCGGCGTTCGCGGAGCTCGGCGCGCAGTGCGCGCTTGGCGTGCTCGACCTCGTTCGACATGGCTCAGAGTCTACGCGGCGCCCACCGGTAGGCTGTCGGGATGGGTACACAGAAGTTCAAGGCGGTCATTCCTGCGGCGGGGCTGGGAACGCGCTTCCTGCCGGCGACGAAGGCGATGCCGAAGGAGATGCTGCCGGTCGTCGACAAGCCGGCCATCCAGTACGTGGTCGAAGAGGCGGCGGATGCCGGGATCGACGACATCCTCGTCATCATCGGGCGCAACAAGAACGCGATCTCCAACCACTTCGACTCGGTGCCCGAGCTCGAGGTCAAGCTCATGGAGAAGGGCGACCACGGTCGCCTGGAGCGCGTCGTGCGCTCGAGCGACCTCGCCGACATCCACTTCGTGCGACAGGGCGAGCCGAAGGGACTCGGCCATGCCGTGCTGCGTGCCCGCGCACACGTCGGCGACAGCTCCTTCGCCGTGCTCCTGGGCGATGATCTCATCGACGAGCGCGATCCGCTGCTCACCGAGATGCTGGCCGAGCACGAGCGCTCCGGCGCCGCCGTGATCGCCCTCATGGAGGTCGATCCCGCGAACATCCACATGTACGGCACGGCGGCCGTCGAGGACATCGAGGGATCGGATGCCGTGCGCGTCACCGGCCTGGTCGAGAAGCCTGCGCGCGAGGACGCCCCGTCGAACCTCGCGGTCATCGGGCGCTACGTGCTTCCCGCCTCGATCTTCGACATCCTCGAGCACACCGAACCCGGCAAGGGCGGGGAGATCCAGCTGACCGATGCGCTGCAGGAGATGGCGGCCGACCCGTCGGGCCCCGGAGTGGTCGGCGTGATCTTCGGCGGTCGGCGGTACGACACCGGTGACCGGGTCGAGTACATCAAGGCGATCGTGCAGCTGGCCTCCGACCGCGACGACCTCGGCGGCGAGCTGCGCCCGTGGTTGAAGGAGTTCGCCGAGCGCCTCTAGGCCTCCGGCGGGTCGAGCGCGAGATGATGGATCTCATGGCGGGCATGCGACACGGATCGATCGAGCTGCGCCTCGTGCGCACGAAGGATGCCCGCGTGCTCCAGCAGGAGCTGCTCGCGAACCGGTCCTGGTTGCAGCCGTGGGAGGCCACGGTTCCCTACGGCTCGGTGTCGTTCGACATGCGCCTGAGCATCCGTCGTCTGCTCCAGCAGTACCGCGACGGCGCCGGATACCCGTTCGTCATGGAGTACGACGGCGAGGTCGCCGGTCAGTTGAACGTGTGGGGAGTCTCACGCGGGTCGCTCTGCTCGGCGACGATCGGATACTGGGTCAGCGAGAAGTTCGCGGGCAAGGGCATCACCCCCACCGCGGTCGCGCTCGCGACGGATGCGTGCTTCGTCGAGTACGGCCTGCACCGCATGGAGATCTGCATCCGCCCCGAGAACGCGGCGAGCCTGCGGGTGGTGCAGAAGCTCGGTTTCCGTTACGAGGGACTGCGTCGTCGGTACATCCACATCGACGGCGATTGGCGCGACCACTACGCGTTCGCGCTGACGAAGGAGGACGTGCCGCAGGGGGTGCTGGCGCGTTGGTTGAGCGGTCAGGTTCCTCCGGATGCCGCGACGATCCCTCCGTCGGACCGGCTCTCCGTCTGACGACACGCCGTCGGAAGCATCCGTCTGGTCGCGACACGCGCCCGGCTGGGGGCCGAGCGACCTTCGTACCCTTACCGTTATCGATATGGACGGGCCGGTGCTGAGCGGGGGAGTGATCGTGCTCGTCGCCGTGCTCCTGTGGATGCTCTATCTGCTGCCCTCGTGGCGCGGCCGCTTCCAGTACAACGCCGCCGAGCGCAACGCCGTGCGCCTGAACCAGGCACTGCGGATCCTCGCCGAGACGAGCGAGACCCCCGAAGAGGTGCGCGTCGAGCTGAGTGCTCGCACCGCCCTGGCGCAGCAGAAGCTCGCCAAGCGCGTGCAGTCGGAGCGCGAGTCCGCAGAACTCGAGGCGCTGCGTGCCGAACTCGCGGCGACGCGGGCCGATCCGGTGATCCGTCAGGCGCGTGCGCGTCGTCGGGTGCGGATGCTGTCGACCGTCGCCGCGCTCGTCGGAGTGGTGCTCGCGGGACTCGGCGTGTGGCAACTGCTCGCGACCGGAGCGTCGATCCTGCTGTGGGTCGGCGGGTCTCTGGCCCTGCTCGGCGCGATCGCGCTGCAGCGGATGGCCGCTGTCGCCGGTCGAGTCGCCCGTGCGAGTCATGTGGTCGCCGAGGCGCCGCGAGAGCGCGTCGCGCCCGAGATCCACGACCAGGGTCGTGCGACGTGGACCCCGCGTCCGCTGCCCGAGCCGCTCGTCGCGGTCGCCGGATCGCGTGCCCAGACCGCCCGTGCCGAGATCGACGCGCAGGAGCAGCTGCGCAAGGCCGCCCGCCTCGCGGAACTCCGCGCCCGCGCCGAGCAGATCGCCGCCGAGCAGGCTCCGGCGCCCGTGCGGATTCCCGCTCCGCGCACTGCTCCCGCCGCCGAGGCTTCGCCCTACGCGAAGATGGGATTCGTCGACGACGCCGAGATCGAGGCGCACGTGCGAGACATGCTCGCCCGTCGCGCCGCAGGGTGATCGCGGCGTCCGAACAGGGGTCGACGTCGTGATAATGTTGATCTCCGTAAGGGCCTATGGCGCAGTTGGTAGCGCGCCTCGTTCGCATCGAGGAGGTCAGGGGTTCGAATCCCCTTAGGTCCACCACCGCAGAAACCCCCGGGCAGCCGCCCGGGGGTTTCTGCTTTTCCCGACGGGTGGCTGAAGGACTCAGCGCGAGGCGAGCCCGGCGAGCAGCTCCAGCACGCAGAGGGCTGCGAGGCGCACGGTGCGGGCGTCCTCGGCATCCGCTGCGGCATCGACCTCGGCGAGGTCCGCGCTGACGACGCGGGGATCGGCGGCGACGGCGCGGGTGAGGGCGCGCAGCTCCCACGCCTGCAGGCCACCGGGCACGCTCGCGGGGCAACCGGGGGCGACCGAGCGGTCGCAGACGTCGACGTCGATGTCGAGGTGGACGCGGGCATCTGATCCGGCACCGGCGATCTCGAGGGCTTCGTTCACGACGTCGTCGACACCGCGGCGGCGCACCTCATCGAGCGTGATCACCCGGATGCCCCAGTCCGCCGCCCGGCGGGCGTAGGCGACCGAGTTCGCGAAGTCGGCGATGCCGATCTGCACGATGCGCGTCGGGTCGATGCGGGCGGTGTCGAGCGTCGAGAGCACGGGGACGTCTTCGACGAGCCGGCGCACCGGGGTTCCGTTCGAGACGCCGTCGCGCAGGTCGAAGTGCGCGTCGAAGGTGATCAAACCGGTCGCCTGGGCGCCCAGCGCCACGGGGTAGGTGAGGGAGTTGTCGCCGCCGAGCGCGATGACGAACGACTCCGAGAGCTCCCGCACCCGAGCGATGACGGATGCCTCGCCCTCGTCGCCGTCGGGCTCGTGCACGTCGCCGGCATCCGCGATGCGCAGCACCTCGTTCAGGTCGATCGCCGGCGGGCCCATCAGCGCGGTGCCGTAGCGGGGGAGTGCGTCGCGGATCGCGGCCGGAGTCGCCCCGGCACCCGTGGGTGAGAGCGACGTGCGCCAGACCGGAACACCCAGCAGCACGGCCTCCGCGTCGTCGACGGCGTCGGGAGAGGGCCAGGATCCGGCGCGCGGCCAGAGCGGATCGTGCGAGAGGGCCATGTCAGACTCCGGGGATCAGGGCGTGGGCGATCGAGAAGATGGCGAGGCCGGCGAGAGCACCGACGAACGTGCCGTTCAGGCGGATGTACTGCAGGTCGCGGCCGACCATGAGCTCGATCTTCTCGGTCGTCTCGGCCGGGTCCCAGCGTTCGACGGTGTCGGTGATGATCGAGGCGATGTCATGGCGGTAGCGGTCGACGAGGAAGACCGCTGCATCCGATACCCAGGTGTCGACGCGGCGCTGCAGCGCGGCATCCGTCGTCAGACGTTCGCCCACCTCCTGGAGCGCCTGCACAGCCCGGCGGCGCAGCCCGCTCTCGGGGTCGGCCAGGGCCGTGAGCAGGCCGTTCTTCGCGGTGTTCCACGCCTCGGCGGCGAGGGCGCCGACGCGGGGGCTGTCGAACAGCGACGCCTTCGCGTTCTCGAGCTTCGCGCGGGTGGCCGGGTCGTTCTGCAGGCTGTCGGCGAGGCGGCCGAGGTAGCCGTCGATCGCCAGGCGGGCCGGATGCCGGGGGTCGGCCTGCACGGCCTGCACGAACTTCACGGCCTCGTTGTAGACGGTGTCGTCGACGAAGCGGTGCGCGAGCCGCGGCACCCACGAGGGCAGGCGCCGGGAGACGAGGCCCGAGAACGACTCGGCGTTCGCCTCGAGCCAGCGCCCGATGCTGTCGGCGGCGAGATCGACCGCGCCGTGATGGGCGTCGGCCTCGACGATCTTCTCGAGCCAGGCACCCGCGGGCGGGCCCCACTCGGGGGAGACGAGGTGCTCACGCGCGAGGTCGGAGATGAGATCGCGCACGTCGTCGTCGCTGAGCCCGTTGAGGATCGCGGTGGCGATCGTCGCGCCCTCGGCGCCGACCCGCTCGGCGTGCGGCGTCTCGCGCAGCCACTCGCCGGCACGCTGCGCGATGGCGGTGGACGACAGCTTCGTGCGCACGACGCTCGCCTCGAGGAAGTTCGTCTCGACGAACTCGCCCAGGCTGCGGCCGATCTCGTCCTTGCGGCTCGGGATGATCGCGGTGTGCGGGATGGGTAGGCCCAGCGGGCGGCGGAAGAGCGCCGTCACCGCGAACCAGTCGGCGAGAGCACCCACCATTCCGCCCTCGGCCGCGGCGCGCACGTACCCGAGCCAGCTCATCCGCTCCTGGAACGCGAAGGCGAACACGAACACGACGGCCATGAAGATCAGTGCCCCCAGGGCGACCGCCTTCATACGGCGCAGCGCGCGGAGACGGACCTGATCGGCGGGCGAGAGCATCGCCATCGGTGTGCGCGGCATGAAGGCATCCTTTCACGCCGTGTCTGTGTAGTACCCTCACTACATCAGAAACGAGGTGCATCGTGTTCCGTATGACCGCTCGAGATTTCAATCAATCCGTCGCGCGTGCGCAGCGCATCGCCGACGAGGAGCCGGTGCTCGTGACCCGCCGAGGCGAGCCGGCCTACGTGCTGCTGAACATCGACGAGTACGAGCGGCTGCGGTCTGAGTCGCCGGCAGGCGACGATCGGTCGCTGCTCGATGTGATCGCGCCCGTGCCGACGAGCGCGGATCCCGACGACGTCTTCGGCCGCATCATGGACGACCTCGCGTCGGAACGAGCGCGCGACCTCGGGCGGGAGGTCGACCTGTGACGGGGTTCCTGCTCGACACGAACGTGGTCTCGGAGACCCGTCGACCGCGGCCCGATGCCGGTGTCGTGCGCTGGTTCGAGGCGACGCCGCGGCGATGCCTGCGGATCAGCGTGGTCACCGAGCTCGAACTCCGACGCGGCATCCTTCTCGTGCAGCGTCGTGATGCCGTCTCCGCAGCATCACTCGACCGATGGTTCCGATCCGTGCTGCAGGGCCTCGCCATTCCTGCGCTCGGGGTGACCGGTGCGGTCGCGCAGCTGGCGGCGGCGATCCAGGTGCCCGATCGTCGTCCCCTCGGTGATGCGTTGATCGCCGCGACCGCTCTTCACCACGGGCTCACGCTGGTGACCCGCAACGTGAAGGACTTCGACGTTCCCGGGCTCCCGGTGGTCGATCCCTTCGACGGGCTCAGTGACTCGTGAGCGGGGTAACCTCGATGCGTGATCGAAGACATCAAGAAGCGCGCCCTGCACCGCACCGCCATCCTCGAGGGGCAGCTCCGCGGGGTCGCTCGGATGATCGAGAGCGAGGACTACTGCATGGACATCATCACGCAGTCCCGCGCGATCCAGAAGTCGCTCGAGTCCCTCAACCGGCTGCTGCTCGAGAACCATCTGCGCACCCACGTGACGCACATGTTCGAGGCGGGCGGGGAGGAGCGCGACCAGGCCGTCGCCGAACTGCTCAAGGCGTTCGACTTCGATTCGAAGTAGCGCTCCTCGCCGCTCACGCCTTGCCGTCGAAGACCTCGCCCTCCATCGCGTCGTAGCCCTCGGCCTGCGGGTCTCCGTGCGAGCCGCCCGAGAGCGCGTACTCCTCTTCGGGGGAGAGCACGAGGCGGTGGCGGAAGAAGAGCCCGAATCCGAGCAGGATGATCGCGTACACGATCGCGATCGCGATGATGGCCGGGCCGAACGTCGGGTTGAGCAGGAAGCCGACGAAGATGAGCGCCGCGATGACGAGCGCGATGACGGCGCCGGGGATGCCCCAGGGGCTGACGTACGGGCGATCGACGTTCGGGAACTTCTTGCGCAGGATGATGAACGACACGAGCTGCAGCCCGTAGGCGACGACCGCGCCCCAGACCGCGATGTTCAGCACGATCGCCCCGGCCACCGTTCCCGCACCCTCGGAGTCGACCGCGGTGAGCACGTCGAGCACGATCAGGGCGACGAAGCCGATCGCGGCGCCGACCGTGAGAGCGACCCACGGTGTCTGGCGCTTGCCCGTCAGTGAGAGGAAGCGCGGGTAGTACCCGGCGCGCGACAGCGAGTACATGTTACGGCCGTAGGCGAACATGATGCCCTGCAGCGAGGCGAGCAGGCCGATCAGGGCGAACAGCGCGAGCACGGCGGCGAGCTGGTCTCCCACGATCGCGCGGAAGCCGTCGAGCAGGGGCTCTCCCGCGGTTCCGGTCGCCTCGGCACCGATCACGCCGGTGTTGAGGAACAGCACCAGGAGTCCGGTGACGATGAGGGTGCCGCGCGCCCAGAACCCGGCCTTCGGGATGTCGCGGGTGGGGTTGTGCGATTCCTCGGCCGCGAGCGGCAGCTCTTCGATGCCGAGGAAGAACCACATCGCGAACGGGAGGGCGAACAGGATCGGCAGGACGCCGTGGGGGAGGAAGGTCGACTGGCCCTCGTCGGGGACGATGTCCCACAGGGCATCCCACGAGAACGCACCGGAGAACAGCGCCATGAGCGAGAAGACGAGGATGATGCCGATCGAGATCACGGAGACGACGATCGCGAAGCGGAACGAGATGGCCGCTCCCGCGGAGTTCAGCGCGATGAAGACGACGTAGAGGATGAGGTACCAGACCCATCCGGGGAGTTCGAGACCGAGCAGTTCGCTCGTGATCCCATTGGCATACGACGCCGAGAAGTAGACGATCACCGCCGTGGTCGCGACGTACTCGATCGTCTCGGCGGCTCCGGTGACCAGGCCGCCCCACGGCCCCATGGCCGAGCGGGCGAAGGAGTAGGCGCCACCGGTGTGCGGCATCGCAGCCGCCATCTCCCCGATGGCGAAGATCATGCCGTAGTACATCGCCACGAGGATGACGAAGGCGATGAGCATCCCGCCGAACCCCGCGAAGTCGATACCGAAGTTCCATCCCGAGAAGTCTCCCGAGATGACAGCGGCGACCGCGAGTCCCCACAGGCCCCAGACGCCGGCCGACCTCTTCAGTGTGCGTTTCTCGAAGTACTCGCTCCCGGCACGTGTATAGGTCGCTCCGGCGACCTTGCGGGATTCATTGCTCTGCCCAGACATACGTTCTCCGCTCACTCGCATGCAGGCGCCGGGTGCACCTTGCGGATGATTGTGGCAGTCAATGGTGGTTTCGTCTACCTTTAAACGTCGAGGTGATCTACTCTGAGGGCGAAGCCGGTCGGCCGATCGCTTCACCGCAGGAGAACGGAGCGTCAGATGTCGGGAAACCTGAGCATCGAGCAGCTGGACACCGGCATCGCCGCCGGCGAGATCGACACCGTGATCGTGGCCTTCGCCGATGCGCAGGGGCGTCTGGTCGGCAAACGCGTCTCGGCCCGCCTGTTCCAGGAGGACATCCTGTCGCACGGCGCCGAAGCCTGCGACTACCTGCTGTCGGTCGACGTCGACATGAACACGGTCGACGGCTACGCGATGTCGGGATGGGACCGCGGCTACGGTGACATGGTGCTGCGCCCCGACGCAGAGACGCTCCGCAACATCCCGTGGCTCGAGGGGACGGCGCTCGTGATGGCCGACCTCGTCTGGCAGAACGGCGAGCCGGTCGGACCGTCACCCCGGGCCATCCTCGACCGTCAGCGCGACCGGCTCGCCGAACGCGGCTGGACCGCGTACTCGGGCACGGAGCTCGAGTTCATCGTGTTCGAAGACACCTATCGCGAGGCCTGGGCGCGCAAGTACGAGGGGCTCACCCCCGCCACCGACTACAACGTCGATTACAACCTGCTCGCATCGACCCGCATGGAACCGCTGCTGCGCGACATCCGCAACGGCATGGACGGCGCAGGTCTCTACTGCGAGGGCGTCAAGGGCGAGTGCAACTTCGGCCAGCAGGAGATCGCCTTCCGCTACGCCGAGGTGCGCGAGACCGCCGACCAGCACGCGATCTACAAGAACGGCGCGAAGGAGATCGCCGAACAGCACGGTCAGTCGCTCACGTTCATGGCCAAGTTCAACGAGCGCGAGGGCAACAGCTGCCACATCCATCTGTCCCTGCGAGATCGGTCGGGCGCTCCGGTGATGGCCGGTGACGGCGAGCACGGATTCAGCCCCGTCATGGAGCACTGGATCGCCGGCATCCTCGCGACGCTGCGCGAGTTCACCCTGCTGTTCGCCCCGAACATCAACTCCTACAAGCGCTTCGCCAAGGGCAGCTTCGCCCCGACGGGGGTCGCGTGGGGCATCGACAACCGCACCTGCGCCCTGCGCGTCGTCGGATCCGGATCGGGTCTGCGCGTCGAGAACCGGGTGCCGGGCGGCGACGTGAATCCCTACCTCGGCATCGCGGCGATCATCGCCGGCGGTCTGCACGGCATCGAGAACGAGCTGCCGCTGCCCGAGCGCTTCACCGGCAACGCCTACGAGGCGGGCGTCGATCACCTGCCCACGACCCTGCGCGAGGCCGCGCAGCTCTTCCGCGAATCGACGATCGCTCGGGCGGCGTTCGGCGACGACGTGGTCGAGCACTACCTGAACCAGGCGCGCATCGAGGTCGAGGCCTACGACGCGGCTGTCACCGACTGGGAGCGCATCCGTGGTTTCGAGCGCCTCTGACCCCGCGCCGCTGATCGGCATCACGACCTACCTGGAGCGCGCGCAGCAGGGGGTGTGGGACGTGCGGGCGGCCTTCCTGCCCGAGCAGTACCTCACGAGTGTGACGTCGTGCGGCGGCATCGCGCTGCTGCTGCCGCCGCAGGGTCCGGATGCCGCCGACGCGGCCATCGCGGGAATGGACGGGCTCGTGCTCTCCGGCGGCGCGGACGTCGCCCCCGAACTCTACGGCGAGCAACGGCATCCGCTCACCGACCCCGCGCGGGTCGATCGCGACGCGTGGGAGCTCGCGCTGTTCCATGCGGCCGAGCGTCGCGGCATCCCGGTGCTCGCGATCTGCCGGGGGCTGCAGCTCGTGAACGTCGCCCGCGGCGGCACGCTGCAGCAGCACCTGCCCGAATCGCTCGGGACCGAGAGGTACCGGATCGGCGGCGGCGTGTTCGCCGAGAACGACGTCGAGGTCGAGGTCGATACGGCGCTCGCCGGGATCCTCGGAGAGACCGACATGCGCGTGCACAGCTACCACCACCAGGGCGTCGGCCGGTTGGGCGACGGGCTCGTCGCCGCCGCGCACTCCGATGACGGCCTCGTTCAGGCCTTCGTCGACACGGCAGGCGCCCACATCGTCGGCGTGCAATGGCACCCCGAGGAGAACGCCGAGGACCGGCGACTCTTCGCCGATCTCGTCACACAGGCACGCGCGTTCGCCGCGCGGCGGAAGGAGGACGCCCGATGAGCGCGTTCACGGTCATCAACCCGTCGACGGGCGCGGCGATCCGCGAGATCGCCCGCGCCGATGCCGGAGAGACGGATGCCGCGATCGCGCGCGCCGTGTCCGCTCAGCGCCGGTGGGCGGCGCTCGCCCCCGTCGCGCGCGCCGATGCGCTGCGGGCGTTCGCGCGCGCCGTCGAGGGCGCCGCCGAGGAGCTGGCGCAACTGGAGGTGCTCAACTCCGGGCATCCGATCGGCTCCGCCCGTTGGGAGGCGGGTCACGTCGCCCAGGTGCTCAACTACTACTCCGCCGACCCCGAACGACTCTCGGGCCGGCAGATCCCGGTGGCGGGCGGGCTCGACGTCACCTTCCACGATCCCTACGGCGTGGTCGGGGTGATCGTGCCGTGGAACTTCCCGATGACGATCGCCGCGTGGGCGTTCGCTCCGGCGCTCGCCGCGGGCAACGCGGTGGTGCTGAAACCCGCCGAACTGACTCCGCTGACCGCGATCCGTCTGGGCGAGCTCGCGCTCGAAGCGGGGCTGCCCGCGGGACTCTTCGAGGTCGTGACCGGTTCGGGCTCCGTGGTGGGGCAGCGTCTCGTCGAGCATCCGGACGTGCGCAAGGTGGTCTTCACGGGGTCGACCGAGGTCGGCATCGAGGTCGCAACCGGCTGCGCGCGGGCGCTCAAGCCCGTCACCCTCGAACTCGGTGGCAAGAGCGCCAACATCGTCTTCGCGGACGCCGATCTCGAGAAGGCCGCCGCGGCCGTCCCGGGATCGGTGTTCGACAACGCGGGGCAGGACTGCTGCGCGCGCAGCAGGCTCCTCGTGCAGCGTTCGGTGTACGACCGGTTCCTCGAGCTGTTGGAGCCGGCGGTCGCGGCGTGGCGGGTCGGTGACCCGTCGAGTGCCGACACCGACATGGGTCCGCTCATCTCCGCCGGTCACCGCGACACGGTCGCCGGGTTCCTCGACGACGCGACGATCGCGTTCCGGGGGAGTGCACCGGAGGGCGATGGGTTCTGGTTCGCGCCCGCGGTGGTGCTGGCCGACCCCGCCGATCGGATCGCCCAGCAGGAGGTGTTCGGTCCGGTCGTCGCGGTCATGCCCTTCGACGACGAAGCCGACGCGATCCGTCTCGCGAACGACACCGCCTACGGCCTCGCCGGCTCCCTCTGGACCGAGAACCTCGGCCGCGCCGTCCGCGTCTCGCGCGGCGTGCAGAGCGGCGTGCTGTCGGTGAACTCGCACTCCTCGGTGCGCTACGCGACGCCCTTCGGCGGCATGAAGGCCTCCGGACTCGGACGCGAGCTGGGGCCGGACGCCGCCGAGCACTTCACCGAGACCAAGAACGTCTTCTTCGCGACCGACTGAGCGCGACCCCGACCCCCTCGACCACCTGCAACGGAGAAACACACATGAGCATCGATCTGACCCAGCGCCTGAAGGACCGCGTCGCCATCATCACCGGTGGAGCGAGCGGCATCGGCTTCGCCACCGCCCAGCGCTTCGCCGCCGAGGGGGCGTTCGTCGTCATCGCCGACGTCGACCCCACCTCGGGCGAGAAGGCGGCGGCCGAGGTCGGCGGGGCGTTCCGCCCGGTCGACGTCGCCGACCAGACCAAGGTCGACGCGCTGTTCGACGGCGTGGCAGCGGAGTTCGGGCGCATCGACATCGCCTTCAACAACGCCGGAATCTCGCCCGCCGACGACGACTCGATCGAGACGACCGAGCTGCCCGCCTGGGACCGCGTGCAGGACGTGAACCTCAAGAGCGTGTACCTCTGCAGCCGTGCGGCTCTGCGTCACATGGTGCCGGCGGGCCGCGGATCGATCATCAACACCGCCTCGTTCGTCGCGCTGCTGGGATCGGCGACCTCGCAGATCAGCTACACCGCGTCGAAGGGCGGCGTGCTCGCGATGTCGCGCGAGCTGGGCGTGCAGTTCGCCCGGCAGGGCGTACGGGTCAACGCGCTCTGCCCGGGGCCGGTGAACACCCCGCTGCTGCAGGAGCTGTTCGCGAAGGACCCCGAGCGCGCGCAGCGGCGTCTCGTGCACGTGCCGATGGGGCGCTTCGCCGAGCCGTCCGAACTCGCCGCCGCTGTCGCCTTCCTCGCCTCCGACGACTCGTCGTTCATCACCGCCAGCGCCTTCGTCGTCGACGGCGGCATCACCAACGCCTACGTCACTCCACTGTGAAGCGGGATGCGGTGATGTCGGATGCTGTGAAGCGGGATCATGTCGCTGTGACAGGCTGAGAAGCATGAGCGAGCACCCTTCCGACGGCGATCTCGTCGAGGTGCGCCGGGCGGTCTACCGCCCGCTGCGCCGCGGGAACGCTCTCGAGGATGCGGTCGCTCGCCTCGTGCAGACCATCCGACTCGGCGTCGTCGCTCCGGGGGAGTCGCTGCCGCCGGAGCGCGAGCTCGCGGCGTCCTTCGGGGTGAGCCGCGACACCGTGCGCGATGCGATCCGTGAGCTCGCCGACACCGGCTATCTGGTGCCGAAGCGCGGGCGGTACGGCGGTACGTTCGTCGCGGATCCGCTGCCGGAACCTTCGGATGCCGGGGCGGTGACCGCGGCCGAGATCGACGACGTGCTCGGCCTCCGGCGCGTGCTCGAGACCGGTGCCGTGCGCGCGGCGGCGAGCCGCACGCTGGATGCCGCGACGCGGGCGGATCTGTGGGCGCGGCACGAATCGGCGCTTCCGGCCGGCCCCGAGGAGTACCGCCGCCTCGACACGCTGCTGCACCTGGCGATCGCCGAGGCCGCGGGCATCCCGTCGCTCGTCGCGCTCGTCGCCGAGAACCGGGCCGACGTCAACGCCTGGCTCGACACCTTCCCCCTCCTGCCGCGCAACATCCAGCACTCGGGCGAGCAGCACGAGCGCATCGTCACGGCGATCCTCGCGGGTCGGCCCGACGTCGCCGAGGCCGCGATGCGCGACCACCTCGCCGGTTCCGAGGCGCTGCTGCGCGGGTTCCTGATCTGAATCCCGGGCAGCCGCAGTCCGTCAGCGCGCGGCCGCCTCGTCGGCGACGTTCAGCGCCTCATCGATCACGGCGAGTCCTCGCACCAGGTCGTCCTCCGAGATGATCAGCGGCGGCGCGACGTGCACGCGGTTGAAGTGCACGAACGGCCAGACGCCGCCCTTCTTCGCCGCGGCGGCGAAGGCACCCATCGGCGCGGCATCCGCTCCGGACGCATTGAACGGTACGAGCGGTTCGCGGGTCGCGCGGTCGCGCACCAGCTCGATCGCCCAGAAGAGACCGCGTCCGCGCACCTCGCCGACGCTCGGATGCGTCTCGGTCCAGCGGCGCAGGGTCGGTTCGACGATGCGCTCGCCCAGATCGCGCACGCGCTCGAGGATGCCGTCGCGACGGAACACCTCGAAGGTGGCGACGCCCGCCGCGCACGCGAGCGGATGCCCGGAGTAGGTGAGTCCGCCGGCGAACGGCATCTCGTCGAACGCCGCGGAGATGCGATCCGAGATCACCACGCCGCCCAACGGCACGTAGCCGGAGTTGACGCCCTTCGCGAAGCTGATCAGGTCGGGTGTCGCATCGAACGCGTCGATGCCGAACCACTCGCCGAGGCGGCCGAACCCGACCATCACCTCGTCGGCGATGTAGACGATGCCATAGCGGTCGCACAGCTCGCGCACGCCGGGAAGGTACCCGGGCGGCGGCACGAGCACGCCGTTGGTGCCGACGACGGTCTCGATGATGATCGCCGCGATCGTGGCCGGACCCTCGAGCTGGATCGTCTGCTCGAGGTGTGCGAGCGCCCGCTCGGACTCCTGCTCGGGCGTCTCGGCGTGGAAGGGCGACCGGTACAGGTAGGGGCCGAAGAAGCGCACCGTGCCGTTGTCGACGCCGTCGTTCGCCCAGCGCCGCGGGTCGCCGGTGAGCGAGATCGCCGTGGAGGTCGACCCGTGGTAGCTGCGGTACATCGAGAGCACCTTGCGGCGCCCGGTGAACTGGCGAGCCATGCGCACGGCGTACTCGTTGGCCTCGGCGCCGCCGTTCGTGAAGAACACCTTCTGCATGCCCGCGGGCGCGACTTCGGAGATCAGGCGGGCGAGTTCGCCCCGCACGTCGTTCGCCATCGACGGCTGGATGGTCGCGAGCCGGCCGGCCTGCTGCTGGATCGCGGCGACCAGATCGGGATGCTGGTGGCCGAGGTTGAGGTTCACGAGCTGACTCGAGAAGTCGAGGTAGGCGTTGCCCGCGTAGTCCCAGAACGTCGATCCCTCGCCGGCGGCGACGGGCAGAGGATCGATCAGCGTCTGTGCGCTCCACGAGTGGAAGACGTGCCCCCGGTCGTCGGCGCGCACCTGCGCCTCGGCATCCGGAGCAGGCAGCGCGTGGGCCGCACCGTGGCGGTCGGTGAAGTTCGTCATCGGTCGTGCTCCTCGATCAGTGGTTGCTCGGGAAGCCGAGGTCGATCTGCGACGGCGTGTGGTCGGGCCAGCGGGTGGTGACCACTTTGGAGCGCGTGTAGAAGTGCACGGACTCGGGGCCGTAGATGTGGGAGTCGCCGAACAGCGAGTCCTTCCAGCCGCCGAAGGAGTACGCACCGATCGGCACGGGGATCGGCACGTTGACCCCGACCATCCCGACCTCGATGTCGAACTCGTACTGACGGGCCGTTCCGCCGTCGCGGGTGAAGATCGCGGTGCCGTTGCCGTAGGCGTTGGCGTTCACGAGCGCCACGGCATCCGCGTAGGTGTCGACGCGCACGACCGACAGCACCGGGCCGAAGATCTCGTCGTCGTACACCTTCGTGCCCGGGGTGACGTGGTCGATCAGACTGACGCCCAAGAAGAAGCCGTTCGAGTCGAACTCCTTCGCGGTGCCGTCGACGACGACCGTGGCGCCCTCGGCCGCCGCTCCCGTGACGTACGAGGCCACCCGGTCGCGGTGCTCGCGGGTGATGAGCGGGCCCATCTCGCTGGAGGGATCGGTGCCGTCGCCGATCGTGAGTCCGTCGATGCGGGAGGCGATCGCCGAGACCAGGTCGTCGGCGACGTCGCCGACGGCGACGAGCACCGACACGGCCATGCAGCGCTCGCCGGCCGAGCCGTAGGCGGCGGAGACCGCGGCATCGGCCGCCGCGTCGATGTCGGCATCCGGCATCACGACCATGTGGTTCTTCGCGCCCCCGAGGGCCTGCACGCGCTTGCCCGCGGCCGAGGCGCGCTGGTAGATCGAGCGGGCGATCGGGGTGGAGCCCACAAAGCTGACGGCCGACACGGTGGGCGACTCGAGCAGGGCGTCGACGGCCTCCTTGTCGCCGTGCACGACGTTGAGCACGCCGTCGGGGAGGCCCGCCTCCCGGAAGAGCTTCGCCAGCCACACGGCGGCCGACGGGTCCTTCTCGCTGGGCTTGAGCACGACCGTGTTGCCGCAGGCGATCGCCGAGGCGACCATCCACAGCGGCACCATCACGGGGAAGTTGAACGGCGTGATCGCGGCGACCACCCCCACCGGCTGCTTGACCGAGTGCACGTCGACGCCGCGTGAGACCTGTTCGCTGCGCTCGCCCTTGAGCAGGTGCACGAGACCGGCGGCGAACTCGACGTTCTCGATGCCGCGCGACACCTCGCCCGCGGCATCCGAGAGCACCTTGCCATGCTCGGAGGTGACGATCGCCGCGAGCTCGGGCGTGCGCTCCTTGAGCAGCTGGCGCAGCCGGAAGAACACGTCGGCGCGCTTGATCAGGCTCGTCTCGCGCCAGGCGGGTGCGGCGGCCGCGGCGGCGGCGATCGCGCCGTCGACCTCGGCGGTCGAGGCGAACGCGACCTCGCGGGTCACCTCACCGGTCGCGGGGTTGAAGATCTGACCGGTGCGGGCCGCCTCGGCGGTCTCCGAACCGTTGATGACATGACGGACGACGTCCACAGTGCTCCTGAGGGTGTGAAGTGGAAGGGGAGAGGGGCTGCTCAGAGAACGGCCTGCGCGCGGGTGAGCACGTCGCGCAGGATCTGCTCGATCTCGCGGAACTCGGCCGGACCCACGGTCAGCGGCGGCGCGAGCTGGATCACGGGGTCGCCCCGGTCGTCGGCGCGGCAGTACAGGCCGGCCTCGAACAGCGCGGGAGAGAGGAATCCGCGCAGGAGTCGCTCGGACTCGGCGTCGTCGAAGGTCTCGCGCGTCGCCTTGTCCTTCACCAGCTCGATGCCGAAGAAGTAGCCGTCGCCGCGCACATCGCCCACGATCGGCAGATCGCTCAGCTTCTCGAGCTCGGCGCGGAACAGCGGCGAGTTCTCGCGGACGCGGGCGTTGAGTCCCTCCTCGTCGAAGATCGCGAGGTTCTCGAGCGCCACCGCCGCCGAGACCGGGTGACCGCCGAACGTGTAGCCGTGAGGGAACGACAGGTCGCCCTTCGAGAACGGCTCGTAGATGCGGTCGCTGACGATCGTCGCGCCGATCGGCGAGTACCCGCTCGTCATGCCCTTCGCGCAGGTGATCATGTCGGGCTCGTAGCCGAGACCCGTGCACGCGAAGGTGTGGCCGAGGCGCCCGAAGGCGCAGATGACCTCGTCCGAGACGAGCAGCACGTCGTGCCGGTCGCAGATCTCGCGCACCCGCTGGAAGTAGCCGGGAGGGGGCGGGAAGCATCCGCCGGAGTTCTGCACCGGCTCGAGGAAGACCGCGGCGACGGTGTCGGCGCCCTCGAAGAGGATCATCTCCTCGATGCGGTCGGCGGCCCAGCGGCCGAAGGCCTCGAGGTCGTCGGCGGGGGCACCCATCTCGGCCGCCCGGTAGAAGTTGGTGTTCGGCACCCGGAATCCGCCCGGGGCGACCGGCTCGAACATCGCCTTCATCGCGGGGATGCCGGTGATCGCCAGGGCGCCGTGCGGGGTGCCGTGATAGGCGACCGAGCGCGAGATCACCTTGTGCTTGGTGGGCTTGCCCTGCAGCTTCCAGTAGTGCTTCGCGAGTTTGAGCGCGGTCTCGACGGCTTCACCGCCGCCGGTCGAGAAGAAGACGCGGTTGAGGTCGCCGGGTGCCTCGTCGGCGAGGCGGTCGGCGAGTTCGATCGCCGCCGGGTGCGCGTACGACCACAGCGGGAAGAACGCGAGCTCGGATGCCTGCTTCGCCGCGGCCTCGGCGAGACGCTGCCGCCCGTGGCCTGCGTTGACGACGAAGAGGCCGGCGAGCCCGTCGAAGTACTCCTTGCCCTTCGCGTCCCAGATGCGGTGGCCCTCGCCCTTGACGATGATCGGCACACCGGAGGTGGCCATGGTCGACTGGCGCGTGAAGTGCATCCAGAGGTGGTCCTGAGCCTTCGCCTGCAGTGCGGCCTCGGCCTCGGGTGAGAATGCGGTGCTCATCGGGTCCCCCAGTTGTAGAGCTGCTTCTGCAGCTTGGCGTAGATGAAGGTCTCGGTCGACAGCACGCCGTCGATCGGTCGGATGACGTCGTTGATCAGCGACAGCAGGTCTTCGTCGTCCTCGCAGACGACCTCGGCGAGCACGTCGAAGGCGCCGACCGTGATGACGACGTAGTCGATCGCCTCGATCTCGGCGACGGCCTCGGCGACGCGGCGCGCATCGCCGGACACGCGGATGCCGATCATCGCCTGCCGGTGGAAGCCGAGCTGCATGGGGTCGGTGACCGCCACGATCTGCATCACCCCGGATTCGGTGAGCCGCTGCACGCGCTGACGGACCGCCGCTTCGCTCAGGCCGACGACGCGGCCGATGTCGGAGTACGAGCGACGCCCGTCGTCCTGGAGCAGCTCGATGATCGTCTTGGAGACGGCATCGAGGGGGGACTGCTTCTTCGAGGAGACCATGGTGCGATCCTCGCACCCGTGGCTGGTCATTTCAACCGATTTCGCAGGATCGATTCATTCAATCTGCGAATTCGGCAGGAAGTGTCAGGTTTCGCGAGGGCCGAGCCAGGCGCTCGCCGCCGTCGCGTGCGCGGATTCGGGGTCAGAGGGGTGGAAGGCTCCGGCGAGCACGTCGCGGTAGAGGCGGGACAGCTCGTTGCTCGAGAAGTACGAGCCGCCTCCGGCGACGAGCATCGCCTCGTCGACGACCTGCTTCGCCGTCGTGATCGCGCGGTGCTTGAGCCCCGACAGCAGCGTGAACCAGCGGGCGCCGTGATCGACGCGCTCGTCGACGTCGCGCGCGAGGGCCCGGATCTGCGGCGGGAGCGCGTCGTAGGCGAGGCCCATGTCGGCGATCCGCCAGCGGATGTCGGGGTCCTGGCTGTACGCGGCACCGGTGCTCTTCGAGCGGCGCCGGTGAGCGGTCTCGACCGCGAGATCGAGCGCGCGGCGGGCGAGCCCGGTGTAGACCGAGGCCAGAAGCACCTCGAAGACGCTGAAGATGCCGAACACGATCGGATCGGGGTTCGGTCCCGGATCGATGCGCCGCACGACGTGCTCGGCGGAGGCCGCTGCCCCCGACAGCCGAGTGGTGCGGCTCTGGGTGGCGCGCATGCCGAGGGTGTCCCAGTCGTCGCCGGTGACGACGGCATCCGTGCGCTCCACGAACGCGAACACGAGCTTCGGAGCGTCGGCGCTCGTCGTGTCGAGGCCGTGCAGTCCGAGCTTCGTCCACACCGGGGCGAGCGAGGTGAAGATCTTCGTGCCGGTGAACGTGTAGCCGCCGTCGGCGGTGGGCGCGGCATCCGTGTCGCTGCCGAACAGCACGAGGTCGTTGCCGCCCTCGCTGATGCCGAATGCGAAGACCTCGCCCGCGACTGCGCCGTCCTGCACGAACTCGAGGCCGGGGACCCCGCGGTCGGAGAACACCTTCGCGACACCCGTCCAGACGAGGTGCATGTTGATCGCCAGCGCGGTCGCCGGTGCGGCCGAGGCGAGGCGCTGCTGCAGGATCGCCGCCTCGGCGAGCCCGAGTCCCGCACCTCCGCGGTCGGCCGGGACGAGGATGGCGAGGTAACCGGCGGCGCGGAGCTCGTCGAGATCCTGCTGGGGGAACGTGTTCTCGCGGTCGTGGATCGGTGCGCGTTCGCGGATCCGCTCGAGCAGATCGTCGGGCAGGAAGGCGGCCGGGTCGAAGGCGCTCATGCCAGGGCCTCCCGGAGCTGACGGATCGACTCCTCCGGCTTGTCGCGGTGCAGCGAGTGCCCGGCGCCGTCGACGATCGACATCGTCACGAGCGGGTTCGCGCTCAGCACGTCGGTCGCGGTGTCGCCGGTGAAGATGCTGTAGACCTCGGGATCCGAGGCGATCACGTGCGTGGGAACGGCGAGGCGTGCGGCATCCGCTCGCACGTCCCAGGGGGTGTTCTGCACGCTGGTCTGCTCGACCGCCCAGGCGCTCGCCCGGCGGACCGCGTCGACCTTGAGCTCCCAGTCCTGCGGGTGCCAGTGCGGATGCTCCTGCTGCACGACCTCGATCCGCTGGTCCGCGAACGCGCGCTCCTGACTCTTGCGCACGATCTTCGCGTCGCGGCCCTCGACGAAGATCGCGGGATCGAGCAGGATCAGGCGGCGCGTCCAGTCCGGGTCGGATGCCGCGGCCACCGTGCTCGCGGCGCCGCCGAGCGAGTGGCCGACGACGGCATCCCACGCGCCTCCGCGCTGCGGTCGCGCGATCCCGAGATCCGTGGCATACGCGGCGACGGTGTAGTCGAGCGCCCGCGGTGCGTCGCCGTGACCGCGCAGGTCGACGGCGACCGCGTGCCACCCGGACTCGGCGAGGGCCTCGCCGAGGCGCCACATCAGCGCGCCGGACGACCCCAGCCCATGCACGAGGAGCACATGGCGGTCGGCGGTCGGATCGCCCCAGGAGAGGCGGGGGAGCATGAGCGGTGCGGCCATGCCCTCAGCCTAGAACCGCGACGGGAGGGAGTCTCCGTCGGGTGTCGATCGCCGTCATCCGAGCGGCGGCAGGTCTCCGTGGGTGCGGAGCACGCGCGCGGCGGCGGTGTGCCCGGCGGAGAGCCGGTCGGCGAGGGCCGTGCCATCGAGGGTCGCGGCGAGGAAACCCGCGGCGAAGGCGTCGCCGGCTCCGACGGGCTCGACGACGTCGACGCGCGGAGCGGGGACGAACACGGGCTCCTCGCCGGCGGCGAAGGCGGTCGCGCCGACGTCGCCGTCCTTGACGATCAGGAGAGCGCAGTTCGGCAGATGGGCGCGCACATCGGCGGCGGTCGCGGTGCCCCAGAGCCGCTCGGCCTCGTCACGGCCCACGAAGGCGATGTCGGCGGCGTCGGCGAGGCGGGTCAGAGTGGCCTGCGCGTCGTCCATCGACCACAGCGCTCGGCGGTCGTTCACATCGAACGAGACGAGGGCCCCCGCCTCGCGGGCGTCGACGTACAGGTCGTCGACCATGGCGCGGCACGAGGCGGAGAGCGCGGGCGTGATGCCCGTCGTGTGCACGACGCGCACGCCCCGCAGCCGGTCGACGGAGAGGAAGCCGGAATCCATCAGGGAGGCGGCCGATCCGCGGCGGTAGTAGTAGACCGACGAGGACTCGACGCCCGGATCCTTGAACATGACGCCGGTGGGAGCATCCGCGTCCTTCTCGGCCCAGAGCTCGACCCCGCGCCGAGCAAGCTCGCCGGTGATGCGCTCAGCGAGGGGATCGTCGCCGAGGCGCGACGCCCACACGGCCCGGTGCCCCGCGGCGACCAGGCCGACCGCGACGTTGCCCTCGGCGCCCGCGATGCCGAGGGCGGCGGTCTCGGTCTCGGCCAGAGGAGCGCCCAGTGCGGTGACGAGGCCCATGGACTCGCCGATGCAGACGACCTCGGGCGCGGACGGAGAAGAGGGGAGCGTGCTCATGAGGGGGTGACCGCCAGGGGTTCGGTGTCGGGGTAGGGGCTCGCGTCGCGATGACGCAGGTCGGGGAGGGCGCGGACGAAGACGATCGAGACGACCAGACCGAGCGCGGCGAAGAGGACGGCGGCGAAGTAGGCTCCGCGGGCGTCGGTGGCATCGACGAGGAAGCCGGCCACCGCGGATCCGGCAGCGGCGCCGATGAGCTGACCGGTGCCCGCCCAGCCGAAGGCCTCGGCGGTCTCGCTGAACTTGACGCTCGCCGTCGTGATCGCGAACAGCACCGCGAGGGCCGGCGCGATGCCGATACCGGCGAGGATGAGCGTGCCGCCGAGCCAGAACACGTTGAGCGAGACCATGGTGAGCGCGAGGCCGACCGTCACGATCGTGAGGCGGCGCGCCATCGCCCACGGCCCGATCGGGATGTGTCCGAACGACAGCCCACCCGCGAGGCTTCCCACCGCGAAGACCGCGAGCACCAGGCCTGCTTCGAGGCTGCCGTGCTCGAAGGTCGCGACCACACCCACCTCGACCGCGGAGCACGCGCCGATGAGGAGGAAGCCGATCATGGTGGCCATCAGCACCGGGGGCTTGAGCACCACCTTGCCGAGCGCGCTGCGGCTGCGCGGGATGCGCACGCGCCCGACCTCGGGGGAGAGGATGAACCACGAGCCGCCGCCGACCAGGAACACCGCCACGAGGAGCAGACCCTGCGTGGTGCCGACCTGGGTCGAGACCAGCGTGATGACCACCGGGGCGAGGATCCAGATGATCTCCTGCAGCGAGGCGTCGAGGGAGAAGAGGGGAGTGAGCTGCTTGGCGTTGACGAGCTTGGGGTAGA
Source organism: Microbacterium sp. NPDC087868 (assembly GCF_044900755.1). Classification (NCBI taxonomy): domain Bacteria; kingdom Bacillati; phylum Actinomycetota; class Actinomycetes; order Micrococcales; family Microbacteriaceae; genus Microbacterium; species Microbacterium sp. NPDC087868. The sequence continues at coordinate 311,686 of NZ_JBJDNO010000004.1, forward strand.
TCGTGCGCACCGCCGACTGCACGGGCGGTGTCGAGAGCCCGGCGATCAGACCGAGCGCCATGTAGCCGGGCAGGCTCAGGGGGAGCAGGGCCAGGCAGAGCACGGCGACGACGCAGACCGAGAGGGTGAGGGTGAGCACGCGACGCATGCCCCACGCGCCCATCCAGCGGCTGGTCACGGGGCCGGCGACGGCCTGCCCGACGCTCGTCGCGGCGAGTACGAGGCCCGCGGCACCGTACGACCCGGTCTGCTGCTCGACGTGCAGCAGGATCGCGAGCGAGGACATGCCGTTGGGGAATCGCGCCGTCAGCTGAGCCGCGATCATGCGCGCCACTCCGGGCGTGCGAAGAAGGTCCTGATATCCCGCCACCAGACAACGGTACCGGCAGCCGAGGACGCTACGGGAACGGTCGGATGCCCCGGCATCGGCGACACGCCGACGACACGCCGAGGAGCAGTTTCCACAGGAATCCGAATGTCGGATGCCCGGCGTAGCGTGCGACCTGTGGATGGATCTCTCACAGGTGCCTCCCAGCCGCGATTTCTCGCGGTTCGGGAGCCCTGCGCCCGCCCCTCCGCCTGTGGAAGAAACGGTGGAGAACCTGTGTTGTATCTGGGGAGAGCGGTGGAAAAACTACACGAATGTAACTACTACCCCTTGTGGTCACTCCGAGTGTCCGTCCCTATATGTAGTATTGAACTCCCGGCGGAGGACTGCCGGCCACACAACGATTCTGAGGGGAAACAGATGTCGATCACGGTCTACACCAAGCCTTCCTGCGTCCAGTGCAACGCGACCTACCGCGCCCTGGATGCCAAGGGCATCGAGTACGAGATCCACGACCTGTCGGAGGACCCGACGGCCCTGGAGCAGGTCAAGGCGCTGGGCTACATGCAGGCGCCGGTCGTCGTCACCGACGAGGACCACTGGTCGGGCTTCCGTCCCGACAAGATCGACGAGCTCGCGACCCGTCTGGCCTGATCGGGCAGCCGCGCAGCGGGGTGAGAGAGCGAATCGACGCATGAACGCCATCGCGACCGCAGCACCGCTCCTCGTCTACTTCTCGAGCGTGTCCGGAAACACGGCGCGCTTCATCGAGAAACTGGGCCTTCCCGCCCGACGTATCCCGCTCCACCGGAACGACGGAGAGCTCGTCATCGACGAGCCCTACGTTCTGGTCACCCCGACCTATGGCGGGGGCGAGGGGCGAGGCGTCGAGCGGGGCGCCGTGCCCAAGCAGGTGATCCGGTTCCTCAACGACGAGCGCAACCGTCGTCACATCCGCGGAGTGATCTCCGCAGGCAACACCAACTTCGGCGAGGCATTCTGCCTCGCCGGCGACATCATCAGCCGCAAGTGCCACGTGCCTCACTTGTACCGGCTAGAAATCTTCGGCACACAGGACGACGTGGATCGCGTCAGCGACGGATTGGAACGAGTGTGGGCAGCGCAGTTGACGAGCAGACCGTGACACAGCAGGCGGCGTTCAAGATGAACCAGGCGTACGAGGGGCTGGACTACCACGCCCTGAACGCGATGCTGAACCTCTACGACGCGAACGGCAAGATCCAGTTCGACGCCGACAAGCGTGCGGCGCGGGAGTACTTCCTGCAGCACGTCAACCAGAACACGGTCTTCTTCCACTCCCTCAAGGAGCGCCTCGACTACCTGGTCGAGAAGGAGTACTACGAGCCGGCCGTGATCGAGCAGTACTCGCTCGAGTTCATCCAGAAGCTCAACGACCTCGCTTACGGCAAGAAGTTCCGCTTCGAGACGTTCCTCGGCGCCTTCAAGTACTACACGAGCTACACGCTCAAGACGTTCGACGGCAAGCGCTACCTCGAGCGCTTCGAGGACCGCGTCGTCATGACCGCCCTCGGACTCGCCGACGGTGACGAGAAGCTCGCCGTCGCCCTGGTGGAGGAGATCATCTCCGGCCGTTTCCAGCCGGCGACACCGACGTTCCTCAACGCGGGCAAGGCGCAGCGCGGCGAGCTCGTCAGCTGCTTCCTGCTGCGCATCGAAGACAACATGGAGTCGATCGCCCGCGGCATCAACTCGGCGCTGCAGCTCTCCAAGCGCGGCGGCGGCGTGGCGCTGCTGCTCTCGAACATCCGTGAGGCCGGCGCCCCGATCAAGCAGATCGAGAACCAGTCCTCGGGCATCATCCCCGTGATGAAGCTGCTCGAAGACAGCTTCAGCTACGCCAACCAGCTCGGTGCCCGTCAGGGCGCGGGTGCGGTGTACCTCAACGCGCACCACCCCGACATCATGCGGTTCCTCGACACCAAGCGCGAGAACGCCGACGAGAAGATCCGCATCAAGACCCTCTCGCTGGGTGTCGTCGTTCCCGACATCACCTTCGAGCTCGCCAAGAACGGCGAGGACATGTACCTCTTCTCGCCGTACGACGTCGAGAAGGTCTACGGCGTGCCCTTCGGTGACATCTCGGTCACCGAGAAGTACCGCGAGATGGTCGACGACTCGCGCATCAAGAAGACCAAGATCAACGCGCGCGAGTTCTTCCAGACCGTCGCCGAGATCCAGTTCGAGTCGGGCTACCCGTACATCATGTTCGAGGACACGGTGAACAAGGCCAACCCGATCAAGGGCCGCATCAACATGTCGAACCTCTGCAGCGAGATCCTGCAGGTGAACACGCCGACCACGTACAACGACGACCTGTCGTACGACCAGATCGGCAAGGACATCTCCTGCAACCTCGGCTCGATGAACATCGCGCTGTCGATGGATGCCGACGACCTCGGTCAGACCGTCGAGACGGCGATCCGTGCGCTCAGCGCGGTGAGCGACCAGAGCCACATCCGCTCGGTCCGTTCGATCGAAGACGGCAACGACCGCTCGCACGCCATCGGCCTCGGCCAGATGAACCTGCACGGCTACCTCGCTCGCGAGCACGTCTACTACGGCTCCGAAGAGGGCATCGACTTCACGAACATCTACTTCTACACGGTGCTGTTCCACGCGCTGCGCGCCTCGAACAACCTCGCGATCGAGCGCAAGCAGGCGTTCGACGGCTTCGAGGACTCGACGTACGCCTCGGGCGCGTTCTTCGACAAGTACATCGACCAGGAGTGGGTGCCGGCGACCGAGAAGGTCAAGGAGCTCTTCGCGGGCAAGCACATCCCGACCCAGGCCGACTGGGTGGCGCTGAAGGCGTCCATCCAGGAGCACGGCATCTACAACCAGAACCTGCAGGCGGTGCCGCCGACCGGATCGATCTCGTACATCAACAACTCGACGTCGTCGATCCACCCGATCGCGTCGAAGATCGAGATCCGCAAGGAAGGCAAGCTCGGTCGCGTCTACTACCCGGCGGCGTTCATGACGAACGACAACCTGGAGTACTACCAGGACGCCTACGAGATCGGCTACGAGAAGGTCATCGACACGTACGCCGCGGCGACGCAGCACGTCGACCAGGGTCTGTCGCTGACGCTGTTCTTCAAGGACACCGCCACGACGCGCGACATCAACAAGGCGCAGATCTACGCATGGCGCAAGGGCATCAAGACGATCTACTACATCCGTCTGCGTCAGATGGCGCTCGAGGGCACCGACATGACCGAGTGCGTCTCCTGCATGCTCTGACCCGTCACTGATTATCGAGAAACGACGAACATGACTCCTCACCCTCCGCTCAAGCTGGTCGACAGCGTGCAGGCGATCAACTGGAACCGCATCGAAGACGACAAGGACCTCGAGGTCTGGAACCGTCTGGTGAACAACTTCTGGCTGCCCGAGAAGGTGCCGCTGTCGAACGACATCCAGTCGTGGAACACGCTCACCCCCGAGGAGCAGCTGCTGACGATGCGCGTCTTCACGGGTCTCACGCTGCTCGACACGATCCAGGGCACCGTGGGCGCCGTGTCGCTCATCCCCGACTCGATCACCCCGCACGAAGAGGCGGTGTACACCAACATCGCGTTCATGGAGTCGGTGCACGCGAAGAGCTACTCCTCGATCTTCTCGACGCTCGCGTCGACGAAGGAGATCGACGAGGCGTTCCGGTGGTCGACCGAGAATCCGAACCTTCAGAAGAAGGCTCAGATCATCATGGACTACTACCAGGGCGACGACCCGCTCAAGCGCAAGATCGCCTCGACCCTGCTCGAGTCGTTCCTGTTCTACTCGGGCTTCTACCTGCCGATCTACTGGTCGTCGAAGGCGAAGCTGACGAACACGGCCGACCTCATCCGCCTCATCATCCGTGACGAGGCCGTGCACGGCTACTACATCGGCTACAAGTTCCAGAAGGGTCTCGAGAACGAGACCCAGGAGCGCCGCGACGAGCTGAAGGACTACACCTTCTCGCTCCTCTACGAGCTCTACGACAACGAGGTGCAGTACACGCAGGATCTCTACGACGGCGTCGGGCTGACCGAGGACGTCAAGAAGTTCCTGCACTACAACGCCAACAAGGCGCTCATGAACCTCGGCTACGAGGCGATGTTCCCGTCGACGGTCACGAACGTGAACCCGGCGATCCTGTCGGCCCTGTCGCCGAACGCCGACGAGAACCACGACTTCTTCTCGGGCTCGGGTTCCTCCTACGTCATCGGCAAGGCCGAGGCGACGGAAGACGACGACTGGGACTTCTGAGTCACTGTCAGCGGCGCGGTCCGCTCGGCGATCATCTCGCCTGGTCGGTTCCGGTGCGCTCGTGATCGGTTCAGGCGCGCTCGCCGGCAAGGCGAGCGCGCCGCTCCTCCTCGCGTTTCGAATAGGTGGCGGCGCGGATCGAATCGTCCGACTCCAAGCCGGTGCCCAGTGCCCCGCCGAGCGTCGCGGCCGACGCGACGAACCAGGTGAGCACGAACAGGTCGGGAAGCGCGACGGCGCGACCGAGGGCGTCGCTCATCACCGCCGTATCGAGGACGAAGAGGGCCCAGGCGAGGTTCACGGCGTACAGGGCCAGATAGCAGATGACGATCCCCACGGTCAGAGTCAGAATCGTCGAGGTGTTGTAGAGCCGGGATCTCTCCCGCGACGCGGGCGAGTCGTCCTCGGGGCGGTCCCAGAGCTCGCCGTCGATCACGATCCAGGCGATGAGGATAGCGATGGAGGCGACCATCGCCGCCGCCAGGCGCCAGCCCGACAGGGAGATCGCGAGCGACCACACCGTCGGTTCGATCGTCGCCACGGCGCCAGTCGCCAGGGCCGCGACCAATGCCGACTTGAGTCCCGCGGCGAGCATCCACGGGCGGTTCGCCAGCACCATGCCCATGAGCAGGCGCCCGCGGGCGCTGATCCGGGGGAGCGGCAGGCGCTGATCCTCGCGCGTGGCGGGTTCGGCCATCTCATCCATGAGCCCTCGCACGGTCTGGCGTGCTCGCGCGTGCACCCTCACACCGCCCAGAGCGGGCAGTGACAGCACCGCGGACCGGCGCCGCGCGTCGATCGCCGCCAGCAGATAGCGGCCGTCGTCGGCGCGCAGCGGGAGTTCGGTGACACCGATGACGAGATCCCACCCGTTCTGCTCGGCGTGCTCACCGAGTCGAGCCACGGCGACGTCGACATCCTCGGATCCGAGGGTGAACGGTTCGCTGACGAGTTCGACCGTCCGGCCGACGGCCTCGGCGGTGATCGGCGGCGCGAGGTCGGTCATCCGACGAGCCACGGCCGTGGGCGAAGCCGGATCTGCGACGAGCCCTACGCGCAACGGCTCCATTTCCGAAACATACACCCGCATCGCGCCGGGGCGGCAAGACTGAATAAACGTTCAAAGTAAATTGCGGATGAAGTGTGGCGCATTCCTTTCATTCGACACTTCCTGTCCAATAAGGTGAGCTGACCGAAATATCGCGGGGGATTCGAAAGAACGCGATGTGCCGGTGGTGCGCGCATCGGTATCCGACAGATGCGCGTAATGATCGGGCCGTTCCGGCGTCTCTTGAAGGGGAGGCGTTGATGGGACGCTGCCCACCTTTACCCAGGGGAGAGCGCTTGTGAGCGTCAAGAAACTGTCGGCGTTCGCCGGCGCAGCAGCACTGTTGGCCATGTTGTTCACGGGAGTCGCGGCGGCTCCGGCATCCGCCGCTCCGATCGAGTCCAGTTGCGGGTACGCCAACCCGGACGGGGGCGGGAAGTTCCCCGACTCCATCTGTTGGCTCGACTTCGCCGGTTACGACTCCACCGTCGGTTTGACCGCCGAGGGCCAGCAGTTCGAGATGTCGCTGGGCGCGTACGACGTCTCATACACCGTGACCGAGCGCCCGGTAGCCGGGTGGAGCACCCGCGCGGTCACCGCGCAGCCGGCCAACGCCGGTCCATTCGTGATGGGTGTTCCCGGGTACTACAACGGCATCCCGGGTCAGCCGTTCCTCTACTCGTCGTCGGGAGCACTGTACGGCGCGGTGCAGATCAACGTCACCAACTTCCAGGTTTCGCTAAACGGCACCCCCGTGACGGGCTACGACCTCGTCACGGCGGCGCCGGAGACGACGGATGCCGTGACCGGCAACCTCGGAGAGTTCGTCTACTGGTCCTCCAACACTCCTCTCACGCTGATCGACAGCCACGCCCCGATCACCAGCGGGGGCGCGTGCGCGATGCCGCTCAACGGAAACGGCACGACCGCGGTGCAGTGCAACCCCGGTGTCGCGGGTAGCCCGTCGGCCTACGGGTCGATCCTCGCCGCCCCGTCGGCGACCTCGATCACCGGATCGCTCTTCATGTACGCACGCGGTGAGCGCGAAGGCCTCGCCTTCGGCATCCGCACCGCCAGCGTCTCGGTCGACAAGCAGGTCGCCAGCCGCGTCGACCCCACCGACTCGTTCGACCTGAGTGTCGCATCGAGCGAGGGTCCGCTCCTGGCATCCGCCTCGACGGGCGACTCCGACTCGGCGTCGACCGATGTCGTGCCGGTGATCCCGAGCGGGCCGCTCACGCTCTCCGAAGCGTCGACCGCGGGCTCTGCGAGCCCGGTGGACTACTACGACGCCGACTGGGCGTGCACCAACGCGAACGCGACCAGCACCACCGAGCTGCCCGACGGCGCGGGCGCGAGCCAGCAGCTCGCTCTCGTCGCCGGTGACGCGGTCAGCTGCACGGTCACGAACACCGCGAAGGCGGCGTCGCTCGGCCTCGTGAAGACCGTGAGCCCGACCACCGCGGCCGCGGGCGACACGGTCGTCTACGACTTCGCTGTCACGAACGACGGCGACCTGCCGGTCGACGGTCTCGCGATCGACGAGACGGCCTTCTCGGGTACGGGCGAGCTCGGCGAGATCGTGTGCCCCGTCACCGAACTCGCCGTCGGCGAGAGCACCACGTGCCAGGCGCCCTACGAGATCACGCAGGCGGATGTCGACGCCGGTGGTGTGAGCAACGAGGCCGTCGCGACGGCGCTGATCGCCGACACCACGGTGTCGTCGGCATCCGCTGCGTCCACCGCGCTCGTCGCGGTCGAGGGTGAATCCGCCCTCGCCGTGACCAAGACGGCATCGGTATCGACCGCCGCGGTCGGCGACGACGTTCTCTACACGCTCACCGCGACGAACGCCGGATCGCTGACCCTTTCCGATGTCACGCTGACGGACACCGACTTCTCGGGATCGGCTCCGCTGGGTGACCTCGAGTGCGACACGACCGCACCCGTGACGCTCGCCCCCGGCGATGTGCTCACCTGCACCGTGTCGTACGAGGTGCGCGCCGCCGACGTCGGCACGCTGACCAACGGTGCCGCGGGTTCCGCGGTGGACCCCGATGAGAACCTCCTCACCGGATCGGCATCCGCGGCCGTGACCGTGCCGGCTGCTGCCGCCGTCGGAGGGAACGCGGCCGGCCAGGCAGGCGCCGGCCTGGCCATCACCGGAGGCGACCTGCCCTGGTACGCCGCCGGCTTCGGTCTGATGCTGCTGCTCGCCGGAGCGGCGACGATGGCCGTGCGCCGCGCGCGCCGCAGCTGATCTGCAACTGACACCTGGCGCAGCACGGGGCGGGTTTGATCCTAAGCTTGTCCCGTGCTGCGCCGTCCGCTTTTCTGGGGAGTCGTCCTCCTCGCCGCCGCCCTCGCGGCGACCCTGGCCGGCGACGACCTGAGCTTCTTCCCGTTCCTCCTGATGCTGGTGGGCGGGTGGTGCTTCGGTTTCGCCTTCGTGGGCCTCACGCTGCGGATGCCGAATCGCGCAGGCGTTCCCCTTCACATCGGGGTCGCCGTGGTGCTGGCCGCGCTGATGATCGTCGTGGTCGAGTTCGCCGGGCCCTGGCTCGCGACGCTCTCCGAGCCGGTGCGCGCGGTCGTGGTGGTACTGCAGATGGCCGCGATCCCGGCGGCGGGATGGATCTGGCTCGGGCTGCTCTCGCGCGTGACCTCGGTGATGAGCCGTCGAGATGCCGCGAAGCGTCCGGCTCCGGTTCTCCGCACCTGGGAGCGTGCGCCGAGCGGCGACGGCTCGGAGCTGCGCGTCGACGCGGTCGAGATGCGCATGCGCTCCCTCACGCTGGCGATCGTCGGGATGATCCTGCCGGCCGGGCTCGTGGCGTTCGTGCTGATGGTCGTGTTCGACGACCTCGCGATGAGGCTCGGCCCGCGCATCGTGATCATCGCGCTGGGCCTGCTCGTCGGGTTGCCCGTGTATTTCGTGTTCACCGCCAGTGCGCGGCGTCGGTCCGTTCCCACCGTCATCCAGTTCGGGAACGACGAGCTGCGCCTCACGGTCGGCCTGGTGCACCATCGCGTCCCGTACCGCGACCTCGACCGCCTGCTGTGGAGGCCACGCAGCGACTACGCGCGCATCGAGGTGCGCGCCGAGGGCGTCGACCTGTCGCTCCTCCTGGGGCTCGTCACACCTCCGCACGGTGTGGAGCGCGGGCTGCCGGATCTGCCGAAGCGCGTGTTCCGGCGGCTGGAGCTCGCAGGTCTCTCGGTGGATCGATCGCGTCGCGACGAGGTCGTCACGTTCAGTCGGCCGGATACGCGCTCGTCTTCAGCGCCCGGGCGAGATGCGCGGCGTTACGCGACGCGGTCGTGATCGTCTCCACGACCTTCTCCGGCGTCTCGTCGAGGTCCTTGTAGTCGACGCCCTGCATCGCTTCACCGTTCCAGTAGACCGACGCCTGCGCGGGGATCGTGTACCCGACATCGTTGAGCGACTGGAAGAGGATCGCGGCGATGTGGTGCGCGCCGTCCTCGTTGCCCACGATCCCGGCGATCGCGACCTTGTCGAACAGGATCGGGCGCCCCTCGGCATCCGTCTCGGCGAGTTCGGCGTCGAGGCGCTCGAGCACCCGCTGGGCGACGCTCGAGTGCTGCCCCATCCACGTCGGGGTCACGAGCACGAGGATGTCGGCGCCGAGCACCTTCTCGCGGATGGCGGGCCACTCGTCGCCGTCCCCCATGTCGGTCTCGACGCCCGGCTTCACGGCGAGGTCGACGGCGCGCACCAGATCACCGGTGACGCCGTGGTCGGCGAGAGCGTCGAGGATCTGCGTGGCGAGCAGGTCGGAGCTCGAGTCGGCGGGGGAGGGCTTGAGCGTGCAGGTGATGGCGAGTGCGGTGAGCGCGGTGTCCATGATGACGAGTAGAGCAGCGGATGCCGCGCGCGCGAAGGGGCTTCCGCGGATCGGTGCCCTGCGCTACGCGCGGTAGGCTGGAGGGGCGGCCGCTACGACAGGAGATCCCGTGATCCTCAGCTTCATCTTCTTCCTGATCCTCTTCCTCGGAGGGATCTACCTCATGGCCTTCGCGCAGACCGCCGAGGACTACCAGGCGATCATCTTCGTCGCGGGCCTCCTGATCACGATGCTGTCGCTCGCCTTCATGATGCGCGAGCGCGGCTCGGCCACGCGGCGCTCGAAGAACTGGTCGGGCCCCTCCACCGACTGATCACGGTCGGCGCCGGCGCCCTCACTTCCTGCGCGACAACCGCATCTCGAGGTTCGCGCGCACGGCGGGCCACTCCGGCTCGATGATCGAATACTCGACGCTGTCGCGGAGTGCGCCGTTGCGGTAGCGCGACATCGCGCGCATCACGCCGTCCTGCTTGGCTCCGAGGCGTTCGATCGCCGCACGGGACTGGAAGTTGACCCACTGGGTCGTGAGTCCGACGCGGAAGACGCCGAGCGTCTCGAAGGCGTGGCGCAGGAGCAGCAGCTTCGACTCCGCGTTCGTGCCGGTGCCGTGGGCGGAGGGGCGGTTCCACGTGTACCCGATGTGCAGGCGGGGCACGTCCTCGGCGATGTCGTAGTACGAAGTCAGGCCGAGCACGCGACCGGTCGCATCGACGGCGACGAAGGGGATCATCTCGCCCTTCGCGCAGAGATCGAGCCGCCGATCGATCTCTGCGGCAACCCCGTCGGGTGCGGGCACCGAGGTGTACCAGGCCGTCTGCCAGAGGTCGCCCTCTTCGACGGCTTCGATGAGGGAGTCGCGGTACGACGCGTCGAGCGGGCGCAGTTCGACGAGGCGGCCGGTGAGCGTGACGGGCGCGGGGGGAACGAGAAAAGCCATGCGGCCATTCAACCAGCGCGGCGCTGTCGTTCACTCGCGTGGGCGAGGAGCGCCTGGTAGGCGATCACCAGTTCGACCGTGACGTCGAGCTCGAACGCGAGGCTCGCCGGGTGCGGCCCACGGAGGTTCTCGGCGGCGGCGTAGGCCTGCGGGGAGATCAGGAGGCGTGCGGCCCAGGCATCGGCCTGGCGCTCCTGGCGAGCGCGCAGGCGCGCGTGCGTCGTCGGCGCGTGACGGAGCGTGGCGTGCCCGAGTTCGTGGGCCAGGACGCTGCGGGTGGTGCGGGCGCTCATGCCGGGGGCGACGCGGATGATGCTGTGCGCGGGGTCGAAGCCGCCGCGCGTGGGGCCGGCGCGTTCGACGATGTGCAGCCCGCGCTCCTCGGCGAGGCGGAGGAGCTGCGGGTCCATGTCGTTCCTACGAGTAGAGGTCGTCGGTGTCGCGATCGTGCGGGAGGGGAGAGCCGAAGGCGACTTCAGGGACATCCTGGCCGAGGGGTGCGACATCGGGGCGGCGGTGCAGGGGAGTGATCGTCGCCGGGGCGCTCGCGATGTCGGCGCTCAGGCGCTCTTCGGCGCGCGCGAGCACGAGGTGCGGAGCGACGTTGATGATCGCGCAGACCGTGTAGACGACCGGCACGGGGATGGCGCGTTTGCCGGTGACGTAGTTGTCGAGCGCGCTCCGCGCGACTCCCGCATCGCGCGCCATGGCGGCGATGCTGCTTCCTGCGGCGGCGATCTCGGCCCGCAGCTGACGGCCGACGGCCGCGTTGAACAGCTCCGCTGATGTCTTCACACGAGTCACGATAGCACCGTGATGGATGCAGTATGCCGTCATATTGGACACATGCGGTGTTGCGTGTCGCCAATCGGGAGGATACTGTCTACGTGTGACGGCAGATGATCGACAATTGGTGGCATCCGCGATCGTCTCCGCCCTGCGTGAGAGTCAGCGTTCGAAGAGATGGCTCGCGGAGCACTCCGGAATCGCCTACTCCACCCTACGTCGCAAGCTCGACGCGCAGGCCGACATCAGCGTCGTCGACCTCGCGCGCATCGCCGAGGCGCTGGATCGTTCGCCGGCATCCCTCCTCCCCGACCTGCGCTCGGGTCGCTGACCGCTGACCGCTGACCGCTGACCACTGACCACTGACGCGGGTGCCCGCCGCCGCGATATCGTGGCGCCATGAAGACCGTGCCTTTCGGAACCACCACCGCACCCGCCGTCGTCGCCGGGATGATGCGCATCGACGACAAGGACGACGCCCACATCCGGGCCCTGTACGACACGGCGCGCGCCGCCGGGATCGACTTCTTCGATCACGCCGACATCTACGGCGGACGCATGCACCACTGCGAGTCCCGGTTCGCCGCTGCCCTGCGTCTCACCGCCGCCGAGCGCGACGAGATCGTGCTGCAGACCAAGTGCGGCATCGTGCCCGACAGGGGGATGTTCGACTTCTCGTACGAGCACATCGTCGCGCAGGTCGAGGGATCTCTGCGTTCGCTGCGAACCGACCGCCTCGACGTGCTGCTGCTGCACCGCCCGGACGCGCTGGTCGAACCCGAGGAGGTCGCGCGCGCGTTCGACGAGCTCGAAGCCTCGGGCAAGGTGCGCGCATTCGGGGTGTCGAACCACACGCCGCGCCAGATCGACCTGCTGCGCACCGCGGTGCGCCAGCCCCTCGTCGCGAATCAGCTGCAGCTCTCGATCACGCACGCCCCGATCATCGCCCAGCCGATCGCGATGAACATGGCGGCCGAGGACCAGAGCATCGTGCGCGACGGCGGCGGGATCGTCGAGTACTGCCGCATCAACGGCATCACGATCCAGGCGTGGTCGCCGTTCCAGGGCGGCTTCTTCACCGGCGTCTTCCTCGGCAACCCGCAGTATGCCGAGCTGAACGCGGTCATCGACCGGCTCGCGGCCGCGCACGGCGTGACGCCGATCGCGATCGCGACGGCGTGGATCGTCCGTCACCCGGCGCGCATGCAGGTCGTCCTCGGCACCACGACGCCCGAGCGGGTGACGGATGCCGCGGCCGGGGCGGATGTCGAACTCACCCGTGAGGAGTGGTACGAGCTGTTCCGGGCTGCCGGGCACCTGCTTCCCTGATCTACTCTGAGTTCATGCCGTTCCTGTTCACGATCATCACTCTCGCGCTGACGATCGGCGCGGTGGTCGACATCGTGCGGCGCGAGGACTCGCAGGTGCGGTTCCTGCCCCGCCTCGTCTGGCTGATCGTGGTGATCCTGCTGCCGCTCCTCGGAGCGCTCCTCTGGTTCGGCCTCGGTCGGGATTACGGCGACGCGGGGATCGCGATCCCACGTCTGCGGAGGGCTCCTCGCGCGGCCCCGTCGACGGGCACCGAGGCACCCCCGGCGCCGCCCCGCGACATCCGTACGACCGAGCAGCAGATCGCCGACCTCGACCGCGAGATCGAGGAATGGCGTCTGCGCGAGGAGATCGAGAAGCGCAAGCGAGATGCCGGCGAATCCGGCGGGGAAGGCCTCTGACATGGCGAAACGGGCAGTCATCGGCGGCGGCAGCGGGTTCGTCGGCACGGCGCTGACCCAGGCGCTCGAGGCCGACGGATACGCGGTGAGCGTGATCGGCCGCCACGGCCCGGACGCCCGCTGGGACGACCCCGCCTCGATCCGGCGCGTCGTCGACGGCGCGGACCTGGTCATCGGTCTCGCGGGCAAGAGCATCAACGCGCGGTTCACCGATCACAATCGCGAGGAGATCCTCCAGTCGCGCATCGACACGACCCGCGCGCTCCACGACGCCATCGCGGGAGCCGAGCATCCGCCCGCCGTCTGGATGAACGCATCCAGCGCGGCGGTCTACCGCTACGCGCTCGACCGCGCTCAGACCGAGGCCGACACCGAGCGCGACACCGGCTTCCTGCCGGACGTGACCCGGGCCTGGGAAGCCGAGCTGTTCCGGGGCGATCTGCCGTCGACGAGGCGCGTGGCGCTGCGGATCACCTTCGTGGTCGGCGACGGTCCCGCGCCGGCACTGCTCTTCCGCCTCGCTCGCTTCGGCGTCGGCGGGCCGCAGTTCGACGGCTGGTGGTTCCCGCACCGGCGCTATCGCGGCATCGGCCCGCACCCGACCGAGCCGCGGAAGCCGCTGGGACGGCGGTCCCGCGGGCATCAGCGGTTCAGCTGGATCCACATCGACGACCTCGTGGGAGCCGTGCGGTTCATCCGCGACGACGCGCGCATCTCGGGTCCGGTGAACATGTCGGCGCCGGGCGTCGTGGACAACCGCGGACTGATGCGGGCGCTGCGTCGTGTCGTCGGGATGCCGATCGGGCTGCCCTCGTGGCGGTTCATGCTCGAGCCGGCGATGTGGGTGCTGCGCGCCGAGCCGGATCTGGTGCTCAACAGTCGGTGGATCGCTCCCGGTGTGCTCGAGGACGCAGGCTACGCCTTCGCCTTCCCCGAGCTGGAGCCGGCGCTGCGCGACGTGCGCGAAAAGGATTCACGGACCGCGCCCTCGAGCTCCGGATAGGCGAAGGCGAACCCGGCGGTAGTGAGCTCCTCGGGGATGACCCAGCGGCTCTTCAGGACCAGTTCGGTCTCGGTGCGGATGCCGATGGCGCCGAGTTCGAGCATCCATCGGGGGAGCGGGGGCCCGAAGCCGACGCCGAGCACTCGGCGCACGGTGGCCATGAACCCGGCGTTGTCGGAGGGGTTCGGGGAGGCCGCGTTCACCGGGCCCTCGATCGAGGGGGTGACCTCGAGGAAGTCGATGATCCGGGCCACGTCGTCGACGTGCACCCAGCTGAACCTCTGCGTGCCGTGGGGCGCTCCCGGGAAGTGCCCGGTGCCGGCGGCGCGGCGCGCCCGGCTGACGGGCCAGCGTCCGTCGTGCTGTGCGCCGCCCAGCCCGAGTCTCGCCAGGCGCTCGAGCGGACCGAGCACACCGCCGTGGCCGAGCACGATGGCGCTGCGCAGCGCGACCCGTCGGGTGTGCGGCAGATCGTCGGCGAACAGAGCGCGTTCCCAGGCCTTCGCCACGTCGACGGAGAAACCGGCGCCGAGATCCCCGGACGACTCGGTCATCGGCCGATCCTCGGCATGACGGTAGATCGTCGCCGTCGAGGAGTTGATCCACAGGCGCGGCGGGTTCGCCGCGTCGGCGATGGCCGAGCTCAGCGACGCGGTGGTGTCGAGCCGCGACCGGAAGATCTCGGCGCGGTTCTCGGGGGTGTATCGGCAGTTCACGCTCTTGCCGGCCAAACCGATCACGAGCGACGCGCCGTCGACGGCGCGATCGATCGCGCGCTGGTCGCCCCAGGAGATGTCGGCTCCCGATCGCGAGATCGTGATGACCTCGCGTCCGGCGGACCGCAGGCGCGGGACGAGGTGCCTGCCCATGAATCCCGAGGAGCCGCCGATGACGACGGGGCCCGCGGGGAGGGGCGTGGCATCGGTCACGGGGTCTCGCTCTCGATCACGTAGTCGAAGTAGCCCGTGTACTCGTAGACGCGACCGAGGAGTGGCGCGTCGATGGTCATGTTCACGTGGTGCTGCTGCCGGCCGTCGTCCCAGCGCTCGACGAGGCCGATGCGCGGGCGCAGAAAGCGCGGAGCGGCGATGCGCACCCGCCCGAACCGCATCCCGACCCGTCGGATGGTGAGCACGACCGCGCCGTCCTGCACGTCGAGGTCGAAGGTCGTCACGACGGTGCGGTGAGGGCCGATCTCGTTGCGGAGGATGCGATTCTCGCCGAGGGCGACCGTGTCGGGCATGACCCAGGTGCGGCCGGGGAGGTCGAAGTACCGCACCGCGACGGCCGTGCCGCCGACGGTGCGGTTCTCGATGCGGAAGGGCACGTCGCGCTCCCACCCGGCGAACGCGACGCCCAGGGACTCGGCGATGCGGAAGACCGGCCACAGCCAGCGATGCGGGGACCCGGCTCGGGTGAAGATCCCGGTACCGATGCCGACCTGACCATCGGGGATCGTGCGGAAGTACCAGGCGGTCTTCGGGTGGAGCTCGGAGATGCGATCTCCGAGCGCGCGCTCATAGGGCGAACTCATCGGGTTCTCACCGACACGTATCGTTCGACGTTGGCGGGGGAGAGCACCTCGCGGGCGACCATGATCGCCGCGCCCAGCACCGCGGCGCGCTCCCCGGTCGGGGACTGCACGATGGCGAGATGCTGCGTGGCGAGGGGGATCGAGCGGCGGTAGACGACCTCGCGGACACCGGCCAGCAGGTGTTCGCCCGCTCGTGCGATGCTGCCGCCGAGCACGACGATCGAGGGGTTGAGCAGGTTCACGACCGTGGCGAGCACCTCGCCGACGTCGCGTCCGGCCTGGCGCAGCGCTTCGATCGCCGCGGTGTTCCCCGCCCGCACCAGCTCGGTCACGTCTCGGCTGGTCTCGGCGTCGATCCCCTGCGCGCGCAGTGACGCGGCGATCGCGCTGCCGCTGGCGAGGTCCTCGAGGTCGCGCTCCTCATCGGCGGCGTGCGTGGACTCGGCGGAGTGCGGCACGCGGACGTGCCCCATGTCGCCGGCCGAGCCCTGCGCGCCGCGCTGCAGCTGGCCGCCCGCGATGATGCCGGCACCGATGCCGGTGGCGACCTTGACGAAGATGAGATCGGTGGTGTCGGGGAAGCTGGTGGTCTGCTCGCCGAGGGCGAGCACGTTCACGTCGTTGTCGACGAGTACCGGCACGTCGAACGTGCGCTGCACGTAGCCGGGGATGTCGAAGCGGTCCCATCCCGGCATGATCGGCGGGTTGTAGGGGCGGCCGGTCGAGTGCTCGACCGGGCCGGGCACGCCGATCCCGACGCCGACGAGCGCGCTCGTGGGCGTCTCGAGGTCGGAGAGAAGGGCCTCGGCCTCGACGAGCATCCGATCCAGCACCGGCTCGGGCCCGCCGGCGATGTCGAGCGGATGCGTGGTGGAGCCGAGGATCCTGCCGCCGAGGTCGGCGATGGCGATCGTGGCGTGTGAGGCGCCGAGGTCGACGGCCACCACGAGGCCCGCGCGCGGGTTGAAGGCGACGCGCGACGGGGGTCGCCCGCCGGTGGACGCGGCCTCGCCCGCGGCGACGAGCAGCCCGGCGGAGAGGAGGGCATCGACGCGCGCCGACACGGTGGAACGGGCGAGGCCGGTGAGGTGCACGAGGTCGGCCTTGGTGCGCGCCTGACCGTCCAGCAGGAGCTGGAAGATGTCGCCCGCGCCCGTGGAGGCGCTCGGGAGGTGGCGTTCCGCATCACTCATAGGGGTCAGTAAATCACAGGACTTCCACTGCTCAGCGGAGGAGATCTGACGATTGAGAAAAATCTTTTGACGAATATCTAGCAAAAGTAGGAGGACTCGTGTCAGAATCATCGGCATGACAACGGACGTCACAGCTACCGGCGTCGGGACGATCCGATCCGGATTCCTCGGCGGAGGATTCATGGCCCAGGTGCACAGCCGCGCAGCACGCGCCGCCGGTGCCACCACCGCAGTGCTCGCGAGCTCCTCGCGGGAGCGGGCCCTCACCGCCGCTCAGGACCTCGGGATCGAACGCGCCGCCGAGGATCTCGCCGAACTGCTCACCCAGGACGTGGACGTGGTGCACGTGTGCACCCCCAACGCCACCCACGCCGCCTTCGCCCTCGCGGTGATCGAGGCCGGCGTGAACGTGATCTGCGAGAAGCCGCTCGCCACGCACGTCGACGACGCCCGCGCGCTCGCCGCCGCAGCCGCCGAGCGCGGTGTGGTCGCCGCGGTGCCCTTCGTCTACCGGTACCACCCGATGGTGCGCGAGGCCCGCGCCCGCGTCGCCGCCGGTGAGATCGGAGATCTCCTCACGGTGGACTGCGGATACCTGCAGGACTGGATGCTCCTGCCCGGGGACGACGACTGGCGCGTCACCTCCGCCGACGGCGGACCCTCCCGCGCCTTCGCCGACATCGGCTCGCACCTGTGCGACCTGCTCGAGTTCGTGGCGGGGGAGCGGATCGTGCGTCTGACCGCCCGCACGCGCCGCGTCTACGCCGAGCGCGCCGGGCGCGCCGTCACCAACGAGGACGCCGTGTCGATCCTCGTCGAGATGGAGTCGGGCGCGATCGGCACGCTGCTGATCTCGCAGATGGCGGCCGGCCGCAAGAACTCCCTCACCCTCGAACTCCACGGTACGCAGGCGAGCATCCGCTTCGACCAGGAGCGCCCGGAGGAGCTGTGGATCGGCGAGCGCGAGGGCAGCAGGCACCTCTTCCGCGACCCGCAGACCGCTCACCCCGGAGTCGCGCGGTTCTCGACCGTTCCCGCCGGTCACGCTCAGGGCTATCAGGACGCCTTCAACGGCTTCGTCGCCGACGCCTACGCGGCGATCCGCGGTGAGTCACCCGACGGCCTGCCCACCTTCGACGACGGGGTGCGCGCCGCTCGACTCACCGAGGCCGTGCTGATCGCCGCCGACGAGCAGCGCTGGGTCGACACCCCCGCACTCTGACCCCGGTGCACGCACCTCTCCTGATTCAACGCAGAACAGAAGGAACACAGATGACTGACAACTTCGACCTCGTGATCGTCGGCACCGGTCCGAACGGCGCGATCATCGCGCAGCAGGTGCACCAGCGGGTGCCCGAGGCGACGATCCTGGTGCTCGAGGCGGGCCGCGAGATCACCTCGGTGCCGGGCGAGCACCTCGTCGAGGCCGATGAGAGCGCGATGAACGCCTCGTACGACGACCTCATGCGCCGCGCGCGCCAGATCGAGTACGTCAAGGATGCGGTCTCGATGAGCGCGATCGAGGGCGACGGATGGGACCCCGAGTCCTCGGGTGTGTTCCCCGCCGCGTTCTTCGGGCACAACTTCGCCGCCTTCCCGGGGGCGTCCGTCGCCTGGAACATCGGCGGGATGGGCGTGCACTGGACCGCCGCGACCCCCTGGCCCTACGCCGAGGAGATCCCCGCCTTCCTGCCGCGCACGGAATGGGACGCCGACCTCGAGACGGCGCGCGGTCTGCTGCGCACCTACGTCGGGCCCCTCGTCGCGGGCGTGCCGAACCCTTTCGAGCAGCCGCTGTTCGCCGCTCTCCGCGAGGCCGTGCCGAGTCCCGATCCCGCCCGCGAGTTCGGGTACATGCCGATGGGCGGCGTGCCGCGCGTCGGCGAGCCCTTCGCCCGCACCGGCCCCCGGGACATCGCGCCCTTCGTCTTCGACGGAAGCGAGCCGAACGTCACGCTCCGCAGCGGCGTGCTGGTGCACCGCATCGAGCACGACGGAACGCGCGTCACTGGACTCTCCTACCGCGACCTCGTCACCGGCGAGGAATCGACCGCCCACGGCGCGCAGGTGCTGATCGCGGGCGACGCGCTGCGCACCCCGCAGCTGCTCTGGGCCTCCGGCATCCGCCCCGCCGCCCTCGGCGCCTACCTCAACGAGCACGCGACGATCGACGGCGAGGTCGACATCGACGCCTCCCGCTTCGGCCTGACGGATGCCGACATCATCCAGCCGCCCGCGGGGGAGCCGTTCATCGGCTCGTTCTGGAGCCCGTCGATCGGCGCCGCCCGCCCCGCGCACGGCCAGCTCATGGAGCGCGAGTTCGAGGGACGCCACAAGCTCAGCGTCGGATGGTACTGCGCCACCGAGATCCGCGCCGAGAACCGCATCGAGTTCTCCGACGAGCTGACGGATGCCCTCGGCATGCCGCACATGACCGTGCACTTCTCGTACTCCGACGCCGACCTCGAGGAGATCCGCCGCACCCAGGAGGTGCAGCGGACGGCAGCGGCCGTGATCGGGGACTTCCCGACCGAGGACCGCGAGGTGCAGCCCCCCGGGGCATCCCTGCACTACACCGGCACCGTCCGGATGGGGCCCGATGACGACGGCACGAGCGTCGTGGACACGGACGGCCGTGTCTGGGGCTTCGACAACCTGTATCTCGCCGGCAACGGCGTGATCCCGACCGCGTTGACGTGCAACTCGACGCTCACCGGAGCCACGCTCTCGGTGCGCATCGCGCGCGCGGTCGCCGCTTCCCTCTGACCCTGCAGTACCCCTACCCACCAAGGAGATGATCGCGATGCACTTCCACACCACTTCGCGACGCCGGGCGACGATGCTCGGAATCGCGCTGGTCACGTCCGGCGCCCTGCTGCTCACCGGCTGCGGCCGCGGCGGCGACAGCGGCGGCGGCGATGCCGGCGCTTCCACGAAGGTCGACGACGAGCCGGCCACCGGAACCCTCGAGATCTGGACGCAGGGCGCCGACGGCGCCGAACTGCCCCAGATGTTCGAGGAGTTCACGAAGGACAACCCCGACGTCGAGATCAACATGACGCAGATCCCGGAAGCGGAGTTCGCGTCGAAGATGACCGCGGCGATCACCGCGGGCACCGTGCCCGACCTGATCTACGCGTTCACCGAGACGCAGTCGTCGCTGATTTCGACCGGTGGATTCGACGCGGTCCCCGAAGGCCTCGTCGACCCCGACGACTTCTTCGAGGTCATCTGGGACAACTCGGTCTACGACGACGTGGCCTACGGTGTGCCGTGGTACGCCTACGCCGACATGGTCATCTACCGCACCGACCTGGCCGAGGCCGCGGGTGCCGAGGCCCCCACCGACTGGGACAGTCTGCGCACCTTCGGCGAGGACCTCAAGGCCTCCGGTGTCGAGTGGCCGCTCGCGCTCTACGCGGCCTACGACTCGTACACCGCCCGCCAGCTGCTGACCTTCGCGAAGCAGAACGGCGGCGGGTTCATCTCCGACGACCTCTCGACGTGGACGATCAACTCGCCCGAGAACGTCGAGGCGCTCGAGTACTGGGCGGGCCTGATGGCCGACGGCCTGGCCTCGCCCGACGGCCCCGCCTTCCTCGACACGGTCTCGTGGTCGACCACCGGCAAGAACGCCGCGATCATCGACGGCGGCCCCTGGTTCGTCGGCTGGTTCGACGATGCCAACGGCGAGGGGTGGGCGGACGAGCACCTCTCGCTCGCCACGATGCCCGTCGGCCCCGACGGCGACGCCGCGACCACGGTCGGCGGCGGCAGCTGGTTCGTGCCCTCCGACTCCGAGAATAAGGACGCGGCGTGGAAGTTCGCCCGCTTCATGTCGGAGCCCGAGAGCCAGGTCAAGTGGTTCGAGATCTTCAAGAACATGCCGGCCGTGAAGTCGGCGTGGGAGGACCCGGCGCTCGCCGAGGACCGTCTGCTGCAGACGGTCGAGGCCGGTCTCGAGACCGGCGTCACCCTGCCGAAGGTCTCGACCTGGAGCCAGGTCGGCACCGTGATCGGTGAGCAGATGGAGAAGGTCGTCCGCGGCGGAGTGTCGGCGCAGGACGCTCTCGACGAGGCTCAGGCGCAGGCCGAGTCCATCGGGACGGGTAACTGACCCCGATCATGTCCACCACTGCGACCCGCACCATGGTCACCTCGGGGGCGTCCTCGCGACGCCCCCGGGGCACCGGTCCTCGACGGATCAGGAAGGTGCACGAGGGATCGCGGGCCGAAGCCACCACCGCGTGGCTGTTCCTCGCCCCGTTCCTCGCGATCTTCCTGCTCTTCACCGGCATCCCCGCCGTGCTCGCGATCGGGGCGAGCCTGACCGACATCAGCGCCCGCGACATCCGCGATCCGTTCAACGTGAACTTCACCGGCTTCCAGGGGTTCATCGACATCATCAACAACCCCGGATTCCAGAGCGCGTTCCTGAACACCGTGATGTTCGTGGTGATCTGCGTGCCGATCAGCATGGCCCTGGGCCTCGCCCTGGCGCTCATGCTCAACAACGGCATCCGTCGCCTGCGCAACTTCTTCCGGGCCGCGGCCTACGTGCCGGTGATCACCAACATCGTCGCCGCCGCCGTGATCTGGCAGTACGCGTTCTCGATCACCGGGCCGGTGAACACGACCCTCACGGATCTGGGACTCGGAGCGCCGAACTGGCTCGGCGAGCCGGGCTGGGCCATCACCACCGTCGTGATGATGGGCGTGTGGCGCACGACCGGAACCTGCATGATCCTCTTCCTCGCCGGCCTCCAGGCCGTGCCGGAGGAGATCTACGAGGCCGCGGCCACCGACGGGGCGGGTGCCTGGCGCCGGCTCTGGTCGATCACGCTGCCGCTGCTGCGCCCGACGACCCTGCTCGTCACGGTGCTGCAGACGGTCTCGTTCCTCAACATCTTCGAAGAGCCGTACCTGCTCACCAAGGGCGGCCCGCTCGGATCCACCAAGTCGATCGCCGTCTGGGTGTACGAGCAGTTCGGGTTCGGCAACGTCTCCGCCTCGATGGCGGGATCGGTGCTGCTGCTCGTGCTCGTCGGAATCGTCGCGATCGTCCAGTTCAGAATCCTGAGGCCGAAACATTGAAAACTCTGTCTCCGACGCGTCAAGCGCTGAACTACACGGCGCTCACCGTCATCACCGTCTTCATGCTCCTGCCCTTCGTCTGGGTGTTCTTCGGATCATTCAAGACGCAGGCCGAGTTCCTCGGCAACCCGGGGGCGTGGTTCCCGGAGTCGTTCCAGATCCAGAACTACATCCAGCTGTTCGCCGACCGCGGCTTCGGCACCTACATGCTCAACAGCATCGTGGTCTCGAGCGTCGCGATCGTGGGCAACGTGCTCTTCAGCGCGATGGCCGGGTATGCGCTCGCGAAGCTGCGCTTCCGCGGACGCGGCCTCGTGTTCCCGCTCGTGATCGCATCGATGATCGTGCCGTACGTGGCGCTCTTCGTGCCGCAGTTCGTGATCGTCGTGCAGATGGGCCTGGTGAACTCGCTCATCGCGATCATCCTGCCGGTGCTCGTGCTGCCGCTGTGCGTGTTCATCATGCGCCAGTTCGCGCACGGCGTGCCGTTCGAGCTCATGGAGGCCGCGCGTCTGGACGGCGCGGGGGAGGGCCGGATCTTCTTCCGGGTCTTCCTGCCGCTCACCGGTCCCGGCCTCGCGACCGTCGCGATCCTGTCGTTCCTCACCTCGTGGAACAACTTCCTCTGGCCGCTCGTCGTCGCCCAGTCGCAGGACACCTACACCGCGCCGGTCGGACTCTCGGTCGCGTCGCAGGCATCCAACACCATCTCCTTCGGTCTGCTGCTGGCCGGTGCGATGGTCGTGCTGCTGCCGATCCTCATCCTGTTCCTCTTCCTGCAGAAGTACTTCATCCAGGGCGTCGCCGCCACCGGTCTGAAGTGACCGCCGCGTCGTGACCCCTGCAGCGACCCCCTCGAAAGGACCCCTCCCATGGCCGTGAAGGACCTGAAGTTCGCCCTCAACGCGATCCAGTGGATCAACGTGAAGGAGGACCCGGAAGACCTCGAGAGCGCGAGTCTGTGGCGCTTCGCCGACCCCGCGTTCGTCGCCGAGTACCCCGATGTGCTCCGCGAGATCCGGGAGGCCGGGTTCGGGGCCACGATGATGGAGGTGCTCGACACGCAGACCCTGCAGAACTACGCGGCGATGGTGCGGGAGTCGGGTCTGACCCTCGCCCCGGGGTACGTGCAGGTTCCGCTGGCGAGCGATCACGGCGGACGGCTCGAGCGCGGCACCTTCGAGCGCATCCACTGGTTCGATGCGGTGCGTCGCAAGGCCGAGGAATCGAACTACTTCGGGATCGGCACGATCTTCCTCGCCGCCGAGGTCGACCAGACGGCGATCCGCTGGCAGAAGCCGGCCATCGGCGCGGACTTCTCGCAGGATCGCCTCGACGAGCTCACCGACCTGATCGACGAGGCCGTCGACGTGCTGAACGCCGAGGGCGTGAAGCCCGGGCTGCACAACCACGTCGGCACTTGGATCGAGACGCAGCACGAGTACGAGCACGTGCTGAACGCGATCGACGCGCAGCGCCTGGGCGCGGCCTTCGACATCGGTCACCTGGAGTGGGCGGGCATCAGCGCCAAGGACACCATCGCGCGCTGGGCGGACCGCGTGCAGGATCTGCACCTGAAGGACCTCGATCTCGAGCTCGCGCGGCGCAGCCGCGAAGAGGGACTGAGCTACGAGCGGGCGACCGACCTCGGACTCTACCTCGAGCCCGGGCTCGGGCAGGTCGACCTGCGGGGCACGCTCGAGCAGCTTCCCGAGGGCTGGGACGGCTGGGTGATCATCGAGGTCGATCGCGCCAGCATGGACCCGGTCGCCAGTGCCCACCACACGGCCCGCTGGGTCGCAGAGATCACGGCCTGACGGTCGAGGAAGGGAACGACGATGACACTCACCAGGGACCACTTCTCGCTCAACACGCTCCAGTGGATCACCGTCTCGCTCGGCGACTCGACGGGCGACCCGGGCAGCGTCGGATGGGAGTTCGACCGCCCGAGCTTCCTCGCCCGCCAGCCGATCGTGCTCGGTCAGGTGCGCGACGCCGGGTTCTCGTCGGTCATGCTCGAGGTGCTCCCGACCCAGACCCTGCAGGCGTATGCCCGCGTCGTCGCGGATTCGGGGCTGACGGTCACACCGGGCTACGTGCACATCGGCCTCCCCGAGGAGTTCGGGCGCGATCACACGGGTGACGACGAGGCGCACTTCCGCTGGTTCGACGGCATCCGTCGGCGTGCCGAGGAGTCACTGTACCTCGGTCTCGACCGCGTGTTCCTCGCGGCCGACATGGCCCCCGGGCGGCCGCGCATCGACGAGGCGGCGGCCTCCGGCCACGCCTTCGACGCCGCGCGGCTCGATCGGGTCGTGAACGTCATCGGCGAGGCGGCAGAGGTGCTGACGGCCGAGGGCGTGACGCCCGCGCTGCACAACCACGTCGGCACGTGGATCGAGACCGAGGCCGAGTACGACCACGTGCTCGACGCGATCTCGCCGTCGCTGCTCGCCGCCGGGCCCGACATCGGGCACCTCGCGTGGACGGGCACGGATGTCGTGGCCTGGGTCGCCGCGCACGCCGACCGCATCTCGGACCTGCACGTGAAGGACATGGACCTCGCGCTCGCGAAGACCGCGCGCGAGAAGAAGACGCCCTACTTCGACGTCATGGCCGAGCGCTTCTTCCTCGAGCCCGGGCTCGGCGACGTGCCGATCCGCGAGGCGCTCGCCGAGCTGCCGGACGATTTCGGCGGTACGGTTCTGATCGAGGTCGACAAGCCCAGCATGGAGCCGTTCGAGAGCGCGAAGACGAGCTGGGCGTGGATCGCCGAGAACTACCCCGCAGCGCCAACGGAGGCACATCGATGAGCACGCATCCCGTCACCCTGTTCACCGGCCAGTGGGCCGATCTGCCGTTCGAGGAGGTGGCCCGGCTCGCCGCCTCGTGGGGCTACGACGGGTTGGAGATCGCGGCATCCGGAGACCACCTCGACCTGCAGCGCGCGGACGAGGACGACGCCTACGCGGCCTCCCGTCTCGAGATCCTCGACCGCCACGGCCTGCAGGTCTTCGCGATCTCGAACCACCTCGCCGGTCAAGCGGTGTGCGATGCGCCGATCGACTTCCGCCACCAGGCGATCCTCCGCGAGTACGTGTGGGGCGACGGCGAGGCCGAAGGCGTGCGTCAGCGTGCCGCCGACGACATGAAGCGCGCCGCGCGCGTGGCCCGCAAGCTCGGCGTCGACACCGTGGTCGGGTTCACCGGGTCGTCGATCTGGCCCTACGTGGCGATGTTCCCGCCGGTGCCCGAGTCGGTGATCGACGGAGGATTCGAGGACTTCGCGACACGCTGGAACCCGATCCTCGATGTCTTCGACGCCGAGGGGGTACGGTTCGCGCACGAGGTGCACCCGAGCGAGATCGCCTACGACTACTGGTCGTCGGTGCGGGCCCTCGAAGCGATCGACCACCGGGAGGCCTTCGGCTTCAACTGGGACCCCTCGCACATGATGTGGCAGAACATCGATCCGGTGGGTTTCATCGTCGACTTCGCCGACCGCATCTACCACGTCGACTGCAAGGACACCCGGCTGCGCCCGCACAACGGACGCGCGGGCGTGCTCGGTTCGCACCTGCCCTGGGGCGACCCGCGCCGTGGCTGGGACTTCGTCTCGACAGGGCACGGTGACGTGCCCTGGGAGGATTCGTTCCGCGCGCTCGACGCCATCGGATACGCGGGCCCCATCTCGATCGAGTGGGAGGACGCCGGCATGGATCGCCTGCACGGCGCAGCGCAGGCCGTCGAGTACGTGCGGTCGCTGCTGTGGCCGAAGCCGACGGCCCCGTTCGACGCCGCATTCAGCAACCAGTGAGCTCCTGGCGCGATCGCTTCACGCGCGAATCCCTGACCCGCTCGTTCGCCGCGCTCCGCATCCGCGACTACCGCCGGTGGAGCATCGCGCAGCTGCTGTCGGCGGCGGGCGGGGCCGCCTCGCAGATCGCGATCGCGTGGCTCGTGGTCGAACTCGGGGGCGATGGGCTCGCGCTCGGTGCCGTGACGGCCTGCATGATGGTGCCGACGCTCGCCCTCGGCCCGTTCATCGGCGTGCTCGTGGATCGCTACTCGCGGCGCTCGGTGCTGCTGGTGACGGCCGTCGCACAGATGGCGGTGGCCGCCGTGCTGGCCGCGCTCGCCTTCGGCGGTGCGCTCGAGATCTGGATGCTGATGGCGCTCTCGCTCGCGCACGGCCTCGCGTTCGCCGCCGACAACCCGGCGCGGCAGCTGCTGGTGCTCGACCTCGTCGGGCGCGAGCGCGTGACGAGCGCGGTGAGCATGAACGAGGTCATCATCAACGGCGCGCGGGTGCTGGGCCCCGCGGTGGCGGGAGTGCTGCTCGTCTTCGCGGATGCCGCGTGGTGCTTCGTCGTGAACGCCCTGGTGTTCGTGCCGTCGATCATCGTGCTGCTGACGCTGCGGCCGCGGTCGCGGCCGACGTCGGCTCCGGTGGTCGAGGAATCGGCCGCGCCCGACCCGCCGACGACGGGCGCCTGGCGGTTCGTGGCCCGCACGCCTGCGGTGCGGCAGACGCTCCTGCTCGCCGTGTGCGCGGCGGCCGGGTACAACATCGCGGTCGTGATCCCCTTGATCGTCGCGAACGTCTTCCGCGCCGACGGCGGAACCTACGGGCTGCTGGCCGTCGCCTTCGGTCTGGGCGCGCTGCCCGGCGCATTCTTCTCGGCCACCGGGCCGACGACGCCGCGCGGCGGCGAGGTGCGGATGCTGGCGGCGCTGATGGGCCTGGCGGTGCTGCTCTCGGCGGCGGCACCCACGCTGCCGCTGCTGTTCCTCGGCCTCGCGGTGGTCGGGGCGATCGTGATGTGGTTCATCGCGCGCGCCAACGCGCTCGTCATGCTCTCGACCCCGACGCAGATCCGCGGCCGCGTCATGGGCATCTGGGCCATGGCGCTGCCGGGATCGACCGTCGTGACCGGCGTGCTCGTGGGTGCGCTCGCGCAGCTCACCGACCCGCGCCTCGCCTACGCCGTCGTCGGGGCGGTCACGGTCGTCGTGGCCGCCCTCTCGTGGCGCGCCCTCGGGCGTCACGACACGGGCGGCGACGAGGTCAGCGGTCGCGCAGCCTGACCAAGCGCTCGTGCCCGGTCTCTTCGAGCTCGGCGATGTCGTCGCGGGACTTCAGGAAGTCCGAGAACGACCGGTAGCCGAGTCCCTTCTCGCTGAACGACGGATCCATGCGGCGCATGTGCGTCTTGACCGCCGAGCTGTGCAGCCACTCGTCGGCATCCGCCTTGTCGTGCCCCAGGCGCAGCGCCCGCTCGAGCAGCTGCGTCGCCTCGTTCTGCGGGTCGATCACGGGCTCGGGCGGCGGCGCGGCCGGTGCCGACTTGGCGCGACGCGAGCGGGTGCTCTTCTTGACCGTATCGGTCGGAGCCTCGGCCGCCGGCTCGGCCTCCGCTTCGGCCGTCTCGGCGGGCGCGGCGACGACCTCGGCCACCGGGGCGGCCTTGACGGGACGGTGCACGCCGGGGAGCGAGTCGTAGGCCTCGAACTCGTCGCAGGCCGCGGCCAGCGACTTCGCCGTGGACCCGGCGACGCCGACGCCGATCACGTACCGGCCGAGACGCTTGCAGCGCTGGGCGAGCGGCACGTAGTCGCTGTCGCCGGCGACGATCACCACGTGCGTGAGGTCGGGCAGGCGGAACATGTCTTCGACCGCATCGACCGCGAGGCGGATGTCGGCGCCGTTCTTCGCGTAGGCGGCGGCGGGGAACAGCTGCACCAGGTCGACCGCGCGGGCGACGAGCTGCGAGCGGTAGACCGCGTTCACGGGCGATGACCAGTCCGCGTAGGCGCGGGTGAGCACGAGCGTGCCGAAGGAGGCGGCGTAGTCGATGATCGCGCCGACCTCGATCATCGCGAGGCTCAGGCGCTCGGCGACCTCGGGATC
Source organism: Microbacterium sp. NPDC087868 (assembly GCF_044900755.1). NCBI lineage: Bacteria > Bacillati > Actinomycetota > Actinomycetes > Micrococcales > Microbacteriaceae > Microbacterium > Microbacterium sp. NPDC087868. The sequence goes on from NZ_JBJDNO010000004.1 coordinate 339,412, forward strand.
GTTCGGGTTCTCGCTGATGCGCTGACGGTCCTTGCCGTAGGCGTTGCGACCGTGCACCCGGTCGTACCAGGAGATGACGATGTTGTCGAAGTCGAGGTAGACCGCGACGCGGACGTCGGTGGGCTCGGCCATGCTCAGGCCTGCTCGCCGGTCGACTCACCGGGATAGCGGACGCCGATCTGACGGCGGATCTCGTCGAGCGTGCCCATGATCGCGACGGACTCGGCGAGCGGCAGGATGTCGCCGGCGAGGTTCCCCTCGCGCACGAGGCGTTCGGCGGCGAGAGCCTCGAACTGCATGCCGCGGCCGCCGGCCTCGGGGTCGAGACGCCCGTCGAACTCCTCGAGCACCGTGCCCTCGGGGTCGATCACGCGCAGCACCGACGGCGACCAGAAGAAGCGATCGATCTCGATGCGGGCCTTCGTGCCGAGGATCGTCGCGCGGTTCGGGCCGGCCGTGCGCGACGAGGAGAGCGTGGTCGAGACCGCGCCGCCCTCGTGGGTCATGACGGTCGCGACCTCGCTGTCGGCACCGGTCTCGATCAGACGCGCGACGCTGTGGATGCTGGTGGGCGCACCGAGGATGTCCCAGACGAACGAGATCGGGTAGATCGCCAGGTCGAGGAGGGCGCCCCCGCCGAGCTCGAGCGCGTTCAAACGGTGCTCGGGGTCGGAGGGCAGCAGCTGCGTGTGGTCGGCGCTCACCGAGCGCACCTCGCCGAGGATGCCGGAGGCGACGATCTCACGCGCGCGGATCATGTGCGGCAGATAGCGGGTCCACATCGCCTCGGTCGCGAGCAGACCGCGCTCTGCGGCGAGGGCCTGCAGGTCGGCGGCCTCGGCCTGGTTCAGCGTGAAGGCCTTCTCGACGAGCACGTGCTTGCCGGCCTCGAGCGCCAGGCGCGCGTTGGCGTGGTGCATCGGGTGCGGGGTCGAGACGTAGATGATGTCGACGTCGGGATCGGCGACGAGAGCCTCGTAGGACGGGTGGGCGTGCGGGATGTCGAAGCGGGCGGCGAAAGCATCCGCCGATTCCTGCGAACGCGACCCCACGGCCACCAGGTCGAGACCCGCGGCGCGCAGGTCGGAAGCGAACGAGCCGGCGATGCCGCCCGTCGCGAGGATTCCCCATCGAAGACCAGTCATGTCCCCAGCGTAGAGGGTGTGACCGACATGGGAACGCGCCCTACGGCACCAGCACGATCTTGCCCGCGACGTGCGCCTCGACGAGTTCGTGGGCCCGGGCGGCCTCGGCGAGGGGCAGCTCGGGTCCGAGCTCGATCACGAAGTCGCCGCTGGCGAGGAGTTCGATGGTCTTCGGGAGCGCCTCGGCGCGCCAGGCCTGCTCCTCGTCGGTGAGCGGGATCGGCGAGCCGCCCGAGAAGGCGCGGATGCCGAACGATGCGGCATCGGGTCCGCGAACGATCGTGCCGATCCGGTCGCGGTCGGCGACGAGCGCGAGCGACACCTCGATGGCCTCGTCGGTGCCGGCGCCGTCGAACACGACGGTGACGTCGGACGGTGCGGCGTCGCGCACGCGTTCGAGCAGGCCGTCGCCGTAGGCCACGGGGATCGCGCCGAGCTCGCGCAGCTGCGCGTGGCGCGAGGGGCTGGCGGTCGCGATCACGGTCGCGCCCCACGCCACGGCGAACTGCACGGCGGCCTGGCCGACGGCGCCGGAACCCGCGTGCACGAGCAGCACGTCGTCGGGGCCCACGGCGAGCGAGCGCAGCACCTGGTAGGCGGTGCCGGCGGGGATGCCGATGCCGGCGCCCTCCGCGGCGGTCACCGCGTCGGGCAGGAGGGCGAGGTTCTCGGGGCGCACGAGCAGCGAGGACGCGTAGGTGCCGTGGGCGTCGCGGATCGCGACCCGGTCGCCGACCGCGAAGCCTTCCACACCGTCGCCGACCTGATCGACGACGCCGGCGCCGTCGAAGCCGACCGGGCGGGGTTCGGTGATGGGCGGCGAGGGGCGGCGTCCGCCGCGGATCTTCGCGTCGATCGGGTTGACGCCCGCGGCTTCGATGCGCACGACGATCTCGCCGGGACCGGCGAGGGGATCGGGCACCTCCGTGAGGTGGAGGACGTCGGGGGAGCCGATTTCGGTGTAGACGATCGCGCGAGCCATGCCCTCAGGCTACCGGCGCTACTTCCCCGCGAGGGCCTTCATGATGCGCTGCGGCGACACGGGCTGCGCGGTGCCGAGGCGCTGGGCGAACACACTCACCCGGTACTCCTCCAGCAGCCAGCGGGTCTCGACGAGCGACGCAGCGGCACCGCGGGGGAGTGGGATCGTGCCCCCGGCATCCTCGAAGGCCTTCGCCACCCGTTCGTACTCGCTCATGCGCGTGCGGTCCTTGCCGGGTTCCGACGAGAGGGTCTTCAACCGGTCGACCATGCCGCTCAGGTAGCGGGGGAAGTGCGCGATCCGGTCGACGCCGGCGGCCGACACGAAGCCCGGATGCAGCAGCCCCGAGAGCTGCGTGCGGATGTCGTTCAACGGCCCGAGGAGGGCGAGGGAGTTCTGCGACTTGATGCCGCGCTCGACCTCGCGCGACTGCGTGAGGATGCGGGCGACGAGCGACACGCATGCGAACAGCTCGTCGACGAGCGCGGCCGACACGGCATCCCGCACCCGCCCGAAGTCTGCCTCGGTGCGCACGACGCCGTCCGGCACGATGCTCTGGATCACCTTCCGGGCCACGGCCGCACGGCAGTCCTCGATGAGCGCGGCCGCCGACGGGTACGGCGAGGCCGCGAGGGCGAGCTTCTCCTGGCTGGTGAGGTGCTGCTGCACGTACGACGAGGGCGACGGCACGGCCAGCAGCACGAGGCGCAGCACGCCGTCACGGGTGGCGTCGGCCGCGGCATCCGCCGATGACTCCACGCGCACCGCGACGCTCTTGCCCTCGTCGACGATCGCCGGGTAGCCGCGCACGACGCCACCGGCGACGCGCGTATCGAGCACCTCGGGAAGGTCGCCGAACGTCCAGGCGGTGAGACCCGCCTGCTCGATCGGACCCCGAGCGGATGCCGCGGCCACCGCCTCGGAACCACCCCGTGCGCGCGGCCCGCGTTCGGGCTTCGCGATCGAGCGCGCGACGCTGCTGCGCGCGCGATCGGAGAGTTCCGCCTGCAGGGTCGTGAGGTCGCGGTGGGAACCGGCCACGCGCCCGCGCTCGTCGACCGCACGGAAGTTCATGCGCAGATGAGCGGGCACCCGCTCGTCCTCGAAGTCGGCGGCCGAGACGAGCTGGTTCGCCAGCGGCTGGATCAAGCGCGCGAGCGCCTCCTTCAACGACCTGCTCGGGCGACCGTCGTGGTCTTCGGGTCCCTGGCCCGCGAGCTCGACGCCGAACTTGTCTGCCCAATCGGCGGCGGGCACGACGTGACGCCGGATCGCCTTCGGCAGCGCACGCAGCAGGCCCGTGATGAGTTCGGCGCGCAGCCCCGGCACCTGCCAGTCGAACCCGGTGTCCTCGATCTGGGCGAGCAGGGCGAGCGGCACCACGACACTCACGCCGTCATCGGCGGCGCCCGGTTCGAACCGGTAGGCGAGGCCGAGCACCTGGTCGCCCTGCGTCCAGCGGGTGGGGAACTCGCTCTGCGAGGCCCGCCCGTCGTCGTCGATCAGGTCGGCTTCGCGCATGACGAGGAGCTTCGGCGTCGTCGTCAGCGCCTCCCGCCACCACGTCTCGAACGACCGCACGTCGAAGACCTCGGCCGGGATGCGCTCGTCGTAGAAACGGAACACCGCCTCGTCACCGGCGAGGATGTCGCGGCGGCGCTCGCGCTCCTCGAGCTTCTCGAGACGCTTGCGCAGCTCGGCGTTGCTGCGCCAGAACGCGCTCACGCGCTTGTCGATGCGGCTCGGATCCCATTCGCCCTCGACGAGCGCGTGCCGTACGAACAGCTCGCGCGAGGCCGCGCGGTCGATGCGCGCGAACTGCACGCGCCTGCGCGGAATGATCTCGAGGCCGAACAGCGTCACCTTCTCGTAGGCGACGGCGGCGCCGGCATCCTTCGACCAGTGCGGCTCGGTGACCTGGCGCTTGGCGAGGTCGCCGGCGAGCGGCTCGGCCCACGCCGGATCGATCGCGGCGACGGTACGGGCGAAGGTGCGCGAGGTCTCGACGATCTCGGCCGCGATGACCGCGCGCGGGCTCTTCTTGCGCAGACCCGACCCCGGGAAGATCGAGAAGCGGATGCCGCGCGCTCCCCGGTACTCGGCGATGCGGCGCCCCTTGTCCTTCGCGGGTGCGTGCGTCTTGCCGGCGGGGGCGGTGCGCTCGTCGAGCAGACCGATCTGCGAGAGGAGTCCCGCGAGGATCGCCCGGTGGATCGCATCGGGATCGCTGCTGCCGTCGCCCTTCGGTTCGGCGCTCTTCACCAGCGTCTTGAGCTGACGGTGCACGTCGAACCACTCCCGCACGCGCACGTAGTTCAGGTGCTCGGCGCGGCAGAGGCGGCGGAACGCGCTGGATCCGAGCTCGCGCTGCTGTTCGCGCAGGTGGTTCCAGAGGTTGAGCAGGGTGATGAAGTCGCTGGTCGGGTCGACGAAGCGCGCGTGCAGCCGGTCGGCCTCCTCGCGGCGCTCCTCCGGTCGCTCGCGAACGTCTTGGATCGTCATGCCCGACACGATCGGCAGCAGATCGTGGGTGACGCCGTGGCGCCCGGCCTCGATCAGCATGCGGGCGAAGCGCGGGTCGATCGGCATGCGCGAGATGTCGCGGCCGATGCGCGTGAGGTGCGGGGACCCGTCGCGCCGCGACGGTTCGACCGCACCGAGTTCGGTGAGCAGGTCGAACGCCGCCTTCACACCCCGCGAGTCGGGCGGGGTGAGGAAGGGGAAGTCCGAGATGTCGCCGAATCCGAGCGACAGCATCTGCAGGATGACGGAGGCGAGCGAGGTGCGCAGGATCTCGGGCTCGGTGAACTCCGGCCGCTTGGCGAAGTCGTCCTCCGAGTACAGGCGGATCGCGATGCCGTCGCTCGTGCGACCGGCGCGACCGGAGCGTTGGTTCGCGGATGCCTGCGAGATCGCCTCGATCGGCAGACGCTGCACCTTCGATCGGTTGCTGTAGCGCGAGATGCGGGCGGTGCCGGTGTCGATCACATAGCGGATGCCGGGAACCGTGAGGCTCGTCTCGGCGACGTTCGTCGCGAGGATCACGCGGCGGCGGACACCCGCCACTCGGCTGCGCTCGAACACGCGGTGCTGCTCCGCGGCGGAGAGGCGCCCGTACAGGGGGAGCACCTCGGTGGGGGAGCGGTCCTTCGAATACGCGCCCCGCACGGCGTCGGCGGCGTCGCGGATCTCGGCTTCGCCGGGGAGGAAGACCAGCACGTCGCCAGGCTCCTCGCGGTCGAGTTCGCGGAGCGCTGCGACGATCGCCGAGACCTCGTCCTCGGGATCGCCGCCCGCTGCGGGAACGGGGGCGGCGGCATCCGTCTCGTCGTCGTCGTCGCCGTCGGCGACCAGCGGGCGGTAGCGGATCTCGACCGGATAGGTGCGGCCGGAGACCTCGATGATCGGCGCCGGCACTCGGTCGTCCCCGGGGCCGGGAGCGGAGAAGTGCTTCGCGAAACTCTCGGGGTCGATCGTCGCCGAGGTGATGATCACCTTGAGGTCGGGGCGTTCGGGCAGGATGCGCGCGAGGTAGCCGAGCAGGAAGTCGACGTTGAGGGAGCGCTCGTGCGCCTCGTCGATGATGATCGTGTCGTACCGGGTGAGCAGCCGGTCGCGGTGGATCTCGTTGAGCAGGATGCCGTCGGTCATCAGCGCGATGCGGGTGTCGTCGGACACCTTGTCGGTGAAGCGCACCTTGTAGCCGACGAGGGTGCCCAGCTCGACCTGCAGCTCCTCGGCGACGCGCTCCGCGATCGTGCGGGCGGCGAGACGTCGCGGCTGCGTGTGCGCGATGCGCTCGCGCCCCAGTTCGAGGGCGATCTTGGGGAGCTGCGTGGTCTTGCCCGAACCCGTGGCACCGGCCACGATCACGACTTGGTGGTCGCGGATGGCGTCGGCGATCTCCGCCCGGGCCGCGCTGACGGGCAGCTCCGGGGGGAAGGAGATCACGGGAGAGGACATAGCCCTTCATCGTATGCCGACCTCGACCCCCTACGATGCATCGGGTGACCACCGTTCCGCCTTCCCTCAGCGCTCCCGTGCGCTGGTTCCGCGAGTTCGGCCGCCCGCCGCGCATCCTCGGCCTCGACGTGGCCCGCGGCCTCGCGATCCTCGGCATGGCCGGAGCGCACATCGGCGAGACGTCGACGTTCGACTGGCTCGACCCGGCGACCTGGACCGACCTCGTGCACGGGCGCTCCTCGATCCTCTTCGCCGTGCTCGCGGGGGTGTCGATCGCCCTGATGACCGGTCGCAGCGCGCTGCCCGACCCCGCCCGGTTGCCCGGCATCCGTCTCGGGCTCATCGGCCGCGGCGCCGTGATCTTCCTCATCGGCCTCGCCCTCGAGTTCCTCAACACCCCGATCGCGGTCATCCTCACCCTCTACGGGCTGCTCTACGTCGCCGTCATCCCGTTCCTGCGGTGGAAGCCGTGGCAGCTGCTGCTCGGAGCCGGCGTGCTCGCGCTCGCGGGGCCCGCGCTGCTGGCCCTCCTCGGCGCCGTCACGCTGAACCCGTTCGGGGCCGGCATCGGATTCGTGCTCTACGGCAGCTACCCCATCACGGTGTGGATGGCGTTCGTGCTCGGCGGCATGGCGCTCGGGCGCTTGCACGTCGCGACCGTGCGCACCGCGGTGATCGCCCTGGTCACCGGCGTCGTGCTGGCGATCGTCGGCTACGGTCTCGGCGCCGCCGGGAGCGACGTCGTGCGCGGCTTCGAGTCGGGTTCGTCGTTCGAGGAGCCGCCCGCGTCGGGGTGGCCCGGATACGCCGATGCGCTCGCTCAGGCCGATCCGCTCGGGGCGCTGCTGCACGCGATCTTCGCCGTCGAGCCGCACAGCGGTGGCACCGCCGAGATCCTGGGCTCGGGTGGTTTCGCCCTCGCCGTGATCGCGCTGTGCCTGCTGCTCAGCCGTCCGCTGCGCTGGCCGCTGTTGCCGATCGGCGCGCTCGGGTCCATGCCGCTGTCGGCATACAGCGGGCACGTGCTGGCGATCGCGCTGATCACCGGGCCCGGTGGGTACTACACGAGCAACGTGTTCTGGGCCGTGCTCGCGATCGGGATGCTGCTCGTCACCACCGCGTGGTCGATCTTCGTCGGGCGGGGTCCGCTCGAGCGCCTGGTCGGTTTCGCCGCGCGCAGAATGGCGGCGGTGCCGGCCCAGCCCGACATCACGCGTCCTAGGCTGGATGCATGACGATTCCCTCCCTCGAACTGAACGACGGCTCCTCCATCCCCCAGCTCGGCTACGGCGTCTTCAAGGTGCCGGCCGACGAGACCGAGCGCGCGGTGAGCGAAGCGCTCGAGATCGGCTACCGCCACATCGACACCGCCGCGATCTACGGCAACGAAGAGGGCGTGGGCGCGGCGATCGCGGCCTCGGGCATCGCTCGCGACGAGCTCTACATCACCACGAAGCTGTGGAACGACCGCCACCACGACGACGAGCCCCGCGCCGCGATCGGCGAGAGCCTCGACAAGCTCGGACTCGAGAAGGTCGACCTGTACCTCGTGCACTGGCCGACCCCCGCCAAGGACGACTACGTGCACGCGTTCGCGAAGCTCATCGAGCTGCGCGAGGCGGGCCTGACCCGCAGCATCGGCGTCTCCAACTTCCTCGTGCCGCACCTCGAGCGCGTGGTGTCCGAGACCGGCGTCACCCCCGCCGTGAACCAGATCGAGCTGCACCCGGCCTACCAGCAGCGTGAGGTCGTGGCCTGGGCCGACGCGCACGGCATCAAGATCGAGGCCTGGGGTCCGCTAGGCCAGGGCAAGTACGACCTGTTCGGCACTCCGGCGATCGCCGAGGCCGCGGCGGCCCACGGCGTCACCCCCGCGCAGGCGGTGCTGCGCTGGCACCTGCAGAAGGGCGTCATCGTGTTCCCGAAGTCGGTGCGCGCCGAGCGCCTGCGCGAGAACCTCGACGTCTTCGGGTTCGAGCTGACGGATGCCGAGATCGCCGCGATCGACGCCCTCGACCCGCTCGACGGCTCGGGCCGCGTCGGTGCGCACCCCGAAGACGTGAACTGATCCCGTCGCGGATTCGACAGGAATCCACAGATGACGCCCCGTGTCGCCAGCCCGCGACACGGGGCGTCTTCGTGGGTACCGTCGAGGACATGACAGCTCCCTACCGCGTCGTCGCCGTGTCCGGGTCGCTCCACGAGCCCAGCAAGACGACCGCCCTCATCCGTGCGATCGCCGCCGCCGTGGCCGAGCGCACGGCGGTCGAGGTCGAGGTCATCGAGCTCACCGACATCGGCCCGGACCTCGCGGGTGCTCTGAGCCGCGATCAGCTGCCGGCCCGGGTCGAGGAGAAGCTCGTCGCGATCGAGCAGGCCGATCTGCTGATCGTCGGCAGCCCCGTCTACCGTGCGTCGTTCACGGGACTCTTCAAGCACCTCTTCGACTTCGTGGGCCAGTACGAGCTCGTCGGTAAGCCGGTGCTGCTGGCGGCCACGGGCGGCGGAGAGCGCCACGCTCTCATCATCGAGCACCAGCTGCGCCCGCTGTTCGCGTTCTTCCAGGCGCTCACCCTGCCGATCGGCGTGTACGCGAGCAACACCGACTTCGACGGCTACGAGATCAACTCCGACGTGCTGCGCTCGCGCATCGACCTCGCCGCCGATCGTGCGCTGCCGCTCGTGAACTACGCGGCCTCGCAGCCCCTCGCGGCTCTCGCGATCTGAGTGCCGTTCCGGCCGCGATGTCGGTCGGGGCGCGTAGCGTGAGGGCATGACCAACCGGCTCGCCGACACGCTCAGCCCGTACCTCCGCGCGCACGCCGAGAACCCCGTCGACTGGTACCCGTGGGGCGAGGAGGCGTTCGCCGAGGCGCAGCGCCGCGACGTGCCGCTGATGATCTCGATCGGGTACTCGACGTGCCACTGGTGCCATGTGATGGCGCGCGAGTCCTTCTCCGACCCCGAGACCGCGGAGATCGTGAACCGCGACTTCGTGGCGGTGAAGGTCGACCGCGAGGAGCATCCCGAGGTCGACGGGGCGTACATGGCCGCGGCATCCGCCTTCACCCAGAACCTCGGCTGGCCGCTCACCGTCTTCGCGACCCCGCGCGGGCGCACGTTCTTCGCGGGCACCTACTGGCCGCCGGAGTCCCGCCCGCCGATGCCGTCGTTCCGCGAGGTGCTCGCGGCGGTGCAGGAGGGGTGGACGCAGCGCCGGGCGCAGGCCGAGGAGTCGGCGGATGCCGTGATCGAAGCGCTCGCGCGTGCCGCCGAGACGACGCCCTCGGACCTGCCCGATCCCGTGGCGCTCGCGGGCGCGGCATCGGCGATCGCCGACCGCGAGGACCCGCAGCACGGCGGTTTCGGGGGTGCTCCGAAGTTCCCCGTCGCGACGGTGCTGCGGTTCCTGCAGGCGCCGCTCGTGCGCCGGGAGAACGCGCCGGCGGCGGAGGCGGGGCGGCGCGCTCTCTCCGCGATGGCCGCGAGTGATCTGCGCGACGACGTCGAGGGCGGGTTCTTCCGCTACGCGACGCAGCGCGACTGGACGGTGCCCCACTACGAGCGGATGCTCACCGACAACGCGCAACTGCTGGATGTCGCGCTGGACGACGGTGATGAAGTCACGGTGCGAGGGATCGCCGGGTTCCTCATCGACGTCCTCGAGCGCGAGGGCGGCGGGTTCGGAGCCGCCCAGGATTCCGAGTCGTGGATCGACGGCGAGCGCAGCGAGGGCGGCTACTACCTCCGTGATGCCGCCGGCCGTCGGGGTCTCGAACCGCCGGCCGTCGACGGCAAGGTGATCACGGGCTGGAACGGCCTCGCGATCGGTGCCCTCGCGCGCGCGGGCGCTGCTCTGGGCGAAGCAGCCTGGGTCGACGCCGCCCGGAGGGCTGCGGATGCCGTGCTCACCACCAACCGCGACGCGAGCGGTGCCCTCGTGCGGGCGTCGCTCGACGGTGTGTCATCGACGGCCGTCGCGACCCCCTCCGATCTCGGCCTCCTCGCCGACGGCCTCTTCGCGTTGGCTCTCGCGACGGGGGAGGTGACGTGGGCGATCGCCGCACAGGGCATCGTCGATCTCGCCCTCGACGGCATCGCCGGCGATCCGCTGCTGAGCGCGCAGGGGATCGCCTCGTCTCCCGATCAGACCGACGGCGATCTACCGTCCGGCTCCGCAGCACTCGCTCAGGCCGCGCTGACCGCGTGGCGCCTCGGGGCGGGGGAGCGGTACCGTGACGCAGCCGCCTCCGTGGTGCACGCCTACGCGGCATCCGCGCTGTCCCAACCATTCGCGCACGGCAGTCTGCTGCGCGTCGCGGCCGGGCTCGTCGATCCGCCGCGGCAGATCGTGGTGGTCACCGACGATCCGTCGGGCGCACTCGCCGTCGCCGCCCGACGTGCGGATGCCGACGTGGTCGGCGTCGTGTCGCCTGTACAGGCCGAGGAGTTCGCCGCGGCCGGGTTCGAGCTGTTCGCCGGGCGCTCGGGCACGGAGGGGCTGGCCTACGACTGCCGCGGCTTCGTGTGCCTGCTTCCGGTGAGCGAGCCTCACGAATTGTCGCGCGAGAGGGTCGCCGTCTAGGGTGGCGCGGTGACCGACTCCGCCCCCACCGCACCCGCCACCGCGTCGAGCACCGCATCGACCTCGTTGAAGCCGGGGCTGACGCGCCGTCAGATCTCGATGATGGGGCTCGGCAGCGCGATCGGTGCCGGTCTCTTCGTCGGCTCAGGGCAGGCGATCGGTCTGGCCGGTCCCGCGGTGCTGATCTCGTACCTCGTGGCGGGTTCCATCGTCGTGCTGGTGATGGCGATGCTCGCCGAGATGGTGGCCGCGCGCCCCAGTTCCGGCGCCTTCAGCTCGTACGCGCAGGATGCGATGGGGCGCAGCGCCGGCAGTGCGGTCGGATGGATGTACTGGATCCAGCTCGTGGTCGTGATCGCCGCCGAGGCGACGGGCGCCGCGGGGATCGTCGCGGGGTGGGTGCCGGCCGTGCCCGCGTGGGTGTGGGTACTGTTGTTCGTCGCCGCGTTCACCGCCATCAACCTCTTCGCGGTGAGCGGCTACGGACGATTCGAGTTCTGGTTCGCGGCGATCAAGGTGACCGCGATCATCGTGTTCCTCGTGATCGGCGTCTGCGCGATCCTCGGGCTGTTCCCCGGGGCGCCGGCGACCGGCATCGCGCATCTCTTCGACGAGGGCGGCTTCGCCCCGAACGGCGCCGCCGGCATCGCCGCCGCCCTGCTCATCGTCGTCTTCGCGTTCGGCGGCACCGAACTCGTCGCGATCGCGGCGGCGGAATCGGCGGACCCCGGCCGCAGCATCCGCCGGATCGTGCGCCAGGTGCTCGTGCGCATCCTCGTGTTCTACCTGGGCTCGATCTTCGTGATCGTCGCCGTGCTGCCGTGGAACACCCCGGCCGTGCTCGACGGTCCGTTCTCGGCGGTGCTCGCCACCCTGCGCCTTCCCGGCGTCGATCTGGTGATGTCGATCATCGTCGTCGTGGCGCTGCTGTCGGCCATGAACGCCAACATCTACGGCGCCTCGCGCATGGTGTTCTCGCTGGGGGAGCGCGGCCTCGCGCCCCGCGCGCTCACGCGCACCACCGTGAAGGGGGTCCCGCAGATCGCCGTCGTGGCCTCGGTCGTCTTCGGCTTCGTCGCCGTGGGGCTGAACTGGGCGTTCCCCGACGTCGTGCTCCCGGTGCTGCTGAACGTCGTCGGCTCGACGCTGCTCGTGACGTGGGCGGCCGTCGCGGTGTCGCAGATCATCCTGCGTCGCCGCGCCGAGCGCACGGGCACGGAGCTGCCGATCCGCATGTGGGGCTTCCCCTGGCTGTCGTGGCTGTGCGTCGCGCTGATCGCCGGCGTCGTCGTGCTGGCGGCGTTCGATGCCGCGGCCCGCACGCAACTGCTGCTCACGGCCGGGCTGACGCTCGCGCTCTGGGTCGTCGCACGCCTCACACGCCGGCGCTGATCACACCCAGCCAGGCAGCCAGTTGTGCACGAGCCAGAACGGGTACGGCACGCTCATGCCGACCCACGACGGTAGGAAGAAGATCGACACCAGCACGGCGACGACCAGGAAGACGATCACGGTGCGCTCGCCGGACTGCCGTCGGTGCAGCGGGTCGTCGCGTCGACCGGCGATCGTGCGCAGGGTCAGGGCGAGCGCGATCACGAGGAACGGCATCATGACGACCGTGTAGAACTGGAAGATCGTGCGCTCGGGGAACATCAGCCAGGGCACGTACGTCACCGCGAGACCGACGAGCGGGATGCCGATCTCGGCGCCGACCGGCTGCCGCAGCACCCAGCCGCGCACGAGCCGGTAGAGCAGGTAGACGGATGCCGCGACGCCGGCGTACCAGATCAGCGGGTTCGGGATCGAGGAGATCACGGCGATGCAGTGGTCGGTACCGCAGGGCCCGGGATCGCTGTCGACCCACACGGCGGTGGGGCGCAGGAGGAACGGCCACTCCCAGGCGGGACTCGCGTAGGGGTGCCCGCGGGTGAGCCCGACGTGGAACCCGAGCATGGACTGGTGGTAGTTCCACAGCGCGATCAGCGGATTCGGGTCGCTCTGCCGGTCGTACCCTCCCGCAGTGACCAGCCATCCTGTCCAGCTGACGAGGTAGGTCGCGAGCGCGGGGAAGACCAGCAGCACGAACGAGACCGGCCCCTGCCGGAAGACCGCGTCGGACGGCCAGACCACGACGCCCGCGCGGCGCCGTGCGAGGGCATCCGTTACCACGACGTACAGGCCGAAGCCCGCGAGCGCGTACAGGCCCGACCACTTCACGGCGGAGGCGGCGCCGAGGGCGACGCCCGCCGCGATCAGCCAGGGGCGCCGCCACAGGATCGGACCCCACAGCGGCTCGGGTCTGTCGGGGTCGCCCCGTTCGAGGAGCGGGATCGTGCGGCGCCTGTCGAGGAGCACGAAGAGCACCCCGAGCAGCACGAAGAAGGTGAGCGGGCCGTCGAGCAGGGCGATGCGACTGAGCACGATGCTCAGTCCGTCGATCGCGAGCAGGAAGCCGGCGACGGTCGCGACGACGGTCGATCCCGTCAGCACGCGCGCGATCAGGTAGACCAGCAGCACGGAGGCGGTGCCGAGGATGCCGGTGGCGAGGCGCCAACCCAGGCTGTCGGCCGGTCCGCCGGCGGCCATGCCCAGCGCGATCAGCCACTTGCCCAGCGGCGGGTGGACGATGAACGACCCCTTCTCCGACAGCGGGAGATCCTGGTTCGCGACGAACGCCTCGTTCGCGCCGTCGCCCCAGGTGCCCTCGTAGCCGAGCGTCCACAGCGACCAGGCGTCCTTGACGTAGTACGTCTCGTCGAAGGCGAGCTCGTGCGGGTGCCCGACGTTCACCAGTCGCAGGAAGGCCGCGAGCAGGGTCACCGCGAACGGCGCGAGCCAGTTCAGGATGCTGTTCCACTCCGGATCGAGCAGCAGACGGTCGCGGGTGCGCCCCCACCAGGTCGTGCGCTCCACGTGTGCGGGCAGGTGCACAGGCAGCGCAGGAGCGGGATCGGGCGACGTCACGGGTACAGCCTAGGCTGGGCGGGTGATCATCCTCGCTGCGACCCCGATCGGAAATCTCGGCGATGCCTCGCGCCGCCTCATCGAGGTGCTCGAGAACGCGGAGGTCGTCGTGGCGGAGGACACCCGCACCACGCAGAAGCTGTTGAAGGCGCTCGAGATCGCCAACCGTCCGCGCCTGATCGCGCTGCACGATCACAACGAGAAGCAGAAGGCCGCCGAGCTCGCGACCCTCGCGATCGAGACCGACGTCGTCGTGATGAGCGATGCGGGCATGCCGACGGTGAGCGACCCCGGCTACGGGCTCGTCGCCGAGGCGGTAGCCCAGGGCGTGACGGTCACTGCGATCCCCGGGCCGAGCGCGCCGCTGATGGCCCTGGCGATCTCGGGCCTTCCCACCGACCGCTTCACTTTCGAGGGGTTCCTGCCCCGCAAGCCCGCCGAGCGCCGCACGACGCTGCGGGCGCTCGCCTCCGAGCCGCGCACGATGGTGTTCTTCGAGTCGCCGGCCCGCCTCGCCTCGGCGCTCGCCGACATGGGGGCGGCCTTCGGCGACGACCGGCGCATCGCCGTCTGCCGCGAACTCACCAAGTTCTACGAGGAGGTGCGCCGGGGAACGGCCGCCGAACTCGTCGCCTGGGCCGAGGGCGGCGTGAAAGGTGAAATCGTCGTGGTCGTCGAGGGGGCGCCGCGTCGCGATGCCTCGCCCGAGGACGCGCTCGCGCAGGTGCAGCGGCTCGTCGCCGACGGCATCCGCCTGAAGGATGCCGCCTCGGAGGTCGCCGGACTCACGGGGCTGTCGTCGCGGGATCTTTACCAGGCCGCGCTCGCCGCGAAGAAGGGCTAGCCACGCGCATGTCGGACGCGGTTGCGTCGGAGGCGGTCACATCGGACAGCGTGATCGCCGCGGCGTACTCCGCCCGCGCCGAGGAGTACGTGCGCGCGCTCGGCGACATCGAGCAGCTGGATGCCGCGGACCGCGCGACCATCGCGGCCTGGCGCGACTCCACGACGGGGACGCTGCTGGACGCCGGCAGCGGGCCGGGCATGTGGACGCCGTTCCTCGGCGGCGGCGGCGGTGGTGGCGGCACGCGCGACGAAGGCGGGCGCGACGTCTGGGGCCTCGACGTCACCGAGGCGTTCGTCGCCTCGGCCAGGGCGCGCTTCCCGGAGACGACCTTCGCGGTCGGGTCGTTCCGGGAGATCCCCGCAGCGGATGCCTCGCTCGGCGGCATCCTCGCCTGGTACTCGCTGATCCACACCACGCCCGCCGAGGTGCCTGCGGTGCTGGCGGAGTTCGCGCGGGTGCTCCGGCCCGGCGGGAGCCTGCTGCTCGGCTACTTCGACGGCATCGCACGCGAGGAGTTCGGGCACCGGGTGACGACCGCGTACTTCTGGTCGGCCGATGCTCTCGGGGCGCTGCTCGTCGACGCGGGCTTCACCGTGGTGTCCGCCGAGCGCCGTGATCGCCGGCCGGGCGAGGCGAGCTCGCGCCCGCACGGTGCGCTGACCGCGGTGCGGCGTGATCCGCCGGGTACCCTGGCCTGACGTCCCGGCGCCGGGGCGCGACCACCAGGACGGAGCATTCATCGTGAGCAGGTCCGTGACCGTCTACGACGTCGCCGCGCGCGCCGGCGTCTCGATCGCCACGGTCTCGCGGGTGCTGCGCTCGCCGGATGCCGTCCGCGCGACCACGCGCGAGCGGGTGCGCGAGGCGGTCGCCGAACTCGGCTACGTGCCCAGCGGCAGCGCGCGCGGGCTCGCCGAGCGGCGCACGGGAGTGCTGGGGCTGTACTTCCCGGGGTTCGACGCGGCCGAGGAGGCCCCGGATCTCGACGTGTTCGTGGACGACCCGGCATCCGTCCCGCCGTTCACCCTGGCGCACGACGACGGGGAGGTGCATCCGACGTCGCTCTTCCTCGACGAGGTGCTGCGCGGGGCCGAGCTCGAGGCGTGGAAGCGCGGTTTCGTGCTCATGATCGGCGTCGGCCGCGACGACCCCGACCGCTCGACGGTGCGCGACATGGCGGGGCGTGTCGACGGCCTGGTCGTGCTCGCCCGGAGCGTGCCCGACGACGTGCTCGCCCGACTGTCGCGTCGCATCCCCGTGGTCGTGCTCTCCGGGCCACCCCGCGGAGACGACTACGACCACGTGACGGTGAGCAACAGCGAGGCGATGGCCGAGCTCACCCGGCACGTGCTCGCGCAGGTGCCGGCGGGGGCACGCGTGGCCTTCCTCGCCGGCCCCGAGGACTCGCCGGACGGCGGGCAGCGGTGGGAGGGCTTCTCGCAGGCCGTGCGCGCCGCGGGAATCGGAACGGACGCCGTGACCGTGGTGCGGGGCGACTTCACCCGAGAGTCCGGGCGCCGAGCAACGGAGGGCCTGTTGGTCGGGGGAGCCCCCGACGCCCTCGTCGCGGCCAACGACCAGATGGCGCTCGGTGCGATCGACGTGCTCCGCGACGCCGGGTTGGGGGTGCCGGAGGACGTGCTCGTGACCGGGTTCGACGGCATCGAGGCGGCGGCGCTCTCGCGGCCCGCGGTGACCACGATCCGGCAGCCGATGATCGACCTCGGACGCGCGGCGGTGCAGGTGCTCGCGCGTCGGTTGGAGCATCCGGATGCCCCGCCCGCAGTCGTGCGCCTGCCCCTGCAGATCCTGCTCCGGGAGAGCTCTCAGCGCCCGTCCTGAATTCGTCAACCCCTTGCGCGATCGAAATGTATGCGCTTACAGTGGCTTCTCGAGGGGCCACCGGGTCCCTCCATGACGACGACGACATGAGGTGGACGCGTGGCGAAGACGCACATGCTCCGACGCTGGCGCAGGACGGCGGTGGTCGCGCTCGCGGCGGCGGCCGTGGCGCTGAGCGGATGCAGCATCCAGATCACATCCCAGCCCGATCCCACGATCGGCGACGACACGATGCTCATCAACGCCGACCACGGAAACCCGTTCTTCACCCGGAACTTCAACCCGTACCTGACGAACACGCGCACGGCGTCGCGCTGGATCTACGAGCCGCTCATCCTGGTGAACCCGCTCGACGGCGAACTGAACCCGTGGCTGGCGACCGAGTGGTCGCAGCCCGACGCGAAGACGATCGTCATGACGATCCGCGACGGCGTCGAGTGGAGCGACGGCGAGCCGCTCACCCCCGATGACGTCGCGTTCACGTTCCAGCTGCTCAAGGACGAGCCCACGCTCGACATCAAGGGCGCCTGGCAGCACATCGAAAGCGTCGAGACGCAGGGGAACGACGTCGTCTTCCACCTGCTGAGCGAGGACGCCCCGTCGCTGTCGATCATCGGCCTCACGATGATCGTGCCCGAGCACCTCTGGGCCGACGTCGAGGACCCGGGCACCTATCGCAACGAGGAGCCGGTCGGCACCGGGCCCTTCGTGCTCGGCAACTACAACGACCAGCAGTACTCGATGGATCGCAACCCCGACTACTGGCAGGCCGACTCGATCGAGATCGAGCACATCGTCCTGCCCGCCACGAACAACCAGCTCGACACCGTCAGCCGCGGATACGACTGGGCGTACGCCTTCATCTCCGACGTGGAGGGCACGTGGGGCGCGGCGAGCGAGCACAACTCCTGGTGGTTCCCGCCGGGCGGGGTGATCGGGCTCATGCCGAACCTCGAGGTCGCGCCGTTCGACGACGTGAACGTGCGGCGCGGCATCGCCCTCTCGCTCGACCGCGAGGAGATCGCCGAGACGGCATCCGAGGGGTACATGGAGCCCGCCGGCCAGACCGGCCTCATCCTGCCCAACCAGGAGAAGTACCTCGACCCGTCGATCCCAGACTCCGGCATGATCACGCAGGACACGGATGCCGCGCTCGCGGCGTTCGAGCAGGCCGGATACACGCTCGACGGTGATCGTCTCGTCGGCCCCGACGGTGCGCAGCTCGAGTTCGCCCTCACGACCGCGAACGGCTTCACCGACTGGACCCGCGCGGCCCAGAGCGTGCAGAGCCAGCTCGCCGCGGTGGGCGTGAAGGTCACACTGAAGCTGCCGCAGCCGGCCGGGTACCAGAGCGCCATCAGCAACGGCGACTTCGAGATGGCGATCGGCGGCATGGGCAACGGTGACGCCTACCAGGCCTACAACAACCTGCTCTCGAGCGAGTTCTACGTGCCCTCCGGAGAGCCGACCGCGAACAACTTCGAGCGCTACCGCTCGGACGAGGCGGATGCCCTGCTGCTCGAGTACCGCGAGACGGTCGATCCCGACCGGCAGGCCGAGATCGTGCGCGAGCTGCAGAACATCGTCTACGACGAGATGCCCGTGATCGGGCTCTACTACGGCGGCATCTGGGGTCTGTTCAGCGATGCGAAGTTCACCGGCTGGCCGAGCGCGGACGACCCGTACATGATCCCGCAGAACTACGACTCGGCGCCTCTCATGATCTTCACGAAGCTGAAGCCCGTGAATCCCGTGAAGGAGGGCGACCGATGAAGTACCTCCTGCAGAAGCTCGGCCTGTTCGTGCTCACGCTGTGGGCCGCGATCACCCTGAACTTCTTCCTGCCGCGGCTCATGCCCGGTTCTCCCGCCGACGCGGCGATCGCGAAGCTCTCGCAGAACGGACCGGTGTCCGACGCGACCCGGGCCGCCATCGAAGCCCAACTCGGTGTGCCGGGCGGATCGCTGTGGGACCAGTACGTGGCCTACCTCGGTCAGGTCGCGACACTCGACTTCGGCGTCTCGTACACCTTCTATCCGCAGTCGGTGGCGAGCATGGTCTCGACCGCACTGCCGTACACGATCGGACTCGTCGGGATCGTCACGATCCTCGCGTTCGTGATCGGCACGCTCATCGGCGTCGCGGCCGCCTGGCGCCGCGGCACCTGGCTCGACTCCCTGCCGACGCTGACGGGCTCCTTCCTCAGCACGTTCCCGTACTTCTGGACGGCGCTGCTGCTGCTGTTCTTCCTCGGCTACGTGCTGCACTGGTTCCCGACGACCGGCGCCTACTCGGCGACGACGACCCCGGGGTTCACCCTCGAGTTCATCGGCGATCTCGCCCGGCACGCGGTGCTGCCCGCGCTGACGATCCTGCTCACATCGCTGGGCGGATGGATCATCGGCATGCGCAACGCCATGATCAACACGCTCGGCGAGGACTACATCACCTTCGCCGAGGCGAACGGGCTCCACGGGCGCACGATCGCCGTGCGCTACGCGGCGCGGAACGCGATCCTCCCCAACCTCACCGGTTTCGGGCTCACGCTCGGCGGCGTGGTGGGCGGGTCGATCCTCGTCGAGCAGGTGTTCGGCTATCCCGGCATCGGGTACCTGCTCTTCAACGCCGTGATCGGGCAGGACTACCCGCTCATGCAGGCGCTCTTCCTGATGATCACCGTGAGCGTGCTCATCGCCAACTTCCTCGTCGACATCCTGTACGGCGTGCTGGATCCAAGGACCCGCCGATGACTTCCACCATGAACGTCAAGATCCCCTCCGATCGCATCGCCCAGCCGAGCCGTTGGCGCTCGGTCGGCCGCATGGTCGGCACGCTGTGGTCGAACGGCAAGGCCCGCATCGGGCTGTGCCTGCTCGCCTTCTTCGTGCTGGTGGCCGTGTTCGCCCCGCTCCTGGCTCCCTACGGCGCGAAGGAGAACGGCTTCGAACGCAACGCGGATGCCTCGGCCGCGCACTGGCTGGGCACCACCGCGGCGGGAGAGGACGTGCTGAGTCAGCTCATCTACGGCGCGCAGGTCAGTCTGCTGGTCGGCTTCGCCGCCGGCATCCTCTCGACCATCGTCGCCGTGCTGATCGGTCTCAGCTGGGGATACATGCGCGGGTTCTCGGGCGAGGTCGTCGGCTTCGTCGTCAACCTGTTCCTGGTGATCCCTGGCCTGCCCCTCATGATCGTGATCGCCGCCTACTTGCAGAACGGCGGCATCCTGATGATCATCGCGGTGATCGTCATCACCGGCTGGGCGTGGGGAGCGCGCGTGCTGCGCAGCCAGACGCAGTCGCTGCGCGGCAACGACTTCGTGGCCTCGGCGCAGTTCTCGGGCGACAGCCCGGCACGCATCGTGTTCCGCGAGATCCTGCCGAACATGACGTCGATCATCGCCGGCACGCTCTTCGGGGCGGCCACGGCGGCGATCCTCGCGGAGGCGGGCCTGGAATTCCTCGGCCTCGGCGACTCGAGCATCGTCAGCTGGGGCACGATGCTCTACTGGGCGCAGAACTCCAACTCCCTGCTCACGGGCCAGTGGCTGCTGCTGTTCGCCCCCGGTCTGTGCATCGCGCTGCTGGCGCTGAGCCTCACACTCATCAACTTCGGCGTGGACGGCATCTCCAATCCGCGCCTGCGGGAAGGGAAGGGGCGATGACCGCCATGACCGTGTCGGAGACGACCGAGACCCCGATCCTTCTCGAGGTCGAGCAATTGTCGGTGGAGTACGCCTCTCCCGGCGCCGAACCGGTGCAGGCCGTGCACGACGTGTCGTTCACGCTGCGGCAGGGCGAGTTCGTGGGACTGGTCGGCGAGTCGGGGTCGGGCAAGTCGACGCTCGGCTTCGCGCTGACCCGGCTGCAGAAGCCCCCGGCGCGCATCAGCGGCGGACGGATCCTGTTCGACGGCAAGGACATCCGCGACCTCGACGCCGAGGGGCTGCGCCGCCAGCGTCAGGGCGGGTTCGCGATGGTGCTGCAGTCGGGCATGAATGCGCTGAACCCGGTGCGCACGGTCGGCCACCATTTCGCCGACATCTTCGCCGCTCACGGTCACGTGCCGCGCGACGACCGCGACGCCCGCGCCCGCGAGCTCGTCGCGAAGGTGGGGCTCGACCCGGCCGTGCTCGCGCGCTACCCGGGCGAGCTGTCCGGCGGCATGCGCCAGCGCGCCTCGATCGCCCTCGCCCTGTCGCTCGAGCCGCAGCTCATGGTGTTCGACGAGCCGACGACCGCGCTCGACGTGCTCGTGCAGCACGCCGTGATGGACACGATCCGAGACCTGCAGCGCGCCGAGGGATTCACCGCGATCCTCATCAGCCACGACCTCGGCATCGTGCTCGAGGCCACCGACCGCGTGATGGTGATGCACGAGGGCCGCATCGTCGAAGATGCGGCGAGCGCCGACATCCTGCACTCCCCGCAGGACGAGTACACGCGCATGCTGCTCAGCCACTACGCCGATCCGCGCGCCGAGACCCTCTCGATCCCCGGGTTCGTGGATGCCGGCACCCGCCGGCGCGAGGGGCGCTCGCGCACCGATGTGACCGAGACGCTGCCGACGGTGTCGCAGCGCGAGACGCGGCGGGCGGACGCCGCGATCGTCGTCGACGGCGTGAGCAAGCGCTATCCCGCTCCGCGTCGCGGAGAGGATGCCGTCACCGCGGTCGACGACGTGTCGTTCCGGCTGGAGCCGGGGGAGGCCCTGGCACTCGTCGGCGCCTCGGGGTCGGGCAAATCCACGATCGCGAAGCTGCTCACCGGCATCGAGAAGCCGACCGCGGGCACGGTGCGTTTCGGCGAGACCGACGTCGCGTCGCTGAAGCGTCGGGGTCTGCGCGATCTGCGCAAGGACGTGCAGATGGTCTTCCAGGATCCCTACGCCGCACTCAACCCGCTGCACACCGTCGAGTACGCGCTCAGCCGGCCGATCCGCAACTACACGCCGCTGCGCGGAGCGGAGGCGCGCGCCCGGGTGCTCGAACTGCTCGACACCGTCGGACTCACCCCCGTCGAGCAGTTCGCGGCGAAGCTGCCGCACCAGCTGTCGGGCGGTCAGCGTCAGCGCGTCGTGATCGCGCGGGCTCTCGCGAGCGATCCGCAGGTGCTGATCGCCGACGAGCCGGTGTCGATGCTCGACGTCTCGCTGCGGGCCGGTGTGCTCGCCCTGCTCGAGGATCTGCGTGAGCGCTGGGGCATCAGCATGCTCTACATCACGCACGATCTGCTCAGCGCCCGCCTCGTGACCGAGAACATCCTCGTGCTCAACCGCGGCCGCGTCGTGGAGCGCGGCGAGACCTCGCAGGTGCTGCAGCACCCCGAGGACCCCTACACGGTCGAGCTGCTCGATGCCGTCCCCAACCCCGCGCGTTCGCGCTGAGACCCCACAAGACCCCTCATGAAAGGAGCATCCGTGCTCGCATTCCCCGACGGCTTCCTCTGGGGCGCCGCGACCGCCGCCCACCAGGTCGAAGGCAACAACACGACCAGCAACTGGTGGCGCATGGAGCATGCGCCGGACTCGACGATGGTGGAGCCATCCGGAGACGCCGCCGACCATCTGCACCGCTATCCCGAGGACATGCGGCTGCTCGCCGATGCGGGGCTCAACTCGTACCGCTTCTCGCTGGAGTGGGCGCGGATCGAGCCGGAGCGCGGGTTCGTCTCGCGGGCGATGCTCGACCACTACCGGCGCATGATCGACACCGCTCGCGAGAACGGTCTCGATCCGACGGTCACGCTGATGCACTTCACGGTGCCCGAGTGGTTCCAGCGCGACGGCTTCTGGCGCGCGGATGACGCGGTCGACCTCTTCTCGCGCTATGTCGAGACCGTCCTGCCGATCCTCGACGGGGTGCGGTACGTGTGCACGATCAACGAGCCGAACATCGCGGCCATGCTCGCGGGCGGCGAGGACGCATCGAACCTCGTGGCCTACGGTCTGCCGAACCCCGACCTCGCGGTCGCCGACACCCTGCTCGACGCCCACCACCGCGCCTCCGAGATCGTGCACTCCGTGTCGGGCGCGCAGGCGGGGTGGACCATCGCCACCCAGGCGTTCCACTCGAGCGGCGAGCCGGGCGCCGACGAGATGGTCGCGCAGTACGGCGATCCGCGCGACCACTGGTACCTCGAGCAGTCCGCGGGCGACGACTTCGTGGGCGTGCAGGCGTACACCCGCACCTTCATCGGTCCGGAGGGGCCGCTGCCGGTCTCGGCCGATGTCGAGACGACGCTCACCGGATGGGAGTTCTTCCCCGAGGCGTTGGAGCTCGGCGTGCGCAGCGCCTGGGAGCGCAGCGGAGGGGTGCCGGTGATCGTGACCGAGAACGGCATCGCGACCGCCGACGACACCCGCCGCATCGCCTACACGCAGGGGGCCCTGGAAGGGTTGCACCGGGCGATCTCCGACGGCATCGAGGTGCGTGGCTACCAGCACTGGAGCGCGCTCGACAACTACGAGTGGGCGAGCGGTTTCGCCCCGACGTTCGGGCTGATCGCCTTCGATCGCGAGACGTTCGCGCGCACACCGAAGCCCTCGCTCGCGTGGCTCGGAGAGGTCGCGCGGCGGAACGCTCTCTGAGAGCCGGCGCACGAGAGGCCGTCCGGTCGCCGGGCGTGCGCGGCGGCGTACGATCAGGAGATGATGCAGACGCCGCCGCAGACGCCGCCGCAGGCGATCGGGGCTCCGAGCGATCGGGGCTCGGCGGAGCGCGTCCGGGCGGCGGCCGCCGGGCTCGCCGCCGCCACTCTCGGCGTGGGCGCGGCGGAACTCGTCGCCGCCCTCATCGCCCCGGAGGCGAGTCCGTTCGCGGTCGTCGGCGGCGGGCTCATCGATCTCGCACCGGCCTGGGCGAAGGACACGGCGATCGCGCTCTTCGGAACTGCCGACAAGGCCGCCCTGCTGGTGGGCATCGGGGTGGTCCTCGCCGCGGTCGCAGCTCTGGCCGGCGTGGTCGAACGGCGCATCTCCGGCCTCGGGGCGACGATGTTCGGTGTTCTGGGCGCAGTGGCGGTGCTGGTGGCGCTGACGCGAGCGAACCCGGGCCCGTACGCGTGGGTGCCCGGCATCGTCGCGGGCGGGATCTCGGCGTTCGTCCTGCGGCTGCTGATCCGCCGACTCCGCCCGATCGTGGGCGTCGCGCCCGACCCCGACGATCGCCGCCGCTTCCTGCTGTGGACGGGCGGCGTCGCGGCCGCGGGCGTGGTCTCCCTGCTCATCGGGAATGCGGCCCGCGGCGCCTCACGATCTCTCGAGGCGGTGCGGAAGGCGCTGACGCTGCCGAAGCCGACGACCGCGGCGGGGGCGGTGCCGAGCGGCGCCGAGCTCGATCTGCCGGGCCTCGCCCCCGTCGTCACTCCGACCGAGCAGTTCTACCGGATCGACACGGCCCTCGTGGTCCCGCGCGTGGACCCCGCCGACTGGTCGCTCCGCATCCACGGCATGGTCGATCGCGAGGTGGTGGTCACCTGGGACGAGTTGCTGTCGCTGCCGATGACCGAGTCCTACGTCACACTCTCGTGCGTGTCGAACGAGGTGGGCGGCTCGTTGATCGGCAACGCCCGCTGGCTCGGCTATCCGTTGCGCGAACTGCTCGCCCGCGCCGGGGTGCAGTCCGACGCCGACATGGTGCTCTCGACCTCGGCGGACGGGTTCACCGCCTCGTCGCCGATCGAGGCGCTCACCGACGATCGCGATGCGCTCCTGGCGATCGGGATGAACGGTGCCCCCTTGCCCCTGGAGCACGGCTTCCCCGCGCGGATGGTGGTGCCGGGGCTCTACGGATACGTCTCGGCGACGAAGTGGGTCACCGAGCTCGAGGTCACGCGCTTCGACCGGGCGATGGGGTACTGGACCCCGCGCGGATGGTCCGACCACGGTCCGATCAAGCTGCAGTCGCGCATCGACGTGCCGCGCGGCGGACGGACGGTCGAAGCGGGGGAGACGATGATCGCGGGCATGGCCTGGTTTCCGCACACGGGCGTCGCGGGCGTCGAGGTGCGCGTCGACGGCGGGTCGTGGCAGGCTGCCGACCTCGCGACCGGGATCTCCGACGAC
This sequence comes from Microbacterium sp. NPDC087868, assembly GCF_044900755.1. Classification (NCBI taxonomy): domain Bacteria; kingdom Bacillati; phylum Actinomycetota; class Actinomycetes; order Micrococcales; family Microbacteriaceae; genus Microbacterium; species Microbacterium sp. NPDC087868. Next base: position 363,801 of record NZ_JBJDNO010000004.1, read on the forward strand.
ACCTGGGTGCAGTGGAGCATCCCGTGGTCGGCGCAGGTCGGTGAGCACAGCATCGAGTGCCGGGCGATCGGTGCCGACGGCGACACGCAGACCGAGCAGCGCGCGGCCCCCGCACCCGACGGCGCCCAGGGCTGGCACCGCATCGACGTGACGGTCGGACCGGCGTAACGTCGCCCTGCGGGCACCTAGAATTGCTCCATGCCCGCAGGCGAATCGTTCTACATCACCACGCCCATCTACTACCCCTCTGACGTGCCCCACATCGGCCACGGGTACACCTCGGTGGCGGTCGACACGCTCGCGCGCTGGCACCGCCAGGCGGGCGACGACACCTGGATGCTGACGGGCACCGATGAGCACGGCCAGAAGATGCTGCGCGCGGCGGCGGCGAACAACGTCACCCCGCAGGAGTGGGTCGACAAGCTCGTCACCGAGGCGTGGTTCCCGTTGCTGAAGACCCTCGATGTCGCCAACGACGACTTCATCCGCACGACGCAGGAGCGTCATGAGGATCGCGTGAAGAAGTTCGTGCAGGCGATCTACGACCGCGGCTACATCTACGCCGGCGAGTACGAGGCGCTCTACTGCGTGGGCTGCGAGGAGTTCAAGCCCGAGTCCGAGATCCTCGACGGCACCGGTCCCTTCGAGGGACTGAAGGTCTGTGCGATCCACTCCAAGCCCCTCGAGCTGCTGCAGGAGAAGAACTACTTCTTCAAGCTCAGCGAGTTCCAGGACCGTCTGCTCGAGCTCTACAAGGAGCAGCCCGACTTCATCCGCCCGGAGTCGGCGCGCAACGAGGTCGTCTCGTTCGTGCGCCAGGGTCTCAAGGACCTGTCGATCTCGCGGTCGGCGTTCGACTGGGGCATCGAGGTGCCGTGGGACGACGCGCACGTCATCTACGTGTGGGTCGACGCACTGCTCAACTACGCGACCGCGGTCGGCTACGGCGACGACGACGCGAACTTCGATCGGCGCTGGCCGGCCTACCACGTGGTCGGCAAGGACATCCTGCGCTTCCACGCGGTCATCTGGCCGGCGATGCTGATGGCCGCGGGCGTCGATGTGCCCAAGGGCGTCTTCGCGCACGGCTGGCTGCTGGTGGGCGGCGAGAAGATGTCGAAGTCGAAGCTCACCGGCATCGCGCCGACCGAGATCACCGATGTCTTCGGCTCCGACGCGTACCGCTTCTACTTCCTGTCGGCGATCGCCTTCGGTCAGGACGGCTCGTTCTCGTGGGAGGACCTCGCGGCGCGCTACCAGGCCGAGCTCGCGAACGGCTTCGGCAACCTCGCCTCGCGCACGACCGCGATGATCGAGAAGTACTTCGAGGGGATCGTGCCGCCCGCGGGCGAGTACACCGAGAAGGACCTCGCGATCCAGCAGATCGTGGCGGATGCCGCGACGAAGGCGGATGCCGCGATCGAGCAGTTCCGCATCGACGAGGCGATCTCGTCGATCTGGAAGATCGTCGACGCGCTCAACGGCTACATCACCGAGAACGAGCCGTGGGCGCTGGCCCGTGACGAGGCGCAGCGCGAGCGGCTCGGCACCGTGCTGTACACGTGCGCCGAGGGATTGCGCGCGCTCGCCGTGCTGCTGTCGCCGGTGATGCCGCAGTCCACCGAGAAGCTCTGGGAGGCGCTCGGCGCCGGAGACGACCTGGGCCGCCTGCAGGATCAGCCGATCCGCGAGGCGGGCGCCTGGGGTGCGCTGAAGCCGGGCACGAGCGTCAACGGTCTCGCGCCGCTGTTCCCGCGCGTGGAGACGACCGCCTGAGAATCGACGACCGCCTGAGAATCGACGACCGCCTGAACAGGAGGGACGCGCGAGCATGACGTACGTGCAGCAGCGAAGCAACGACGGGCGCAAGGATCTGCGGTATCCGGCGGCTCCCGAGCCGCTCGCGGTGCCGGTGTACGACAACCACGCGCACCTCGACATCGTCGACGGCGATGAGCCGCTGACGCTCGGCGAGCAGCTCGATCGCGCGCAGGCGGTCGGGATCGCCGGCGTCGTGCAGTCCTCGGGAGATATCGAGTCGTCGCGCTGGGCGGTCGATGCCGCGGCATCCGATCCCCGTGTGCTCGCCGCGGTCGCGATCCACCCGAACGACGCGCCCACCTACGCCGACGAAGGGCGCCTCGACGAGGCCATCGCGGTGATCGACGAGCTCGCCGCGCACCCGCGCACGCGGGCCGTCGGCGAGACCGGCCTCGACTTCTTCCGCACCGAGCCCGAACGCCGGGGCCCGCAGCACGCCTCGTTCGAGGCGCACATCGCGATCGCGAAGAAGCACGGCATCGCGATGCAGATCCACGATCGCGATGCGCACGATGCGGTGCTCGAGACGCTGACGCGGGTCGGCGCGCCCGAGACGACGGTGTTCCACTGCTTCTCGGGCGATGACGCGATGGCCCGCGTCTGCGCCGACGCCGGGTACTACCTGTCGTTCGCCGGCAACGTGACGTTCAAGAACGCGCAGAACCTGCGCGATGCGTTGAAGGTCACGCCCCTCGACCGCATCCTGGTCGAGACGGATGCCCCCTTCCTCACTCCCGTGCCGCTGCGCGGACGGCCGAACGCGCCGTACCTCGTGCCGATCACGGTGCGCTTCATGGCCGCCGAACTCGATCTCGAGGTCGACGAGCTCTGTGCGCGGATCGCCGCGAACACGCAGCGGGTCTACGGCTCGTTCGAGGGCTGAGCCGGGTCGTCCTGTGAGACTGGCCTTGCCTGAACGATCGCGCTGATCGGTTTCCAGACGAACAGCAGGGTCAGCGCCGCTCCGGCGAAGGCGAACCACCACGGAGCCGTGAGGCCCCAGATCTCGGCGATCACGCCGCCGAGGGCCTGGCCGATCACCATGCCCCCGAACACGCCGACCATGTTCACCGAGGCGACGCGGCCCTGCAGTTCGGCGGGCACGAGCCGCTGGCGCACGGTGGTCGAGATCGTGCCCCAGACGAAGGCGTAGGCGCCGAAGAAGAACATGATCACGAGCGCCACCCACCCCACGGTGGTGAGTGCGAAGGCCAGGTGCATGAGCACCTCGAGGGTCAGCACGATGCGCATGAGGCTCGCGAACGAGATGTGCCGCTCCAGCCACCCGAAGCTCAGCGTCGCGAGAATGCCGCCGACGGCCGAGGCCGTGGTGAGCGCTCCGTAGCCCACCGCTCCCATGTGCAGGTGCTCGGTCGCGTAGAGCACGAGCACACCCCAGGGCGCGGCCCAGGTGACGTTGAAGAGCAGGATGATGAGCACCAGCATCCGCACCGGAGGGTTGCGCCACAGCCACCGCAGACCCTCGGCGATGTCGGTGTGCACGGGAGGGTGCGCGGAGCCGCCGCCGTCGGCGCTCTCACGCGGGGGCACCGGGGTTCGGGCCAGGCGCGAGATCAGCACGACGGCTGCGACCACGCAGACGATCTCGACGAGGAACGGCCAGGCGCTGCCTGCCGCGAAGAGGAAGGCGCCGAGCGGCGGGCCGGCGAACTGGTTGGCCACGAGATAGCCCGCCTGCAGCCGTGCGTTGCCGATGCCGAGATCGGCGGGCTGCACCAGCATCGGCAGCAGCGTGCTGCCCGCGGTGTCGACGAAGACCTCGGCCGTGCCGTAGAGGAAGGCCACCGCCAGCACGATCCAGATGTTGGCGGTACCGGTCACGAGGAAGACGCACAACGCGGCGAGGACGACGGCGCGGGCGGCGTTGGCGAGCATCACCAGTCGCCGCCTGTCGAAGCGGTCGGCGATCGCTCCCGCGTGCAGGCCGAAGAGCAGCCACGGGAGGAACTGCAGGATGGCGCCGGCCGCGACGAGGATCGGCGACGAGGTCATCGAGGCGATCAGCAGGGGAGCGGCCGCGAGAGCGACGCCGTCGCCGACGTTGCTGGTCCACGACGATGCCAGCAGCCACCGGAAATCGCGCCCCATGCGGCGCGGGGCGACGAGTTCTCCGAGGGTGGGCACCACCCGAGAGTACTGGGAGCCGGGGACATCGTCCGCCGTAGGGGAGAATGGAGCAATGACCGTCACCCTGCTCGGCGCCACCGAGATCCGCCGCCTCGCCGCCGAGCTCGACGTCACCCCCACCAAGAAGCTCGGCCAGAACTTCGTGGTCGACGCCAACACGGTGCGCAAGATCGTGCACGCCGCGCGCGTGCAGCCGGGGGAACGGGTCGTCGAGGTCGGACCCGGCCTCGGGTCGTTGACGCTCGCGATCCTCGAAGCGGGGGCGAAGGTCACCGCCGTCGAGATCGATCACCGGCTCGCCGCCCGCCTGCCGCAGACCGCCGCGGAGCGCGGCGTTCCCGAGGGCATGCTGAACGTCGTGGATGCCGATGCCCTGCGCATCACCGAGCTGCCGGGAGAGCCGACGGTGCTCGTCGCCAACCTCCCGTACAACGTCTCGGTGCCGGTGCTGCTGCACTTCCTCGAGAACTTCTCGTACCTGCAGCGCGGGGTCGTGATGGTGCAGGCCGAGGTCGCCGAGCGTCTCGCCGCGAAGCCGGGATCGAAGATCTACGGTTCCCCGAGCGTGAAGGCCGCCTGGTACGGCGAGTGGAAGCTCAGCGGAAACGTCTCGCGCCAGGTCTTCTGGCCGGTGCCCAACGTCGACAGCCTGCTGGTCGGCTTCGACCGGTCCGAGGGCGAGCGGGGGAGCGAGGACGAGCGCCGCCGCACGTTCCAGATCGTGGATGCCGCGTTCAACCAGCGCCGCAAGATGCTGCGCCAGGCGCTGTCGGGGATCTTCGGCAGCTCGGCCGCGGCATCCGAGGTCCTGACCGCCGCCGGTGTCGCGCCGACCGCCCGGGGCGAGGATCTTACGGTCGATGACTACCAGAGGATCGCCGCGCAGGCCGCAACGACTAATCTGGCACCGTGACCGACTCGCCCCGCTTCAGCCCGAACGTCCCCGAACTGCACCGCCCGTACGCCGCCGCCGAAGGCCGCTACAGCGAGTTCGCTTATCGCCAGGTCGGCTCGTCCGGCCTGTACCTCCCGCCGATCTCGCTCGGCCTGTGGTGGAACTTCGGCGACAACATCCCGCTCGACAACCAGCGCGCACTGCTGCGCCACGCGTTCGACCGCGGCATCACGCACTTCGACCTCGCCAACAACTACGGCCCGCCCTACGGCTCGGCCGAGAAGAACTTCGGTCGCATCTTCGCCGAGGACTTCCGCCCGTACCGCGACGAGCTCATCATCTCGTCGAAGGCCGGGTGGGACATGTGGCCCGGGCCCTACGGAGACTTCGCGAGCCGCAAGTACATCCTCGCGAGCGCCGAGCAGTCGCTCACGCGCATGGGCCTCGACTACGTCGACATCTTCTACTCGCACCGCGTCGACCCGGTCACCCCGATCACCGAGACCGTCGCAGCGCTCGACACCCTGGTCCGCCAGGGCAAGGCGCTCTACGTGGGCATCTCCTCGTACAGCGCCGAGCGCACGGCCGAGGCCGTCGCCGTCGCGAAGGAACTGGGCACCCCGCTCGTCATCCACCAGCCCGCGTACTCGATCCTCAACCGCTGGGTCGAGGACGGCCTCGACGACACCCTCACGCAGAACGGCCTCGGTGCGATCGCGTTCACCCCACTCGCCCAGGGCCTGCTCACCGACAAGTACCTCGGCGACGGCACGGCCGATCGCGCGCAGAAGCGCGGCTCGCTACCCGAGGGGCGTCTGAGCGACGAGGCCGTGCAGACCCTGCGCGATCTGAACGAGGTGGCGAAGGAACGCGGACAGTCGCTCGCCCAGCTCGCCCTGCAGTGGACGCTGCGCAACCCGGTCGTCGCCTCGGCGCTGATCGGCGCCTCGCGCGTCTCGCAGCTCGACGAGAACATCGCCGCGGTGAACGGTCCGGAGTTCACCTCCGAGCAGCTCGCCCGCATCGACTCCCTCTCGGGCAAGGTCGACGTCAACCTGTGGGCAAAGTCCTCGGAGCTGTGAGCCGATGAGCTCTGCCGCGTCCGTCGATCGGGTGCACGTCCGCGCCCCGGGGAAGATCAACGTCTTCCTCGGGGTCGGCGGTCGCCACGAAGACGGGTATCACGCCCTCGCGACCGTCTTCCAGGCGGTGTCGCTGTACGAGGACGTGATCGCACGGGCGGCGGACGACTTCTCGGTGACGGTCCGGGGAGCGGTGGACGCGGATGCCGTTCCGCTCGACGACCGCAACCTCGCGATGCGTGCGGCGAAGCTGCTCGCCGCCGCCGCCGACTACCACGGGGGAGTGGCGCTCGAGATCCGCAAGAGCGTGCCCGTCGCCGGCGGCATGGGCGGGGGATCGGCGGATGCCGCAGCCGCCCTCGTGGCGTGCGATGCGCTGTGGGGCACCGGGTTCTCGCCCGCGCGGCTGCACGAGTTGGCTGCGCGTCTCGGGGCCGACGTGCCCTTCGCCCTGCACGGGGGCACCGCAGTGGGCACCGGGCGCGGCGATCAGCTCAACCCCGCGCTCGCCCGCGGCCGGTTCGACTGGGTGCTGGTCACCAGCGACGAAGGCCTCTCGACCCCCGTCGTGTACGAGCAGCTCGACCTGCTCCGCGAGGAGGAGGGGGCGCTCGCCGACGATCCGCCGTCGAGCCTCGACGTGCCGATCCCCGTGCTGCAGGCGCTCCGGTCGGGCGATGCGGTGCAGCTCGCGGCGAGCCTGCACAACGATCTGCAGGCGGCCGCGGTGCACCGGCGTCCCGACCTCGAGGAGACGATCCGGCGCGGCATCCGCGCGGGTGCGCTCCACGGCATCGTGTCGGGCTCCGGACCCACGGTCGCCCTCCTGTGCGGTGATCCGGAGTCCGCGCAGGCGGTGCAGACCGCGCTGCAGCAGGCGGGTCGGGAAGCGCTCCACGTGCACGGCCCCGTGCCGGGCGCGCGCATCCTGGTCTGACCCGATTCCCGACCCGCGCTCCGTTCCCGCGCTAGGCGCTTTCGTGCGCTCAGGGTCATAATGTACGTACGATGTGACCGTGCACATAAGGGTGCACATGCAAGGAGGCCGTGATGTCCACTGCCTCCGAGCGCGCCCGGATGCCCAGCATCCGCGATGTCGCCCGTCTCGCCGGGGTCTCGCATCAGACCGTCTCCCGCGTGCTCAACGATCATCCGAGCATCCGCCCCGAGACGAAGGCGAAGGTGCTCGACGCGATCTCGGTGCTCGACTACCGCCCGAATCTCGCCGCCCGTGCGCTCGTCACGAGCAGATCGAACATGCTCGGCGTGCTCTCGGCCACGATCGGGGAGTTCGGGCCGACCTCGTCGATCGCGAGCATCGAGGATGCCGCCCGCGAGGAGGGGTACTCGGTCTCGACGCTCAACCTCGCGGCGACCACGCCGGAGGCGATCGGCAGCGCCGTGCGCCAGCTCGCGCGCGAACAGGTCGACGGGATCGTGGTGCTCGCCCCGCAGGTGCGCGTGTTCCACGTGCTGCGGGGGATGGCGGTCGACTTCCCGTTCGTCACCCTGCAGACCGCGTCGGGGTCGGACGGGGTGAGTCTGTCGGCGGATCAGGTCGCCGGGGCGCGAGCCGCGACCGAGCACCTCATCCGCCTGGGGCACAGCGACATCCTGCATCTGGCCGGCCCGCAGGACTGGATCGAGGCGGAGTCGCGCATGCGCGGATACCTCGACGGCCTGCGCGAGGCCGATCTGCCGACCTTCCCGCCGATCCGCGGCGACTGGACCGCGGACTTCGGCTACTTCGCCGGGCAGGAACTGTCGCGCCGGCGCGACTTCACGGCGGTGTTCGCGGCGAACGACCTCATGGCGATCGGGCTCATGCACGGGTTCCGCGATGCCGGGGTGCGCGTGCCCGACGACATCAGCGTCGTCGGATTCGACGACGTACCGGTGGCCGCGCACGTGGCACCGACCCTCACCACGGTGCACCAGGACTTCCCCGAACTGGGCCGTCGCGCGGTGAAGATCCTGCTCGCGCAGATCCGCGGGGAGCAGGCTCCGGAGTTCGGTCCGATCCAGACCACGGTGCGCGATCGCGAGTCCGCGGGGCCCCACGCGCCGCGCAGGTCACGGTAGCGACACGAAAATCCGCGCCGGACTTGACAGGCCCGGTGCGCCGGAGTTGTATGTACCAATGTGAACGGTCACATCGAAGGTGACCGCACGTCGCGAGGAAGATCCGTGAGCACCACAGCAACGTTGCCTACCGTGTCTGGCCCGATCCTGGAGATGAAGAACATCACCAAGGAGTTCCCGGGGGTCAAGGCTCTCGCCGACGTCTCGATCACTGTCCGCGCCGGCGAGATCCATGCGATCTGCGGCGAGAACGGTGCCGGGAAGTCGACGCTCATGAAGGTGCTGTCGGGGGTGTACCCGTACGGCACCTACGACGGAGAGATCCTGCTCTACGGCGAAGAGCAGCGCTACAAGGACATCGCGGCGAGCGAAGCCGCCGGCATCGCGATCATCCACCAGGAGCTCGCGCTCATCCCGGAACTCTCGGTCACCGAGAACATCTTCCTCGGCAACGAGATCCGCCGCTTCGGCACGATCGACTGGCAGGCGCAGACGAAGCGCGCCACCGAGCTGCTCGCCCGCGTGGGTCTCAACGAAGACCCCGACGTGCAGATCAAGACCCTCGGCGTCGGCAAGCAGCAGCTCATCGAGATCGCCAAGGCGCTCAATAAGGACGTCAAGCTGCTGATCCTCGACGAGCCGACCGCCGCGCTCAACGAGAACGACTCGCAGCACCTGCTCGACCTGATCCTCGGCCTCAAGGCCAAGGGCATCGCGTCGATCATGATCAGCCACAAGCTCAACGAGATCGAGCAGATCGCCGACGAGATCACCATCATCCGCGACGGCCGCACGGTCGAGACCCTCGACATCTCGCGCGGCGAGATCAACGAGGATCGCATCATCCGCGGCATGGTCGGACGCTCGCTCGAGAGCCGATACCCCGACCGCACCCCCGAGATCGGCGAGGTGTTCTTCGAGGTCAAGGACTGGTGGGTGCAGCATCCGACCGTCTCCGAGCGCATGGTCGTCAAGGGCTCCAGCCTCAACGTGCGCCGTGGTGAGGTCGTCGGCATCGCCGGACTCATGGGCGCCGGACGCACCGAGTTCGCGATGAGCATGTTCGGACGCTCCTACGGCACGTTCCTCGGCGGCACCATGGTCAAGGACGGGCAGGAGATCTCCCTGCCCGACGTCGCCTCGGCGATCAAGCACGGCCTCGCCTACGTGAGCGAGGACCGCAAGGTGCTGGGCCTCAACCTGCTCGACACGATCAAGCGATCGGTCGTCGCCGCCAAGCTCTCGAAGATCACCAAGCGCGGCGTCGTCGACGACCGTGCGGAGTTCGCGGTCGCCGACCAGTACCGCAAGGCGCTGCGCATCAAGACCCCCTCGGTCGAGGAGGGCGTCGGCAAGCTGTCGGGCGGCAACCAGCAGAAGGTCGTCCTCGCCAAGTGGATGTTCACCGACCCCGACCTGCTGATCCTCGACGAGCCCACCCGCGGCATCGACGTCGGAGCGAAGTACGAGATCTACGCGATCATCAACGAGCTCGCAGCGCAGGGCAAGGGCGTCATCGTGATCTCCAGCGAGCTGCCCGAGCTGCTCGGCATCTCGGACCGCATCTACACCGTCTTCGAAGGTCGGGTCACCGACTGCATCCCGGCCGACCAGGCGACACCCGAGGCCCTCATGCGCAGCATGACCTCCGCAACCCAGAAAGCATCCGCATGACCACCGACACCACGACCGCGAAGCGCGGGTTCCACTTCAAGGACATCACCAAGATGTTCGGCGGCGGTGGCACCTCGACCCTGCGCCAGTTCGGAATCCTCGGCAGCCTGATCGTCATCATCGTGCTGTTCGAGATCTTGACGCTCATCCGCAACGGGCCCAATGGCGCGACGCTGACCTCGGGCAACCTGATCAACGTCATCAACCAGTACTCGTTCATCCTGATCCTGGCGATCGGCATGGTGATGGTCATCATCATGGGACACATCGACCTCTCGGTCGGATCCGTGGCGGCCTTCACCGGGATCATCGTGGCGAAGGCCATGCAGGACTGGAGCCTTCCCTGGCCGCTCGCGATCCTGCTCGGCCTGGCCGTGGGTGCCGCGGTCGGCGCCTGGCAGGGTTTGTGGGTGGCGTACGTCGGAGTTCCCGCGTTCATCGTGACGCTCGCGGGCATGCTGCTCTTCCGCGGCTGGCAGCAGGTCATCGGCGACTCACAGACGATCCCCGTCCCCAAGGGGTTCCAGGTCATCGGTACCGGCTATCTGCCGGAGATCGGATTGCCTCTGCCGTTCAACATCCCGACGATGCTCCTCGCTCTCGTGGCAGTGGCCTGGCTGGTCTTCTTCGAGATCCGCACCCGTCGCGTGCAGCACAAGATGGGATCGGAGAGCGCCCCCCTCTGGGTGAGCATCACCAAGGTCGTGCTCCTTTCGCTCGTCGTGCTCGTCGCGGCCTGGATGTTCGCGACCGGCCGTCCGGGCACGAGCTTCCCGGTTCCGGGTCTGATCCTCCTCGCCCTCGTCATCCTCTACACCTTCATCACGAGCAAGACGGTCTTCGGTCGTCACATCTACGCCGTCGGTGGCAACCGCCAGGCCGCGCGCCTGTCGGGCGTCAAGGATCGCTGGGTCGACTTCTTCGTCATGATGAACATGTCGATGCTCGCGGCACTCGCCGGAATGATCTTCGTCGCCCGTTCGCAGGCCTCCGGCCCGAACGACGGCACCGGCTGGGAGCTCGACGCGATCGCCTCGGTCTTCATCGGTGGCGCGGCCGTCGCCGGTGGTATCGGTACCGTGATCGGATCGATCATCGGTGGACTCGTGATGGCGTTCCTCAACAACGGCCTCGCCCTCCTCGGACAGGGGTCGGACGTCGTCGCCATGGTCAAGGGAATCGTGCTGCTCCTCGCCGTCGGCATCGACGTCTGGAACAAGCAGCAGGGACGCCCGTCGCTGATCGGTTTCATGACGCGCCGCTTCGGCCGTCAGGTGGATCCCGCCACAGAGACCTTCGAGCCCAACAAGACCTACCAAGCCCCACCCGTCGACAAGACGAGCGGAAAGTAGGGGTCCGATCGCGTGGCCCACGCGCGTTCAGACCTTCACACACCAGAGAAAGAGATCACATGAAGAAGATCCTTGTTTCGGCGACAGCGCTTGTCGTCGCGGGCGCCTTCGCCCTCACCGGCTGCTCATCGGAGCGCGGCGGTGACACCGGATCCGGCAGCGGCGAAGAGGCCACCAGCGGCTTCGAAGCGGGTTCGACGATCGGTGTCGCACTCCCCGACAAGACGTCGGAGAACTGGGTGCTCGCCGGCAAGCTGTTCACCGACGGACTCGAAGCCGCGGGTTTCAAGGCCGACGTGCAGTACGCGCCGTCGAGCAACACGGTCGCCGAACAGCAGAACCAGATCCAGGCCATGGTGCAGAACGGTGCCAAGGTCGTCATCATCGGCGCGAACGATGGCAAGCAGCTGGCCACCCAGGTGCAGGCGGCCAAGGATGCCGGTGCGTACGTGATCGCGTACGACCGTCTCATCGAGAACACCGAGGCTGTCGACTACTACGTCGCTTTCGACAACTTCAAGGTCGGCCAGCTGCAGGGGCAGGCGCTCCTGGACGGTCTCGAGGCGAACGCGGGCCACGAAGCTCCGTACAACATCGAGCTCTTCTCCGGCGCGGCGACGGACGCCAACTCGTCCGTCTTCTTCGACGGCGCGATGGATGTCCTTCAGCCGAAGATCGACGACGGCACGCTGAAGGTCGTCTCCGGTCAGACGGAAATCGCCCAGACGGCGACGGAGGGATGGCTCCCGGAGAACGCCCAGAACCGCATGGACACGATCCTGACCGGTTCGTACAGCGGTGACACCGTCATCGACGGCGTCCTCTCGCCGAACGACACGCTCGCACGCGCCATCATCACCTCGGTGCAGCAGGCCGGCAAGCCGGTTCCGGTCGTCACGGGTCAGGACTCCGAGGTCGAGTCCGTCAAGTCGATCATGGAGGGTGTGCAGTACTCCACGATCAACAAGGACACGACTCTCCTGGTGGCGCAGGCCATCAAGATGGTCGAGCAGCTCCAGAAGGGCGAGGAGGTCGACGTCAACGACACCGAGTCCTACGACAACGGCGCCAAGATCGTCGACTCGTACCTGCTTGACCCGGTGATCGTCACCAAGGACAACGCCGCCGAGGCCTACGCCAACGTTCCGAGCCTGCTCGAGATCGTGAAGTCGTACCAGTAAGCGTTCTCCGGATTCGCCAACGAGCCGTCCACCCCTCGGGTGGGCGGCTCGTTGGCGTGAGGACCGCGCTGCGAATACGGAGGAAACTCACCGCCGGAGGAGCTGTGTCCTCATGCGTGGGTGCCGTGTCGGTGTACAAGGTGATATTTTCCGCCGATGAATTTAGCCACAAATTCGATGGGTTGACAAAGGGTGTACGGGTTGGAAATCTACCGAGGGTGAACCGCCGCGAGGACGGTGATCCGCACAAAGAGGTGAGATCGGAGGAATCATGAAGAAGAAATCATTGATTGGCTGGGGGGCCGCCGTCGTCGTCGCATTGTCGACCTTGGTCGCGCCGAGCGCCGCCAGCGCGCAGAGTGAACCGACCGCTGTTCAGTCCCCTACGTCCGCTGCCGTTCAGCCCGCGTCAACGGGTGAATACGAGTACATCTGTCTCGGCACTGACGGGTCGTCGTATTCCATGGCGAGTGGGGCGCCGCTCAGCGATTGCAAGGGGTCCTACCTCCAGAAATACATCAATGGACAGCAGGTAGATAGCATCAGCCTTTCCGGAAATGGTGAGGTGGCAAGCGTGCCTGCAGATAAAGTTCAGTGTGTTATCTGGCTCGGAAAGACTGCAGGTGGAATGGTGCTCGGCATCGTTGTCATGGGGGCTGGGCCATTCACGCTGGCCGGTTTCTTGTCCAAGGTCGCTCTGGGGGCCCCCAATTGCACCGCCTGATCTTATGATTCATCGATGACACATTAGCGTTATCGAGACGTACACAACCGCCCGGGTCATCCGACCCGGGCGGTTCGTGCGTTCGCGGGTGTGCGAGTGCGTCGGGTGCTCAGTCCTCGGCGACCTGCAGCGCGAGCTCGCAGAACATCGACTCCGCCCACGAGAACCACGGGCGGCTGAACACGGCGGGATCGTCGACGTCGATGCTCTCGTGCACGTGCCCGGTGCCGGCATCCGTCTCGGCGATCATGCGCAGCAGGCGGATGCGGTCGTCCGAAGTGCCGACGAGCCCCTCGACGGCGAGGGCGATCGGCCAGACGCGCCCCTCGCGGGTGTGCGGGCTGCCGATGCCGCGGAGGGCGGTGCCCGCGAACCAGCAGGGATTCGCGGGGCTCAGTACGACGCGACGCGTCGCCTCCCAGATCTCGCGGTCGATCACCTCGGGGGCGATCAGCGGGAGCGACAGCAGCGACGGGGTGTTCGCGTCGTCCATGACGAGCGCGCCGCCCAGGCCGTCGACCTCGTACGCGTAGATCGGCTCGCCGTCGGGCCCGTCGATGATCCCGTGCGCACTCACACCGGCTCGCAACTCGTCGGAGAGGGCGAGCGCGTCGGTGGCGAGCATTTCGTCGTGGAGCACCTCGCGAGCGATCTCGGCGAGGTCGCGCAGCGCCTGTGCGGCGAAGAGGTTCGCGGGGACGTTGTACCCGAAGGTGCACGCGTCGTCCGAGGGGCGGAATCCGCTCCACGTCATCCCCGTGTGCCCGACGGCGGAGCCGCGGCCGCCGCGGGGGAGTGTCTCGGTGGGGATCGCGGTGTCGCGCTCGAACCGGTACGCGGAGTCCTCGTGGTGCTGCTCGGCGCGGAGCTGATCGACGATCGTGCGGAGGACCGCGTGCACGTGCTCGTCGAAGACGGCGGTGCGCCCCGTGCTGCGCCAGAGCGTGTGGGCGAGCGAGACCGGGTAGCAGAGGCTGTCGACCTCGTACTTCTGCTCCCAGACCTCGGGGTCGTCGCAGACGTCGTCCGGGTCGTAATGGGCGCCGGTGGGGCCGTCGTTGAACGCGTTGGCGTAGGAGTCGTGCGCGAGGAATCCGAACTGCCGACGCACCACACCCTCGACCAGGTCGGCGAGCTGCGGACTCCGGTCGAGGAAGCGCAGGTACGGGGTGAGCTGCGTCGTGGAATCGCGCAGCCACATCGCCGGGATGTCGCCGGTGATGATGAACACCCGCCCCTCCTGGTCGATACCCACCGTCTCGGTGAGGGTGCGCAGCAGGGCGGCCTCCACGAGGTCGCCGATGCGCTCACCGCTGGTGAGCCGCACGCCGTCGGCGGCGTCCGCGATCAGATTCCGCGTGCGGACATCGGGCGTGAACGCCGTCAGCTCGTCCATCCGGTGCGGCCCTCCTCGTCGGTGATGCGGATCGTGATCGCGTCGTGGGTGGGATCGTGCGCGGATGCCGTCCACGCGAGGATCTCAGCGGGCAGGGCCTCGGGCCGCCCGCTCGCCCAGGAGCCCAGCGCGTCGAGTCCGAGGTCGACCGGGGCCGTGGTGCGGCCGCCCGCTGCGACGGTCACCCGGGTCACCGCCAGCAGCGTCCGACGTCGGGGACGGATGCCGCGTTCGTGCCGCCGCCCGTAGAGCGGAACGGCGAGGGAGATCTCGGATGCCGAGGCGTTCGCGACGTCGATCAGGACCGTGACACGCTCGCCCCTGCCCAGGCTGGCGGCAGGGATGGTGGGGGACTCGCCGGGAGCAGCGGGGCGCAGGCGGACCTCGACCGTCGACGGTATGCCGGTGCCGAAGAGCACTCCGGCGGGGTGGCGTGCACCGAGGTAGCCGCGCGCCGTCTCGCGGCGCTCGTCGTGCGCGACCGGTAGCACTCCGTCGGCGGACGGGAGCGTCGCCGGCAGCAGGCCTCCGCCGACACCGGTGCTCAGGGCGGTGACGATCGCCTCTCCACCGCCGGGACCGGGGAAGGGCGCGAGGATCACGGCATCCGAGAGTGCGATGACGTCGTCGAGCGGGCGCGGGCGCCCGTCGATCACGACCGCGATCACCCGAGGTGCCCCCGAGGCGCGTGCGGCGCGGAGCAGGGCGAGCTGTGCGTCCGGCAACCCGAGGTGCGCGAGATCCACACCCTCGCCGTTGGTGGTGTCGGGTGCCGGCGCATCGATCGCGCCGTTGTCGGCGAACTCGTCGTCGTAGCTGCGGCGGCTCGTACCGCCGAGCACCACGAGGGCGACGTCGGCGCCGTCGAGGGCTGCGCTCACGGAATCCCGGGCGCCGGTGGGATCGGAGAGTTCGCCGCGATGCGTGGAGCCCTGCGCGACGCGCACCCGCTCCGCGCCGTATCGGGTGACGAGTGCGGAGTGCACGGTGGAGGAGATCGGGTCGGGGGCCGGACGCGGGGGCGTGTAGTCGCCGAGCTGGGCGTCGAGGTCCGAGGCGTTCGGTCCGAGGAGGGCGATCACGGGGCCGGCATCCGCGCGATCTCCGGCAGCCGGAAGCGGGAGCGCCCCCGCGTCGTGCACGACGACGACGGACTGGGCGGCGGCACGCGCGGCGAGGGAGAGGAACGCGCGCTCGCGCTCGGGGTCGGCAGGAATCGCGGCCGGCACGTCGGGTTCCCCGAGAAGGCCGAGGCGGCTCTTGAGCGCGAGCACGCGGTCGGCGGCCCGCGTGACGACCCCTTCGTCGAGGATGCCGCGATCGACGGCCTCCTCGACGTGCGTGAAGGCCTCGTCCCACAGGCTGAGGTCGACACCCGCGGCGAGAGCGATCGCCGCGGCCGTCGCCGGATCGGGGGCGCTGTCGCGCAGACGATCGATCGCGGTGCCGTCGGCCATCACGAGGCCCTCCCAGCCCCACCCCTCGCGCAGCGTGCCGGTCAAGAGCTCACGATTCGCACTGCAGGGGATGCCGTCGATGTCGTTGTACGCGGCCATGAAGCCGGCGACCCCGGCCCGGGCGGCGGCGTATGCCGGACGCAGATGGATCTCGCCCAGCTCCCGGCGCCCGATCGGTGCGCCGGAGCCGTTGCGGCCTCCGATGCCCGCGCCCTGCGCCGCCAGGTGCTTGGCGACGACGGCGACGCGGTCGGGGGCGATCGCTGATGCTGCAGCCGCGGCATCCGTGCCCTGCATCCCGCGCACCGTCGCCTCGACGAGCAGGGCGGCGAGCGCCGGATCCTCGCCGAAGCACTCTTCGGCGCGGCCCCAGCGCGGGTCACGCAGCACGTCGAGTCCCGACACCAGCGCGACGTGCGTGCCGCGCAGGCGCGTCTCGGCGGCGACGTGCGCCGCGAGCTCTTCGGTGAGGGCGGGATCCATTCCCGCGCCCAGGGCCAGGTTGACGGGGAGGGTCGTGCCTCCGAGGGCCATGAGCCCGTGCGGCACCTCCTCGACGAACAGCGTCGGCAGGCCCGCGCCGTGCGTGACGATGTACTCCTGCACGGCCCGATAGGCCTCGGCGCTGCGCTCGGGCGGGATGCCGTTGCTCCACCGCACCTGTGACCACGGGTCGGCGCGCAGCACGCCGTAGATCGCGCCGATCCCACCCCAGCGGTCGACCTCGCGGCGCAGGACGTCGGTGATGCGGGGTGCGCCGTCGACCCAGCGCACCGCTTCCCAGCCCTTGAGACGCTGATTGATCTGCCCGACGCGCTCGCGCAGGGGCAGGTGTGCAGAGCCCGTCATCCCTTGATCGCCCCGGAGACCAGCGCCTTCTGCATCTGCTTCTGCAGCACGGTGTAGACGAGATAGACGGGCAGCAGGGTCAGGAGGGTTCCGGCCATCAGCACACCGTAGTCGGTTCCCGCGTCGACCTTGAGGGTCGGCAGCGCCACCTGGATCGTGCGCTGGGCGGTGTCGGGCCCGATGAGGATGAGCGGGTACAGGTACGCGTTCCAGAACGAGAGGAAGTTCAGCAGCAGCACGGTCGCGATACCGGGGATGCAGATCGGCAGGTAGACCTGGCGGAGCACCTGCAGCGTCGTCGCGCCGTCCATCGACGCCGCCTCTTCGAGCTCGCGCGGGATGGTGCGCATGAAGGCGGTGAGGATGACGATCGACAGTGGCAGCGCGGTCGCCGGGAGCAGCAGCACCACGAAGGTGCGCGTGTGGAACAGGCCGAGCGATGCCGCCAGCAGGAAGGTCGGGAACAGTGCGGCGAACGAGGGGATCAGGAAGCCCAGGCTGAAGACGGTCTCGATGATGCGGCCGATCCTGCCCGTGGCACGGGCCAGCGCGAACGCGGCGGGGAGCGCGAGGAGCAGCGTCAGGATCAACGCGGCCACGGTGGTGAGGGCGGAGTTGGCGACCGCGAGGCCCAGATCGGCCTGGCGCAGCGCCGTGGTGAAGTTCGAGAAGTCCCAGCTCGTGGGGAGCGCGAGGGGCGACTCGAAGATCTCCTCGTTCGTCTTGAACGACGACGCGATGAAGTAGTAGAAGGGGATGATCAGGATGGCCGCGTACAGCCAGGCCAGCGTGCCGCTCGTGATCGATCCGACCCGGTCGCGGAGGGGGAGGACGGTGCGTGATGCCATGGGATGCTCCTTCGTCCGGTCAGTGGGTCGCGCGCAGCGTGCGGCGGATCAGCCACATGCCGAGCAGTCCGAGGATGAACAGGATGACGCCGACGGCCTGGCTGTAGCCGAGGTTCGTCTCGACGAACGCCTTGCTGTAGATGAGGTACGACAGCGTCATGGTCGAGGTACCGGGGCCGCCCTGGGTGAGCAGCAGCACGGTCTGGGCCGAGTTGAACAGCAGCGACAGGAACTGCAGCATCGTCACGACGCCGATGAAGTCCTGGGCGATCGGCCAGTACATGCGCCACGCCACCCGCCAGTCTCCGGCGCCGTCGACACGGGCGGCCTGCACGATCTCGGTGTCGACGCCGTCGAGGCGCGCGGCGATCAGCACCGCCGAGTAGCCGATGCCGCTCCAGAGCTCGACGGCGATGATCGCGCCGAGCGCCGTGCTCGGGTCGGCCAGCCAGGCGTTCCCTCCCAGGCCCAGGGGAGCGAGGATGCCGTTGATCAGGCCGTCGGGGTTGAGCATGGCGTAGAACACCATCGCCGTCGCCGGGGCGGAGATGAGGGCCGGGATGAAGAGCAGGTAGCGGAGCACGCGGTGACCGCGCGGCTTCTGCACGACGTAGAACGCGAGCAGGAACGCGAGGATGATCATGATCGGCAGGCCGACGACGATCTGGATGGCGGAGTTGCCGAGTGCGGCCCAGAAGGTCGCATCGGCGAACACTGCGCGGAAGTTGTCCCAGCCCGCGAAGGTCGGCGTCTCGAGCATGCCGGGCCAGCGCAGGAACGAGATCACGAAGATCGCGACCACGGGGCCGATCATGAACACGGCGTACCAGATGAGCGCGGGCAGGGCGAGGCCGGGGAACCGCTCGCGCAACGACGAGCGACGGGGGCGTCGGTTCGGGGGCAGGGCGGTGACGAGCTGTTCGGTGGTGGGGGCGGGGGCGAGCGCGGTCATGGTGTCCTCTCGGGCCCTCAGGCCGCGGCGTAGGCCTTCTCGAACGTGTCGATGATCTGGTCGGCGGAGGCACGGCCGTAGGCCATCGCGGTCGCGCGGATCATCGGCTCGAAGACGGCGTCGGGGATGAGCAGGTCGGGAAGCATCACCGGGGTCACCTGATCGGTCGTGAGCTGGGAGGCCTGTGCGACGAGGGGGAAGTCGCGGCTGACCACATCGGTGATCCGGCTCATGTCGCGGCCGGAACCGAGGATGAACTCGCTCGTGACCTCGGGCGTGTAGAGGTTCTGGATGAAAGGCTTCAGCAGGTCGAGCTTCTCGGCGCCGTTCGCGCTGATCCAGATGCCGTGGCCGTTGAAGCTCTGGATCACGGTGGGATGGGCGACGACGCCGCCGCGCGACGGGGCGGGCCAGCCGCCGACCGTGACCTCGGCCGCGCGTTCGGCGGGCACGAGGGCGAGCGCCGACGACATCGCCGGGACGATCGCCGCTTTGCGGGTGTTGAACTGGGTGAGTTCGGAGTCGGACGTGTAGCCCTGCACGTTGTCGACGAGCACGCCCGCGTCGCGCAGCTCGACGAAGTGCTCGACGCCGGCCACGGCGCCCGGGAACTCCGAGAGCTTGCCGGAGGAGAACGCCTTCTTCGCCTCGTCGCGGGTGAGGAAGCCCTGCAGGATCTGCAGGAACATCTTCTGGCCGCTCCAGTCGGAGCCACCGACGGTCACCGGGCCGATGCCCTTCGAGCGCAGTGCGTCGGCCACGGCGATCAGCTCGTCCGAGGTCGTCGGGATGCCGACGCCGGCCTCGTCGAGGAGCCCCGTGTTGAAGGAGACCGGCCAGTTGGTGCGAGTGAACGGGAAGGCGCGCAGGTTGCCCTCGGCATCCGTCCATTCCTCGAGCGCCTCGGGGATGATCTTGTCGCGCAGGTCCCACTCGTCGAGCAGATTCTGCACCGGGATGGTGGCACCGAGGCGGGTCCAGGAGAGCGTGCGGCCCTGCAGGTTGACCATCGCGATGTCGGCCTCCTTGCCGGCCAGCGAGCTGGTCTCGAAGACGATCGGCAGGTCGGAGCCGTTCTTGAGGAGGGCGACGGGCCGATCGTTCGCCCGCGAGTAGGCGGCGACGACGTCCGAGAACACCTGGGCGCCCGAGACGGCGCCGCTGAGCTGGGTGTGCACGGAGATCGAGCCCGCCGCGCTGGATGTCGGCATGAGGGGGCCGCATCCGGTGAGCAGGGGGATCATCACGCCCCCTCCGATCACCGCCCCGAGAAAGGTGCGCCTGCTGATGCCTTCGGTCATGAGCCCTCCTGAGAGCTGCAGTGCTACGGATGGATGTGTCGCGGCGCGCTTTGTAAAGCGGTACACGTCAACGTGCGATTAATGTATACCGCTTTACAACGGAGGGTCAACACCCTAATCTCGGTGGTGTGAGCGAGAAGGTGACGAACGAGAAGAAGCCCGCCCGCGCGACGATCGCAGCGGTCGCCGCGCGCGCCGGGGTGTCGCCCTCCGCCGTGTCGCACGTGTTCAACGGGCGGCCCAACGTGTCTGCGGCGACGGCCGCGCGCATCCGTCAGGCGGCCGACGAGTTGCACTGGCGTCCGAATTACGCGAGCCGCAAGGTGAGCGGTCAGGGCGGACGCAGCCTCGGCCTCGTGATCGCCCGCTCGGGCGACACGTTCGAGCGCGATCCCTTCTTCATGCGGCTGATCGCGGGCCTGACCGAACCGCTCGCCGAGATCGGATGGTCGCTCTCGCTCACCCTCGTGCGCGCCGACGACGAGGAGCGCGTGTACCGCGAGTGGTGGAGCGAGCAGCGCGTGGATGCGTTCCTGCTCGTCGACCTCCGCGACGACGACCCCCGCATCGGCTTCGTTCGCGAGCTCGGCGCACCCGCCGTGCTGCTCGGAGCGCCGGTCGACGACGCCGTGCCGGCCGTGACCGTGCACGATGATGCCGCGTACGAGGAGGTGCTCGAGCACCTTCACGGTCTCGGCCACCGCGCCGTCGCGCGCGTGAGCGATTCGCCCGGTCTCGTGCACGCCCGCGATCGTGATCGTCGGTTCGTGGATGCCGCAGAGAAGCGCGGCATGACCTCGCTCGTGCTGCGCTGGGAGCGCGCGGCATCCGATCCGGTGGCCGATCTGCTGGCGCGCGCCGGAACGACGACGGCCCTGCTCGTCGACAGTGAGGCCCTCGCGGCCGAGATCGTTGCGCATGCGCCCGAGATCGGTGTGCGCGTGCCCGAGCAGCTGTCGGTGATCGCCTGGGAGGACTCCTGGGTCTCGAGCCTGGTGCGCCCGCGGCTCACCGCGCTCGACGCCCCGGTCGAGGAGAGCGCTCGCACCGCCGTGGCGCTGCTCGCACAGCTCGTGAGCGGCGAGGACGTCGTGTCGCAGAGCGTGTCGGCGCGGCGCCTGATCGTGCGCGAATCGAGCGGCCCCGCGCCGACGGATGCATGATCCCCGATCCCCGAGACTTCCTGCCCACGATCGAGAAGGACCACAGATCAGTGACTGACAACACTCCGCGCTCCGATGCACCGCGCTTCGAAACACCGCGTTTCGGGGCGAACTACACCCCCTCTCAGGACTGGATGTTCCAGTGGATGGGGATCGACGCCGATGTCGTGCGCGCGGACTTCGAGGCGCTCGCCGGGCTGGGGCTCGATCATGTGCGGGTGTTCCCGCTGTGGCCCGTGCTGCAGCCGAACCGGACGCTCATCCGCCGCAAGGCGCTCGACGACATCGCTCTCGTGGCCGACATCGCGGCCGAGTTCGAGCTCGACATCGCTGTCGACGTCATCCAGGGCCACATGTCGGGCTTCGACTTCGTGCCGGCGTGGCTGGTCAACTGGCACGACGGCAACATGTTCACCGACGAGAAGGCGATCCAGGCGCAGGCGGCGCTCGTCGCCGCGGTCTACGATGCAGTGCGCGACAAGCCGAACCTCATCGGTCTGACGCTCGGCAACGAGCTCAATCAGTTCCAGCTGCCCAACCCCGCCGCGATGCCCGCCGAGAGCGCGCAGATCACGCACTGGCTCGAGAGCCTGCTGGGGGCGCCGCGCGATCGTGATCCGCGCCACCTCATCGCGCACAGCGAGAACGACCACCTCTGGTACCGCGACGGGCATCCGTTCCTGCCCGAGCACGCGTCCCGTCTCGGTGATGTCACGACGGTGCATTCGTGGATCTTCAACGGCACCGCGGCGCGCTACGGCGGCCTCTCGTCGCCGTCGGTTCGCCACGCCGAGTGGATGATCGAGCTCTCGAAGGCGTTCGCGACCGATCCGCAGCGCAAGGTGTGGCTGCAGGAGGTGGGTGCACCGTCGATGAATCTCGCCGACGACGAGATGCCCGAGTTCGCCTCGCGCACGGTCGAGGCGGCGCTGACTACCGAGGGCCTCTACGGCATCACGTGGTGGTGCTCGCATGACGTGTCGCGCTCGCTCGGGGACTACAAGGATCTCGAGTACTCGCTCGGACTGCTCGACACCGAGAACGTCGTCAAGCCGCTGGGTCGGCGGTTCGCGGAGCTGGTCGCTCAGGCGCGGGCGGATGCTGCCGGTGCCGGTGCCGGTGCCGGTGCCGGTGCCGGTGACTCTCCGGTCATGCCGCGCACCGTGGGCGTCGTGATCGACGTGGATGCCGATGACCTTCCGCTCTCGCGCACCGACCTCGCCCCCGGCGGGCGGGTGTTCGAGCGCTGGCACGAGCTGCGGGAACAGGGCGAGCCCGTGACCGTCGTCACCTCGCGCACCGCTCAGGATGCCGCCGCTCTCGCCGCTCGCGGAATCGACACCGTCGTCGAGGTCGCGCAGCGCGCCTGACGGCGTCGTGCCTGACGGCGTCGTGTCTGACGGCGTCGCGTCTGACGGCGTCGTGCCTGAGGGCAGCGCGTCTGCGGGGATCGCGTCTAGGGCATCGTGCCCGACGGCATAGTGCCGGAAGACATCGCGCCCGTTGGCATCATGCCGGAGGGCGAATCACCGGCTGTCGGTGAACCTGACCGTGTTCTGCTCAGGCGGGCGGTCGATGTAGATCGTTCCGGTCGGGCTGGTCCAGACGAGATCGCCGGTGGTTCTGATGCTCTGATCTGCTCCTCCGCCTTCGAGATGGAGCCCGACGTCGTCCTCCCTGGGGCGTCGGTGTTGGACGCGCCAGAGCGAGTGGTGTTTGAGCATGTGGTGTCGTCGGCAGAGGTGCGCGAGGTTGGTGGCGCAGGTCTCACCGCCGTCGGACGCGGCGTGGGTGTGGTCGATGTCGCATCGTCGTGCGGCGATGTTGCAGCCGGGGAAGCGGCAGCGTTGATCGCGAGCCCGGAGGTGTCGGGTGAGCTGATCCGACGGGCGGTAGCGGTCAACGGCGAGGAGTGCGCCGGTGATCGGGTGTGTGAGCACCCGTTCCCATCCGGTCGCGTCGCCTGCGAGAAGGCGTGCGGTGCGGGTGTCGATGGGGGAGTGGCCGTCGAGCTCTGCCGGGGGTGCGCCGGAGGCGCTACCGCCGTTGTGGCCGCCGGGGTCGTCGTCCATGAGGGTGAAGACGGGGACGGTGATCTCTACCCGTGCGCGGATCTCGCCGAGCAGTCCCGCCTCGGTGTCGTGCCCGGTCGGAGCGCCGGTGAGTGCGATGTCGGCGAGCAGGTCGGCGCGCAGCTGATCGGTCGTGCGGGTGTCGGAGTCGCGGTCCGAGTCGGTGGGGGAGCCGAGGTCCGTGTCGGCGGGGAAGTGGCTGTCCGGGGCGGTCCCCTTCGCCGCCTTCCGTGCCCGCCCGTTCTCCACGGTGATCGTCCGCGCCATGCGCGTCAGCCGGTCGTGGATTCCGTGGACGAGGACGGCGGGCCCGAGCATCCCGAGTTCGGCCATCCCGTCGTCGAGGTCCTTCACCCACACCCGCCGCAACTCCCGCGCGTCGCGGTGACGCTCGGTGACGGTGCGGGCCTGGTACTGCTCCGCGATCCGCCGCGCCACCCGCCGCAGCCTGTTCGGCGACTCGACCACCGCCGCCTCCACCGCTCGCGCCGCATACCGCGCTCGATCGGCCGGGTTGTCCAGATGTGCGCCCGCGTCGACGATGACCCGGGCGTGGGCGGCGCTGATCCGCCCCGCGCCCTGCGCTGCCCACACCTCGGCGAATCGCTCGACCGCCCACGATGCCTCGTCCATCCGCCGCTCGATCGTACGGTCGCTCGCCCGCACTGCCGCCCCGATCTCCGCCGCCACCGCCCGCAGGGCCATGTCGCCGTGATCGGGATGCGCCGCCTGCCGCGCGATGTCGACCGCGACGCGAGCGGCGACGGCGAGCATCCCGTCGCGCACGGCTGACAGCCGAGCGATCGTCTCCTCGACCGCCCGCACCGAGCCCACCAGATCGGCGATCATCGCCGTCTGGGAGTCCGTCGCGTCGAGCAGTTCCGTCATGCGAACAGCCCACCACAGGCCACCGACATTCGAACATATAGACGAATAATCGTCGCCAATCGGACCGGAGGTTCCCCACAGCGCCGCACCGCAGCTCTGGGCCGACCTCACATGTCCGACGAGTGCAGCCACCTCTACCGTGGCTTCCCACCAGCGGTATTCAGCGGCATCCAGCGGTATCCAGCGGCATCCGATGAAGGGGAAAACGACATGAGATTCGACCTCCGCCGACTGCTCGGCATCCCGACCGCGATCGCACTCACGGCGGGCGCGAACCTGGCGCTCGCCGCCGCGACCGACACGCCCGCGTCGTCCTCCCCACCCGTCACCTACACCGCCGCCGCCTCGGCCGAAAGCCCCGACGAGTTCATCCGCGACGTCCAGACGTGGACGACCACCTCCGCCGCCGGCCGCGACTACAAGATCTCGGTCGCCCTCCCGGCGAACTACGACGAGAACGGCGATCCGCACCGCGTCCTCTACGTCACCGATGCGAACGCCGAGTTCGGGATGGCGGTCGAGACCGCCCGATTGAACGCGCCGGGCACGATGGTCGTCGGCATCGGGTACGACGACCCCGGCCAGGGCTTCGCGGCCTCCGGAGTGCGCCGCACCCTCGATCTCACCCCGACCGAGATCACGGCCGACGTGCCGACCGGCGGTGCTCCCGAATTCCTCGACTTCCTGAGATCCGAACTCGTCCCACAGATCGAGAGCGAGTTCCGCGCCGACCCCGCCGACCGCGCACTCATGGGCCATTCCTTCGGCGGCCTCTTCGCCACCTATGCGCTGCTCCACAACGACGGACTCTTCCACCGGTTCGTCATCGCGAGCCCCTCGATCTGGTGGGACGACCGCACGATCCTCGACATGGAGGCCGACTACGCCGAGACCCACGACGCGCTCGACGCGCGCGTCTTCCTCTCGGTCGGAGAGCTCGAGGAGACGACCTCCGGGTTCCCGATGACCAGCGACATGACGAGCTTCGCGCACACGCTCGCCGCCCGCGCTTACGACGGACTCGAACTGGGCGCCACGGTCTTCGACGACGAGACCCACCTCTCGGTGATCGGAGCGGCGTTCAGCCGCGGCCTGAGATTCATCTACGCAGTGCCGGGCACCGACGTTCCGGGAACGTCCCTGCCGGAGCAGCAGGACGTCGCCCCGCAGATCGTCACGCAGCCGTCGGATGCCGAGATCCCCGAGGGCGCGACCGCGACCTTCACCGCCATGGCGACGGGAACCCCCGAACCCACGGTGATCTGGCAGACGCAGCTGCCGGATGCCGGTGACTGGGTGACGATCCCGGATGCCGCCGCCCCCACCCTCTCGATCGACGCCGCCCCGGCATCCGCCTCCGGCACCCGCTATCGCGCGGTCTTCACCAACGCCGTGGGCGAGTCCGCGACCGAGCCCGCCACGCTCACCGTGACGGTCGCCCCGGAGGTGCCCGCCTCCCCGTCGGCCGACGACCTCACCGACGACAACCGCGGCCCCGTCACCGCACCGGCCACCGTCGCGCAGGGGGCGCCCTTCGATCTCTCGCTCGGGACCGACCTCGCCGGCGCAACCGTCGACGTCTACCTCTTCTCCGACCCCACCCACCTCGGCACGCTCGCGGCCTCGTCTGCCGGCATCGTGCAGGCGATCGTTCCGACGGATGCCGCGCTCGGGGCGCACCGCGTCGCCGTCTACGCCACCGACGGCGCCCTCATCGGTTGGGCGCCAGTCGAGATCGTCGCGGCCCCGTCCGGCGGAGCGACCGCTCCGGGCGACCGCCTGGCCGACACGGGAGCGGACGCCGGGACCATCGCCCCGATCGCCCTCGCCGCGAGCGCCGCAGTGCTCCTCGGGGGAGGGGCCGCGCTGCTCGCCCGCCGGCGACGCAGCGTGATCGACCCGACACCGTGATCGACCCGACACCGTGATCGACCCCGACGCCGTGATCGACCCCGACGCCGTGATCGACCCGATGCCGTGATTGACTCGACGGATGCCTCTGCACGCCGAGATCACGCTGCCGACGCACCAGGCCGCTGACAGCACGCGCGAGCACGATGTCGGGAGCATCGTCCTGCTGCACGGACTGATGGGATCGACCGAGAGCTGGCACGATCTCGTTCCGCTCCTCGCCGCGAACGGCTGGCGGGTCGTCGCGATCGACCTCCCGGGGCACGGCCGCTCGCCGCGCGACCCGGGTCTCACGGTCGCGCGCGCCGCGGCATCCGTCGTGCGCACCGTGCAGACACACCTGCGTCGCCCACCCGCCGCGGCGCTCGGACACTCGTACGGCGGGACCGTCCTCGCCGCTGCGGCTCCTGCGCTCGAGCCCGGTCTCGCCGTGTTCGTCGACGCCGCGCTCGGCTTCGCCGGGGGTGCTGACCACGCGGCCCTCACAGCTCGGTACGCCGCAGACGCCGCGTCGCGCACCGTCGAGGCGCTACGTGAGCGCCCCGGGTACTCGGTCGCCGCTGCGCAGCGGGAAGCACGCGCCGCCCAGCTCTTCGACCCCGGAACGTCGGCGTCGATCTCGTGCGGTGCGAACGTCGACGAGCAGCCGCCACCCGGATCGATCGCCGTCGTCGCCGACCCCAGCCGCTTCGTCTCCGACGATGCCGCGAGCCGATGGGCAGGGGCCGGCATCGATGTCCGCCGGATCCCCGGGGCCGCCCACACGCCCTGGTACGGCCACCTCGACGAGTTCGTCGCCGCGCTCCCCGAGGTCTTCGACCCCCGCGCACCCGGTTACCCTGGACAGTGACATGGCACATCTTCTGGGGGCCGAGGCCCTGCACCTCGAATATCCGACGAGGGTCGTCTTCGACTCCGTGACGCTCGGCATCGAGGAGGGGGATCGCATCGGCATCGTCGGCCGCAACGGCGACGGCAAGTCGAGCCTGCTCGGCATGCTCGCGGGCATCAAGGAACCGAACTCGGGTCGCGTCACGGTGCGCGGCGGAACGACGATCGGTGTGCTCGATCAGGCGGACACGCTCCCCGACGACCTCACGATCAGTCAGGCCGTCGTGGGCGACACCCCCGAGTACGAGTGGGCGGGCGACGCTCGCACCCGCGACGTGATCGAGGGGCTGCTGACCGACCTCCCGTGGGATGCCGAGATCGGCTCCCTCAGCGGTGGTCAGCGCCGCCGCGTCTCGCTCGCCCGCCTCCTCGCCGGTGACTGGGACGTCATCGCCCTCGACGAGCCGACCAACCACCTCGACGTCGAGGCGATCACGTGGCTCGCCGGGCACCTCAAGAAGCGATGGGCCGCCAACTCGGGCGCGCTGATGGTCGTGACCCACGACCGGTGGTTCCTCGATGAGATCTGCACCGAGACCTGGGAGGTGCACGACCGCATCGTCGAGCCGTTCGAGGGCGGGTACGCGGCGTACATCCTGCAGCGCGTCGAGCGCGACCGCATGGCCGCCGCCACCGAGGCGAAGCGCCAGAACCTCGCCCGCAAGGAGCTCGCGTGGCTCCGCCGCGGAGCCCCCGCGCGCACGAGCAAGCCCAAGTTCCGCATCGACGCGGCCAACGAGCTCATCGCCGACGTGCCGGAGATCCGCGACAAGGTATCGCTGCAGTCGCTCGCCGTGTCACGGCTCGGCAAGGACGTCGTCGACCTCCTCGACGTGGGCGTGACGTACCCGACCGTCGACGGCGGCGAGAAGACGGTGCTGCGCGATGTCGAATGGCGCATCGCTCCGGGCGAGCGCACCGGCATCCTGGGCGTGAACGGCGCGGGCAAGTCCACGCTGCTGGGCCTGATCTCGGGAACCGTCGAGCCGACGGTCGGCCGCGT
The DNA here is from genome assembly GCF_044900755.1 of Microbacterium sp. NPDC087868. Classification (NCBI taxonomy): domain Bacteria; kingdom Bacillati; phylum Actinomycetota; class Actinomycetes; order Micrococcales; family Microbacteriaceae; genus Microbacterium; species Microbacterium sp. NPDC087868. Next base: position 391,491 of record NZ_JBJDNO010000004.1, read on the forward strand.
CAAGCGCGGCACGACCGTGAAGGTGCAGACGCTGACGCAGCGTCTCGACGAGCTCGACCAGTACTGGAACGACCCGGTGCGGGTGATCATCTCGGGCCTGCGCACCTCGTACACGCTGGGTGCCGGCTCGAAGGCGCAGGATCTCACGCCGGGGCAGCTCCTCGAGCGCCTCGGCTTCTCGTCCGCCCAGCTCTCGACGCCGGTCAAGGACCTCTCGGGTGGCCAGCAGCGCCGCCTGCAGCTCCTGCTCGTGCTCCTCGACCAGCCCAACGTGCTGATCCTCGACGAGCCCACCAACGACCTCGACACCGACATGCTCGCCGCGATCGAAGACCTCCTCGATTCCTGGTCGGGCACCCTCCTCGTCGTCAGCCACGACCGCTACTTCCTCGAGCGCGTCACCGACCAGCAGTTCGCGATCCTCGACGGGCACCTGCGTCATTTGCCCGGCGGCGTCGACGAGTACCTGCGTCTGCGCCACCTCCAGACTTCGAATGCCGAGAAGGGCCAGGCGGTGAAGGCCGCGACGAGCACGGCCGCGTCGACGGCATCCGCTCTCGACGGTGCCGCCCTGCGCACCGCGCAGAAGGAGGTCTCCTCGCTCGAGCGCCGCATCCAGAAGCTGACGCAGCAGGTGGATGCCGCCAAGCACGCACTCGCGGAGCACGACCAGGCCGACTACGCGGGTCTGGGCGAGAAGATGTCGAAGATCAGCGCGCAGGAGGCCGAGATCGAAGAGCTCGAGCTGCGCTGGTTCGAGCTCACCGAGCAGATCGGCTGACGCCCGCCCGACCCGCATCGGGACCGGGCGTGCGAACCAGGGACCGTCAGTACCTGGTGATCTCGGTGCTGCGGGAATACCTTTGCCTTGCGACGCGCTGTGCTCTGGGCGGGGTCTGACGCCGGCCGGTGTCGCACAGCACGATTCTGCGGCACCGGGAGGTACACATGGAAGGACTCGAGGTCACGGTCCTGCTCGGACTCACGATTCTCGTCGGCACTCTGATCGCACCGCGGGTGCGGCTGGCGCTGCCGCTGGTGCTCGTCGTCTTCGGGCTTCTGCTCGGCTTCGTGCCGGCGTTGCGCGAGGTGCAGCTGCCGCCCGAGACCGTACTGCTGCTGTTCCTGCCGGTGATGCTGTTCTGGGAGAGCCTGACGACGTCGCTGCGGTCGATCCGCCGCGACTTCCGGTACATCCTCCCGATGAGCACGCTCCTGGTCGTCGCCTCGGCCTTCGCGGTCGCCGGCGTCGGCGTGCTGTTCGGGATGCCGTGGGAGATCGCCCTCATCCTCGGTGCCGCGGTCGCCCCGCCGGACGCCACCGCGGTCGCGGCCCTCGGCCGCCTGCTGCCGCGGCGCATGTTCATGAAGCTGAAGGCCGAGAGCCTCACCAACGACGGCACCGCGCTGGTGCTCTACGCCATCGCCGTCTCGCTCGCCGTCGGCGGCCAGGTCACCCCGTGGTCGGTCACCTGGACGGTGCTCGTCTCCTACGTGGGCGGCATCGCCGCCGGAATCGTGATCGCCCTGCTGGGCGTGTTGCTCCTGCAGCGCTCGAACCGCACGGCGGTCATCAACGTCACGATGCTGCTCATCCCGTTCTCCGCGTTCCTCGTCGCCGAGCTGATCCACGCCTCGGGCGTGCTCGCCGTGGTCGTCGCGGGACTCATCGCCTCGTACGTCTCGCCGCGCGTCACGACGGCATCCTCCCGCCGCCAGTCCGACGCGGTCTGGCCGTTCGGGGTGTTCCTGCTCAACGGCGCGCTGTTCATCCTCATCGGTCTCGAGGTGCAGTACGTCGTCCACGAGATCTCGGCCGCGATGATCGGCTGGCTCGTGCTCACCTCGATCGCCGTCTGGGCGACGCTCGTGGTCGTGCGCTACCTCTTCCAGTTCTTCACCGGGTTCTTCCAACGGCCCGCCACCCGACCGCCGCGCGGTCTGCGCGCCCGGTCGCGCGTGGTCTCGACCGTCGCCGGTATGCGCGGCGCGGTCTCGCTGGCGATCGCGCTTTCGGTGCCGACGAGTCTCGCCGAGGGGTCGTCGGGTCGTGACGAGGTCGTGTTCGTGACCGCCGGCGTCATCCTCCTCAGCCTGCTCGCGCAGGGCCCGCTGCTGCCGGCGGTCGTGCGCTGGGCGCGGATGCCGGTCGACCACGCCGAGCAGGAGGAGTACGAGCTCGCCGAACGGGCGATCTCGGGGGCCGCGCTCTCGGCGCTCGACGATCTCGCCGCCGAGCACGGCATCGGTCAGGAGGTGCGCGATCGCGTGCGCTCCGAGGGATACCAGATGCTCGAGCTCGCCAACGCGAAGGCGCTCGCCCGCGAGCAGGCGCTCGTCGACGCCGAGGCGCGCGAACTCGACGCCCTGCTCGACGCCCCCGACACGACGGCGCCCGGCGCCCCGGCATCCGATGCCCTCGACGATGCACTGGGCGTCGGGGGAGTGACGGATGCCGTCGACGGCACCACCCTGCAGATGATCGCGACCTCCACCGACGTCGACGTACTGCAGCGCTCGCCCCTCGTGCGCCACGAGGAGCACACCCGGCTCAAGCTCGCTCTCCTCGACCGCAAGCGCGAGGTGCTGATCGGCCTGCGCCGCTCCGGCACCGTCGATGACATCGTGGTGCGGCGCATCGCCGCCCGCCTCGACCTCGAGCAGGTGCGCCTGCAGGGGATCGAGGAGTTCGACTGACCGACGTCGAAGGAGAGGACGCGCTCCGTACTGACCCGACACGCGCGGCCGTCGGGCCCGGTGACGCTGTGTGACAGTCGATTCCGCGCCCGGCGTCGCACCTGCCTAACGTATGGGAGTCCCTGAGAGAGGAACTCGCACACATCATGTCCCGTCGTACCACGTCCATCATCGCCGCGCTCGCCGCGGTCCCGCTCTTCGTCGCGCTCGCCGGATGCGCCACGTCCACCGATGCCGGCTCCGACTCCGGTTCGTCCGAGAACGAGGTCGTCAAGATCGGCGTCGTCGGCAAGGGCGACCCGCAGTGGCCCGCCTTCGTCGAAGCCGCTGAGGAAGAGGGCATCACGGTCGAGCTCGTCGACTTCGGTTCCTACGAGCAGCCGAACCCCGCGCTGACCGAGGGCGAGATCGACCTCAACCAGTTCCAGCACATCGTGTACCTCGCCGGCTACAACGAGGACTCGGGCTCGGACCTCACCCCGATCGGTTCCACCGCGATCTACCCGCTGGGCCTGTACTCGAAGAAGTACGACGACGTCGACAGCATCCCCGAGGGCGAGACCGTCGCCGTTCCGGACGATGCCTCGAACCAGGCGCGCGCCCTGCTCGTGCTCCAGTCGGCCGGCCTCGTCGAGCTCAAGAGCGGCGGAACCATCTTCTCCGACCTCGCCGACGTCGACACCGCCAAGAGCAAGGTCAAGGTCACCGCGCTCGAGGCCGCCCTCATCCCGACCTCGCTGCCGGATGTCGCAGCCGCGATCATCAACAACGACTTCGTCGAGGATGCCGGTCTCACCTTCAGCGACGCGATCGCCCAGGACGACCCGGAAGACCCCAACGCGCTGCCGTACGTGAACATCTTCGCCGCCCGCGCCGAAGACGCCGACAACGAGACCTACCTCAAGCTCGTCGAGATCTTCCAGACCGACGAGGCCGTCCAGGCCGGACTCCTCGAGTCGTCGGGTGACACCGCGGTGCCGCTGCAGACGCCGGTCGCCGACCTCGTCGCCTCGCTCGAGAAGGTCCAGAAGGACACCGCAGCGAACAAGTGATCACGGCGGGGACACCCCGCCTGATGCGAGAGAATCGGGTGGCGCCTCGTGCGTCACCCGATTCGTCGTTTCCCGACATCCCACCCACCGGAGCTTCCATGCCGATCGTGAGCCTGACCAACGTGTCGAAGGCCTATCCCTCCCGCGTGCCGGGAGACGCCGAGATCATCGCCGTCGACGACGTGACCCTGTCGATCGAGAAGGGCGACGTGTTCGGCATCATCGGATACTCGGGGGCCGGCAAGTCGACGCTGGTGCGCCTGATCAACGCCCTCGAACCCGCCACCGGCGGCACGATCCTGGTGGACGGCGTCGACATCACCTCGCTCTCCGAGAGTGCACTGCGCAAGGTGCGCGGCGGCATCGGCATGATCTTCCAGCAGTTCAACCTGTTCTCCTCGCGCACGGTGCGCGCGAACGTCGCCTATCCGCTCAAGCTCGCGGGCTGGTCGAAGGCCGACATCGAGGCCCGCGTGACCGAGCTGCTCTCGTTCGTCGGTCTGTCCGATAAGGCCAAGGCCTACCCCGAGCAGCTCTCCGGAGGTCAGAAGCAGCGTGTGGGCATCGCCCGCGCCCTCGCCACGGGCCCCGCGATCCTGCTCGCCGACGAGGCGACCAGCGCGCTCGACCCGCAGACGACTCATGAGGTGCTCGATCTGCTCAAGCGGGTCAACCAGGAGCAGGGCGTCACCATCGTCGTCATCACCCACGAGATGGACGTGATCCAGACGATCGCCACGAAGGTCGCGGTCATGGAGAACGGCCGCGTGATCGAGCAGGGCGACGTCTTCGACGTCTTCTCCGCCCCGCAGAACCCTGCGTCGCAGCGCTTCGTCGGCACGGTGGTCAAGGGCGTTCCGTCGCCGGCCGAGCTGTCGGTGCTGCGTGAGCGCCACCGCGGACGCCTGGTCACCTTCTCGTTCCGCGACGGCGATTCCTCGCAGGCGCAGGTCTTCCTCGATCTCGCTGCGGCCGGCCTCGACTTCGAACTCGTCTACGGCGGCATCAACGACATCCGCGGGCGCGCCTTCGGCCACCTGACCCTGGCGATCCGCGGCGAGAGCGCCGCCATCGACCGCGCCCTCGCGGCCATCGCCGAACGCGTCGAAGTCACCGAGATCGCACGAGAGGAGGCCCGCTGATGGATCGTCTGCAGGAACTGATGCCCGAGTTCTGGGCCGCCGCGCTCGAGACGCTGTACATGACGTCGTTCGCGCTCGTCCTCGGCGGCGTGCTCGGACTCCTCATCGGCGTCATCCTCTACGTCACCCGCCCCGGTGGTCTGCTGCCGAACCGCGCCGTGTCGATGCTCGCGAACCTCGCGGTGAACATCTTCCGCCCGATCCCGTTCGTCATCTTCATGGCCGTCGCGCAACCGTTCGCCCGCGTCGTGGTGGGCGTCGGTATCGGCACCACGGCCGGAGCCTTCATCATCGCCCTCGCCGCCTCCTTCGCGATCGGACGCATCGTCGAGCAGCATCTCGTCTCGGTGTCGCCCGGTGTCATCGAGGCGGCGCGCGCGATGGGCGCAGGCCCTCTCCGCATCCTCTTCACCGTCGCGATCCCCGAGTCGTTGGGCCCGCTCATCCTCGGCTACACGTTCATCGTGGTCGCGCTCATCGACATGACCGCGATGGCCGGTCTGATCGGTGGCGGCGGCCTCGGAGCGTTCGCGCAGATCTACGGTTTCCGTCAGTTCGAACCGGTCGTGATGTGGGCGGCGATCGCCCTCATCGTCGTGTTCGTGCATCTCGTGCAGATGCTGGGTACGCGCCTGGCGCGCAAGATCATGCGCCGCTGAGCGCGCCCGTCAGTCGCCTGCGGGGGCTTCTGCCGCGTCGCCGGCGGGAGCGTCCTGCAGGCGACGACGCGTCGTGAACACGCGATCCTCGCCCGACAGCGGGTCGGTGAAGCTCAGCTCGCGCGCGAGCAGCTGCATGGGACGGGCGAAGTCGTCGGGCGCCTCCGGACGCAGCTCGGGATAGAACGGATCGTTCAGGATGCCGGCGCCCAGAGCCGAGAGGTGCACGCGCAACTGGTGCATCTTGCCGCTGTGCGGGCGCAGCAGCGTGTGCACGACCCGCTCATCGGCACGGATGAGCTCGATCAGCGTCTCCGAGTTCGGCTCGCGCTCGTCGTCGACCCGCACGCGCAGCTCGCCGCGATGCTTGTCGATGTGGGTGCGGTAGACGAGGGGGAGCGGATGCCCCGCCAGGGCCGGATGCTCGGGATCCCAGCCCTCGGGTCGGGCCGACACCGCCTCGTAGGTCTTCTGCACCCGGCGGGTCTCGAAGAGAAGCTGGTAGGCGCCGCGCGTCGCGGGGCGCGCGGAGAACATCAGCAGGCCGGCCGTCGCTCGATCGAGGCGGTGGATCGGGGCGAGGTCGGGGTTGTCGAGGAGGTTGCGCAGCCGCACCAGGGCGGAGTTCTGCAGGAACTTGCCTCCCGGCGTCGTCGGGAGGAAGTGCGGCTTGTCGACCACGACGAGGTCGTCGTCGCGGTGGAGGACCTCGATCTCGAAGGGGATGACGCTCTCGACCGGGGGCTCGCGGTAGTACCAGACGAACTCCACGCTCCCCAGGGGCGCATCGCGCGGCACTGCGCGGGCGTCGATGTCGACGATTTCACCGCGGTCGAAGCGCACTCGCAGCAGTTCCGGCTCGAGGTGGAAGAAACGCTCCACCATGTAGTCGGCGATCGTCGGCCATGGCCCGGTGAGCGGCACGTGCAGGCGCGTCGCGCCGACACCGTCGCGCACGGGAAGGGGCGAGGGCATGCCCATCAGCGCACCCCGCTCACGCGTCGAAGCTCAGGCTGAGCTTGCGCAACAACCCGGCCAGCCGATCGCGGTCGCCTCGCGACAGCGCCTGCAGCAGGTCGGCCTCGACGTCGACGAGGCGGGTGATCGCGGCATCCACCCGCGTGCGACCGTCGTCGGTCAGCGTTACCAGGATGCTCCTGCCGTCGCCGGGATCGGCCTCGCGTCGCACCAGACGACGCCCGACGAGGCGGTCGATGCGATTGGTCATCGTGCCGCTCGAGACGAGCGTCTGCTGCAGCAGCTGCTTGGGGGAGAGCTGGAACGGCGCCCCCGCGCGGCGCAGCGCCGAGAGCACGTCCCACTCCCAGGGTTCGAGGTCGCTGCGGCGGAAGACGTCGCGTCGCGCGCGGTCGAGGTGGCGCGAGAGCCGGTCCATGCGGGAGAGCACCTCGAGGGGCGAGAAGTCGAGGTCGGGGCGCTGGGTGTTCCAGGCGCCGACGATCCGATCGACCTCGTCCGTTGCGCTCATCCCTCCATTATCGCGCCCGAGGGCCCCGACTGCGCTTCGTCGCCGAGCTCGACGGTCATGAACGTGCTGTGCGGGTCGGGCAGGTAGGAGCCGAACGGGGCGCACTCCACGAACCCGGCTCGCGCATACAGCGCGTGCGCCGGGCGGAAGAACTCCGCGCTGCCGGTCTCGAGCGAGATTCGGCGGATGCCGCGGCTGCGGGCGTCGGCGAGCAGGGCGTCGAGCATCGCCCGCCCCAGACCCTCTCCCCGGCGGGCGGGCTCGGTGCGCATCGACTTGAGCTCCTCGTGACCCTCGGCGAGCGGGGCGAGTGCTCCCGTGGCGACGAGATCGTCGCCGTCGCGCGCCACGAACAGCCGCACGCCCGGGGCGAGGAGCCGATCGAGCGACAGCGCGTGCTGGCTCTCGGGCGGCGCGGTGCCGGCCATGTCGTCGTGGTGCGCGAGGAGGAACGCGGCGAGGCCGGGGGTCGGGCCCGCGACGCGGTCGATCAGGATGCTCATGGTCGAAGCATCCCAGAGCCGTGTTTCGCGCCGATGTCGGCGTGGCAGAATGAGCGGGCGGCTTTCCTCGCGGAGGCCGCGGTCCGCCGTGGTGTAATGGCAGCACGACAGCCTTTGGAGCTGTGAGGTCTAGGTTCGAGTCCTGGCGGCGGAGCATGACGGAGAACAACCTCGCGATCGTCGTCCTCGCCGCAGGGCAGGGCACGCGCATGAAGTCCCGGCTGCCGAAGGTGCTGCACCCGATCGGCGGTCGCCCGCTCGTCGGCCACGTGCTCACGACCGCCGCCCGGCTCGGCGCCGCGCACGTCGAGGTCGTCGTGCGGCACGAGCGCGACCAGGTCGTCGCGGCCCTCGCCGAGGACTACCCGGACGCCGTGTTCATCGATCAGGACGACGTGCCGGGCACCGGTCGCGCCGTGCAGGTCGCGATCGATGCCCTCCCCGACGACTTCACGGGTGACGTGCTCGTGCTGTCGGGTGATTGCCCGCTCGCGGATGCCGACACCCTGAACGGCTTCCTCGCTGCCCACCGTGCCGCGGGTACGCCGGCGACGCTCATGACCGCCGTCGTCGACGATCCGACCGGGTACGGCCGCGTCATCCGCGATGCGGACGGGAGCGTCGACCGCATCGTCGAGCAGAAGGACGCGAGCGCCGACGAGGCCGCCGTCCGCGAGATCAACGCGGGCATGTACGTGTTCCGCGCCGCGACGCTGCGCCAGTACCTGCCGGAGATCGGTGTCGACAACGCTCAGGGCGAGATGTACCTCACCGACGTTCCGGGGCTGCTCCGTCGCGACGGCGACCGTGTCGCGGCATCCGTCGTCTCCGACGTCACCGTGACCTACGGGGTCAACGACCGCGCGCAGCTCGCGCTCGTCGGCCGCCTTCTCAACGAGCGCATCGTCCGCCGCTGGCAGCTCGAGGGCGTCACGGTCGTCGACCCGGCCACGACGTGGATCGACGACGACGCCGTGCTCGCCCCCGACGTCACGATCCTCCCGAACACGCACATCCTGCGCGCCACGACGATCGCGGAGGGCGCGATCATCGGTCCCGACACGTCGCTCGTCGGCTGCGAGGTCGGCGAGGGCGCGACCGTGCGCCGTACCGACGCGACGTTCGCGGTGATCGGAGCCGAGGCGACGGTCGGGCCGTTCTCCTTCCTGCGCCCCGGCACGATCCTGGGCGCGAAGGGAAAGATCGGCGCGTACGTCGAGACCAAGAACGCCGAGATCGGTGAGGGCAGCAAGGTGCCGCATCTGTCGTACGTGGGAGACGCCACGATCGGCCGCGGCGTGAACCTCGGCGCGAGCACGATCACGGCGAACTACGACGACGTGAACAAGCACCGAACGGAGATCGGCGACGAGGTGCACACCGGGTCGCACACGGTGCTCGTCGCGCCCGTTAGGCTGGGAGCAGGCGCGAAGACCGGCGCCGGCGCGGTCGTCCGCAAGGATGTTCCGGCCGGTGCACTGGCCATGACCGTCGCACCCCAGCGCAACATCGAGGGCTGGGTCGAGAAGAACAGAGCAGGGACGGGCGCGGCGGATGCCGTGGCCCGAGAGCGAGCGGCGGAATAGGCAGGCCATGGCCCGGAAGAAGAAGACGGTCGATCTGGATCGCGACAACGGGGTAGCCCCCGGCATCATCGCGAAGACCAAGAAGCGGCTCGTCGTCGCGGGTGGGCGCTCGCACCCCGAGCTCACGGCGGCCGTCGCCGAGGCCCTCGGCACGGAGATCGCTCCGGTCGAGCACCGCACCTTCGCCTCCGGCGAGATCTACGCGCGCTTCGAGGTGTCGATCCGCGGCGTCGATCTCTTCCTCGTGCAGACCTTCGGCGAGCCGGTCAACGAGTGGCTCATGGAGACGCTCATCATGATCGACGCCGCCAAGCGCGCCTCGGCCAAGCGCATCACGGTCGTCGCCCCGTACTATCCGTACTCGCGTCAGGACAAGAAGGGCCGCGGTCGCGAGCCGATCAGCGCCCGTCTCGTCGCCGACCTGCTCAAGACCGCCGGCGCCGACCGCGTGATGAGCGTCGACCTGCACGCCGCGCAGATCCAGGGCTTCTTCGACGGTCCCGTCGATCACCTCTTCGCCAAGCCCGTGCTGCTCGACTACTTCGAGCGCACGCTCTCGGCCGCGGACCGCGAGATCCTCACGGTCGTCTCGCCCGACATGGGGCGCGTGCGCGTCGCCGACACGTGGTCCGACAGCCTCGGCGCCCCGCTCGCGATCATCCACAAGCGCCGCGATCCGAAGGTCGCGAACCAGGTCTCCGTGCACGAGATCGTCGGGACGGTCGAGGGCCGCACCTGCCTCCTCGTTGACGACATGATCGACACCGGCGGCACGATCGTCAAGGCCGCGCAGGCGCTGAAGGCGGCCGGCGCGCACCGCGTCATCGTCGCGGCGACGCACGCGATCTTCAGCGACCCGGCATCCGATCGTCTGCAGGACTCCTCGATCGACGAGGTCGTCATCACCGACACGATCCCGCTCACCGAGTCGCGTCGCTGGGACAAGCTCACGATCCTCCCGATCGCTCCGCTGCTCGCCCGCGCGATCCACGAGGTCTTCGAGGACGGCTCGGTCACGAGCATGTTCGGCGGCGACGCGTAGGCCCATAGCCTTCGCCTCGACACGGCACAGCGGGCACATAGCCACCCTTTCTACGCTCGGATCATCGACACCGCGTCGACGACACCGAGCCGGGAGGACCACCATGATCCGCACGACCGTACCGACTTCCGTCCGCAAGGGATCCGCCCTCGTGGGCATCGCCGGACTCCTCGTCCTTGCCGGGTGCGCGACCACGCCGACCGACACCGGCGGGACGACCGACAGCACCTCCGGCACCGACAGCGCGACCGGCTCGGAGTCCTCCTCGGGCGCCGACGCGTCGTCGTCGTACGCCGACGGCACCTACACGGCGGAGGGCTCGTACCAGACCCCCGAATCGGTCGAGACGATCTCGGTGACCCTCACCCTCGCCGACGGCGTCGTCACCGACGTCGAGGTGACCGGTGACCCGCAGGCGCGCGAGACCGAGCAGTACCAGGGCGCGTTCATCGACGGCATCTCCGAAGAGGTCGAGGGCAAGGCGCTCGACGACCTGAACGTCAGCCGCGTGGCCGGATCCTCGCTGACGAGCGGTGGGTTCAACGCCGCCGTCGATGACATCAAGGAGCAGGCCGCAGCCTGATCCCCGACGGGTGATCTGGCGATGGTGACGTGGTCGTGGTGATCCGGCGATGGTGATCTGGCGATTCGAGGCGATCGGCACGCGCTGGGAGATCGAGTCGGCCGACGAGCTGTCGGCGGACTCCCGCGGCGCCGTCGATGCCGTGATCGAGCGCTTCGACCGGGAGTGGTCGCGGTTCCGCCCCGACTCCGATGTCACGCGTCTCGCGCGCGAGGGCGGCATGCTCGCCTCTCCCGACGCGGGGGCGATGCTCGACGCGTACCGCGAACTGTCGGATGCGACCGCCGGGGCGGTCAATCCGCTCGTGGGGGAGAGCCTCGAAGCCCTCGGTTACGACGCCGACTACTCGCTCACCGCCGCAGCTCCGGTGATCGCGCCGGCCGATTGGACCGAGCGGGTGCGGTGGACGACGGGCACGGCGGCGGTCGCGCATCCCGCACTGATCGACGTCGGTGCGCTCGGCAAGGGGCGTCTCGTCGACCTCGTGCGCGATGCGCTGAGCTCTGTCGCGGGTGACCTGATCGTCGATGCCGGCGGAGACCTCGCCGTGCGCGGCGCTGGTGCCGACGGCGCCGGTGTGCGCATCGGCCTGGAGCATCCGTTCGATCCGTCGCGGGCGATCGGCATCGCCACGATCCGTGACCAGGCCCTGTGCGCCTCGGCCATCAACCGCCGGGCCTGGGGCGACGGACTGCACCACGTGCTCGACGCCCGTACTGGACTGCCGGTGCGCACCTGGGCGGCGACCTGGGCGATCGCACCCGACGCCATGACCGCGGATGCCGTCGCCACCGCGCTCTTCTTCGACGGCGGCCCCGAACTCGCCGCCCGCTGGGGCGTCGAGTGGGTGCGCATGAGCACCGACGGCCGAGCGCAGCGCTCACCCGGGTGCCCCGTCGAGATCTTCACCCCCACCCGTTCGCCCCGATAGGGAAGAGTCGAGCTCATGAACCGTTCCTTCACCGCCGCACGGCAGCGCGTGCTCGCCCTCCTCGGGGCCCTGTCGATGTACCGGCTGGTGCTGTTCGCGCTCATCGCCCTCGCCGTCATCGCTCTCGGCCTGTCGGCGCTCGGGGTCATCGTCTCGCCCACACCGGTCGAGATCGTGGTGTCGTTCCTGGTGCTCGCCGTCGTGATCTCGGGCGTGGATGCACTGGTGCAGCGTCTGCTCCGCCTGCCGTGGCGCATCGAGTCGTCGCTCGTGACCGCGCTGATCCTGCTCTTCGTCCTGCGCCCGGGCGTCGAGGTGCAGGCGATCCTCGGTCTCGCGATCGCGGGCACCGTGGCGAGCCTGTCGAAGTACCTGATCGCCTGGCGCGGACGCCACATCCTCAACCCCGCCGCGTTCGGCGCCGCCGTCGTCTCGATCGTCGGGTCGTTCGGGGCGTTCTCGTGGCTCGGCACCTCGGCATCGTGGTGGGTCGGCACCCCGTCGCTCACGATCCCGGTCGTGCTGCTCGGTCTCGCCGTGCTGTGGCGCACCGAGAAGGTGCGGATCGTGCTGCTGTTCCTCGTGATCGCTCTCGCCACGTCGGTGCTGCGCCAGTTCGTGCAGGCCCAGCAGGCCGGCCTTGACGCCGATCTCGGCACCGCGTTCTCGTTCGCGCTGCTGCAGTCGCCGTTCCTCTTCCTCGGGGCATTCATGCTCTCCGAGCCGCTGACCCTGCCGCCGCGGCGTTGGCAGCAGTTCTCGGTCGCCGCGGTCGTGGGCGTGCTGGCCGGCTGGCCGATCTCGATCGCCGGGCTGTTCACGCTCGGCCAGGAACGGGCGCTCCTCATCGGCAACCTCGTGGCCTTCGCGTTCGCGGTGCGCGGCTCGGTTCGCCTGGTGCTCGAGAAGCGCCGGTTCGTCACACCCACCGCGCAGGAGCTGACTTTCCGCGCGAAGGGGAAGGTGTCGTTCCTCCCCGGGCAGTACCTCGAACTCGACGTGCCGCATCACCGCCCGGACGCACGGGGAACCCGACGCGAGTTCAGCATCGTCTCCGCTCCGGCCGACCTTCCGACGCTGCGCATCGCGTACAAGAACGGCGACCAGCAGCATCCGTCGTCGTACAAGCGCGCCCTCGCCGCCGCCGAACCGGGCACGACGCTCGCGGTCACCGGCACCTGGGGCGACTTCCTGCTCCCACGCGGCGAGAGCCCCGTGCTGATGGTGGCCGCCGGCATCGGCGTCACGCCCTTCGTCTCGCAGCTCCGGCAGCTGCAGGCCCAGGGCGTCGCGCGCGACGTCGTGCTCGTGTACGTCGCGGCGGAGGCCGCCGAGCTCGCGTTCCGCGACGAGCTCGCCGCGACCGGAGCGCACGTGGTCGTGTTCACCCGAGACCAGCCGCACGACCTCCCGCCGCACTGGACCTGGGCGCACGGCATCCGCCTCGACGCCGACGGTCTCGACCGCTTCGTGCCCGACATCGCCGATCGTCATGCGTTCATCTCGGGTCCGCCTCGCCTGATCGCCGACCTCGCGCCCGCTCTCCAGCGCGCCCGTGCCCTGACCACCGACGCCTTCGCCGGGTACTGACCCGCGCGCGGTGCGCGCCGTCTCAGCCGACTGCAGCCCGCCGCACGCGCGCACCTGCACGGAGGAAACACGTCCGCACGGGCGGATGCCGGTTTTCACCGTGCAGACGTGCGCACTCCGTGCAGGTGTGATGCGTGCACTCTTTCTGCACTACGGAGCAGCTACGAGAGTTCTTCGCGCACGCGGCGGGAGAGCACTTGGCTGCTCGTCGAGATCGGTGACGATGGTCGGATGCTCTCGCCTGCAGATGTGATCAACCACAGCGGCGGCATCGCCCGCGGCACCTTCCTGCATCGTTTCGGTCTGACACGGTTCCACGTTGCGCGAGCCGTTCGCGACGGGACTGTCGTGCGCGTGCGGCGAGGGGTGTTCGCGACTGATCGCACCGCCCCGGAACTCGTCGCCGCTGCTGCTCACGGAGGAGCGCTCACCTGCACGGTGGCGCTGCGGATGCACGGGATCTGGGTGCTCGATGATGATCCGGACCTGCATGTGTGGCTCGGAGAGAACGGACGCGTCCATCACACCGGATGCGACTGTGTCAGCCATTGGTTCGAGGGGGCGACGGTTCTTGGACTGGCGCCGCTCGAAGACGCGCTGGTGCATGTTTACGCCTGTCGCGGGGCGGAGGCGTTCTTCGTCGCTCTCGAATCGGCGATGCGTCAGCGCAAGATCGGGTCGGCCAGACTGTTGCGAGCGCGGCTGCCGGCGTCCGCGCGATGGCTCATCGACCTCGCTCGGTACGACGCAGGCAGCGGCCTCGAGTCGCTCCTCCGGTTGCGGCTGCACCACCTCGGCATCCGCCTGGATTGCCAGGTGAAGATCGAGGGTGTGGGACGGGTCGACTTCGTCGTCGGCGGGCGACTCATCCTCGAAACCGACGGGGCTGAGCATCACGGCGACCCCGCGCAGCGGCATCGCGATCTGCAGCGCGATGCCGCCGCATCCGCGCGAGGATTCGAGACGCTGCGTTTCGACTACGCCCAGGTCGTGCACGACTGGCCCGTGGTCGAGGCGGCGATCATCGCCGCACTCACCCGGGCGTCCTGACGTTGCGTGGCCTCGCTCATCTGCACGGCCGACGCACGTCTGCACGGAGCACACGGCGGATGTTCCGTGCAGACGTGACTTCTCCGTGCAGACGTGCGACGCCGACGACGTGCGACCCCGACGCCGTGCGACCCCGACGCCGTGCGACCCCGACGCCGTGCGGCCCCGACGCCGAGTGACCCCGACGCCGTGCGGTCCCGACGCCCGCCCCTACGCCTCGCGCGCCTCCGACGTCTCACCCTCGGCCGCCGCAACCGCGGGGCTCCGGGGCAGACGCACCGTGAACGTCGTGTCTCCGGGCTCGCTGGCGACGGAGATGAAGCCGCCGTGCCCCTCGACGATGGCCTTGGCGATCGCGAGCCCCAGACCCGTGCCTCCCGTCTGGCGGGCCCGCGAGCTGTCGCCCCGCGCGAAGCGGGCGAAGAGCTCGTCTCGCACGACCGGATCGATGCCGGGACCGTCGTCGTGCACGCGCAGCACGGCCTCGTCGTCCTCCTGCGCGACCGACAGGGTGATCGTCGTGCCGGCGGGGGTGTGCGTCCGCGCGTTGGCGAGCAGATTCGCGACGACCTGGTGCATGCGCCCGCTGTCGCCGACGACGACGACGGGCTCGTCGGGCGCCTCGATGTTCCAGTGGTGATCGACGGCCGTCGGCCGGGCATCGGCCAGACTCTCGAGTGCGAGCTGCGTGAGGTCCACGGTGCCGTAGACCAACTCGCGCCCCTCGTCGAGACGTGCCAGGAGCAGCAGGTCCTCGACCAGACGCGTCATCCGCAGCGACTGGGCCTGGATGCGCTCCAGAGACGTGGTCGTGCCCTCGATCGCCTCCGGTCCGTGCGCCTGCCCGAGAGCGCGCAGCGACAGCTCGGAGTATCCGCGGATCGAGGCGAGGGGCGTCCGCAACTCGTGGCTGGCGTCGGCGACGAAGCGCCGCATCCGCTCCTCGTTCTTCTGGCGGGCGGCGAGCGAGGTGTCGACATGATCGAGCAGCTTGTTCAGCGATGCGCCGACGAGTCCCGCCTCGGTGCGCGGATCGGCCTGAGACGCGGGGATCCGTTCGGTGATCGACACCTCCCCGCGATCGAGCGGCTGGTTGGCCACGCGGGTGGCGGTCGCGGCAACCGCCCGGAGCGGTCGGAGTCCCACGCGGATCGTGATCGCCGTGGTGAGGGCGAGCAGGATGAGCCCGCCGATGGTCGCGAGCGCGATCACCGTGAGCAGTGCGGTGAGCTGATTCTGGATCGCCTCGCGGGGGAGGCCGGTCACGACCACGACGCCGGAGGGTGCCGTCGACGCGGTCACCCGGTACGAACCGAGACCCTCGATCGTGACGTTCGCGACGTGCTGGCCGTTGAGAGCATCGGCGATCTGCACGAGCTGCGCCGAGGTGAGGGCATCCGTCCCACCCTCGAAATCGTCCGTCGAACTCGGCACCACGACACCGTCGATTCCGGTCGCCGGGTTCTGGATCGCCACGAGGAGCCCGGGTTCGCCGCCACCGCGTCCGATGATGTTCTGGGCGGTGACGAGGTCGGGTGAGACCTGCTTGATGATCCGCGACACCGAATCCGCATAGCCGTAGATCCGCTCGTCGAGCTGTCGCTCGAGAGTGCTCCCCAGCGTTGCGCTGGTGATCACGGCCACGATCACGAGGATGAGCGAGACGAACCCGATGACGGCGGTCATCAGCCGCGTCTGCAGGCTCATCGGCCGACGCGTCATCCTCGTCTGGGTCACTGCGGGGCCTTGATCATGTAGCCGACGCCGCGCACGGTGTGCAGCAGGGGAGTGCGTCCGGCGTCGATCTTCTTGCGCAGGTACGAGATGTAGAGCTCGACCACCGACGACTTGCCGCCGAAGTCGTAACTCCACACGCGGTCGAGGATCTGCGCCTTCGAGAGCACGCGACGCTCGTTCCGCATGAGGTACCGCAGCAGCTCGAACTCGGTCGCGGTGAGCTCGATCTCGGTGCCGTCGCGCACGACCTCATGGCTGTCCTCGTTGAGGGTGAGATCGGCGACCCGCAGGATCGACTGTCCGTCGTCGGCCATCGCGTGGCCGGTGCGGCGGATGATCGCGCGCAGGCGGGCGATCACCTCTTCGAGGCTGAACGGCTTCGTCACGTAGTCGTCACCGCCGGCGGTGAGGCCCGCGACGCGGTCGCCGACGGCATCCTTCGCGGTGAGGAAGAGCACGGGTACCAGGCTCCCGGATTCGCGCAGGCGCCGCAGCACGGCCATCCCGTCGAGGTCGGGCATCATGATGTCGAGCACGAGGGCGTCCGGCTCGAACTCGCGGGCGACCTGGAGCGCCTCCATGCCGGATGACGCGGTGCGCACCTCCCAGCCCTCCATGCGCAGGGCCATCGCGAGCAGGTCGGTGAGCATCTGCTCGTCGTCGACCGCGAGGATGCGCAGCGGGGTTCCGTCGGGGCGGCGCAGGTCGGGGAGATCACTGGTCATGCACTCATTCTGCGGAACCTCCTATGGGGTTTCTATGGAGCGCGCTATGCATAGCCTGTGAAGATCGGATGCCGTCATCCCCGGCCCCGTCATCCATAGCCTCTTCATCACCGTGCCTTCGAATCCGCATAGACCGCGTTCCTAACGTCGTCTCTGGCACCGCGACCTCCGCGGCAGAAGGAGAGAGATGTACGGAACATATCTGCGGCGCGAACTCGCGGGCCGCAAGAAGCAGACGACGATCGTCGCGATCGGCCTCGCGATCGCGATCGGCCTCGTGATCATCGTGAACGCCCTCACGGCGGGCGTGCGCGACGCGCAGGCGCAGGCCCTCGAGTCCGTGTACGGCGTCGGCACCGACCTGACCGTCACCGGAGCTGCGGCGGAACCGGGGGAGGGCGGTGGCCCGCGCTTCGAGTTCGACGCCGACTCCGGCGAGACCGAGGGCGATACGACCACCCTCAACCAGTCCACGCTGAGCACCGACTTCATGCGTGGCACGCTGGAGGCCTCGGTGCTCGACACCGTCGCCTCGACCGAGGGCGTCTCGGCCGCGACGGGCGCACTGAGCCTCACCAACTCCACCTTCTCGGGCGAACTCCCGAGCGGCGGGTTCGGACAGCAGGACGGCGCGACGCAGGGCGAGCAGGGACAGATGCCCGCAGAGGGCCAGGCTCCTCCGCAGGGTGGATCCGATGGGGCGGGCGGCGGCGCGTTCGGCGTCGATTCCTTCACCGTGCTCGGCATCGACCCGGCGGCGACGGCGATCGGACCGCTCGCCTCGGTCGAGGTCGGCGACGGACGCGCGCTCGACGCCGACGACAGCGGCGCGCTCGTCGCCCTCGTCGACAGCACGTACGCGACCACGAACGACATCGCCGTCGGCGACACGATCGACGTCGCGGGGTCCGACGTCGAGGTGGTCGGCATCCTCACCTCCACGTCGGATGCGGCCGACACCGCGGCGAACGTCTACCTGCCCCTCGACACCGCGCAGGAGCTCTCGGGCGCCGGCGACGTGATCTCCACCGTCTACGTGCAGGCCGACTCGGCATCGTCGATCGACGCGGTGCAGGCGGCGCTCACCGACGAGCTGCCCGATGCGACCGTCACCTCGCAGGCCGAGCTCGCGTCGAGCGTCTCGGGCTCGTTGTCGAGCGCGACGTCGCTCATCACCAACCTCGGCACGTGGCTCTCGATCATCGTGCTGGCGGTCGCCGTGCTGCTGTCGGTCCTGCTGACCCTCTCGGGCGTCGGGCGCCGCACCCGGGAGTTCGGCACCCTGAAGGCGATCGGATGGTCGAACGGGCGCGTCGTGCGCCAGGTGGCCGGGGAATCCATGGTGCAGGGCCTCATCGGGGGAGCGGTCGGCCTCGTGATCGGCGTCGCCGGGATCATCGTGATCAACGTCATCCGGCCGACCGTCGCGGCGGGCGCCGCGGCCACCGAGGGTGCGCAGGGCGGCCCCGGCGGTATGGGCGGGCCGACGGGCGGGGGAGGGATGTTCCAGACCACGCAGGCGGCCGACATCGTGCTGCAGGCCCCCTTCACCCCGTGGGTGCTCGTCGCCGCGGTCGGTCTCGCGGTGCTCGGCGGCCTCGTCGCCGGTGCCTTCGGCGGCTGGCGCGCCGCCCGCCTCAGCCCGGCCGAGGCTCTGCGGTCGGTCGCGTGATCGCGCCGCCCACGACAATCACGACAGACCAGGAGAAGAAGATGACCATCACCGACACCACCGCCACCGCTTCGGAGACGGATGCCGCGGCGCCGCTGTACCGCGCCACCGGCGTCACGCGCACCTACGCCCAGAAGGGGCGCACGGTGAAGGCGCTGACCGGCGTCGATCTCGAGATCGGCACCGGCGAGTTCGTCACGATCCAGGGGCCGACCGGCGGAGGGAAGTCCACGCTGCTCCAGCTGCTCGGCGCGCTCGACCGCCCGTCCTCCGGCTCCCTGACCCTCGGAGGCACCGAGCTCGCCTCGGCCTCGCCGAAGGAGCTCAGCCGCATCCGGGCCGAGGAGATCGGGTTCGTGTTCCAGGGGTTCAACCTGATCCCCACGCTCACGGCCGCCGAGAACGTCGACATGGCGCTCGAACCGACCTCTCTCGACCGGGCTGAGCGACGCCGTCGTGTGACCGAGGCGCTCGAACACGTGGGGCTCGCCGACCGCGGCGATCACCTGCCCACCGAGCTCTCGGGCGGTCAGCAGCAGCGGGTCGCGATCGCGCGGGCGATCGTCAAGCGCCCGCGCGTGCTGCTGGCCGATGAGCCGACGGGAAACCTCGACGAGAGCATGCGCGATGAGATCCTCGCGCTTCTCGAAGGGCTCTGCGCCGAGGGCATCACGATGATCGTCGTGACGCACGACTCGGCCGTCGCCCGCCGCGCCACCCGCCGGTTGCGGCTCTCGAAGGGGACCGTGCAGGACATCACGAAGTAGGCGGACGCACGAAGGGCCCCGGCGTGATGCCGGGGCCCTTCGTGTGCGTCAGCGCGAGGTCAGTGGGTGTCCTCGGCCTCGATCTCGGTGCGGTCGCCCGACCACTGCGTGTGGAAGGTGCCTTCCTTGTCGATGCGCTTGTAGGTGTGGGCGCCGAAGAAGTCGCGCTGACCCTGCACCAGGGCGGCGGGCAGGCGGTCGGCGCGGATGCCGTCGTAGTACGACAGCGACGACGAGAACGCCGGAGCCGGGATTCCGGCCTGCGCGGCGGTCACGACGACGCGGCGCCAGGCGGACTGGCCGCGCGTGAGCGCCTCGGCGAAGTACGGTGCGGTCATGAGCACCGGCAGCTCGGGGGTCTCGGCGTAGGCGTCGGCGATGCGGTTCAGGAACTGTGCGCGGATGATGCAGCCGCCGCGCCAGATCTTCGAGATCGCCCCGAGGTCGATGTTCCAGTCGTACTCGGCGGCGCCGGCACGGATCTCGTCGAAGCCCTGCGAGTAGGCGACGATCTTCGACGCGTACAGCGCGAGGCGCACGTCCTCGATGAACTGCTCGGTGTTCTCGGCCGAGACGGTGAACTCCTCGTCGGGGCCCGGGAGGGCGCCGGCGACCGCGCGCTGCTCGGGGTGCGACGAGAGCGAACGGGCGAAGGTCGCCTCGGCGATGCCCGAGACGGGAACGCCGAGCGAGAGGGCCGTCTGCACGGTCCACGCCCCGGTGCCCTTGGCGCCTGCCTGGTCGAGGATGACGTCGACGAGCGGCTTACCGGTCTCGGCGTCGACCTGGCGGAGCACCTCGGCGGTGATCTCGATCAGGTACGACTCGAGCTCGCCCTTGTTCCACTCGGCGAAGATGTCGGCGATCTCGGAGGGGCTCTTGCCCGTGCCGCGACGCATGAGGTCGTAGGCCTCCGCGATGAGCTGCATGTCGGCGTACTCGATGCCGTTGTGCACCATCTTCACGAAGTGACCGGCGCCGTCGTGGCCGACGTGCGTCACGCAGGGCTCGCCCTCGGCGATCGCCGCGATGGACTTCAGGATCGGGCCGAGGGTGACCCACGACTCGTCCGAGCCGCCGGGCATGATCGAGGGGCCCGTGAGGGCGCCCTCCTCACCACCGGAGATGCCGGCGCCGACGAAGTTGATACCGGTCTCGCGCACGGCCTTCTCGCGACGGATCGTGTCGGGGAAGTACGCGTTTCCGCCGTCGACGATGATGTCGCCGGGCTCGAAGACCTCGACGAGCGAGTCGATCACGGCATCCGTCGGGCCGCCGGCCTTGACCATGATGATCGCCGTGCGCGGCTTCTGCAGCGAGTCGGCGAACTCCCGGTAGGACTGCGCCGGGATGAAACCGGCCTCGGGGTGCGCATCGAGAAGGCTCTGGGTCTTCTCGTAGCTGCGGTTGAAGATCGCCACCGTGTTGCCCTCGCGGCTGGCGAGGTTGCGGGCGAGGTTCGACCCCATGACGGCGAGTCCGACGACTCCGATGTTGGCTGATGCTTCGGGCACAGAAGGCTCCTCGATCGTGAAGAAGGGTTGTTCTCAGCGTATCGCTGTCACCGGGGACCCGTGCGCGTGTGTCTCGGTTTGCGTCAGCGACCGGCAGGGCGCCGCTCCGGGGGCCTCTACGCTGGATGCAGACGGCGTCTTCGAGGAGGAATCAGCGTGGTGAACAGCGGACCCAGACTGCGAGCGGTGGTAACGGTGCCGTTGCCCGAGGAGCAGTGCCGACTGATCGAAGAACTCGAGCCCCGGCTGGAGGTCGTGCGCGACCACTCGCTCGTGCATCCCGCGCGCTGGCCCGCCGACTGGTCGGGGGATCCCGACCACGTCCGCACCGCTGAGCAGCAGACGGCGTTCGACGCGATGGTCGACTCCGCCGATGTTCTCTTCGGCATCCCCGATGTGGACGCGGCGGCGCTCGCCCGCACCGTGCGTGCGAACCCCGCCCTGCGCTGGGTGATGACGACGGCGGCGGGCGGAGGGGCTTCGGTCAAGGCCGCGGGTCTCGACCGCGCCGAACTCGATCGCGTCGTCTTCACCACGAGCGCGGGCGTGCACGGCGGCACGCTCGCCGAGTTCTCGGTCTTCGCGGTGCTCGCCGGGGCGAAGGGGCTTCCCCGGCTCCTCGCCGACCAGCGCAGCCGCACCTGGCCGGATCGCTGGCAGATGCGTCAGCTCGACGAGATGACCGTGCTGGTCGTCGGCCTCGGCGGCATCGGAACGGAGTGCGCGCGCCGCTTCCACGCGCTCGGCGCGACCGTGTGGGGCACCACCCGTTCGGGCGAGCCGGTGGATGGCGTCGACCGTCTGATCCCGCTCTCCGAGCTGACGGATGCCGTGGCCCAGGTCGACGCGATCGTCGTGACCCTGCCGGGCACCGAGCAGACCCACCACCTGATCGGCGCCGACGTGCTCGCCGCCGTGAAGCCGGGACTGATCCTCACCAACGTCGGTCGCGGCACGGTCGTCGACGAGGCCGCGCTCCTGACGGCTCTCGACGACGGGCGCGTGGCGTTCGCCGGCCTCGACGTGTTCGAGCAGGAGCCGCTCGCCGATCAGTCACCGCTGTGGAGTCATCCCCGGGTCCTCGTGAGCCCGCACACGGCGGCGATCAACGCGAACGAGGAGGAGCGCATCGCGCGCCGCTTCGCCGACAACGCCTCCCGGCTGCTCGACGGTCGACCGCTGCGTGCGGTCGTCGACACCGTCGAGTTCTACTGAGCGGAACTCTCTTGAGCGCGTTCGACGGAGGAGGAGTTCGATGACCGTGCGAATCATCGTGATGGGGCCGAGTGGCTGCGGCAAGTCGACGGTGGGCCTCGCGCTCGCCGAGAGCATCGGGGCCCGGTTCATCGACGCCGACGACCTGCACCCGATCACGAACGTCGACAAGATGGCCGCCGGCATCCCGCTCGACGACGACGATCGGATGCCGTGGCTCGGCGTCGTGGGACGGGCGCTCCAGGCCGACGATCGGATCGTCATCGCGTGCTCGGCGCTGCGTCGCATCTACCGCGATGCGATCAGGGCGGAGTCGTCCGATGCGTTCTTCGCGGAGCTGACCGTCGACAGGGCGGCGCTGGAGGAGCGGATGCGTGCCCGGACCGATCACTTCATGCCGGCGGCGCTGCTCGACTCGCAACTGGCCACCCTCGAGTCGCTCGAGAGCGACGAGAACGGCATCCGCGTCGAACCGGCGGACGTCGAACGCAGCGTCTCGTTGATCCGGGCGGCGATCGGGGACCCGGCCGCCTGAGGCGTCAGTCCTTGCGGTAGCCGGAGCGGCCGAGCGAGAACAGCGCGGCGAAGCTGGCGATCGTGGCGCCGACGGTCATCGCGCCGATGACCCAGAGGATGACGTGCGAGAAGAAGGCTCCGTCGAGCATGAGGGGTCTCCGTGATCTGCGAGAAGGCGAACGGTGTCCCCAGCCTATCGGGTGATCCGGTACCATTGATCGAGTACCTCGGCGAGGGATGATTGCGCGCGTGCGCGAGCGTCCGTTATCGACGCGGCGATGCGAGTCCCCGGTGGCTTTCCTCACGTGTCCATGTCGAGAGCACGACAACACACAGACCACCGCGCGGCGCAATCGCTGCGTGCCCCGAAGGAGAACCTCATGTCTGAAGACACCAAGGTCCAGGCCGAGCTGCGCAACAGCTTCGGCAAGGGCTTCGCCCGCCGTCTGCGCGCAGCCGGCAAGATCCCGGCCGTCATCTACGGCCACGGAACCGAGCCCGTGCACGTCGCACTGCCCGGCCACCAGGTCTCGCTCATCATCCGTCGCGCCAACGCGCTGCTCGAGCTCGACATCGAGGGCACGCCGCAGCTCGCCCTGGTCAAGGACGTCCAGAAGGACCCCGTGCACCAGATCATCGAGCACATCGACCTCCTGGTCGTGAAGAAGGGCGAGAAGGTCGCCATCGACGTGCCGATCGTCGTCACCGGCGAATCGGCTCCCGGCACGATCGCCAACCTCGACGCGACCACGCTGTCGATCGAGGCCGAGGCCACGCACATCCCGCAGAACGTCGAGGTCTCGGTCGAGGGCCTCGAGGACGGCACGCACATCACGGCTGCCGACGTGAAGCTCCCGAAGGGCTCGACGCTGCTGACCGACGCCGAGGTGCTCGTCGTCGCCATCTCCATCCCGGCCCTCGAGGTCGAAGAGGACGAGGCGCCCGCCGAGGGCGAAGAGGCTGCCGCCGAGGAGCCCGCCGCGGAGTGATCTCCGGCTGAATCACGGAAAGAGGGGGCGCGATCCGATCGCGTCCCCTCTTTCGTACCCCGACCGGGCGGCCGTCGCGCGCCCGTGCGAGAGGATGAGGACATGACTTCACCCTGGCTGGTGGTGGGGCTCGGCAATCCGGGTCCGCGCTACGAAGCGACCCGTCACAACATCGGGCAGATGGTGGTCGACGAGCTCGCCGCGCGCCGCAACGAGAGCTTCCGCGAGCACAAGGGCGGAGCGCGCGTCGTCGAGACCTGGCTCCGACCCGGCGGCGACAAGCTCGTGCTCGCGAAACCGAACACCTTCATGAACGTGTCGGGCACGCCCGTGGCGGCGCTCGCGCGCTTCTATTCGGTGCCGGCGGAGCAGATCATCGTCGTGCACGACGAGCTCGACATCCCCTTCGACACCGTCAAGCTGAAGACCGGGGGAGGGCATGGCGGTCACAACGGCGTGCGCGACATCGCGCGCGCGATCACCACTCCCGAGTTCCCACGTGTACGGGTCGGGATCGGGCGCCCCGTCGGACGCCAGGATCCGGCGGACTGGGTGCTCTCGCCGTTCGGCAAGGACGAGAAACCGAACCTGCCGATCCTCGTCTCGGATGCCGCGGACGCCGTCGAGCTCCTCATCGGTGAGGGACTCCTCGCCGCCCAGCAGAAGCACCACGCACCGCGCTGAGGCGCAGGGTGCGGAGTCGTGCTGCGCAGGGTGCGGACTCGGGCGGCGTAAGGCGTCGAGTCGTGCTGCGTAGGGCGCCTCAGCTGTAGAGGCCGATCCCTCCGGCTGCTGCTCCGGCGCCGAGCGCGACCCCGGCGATGAGGAAGAAGATCGCGGGGCCGACGACCGCGACGATGAGCGCGCCGATTCCCTGGCCGCGACCGCGCTTGCGTGCGATGGCCATGATGCCCAGCACGATCGCGGCGATGCCGAGGATCGTGCCGGCCCAGAACGAGATCTCCGCCCACAGCACCTGGTCGCGGGCGGGGGAGAGGACGGCGAGCGACGAGAGGTCGTCGCTGTTGAGGCGCACGATCGCCTCGGGCACCCGTCGGCCGACCTCGTACGACGCGAACGCCGCCACGATCGGCGTGACGACGGCGGCGACGAGAGCGAAGACCAGCGACAGCGTGCCGGTCAACTTCGACGGCCGGGGTGCCGGGTCGGGCACGGTGTACGCACCGGTGGGAGCCGTGTATCCGCCGACCGGCACCTGATAGGCCCCGGGAGGCGCGGCGTAGCCGGGCGCCGGCGGAACGGGCGGAACGGACGCCCCGTACGCCGCAGGTGCGAGAGCCGGAGCGGCTGCGGGCGGTGCGGGCACGACGGGCGGTGCGGCCGGCGGAGCCGGGGGAACGAAGCCTGAGGGCACGGAACCGGACGGCGGAGGAAGCTGGGGATCGGTCACGAGGTCATCCTAGGGTGAAGGGTCAGACCCGGCGGAGCAGGCCGACGCGGTCGTAGACCTGCGCGAGGGTCGCGTCGGCCACGGCATCCGCGCGTCCGGCGTTGTCCGCCAGGATGCGGTCGAGCTCGGCCGGATCGTCGAGGAGCTCGAGCGCGCGGGTGCGCACCGGTTCGAACTCCGACACGACGACCTCCGCGAGGCCCTTCTTGAAGTCGCCGTAGCCGCGTCCGGCGTATTCGTCTTCGATCGACGCGACCTGGCGGCCGGAGAGGGCCGCGTAGATCGTGAGCAGGTTCGAGACGCCGGGCTTGCTCTCACGGTCGAAGCGCACGGAGCCCTCGTTGTCGGTCACCGCGCGCATGATCTTCTTCGCGGACTTGGCCGGATCGTCGAGCATCCACAGCACGCCGGCGTCGCTCTCGGCCGACTTCGACATCTTCGACGTCGGGTTCTGCAGGTCGTAGATGCGCGCGGTGTCCTTCTGGATCACCGGCATCGGCACCGTGAACGTCTCGCCGAAGCGCGAGTTGAAGCGCTCCGCGAGGTCGCGGGTGAGCTCGACATGCTGCTTCTGGTCGTCGCCCACGGGCACCACATCGGTCTGGTACAGCAGGATGTCGGCGGCCATCAGCACCGGATACGTGAACAGCCCGACGCTCGTGGCGTCCTGTCCGTACCGCGCCGACTTGTCCTTGAACTGCGTCATGCGCCCGGCCTCGCCGAAGCCGGTGATGGTGCTGAGGATCCAGGCGAGTTCGGCGTGCGCCCGCACGTGCGACTGCACATACAGGGTCGACTGCGAGGGCTCGATGCCGGCGGCGATGTACTGCGCGGCGGTGCGGCGCGTCTTCTCGCGCAGCACCGCGGGGTCCTGAGCGACCGTGAGGGCATGCAGGTCGACGACCGAGAAGTACGCGTCGTACGAACCCTGCAGATCACGCCACTGGAGGAGCGCCCCGATGTAGTTGCCGATCTGGAGGGAGTCGGCGGAGGGCTGCATTCCTGAGTAGAGGCGAGGCTTGGTCACGCGTTCAATCCTATGGGGCGGGGGAAGCCGCCGGTGCCGGGTCAGTAGGTGTAGTCGACGACGACCGGAGCGTGGTCGCTCCAGCGCTGGTCGTACGCGGCGGCGCGGGCAACGTGGTAGCCGGTGGCGCGCTCGGCGAGTGCAGGCGTCGCGAGGTGGTAGTCGATGCGCCACCCGGAATCGTTGTCGAACGCCTGTCCGCGCATCGACCACCAGGTGTAGGGCCCCTCGACCTCTCCGTGGAAGCGGCGGCCGACATCGACCCAGCCGAGCCCCGTGCCGACCGTGCCGTCGACACCCGTCACCTCGGTGCCCGCTGCGCCGAGGAAGCGATCGAAGTAGGCGCGTTCACGGGGGAGGAACCCGGCCTTCTTGCGGTTGCCGCGCCAGTTCTTGATGTCGAGTTCACGGTGGCCGACGTTGAGGTCGCCGGTCACCAGGGCGAGCGCATCGTCGGCGCCGAGTTCGCTCAGGCGCGGGCCGAAGGCATCGAGGAACTTCCACTTCTCGTCCTGCTTCGGGGTGTCTGCCTCGCCGGAGTGCACGTAGGCGCTGACCACGGTGAGCGGACGGTCGCCGAGCAGGAAGTCGGCCTCGATCCACCGGCCCTTCGAGTCGAAGTCCTCGGCGCCGAACGCCGTGCGGGAAGCGAGCGCCGGAACGCGGCTGGCGATCGCGACGCCGGCGCGGCCCTTGGCGGTCGCCTCGTCGTGCACGAACGACCAGCCGGGCAGGGCGGCTGCGAGATGCTCGTCCTGACCGCGGACCTCCTGGAGCGTCAGGACATCGACGTCGGCGGCGTCGAGCCATCCGCTCATGCCGTTGCGGGCGGCCGCCCGGATCCCGTTGACATTGACCGAGGCGATACGCAGATGAGGCATGTGATCCAGCCTACGGGCGGGGTCGGACATTGCCTGTCGTCACGGCGTCCGCCTCGGCGTCCGCCCGCGCATCCGTCAGCCTCTGCTGCGCGGCCTTCAGCGCGCGTCGTGCGGCCGGTCGCCGGTACCAGGGCGCCGTGTCGACGGCCTCCTGCGCTCGGCGCACCTGCACGCGGGCGGCGAGCAGGAGCGCCTGCTTCTCGGCCCGACGCGCCGTCTCCTCGTCCTCGCGCTCGAGCGGCTGATCCTTGTCCTCGGCCGCCACCGCGATCCACGAGGCCGCCATCAGCACCACGATCGCCAGCCAGCGGCACCACAGCAGCAGACCGATGATCACGGTGAAGGAGGCGAGCAGCGGATTGCTGGGCACGTGCGAGAGCAGCAATCCGGCACCGAGCTGCAGCACGACCATCGCGCCTCCGCCGAGCATCGCACCGGGCCAGATGAATCGCCAGTGCAGATGCGTACCCGTCAGGAAGCGCACCAGCATCGCCAGCGCGGTCGCATCGAGGGCGAAGGCCACGACGACCGAGACGGTCTGCGCGCCGAACGAGAAGAACCAGGTGCCGGTGCTCCAATCGAAGAGCAGGAAGATCTGCTCCAGCGCCCAGACGCTCAGGGAGATGAGCACCGCGCCGACGAGCATGGCCCCGCCGAAGACGATCGCCGCGAAGAAGTCGCGCACCTTGAGCAACCAGTACGGGCGCGCATCGAACGGCAGTCCGAAGAGGTCGCGCACCGCGCGCCGCGTGAAGGTCACCGCGCTCACCGCCGTCCACAGCGCCACGCCGACGGCGATCGCTCCGGTGACACCCAGAATGCCCGTGGAGTCCTGAGCGATCTGGGTGACGTCCTCGACCGAGAACAGGCCGCCCTCCGGGGCGATCAGCCCCGGGATGTACGTGTTGACCAGGCGCACGAGGGCTTCGATCGCGAGGCTGCTCGCTCCGAGCCAGAGACCCGCGCCCGCGAAGCCGACGTACAGCAGCGCGAAGAGGGCGAAGAGCACGTAGTAGCTCATCCCCGCCGACAGCAGGAAGCCGTTGCTGAATGCGAAGTTGCGCCAGACCCGGACGGGGAAGGCGGCGAGGGTGCGGTCCTTCAGCTCCGTCACACGCTCGATGGGTGCCTCGAGCCGCGCGCGGAGGGGACGGGGAGCGGACATGCCCTCCACATTATCGATCGGTGACAACGGGCCGAAACGCGAGAACGGGCGGCTCCCGAGGGAGCCGCCCTTTCTCGAACGAATGCCGGATGCAGGTCAGGGGCGTCCGCGCAGAACGGCCTGCTTGACCTCGGCGATCGCCTTCGTGACCTCGATGCCACGGGGGCAGGCCTCGGAGCAGTTGAAGGTCGTGCGGCAGCGCCAGACGCCCTCCTTGTCGTTGAGGATGTCGAGACGCACGGCGGCGTTGTCGTCGCGCGAGTCGAAGATGAAGCGGTGCGCGTTGACGATCGCCGCCGGGCCGAAGTACTGACCGTCGGTCCAGAAGACGGGGCACGACGAGGTGCACGCCGCGCACAGGATGCACTTGGTGGTGTCGTCGAAGATCTCGCGGTCGGCGATCGACTGCGTGCGCTCCTTGCCCTTCTCGGGAACGGAACTCGCGACGAGGAACGGCTGCACTTCGCGGTAGGAGGCGAAGAACGGCTCCATGTCGACCACGAGGTCCTTCTCGAGGGGGAGGCCCTTGATGGCCTCGACGTAGATCGGCTTCGAGATGTCGAGGTCCTTGATCAGCGTCTTGCAGGCGAGACGGTTGCGACCGTTGATGCGCATGGCATCCGATCCGCAGATGCCGTGCGCGCAGGAGCGACGGAAGGTGAGCGAGCCGTCGACCTCCCATTTGATCTTGTGGAGCGCGTCGAGCACGCGGTCGGTGGAGTAGAGCTCCACGTCGTAGTCCACCCAGTGCGGCTCGTAGTCGACCTCCGGGTCGAAGCGGCGGATGTTGAAGGTGACGATGAAGGACTGGATCCCGGTCTCTTCGGTCGTGTCTGCGGGGGCTTCGGCGATGGCGTTCGACATGCTCAGTACTTCCTCTCCATCGGCGGGTAGTTCAACTCGCCCTGCTCGTTCTTGGTGAAGACGACGGGCTTCCAGTCGAGCTTGATGTGGTCGCCCGGGTCGGACGAGTGCGCGTCTCCGGTGAGGTACGCCATCGTGTGCTGCATGTAGTTCTCGTCGTCGCGCTTGGGGAAGTCGTCGCGCATGTGGCCGCCGCGGCTCTCCTCGCGGTTCTGCGCGGCGTAGACGACGACCTCGGCGATGTCGAGCAGGAAGCCCAGCTCGACGGCCTCGAGGAGGTCGGTGTTGAAGCGGTGGCCCTTGTCGTCGACGTGCACGTTCTTGTAGCGCTCGCGCAGCTCGGCGATGACGCCCAGCACGTGCTGGAGCGATTCGTGCGTACGGAAGACCTGTGCGCCCTTGTCCATCTCGTCCTGCAGCGTCTTGCGCAGCACGGCGATGCGCTCGGTGCCCTGGTTGTTGCGCAGACCCTCGAGCATGTCGGAGACGAAGGCCGCCGGGTTCTCGGGGAGAGGCACGAACTCGGCCGTCTTGACGTACTCGACCGCGTTGCGACCGGAGCGCTTGCCGAACACGTTGATGTCGAGCAGCGAGTTGGTGCCGAGGCGGTTGGCGCCGTGCACCGAGACGCACGCGCACTCGCCGGCCGCGTAGAGACCCGGGACGATCGTGTCGTTGTCGGCGAGCACCTCGCCGTTGTTGTTCGTGGGGATGCCTCCCATCGCGTAGTGCGCGGTCGGCATCACGGGCACCGGCTCGACGACCGGGTCGACACCCAGGTACGTGCGGGCGAACTCGGTGATGTCGGGGAGCTTGGTCTCGAGGACCTCGGCACCCAGGTGCGTGCAGTCCAGCAGCACGTAGTCCTTGTGGGGACCGGCGCCGCGGCCCTCCGCGACCTCCTGCACCATGCAGCGCGCGACGATGTCGCGGGGAGCGAGGTCCTTGATGGTCGGCGCGTAGCGCTCCATGAAACGCTCGCCCGAGGCGTTGCGCAGGATCGCTCCCTCACCGCGGGCACCCTCGGTGAGCAGGATGCCGAGGCCGGCGAGACCGGTCGGGTGGAACTGGAAGAACTCGAGGTCTTCGAGCGGGAGGCCCTTGCGCCAGACGATCCCGACGCCGTCACCCGTGAGGGTGTGCGCGTTGGAGGTGGTCTTGAAGATCTTGCCGAATCCGCCGGTGGCGAAGATCACGGCCTTCGCCTGGAAGACGTGGAGCTCACCGGTGGAGAGGTCGTAGGCGACGACGCCGGAGACCTGCGTCTTGCCGTCGGCATCCTTCACCGTCAGCAGGTCGAGCACGTAGAACTCGTTGAAGAAGTTGATGCCGAGCTTGACGCAGTTCTGGAACAGCGTCTGCAGGATCATGTGGCCGGTACGGTCGGCCGCGTAGCAGGCGCGGCGCACCGGCGTCTTGCCGTGCTCGGCCGTGTGACCGCCGAAGCGCCGCTGGTCGATCTTGCCCTCGGGCGTGCGGTTGAAGGGGAGGCCCATGTTCTCGAGGTCGATGACCGCGTCGATGGCCTCCTTCGCGAGGATCTCCGCCGCGTCCTGGTCGACGAGGTAGTCGCCGCCCTTGACCGTGTCGAAGGTGTGCCACTCCCAGGAGTCCTCCTCGACGTTGGCGAGCGCCGCGGCCATGCCGCCCTGCGCCGCGCCCGTGTGCGAGCGGGTCGGGTACAGCTTCGAGATCACCGCGGTCTTCGCACCGGGGCCCGCCTCGATCGCCGCGCGCATGCCGGCGCCGCCGGCGCCCACGATGACGATGTCGAACTGGTGGTAGTGCACGCCGTCACGGACGACGGAATCCTGCGTCTCGGTAGTCACTTCTCGTATGCCTTCTTCTTTAGTTGCCCAGCGACTGGCACGAATCCCACAGCGTGCTCGACTCGGTCACGCCCAAGCAGGGGTCGAACGTGAACACGACGAGCGTGCCGAGCAGGATCAGCAGTCCGGCGGCGAGGCCGAGTGCCCAGATGAGCGCCTTGCGGGCGGTGTTGTTCGTGACGTAGTCGTTCACGATCGTGCGCATGCCGTTCGCGCCGTGGATCAGCGCGAGCCACAGCATCAGCACGTCCCACCACTGCCAGAACGGGGTCGCGAACTTGCCGGCGATGAACGCGAAGTCCAGGGCGTGGATGCCCTCGCCGACCATGAGGTTGATGAAGAGGTGGCCGAAGATCAGCACGACGAGCACGATGCCCGAGGCGCGCATGAAGATCCAGCCCCACTTCTCGAGGTTGAATCCGCGGCGGCGACGGGCCGGCGGTGCGATGGTCTGCGAGGACATCAGTGTCCACCCCCCGTGAATCCGGCGAACGCGAGCATGAGGTGTCGCGGCACGAAACCGGCCATGATGATGCCCCACACCAGCAGCACGCCCCAGAAGAGCTGTCGCTGGTACTTCGCGCCCTTCGACCAGAAGTCGACGGCGATGATGCGCAGTCCGTTCATCGCGTGGAACACGATGCCCGCGACCAGGACGACCTCGCCGATCGCCATGATCGGGTTCTTGTAGGTGCCGATGACGGCGTTGTACGCCTCGGGTGAGACCCTGATCAGCGCCGTGT
This sequence comes from Microbacterium sp. NPDC087868, assembly GCF_044900755.1. Classification (NCBI taxonomy): domain Bacteria; kingdom Bacillati; phylum Actinomycetota; class Actinomycetes; order Micrococcales; family Microbacteriaceae; genus Microbacterium; species Microbacterium sp. NPDC087868. Next base: position 422,870 of record NZ_JBJDNO010000004.1, read on the forward strand.
CGAGCACGTGCACCAACAGGAAGAAGAAGATGGCGACTCCGGTGATGCGGTGAAGCACCCACGACCACATGCCTTCGCGACCCCGGTAGAGGGTGCCGCGGGGGGTCTTGGACGTGGTTTCCGAAATCGACGGTGTCAAGCGAGCGCTCGTGGACACGGTCGTCCTCCCTGGATCGATGTGCGTCGGTCGCATGCCGCCAGGCACGCCCGATCGGTGTCCATCCTATTCCCGTCTTCCAGCGGGGGGCGACGAAGGGGAACCTAACTCCGGCCGGTCTTGAGGCGTTCTTGAGCAGCACCGGGAGTCTGCGATCGCCCCGGGATACCCTGGCGGCATGACGCAACCGATCGAAGACTTCTACGCCGTGATCCCCGCGGGCGGAATCGGCAGCCGGTTGTGGCCGCTGTCCCGAGCGGATGCGCCGAAGTTCCTGCACGACCTCACCGGATCGGGTCATTCGCTGCTGCGCGACACCTGGGATCGGCTCGTCCCCCTGGCGGGCCCCGATCGCATCGCCGTCGTCACCGGTCGCGCCCACCGCGCCGCGGTCGAGGAGCAGCTGCCCGGCATCGCCGATCTCAACGTCTTCCTCGAATCCGAGCCGCGCGAGTCCGCTGCCGCGATCGGCCTCGCCGCCGCCATCCTCCACCGCCGCGACCCCGACGTGATCATCGGGTCGTTCAGCGCCGATCACGTCATCCGCGGTACGCGCGTGTTCGAGTTCGCAGTGCGGGATGCCGTGGAGGTCGCCCGCGAGGGCTACATCTGCACCATCGGCATCTCGCCCACGGAGCCGGCCGTCGGCTTCGGCTACATCAAGATGGGCGCCGAGCTCGTGGTCGACGGCGCGCGCGAAGCGGCGCTCGTCGACACCTTCGTCGAGAAGCCGGACCTCGAGACGGCGAAGGGATATCTCGCCGACCGCGGTTATCTGTGGAACGCGGGGATGTTCATCGCGAAGGCGAGCGTGCTGCTCGACGAGCTCGCGGCGAACGAGCCCGAGCTTCACGCGGGACTGCAGGAGTTGGCAGAGGCCTGGGACGACCGCGAGGCACGCGGTCCCGCGGTCGATCGGATCTGGCCGCGTCTGAAGAAGATCGCGATCGATTACGCCGTGGCCGAGCCGGCCGCGCGACGCGGGCGCCTCGCCGTGGTCCCGGGCCACTTCGACTGGGACGACGTGGGGGACTTCGCCTCGCTCACGAAGCTCATCACGAACGGGCGCAAGAACGATCTCGCGGTCCTCGGGCCGCACGCCCGAGTGCTCTCGGATGCCGCGACCGGAATCCTCGTGAGTCAGACCTCACGGGTGATCAGCCTGGTGGGCGTTCAGGACATCGTGGTGGTCGATACGCCCGATGCGCTGCTGGTCACGACGGTCGAGCACGCGCAGCGGGTGAAGGGCGTCGTGGAGTCGCTCAAACTCACGGGACGGGGCGATGTGCTCTGATGAGCAGCGCATCGTGCTCATCGGCGCTCCAGGTTTCGAGTTTGTAAAGATTCACCGGAGCGAGGGCCGCCGGTATACGAAAAGGGTGAAACAGTAGGTAACTTTGATCGATCCGCGAGGGACGCGGTTCCGTTCAGGGAGGCACTGAGTTGACCATCTCCACCACCAAGAAGCTTCTCGGCGCGACCGTCGCCGCGAGCGTCATCTTCGCTCTCGCCGGCTGTGGCCAGGCACCGGCCGAATCGGGCGGCGACGCGGGCGGCGACACCCCCGACTTCCTGCCCTGCATCGTCTCCGACATGGGCGGCTTCGACGACAAGTCGTTCAACCAGCTCTCGTTCGAGGGCGCCACGAAGGCCGCCGATGAGCTCGGCGTCAAGCTGAAGGACGTCCAGTCCAACGCCGAGACCGAGTACGGTCCCAACATCACGAACCTCGTCGACGAGGGCTGCAACGCGATCGTCGCCGTGGGCTTCGCCCTCTCGGCCGCCACGGTCGAGGCCGCCACCGCCAACGAGGACGTCGACTTCATCCTCGTCGACGACGCCGCCGACAACGACTTCGACGGAACCAAGGACGCGGACAACATCAAGCCGCTCCTCTACGACACCGCCCAGGCCGCCTTCCTCGCGGGCTACCTGTCGGCCGGCTACTCGAAGACCGGCAAGGTCGGCACCTTCGGTGGCATGGAGTTCCCGACCGTCACCATCTTCATGGACGGCTTCAAGCAGGGCGTCGACCACTACAACGAGGTCAAGGGCACCGACGTCCAGGTCGTCGGTTGGGACGGCAAGACCGGCTCGTTCACGGGTGGCTTCGAGGCCAACCAGGACGCCAAGCAGGTCGCCGTCAACGTTCTCGACCAGGACGTCGACGTCATCTTCCCCGTCGGCGGCCCGATCTACCAGTCGGCGCAGCAGGCCATCAAGGAGTCCGGTAAGGATGTCGCGCTGATCGGCGCCGACGCCGACCTGTTCGAGACCGACCCGAGCACGGAGGACGTCGTGCTCACCTCGGTCCTCAAGGCCATGGACCTCTCGACCTACGAGGCCGTCCTCGCCAGCGGCAAGGGCGAGTTCGACCCGGAGACCTACATCGGCACGCTGGAGAACGAGGGCGTCGGCATCGCCGACCTCCACAACTTCGCCGACAAGGTCGACGCCGGCCTGCAGGACGAGGTCACCCAGCTGCAGCAGGACATCATCGACGGCACCGTCACCGTCAACTCCTACCTGAGCGAGTGATTCACTGAGAACGGGGAGGCCGACGCTCGTCGGCCTCCCCGTTCCGTCCTGTCGGGAGGCATTCCCGACGCTCCGGTCTGCTGAATAGGATCGAACACATGAAGCTTGAACTGCGCGGCATCACGAAGAGATTCGGGGCGCTGACAGCCAACGACCACATCGATCTCACCGTCGAAGAGGGTGAGATCCACTGTCTTCTCGGAGAGAACGGCGCCGGCAAGTCGACGCTGATGAACGTTCTCTACGGCCTCTACCAGGCCGACGAGGGAGACATCCTGCTGGACGACGTCGTCCAGCACTTCGACGGACCCGGCGACGCCATGGCGGCCGGCATCGGCATGGTGCACCAGCACTTCATGCTGATCCCCGTCTTCACCGTCGCCGAGAACGTCATGCTCGGCCATGAGCAGACCCGATTCGGAGGTCGTCTCGACCTCGCGGCCGCTCGCGCGAAGGTGCGCGAGATCTCGGACCGCTTCGGATTCGCCGTCGACCCCGACGCGCTCGTCGAAGACCTCCCGGTCGGCGTGCAGCAGCGCGTCGAGATCATCAAGGCGCTGTCGCGCGAGGCGAAGGTGCTCGTGTTCGACGAGCCGACCGCCGTGCTCACCCCGCAGGAGACCGACGAGCTGATGGCGACGATGCGCCAGCTCAAGTCGCAGGGCACCTCGATCGTCTTCATCACCCACAAGCTCCGCGAGGTCCGTGAGGTCGCCGATCGCATCACCGTGATCCGTCTCGGCAAGGTCGTCGGCGAGGCATCGCCCACGGCCTCGAACGAGGAACTCGCCTCGCTCATGGTCGGCCGCGCGGTCGAGCTCACCGTCCACAAGGACGCCCCGACGCTGCGCGAGAACGGTCTCAGCGTGCAGGGCCTCACCGTCACCGACCGCTCCGGCATCGTCCTCGTCGACGACGCGAGCTTCGAGGTGCACGGGGGAGAGGTCCTCGCGATCGCCGGTGTGCAGGGCAACGGTCAGACCGAGCTCACCGAGGCGATCCTCGGCCTGCAGGACCACGTGCGCGGAAGCATCCGCCTCGACGGCGAAGAGCTCGTCGGACGCAGCGTGCGGCAGATCCTCGACGCGGGTGTGGGTTTCGTGCCCGAGGACCGCAGCGTCGACGGTCTCGTCAAGGAGTTCTCGATCTCGGAGAACCTCATGCTCGACCGGTCGTTCGGCGGGGAGTTCGTCTCCGCCGGAACGGTGCGCCGTGGCGCTCTCGACGAATTCGCCCGCGCCAAGATCGCCGAGTTCGACATCCGTACGCAGGGACCGGCGCAGGCCGCCGGCCGTCTGTCGGGCGGTAACCAGCAGAAGGTCGTCCTCGCCCGCGAGCTCAGCCGCGACCTCGCGCTGTTCGTCGCCGCGCAGCCGACCCGTGGAGTCGATGTCGGATCGATCGAGTTCATCCACAAGCGCATCATCGACACGCGCGATGCCGGTGTTCCGGTGATCGTGATCTCGACCGAGCTCGACGAGGTCGCCGCCCTCGCCGACCGGATCCTCGTGATGTACCGCGGCCGCGTCGTCGGCATCGTGCCCGGCAACACCCCCCGCGATCAGCTCGGTCTGATGATGGCGGGCATGAACGGAGAGAGCGCATGAGCGTCGTAGAGACCAAGGGACCGCTCGCCGAGCCGGAGACCGTCGTGGCCCCCTCGCGGTGGCGCGTCGCGTTCCAGCAGATCGTCTCGGGCAACGCGATCATCTCGGTGCTCGCCGTCCTGATCGCGGTCGTCGTCGGCTCGATCATGATCGCGGCGACGAACGAAGAGGTGCAGGAGACGGCGGGGTACTTCTTCGCCCGTCCCGGTGACATGATCGCCGCCGTCTGGCAGGCCGTCAGCGGTGCGTACGCCGCGCTGTTCCGCGGCGCGATCTACAACTTCAACGCCGACGACTTCGCCACCGGCATCCGTCCGCTGACCGAGACGCTCAAGTTCGCGACGCCGCTGATCGCGGCCGGACTCGGTGTCGGCCTCGCGTTCCGCGCCGGGCTGTTCAACATCGGTGGTCAGGGGCAGATGCTCATGGCGGCCGCGGCCGGCGGATACGTCGCGACGCAGATCGACATGCCGTTCCCGCTGCACCTGATCGCCGCCGTCATCGCCGGTATGGTCGCCGCAGCCCTGTGGGCCGGTATCGCCGGGATCCTCAAGGCGCGCACGGGCGCGCACGAGGTGATCACGACGATCATGCTCAACCACATCGCCTTCTACCTGCTGGCCTGGATGCTGGCGACGCAGGGCATCCTGCAGGCGCCGGGATCGAGCAACCCGAAGACGGCTCCGATGCCCGACTCGGCCGTGCTCCCGCTGCTGCTCGGTGACACCTACAAACTGCACTGGGGCTTCCTGGTGGCTCTGGCCGCCGTCGCCTTCACGTGGTGGCTGCTCGAGCGTTCGTCGCTCGGTTTCCGCTTCCGCGCGGTGGGGGAGAACCCCGCGGCGGCCCGGGTCGCGGGTATCGACGTCGGCAAGATGTACTTCGTCGTCATGCTGATCGCCGGTGCGCTGGTGGGTATCGCCGGCATCAGCCAGATCCTCGGCACCGAGACCAGCGGTTTCGGCGGTTCGATCGACGCGGGCATCGGCTTCGACGCCATCACGGTCGCTCTGCTCGGGCGCTCCTCGCCGATCGGCATCCTCGGCGCCGGACTCCTCTTCGGGGCGTTCAAGACCGGTGGTTTCACGATGCAGTCCTCGCAGGGCATCCCGATCGAGATCGTGCTCGTCGTGCAGTCGCTGATCGTGCTCTTCATCGCCGCGCCCCCGCTGGTGCGCGCGATGTTCGGTCTCCCGCAGCCCGGGCGTCCCTCACGCAAGAAGACCCGAGCGGCCAAGAAGTCGCAGAAGCAGGAGGTGTCGGCATGAGCGCCGTCACGAATGCCGCCGTCGCGATCGAGGAGCCGCGCGCCGTCGCCGTCGCCTCGTGGAAGGCGCCGATCATCTTCGGGATCTTCACGGTCCTGTTCGCCCTCCTGCCGTTGCTCGCCCCGCGCGACGGGGAGACGACCTTCCGGCTGGCCTCGGCCGACGCGTTCTTCGCGATCCCGGACGTGATCCTGCCCGCGAACGCGACCGCCTGGGTCGCCGTCGTGGTGCTCGCCGCGGTCACCGTCTTCGCGTTCGTGCGGGCATCCGCTCGTCGCAGCATCCCGCTCTGGTTGGTGATCGTCTACGTCGCAGCCCTCCTGCTGGGCTTCCTCGCCTGGGCCGCCGCCGGTGAGACGCTGCGGATGATCAGCCTGCTCGGGGGAGCGCTGGCCCTGGCCACGCCCCTGATCTTCGGCGCCCTGGGCGGCGTGATCGGTGAGCGCGCCGGTGTCGTGAACATCGCGATCGAGGCGCAGCTGCTGGCGGGCGCCTTCTCGGCAGCGATCGCCTCGTCGATCACCGGTTCGCCGTGGGCGGGTCTGGTCGCCGCGATGGGTGCGGGCATGCTCGTCTCGCTCGTGCTCGGCGTCTTCACGATCACGTACTACGTCGACCAGGTCATCGTCGGTGTCGTGCTCAACGTGCTGGTGATCGGTCTGACGACCTTCCTCTTCCGCGTGGTGCTCGCCCCGAACACCGAGACCCTCAACAGCCCGGCCACGTTCGACACCGTGTCGATCCCCGTGCTGAGCGAGATCCCGGTCATCGGCCCGATCCTGTTCCGCCAGTCGTTCATCGTCTACCTGATGTTCTTCGTGGTCGCGCTCGTCTGGTTCGGTCTGTACCGCACCCGGTGGGGTCTGCGCCTGCGCGCGGTCGGCGAGCACCCGCAGGCGGCCGACACGGTCGGCATCAAGGTTCTGGCGACCCGCTACCGGGCGATCCTGCTCGCCGGTGCCGTCGCCGGCATGGGCGGCGCGTTCTACACGCTCGTCTCGGTGCCGCGCTTCAACCAGGAGATGACGGCGGGCGCGGGCTTCATCGCCCTCGCCGCGGTGATCTTCGGTAAGTGGGACCCGATCAAGGCCACACTCGCGGCGCTGCTGTTCGGCTTCGCCACCAACCTGCAGGGCGTGCTCAGCGTCATCGGATCCCCGGTGCCGAGCCAGTTCATGCTCATGCTGCCGTACGTCGTGACGATCTTCGCGGTCGCCGGCCTCGTCGGGAAGTCGCGGGCCCCCGCGGCTGACGGCGAACCGTACATCAAGTCCTAGGAGAGACATGACAGACATCGACTGGGACGAGCTGCGCCAGGTCGCCACGTCCGCCATGGAGAAGGCCTACGCCCCCTACTCGCGCTACCGCGTGGGGGCTGCGGCACTGGTGGGAGACGGGCGCATCGTCGCCGGCTGCAACGTCGAGAACGCGTCGTACGGCGTCACCCTGTGCGCCGAGTGCGCTCTCGTCGGCGATCTGCACATGTCCGGCGGCGGCCAGCTCGTCGCCTTCGTGTGCGTGAACAACGACGGGCAGACGATCATGCCGTGCGGCCGCTGCCGTCAGCTGCTGTTCGAGCACGCGATGCCCGGAATGCTGCTCGAAACCGTCTCCGGCATCCGCACGATCGACGAAGTACTGCCGGATGCGTTCGGCCCCCGCGACCTGGAGGACGCACGATGAGCACGGTGGAGCCCTACGACGCGGTCGACGTCATCCGCGCGAAGCGCGATGGCGGAGCCGTTCCGGAACCCGCCCTGCGATGGATGGTCGACGCGTACACGCGCGGCTACGTCTCGGACGCGCAGATGGCCTCGTTCGCGATGGCGATCTTCCAGCGCGGCATGGAGCGCGACGAGATCCGTGTGCTCACCGACGCGATGATCGCGTCGGGGGAGCGGATGAGCTTCGCCGCCCTCGGCAAGAAGACGGTCGACAAGCACTCCACGGGCGGCGTGGGCGACAAGATCACGCTGCCGCTCGCTCCGCTGGTCGCGGCGTTCGGGGTGGCGGTGCCGCAGCTCAGCGGCCGCGGCCTCGGCCACACGGGCGGCACGCTCGACAAGCTCGAGTCGATCCCCGGCTGGCGCGCGGCGCTCAGCAACGAGGAGATGTTCGCCCAGATGCAGGGCGACGTGGGTGCGGTGATCTGCGCGGCGGGTTCCGGTCTCGCCCCCGCCGACAAGAAGCTCTACGCGCTGCGCGACGTGACCGGCACGGTCGAGGCGATCCCGCTGATCGCGTCGAGCATCATGTCGAAGAAGATCGCGGAGGGCACGGACGCGCTCGTGCTCGACGTCAAGTTCGGCTCGGGCGCCTTCATGCAGGACATCGATCGTGCGCGTGAGCTCGCTCGCACGATGGTCGCGCTCGGCACCGATTCGGGCGTCGCGACGACGGCCCTGCTCACCGACATGAACGTGCCCCTCGGCTTCGCGATCGGCAATGCCAACGAGGTGCGCGAGTCGGTCGAGATCCTGGCCGGCGCAGGTCCCGCCGACGTCCGCGAGCTCACGATCGCGCTCGCCCGCGAGATGCTCGCGCTGGCCGGTCAGCCGGATGCCGATGTGGAGGCGGCTCTCGACGACGGGCGCGCGATGGATCAGTGGAAGGCGATGATCCGCGCGCAGGACGGCGACCCGGATGCCGCGCTTCCGGTCGCCCGCGAGACCCACGTCGTCACGGCGCCCGCCGACGGCGTCATCAGCCGCATGGACGCCCTGCCGTTCGGCATCGCGGCCTGGCGTCTCGGCGCCGGCCGTGCGCGCGCCGAGGACCCCGTGATCTTCGAGGCGGGGATCGACCTGCACGCGAAGCCGGGCGACCGCGTCGTCGCCGGACAGCCGCTGTTCACGCTCTCGGCGGCCGACGAGGCGCGCTTCCCGCGCGCGATCGAGGCCCTCGAGGGAGCGTGGGAGATCGGAGCGGATGCACCTGCGCGCGGACCGATCGTGCGCGAACGCATCACGGCCTGACCTCCGGCCCGCTACCCTGAACACGGCGGTCACCACCGCCACACTTTTCTGCGACTGGAGGATCCCCATGGCGATCGATGCGAACGGCGACGTCAAGATCCAGGGGATCTCCCTGCGGAGTCTGCCGAAGGTGTCGCTGCACGACCATCTCGACGGCGCGCTGCGTCCGGCGACAATCGTCGAGCTGGCGGATGCCGCGGGCATCGAGCTGCCGCAGAGCGATGCACGCTCGCTCGGGCGCTGGTTCGCGAAGCAGAGCGATTCGGGCTCGCTGGTCGAGTACCTGAAGACGTTCGACCTCACGATCGCGGTCATGCAGACCCCGGAGGCGTTGACCCGGGTGGCCCGGGAGTTCGTGCAGGACCTGGCGAAGGACGGCGTGATCTACGGCGAGGTGCGCTGGGCACCCGAGCAGCACCTGGCGGGCGGCCTCAGCCTCGAGCAGGTCGTCGAGGCCGTGCAGCAGGGGATCGAGGAGGGCGAGGACGCGGCGGACGCCGCGGGGCACAGCATCCGCGTCGGCCAGTTGCTGTCGGCGATGCGCCAGCACGATCGCGCCCGGGAGATCGCGGAACTCGCGGTCGACTTCCGCGGCCGCGGCGTCGTGGGCTTCGACACCGCGGGCCCCGAGGACGGCTTCCCGTCGTCGAACTATCGCGAGGCCTTCGACTACCTCGCCGACAACTTCTTCCCCGTGACGGTGCACGCCGGCGAAGCGGCCGGACTCGACTCGATCCGCTCCGCCCTGCTCGACGGACGCGCCCTGAGGCTCGGGCACGGCGTGCGCATCGCCGAGGACCTCGAGGTCATCACGCGCGAGGGCGATGAGGTGCAGGTGCAGTTCGGCGAGGTGGCGCGCTGGGTGCGCGACCGCGAGATCCCGCTCGAACTGTCGCCGTCGTCGAACCTGCAGACCGGGGCGGTCGCCGCCTGGGGCTCGGAGCTCGCCGATCACCCGTTCGATCTGCTCTACCAGCTCGGCTTCGCCGTCACCGTGAACGTCGACAACCGCACCATGAGCGCGACCTCACTCACCCGTGAGCTCGCCCTTCTCGTCGAGGCGTTCGAGTACGACCTCGACGACCTCGAGACCTTCCAGTTCAACGCCGCGGCCGCGACGTTCCTCCCGGTCGAGGAGCGCGAAGAGCTCGTGGAGATGATCGCCGAAGGCTTCGACGCCTGACCATGACGACTCGGGGGAGCCGTTCGCGGGCACGGCGCAGACGCCGGGGGATCTGGATCGGCGCGGTCGTCGCTGTGGTGGTCGTGGCGGGTGGTGCCGCTGCCGCCTTCACGTGGACGAATCGCGAGCCGGAGCCTGTCCCGCGCGTCGAGGCGACGCCGATCGAGCGCCCGCTGACCGCGGCGCAGCAGCTCGTCGCCGACTCCGGTGATCCGAACGGGTGCGCCGTGTCGTTCACGGGCGAGGGCATCGCGCTCGACATGCAGGTGCAGTCGCAGGGCGCGCTCTACCAGTACCTGCCGATCCCGGCGCAGGACGGTCGCGTGTTCGCCGGGTGGTACGCCACGGCCGACGATGCGGCGGCCCAGAACGTCGCGGCGCGCGTCAACGGTGCGGACGCGGTCGTCTGCACCAATGCCGAGGTCGAGCTGTTCGGCGCGTGGACGACGCCCGAGGCGAACGCGGCGGCCGATGTGCAGGTGCCGATCCTGATGTACCACCAGTTCACCCCGAACCCCGAGGGGGAGTCCGGGTGGCTGCGCGGCAACTACGCCTACATCGGCGACTTCGACGCGCAGATGAACCACATCGCGACGACCGGGTTCTACCTGCCCACGTGGGACGAGCTGAGCGCGTTCATCGACGGCCGGCTGTCGCTACCCGCGCGCTCCGTCATCATCACCGATGACGACGCCGACCAGACGTGGTTCGACCTCGCCGTGCCGGTCATCGACAAGTACAAGCTGCTCTCGACATCGTTCATGATCACCGCCTACCGGCAGGACCCGCCGCCGTCGCCGTACGTGCTGCGCCGCTCGCACACGCACGACATGCATCAGGCCGGTGCCAACGGTCGGGGCCGGATGGAGAACTGGACCGCCGACGAGATCGCCGCCGACCTCCACACCTCCGGCGACGTGCTGGGCGTGCGCGAGGTCATCGCCTACCCGTTCGGGCACTACAACGACACGGCGAAGCAGGGTGTGACCCAGGCCGGCTTCGAGATGGCCCGCACCATCGAGCCGGGTTACGTCGAGATCGGCACCGACAAGCTGGCGCTGCCGGTCGTGCGCATCGACTACGGCATGGGCCTCGAGTCGCTGATCTCGCGGATCGGCTGACCTCCGCGCTCAGCCCGCGGCGGCCAGCGCGTCCTCGGAGAGGAACGCACCGAGGAGTTCGGTGACCGTGGCGTGCATCTCTTCGTCGGAGATCGACGGCGTGCCGTCGCCGGCCTGCGGGCCGTAGTCCCCGAACGAGGCGTGCGAGGCGCCGTCGATCTCGACGAGGTCGGCATCGGCGGGCAGGTTGCCGCGCGCATCCGAGATCTTCGCCGGCGTCGAGAGGCCGTCCTCGGAGCCGGCGAGGCTGAGCACCGCGAGATCGGTGCCGGACAGATCGTTGGCGCAGTACGAGCCGAAGAGCACGAGCGCATCGGCATCCGCCGCGAGCTGGCAGGCGCGCACGCCGCCCAGGGAGTGGCCGCCCACGGCCCACACGTCGACGTCGGGCGCGGCGGAGGTGAAGGAGTCGAGGGGGCGCGGGTCGAAGAAGGCGAGGTTCAGCCAGGGACGCGTGATCACGACCGTGACCCCCTCCTCGGCGACGCCCTGCAGGATCGCGGCGTACGCCCAGGGGTCGACCTTCGCGCCGGGCACGAAGACGAGACCGATCTCGGAATCCCCGTCGGCGGGCGCCAGGACGATGCCCTGCTCCGCGTCGTCGACCGTGATCGCGGGGTTCTCGCGCACGGCGGCGAGGGGGGCCTTCTCCGCCCCCATCACACCGATCTGGCTCCAGGCGACGATGCCGCCGGCGCCGAGGAGGACGAGGATCAGGATGCTCCACAGCATCCACTTCAGGACGCGCCGGCCACGCTTCTTCTGCACCTCTCCAGGGTACGCGCGATGCCTGGGAGAGCACCGCTCACGCGGGTTGCGCGAGAGCCTGCTGCTCCCGCCGGACAGCGCCGCGGTAGGCGTCCTTGTTGACGTAGTAGGCCATGCGGTCGAGGCCCAGGTAGTGATACCCGCCGGTGAGGTCGGGCCAGGCGGAATCGGTCACCCTCGCGCGGAACCGCGCCGCGCGGGCCGGGTCCCGCTCCGCCGTGTCGAGATACGTGGCGAGGAGCTCCGCCTGCTCGTAGCGGCCCTGCCAGCCGATCCCGGATGCCTCGATCATGCCCATCACGAACAGCCCGTTGAACGACGGCGGGAACACGTGCAGGAAGAGCCGGGGGGAGGCGCCGCGCCAGTTCAGGTGCGCGGGGTCGACGAACGGATAATCGAGTCGGTAGCCGGTCGCGAGGAGCACCAGGTCGTACTCGCCGGACGATCCGTCGCGGAAGTGCACGGTCGAGCCGTCGAAGCGGTCGACGTCGGGCCGGACGCGCAGATCGCCCTGGCCGAGGTGATTGAGCACCATGGTGTTCACGATCGGGTGCGACTCGTAGATGCGGTAGTCGGGCTTCGGGAAGCCGAACCGCACGGGGTCGCCGGTGAAGGCGCGCAGCACGCGGGAGTCGAGGGCCTGCTTGAGCCGGGCGGGCAGCGGACGGCCCTGGTTCAGGGTGTCGCTCGGGCGACCGAAGAGGTAGCGCGGAACGAAGTAGTAGCCGCGACGCACGCTCATGTCGATCGCGTCGGCGTGGTGCACGGCATCCACTGCGATGTCGCAGCCCGAATTGCCGGCGCCGATGATGAGCACCCGGCGTCCCGCGAGCTGCGCGGGGGAGGAGTAGGCGCTCGTGTGCAGCACCTCGCCGGTGAAGTCGCCCGGGAAGGTGGGGACGTTCGGCTCGGCGAGCGTGCCGTTCGCGAGCACGACGCCGGCGTATCGGTGCGTGTGCTCGCCGTCCGGGCCGACGCTCGTCAGGTCCCAACCGCCGTCGTCGCGGGGGTCGAGCCGGGTGACGCGCGTGTCGAAGCGGAAGAGCTCGGTCAGACCGAAGTGATCGGCGTACTCCCGGAAGTACTCGAGCAGCGCCGCGTGCCCCGGATAGTCGACCGTCGATCGCATCGGGAACTCGCGGAACTCGGTCGTCGTGCGCGACGAGATGAGGTGCGCCGACTCGTACATCGTGCTGCGCGGATTGGAGATGTCCCAGAGGCCGCCGACGCCGTGCGAGGCCTCGTAGCCAACGACGGGGATGCCGCGCTTCCGCAGAGCGCGGACGGCGGCCAGGCCCGACGGTCCCGCGCCGATCACGGCATAGGTGTCCATGTTGCCCCCGCACGTCCGTGTACCGAAAACGCCCCCGCACCCCGATCGTATCGGGGTGCGGGGGCGTCCGCGATCGATGGATCAGGCGGCGCGGAGAGCGTCCTGTCGGGCGGCCACGACCGCCTCGACGGCGACGAAGAGCGGATGCTGCGGCTCCAGCCCCGTCGTGCGCGTCGTGAACGTCTGCGCGTCCAGCGTGCCGAGCAGCTGGCGCAGCTCGACCGCCTGGGTGTCGTCGGCATCCTCGAACTCGAGGGTCGCGGCGATGGCCGCCACGAGCGCGTCCGTCGACAGGCCGTGCTCGGCGGCGGCGGCGGCCGGTCCGATGAACCGCTCGTGCCGCGAGATCTTGCGCAGCGGCTGGCGTCCGACGCGCTGCACGGTGTCGACGAGCGCCGGATTGCGGAAGCGCTCGAGGATGGTCGCGCGGTACTCGGCCAGATCGGCCGGGTCGAGCCCGTGGGTCGCGGCGAGCACCGCCGAGGTCTCCTCGAGGGCCGCGCCGACCGCCGCGGCGATCTGCGGATCGGCGAGGGCGTCGGAGATCCGGTCGATGCCGGCGCGGGCGCCGAAGTACGCGGTGGCCGCGTGACCGGTGTTGACGGTGAACAGCTTGCGCTCGATGTACGGGGCGAGGTCGTCGACGAAGTGCGCGCCGGGGATGCTCGGCAGCGAGCCGCCGAACGGGCCCTGCTCGATCGTCCACTCGAAGTACGGCTCGACCGTGACGTCGACTCCCGCACCCTCGGGCTGGGCCGGCACGATGCGGTCGACGGCGGTGTTCGCGAACACGGCCTTCGCGAGCAGCTCGCGCGCGTCGGCGCCCGCGGCGCTCTCGATCTCGGCGCGGAGCAGATCGGTCGCGCCGATCGCGTTCTCGCACGCCATGATCACCAGCGGCGCGGCGTCGGGGGAGCGGCGGGTGAGACCCGCGACGATCGTCGGCGCGATGAAACGCAGGACGGTCGGGCCGACCGCGCAGGTCACGACGTCGGCCGTGGCGACCTCGTCGGCCGCGGCATCCGGATCGGTCTTGCTGTTGACGGCCCGGAACCCGGTCACGGTGCGGTCGACGCCCCCCGGCCCGACCTCGTGCACCGTGTACGCGTCGACGGCGTTGATCGCATCGACGAGCGCATCCGCCACATCGGAGAAGACGACCTCGTAGCCGCCCTCGTGGAGCAGGAGGCCCACGAACCCGCGGCCGATGTTGCCGGCGCCGAACTGGACGGCCTTCATCCCTCGTTCACCGCCGAGAGCAGGGCGAAGAGCTCGTCGGGGGTCTGCGCCGCCGTCAGCTTCGCGACGTCGTCCTCGTCGGAGAACAGGATCGCGATCTGCGAGAGGATCTCGAGGTGCTCGTCCCCGCGTCCGGCGATGCCGATCACGAACGTCGCCGGCTCGCCCGCCCAGTCCACGCCGCCGTCGTAGCGCACGACGGAGAGGGCCGAGGCGAGGATCGCGTCCTTGGTCTCGTTGGTGCCGTGCGGGATCGCGAGACCGTTGCCCATGAAGGTCGAGACCGTCTCCTCGCGCTGACGCATCGCGTCGACGTAGGCCGGGGTCACGGCGCCCACCGAGACCAGGATGTCGGTCGCCTCCTGCAGGGCCTCCTCCTGCGTCGCCGATCCCGGGTGGATCCGGATCTGGTCGAGGGTGAGAACGCTCATGATGATTCCTTTCTGAGAATGGTCCGGTGGGCGGATGCCGCAGCATCCGCCCACCGGGGTGTGTCACGCGTCGGTGTCGCGCTGGGCGCGCACCATCTCGACGACCTCTTCATACTTCGGGGAATTCATGAAGTTGTCGACCGATACGTGCAGGGAGTTCGGCGACTGGGCCCTCGCGCGATCGGTCAGCTGCTGCTGCGTGATCACGAGATCGGCCGTTCCGTCGAGGTTCGCGATCGCCTGATTGGTGACCGTGACGCCCTCGACGCCCGCCTTCTTGAACTTGTTGCGCAGGACGCTCGCGCCCATGGCGGAGGAGCCCATACCGGCGTCGCACGCGAACACGACGTTCTCGATGCGGCGATCGGTCGCGACGGGAGCGGCACCGGCCGCAGCCTGTGCGGCGAGGCCGGAGAGCGCGTCGGAGGACTTGCCCTTGTTCGCCTCGGTCTGGGCGACGGCGGCGGCGAAGGCGTCTTCCTTCGCGAGGTCCTTCTTGCGGCTTGCGCGCAGGATGAGTGCCGAGATGATGAACGTCACCGCTGCCGAGAGGATGACCGAGAGGATGACACCCAGGTAGTCGGTTCGATAGGTCTGACCGAGTACCGCGATGATGCTTCCCGGCGCTGCCGGCGCGACGAGACCCGTGTTGAAGAGCATGTTCGTGGTGACGCCGGTCATGCCACCGGCGATGAGGGCGACGATCAGGACAGGCTTCATGAGCGCGAACGGGAAGTAGACCTCGTGGATGCCACCGACGAACTGGATGACGGCCGCTCCCGGTGCCGATGCGCGCGCAGCGCCGATACCGAAGAACGTGAAGGCGAGGAGAAGGCCGACACCGGGGCCGGGGTTCGCCTCGAGCAGGAAGAGGATCGACTTGCCGCTTTCCGCCGCTTGCTGCGTTCCGAGCGGCGTGAGGACGCCGTGGTTGATGGCGTTGTTGAGGAAGAAGACCTTCGCCGGCTCGATCAGGATGCTCGTGAGCGGGAGCAGGTTCGTCTCGACGAGCCAGTTGACCGCCGCCGAGAGGACGTTCATGAGGCCATTGACGAGCCACGCGATCGGATAGAAGCCGATGATGACGAGCACGAAGCCCCAGATTCCGGCCGAGAACATGTTCACGAGCATCTCGAAGCCGGGCTTGATCTTGCCGTCCCAGAGGGAATCGAGCCACTTCATCGTGTAGGCGGCCAGAGGAGCCATGATCATCGCGCCGATGAACATGTGGATCTGGCCGAGCTGGTTGTCGGCGGGCAGATTGGCGTTCACCTGGGCGATGAGGTAGTCCGAGCCGGCGATCGGACCCATCACGGCGATCGCCGCGACGATTCCACCCCGCATCTTGTAGATCAGGAATCCGCCGGTGTATGCGATCACGATCGGCAGCAGGTAGTGGATGATCGGGCCGACCAGCGTCTCGAGTTGTGCGTTCGGCGTCCACCCCTTGGGGATGAAGAAAGCGGTAATGATGCCCCACGCGATGAGGGCGGGGATGTTGGGCATGATCATGCCGGAGAGGAACGTGCCGAAACGCTGCACGCCCGTTCGGAGCCCGTTCGCCTTCGCGGGGGCTGGTGACGTCGTCGTCATGATGTCGTCTCTTTCTGGTGAGGAGGGAGGGCCGTGGATGCTTCCACCACGGCCAGGCGTGCACCGGCGGCGTCGTCCGCCGCCAGTGCGAGCTCGGCGAGGTTACGGGCCTCGTCGAGCGTGCGTTCGGAGAGCGCGTGGCGGACGTCCGCCAGCGCTGCGGGAGCCATCGAGAGGCTCGTGGCGCCGAGGCCCACGAGTACGACGGCGAGGAGGGGATCGGCGGCGGCCTCACCGCAGATGCCGACGGGCTTGCCCAGGCGAGAACCTGCGGCCCCGACCTCGCGCACGAGGCGCAGGACAGCGGGGTGCCACGGGTCCTGGAAGCTCGCGACCGATCCGAGCAGGCGATCGGCCGCCATCGTGTACTGCGTCAGGTCGTTGGTGCCGATCGAGGCGAAGTCCGCGTGCGCGAGCACCCGGTCGGCGAGCAGCGCGCTCGCCGGCACCTCGACCATGACGCCGGCGGTCTTCAGCCCGTATTCGCGGGCGAGGCCGGTGAAGTACGCGGTCTCCTCGACGGTCGTGACCATCGGCGCCATGACCCACAGGTCGGCGGAGGTGGCGGCATCCGCCTCGGCGAGGGCCGTGAGCTGCTCGCGCAGGATGTCCTCGCTCGCGCGCAGCGAACGCAGGCCCCGGAGCCCGAGTGCAGGGTTCTCCTCGTGGGCATCGTTGAGGAAGGCGAGGGGCTTGTCTGCGCCCGCGTCGAGCATGCGCACGACGACCTTCTTGCCCGGGAAGGCGGCGAGCAGCTCGCGGTACGACTCGCGCTGCTGCGCGATCGTGGGCGCCTGCGTGGCCGAGAGGAACAGGAACTCGGTGCGGAAGAGCCCCACGCCCTCGGCGCCGCGCTCGACGGCGTCCGCGGCATCCGCGGGCTTGCCGAGGTTCGCCAGCAGCGGGATCGCGGTGCCGTCGGCCAGCGCCCCCGGCGTCGCGGGTGCGGCGTCGGCGGAGGCGCGCTCCGCGGCGCGCTGGGCGGCGCGGTCGAGGGCGTCCTGTGCGGGATCGGCGGTGACGATGCCCGCCGCGGCGTCGACGATGACCGTCGTGCCGGTCGCGAGAGCCGCTGCCTCGGTCGCTCCGACGATCGCGACGATGCCCTTCTCACGCGCGAGGATCGCGGTGTGCGAGGTGGGGCCGCCATCGCTCGTGATGAGCGCGAGCACCTGGTCCAGATCGAGCAGGGCGGTGTCGGCGGGCGCGAGATCGCGCGCCACCAGGACGAACGGATGCCCCGGGTTCGGCACGCCGGGCGCCTCGACGCCGCGCAGGCGGGCGAGCACCCGCTGGGCGATGTCGTCGAGGTCGGCGGCGCGTTCGCCGAGATAGCCGCCGACGGCCTCGAGCGTGGCCTTGAATCCCGCGAAGGCGTCGTGCACGGCCCACTCGGCGGTGGAGCCGGCGTCGATGCGCTCGTCGACCTCGTCCTGGAGCGTCGGGTCCTCGGCGATCATCGCCTGGGCTTCGAGCACCTCCTGGGCCGACCCGCCGGCCGCCTCGCCGCGGGCGGTGAGCTCCTGGGCGACGACCGTCACGGCCTCGCGCACGCGCGCCCGCTCCGCCTCGGCGCCGACGGTGCTGGGCGTCTGGTCGGGCGCGGGCAGCGCCTCGGTCATGCGCACGACCGGGCCCTGCGCGACGCCGAGCCCGATGCCGACTCCGCGCAGCTCGCTCATCAGGATTCCTGGTCGTGGTCGGTGGTCAGCAGTTCGGTGAGCGTGTCGAGCACGCCCTCCGCGCTGTCGCCGTCGGCCGTGAGGGTGACGTAGTCGCCGTGCTCGATCGCGAGGGCGATGACCCCGAGGATGCTGGCCGCGTTGACGGCCTTGCCGGAGTCCTTGGCGATCGTGACGGGGATGCCCGCCTCCTTGGCGGCCTGCGCGAAGAGCTTCGCGGGGCGCGCGTGCAGCCCGTGGGAGGAGCCGATCCGAACGGTGCGTGAAACGGTCATGGTGTTCCTTTCGGGGTGGTCTCCGCGGCGAGCAGCGCGCGCACCAGGGCGAGCGTCCGTTCCCCGTCGCGGTCGGCGAAGATGTCGGCGGGCAGGAGGGCGACGGGAACCCCGGCGCTCGCGCGCAGGGCGTCCACCCGGTCCGCGAGGTGCGGGCCGACGAGGAGCGCATCCTGTGCGCCGGGGAAGACGGCGGACTCCACTCCGGCGACGGCATCCCATTCGAGACCCGCGTCGGATGCGGCGCGCCGCAGTCTCTGTGCGACGAACGTGCTCGACGCACCCGCGCCGCACACAATGAGGATCCTCATCGATTCCACCTTCCTGAGAACAGTCTGTGAAAGACCGGGGGTGGCGTGCCAACAGGATCCTTTCCGCCCCTGCGGAACCCCGCTTCCGGCCCCCGCTCCGGCCGCGGCCTGACATCATGGGAGGGCGGCGCACAGAGAAGTCGCGCACGTACGACGAGCAGAGGGAGGATCATGTCGCGCCAGCGCCAGGACCAGATCCTCACCGTTCTGCTGCGTCGGGGATCGTGGGCGACCGCTGCCAGCCTCGCCGATCTGGTCGGGGTGACGCCCCGCAGCATCCGCTCGTACGTCGCCGCCCTCAACGCCCGCGTCGGCGGCGACGCCGTGGAGTCCGGTCCCGCGGGCTATCGTGCGGGCCCCGCCGCGCGCGATGCGCTGCGCGCGCGGTCGGGTGGCGAGTCCGCTCCACGCGATCGCCTGCACGCCGTGGTGCGGATGCTCCTCGACGAGCCCGACGGCATCGACATCTACGCGACCGCCGAGCGGATGCACGTCAGCGAGGCGACCCTCGAGTCCGATCTCGCCCGTGTCCGCAGCCTCCTCGACGGCACGGACCTCGTGCTCGAGCGCGATCGCGAGATCGTGCGCCTGCAGGGCACCGAGGAGGAGCAGCGCCGGCTGATCTCGCGCCTCGCCCACGACGAGATGGATGCCGCGTCGTTCCACCCCGAGACGTTCCGTCGTGCGCTCGCCGGCACGGGCATGTCGGCCGAGGCGGTCGGCCCGTTCAAGTCGGCGCTCGTGCGCGAACTCGGAACGCTCGGCTACTTCGTCAACGAGCTCGCGATCTCGGACGTGCTCCTGCACATCGCGATCGCGACGGACCGCGTCGCCGCGGGCTACGCGATCGCGGGCGTCCCGACCGGAGCGCACGACGAGATCCCGCGGGTGGGGGAGACGATCTCACGCCTGGCGACCGAGCACTTCGGCGTCGAGCTGGGGGAAGGCGACAGCCGGCACCTCGCCTCGCTCGTGCTCACCCGGGTCGTCGCTCCCGGCGAGGAGGCGACGCGGGAGGTCGCCCGCAGCGGCGTGGAGGTCGGGGTCGAAGACGCGGTGCGCGCCGAGCTCGCCCGGGCTGCGGCCGAGTACGACGTCGACCTCGTCGAGGACTCGTTCGTGCTCCGCCTCTCGCTGCACGTGCAGAACCTGCTCCGGCGTGCGCAGGGCCAGGCCTTCGCCCGCAACCCGCTCACGCGCTCGTTGAAGACTTCGTACCCCATGATCTTCGAGGTCGCGGTGTCGATCGCCTCGGGGTTGCACGACCGCCTCGGCACCCCGATCCACGACGACGAGATCGCCTACATCGCCATGCACGTCGGCGGACGGCTCGAACGCAGCCGCAAGGCTGCGACGATCCTCACCGCCACCATCGTCTGCCCGGGGTATTACGAGCTGCACGAGCTGCTGCGATCGAGCGTCGACCGCTCACTCGGTTCGGCGATCGAGGTGACGAGCGTGGTGACCAGCGTCGACCCGGACTGGTCGTCGTTCGACACCGACCTCGTGCTCAGCACGATCGAGCCCGCCCTCACCGGCGACCGCTTCGTGCGCATCCATCCGTTCTTCACCGACTCCGACGTCGAGCGCGTGCAGCAGGCCGCCGGTCGCATCCGCCGCGGTCGCCGGCTCACGCACCTGCGCGAGGAGCTCGCCCAGTACTTCGACGCCGATGCCTTCGTGCACCCGCTGCCCGACGAGGGCGAGGAGGCGATCATCCGACGCCTCGGAGGACTGCTCGTGGACACCGGCGTCATCGGGGAGGACTACGTCGAGAACACCATCGTGCGCGAGCGGATGTCGTCGACCGCGTTCACCGATGCGCTCGCCGTGCCGCACGCGCTGCAGATGACCGCGACGCGCACGGCCATCGCGATCGGGGTGGCCGACGGATCGGCCGCGTGGGCGGACGGTCGGGTGCAGGTGGTCGCGCTCGCCGCCTTCAGCGAGGGCGATCGCGCGGCGTTCCAGACCGTGTTCGAGCAGCTCGTAGAGGTCTTCAGCGAGCGCGAGAGCGTGCAGCGGATCGTGCGCCGGGGAACGACTTTCGAGGCCTTCCTCGACGAGCTCGTCGCCGTCATCGACGGCTGAGCGTTCTCGCCGTCATCACCGCAGACAGCGGAGCGGGGTCAGCTCGCCGGCGCGAGGACGGCCGCCAGCTCGTCGAGCAGCTCATCGGCACCCGGGCCCGCCGCGGTCTGCAGCTCCACGGCATCGCCCGTGCCGAGCGCGAGGTCCATCACCGCCAGCACGCTGCGCAGATCGACGGTCGTCCCGTCCGAGGTGCGCAGGGTGACCGGTGCCCCGTGCGCCTGCACGAGACGGACGATCTCGGCGACGGGTCGGGCATGCACTCCGTTGTGCGCGCTGACGATGACGTGGCGGGTCGGCATGATCCGATCGTATCCGGGTATGCCGACGGCGCGCGGCCCCGAGGGGCCACGCGCCGTCGTGAGGGATCAGGAGCGCTCGTCGAGGAGTTCCCGCACACCGGTCTCGATCTCGGCGACCGCTGCGCGGGCTTCGTCGGCCGAGGCACCCGCGGCGTCGATGTACACCTTGAGCTTGGGCTCGGTACCGCTCGGGCGCACGATCACCCGTGAGCCGTCGTCGAGCCGGTAGCGCAGCACATCGCCCGAGGGCTGTCCCGCGGCTGCGTGCAGAAGATCCTCGGCCGAGGCGACCGGGCGGCCGGCGATCTGGACCGGGGGCAGCGTGCGCAGGGCCAGCATGACGCGCCCGATGATCGAGAGATCGTCGACGCGGATCGAGACCTGACCGCTCGAGAAATGCCCGTAGGTGTCGCCGAGTTCCGCGAGCAGATCCGCGATCGATGCGCCGCGGTCGCGGGCCTCGGCGGCGAGGCCGAGGATCGCGACGGCTGCGGAGATGCCGTCCTTGTCGCGCACCGTCTCGGGGTTCACGAGATAGCCGAGGGCCTCCTCGAAACCGAAGACGATGCCGGGCGCACGGGAGATCCATTTGAACCCCGTGAGCGTCTCGTGGAAGTCGAGGCCGTGGTGCGCGGCGATCGCGCCGAGGCCCGGCGACGACACCAGTGAGCACGCGAGCGCTGCGCCGGGCGTACCGGCGGCGGCGCGCGCGGCGCGGGCGCCCAGGAGCAGGCCGACCTCGTTGCCGGTCAGGCGACGCCAGCCCTCGGGGGCAGAGTCGTCGGGGATGGCGACGGCGAGGCGGTCGGCGTCCGGGTCGTTGGCGAGGATGAAGTCCGCGTTCGTACGACGGGCACGCGCGAACGCGAGGTCCATCGCTCCCGGCTCCTCCGGATTCGGGAAGGAGACCGTGCGGAAGGTCGCGTCCGGCGCGAGCTGTTCGCCGACGACGGCGGGCCGCGGGTACCCCGCGGCGGTCACGATGCGCGCGAAGGTCTCCCACCCGACGCCGTGCATCGCCGTGTACACCCAGCGCATGCTCGATGCGCTCGCGGGAGCGGGGGCGACCGCGGCGGTGGCGGCCACGTACGCATCGACGACGTCTTCGCCCGCGACCTCGTAGGAGGTCGAGCGGGGGAGAGCGGCGATGCTGCCGGCATCCGCGATGAGCTGGATGGATGCCGCGATCTCGGCGTCCGCCGGGGCGACGATCTGCGAGCCCTCGTCGGCGCCGCCGAGGTAGACCTTGTAGCCGTTGTCGTTCGGCGGGTTGTGGCTCGCGGTCACCATGACCCCGGCATCCGCACCGAGGTGGCGCACCGCGAATGCGAGCACCGGTGTGGGCAGTAGACGGGGGAGCAGCACGGCACGCAGCCCCGCGCCGGCGAAGATCTCGGCGGAGTCCGTGGCGAACACCCGCGAGTTGCGGCGTCCGTCGTAGCCGATCACCACGGTCGGCGTCGCGCCTCCCGAGCGCTCGCGCAGATACGCCGCGAAGCCCGCGGCGGCCTGCGCCACGAGCACCCGGTTCATGCGGTTGCTCCCGGCCCCGAGCTCGCCGCGCAGACCCGCCGTCCCGAAGGCCAGGCGGGCGCCGAAGCGGTCGTCGAGGTCGGCCAGCGCGGCCTCCTCGCCGCTCGCCGCGCGCGTGATGATCCCGGCGAGCTGGTCGCGGGTCTCGTGGTCGGGGTCCTGGCGCATCCAGGCGCGTGCCTGGGCGAGCCGCTCCTCGCTCACAGCGCCTCGACCACTCGGGCGAGGAGGGCCGAGATCACCGGCTCCGCCTCGCGGCCGGCCTCGATCACCTCGGCGTGGCTGAGGGGCGTCTTCTGGATGCCGGCGGCGAGGTTCGTGATCAGCGAGAATCCGAGCACCTCCATGCCCGCCTCGCGGGCGGCGATCGCCTCGAGAGCGGTCGACATGCCGACGATGTTCCCGCCGATGACCTTCGCCATCTGCACCTCGGCCGGCGTCTCGTAGTGCGGGCCGCGGAACTGCGTGTAGACGCCCTCGTCGAGGCTCGGGTCGACG
This sequence comes from Microbacterium sp. NPDC087868, assembly GCF_044900755.1. Lineage (NCBI taxonomy): Bacteria > Bacillati > Actinomycetota > Actinomycetes > Micrococcales > Microbacteriaceae > Microbacterium > Microbacterium sp. NPDC087868. The sequence continues at coordinate 445,775 of NZ_JBJDNO010000004.1, forward strand.
CTGCGGGCGATGTCGCGCAGGCGCTTCGCGTACAGATCGGTGAGGTCGATGAAGGTGGCGCCCTCGAGCGGGGAGTCGGCGGTGAGGTTGATGTGGTCGCTGATGAGCACCGGCTGGCCGGGCGTCCAGGTCTCGCGGATGCCGCCGGCGCCGTTCGTGAGCACCATGATCTTGGCGCCGGTCGCCGCCGCCGTGCGCACGCTGTGCACGACACGACGGACGCCGTGGTCCTCGTAGTAGTGGGTGCGCGCGCCGATGACGAGGACGTTCTTGCCGTCGGGGGTGCGGATGCTGCGCAGGGTGCCGACGTGGCCTTCGAGCGCGGGCTTCGAGAAGCCGGTCACCTCGGTCGCGGGGATGGTCGCGACGGTCTCGCCGATGATGTCGGCGGCCTTGCCCCAACCGCTGCCGAGCGTGAGCGCGATGTCGTGCTTCTCGACGCCGGTCAGCCGGGCGATGTCGGCGGCGGCGGTGGCGGCGACCTCGAACGGGTTGGCGTTCGGGTCGTCCAGGGGGTTGCTGTGAGTCTCGGACATAGGCTCCACTCTAGGAAGGTGACGGCTCGGCTGCCAAGATTGCGGAAGAATGGCTTTCATGTCTTCCACCCCTTTCGAGCGCACTCAGCGCGTCGCCGTCCTCGGCGGCGGTCCCGGCGGTTACGAGGCGGCCCTGGCTGCCGCTCAGCTCGGAGCCGAGGTGACCCTGGTCGAGCGCGTCGGCGTGGGCGGTGCGGCAGTCCTCACCGACGTCGTGCCGTCGAAGAGCCTGATCGCGACGGCCGATGCCGCGGTCGCGATCTCCGAGGCGAGCGACCTCGGTGTGCAGTTCTACGCGAAGGGCGAGAAGGGCAAGCCGCTCAAGCCCGAGATCGCGATCAACCTCGCTGCCGTCAACAAGCGCCTGATGGCGCTCGCCGGGCAGCAGTCGGAGGACATGCGGGCGACCCTCCTCGAGGCGGGTGTGCGCATCCTCTCCGGTCACGGGCGGCTGGAGGGTTCCGACGCGATCGTCGTCTCGACCGGTCAGGGCGGCACCGACTTCGACCGCGTGGAGGCCGACACCATCGTGGTGGCGGTCGGCGCGGCTCCCCGCGAGCTGGACTCCGCCAAGCCCGACGGCCGACGGATCCTCACGTGGACGCAGCTGTACGACATGAAGTCCCTCCCGGAGCACCTGATCGTGGTCGGCTCGGGTGTCACCGGCGCCGAGTTCGCCTCCGCGTACATGAACCTCGGTGCGAAGGTGACGCTCGTCTCCAGTCGCGACCAGGTGCTTCCCGGCGAAGACCAGGATGCCGCCCGCGTGCTCGAGAAGGTCTTCAAGCGCGGTGGCATGACCGTGCTCTCGAAGGCCCGCGCCGACAAGGTCGAGACCACGAAGGACGGCGTCACCGTCACGCTCTCCGACGGCCGCACGGTCGACGGCAGCCACTGCCTCATGGCGGTCGGATCCATCCCCAACACCGCCGACATCGGTCTGGCCGAGGCGGGCGTGGAGCTCACCGAGCAGGGGCACGTCCGAGTGAACCGCGTGGCGCGCACCTCGGTCCCCAACATCTACGCGGTGGGCGACTGCACGAACTTCTTCCCACTGGCCTCCGTCGCGTCGATGCAGGGCCGTACGGCCGTGTTCCACGCTCTCGGCGACATCGTGATCCCGCTGGAGCAGATCAAGATCACCTCGAACATCTTCACCGCGCCCGAGATCGCGACCGTCGGGTACTCCGAGAAGGACGTCGAGGACGGCGTGGCCGACGGCATGGTCTACAAGCTCCCGTTGGCGGCGAACCCGCGCGCGAAGATGATGGGCATCAAGGACGGCTTCGTGAAGCTCATCGCCCGCAAGGGGTCGGGAACCGTCATCGGCGGCGTGATCGTCGCCCCGAAGGCCTCCGAGCTGATCTACCCGATCGCGATCGCCGTCGAGCGGCGCCTCACGGTCGATCAGGTCTCGCGCGTCTTCGCGGCGTACCCCTCGCTGTCCAGCAGCATCACGGACGCGAGCCGGGCGATGCACCTATTCAACATCTCCTGACCGGACGACGCGAAAGGCGCCCCACCTCGGTGGGGCGCCTTTCGCGTGTTCGCGGGATGGTCAGCTGATCGTGAGCAGCTGGTGCCCGGCGGAGACGGTGGCACCGGCATCCGCATTGATGTTGCCGACGACGCCGTCCTTGTGGGCCTGCAGAGGCTGTTCCATCTTCATGGCCTCCAGCACGACGACGAGGTCGCCCTTGACGACCTGCTGCCCCTCTTCGACGGCGATCTTGACGACCGTCGCCTGCATGGGCGACTTGACCGCATCGCCCGAGGCGCCCGCGTTGGCGGTGGTGGCATGGCTGCGACGCGCCGGCGGCACGGCGGCCGGGCGCCCGGTGCTACCGGCTGCGACGGCCACGCGGTCGGGCAGGCTGACCTCGAGGCGCTTGCCCGCGACCTCGACGACCACCGTGTGGCGACCGGCACCCGGTGCCGGGGCCTCGAGCTCGCCGTCCCACGCAGGGATGTCGTTGACGAACTCGGTCTCGATCCAGCGCGTGAAGATGCCGAATTCGCCGTTCTCGGCGGTGAAGGCGGGGTCGCGCACGACCTTGCGGTGGAAGGGGAGCACGGTGGGGAGACCCGCGACCTCGAACTCGTCGAGCGCGCGGCGCGAGCGCTCCAGCGCCTCCTCGCGGTCCTTGCCGGTGACGATGATCTTCGCCAGCAGCGAGTCGAAGGCGCCCGAGACCGCATCGCCGGCGGTCACGCCGGAGTCGAGACGGATGCCGGGACCGCCGAAGGTCTTGAAGACGTGGACGGGGCCCGGCTGGGGGAGGAAGCCGCGACCCGGGTCCTCGCCGTTGATGCGGAACTCGAAGGAGTGGCCCTGGGGCTCGGGGTCGGCGTAGTCGATCGTGCCGCCGGCGGCGATGCGGAACTGCTCGCGCACGAGATCGATGCCGGTGACCTCCTCGGAGACCGGGTGCTCGACCTGGAGGCGCGTGTTGACCTCGAGGAACGAGACCGTGCCGTCGGCGCCGATGAGGAACTCGCAGGTTCCGGCGCCCACGTAGCCGACCTCCTTGAGGATGGCCTTCGATGCGGCGTAGAGCTGGGCGTTCTGCTCGTCGGTGAGGAACGGCGCGGGCGCCTCCTCGACGAGCTTCTGGTGGCGACGCTGCAGCGAGCAGTCGCGGGTCGAGATGACGACGACATTGCCCTCGGCGTCCGCCAGGCACTGGGTCTCGACGTGGCGCGGCTTGTCGAGGTACTTCTCGACGAAGCACTCGCCGCGACCGAAGGCCGCGACGGCCTCGCGCGTGGCCGACTCGAACAGCTCGGCGACCTCGTCGAGCTCGCGGGCGACCTTGAGGCCGCGCCCGCCGCCGCCGTAGGCCGCCTTGATGGCGATCGGCAGGCCGAACTCCTTCGCGAAGGCCACGACCTCGTCGGCGGTCTCGACCGGACCGGGCGTGCCGGGGGCGAGCGGGGCGCCCACCTTCTCCGCCACGTGGCGCGCGGTGACCTTGTCTCCGAGGGCCTCGATGGCCTCGGGCGACGGGCCGATCCAGATGAGTCCGGCACCGATCACGGCGCGGGCGAACTCGGCGTTCTCGGCGAGGAAGCCGTATCCGGGGTGCACGGCGTCGGCACCGGCGCGCCGGGCGACGGAGAGGATCTTCTCGATCTGGAGGTACGTCTCGGCGCTCGTCGCGCCTCCGAGTGCGTAGGCCTCGTCGGCGAGTCGCGTGTGCAGCGCGTCACGGTCCTGGTCGGCGTAGACGGCGACCGAGGCGATTCCGGAATCCCGGGCGGCGCGGATGATGCGGACGGCGATCTCGCCGCGGTTGGCGATGAGCACCTTGGCGATAGCAGGCATGGTTGCCAGCCTAGCGAGAAGCAGGGGGATCCATTTGACGACTCCCCACAAGAAAGAGCCGAGAACGTGGAGGGGAGTCTACGACGTGGTCGGGGTGTTCCAGAGGTCCGTCCAGACGACGCCGAGGTCGGCGGCGAGGCGCCGCACGGTTGAGAGGGACATCCCCACCACGGTCGATGGATCGCCGTCGACCCGGGTGATGAACGCCCCGCCCAGGCTGTCGACGGTGAAGGCGCCCGCGACCAGCAACGGCTCGCCCGAGGCGACGTAGGCCGCGATCTCCGCGTCGGAGATGTCGTCGGCGAAGGTGACGGATGCCGCGGCCGTCGCGGTGGCCTCGACCGGCTCCGCGCCGGGCGAGACGCGGAAGACCGAATGTCCGGAGTGCAGCACGCCGGTGGCGCCGCGCATCTCGCGCCAGCGGCGCGTCGCCTCCTCCGCCGTGTAGGGCTTGCCGTAGACGCGTCCGTTGAGCTCGAACATCGAATCGCCCCCGATCACGATGCCATCGAAGGAGGGGTCCTCGGACGAGAGGCGACGGGCGACATCGGCGGCCTTGGCCCGTCCCAGCAGCAGCACGAGCTCCGCGGGGGGCAGCTCCGCTCCCCGTTCGGCCGCGGCGGCCGCCGCCACCGCGTCCTCGTCGACGTCGGGGGAGAGGGTGAGCGGCTCGATCCCCGCCTGTCGCAGCAGCATCAGACGGGCGGGAGAGGTGGAGGCGAGGCAGACGCGCATGTGGTCCACCGTATCCGTGGACCGCCGTATCCTCGAAGGATGACTTCCCCCGATGCGGACCTGCTCGACCTCGACATCACGGGGATCGCGCACGGCGGCACCTTCGTCGCCCGCCACGAAGGACGCGTCGTCTTCGTCTCCGACGCCATCCCGGGCGAGCGCGTCCGTGCCCGGCTGATCGCGCCCGGCGAGGGAGCGGATGCCTCGACCCGCAGCTTCTGGCGCGCCGAGACCGTCGAGGTGCTCGACGCGTCCGAGCACCGTCGTCCGCACCTCTGGGCAGAGGCCGACGTGACCCGTGATCCCGCCGATCGTCCGGGTGGAGCCGATCTGGGGCACATCGATCTCGACCACCAGCGCGTCCTCAAGCGGCAGGTGCTGACCGAAGCGCTCGACCGCTTCGCCGGCGCGGGTCTCGAGGCCCCCGAGATCGAGGCCGTCGAATCGGGCGACGGGAGCGGCTGGCGCACGCGTGTCACGCTGCACGTCGACGACGCGGGGCAGGTCGGTCCGTACGCGGCCCGCAGCCACCGCGTGATCCCCGTGACCTCCCACCCGCTCGCGCGGCCGGCGATCGCCGAGGCCGCACTCTCCCTGCACGGAGAGGCCCCGGGGCGCATCGAACTCGTCGAACCGGCCGACGGCACGGTGCGGGTCATCCGCCGCGACGCCACCGAGCGTCCGGCGAAGGTCGCCCGCGGGTTCCGACGCCGCCCGGCTCCCGAGGTGATCCACGAGGTCGTGAACGACCGGCGGTTCGCGGTCGACTCCACCGGGTTCTGGCAGGTGCATCCGCGTGCGGCATCCGTTCTGGATGCGGCGGTCTACGGCCTTCTCGACGGGCACGTCGACGAGCGGGCGACGCACTTCGACCTCTACGGCGGGGTCGGCCTGTTCGCCGCGACGCTCGCCGATCTCGGCGGCACCGACATCGTGACCGTCGAATCGAGCGCCCGGGCGACCCAGCATGCCGCCGAGAACCTCGCCCCGCTCGCGGTGAACGCCGTGACGGCGCGGGTCGACCGGTTCCTCGCCACGCGCACCGGAGGCGGACGCAGCGGAGCCGTCATCCTCGACCCGCCGCGCGCGGGCGCCGGCCGCCAGGTCGTCGAGGCGGTGCACGCCCTCGCTCCGGAGGCGATCGCCTACGTCGCCTGCGATCCGGTCGCCCTGGCACGCGACCTCGGCACGTTCCGGGGGCTCGGCTGGAATGTCGACCGGCTGCGCGGGTTCGATCTGTTCCCGCACTCGCATCACTTCGAGGTCGTCGCGCTGCTCACCCGCTGACTAGGCTGTGGGGATGAGCACGGTCGCCCTCATCGATGATCACGAGTCCGTCCGCCTGGGACTCGAAGCGGCGTGCGCGCGCGACGGGCAGACCATCGTCTTCTCGGGCAGCACGGTCGTGTCGTACCTCGACTGGCGCGCCGCATCCGGCGCGGCACCCGCCGAGGTCGTCGTGCTCGATCTCACCCTCGGCGACGGGACGACGGTCACCGAGAACGTGACCTCGCTGGTCACCGACGGCGCGAGCGTCGTCATCCACAGCGTCGCCGATCGTCCGGCCGCGGTCCGAGAGGCGCTCGCCGCCGGAGCCGCGGGCGTGGTGAGCAAGTCCTCCGCGCTCGACGACGTGCTCGATGCGATCCGCACCGTCGCCCACGGCGAGGCGCTCAACAACGTCGAGTGGGCGAGCGCGGTCGACGGCGACCGCGATTTCGCCGACGCGCAGCTCTCGACCCGCGAGCGCGAGGTGCTCCGCCTGTACGCCGCCGGGCTGCCGCTCAAGGCGGTCGCCGAGCGTCTCGGTGTCGCCTACTCGACGGCCAAGGAGAACATCACCCGCATCCGCGTGAAGTACGTCGAGGTCGGGCGCCCGGCGCCGACGAAGGTCGACTTGCTCCGCCGCGCGATGGAAGACGGCATCGTCGAACCAGACGGGGCGTCGAGTGGCCGCTGAGTCCCTCAGCATCCGCGAGGCGTGGAACCAGATCCCGTCTCCCGGAGCGGCCGAGACCGAATTCGAACGGTTCACCGGCAAGCGCATGGAGCGCATCCTCGCCACGGTCGTCGCGATCGGGTCGACGGCGCTCGGCGTGCAGGCGCTGTTCGTCGCGATCCCTTCCCTCGCGGATGCGAACGTCGGCCACGCCGTCATCGTCTTCCTCGTCTACGTGCCGTTCGCGGTGATGCTGGTCTGCTGCCTGATCGGCCGGGGAGTCCGTGTCGCGTCCGGCGTCTTCGCCGTCACGTACGTGCTCGTGCTCGCCGCCTGGCCCAACGTCGTGACGATCGGCGACGGGCTCGCGGCCAAACAGCCGTGGATCTTCTTCTTCGTCAACGTCGGCGTCGTGGCCGCGATGCTCGCCTTCCCGGTGCGCGTGCAGTACGCCTGGGCGGTGGCCGTGCCGTTCGTCTACGGCTACGTGCGGCTCGTGCAGGGGGAGTTCTCCCGCGAGTTCTGGACCACGACGGCGTTCGATGTCTCTTTCACGCTGATCCTCGGCATCGTCATCATCTCGCTGGGGTGGATGTTCCGCTCGGTCGCCGCGGGCGTCGACGACGCGCGAGGGCACGCAGTCGCCTCCTACGCGGCAGCGGCGGCGGCGGCCGCCGCGGAGGAGGAGCGCATCGCGATGTCGGCGCTCATGCACGACAGCGTGCTCGCGGCGCTGATCGCCGCCGAGCGGGCCGAGAGCGACAGGGCGAAGGAACTCGCGGTGGCGATGGCGCGCGAGGCGCTCACCCGTCTCGCCAACACCGAGGCGGCGGTCGCCCAGGAGGGCAGCGATGAGCCGGTCGCCGTCAGCCAGATCGTGTCGGAGCTGCGTCGGGCACTGTCGGAGATGGGCGTGGACGCGATCGTCGAGGAGACCGGTACTCCCGGGGCGATTCCCGGCCGCGTGGCGCGCGCGCTCGTGCTCGCCGCGCGTCAGGCGATCGGCAACGCGGTGACGCACGCGGGCGGGCGGGGACTCCACATCCTCGCCGACTCGCAGGGTGACGACGGCATCCGCGTGATCGTGAGCGATACCGGAGCGGGGTTCGACCTCACGGCGATCGGCGAGGACCGCCTGGGGATCCGCGCGTCGATCCTCGCGCGCATGGCCGGCGTGGCCGGAAGGGCTCGGATCGATTCGGATGCCAGGGGCACGACCGTGACCCTGGGCTGGAGCGCCTCATGAACCGGACCGTCCGCAGCGTCGCGACGTCTCTCGCGGTCGGCTTCGCCTTGTACTTCGCTGCGCGCGCCGTGTGGTGGATCGTGCAGCCCACGGCACCGCTGCTCATGGTGCTCGCGATCGCGCTCTACCTCCTGGTCGTCAACCTCGCGATCCTCGGCTCTCCGGAAACGGTGAAGCTGCCGTTGTGGACGGCGACGCTGGCGGTGATCGTCAGCGTGATCATCCCGATCGCGGTGACGTTCTCGCTGAACGAGGCAGGGCGGACCGCCCCCTTCGCCACCTGGTACATCGGCGGCGTGGGCTTGCTCAGCGTGATCCTCATCGTCCGGCGGCGGTTCCTGACGGGCTGGCTGATCCTCCTTCTCCTGGTGGCGACGTCGTCGGTCTTCCTGGGCTTCCTCGAGTCCCTTCTCAACTTCGGCCTGGTCGGATCGATCATGTGGGTGGTCGTCGCGAACCTCCTGGTGTGGTTCTGGGACCGGGCGGTGCGCGACACCGAGCGCCTCGCCGAGATCCAGCAGGCCGTGTCGGCCTGGCACGCCACCCAGCTCGTGCGTCAGCGGGAGCGTCGCGTGCGCACACAGTTCGCGCTCGCGGTCGCCGGCCCCGTGCTCAGCCGCGCGGTGGCGACGCGTGGCTCTCTGACCGAGGAGGAGCGTCTCGATGCCCGGCTCGCCGAGGGGCGCCTGCGTGATGAGCTGCGCGGAGCCGACCTGCTCAACGATGCGGTCCGCGATGCGATCGAAGCGGCGCGTCGGCGCGGCGCGGTCGTCACGGTGTTCGACGAGGGCGGTCTCGAGGGGGTCGACGAGGCGCGTCGCATCGAGATCCGGGACGAGCTCGCCGGCGTCCTGGCGGGGGCCCACGCGGGACGCCTCATCATCCGTTCCGCCAAGGACGATCGCACAGCGGTGACGGTGGTCGGGCGTGTGGGGTCGGGATCATCGCGCGACGACGACTCCGTCGACGTGTGGCACGAGATCCCGCGCAGTGCCGCCCGCGGCTGAACCATCGGCGATGGCGCTTCTCTTCGGCTCCGGCTGGGGGAGGGTGCCGGAGTCGAAGAGGAAGTGAGAATGGGCGAGGGGCGGCGATATCGCCAGCCCCTCGCCATGCGGCTCAGTTACCCGAAAACCAGCCGCGGATGATCGATCACCGTCTGTCTACCCTGGGACAGAGAGACCGATCGAACGCGAAGCGTCTCTATTAGTTTCGCGGCTCGCAACCCCCGTGTCTGTAGGTATTTTGGGGGACATAGGTGCGCGGATGCGGGAGGATGGCCGGATGAGCACGCGGCGCGGAACGAACCTGCCCCGAATGGGCGACTTCAATCAGGCGGTCGTGATCGAGGCGATCCGCCGCGCGGGTGAGGCGCTGAGCCGTACGGAGCTCGCCGCGACCACCGGACTCTCCGCGCAGACGCTCACGAACATCACCCGCCGCCTCCTCGACGAGGGACTGATCGCCGAGGCCGGGCGCGCCATCAACGGCCCGGGAAAGCCCCGCGTCCTGCTCCGTCTGGTCGCGGAGAGCCGGTACTCGGTGGGTGTCCATCTCGATCCCGCCGTGGTGACGGTGGTGCTCCTCGACCTCGCCGGCGCGGTGGTCGCGCGGCGCCTGATCCCGGTGGGATCACCCGAACCCGGGCGAATCATCGACGAGATGGCTCGCGCGATCGATGCCCTCATCACCGAGGTCGGTGTCGATCGCTCGCGGATCTTCGGTATCGGACTCGCCGCTCCCGGACCCCTCGACGAGGCGAACGGGACCGTGGTCGACCCGCCCATGCTGCGCGGATGGCGCCGGGTGCCCCTGCGTGAGCTGCTGTCGGCGGCGACCGGGTTCGCGGTGGCGTTGGAGAAGGACACCGCTGCGGCGGCCGTGGGTGAGCTCTGGACGCGCCGAGGTCCCGTGGACGACTCGTTCGTCTTCCTCTACCTCGGCACGGGCCTCGGTGCGGCGCTCGCGCGCGACGGCGATGTCACGCGCGGACGCACGGGCAACCTCGGCGAGATCGGGCACATCGTGGTCGATCCTGAGGGGCCGCCGTGCGCCTGTGGATCCCGGGGATGCGTCGCCGTCACGTGCACGCCGCAGTCGATCGTGGCGGAAGCGGTGCGTGCGGGGGTGCTGTCTGCGGAGGGCGACGATGACGAGCCCGGTGCGCTCGAGGCGCGATTCGCGCACGTATGTGCGCGGGCGGAACAGGGGGAGGTGGCCGCCGCGGGAATCCTCGGCCGTGCCGCGCGCTGCACCGCCGCCCTCCTGGTGGTGCTCACCGACGTCCTCGACGTGGAGCGCATCGTGCTCGGGGGACCCTTCTGGGGGTACGTCTCGGAGGTCTACCTCGCCGAGATCTCGGAGCACGTGCAGCGGCTGAGCGCGACGCGAGCGCTGCGGGAGATCCCGATCGACGGCACGGTCGTGGGTGCCGACGTGGGAGCCGTGGGGGCGGCCTGCGTGGTGCTCGATCGGGCGCTCACCCCGCGGAGCTCGACGCTGATGCTGTCGGAGCGCTCGGACGTGCCTGTGGCTCCTTAAATCCAATCGATGTAGTATTCGGGTGTTCCTCCGTCATCGTCGATCGGAAACCCGTCATGCACGACAACTCCTCACTGGTCGAAGCACGCATCCGCCGGTTCGTGCGGGAGCGCCTCGAGCCCGCGCTGTACGCACACTCGCACGAGCTCACTCTCGAGGCCTGGCGGGTCCCGGATGAACCCGTGCCGTTCGCCGAGGCGGTCGGGCAGACGTACGCCCCCTTCGCCGTGGGCTCGCCGTGGGGGCGTGCCTGGAGCACGATGTGGCTGCGGGTGACCGGGACGATCCCGACGACGGATGCCGGGCAGCGGGCCGAACTCGTCTTCGACCTCGGCTTCCACGGCGCGCAGCCGGGGTTCCAGGCCGAGGGCACGGTGTACCGGCCGGACGGATCCATCGTCAAGGCGGTCGAGCCGCGCAACGCCTACGTGCCGCTCGACGGTGCTCCGGGCGATGCGATCGAGCTCTACCTCGAGGCGGCGGCGAACCCGGACGTGGGCGACGGGTTCCGCACCTTCGGCCCCACGCCGCTCGGGGAGTGGGACTCCGCCGGCGACGAACCGCTGTACGAGCTGCGTCGTGCCGACGTGGCCGTGCTCGACCTCACGGTCTGGGAACTTCTGCAGGACATCGCGGTGCTCGACGGTCTGCGCGCCGAGCTCCCCGAGAGCTCCTCCCGCCGCGCCGAAATCCTGCGCGCCCTCGAGCACGCGGTCGACGCGACGGATCCGGACGACGTCGCCGGCACCGTCGCCGATGCGCGCGTCGCAATCTCGGAGGTTCTCGGCCGCCCGGCATCCGCGTCCGCGCACTCCGCCCACGCGGTCGGGCACGCCCACATCGACTCCGCGTGGCTGTGGCCGGTGCGCGAGACGCAGCGCAAGGTGGCGCGCACGTTCTCGAACGTCCTCTCGCTGATCGGAGAGGACTCCGAGTTCTCGTTCGCGGCGTCGTCGGCGCAGCAGTACGCCTGGATGAAGCGGTTCCAGCCCGAGCTCTTCGAGCGGTTGCGCGCCGCCGTCGCGGCCGGTCGATTCCACCCCGCGGGCGGCATGTGGGTGGAGTCCGACACGAACATGCCGGGAGGCGAGGCCCTCGCGCGCCAGTTCGTGCGGGGAAAGCGTTTCTTCCTCGAGGAGTTCGGGGTCGAGCCCCTCGATGTCTGGCTGCCCGATTCGTTCGGATACTCGGCCGCGCTCCCGCAGATCGCGCGGGCCGCCGGGTCGCGGTGGATGCTGACGCAGAAGATGTCGTGGAACGAGACGAACACGATGCCCCATCACACCTTCACGTGGGAAGGTCTGGACGGCACCCGCATCTTCACGCACTTCCCGCCGGTCGACACGTACAACTCGCAGCTCTCGGGTGCGGATCTCGCCCGCGCCGAGCGCCAGTTCGCCGAGAAGGGCGCGGCGACCGCCTCGCTCGTGCCCTTCGGATACGGCGACGGCGGAGGCGGGCCGACCCGCGAGATGCTCGCCGCCGCCGCACGACTGCGATCGCTGGAGGGATCACCGACCGTGACCCTCTCCGATCCGCGGTGCTTCTTCGAGACGGCCGAGGCCGAGTACCCCGATCCGCCGGTGTGGTCGGGGGAGATGTACCTCGAGTTCCACCGCGGCACCTACACCTCGCAGGCGCGCACGAAACGCGGTAACCGGCGCAGCGAGCACGCCCTGCGCGAGGCCGAGCTGTGGGCGACGGCCGCGGCGCTGGCGGGTGCCGAGTACCCGTACGACGCGTTGGAGGAGGCGTGGGAGACCGTGCTCCTGCAGCAGTTCCACGACATCCTTCCCGGCAGTTCGATCGGTTGGGTGCACCGCGAGGCCGAGCGCCGCTACGCGGAGGTCCTCGAGACGCTCGACGGCCTCATCGACACCGCGTTCGAGGTCGTCGCAGGCCGCGGGGAGGTGGAACTGGTCGCCAACGCGAGCCCCTACCCGTCGGGTGGTGTGCCCGGCCTGGCGATCGGCGTCGCGGAGTCCGCGAATGCGGCGGCACATGCCGGACGGCATGGCGAGGAGATCGTGCTCGAGAACGAGCATCTGCGGGTCGTGGTGGATGCCGATGGGCTCATCTCCTCGCTGAGCGTGCGTGCGACCGGGCGCGAGACGATCCCGACGGGGGAGCGCGGGAACCTGCTGACGCTGCACCGCGACACCCCCACGGCATGGGATGCCTGGGACATCGACGAGCACTACCGCCGGCACGCCGTCGAGCTGAGGGATGTCGTGGCGATCGAGGTCGTCGCGCACCCGACCGCCGCCGTCGTGCGGATCGACCGGGAGTTCGGTGCGTCCCGCATCACTCAGGTCCTCACGCTCGCGGCGGGGTCCCCGAGCCTCGACATCGAGACGATCGTCGACTGGCACGAGCGCCAGAAGCTGCTCAAGCTCGGCTTCCCGCTCGACGTGCACAGCGATCGTGCGGCATCCGAGATCCAGTTCGGTCACGTGCACCGGCCCACCCACACCAACACGTCGTGGGACGTCGCCCGTTTCGAGACGGTCGCACACCGCTGGGTGCACCTCGGAGAACCGGGCTTCGGGGTCGCGATCGCGAACGACTCGACCTACGGCCACGACATCACGCGAGCGCCCCGTGAGGGCGGCGGAACGGCGTCGACGGTACGGCTCTCCCTGCTGCGGGCGCCGCTGTTCCCCGATCCGGAGGCGGATCAGGGACGACACGCCTTCCGCGTCGGCATCCGTCCGGATGCGGGGATCGCGGATGCCGTGCGCGAGGGGTACCGCCTGAATCTGCCCGCACGCTCGCTGCGCGGCTCTGGCCCCGTCGCGCCGCTATTCGCGGTGTCGTCGGACGCGATCGTGATCGAGGCGGTCAAGCTCGCGGAGGACCGGAGCGGTGATGTCATCGTGCGGCTGTACGAAGCGCACGGCGGACGGGCGGTGGGGGAGGTCACGCCGTCGTTCGACTTCGGGTCGGTCGTGGAGACCGACCTCCTCGAGCGGGAGACACCGCGGGCGGCGGTCACCGGCGTCGCGACGGGCGTCGAGCTGTCGCTGCGGCCGTTCCAGCTGGTCACGCTGCGCTTCGCGCGCTGATCCACGGTTCCGGGAGAGCCCGGCGGTGCTCAGCGGGCGAAGCGTCCCCAAGGGATGTCCCTGCTCAGCGGCTTGCGCAGGGAGCGCTGCGTGCGCGTCCACGCCGAGACGACCGGCTCCTCGGCGACGGCATCCGATTCCTCGGCCGCATATGCGTCGCTGACCACCGCGATGAGCGCGGCCAGTTCTTCCTCGGTCGCCGTGCCGCGGGTGATCTCGAGCGCCGGGCGCTCGTCCCTCTCGTCGATCACAGCGGGATGTTCCCGTGCTTCTTCGGCGGCAGTTCAGCGCGCTTGCCGCGCAGGGCGCGGAGTGCCTTGGCGATCGAGACGCGCGTGTTCGCCGGCTCGATGATGCCGTCGAGTTCGCCGCGCTCGGCGGCGAGGAACGGCGAGGCGACGTTGTAGGTGTACTCGTTCGCGAGGCGGGTGCGCACGGCGGCGACGTCTTCGCCGGCTTCCTCGGCCTTCTTGATCTCACCCCGGTAGAGGATGTTCACGGCGCCCTGGCCGCCCATGACCGCGATCTCGGCGGTCGGCCACGCGAGGTTGACGTCGGCGCCGAGCTGCTTCGAGCCCATCACGATGTAGGCGCCGCCGTAGGCCTTGCGCAGGATGACGGTCACCAGCGGCACGGTGGCCTCGGCGTACGCGTAGAGCAGTTTGGCTCCGCGTCGGATCACGCCGGTCCACTCCTGGTCGGTTCCGGGCAGGTAGCCCGGAACGTCGACGAGCGTCACGATCGGGATCGAGAACGCATCGCAGAAGCGGACGAAGCGGCTCGCCTTCTCGCCGGCCTCGATGTTCAGCGTTCCCGCCATCTGCGAGGGCTGGTTGGCGATGATGCCGACCGAGCGTCCCTCGATGCGGCCGAAGCCGATGACGATGTTCGGCGCGAAGAGCGGCTGAACCTCGAGGAAGTCGCCCTCGTCGACGACGTGCTCGATCACCGTGTGGATGTCGTACGGCTGGTTGGCCGAGTCCGGGATGATCGTGTTCAGCGCGCGGTCGGCATCCGTCGTCTCGAACTCGAAGACACCCTCGTACGAGGGGAGTTCTGCCATGTTGTTGTCCGGCAGGAAGCTGAGCAGAGTGCGCGCGTAGTCGAGCGCGTCGTCCTCGTCCTCCGCGAGGTAGTGCGCGACACCGGAGCGGGTGTTGTGCGTGTACGCACCGCCCAGCTCCTCCATGCCGACGTCTTCGCCGGTGACCGTCTTGATGACGTCGGGGCCGGTGACGAACATCTGGCTCGTCTTGTCGACCATGATCACGAAGTCGGTGAGGGCGGGGGAGTACACCGCGCCGCCGGCCGCCGGGCCCATGATGATCGAGATCTGCGGGATGACACCGGAGGCGCGGGTGTTCAGGCGGAAGATCTCGCCGTACTTGCCGAGCGCGACGACACCCTCCTGGATGCGCGCCCCTCCCGAGTCGAGGATGCCGATGCAGGGCATGCCGCCCGCCAGTGCGAACTCCATGACCTTGATGATCTTCTCGCCGGCGACCTCGCCGAGCGAGCCGCCGAACGTCGAGAAGTCCTGCGAGTAGACCGCGACCGTGCGCCCGTTGATCGTGCCGACACCGGTGACGACCGAGTCGCCGTAGGGCCGGGAGCGATCCATGCCGAACGCGGTCGTGCGGTGGCGCACGTACTCGTCGAACTCGACGAAGCTCCCGGGATCGACGAGCAGCTCGATGCGCTCGCGGGCGGTCATCTTGCCCTTGGCGTGCTGCTTCTCCTTCGCCTTCGCTTCTGCGTCGACGACGGCTTCGGTGTAGCGAGCGCGCAGATCCGCGATCTTGCCGGCGGTGGTAAAGAGGTCGGGCTTGTCCGTCACGGATTCCACACTATCGTCGCCGCGGCTCGGCCTGTTGGATGCTCGCCACAACGGGTGGCGTGATCCTTTGGTGAGGTGCTCTCTGTCCGATCAGCGCGGCGGACCGACGGCGCCCGGATTCTCGGGGAGTTCGTGGTCGCCGCGTGGGGCGGAATCGGACTCCAGCTCTCCGCTCGCGCCGCGTCCGCGACGGGTGGTCAGTTCGCCGACCTTACGACCCGCCCACCCCACCCCGCGCACCGCCGTGCCGGCCGCGCCCGCGACCGCTGAACCCGCGTAGCGCGCGCCGCGGAGCACGCGGAGTTCGACCTTCTCGGCACCGGCGACGGGTTCGAGCTCGGGCGGGAGGTCGAGGGGAGCGGCGCCGAACGCGCGGTGCGAGGTCGTCAGCACGCGTCGGCCGAGGATGTGGTTGCCCGCGCCGCCGATCGCCGCGCCCACTCCGAACGGTAGCGCCTTGCCCAGGAAGGAGGCGCCGCCGCGCGCGGCGAACTGCTTCACGAACATGCTCTTGAGCTGATCGACGAGCGGTCCGACGGCGGCACGGGGGAGGGATTTCGTCACGAGCTCGCCCCAGTAGGCGTTCCGGGTACCGCCGCGGCCGGCGACCTGACCGGCGAGCTGCCCGACCAGGTCGACGCCCTCCTTGCCGAGCATCAGGGTCATCACCAGCGCCCGGGCGCGATCGGGGTTGGCGACCGCGATGCCGTGCACCTCGGCGACCGACTGCGCGAACAGGGCGGTCGACTCGACGAAGCCGACCGTCTCGACGCCGGAGAGCGCGAGCGTCACGCCGGTGCCGATCCCCGGTACGACGGCTGTGGCCCCGACCGCTGCCCCACCGGTGGTGACGGCGGCGAGGTAGCGCCGTTCGAGGATCCGTACGATCTCGGCGGGTGACGCATGGGGATTGCGCAGACGGATGCTGCGGATGTGCGCGAGCACCAGTGGGCGCTGGATCGAGAGCACGCGATCGAGGCCACGGACGACGAACGGATGCTCGGGCGATCCCGTCGGAGGGATGCCCTTGTCCCACGGGGCGTCGTCCGGGAGGGAGTGGATCTTGTGCACCTTCGGGGCCATGTCACGATCCTAGGAACCCCGCCCGCGAAAACGCCGGGAGCCGCACCCCTGAGGGTGCGGCTCCCGGCGTTTTCGCTGGAGGCTCTCGACAGCGACTCAGACGAAGAGGTTCGCCCGCTCGAGGTCTTCGGCGAAGTCGACCTCGACCGCGTACAGGTCGGAGACGTCCATCGGCTCGAGCAGCAGGCCGTCCTCGGCGATCGCGAGCTCGAGGCCACGCTCGAAGTAGTCCTGGTCGTCGACGCGCTGCAGCTGGCGCATGAACGCCTTCTTCTGCGCCGACGAGATGTAGTTGATGCCGACGGCCTCGCCGAGGCCGCCGGTCACGGTCTTCGACAGCTCCTTGATGAAGCCCTCGGCCGTGACCGTGTACTTCACCTCTTCGTCGCTGACCTTGGAGGTGTTGACCGTGACGAACGACTGATCGCGCTCGATGAACGAGGCCGCTCGGCCGAGGATCATCGGGTCGAAGACGACGTCGCCGTTCATCCACAGCACGCCGCCGCGTCCGGTCGCGCCGAGGGCGCGCAGGAGGCTCTTCGAGGTGTTGGTCTCGTCGTAGCGCTCGTTGTGCACGTAGTTGGCGGAGGGGAAGGCCTCGATGATGGTCTCGGCGCGGTAGCCGACCACGGTGGTGATGCGCGCGTCGGTGCCGAACGCGGCGCGGATGTTGTCATGCTGCTGGCGCATGATCGTGCGGCCGTCGCCGAGTTCGGTGAGCGGCTTGGGCAGCGAACGGCCCAGGCGCGAGCCCATGCCGGCTGCGAGGATGACGGTCTGAAGAGTCACGAGTGCTCCTTTGGAAGGTGTGTTCATGGCCGGTTAACCAGCCGGACACTTCGTCGTGCCGCGTTCATGCTAGCGATGGACCCTGGGAAACACCGGGTCTCACGGCGCCCGTTGCCGTTTCGTGACCCAGTCCACACCGTATACCCAGGGTCGACGTCGGGGAAGGCGCCCGGGTGATTGTCAGGGTGAATGTTGCGACCGACCCCGGGGAAGTCGGCTCGCGTTGATACCGTAGAACCCGTGACTGCTTCCCCCGACGCCCGCCCCGAAAAGGCGGAAGACCCCACGACCGAATCGAAGGCGACCCCGGAGAAGCGGACGGCGACGTCGAAGCGGGCATCCGCGTCCTCCCCGACGGCGAAGAAGGCTTCCGCGGCCCGCACGAACGCCGCGAAGAAGACTCCCGCAGCCCGCACGCCCGCGAAGCGCCCGAGCACGGCAAAGGCTGCGGCGGAGAAGGCCGCTGCGGGCACCGACGTCGTCATCGAGCCCGTCTCGGCGGCGGGCCCGATCGAGAAGAAGGTTCCCGCGCGGCCGGCTGCCGGAGCGCGTGCCACGACGACGCGTACACCCGCGAAGTCCGCTGCGGCGAAAACGGCCGCAGCCAAGTCGGCGGCGGCGAAGAAGACGACCGCCGCGAGCACGACCGCTGCGGCGAAGACCACGGCAGCGAAGACAGCGGCCGCGAAATCGGCTGCAGCGAAGTCGACGGCGGCGAAGTCGACGGCAGCCAAGTCGACAGCGGCGAAGACCGCTGCGGCGAAGACCGCGGCGACGAAGGCTCAGGCGGCGAAGTCGACGGCACGCACCGCCGCATCACGCGCCGCTTCCACTCGCACGACCGCGGCGAAGACTGCCGCCGCGAGGACCGCTGCGGCGAAGGCGGCCGCGGCGAATGCGGCTGCGGCTGAGTCCGCGGAGGTCGCCGAGCCGAAGCCGCAGGCTCCCGTCACGATCGAGTCGACCCGGATCGACCCGCCTGAGGCGGTGGTCGAGGTCGACGGGACGGTCGGTGTCGGAGCGACTGTCGGCGTCGACGAGGTGATCGTCGAGCCTGAGATCGCTGAGGCGGAGATCGCTGAGACGGAGGTCGTCGAGCCCGAGGTCGTCGAGGCCGAGGTCGTCGAGCTCGAGATCGCTGAGGCGGAGGTTGTCGAGCCGGAGACCACCGAAGCCGGGCCCGATGTCGAGGCCACGGACGTCCGGTCCGAGGCATCCGCCGTCGCCGCGGAATCGGCCGCCCCCGCTGCGTCGGACGTCGAGGCTCTGCACATCCGCGGGCTCGTCAAGCATTTCGGCGACAATCGTGCCGTGCACGGCATAGACCTGTCGGTGCCGGCGGGCTCCTTCTACGGCATCGTCGGACCCAACGGAGCCGGTAAGACGACGACGCTGTCGATCATCGCGGGGCTGCTGCGCGCCGACGCCGGGAGCGTCGTGATCTGCGGCATCGACCAGGCGACGAACTCCCAGGCGGCGAAGCGGGTGATGGGCGTCCTCCCCGATCGCCTGCGCACGTTCGACCGTCTGACCGGCCGTCAGCTCCTCTACTACTACGGGCTCCTGCGGGGCCTGGCCTCCGACGTGATCGAGAAGCGCGTCGCCGATCTCGCGCGCGCCTTCGATCTGGGGGATGCGCTCGGTCGCGTCGTCTCGGACTACTCGGCGGGTATGACCAAGAAGGTCATGCTCGCGGGGGCGATGATCCACTCGCCGCGCGTGCTCGTGCTCGACGAGCCGTTCGAATCGGTCGACCCCGTCTCCTCGGCGGTGATCCTCGACATCCTGCGGGCGTACGTCGCGCACGGCGGCACCGTCATCCTGTCGAGCCACGGGATGGATCTCGTGGAGCGGGTGTGCTCGCGCGTCGCGATCATCGTCGACGGCGAAGTGCTCGCCGAGGGGACGATCGACGAGGTGCGGGCGGGCCAGACGCTCGAAGCGCGCTTCGTCGAGCTCTCCGGCGGTATCGGAGAGGTGGAGGGGCTCGAGTGGCTGCACACGTTCTCCGACTGAGGCTCGCCCTTCTGCTCGGATCGCTGCGCGGCGAGCGCCGGACGCGGTCGATCCTGTCCTTCCTCGTCGTCGTGGCGATCACGGTCGTCGTCTGCACCTCGGTGCTCAGCCTCTCCGGCGCACCGCTCGGCGTCGCCCGCACGGTCACCGTCCTCGGCGGCGCCGCGATCCTCCTCGGCTTCCTCATCGGCCCGATCCTCGTGGGAGCCGTGGACCAGCTCGATCCTCGCCGCTTCGCCGTCTTCGGCGTCGACGAGCGTCAGATGCCGTGGATCCTCGTCGTCGCGTCGCTGATCAGCGTCCCGAGCCTGGCTCTCCTGGCCGTGTACCTCAGCGTCGGCATCGTGGCGGTGCAGCTCGGCGTCGCGTGGCCGCTCGCGGTCGGGATGGCGGTGGTGGGCATCGTCAGCACCATCCTGGTCGCGCGCATCGGCATGGCGGTCAATGCGCTGCTGCTGCCCGAACGGCGCTCGCGCGAGCTCACGGCACTGTTCGTGCTCGCGCTGCTCGTCGTCGCGTTCCCGGTCGCCGTGTTCCTCGCGTCGTTCCGGTGGGACGGGGAGGTGCCGGCATCCCTGATCTCGCTGACGGGAGTGCTCTCCCTCACCCCGCTCGGAGCGGCACCCGGCGCGCTGTTCCAGGCGCCCGAGAGCTCGACGGCGTGGCTCATCGGCCTCATCGCCGTCGTGACCCTCGCGGGGTTCTGGGTGGTGTGGGAATGGCTGGTCCGCCGCCTGCTCACGACGACCGAGCGGCCCGTGGCCGCGCGCGAACGCACCGGTCTCGGGTGGTTCGCCCTCCTGCCGTCGACGGCCTTCGGAGCCATCGCCTCGCGCAGCCTCGTGTACTGGCTGCGCGACCGCCGCTACATCGTCAACGTGATCGTCGTCCCGGTCGCGGGGGTCCTCACGGTGCTCCCGCTCCTGGTCGCCGGAGTACCGCTCGAGATCGCCGCCCTCGTGCCGGTCCCCGTGATGGCGCTCTTCTTCGGATGGCTGCCGCACAACGACGTCGCCTACGACTCGACGGCCCTGTGGACGCACGTCGCCAGCGGTGTGCGCGGGCTGCCCGATCGGCTCGGGCGCCTGGTCCCCGTTCTCCTGGTGTCGATTCCGGTCCTGGCGATCGCCGTTCCGCTCACGCTCCTCGTCATCGACGACTGGCATCTGCTGCTGCCGCTGATCGGTCTCGGATCC
This sequence comes from Microbacterium sp. NPDC087868, assembly GCF_044900755.1. Lineage (NCBI taxonomy): Bacteria > Bacillati > Actinomycetota > Actinomycetes > Micrococcales > Microbacteriaceae > Microbacterium > Microbacterium sp. NPDC087868. Next base: position 466,083 of record NZ_JBJDNO010000004.1, read on the forward strand.
AGCCTGCTGCTCTCGGCCCTCGGCCTGTCGAGCATCGTGTCGGTCGTCGCGCCGTACGCGGTGTCACGCCCGGGCGACAGTCCGTTCCAGCAACCGCAGCGTCCGACGTCGCGCGGCGCCTACGGGCCGGCCGTCGCATTCCTCGGGGCGATCCTCGTCAGCGGTCCGGTCATCTGGCTCTTCGCCTCGAACCTCCTCTCGGGGGAGGAGCAGGCGATGGCGACGTTCTGGGCCGGCCTCGGTACCGGCGTCGGTGTCTTCGTCATCGGAGCGGTCGTCGGCGGCCTCATCTTCGAACGCAGTGGGGAACGCCTCATGGAGTTCGTCGAGACCGCGTGACGCCGCCCCGCGCACGCGTGGACGCGGCTAGACTCACGGGATGAGTACTCCGCTGGACAGCCCCGATCAGGGCGGCGTGGCAACGCTTGATCGCGAACTGGAAGAGCTCCTCCGAGAGGAGAATCTCGAGCCGGGTGACCACGAGCGTTTCTCGCATTACGTGAAGAAGGACAAGATCCTCGAGTCGGCGATCACCGGCAAGCCGGTCCGCGCACTCTGCGGCAAGAAGTGGACGCCGGGGCGCGACCCCGAGAAGTTCCCGATCTGCCCGACGTGCAAGGAGATCTACGAGTCGATGACGCGCTGACCGCGCGGGCGCGATCTCACTCCACGTCGATGTAGACGGTGGGGATGGCCGGGTCGGACTTGCTCAGCGCGAGCGCGCGCACCGGCAGTTCCTCACGGACGCGGAGGTGATGCTCGCGGGCGGATGCCGTTCCCGCGGCGCCCTCGTGCGCGGAGTCGATCTCGCCGTGGTCGATGAACGTCACCTGGAGCGGGCGCCCCCCGACGGAGGATGCCGGCCCGTCCAGCTTCTCGAAGCCGTCGGCGACGAGAACCTCCTCCGCGGTGGCGACGCCGTCCTCGAGGCGACGGAAGGCGGCTTTGCGGCCGCCGTGCGACGCCTTGTCCGCGGAAGCCTTGGCGACGCCGATCCACGAACCCGTGGCATCCTGTCGGGCGACGAGCTTGTAGACCATGCTGGCCGTCGGATATCCCGATCCCGTGACCACCGACGTACCGACGCCGTAGGCGTCGACGGGCGACGCGGCGAGGGCCGCGATGGCGTACTCGTCGAGGTCGCTCGTGACCGTGATGCGTGTCTCGGTCGCGCCGAGAGCGTCGAGCTGCTCGCGCACGGCGGCCGCCACGGTGGGCAGGTCGCCGGAGTCGATGCGCACCCCGCCGAGGCCCGTGCCGGCGACGCGGATCGCCGTCTCCACGCCCGTCGGGATGTCGTAGGTGTCGACGAGCAGCGTGGTGTCGGTTCCGAGGCTTTCGATCTGCGACCGGAAGGCCTCTTCCTCGCTGTCGTGGAGCAGCGTCCAGGAGTGCGCGGCGGTGCCCATCGTCGGGATGCCCCACGTGCGGCCGGCCTCGAGATTGCTCGTCGACCGGAACCCGGCGATGTAGGCGGCACGGGCGGCCGCGACGGCCGACCGCTCGGCGGCGCGTCGCGATCCCATCTCCGCGAGGGGGCGCTCGCCCGCCGCGATGCTCATGCGCGAGGCGGCCGTGGCGACGGCCGAGTCGTGGTTGAGCACGCTCAGCGCCAGCGTCTCGAGGACGACCGCATCGGCGAAGCTGCCCTCGACGGTGAGGATGGGGGAGCCGGGGAAGTACAGCTCGCCCTCGCGGTAGCCGCGAATGGATCCGGTGAACCGGTAATCCTCGAGGTAGCGCAGGGATGCCGCATCGACCACGTCGTTGTCGCGGAGAAAACGAAGCTCGTCGTCACCGAAGCGGAAGTCGCGCACCAGGCTGAGCAGGCGCCCGGTGCCGGCGACGACCCCGAACCGGCGTCCGCCCGAGAGGCGGCGTGAGAAGAGCTCGAACACGCTCGGGCGCGATGCGGTCCCGTCGCGCAGCGATGCGGCGAGCATCGTGAGTTCGTAGCGGTCGGTGAGCAGCGCCGTCGACGAGGTCATGCGCTCAGTTTAGTGAGCGCGGCTCACCTGCGGCCGTGTCGTCGCGACTAGGCTGGGGAGTCATGAACGACGCGCCGATCGGTATCTTCGACTCCGGTGTCGGCGGGCTCACGGTGGCGCGGGCCATCCGCGCCCAGCTGCCCCGCGAGTCGTTCGTCTACATCGGCGACACCGCCCACTCGCCCTACGGGCCGAAGCCCATCGCCGATGTGCGCCGCTACTCGCTCGAGGTGCTCGACACGCTCGTCGACCAGGGCGTGAAGATGCTCGTGATCGCCTGCAACACGGCATCCTCGGCCATGCTCCGCGATGCGCGCGAGCGCTACGACGTGCCGGTGGTCGAGGTCATCGGGCCCGCGGTTCGGCGGGCCGTCTCGACGACGCGCAACGGACGCATCGGCGTGATCGGCACGGTCGGCACGATCGGCTCGCGCGCGTACCAGGACATGCTCGAGGTCAACGAGCGGCTGCAGGTGTTCACCGCGGCCTGCCCGCGCTTCGTCGAGTTCGTCGAGGCGGGCATCACCGGCACCCCGGAGGTGCTCGCCGTCGCCGAGGAGTACCTCGCGCCGCTGCGCGAAGCGGAGGTCGACACGCTCGTGCTCGGCTGCACCCACTACCCGTTCCTGCGCGGCGCCATCAGCTACGTGATGGGCGAGGGCGTCACGCTCGTGTCGAGCGATGACGAGACGGCCGGCGACGTCTACCGTCAGCTCGTCCGCGGCGATCTGCTCGCCCCGCCCGACGCGACCGCGCGGTACGTGTACGAGGCCACGGGCGACTCCGCCTCGGACTTCACCGCGCTCGCGAACCGCCTGATGGGTCGCGAGGTGCGCGACGTGCAGCTCGTCCAGACCGGCGTCATTCCCCTTCCCGACTCCCTCTCCGAGCCGCGCTGAGCGGTACCCCTCTCCCCGAAACGAAGGAAGCCCATGTCTGACATCGTGCGTGCCGACGGCCGCTCCACCGACCAGCTCCGCGAGGTCACGATCGAGCGCGGATGGAGCTCTCAGGCCGAGGGCTCCGCGCTGATCAGCTTCGGCGGGACGAAGGTGCTGTGCACGGCATCCTTCACCAACGGCGTTCCGCGCTGGCTCACCGGCAAGGGCAAGGGGTGGGTGACCGCCGAGTACGCCATGCTCCCTCGCGCCACGAACAGCCGCAACGACCGCGAGAGCGTGAAGGGACGCATCGGCGGGCGCACCCACGAGATCTCCCGCCTGATCGGGCGCGCGCTGCGTGCGGTCGTCGACACCAAGGCGCTCGGCGAGAACACGATCGTGATCGACTGCGACGTGCTGCAGGCCGACGGCGGCACGCGCACCGCGGCGATCACGGGCGCGTACATCGCCCTCGCCGACGCGATCGAGTGGGGACGCGAGAAGAAGTTCATCGGTCGCAACTCCACCCCGCTGCTCGACTCGGTCGCCGCGGTGTCGGTCGGGATCATCGATGGAGAGCCCATGCTCGATCTGGCATATGTCGAGGACGTGCGCGCGGAGACCGACATGAACGTCGTCGTCACCGGTCGCGGACTGTTCGTCGAGGTGCAGGGCACCGCCGAGGGTGCGCCCTTCGACAAGCGCGAACTCGACGCGCTGCTGCAGCTCGGCGTCGACGGCTGCGCGACCCTCACCGAGCGGCAGATCGCCGCACTGGCGGCCGAGTGACGATGAAGGTCGTCCTGGCCACGCACAATCCGCACAAGGTCGCCGAGTTCCAGCAGATCGTCGCCCGGGTGCGCCCCGACCTCGAAGTCGTCGGCTACGACGGACCCGAACCGGTCGAGGACGGAGTGACCTTCGCCGACAACGCGCTGATCAAGGCTCGAGCCGCGGCCGCGCACACCGGACTTCCGGCGCTCGCCGACGATTCGGGAATCTGCGTCGACGTGCTCGGCGGCTCGCCGGGCGTGTTCTCCGCCTACTGGGCGGGGCAGAAGAAGGATGCCGTCGCCAACCTCGAGCTGCTGCTCGATCAGCTGCGCGACATCGCCGACCCGCATCGCGCCGCGCACTTCACCTCGACGATCGCGCTCGTCTCACCCGACGGTGCCGAGAAGGTCGTCACCGGTATCTGGCCCGGGCGGCTCGCGCACGCCGCCTCCGGCGGGGGCGGGTTCGGGTACGACCCCATCTTCATCCCCGACGGCCAGCCGGCGGGGGAGGAGCGCTCGGTCGGGGACTTCACCGACGGGGAGAAGCAGGCGCAGTCCCATCGCGCCCGCGCGTTCGAGGAGTTGGCGCCGCTGCTCGCCGACCTCTGAGCGCGGGCTCGGGCAGAACGAGATGAGACTGGTTCTCGTTACCCTTCCCGACTAGCGAAATCGCGGCTGAACGGCTGATTCCGCGCTTAGCCTGGAGGCATGCACGATCACGCTCCCGCTGCCGGCGGCATCCGCTCGGCCGGCCACCGGCGTCTTCTGACGATCTCGCTGTGCCTCACCGCGACGATCATGGTGGTGCAGGTTGTCGGCGCTCTGCTGACCGGTTCCTTGGCGCTCCTTGCCGACGCCGCGCACATGTTCACGGACGCCTCGGCACTCGTGATCGCGCTCATCGCCGCGGCGGTGGCCGCGCGCCCCGCCGATGACCGTCGCACGTTCGGATATCAGCGGGCCGAGGTCTTCGGCGCGCTGATCAACGCGATCATCCTGATCCTGCTCGCGGGGTGGGTGGGGTTCGAGGCCGTCGGCCGCCTGATCGACCCGGGCGAGGTCGAGGTGGCGGGTCCGCTGATGCTCGTCGTCGCGGTGGTCGGCCTGCTGGCGAACGCGGTCTCGATGTGGTTGCTCAGCCGCGCGCAGCGCACCAGCATCAACGTGCGCGGGGCGTACCTCGAGGTGATGGGAGATCTGATCGGCTCGGCGGCCGTGATCGTCGCGGCGATCGTGATCGTGGCGACGGGCTGGATGCCGGCGGATGCCATCGCCTCGATGTTCATCGCGATCCTCATCATCCCGCGGGCGATCTCTCTGCTGCGGGAGGTCTTCTCGGTGCTCTCCGAGTCGGCGCCGAAGGGGATGGCGGTGGCCGACATCCGCTCGCACCTGCTCGGCTACGACGGTGTGGTCGGGGTGCACGACGTGCACGTCTGGCAACTGACCCGTGGCGCGCCGGTGTTCAGCGCGCACGTGCTCGTCGACCCGGCGATCCTCGCCGACGGACGATCGACCAGGCTCCTCTCGGAGATGCAGGGATGCCTCGCCGAGCACTTCGACGTCGAGCACTCGACGTTCCAGATCGAACCGGCGGAGCAGTCGGACTGCGAGCCGCGCCACGCCTGAGGGTCAGCTCTCGCGTACGACCTCATCGGGCGATTTGTCGGGGCGCAGTCCGCGCCAGCGCGCGTGCCGCAGCACCCCGTCCGGCGTCCAGTTCGCGAATTCCACCTCGCCGACCACTTCCGGGCGCACCCAGAGCGCGTCGGAGGCGTCGGGCGCGGGAACCCCGTCGAGGGGTGCGGTCTTCGTGCGCAGCGGTTCGAGCAGGTCGAGCAGATCGCGCAGGATGCGCTCGGTGAACCCGGTTCCGACCCGGCCGACGTAGCGCAGGGGTGAGCCGGGGGAGTCGTGCACCGCGAGCAGGAGGGAACCGAGCGTGCGCTCGCGATCGCCCTTGCCCGGACGGATGCCGACGATGACCGTCTCCTGCATTCGGGTGTGCTTGAGCTTGAGCCAGGAGGGCGAGCGCGTGCCGGGGCGGTAACGCGAGTCTCGGTCCTTGACGACGACGCCTTCGAGACCGAAGTCGTCGCTCGCGGCGAGAGCGTCATCGACGTCGTCGAACACGGGCGGCACCTGCACCGGCGCGTCGAGGTCGGCGATCAGGTCATCGAGCAGTGTGCGCCGCTGGTGCAGGGGGATGCCGGTGAGATCGTGGCCGTCGAGGCGCAGCAGGTCGAAGAGCATGTACACGATGGGCGTGCGCACGACCTCCCGTTCGATCTCGCGCGCGCGGGTGAGGTGCATGCGGTTCTGCAGCCGCGAGAAGCTCGGACGGCCGTCATGGTCGAAGGCGACGATCTCTCCGTCGACGACCGCGTCCGCCGCCGGCAGGAACGGGGCGCCGTCGCTCGTGAGCTCCGGGTAGCGCGCGGTGATATCGGTGCCTCGGCGGGCGTGCAGACGCATCCATCCGTTCGACCAGGTGCCCATCGCGCGGATGCCGTCCCATTTCACTTCGGCCCAGGCGGGATCGCTCAGGCGGCGCGCGAGTGCGGGGGTGCCGTGCTCGGCGAGCATCGGCTCGAAAGTCGGGAGCGTCGCCTCCGGATCGAGCGCGACGGGAGAGGCGCCGCGGCTGCTCGGCCGGTGTCGCTCCGCCTTCGACTGGGCGGCTGGCGGGGAAGTCGGGGCCGGGGCATCCGCCGGGTGCAGCGCCGCCATCGGGTCGATGCCGGCTGCCGCGCGCTCCAGCACCTCGTCGAGGTCGAGCTGTGCGAGATCGGGGTCGTCGAGCTCGTCCCAGGTGCGGGGAGCCGCCACCCATGGCCGGGCGCGGCCGCGCAGCGAGTACGGCGAGATCGTCGTCTTCTTGCCGTTGTTCTGACTCCAGTCGAGGAACACTCGGCCGCTCCGCACGGCCTTCGACATGGTGGCGGTCGCGAGCTCGGGGTGCTCGTTCTCGATGACGCGGGCGAGTTCCTTCACGACCATCGAGATCTCGGCGCTCGTCTGCTCGCCGGGGAGCGACGCGTACAGGTGGATGCCCTTGCTGCCGCTGGTCACCGGCACCGGATCGAGCCCCATCCCGGTCAGGATGCCGCGGGCGAGACGGGCGACGGCCGCGCACTGCGCGAGTCCCGCGCCGGGGCCCGGGTCGAGGTCGAGCACCAGGCGGTCGGGTCGCCCGGGCAGTCCGTCGGCTCCGAACCGCCACTGCGGTACGTGCAGCTCGATCGCCGCGACCTGAGCCAGCCACACCAGGGTCGGCACCTCGTCGACCAGCGGATAGTCCTTCGGACCGTCGGAGTGCACGATCGCCTGGCGGGGAATCCACTCGGGCGCCCCGCGTTCGAGCTGCTTCGTGAAGAAGGCATCGGCCGGGGCATCCGCCGTCCCCATACCCTCGACCCAGCGCTTGCGGGTCACGGGGCGCCCGGCGAGCAGGGGCAGCAGCTGCGGTGCGATGGCCGAGTAGTAGGCGAAGATCTCGCCCTTCGTCGTGCCGGTTTCGGGATACACGACCTTGTCGAGGTTGGTCACGCGCAGGCGGCGTCCTTCGACCTGCACGATCCGACCGTCGACGACCATGGAGCCAGCGTAGTCAAGGGCTGGTCTCGGCCGGTGCCGCTGGTGTTCACTGGGGTCATGAGAACGATCTGGAAGGGCGCGGTCACGTTCGGGCTCGTCAACGTGCCGGTGAAGGTGTACTCCGCCACCGAGGACCACGACGTTCCGCTGCACCAGGTGCACGACAAGGACGGCGGACGCATCCGCTACCAGCGCACGTGCGAGATCTGCGGCGAGACCGTGGCCTACTCCGACATCGATCGCGCCTACGTCGACGAGGGGCACACCGTCGTGCTCACCAAGGACGATCTCGCCGCTCTCCCTTCCGAGAAGAGCCGTGAGATCGATGTCGTGGAGTTCGTGCCCAGCGACCAGGTCGACCTGCTCACCCTCGACAAGCCGTACTACCTCGAGCCGGATTCGAAATCCCCCAAGGCTTACGTGCTGCTGCGCAAGACGCTCGAGCAGAGCGACCGCACCGCGATCGTGCGCTTCACGCTCCGGCAGAAGACCCGTCTCGCCGCGCTGCGGGTGCGCGGGGACGTGCTCGTGCTGCAGACCCTGCTCTGGGCCGACGAGGTGCGCGAGGTCGACTTTCCTGCGCTGCACGAGGACGTGTCGATCTCGAAGAAGGAACTCGAACTGTCGGCATCGCTGGTCGAGAGTTACTCGAGCGACTTCGACCCCGCGGAGTTCGTCGACGAGTACCAGAAGGAGCTGCGCACGCTCATCGACGCCAAGATCGACGCGGGCGAGGGCTTCGACGTCGCCGACACCTTCGGCGAGACGGAGGGAGCGGAGAAGGGCGGCGAGGTCATCGACCTCATGGAGGCCCTGCGCGCCAGCGTCGCGAAGTCCAAGGAACAGCGGGCGAAGGGCTCCGCGGAGAAGTCCGGCGGCGACGGGAAGGATGCCGACGCCGAGAAGTCGGCCGCGAAGAAGCCCGCCGCGAAGAAGGCGCCGGCGAAGAGGAAAGCGGGCTGACGGCCGCGCCCGCTTTCAGCCCGCGTCGTCAGTGCTTGCCGTCGCCGTCCAGGTCGGGTGCGCGGTCGAAGACCTCGGGATCGAGCGTGAGAGCCTGCGCCTCGGCCGCCTCGGTGACGACGTCGTGGCCGGCCTCGGCCTCCTTCTTCGCTTTGTAGCGCTCGCGGAGGTAATGCCACAGCGTCACCAGAGCCGTGCCGCCGACCGCGGCGAGCAGGATCAGATCGATGTAGCTCTCGACGAAGTGGGCGACGGGCGGGATGAACCCGATCGCGTACCCGAACATCGTGAGACCGAAGCCCCAGAGGATGGCACCGATGAGGTTGTAGAGCGTGTACTTGCGCCACGGCATGTGTCCGACGCCCGCGGCGACCGGGGCGAACGTGCGCACGATCGGCACGAACCGGGCGAGGATCACGGTGATGCCGCCGAAGCGCTCGAAGAACGCGTTCGTGCGCTCGACGTTCTTCTTGCTGAAGAGGCCCGATTCCTTGCGCTCGAAGACGGCCGGACCGCCCTTGTGGCCGATCACGTAGCCGACCTCGCCGCCGACGAACGCCGAGAGACCGATCAGGAGCGCCACGAACCACACGTTGATGCCGAAGACGCCGTGCTCGGAACCCGCGATCGGGTGCGACAGCAGACCGGCGATCACGAGCAGCGTGTCACCCGGGAGCAGGAAGCCGACCAGCAGTCCGGTCTCGGCGAAGACGATGAAGCACACCACGAGGAGAGCCCACGGGCCCGCCGTGCCGATGATCGTGGCCGGGTCGAGCCAGGGGATGAGCGCGGCGTGATGCATGGGTGTCCCGTCGTGGTGCGATGGTGCGATGGTGCGGCGGTCGAGCAGCCGAACGCGCGAATGCGCTCGTCCTGTGCGGAAGGTGGGACTTGAACCCACACGCCCTGGGGCACAGGAACCTAAATCCTGCGTGTCTGCCAATTCCACCACTCCCGCGCGGTGCTCACAGTCTACCGAGCGGAGGCCTCCGCTTTCCCGGGAGAATCCGGTACAAGGAGAGGGCGGGGATCCCTCGATCCGTCGGGTGACTCGACCGTCCGATCGACGGCCGCGTGACCATCCCCGCGGCGATCCGGGCACCGGGGGCTCCGAGGAGTCGGAGGCCACGTCTTCAGTGCAGCACGAGGGCCGTTCCGAGGTCGTTCCGCCTTCGCTGTGGATAACTTCCGCGCCGTTCTCGCGATTCTTGCGAGGATGCTCGGCGTGAATCCTCCCTCTCTCGCCGTGGCCGATCGTGTGCGCCTTCGTCTGCGCAGCGACGGCACCGACCCCTCGATCGATCCGGATGCCGTCCGTCGGATCACCGAGGCCGAGGTCCGCAGGCACAACGACCTGGCTCTCGCCCGAGGGCAGGAGCTCATCGACGACGAGGCGCGCTCGGTCCGCGATGTGCTCGCGGCGGTCAGCGGGTACGGGGCGTTGCAGCCCTTGCTCGACGATCCGGGGATCGAGGAGATCTGGGTGAACGGGGGAGACCAGGTGCACATCGCCCGGGGCGGAGTGGCCGAGCGCGTCGAACTGCGGCTCGGTGAGACGGTCGTGCGCGACCTCGTCGAGCGAATGCTGCAATCCACCGGTCGCCGCGTCGACATCAGCCAACCGTTCGTCGACGCCTCGCTGCCCGACGGCTCCCGTCTGCACGTCGCGATCGCCGATGTGGTGCGCGGCGGGTGGGCGGTCAACATCCGAAAGTTCCTGCCCGGGCATCGGACTCTCGATGCGCTCGCCGCGCAGGGGGCGCTCCCCGTCGATCTCGCGAGATTCCTCGGCGATGAGATGCGTGCGGGGCGGAGTGTGATCGTCTCCGGGGCGACGCATGCGGGCAAGACCACGATGCTCGGCGCCCTCCTGGCCGCCTGCGCCGATCTGCAGCGCATCGTCACGGTCGAGGAGACCTTCGAGCTCTCGGTCGACGGACCCGATCTCGTCGCGCTGCAGGGGCGCCAGGCGAGTCTGGAGGGCTCCGGTGAGATCACCCTCCGCAGGCTCGTGAAGGAAGCCCTCCGCATGCGTCCCGATCGGCTGGTCGTCGGAGAGGTGCGCGATGCCGAGGCGCTCGACCTGGTGCTGGCGCTCAACACCGGGGTGCCGGGAGCGGCGACCGTGCACGCGAACTCCGCCGACGATGCGCTCGACAAGCTCACGATGCTGCCTCTCCTGGCCGGGCGGAACATCGACCGCTCCTTCATCGTGCCGGCGCTCGCCGCGTCCGTCGATCTCGTGGTGCATTGCGTGCGCGATCCGGAGGGCGGACGACGGGTACGCGAAGTCATCGCCCCGACCGGTGAGATCGCCGACGGACGGATCGCCACCCGCGTCATCTACTCGGACCCCGGGCGCGGCACCGCTCTGCGTACCCCGGGGCGCGACTCGTGACGCTGTTCCTCGGCGCCCTCCTGGCCGCAGGAGCGCTGCTGTGCCTTTCGCCGTGGCTGTGGCCGGCGGGCGCGCCGAAGAGTACGACGCCCCGTCGGGGGCATCTCACTCGGCTCGTCGCGGAGGCGGGGATCGGCGCGCTGACCCCGCGAGCGGTGCTCACGGGCATGATCGCGGTGGCGCTCGCCGCGGCGGCTGCCGCCTGGCTCGTCTCCGGTCTTCCGGTTCTGGCGCTCCTCGCCGGGCTCGCAGCGGGCTCGGCGCCGATCGGGTATCTGCGGGGGCGTCGACTGCGTCTGCGCCGTCTTCGCCGCCAGCTCTGGCCGGACGTATGCGATCTGCTCATCGCGTCGATCCGCGTCGGTCTGTCCCTCCCCGATGCGGTCGGAGCGCTGGAGGACTCCGCGCCGGCGATGCTGCGACCGGCGTTCGCGGTGTTCGCGCACGATGTGCGGGCGACGGGGCGGTTCGAGACGAGCCTCGATCGCCTCAAGGACACGCTCGCCGACCCCATCGGGGACCGCATCATCGAGACTCTGCGCATGGCCCGGCAGGTGGGTGGCACCGAGCTGACCGGCGTGCTCCGCGCGCTCGCCGCCTCTGTCCGTGCCGATGCCGCCCTCCGCGGCGAGGTCGAGGCGCGCCAGTCATGGATCCGCGGGGCCGCAGTGCTGGGCGCGGTGGCGCCATGGGTGATCCTCGGCCTGCTGGTGATGCGGCCAGAGGGCGCCGAAGCCTACGGCACGCCTGAGGGTGTGCTGGTGATCTGTCTCGGAGCCGCCGTGTCGACCGTGGCCTTCCGCGTGATGGTCCGGATCGGACGCCTGCCCGAGCCTCGTCGGTGGTTCGGATGAACTCCGGGTCGTCGATCGCGATCGCCGCACTGCTGGGTGGGATGTTCGGACTCGGCGTCCTGGGCATCCTCTCGGTCGTGCCGCGCTGGGGTGCCGCATCCCTGGCCGTGCGGATCGCTCCGTACGTGCGCGACGTCGTGGACGATGCCGACCTTCCACTCTCGGCGCTCCCGTCGATCGCCCTGCTCCCCACGGGGAGGCGCTCACCCTGGCAGCATCTCCTCGTTCTCTTCGAGAGGGTGCTCGGCGGGGGAGAAGCGCTCGCTCGTCGCATCGCGCAGTCGGGCGCGAGTGTCACTCCCTCGGGATTCCGGGCTCGCCAGCTCGGATGGATCGTCGGGGGGATCGCCGGCGGCGCGCTGGTGATCGTCGTCCTCGTGCTCACCGGCCGCATGACCGCCCCCGTGGCCGTCCTTCCGCTCCTCTGCGGAGGGGCAGCCGGAGCGCTCTACGACATGCAGTTGTCCACTCGGGTCAAGGCGCGACGCACTCGTATGACCGACGAGCTTCCGACGACGCTCGAGTTCTTGGCCCTCTGTCTGTCCGCCGGCGAGGGGTTCCTCGACGCCCTGCGGCGGGTGTCATCGGTCGGATCCGGCGAGCTCACCGGCGAGTTCCGGCAGGTCGTCCTCGCGGTCGGCACCGGTTCCCCGCTGGCGGAGGCACTGAGCGAGACCGCCGCACGACTCCAGCTGCCGGGCCTCTCGCGCGCGATCGACCAGGTGATCGCCGCGCTCGAGCACGGCGCACCCCTCGCCGCCGTCCTGCAGGCGCAGGCGGGCGACGCCCGCGAGGACGCCAAGCGGATCCTCATCGAGCAGGCCGGGCGCAAGGAGATCCTCATGCTCCTCCCTACTCGGTCGGCTTGCATCTGACGCTCCGGTCACCCTCCCGAAGTTCCCGTTCGAGGTCGCCGTCCGAGCCGTTGCGATGGCCGCGTGATGCGCCTGTCGACGTGGTGACTTGTGCCGCCGAATCAGGGCTGGTTTTGTCGCGCCCGTAATCCCCGGCCAGTGCCAACTGGTCGGTCACCCAGGGCCACGAGAGCCCACCCAGAGAATCGAGAATCATCATGGCAATCACGACCGATCCCATCGTTCCGGGATCCAACCCCGAGGTTCACGGCGAGCACTTCCGCGCTTTCGAGGACTACAAGCGGACGCACGGGGCGGAGTTCGCCGAGGGCTACGCGACCTATCGTCGGTCCCTCGAACTCGCGATCGCATGGCACGACCCGAACTATCACAACAGCGCGATCACCCGCCGCCGTATCGAGATGATCGAGGAAGCTCGACGCGTGTTGGTCGCGCGCATCCCGGCGCACCAGTCGATCCCCGGTAACCGGGGCGGCGATGACCGCACCCTGAACGCCCGCCAGAAGCTGATCTCCTCGTTCCAGCCCAGCACCGCCGACGAGGTGGCCGTGGTGAACCGCGAGTGGGAGATGGTGTCCCAGTTGATCCGAACCCGCGAGATCGAGCAGGTCATCCACACAGCGTCGGAGCAGCGTCTGATCGCGGTCGCGGCGAACGCCGAACTGCTGCCCGAGGTCGCGCAGTCGATCAATCCGGAGGCGTACCTCTCGGAGATTATCGATCTGGTGATCGACCGGCTGGCGGCGGTCGGCCATGACGGCGCGGCGCGGGTGATCGCGGACGAGAAGACCGACGAGTTCAAGAAGGCATGGGGCCGGGTTCTCTCGGAGGCGCTGGAGGGTGCAGTGTCGATCGGCGCGCTCAGCTACCTGGCGCAGGTCGACCCGGACGGCGCGTCGACCATCGCGACTTCGGATGCGTTTGTCGACAGCTACAAGGTCGATGTCGAGGTGGACCGCCTCGACAAGATCGCCCGCTCGGCGTCCAAGGGCGCTTGAGACGTGTCCGCGCGTCAGTCCGGAGTGCGGACGCCGCCGGAGGTGGAGGCGGAGATCGCGCGCCTGGTCCGCGATGGGCTGACGCGCGGTCAGGTCGCGAAGTCTGTGGGGGTCCACCCACAGACGGTCTCTCGGGTCGTCCGTGACACGGAGGGGCTGGAGTTCGCCCGCACGGGCTCCGGCTCCTCGGGCACGCCGGAGGCCATGGCGAAGGCTCGGGGTGTTCAGAGTCAGCATGCTCGAAACCGTCGGGCCGCGATGTCCGACCGGATCCTCGATGCAACCGACAAGACGCTCGACCTGTTGGAGAACACGGTTGCTCCTCGGGAGCGGCAGTTCCTCTCCCAGGCGCTCCGCAACCACACGGCGGCGTATGCCGATCTGACGGCGCAGGATGCGAAGGCCACACCGGATATGCAGGTAGTGGTGTCGCTCTTCGACAAGTTCAACAACGGGATGGAGGCGTTTGTGGCGGCTGTGCCACCCGCTCGCCCCGGACTCATCCAGGGCTAAGGCACGAAGCGCCTTTCCTCGAACTGAGAAGGCCCGGCACCCCTCGGAGGGCGTCGGGCCTTCTTCGAGTCCAGGGAAACCCCATGGGAGGCCGAGAACTGGCGCTCTCTGGCCTGGCTTGGTGTCGGCAGACCCTAGTAGGCTTCTATCAGCCACTTACCAATGGGGGATGAAATGGCAGACGAAAAGGACCTCGAAATCGAGGCTATGGGGACAGTTTCGAAGGCGCTGGCGGGCATCGATGAAGACGCCCGCGGACGGGTAATCCGGTGGGTCGCCGAGCGATACGGAATCTCAGTGTCGACAGCGAAATCACGTGGAGCGGTCAACGATCAGGTCGACCAGGACGACGAAGACGGCGAGGACGACGCTGAAATCGAAACCGGAGGTGGCGGCGGGTACAGCCACTTCGCTGAACTGTACGACGCCTCGGGAGCATCGACACACGGCGACGGTATGCTCGTGGCCGCGTACTGGGTGCAGATCCTCAGGGGTCAGGAATCGTTTGGCTCCCTTGAGCTAAACAAGCTCCTCAAAGACCTCGGACACGGGGTCACCGGCACCGCCAAGGTCATGACAAACCTCATCGGCAAGAAGCCCGCGCTGATATTGCAGCTCAAAAAGTCCGGTAAGAGCAAGCAGGCTCGGAAGACCTACAAACTTACTGATGCAGGTCGCAAGGCGGTCGAACAGATGATCGTGTCGGATGCCTCTTGACCCGAAGGATGCGTTTAGCGCCCTGCCCCCAACCCTTGTCGCTGACCTGTTGGACGCGTTTCAGCAGGTCGTCAAGAACTACGCCGAACATCGCTGGGAGCCCGCCGAGCTGAACGGTGGCAAGCTCTGTGAAGCGGCCTACACGATCTTGGGCGGCTACTTCGCGGGGACGTACCCGGTGCGGTCAAGCAAGCCCAGCAACATCGTGGACGCGTGCAAGAAGCTTGAGGGCGAGACCGGCCCACGCGCTGCACGAATTCAGATACCCCGCATGATTCTGGCGCTGTATGAGATCCGGAACAACCGTGGTGTGGGTCACGCAGGCGGAGACGTAGACCCGAACCATATGGACGCGACCACGGTCGTGTACATGAGTAAGTGGATTGTGGCCGAGCTTGTTCGACTGCTGCACGGCCTGTCGACCGATGATGCAACCGTCCTGGTGGACGCGCTCGTAGAGCGTGAGGTGTCGCTGGTGTGGAAGAGCGGCGATAAGCGCCGAGTCCTGAAGCCAGGATTGACGTTGCTGAAGCAGACGCTCCTGCTTCTGGCCGGGGTCACGGACGCCAAGGAGGCTGACCTCGTGTCGTGGCTAGAGCAGAAACGGCCCGCGGACTACCGGAAGAACGTGCTCCGGCCCATGCACCAAGCACGGCTCGTGGAGTACGACCAGACTGTGGGCACGGTCGCTCTACTCCCGCCAGGGGTCGCCATGGCTGAAGATCTAATTCACGAACTGTCGCAGCAAGGGAAGAGCCATGGCTAGGCGCGGAGATTACAACCAAGAGTCGGAACCGCACCGGGCTCGGGGTGAGAAAATTCGCTCGCTGGTTGAGGAGGTGCTCGCCGATGGTGGGGTGAAAATCCACAGCGTCACGCATCGCGTCAAGACCGAAGAGAGCGCAAGGGCAAAGATTGAGGATGCACCCGATAAGTACGGGAGGTTCTCGGATTTGCATGATCTCTTAGGCGTGCGTGTTATTACTAATCTCACGACCGAGGTTGATGCCGCCGTCGCGGTGCTGACTGGAGCTTTCACTGTCGATGCAACCCGTTCGTTAGATAAGGCTGCATCCCTGAGCGATGATGAGTTCGGCTATCAGTCTTTTCACCTCGTTGTGAAACTGCAAGAAGATCGTGCGCGCCTTCCCGAATGGCGGAGCTTCGCGGGTATCTACTTCGAGATCCAGGTTAGATCCATTTTGCAGCACGCTTGGGCCGAAATTGAGCACGATCTTGGTTATAAGTCCTCGGTCGCGGTTCCACGTGAGATCAGTCGCCGGTTCGCTCGACTAGCCGGTCTACTGGAACTAGCTGATGACGAGTTCGTCAAACTTCAGACGGATTCGACGAGCCACGCGAAGCGGGCCGATGCTGAAGTGAAAAGCGGGCGCCGCAACATAGCTGTCGACCGGGATTCGATCTTGGCCCTGATCTCGAATACAGGCCCCGTGGCGCTCGCCGACCGTACGATCTCGAAACGAACAGGTCGACGATTGGATCTCGGGGCCTCATTTACTTACGCGGCGATGCGATCTGAGGAGATGGGCGAGGTCGGTTTCACCTCGGTGGAGCAGATCAACGACTACATGCAGCAGAACTGGCGGCAAGTTGCAGACTTCGGCGCAGGTTGGCTCCTGCACGATTGGGACGACGAGGACGCTCGCGAACCCATTTCCCCCGGGATCAGCTTGTTCTACCTATACCTGCACATGAAGCTTGAGCAGGAGGGTGAAGGATTTTCCGCTCTGCCCGGCAGTCGTCTCGTGTACGAGGACGAAGCGGAACTCGACGAACTTCTTGAGAGACGGGGGAAGCGGCCGCAGGAGTTTCGGCGCATCCACGAAGAGGCTTTTCGCCAGGAACAGGAACCGACGGAGAATCACTAGTCTCTCCTTGTTTCGTGGCGGGCGGGGCGCACCTATTGGTAGCCACGGTTCCCGATAGGGTGGGCGCGTGAAGATTTTCATCAGTTGGTCAGGCCCGCGTAGCCAGCAGCTCGCAGTCGCGCTCAGGACGTGGATTCACGATGTGATCCACACGGTCGAGTGCTTCTCGTCGACAGACGATATCCGTTCGGGCCAGCGATGGAACAACGAGATCAACGGAGAACTGTCCAAAACAGATTTCGGTATCCTCTGCGTGACACCCGAAAACGTTGGGAATCCGTGGTTGAACTTCGAATCAGGTGCGCTCGCTAAACGGATCGAGAACGATGCCAGGGTCGTTCCAGTCACTCTTGGGTTTCAGCCTTCGGCCCTCGATGAGCCACTGAAGCAGTTCAATGGTGTTCCGGCCAACCGCACGGGCATCACGAAGCTGATGAAGGATATCGCTGCGGTCGACGGCGTCGACATCGACGTCGAGCGAGCAGTGGAGAAGTGGTGGGCCGATCTTGAGCAGTTAATCGCGGACATCCCTGCGCTAGAAGAGCCCGTGGACGCCCCGGAACCCCCTGACGTTGCGGAGATGTTCACGGACATCATGGCATCGGTCCGGGGGCTGTCTCGCGACGTCCAAATGCTCGATATCATGCCACGCAGTCGCGTCTCGGCGAGCGAGCTGCAAATGATCGCGGCGCTCATCGCGGAGAGTCCAAAGCTTGGCGAAGACGTGATGAAAGGCACTCCAGGAGCGATCGAGTTCCTCCGCAGAAAGTCGCGACAGATGAGCGACGACCGACGGCACGGCATCCGGCGGGACCCCCTCCTCTCGGATGATAGAACGGCACCTTCTGACGGTGGCCGGGACGTTGAAGGCGATGCGGCTGTCGCGGAGGCGCGGGCGGAGAACGGTGACTAGTTACGATGGGGCCTAACCTCACTGCGCAATGATTGCCGTGACTGAGCGTCACTGTGTCGATCCAACAATCCGGATTATGAGTCTCTACAAGCCTCGCTTCCAGTACTTATGAGGCTGGGGCCGGTACCGGTAGGGTTCCTCTCGTCGGCAGGAAGCCAGCCGGGCGATAACTGAAGACAGCAGGGGCTTGGTTACTGTCCCTGCGCAGCGGATCCTCGGGTTCGCTGGCGAGGTCAACTCGCAGCGACAGCGACCCTACAACGCACGTCGTATCCCAATGAGGAGTGGAAGGTCCCAACGGACCGGCTCCGGAGCATCCGGAGCTTTCCCTCAACTGGATACGGGCGTGCGTTTGTCGTTTCAGGCGCACTCCCGTCGCAAGTAGGGAGTACACGGTGGCTACTTCACCGACCACATACTGGGACGCTCGACCGCTGCCCGCCGAGGACGTAGCCAGGTTGTTGACCTGGTTGTTCGGCCCGGACACGGACGCACCCGAGGGGGTGCAGCACGCATGAGCGCCATCCATGTTCCTGGACGACTGCGCCACTTCCTTCCTGGGAAGCCCGACGCCGAGACAGCGTTCTGGCTCGCCGTCTGCGGCACCGCTTACGCGTTCGGCATCGGCATGACCGCATTCATCATCCAGGTGGTGAGCCTGTAATGCCGCGCAGCGATGGGACGCCGACCGCAAGCCAGCGTCTTCTGAGCCCCCGGCGATTCATCACACGGGACGAGGCTGAAGAGGCAGTCGAACACGCCCGCGATCTTGTGCGTCTCGGCGGTGCTGTGTTCCGCGCAGCTCCCGCGCTCCTCAAGACGGGGGAATGGGCCGTGAATTGGGGCACCGGCGCTTCGGGTTATTGGTTCCCCGAAGATTGGGACCGGACGACTCCCGGCGACGAGACCGCTCTCACTCGCTGGCGCTACGGGGACGCGTTGGGCTTCGTCACCGGCCACGCCTTCGACGTTCTTGACGTTGACCCGCGCAACGGCGGAGACCGCGACCTCGCAGAAGTCGAGCGGCTGCAATTGATGCCCACCGTGTATGCCCGCGCCGCAACACCCTCGGGCGGTGAGCATCTGTTCATCGCCGCAACCGGTACGCGCAAGACCAAGCGTGGTGGGCTCGACCTCCAGGCTGGAGTCGAAGGTGAAGGGCATGGGTTCGTCTTCATCGCGCCGACAGTTCGTAAGTCAAAGGTCGACGGACAGATCCGACCGTACCTCTGGGATATCTCATGACCGGCCCCTTTGGTGAGTTGAGGCGTCCACCGGAGCCTGAACACGTCGCATCATTTCTTGCCTGGTTCCGCAGCGGCCGCACGGAAACTGACGGAGTGAGCGCTACGCCGTGGACCGGTGACGTAGAGGAGTGGCTGTCGGTTTACTCCGGTACGGAGGCGAGCGCCGCAGTTCTTGCAACGATCCGACCCTTCGAAGCCGGAGAGGTGTTCTCAGGCCACGACGTCATGCTCTCCGTCCAGACGTACCTCGTAAAGCTCGGGAGTGAAGGACACGGCGGCGTCCCCGAGGCACTCGCCTTCGCCGAACAAACATGGCTCGCATCCCCGCACACGCCCGGTGAAGATCCCGCCCAGGAATGGCGTAACGGCTTGATCGGCGCGGTGCAGAAGTACGGCGGAGCCCCGAGGGCGACGCACTCGGTTACGCGTGACAGTCGCGAGGCGACTGGGTGGGAACAGCAGGATCTACGGGACGTGGTGCAAGGCCTCATCGACGGCACGCGCACGCGTCTTCGCCCGACGGTCGGAAGAACCTCCGTAGGTCAGGCGCTCTTCTATGCCGCTCGCGTCAACGGTCTCGCTGGGGCCTCGGGTGACGGAAAGTCCTGGACTGCCCTGCACACGTGCGCCCAGGAACTCGCCGACGGGAACGTAGCGTTCTACATCGACTATGAGGACTCCAGCGACGGCATCGTCACTCGGCTCCTCCAACTCGGAGTTGAGCCCGAAGCGATCCTGAATCGGTTCGTTTATCTGAATCCCGACACGAGCCTCGGTGATGCCGAGCTTGCGCGGTTGCTCGCTCTCGTGGCGGAACGCGCGCCGACGGTGGTCATCGTGGACTCGACCGGGGAGGCGCTCGCCGCTGAGGGAATCAACCCTAACGCCGACGAAGAAGTGGCCCTGTGGTTCCAGAGGGTCGCCCGAGCGATCGCGAAGCTCGGACCGGCGGTCGTGGTCCTTGATCACATGTCGAAGTCGGCGGACGGCGGGCTGTGGCCAATCGGGTCGCAGCGCAAGCGGGCCGCGATCAGCGGGGCGCAGTACATCCAGGAGGTTCTCGGTGACGCGGGGTTCTCCGAGGGCAAGGCGGGTCAGGCGCGCTTGAAGTGCGCGAAGGATCGCCCCGGCACCTACTTCAAGGGGCAGGTTGTTGCGAACCTTCGCATCGCGCCGACGAGCGGCCACGGCACCGGGAACCTCAGGGGCTCCGTCCTCGCGGAATTGGAGAGCATTGTCAGGGTTCCCGAGATCAGCAATGACGACCGAGACTCCCTGGAGCGTCTCGCCGAGCGCGAGAGACAGCGCTTCGCCGAGGGGCTCAACACCGCCCGCGTCTTGGAGTTCGTCAAGGCCGGCAACGGAACTTCGAAGAGGCGGCTCGAAGAGGCCTTCGTCGGGGTCAGCGGCCGATCGGCTAAGAGCAGGGTCGCAAAGGACGGCCAGAAGGCCCTTGGTCGCGAGAAGGCCCGCGCGCTGATCGAGCAAGCCGTCGCTGAGGGTCTCGTCCACTGGACGGGCAACGGCTACGCCGAAGGCACTGCTCTGGTGCGAGGAGAGGCCGACGAATGATGCTCTGGATCCATCCACAGACCTCGCCGGACGCCTCGCCGGATGAGTGCCGTCGGCGATACGTCCGGCGAACTCGCCCGGCGAGCCCCCACTCTGCATCTGTCCGGCAAGGTTATTGCCGCGTCGCTACGCGGCGAGAGTTCGCCCGGCGAACTCGCCCGGCGAGCCCCTCGCAGGTCCACCGACGGAGTTCGCCGGAGTCCGCTCTCACCCCTGGAAGGGTGAGCGGCCCGGCGAGATCCGGCGACCCCGAGTCGACAGACACAACAACTTCCTTATCTTCTCCCAACCTTTCACGCGCGATGGAGGCGCTCTCATGAACAGCAACGAACCGCAGATACCCGACTGGCTCGCGCCTCACATCGCGGAGGTCGAATCCTGGGGACCCGTGGCGATGGTCGCCAACGAGTGCTGGGTCGACGGGTGCGCCCGTCCTTCGGAACGCTCTGGGCTGTGTCGCTCTCACTACCGGCGCGCTCGTCGAGCGTGGCATCCGTCACCGTCCGAGATTGAGCGTGCCCGCGAACCAGAGCACGAACGACCGTCCCGGCTCGAAACCACCGACTAATTAGACCCCCGGTGGCTTTCAGCGTCCCGCCCGGACGTCCGCGACAGCCGCCGGGCCTTAACCACCGACAGCCCCTAAGGAGGCACCTGAATGAACACGAACGACAACAACGACGCGCGCTACGCCGAGCAGCTTGCGAAGGACACCGCAGACGCGAAGCGAGCACCCGAGATCGCGGCTTGGCTTCGTCTCGGCCCTCTCTACTTGCAGGAGCTCGTCGGTTTCCGCCGTGATCGGCTGGTCAACCAGGGACACCCGGATGAACGAGTCGAGGCACGGGCTGCCGAGTCAGTTCTCTATGACCTCGGTCGT
Organism: Microbacterium sp. NPDC087868; assembly: GCF_044900755.1. Lineage (NCBI taxonomy): Bacteria > Bacillati > Actinomycetota > Actinomycetes > Micrococcales > Microbacteriaceae > Microbacterium > Microbacterium sp. NPDC087868. Next base: position 487,144 of record NZ_JBJDNO010000004.1, read on the forward strand.
GTAGCTGGCCTCGGCGGCCCCGTGCAATTCGATGGATCGCAGTTCCATCTCGACGAGAGCCGCCGCGCAGTGATCGACGCGTGGGTGCGCGAAGACGCGTTGCACGGACACTCAGTTGAAGCATGAACCAACGCGACCGGGATTGCGCTAGTGCGCCACTGTCACGCGTCGTGAACGAGGGTTTGCACTACTCTCGACTGTCGCAGTGGCTTCATCTTTGGCCAGTCGCGAGAAGTACCGAACGGCCTGAACCTGATGTCGTGTGGTTGGACTGCGATCCACGCATCGTGCTCATTGGAAACCCGCTGCATGGCGTCATCGTCGAGGAAGGTGTCCGGATTCGCGTCGACGGTCACGGCGGTTCCATCTTTCGATGTCTGAGAAATCACCGTGATAGGCGAGCGATCCTTGCCAGCCGAGAGAGCATCGAGGACATCATCGGACAGCTTTCTGTGGGTCGACTTGTCCACATCCGAAGCTCCGGCGTTCAATCGCTCGATACGTCTGACGCGTTCCAGGACCTCCTCGAGGATCGATTCCGAAGTCCGTGTTGTCGTCGGGCTATTCATCCCAACTGCTCGCTCGATCACCTTTTCCAGCTCGGGCCACTGGGACGCAAACAACGCGTCGATCGACGCCTCTGGGATCGTCGGCGAGAGGGCGGCCATGTCCCGGATGAACTGCCGTACATCGTCACGATCGGTAAGCAGCGTGCTTTGGAACTGAGCGATCGGGCCGACGACATCAGCACGAGTGAGGTCGAGAAGCAAAGGCGCCACTTTCCCTACGCCGAGCGTCTTGCCGAGTGCCCCAGCCTCAAAGTTGATCCATGGGCTCTGCATGTTCTCTCGCGTGAGGACCACAATGCCGTAGTCGCGATCCTGCAGTTCGCCCGCAATCACGTCCATGCCGCGTTCGCCGCGGCGGATGTCCTGGCTGGAGACGAAGCACTCTACCGCTCCCGCAAGAACGGTAGGCAACCACGTTCGCAGCGACTCCGCCACGTGCCTCGAATTGTCTCCGGACCAACTAATGAACACCTTCACGAGACTTACCATAGCGGTGAGTTTCCAGCGCGCATGTCCGTCCTGCTTCCGGCTGGCGTTCCTGTGAGTCCTATGGGCTCGACCCCGCTCCGGCCCGTCCCGGTATCCGCGAGTTCGACGGAGGCCCCGCCGGAGGCCGGGGAGCTGCATGCCCGGCTGCTCCAGCAGGTGGGCGCGGCTATCGATGAGGGGCGGGCGATCCCATGCGTAGGTCCGGATGCGGCGGCGTGGACGTCTGACGACTTGGCCGACCAGCAGCGTGCAGTAGACCGCTGCTGGGACTGCCCGCTCGTGTTCCAGTGCCGGGCTTACGCCGTCGCTGCCGATGAGCCCGCCGGAGTGTGGGGCGGCTACGCGCGCGAGGCTGAGCGCGCGCAGGATCGTCGGCCGTATAGGCCAACTGTGGAGGCGCGGCAGCGTGCGAAGGAGCGGCGGCGGGCTCTCCGTGCGGCTCGGAAGGCTGAGGCTGAGCAGAGGGATTGTGCGGACGCATATGCGTACATTTTGATGGAAGGTGGGGCAAATAAATCCCCGATCAGAGAACAGATCGGAAACTTAGCCATGAACACCAAGTCCATCGCCACAGAGGTCTCGACCGGATGCAACTGCGGATGCGGAGAAGCGATCGGGCGACGAGCGATCTACCGGCCAGGGCATGACGCCAAGCACGTGTCCCAACTCGTCGCCGAACTCTTCAACACGATCCAGGACGGCGGCAAGGTCACCCCGGCCGCGATCACATCGGCGGCGAAGTCACTCCCCAGCGCCGCCCTCCAGGCGAAGTTCCGCCGCGCTGCTGAGCGCCTCGTCGCGAAAGCCGCCACCGACATGAAGGAGGCCGCGAAGTGACCCAGCCCGGTGATCACATCACGTTCGTTAGCACCACCGACGAGTACACCCGTCTGCGCGCGGGCGACACAGGAGTGGTGACCTCCGTGGACGACCTCGGGACAGTGCATGTCGCCTGGGATCCAGACGGCCACGTCCTCGGGCTCGTCCCCGGCGTCGATGTGTGGCGACCGCTGCACCCGCGATGGGACGGCGAGCACGCCGCGATGAACGGAGGTGCGGGGTGATCGCCGTCGAGAGCAAAACCTGTCGCCGATGCGACCGAGACCTGCCCGCGAGCGCATTCGCTCGGGTGCGGTCTGACCGGCCGTGGCTCCGGTCGAAGTGCAAGGACTGCGAAGCCGCGAGGAAGCGCAACAGCCGAAAGGAGGCTCGCCGTGGCGATGCCTGAACGTCTCACTCTCGACGAGTTCATCGTCGCGACCATGGTCTCGCAAGGTCCGATCGACCCCGCCCTGACGGTCAAGAACTTCCGGGAACTGCGGATGCACCTGTCCCGGGCGGCGGAACTGCACGACCCAGACCTGACGCTCGACGACGAGATCCCGCTCGCTCTGGCACTCGCGATCACCCACGACGCGACCGACCTCGAAGGATTCCGAGCATGAGCGAAGTCATCGTCTTCGACCCGCAGACCTGCACGTCGTGCAGGCGTGTGAAAGCACCATCCGCCTTCGCTCCGGTGAGCCCGGGCAGCACCCAGCGCCGCTTGGAGTGCCGGGCTTGCGAGGCCGGGCGCAGCATCGAGTTCGGAGCAGACCATGACCGTTAAGCGCGCCGCCTACTACGCCCGGGTGAGCACCGACCTCCAGGTCGACAACACCTCACTCCCGGAGCAGCGCGAGATCTGCGAAGCGGCGATCAAGGTCCGAGGTTGGGAGCTGGTCGGCGCGTACGTGGACGAGGGCCTGTCGGGCACGAACGCGAACCGCCCGCAATGGCGGCAGATGCTCCAGGATGCCCGCGACGGCAAGATCGACGCGATCGTGGTGTCCAAGCTGGACCGATTCGCGCGCAAGGCGGCAGACGCGATCCGCGAGACCGATCGTTTCGCCGAGATGGGCGTCGACCTGGTGCTGGTCAAGGAGCAGATCGACATGAGCACCCCGCAGGGCAAGATGATGCGCACGGTCATGGCAGGGTTCGCGGAAATGGAGCGGGACACGATTGTGGCGCGCACCGCCGCAGGTCAGCGTGCCAAGGGCCGTGCTGGGGGATGGGCGGGGTCGAAGCCCCCGTTCGGGTGGAAGCGCGACAGTACGAAGTCGAACAACAACCGCAGCGCGCTTCCAGTGCCGGACGAGCGCGAGCGTGAGGTGCTCCGCGCGATGTACCGGCTATTCGTCAAAGAGCGCCTGTCCACGGCCGAGGTGGCTGAGCGGCTCAACTTCATGGGGATGCACCCGCGCCACGCGGCACAGTGGCAATACCAGACGGTCCGTCAGACCGCCACGAACCCATCCCTGTGGACGGCAGAGACCGAGTGGGGTTCCGCGATGACTGGCAACTACCGTTCGGCGCGCAAGGTCACGAAGATGAATCGCGACGGGACGCCGATGTATGGCGACACGGTGAAGGTGCCGCTGGGGGCGCCCGTGTTCACCCGGCAAGAATGGCTCGCACTCCAGCGGGCGGTCAACCGCAAGGCATCCGTCACGCCTTCCGCGCCGCAGCGACAGCTGCTCACCGGTCGGCTGTTTGGCCCCTGTGACATGGACAAGCACTACGACGGTGTGACCACGAAGTCGCGCCCGAACCCGTACTACGTGTGCTCTGGACGGCGGTATCGGTCGAAGGAACAGCCGCGCTGCTCGTGCCCGCAGATCAAGGGACCGGCGATCGATGAGCCGGTTTGGGCGGAGATCGCCGCGATGCTGGCCGATCCGGAACGACTCGATCGCCTGGCCCGCCAGTGGCTTGAGCTGGACGACGACGCCGACCTGAACGACGAAGCCCCGATGATCGCCGCCCTTCGCAAGCAGGAGGCGACCTTGGAGCGGGCGATGGGTCGGGCGAAGGATCTGTACCTCATGGCCGACGACCCCGAGGAGCACCGGCAGACGATCGAGCGCCTCCGTGGTGAGCTCGCGGACGTCCGGGAGCGCCTGGAGGGACTTGCCGCCATGCGGTCTGTGCGGGGCGAGCAAGCCCAGCGGATCACGGATGTGGCGGCGCTCGCGGAGCGCGCCCGTGGACGTCTGGAGAACGCCTCGGCGGCGATGCGCCGCGAGATCGTGGAGCTTCTTGACGTGCGGGTGATCGTGTCGGACATCGTGCAGGGACGACCCCAGGCGATAACCATTCACGGGGTGCTCGACCCGTCGATGTTCTTGCCCGCCGACGCCGCAGAACGCAAGCCAACGGAAGCGGCACGCTCCTGCCGCTCGTCTTCCTGATCCTGCCCCTGTCGGTCTTCTTCGCGATCTACCCCGGACTCTTCATCCTCCGGCTCGGCATCGGCTGAGCTCCCACGAAAGGAAACCCATGAACCCGATCCTTCCCCTCCGCACCCGCGCGACCCGGTGGATGCGCGCGCTCGCGCACGATGACCGCGGCGACGTGCCCGGCTGGGTGCTCGTGACGCTCATGACCGCCGGCCTCGTCGTGCTCATCTGGGCGGTCGCCGGTCCGGCGCTGTCGGATCTGTTCGAGCAGGCGATCCAGCGGGTCTCCGGGATCCAGTGAGCTCGTCCGGGATCCGCGACGATGAGCGGGGATCGAGCCCCGTCGAGTTCGTTCTCGTCGGCACGCTCCTCACCGCGCTCACACTCGCCGTGATCCAGCTCGGTGTCGCCGTCTACGTCCGCAACGTGGTGCACGATGCAGCGGTCGAGGGCGCGTACCACGCGGCGCTCGCCGACACCACGCTCGAGGAGGGCGCCGAGCGGGCGCGCGAGGTGATCGAGCGCGCGGTCGGGGCCGCGTACGCCGAGGACATCGCCGTCGGCGTCACCGACCTCGGTGACCGCGATCGCGTCGACGTGCGCATCCGGACGACGTTCCCACTGGTGGGCCTGATCGGTATCCCCGCCGCCTGGGAGGTGACCGCGCATGCTCCGATGGAGAGCCTGGGGGAGGAATGACGACGGTTCCGCCGCGCTGGAGTTCATCACGGTCGGGGTGATCCTGCTGGTGCCGTTCGCCTACCTCGTGATCGTCCTGGGCGCGATCCAGGAGCAGTCCTTGGGGGCGGAGGCCGCTGCGAGACACATCGCCCGGACCATCGCGCTGTCGACCGGCCCGGAATCCGCGGCGCTCGCCGCGGACGACGTGCTCACCGCGGTCGTCGAGGAGTACCGAATGGATGCCGAGGCCACCGACGTCGCTCTCTCCTGCGTGCCCGAAGGTGCCGAGTGCCCGACGGGCGGCGCGACGCTCCGCGTGACGGTCACCACGGTCGTGCGGATGCCGTTCGTGCCGGAGATGCTCGGACTCGACAGCGCCCTCGCCGTTCCTCTGGAGGCCACCTCCGTGCAGAAGGTCGGTCGCGGTTGGGGGAGCGGATGATGCGGCGTCGTACGAGCGAGGCCGAGGAGGGCAGCATCCTGCTCCTGACCCTGGGCTACGTGCTCCTCGCGCTCGCGATCGTGCTGGTCTCCGTGTGCGCCACCGACCTGTACCTCGCGCAGAAACGTCTCGACGCTGTGGCCGATTCGGCGGCGGCAGCGGCAGCGGACGGGTTCACACTGGTCGCTGATGACCACGGCGTCCGTGCCGAGCTCGACGACGGCGACATGCGGGAGCAGGCGCTCGAGGTCATCGACGCGATCGAGGGAGATGCCGCTCTCGTCGACGCGTGGACACCCGACGGTGTCTCGGTGCGGGTGACGGTGACGGCACCCTGGCATCCGCCGGTGTTCTCGCCCTTCGTGCCCGACGGCGTCGTGCTCGAAGCGACCGCGACGAGCCGCACCGCGCTGCGATGAGCGACCGTCAGCCGGGAGGCGGCACCGGGTCGTCGTCCCGAACCCTCGGGACGAACCGAGGGATCCACCGGACGAACCCCACGGCACCGAGCAGCCCGATCACCCCGATCGCAGCGGCTGCGACCGGAAGGGACGCGATCGCCGTGATCGCCGACACCAGGAGCGGCGCGATCGCCCCACCGGCATCCGTCAGCGTCCGCCAGGATCCGAGGAAGGCCGCGGGTTCGCGCTTCGGCGCGACATCGGCGCCCAGCGTGAGCAGGATGCCGCTGGACAGGCCGTTGCCCACACCGAGCACCGCGGCGAACATCCCGAACCACAGCACCGGTGCCTCGACGTCGTGCGACAGCGAGAGGGCGACGAAGCCCGCTCCCATCAGGATCATCGCCGGCATCGCCGCCCACATCCGGCCGAACCGGTCCATGACCTGCCCGCTCGCGTAGAACAGCGCGAAGTCGATCGCGCCCGAGATCCCGACGACCAGTGCGATCGTCTGCGCATCGAGGCCCAGCGAGAGGCCCCAGAGCGGCAGCACGACCTGGCGGGCCGAACGCACGGCCGAAAGCGACGCCGCGGCGAGGCCGAGCCGGCTGAGCACCGTGCGCTGCTGCCACATCGTGCGGAAGATCCCGATCCGCTCGAAGGTGGGGATCGCTCCGCTGACCACGGCGCCCGGGTCCTCGGCCGTGCCGATGCGGATGGGGGAGGTCACAGCGGGCGGGATCGTCTTCTCCGGATCGGGGCCGAAGAGTACGAGCAGCACCATCACCGTGAGGCATCCGAGGAAGAACCAGATCGCGGCGGTCTCGGTGGCGAACAGTTCCAGCAGACCCGCCGCGACGAACGGCCCGATGAAGATCCCCAGGCGGAAGCTGCCGCCCAGCAACGACAGCGCACGAGCGCGGAACTCGATCGGCACCCGCGTGGTCATGAAGGCGTGACGCGCGAGCCCGAAGGCCGCGGCGCAGAAACCGAGGACGAAGACAGATGCCGCCAGCACGCCGATCGACGGGGCGAAGACCACCCCGACCGCCGAGAGCATGGCGATCGCGCCGGCGATGACCATCGTGAACCGCTCGCCGATACGCGCGACCGCCCATCCGGCGGGCAGATTGCCGCAGAGCTGACCGACGACCAGCGCCGAGGCGACCAGCGCGGCGAACGCGACGTCGGCGCCCATCGATGCGGCGATGACGGGGATGAGCGGGATCACCGCGCCCTCGCCGAGCGAGAACAGCACGGTCGGGAGATACACCATCGGCCCGAATCGTCGGAGGACCGTGGATGCACTGCTCACCGTTCGAGGCTACTCCCGCGGCGACGACAGGATAGGCTCGGTGATCATGCTCGAACTCGATCTCTCCGCCGACATCCAGGCACTCAGGCACACCTTCGGCGACATCAGCGAGGTCGTCGATGTCGCACGGCTCCGCGACGAGATCGCGCGGCTCAGCGAAGAAGCCGGTGCCCCCGACCTCTGGGACGACACCGAGAACGCGCAGAAGGTCACCAGCGCGCTGAGCCACCGCCAGTCCGAGCTCGCCCGCGTCACCGGCATCGCCCATCGCCTCGACGACCTCGAAGTGCTCGTCGACCTGGCCAACGAGATGGGTGACGAGGACTCCGCGCAGGAGGCTCGCACCGAACTCGCAGCCCTCACCGAGATGATCAACCAGCTCGAGGTGCAGACGCTGCTCGACGGCGAGTACGACGAGCGTTCCGCGATCGTGACGATCCGCTCCGGCGCGGGTGGCGACGACGCGACCGACTTCGCCGAGATGCTCATGCGCATGTACCTGCGCTGGGCCGAGCGGCACAAGTACCCCGTGAAGGTCATGGACACCTCCTACGCCGAGGGCGCGGGCATCAAATCGGCCACGTTCGAGATCGACGCGCCGTACGCGTTCGGCACGGTGTCGGTCGAGGCCGGCACCCACCGCCTGGCGCGCATCAGCCCCTTCGGTTCGGCCGACAAACGTCAGACGTCGTTCGCCGCGGTCGAGGTCATCCCGCTCATGGAGGAGGCGACCGAGGTCGACATCCCCGAGAACGACATCCGCGTCGACGTCTTCCGCTCGTCCGGCCCCGGCGGCCAGTCGGTCAACACCACCGACTCCGCCGTGCGACTGACGCACCTGCCGACCGGCATCGTCGTGTCGATGCAGAACGAGAAGTCGCAGATCCAGAACCGCGCCGCAGCCATGCGCGTGCTGCAGACCCGCCTCCTCCTGCTGCAAAAGGAGCAGGAAGCAGCGAAGAAGAAGGAACTCGCGGGCAACATCACCGCCAGCTGGGGCGACCAGATGCGTTCGTACTTCCTCTACGGTCAGCAGCTCGTGAAGGATCTTCGCACCGGATACGAGTCGGGCAACCCGATGGCGGTCTTCGACGGCGACCTCGATGGGTTCATCTCCGCCGGCATCCGTTGGCGCAAGCGTCCAGAAGAGGACTGATCCCGAGCGCGCCGCGCGCATTTCAGCGGGCGGCGCCCTCGAGAGTTCCGGTCACGGTGCTGCCGTCGTAGTCGTAGATCAGGCACTGCATCGTGCGGTCTCCGCCAGCCCATGATGTCTCCGTCGGCGTGAGCCACCAGTAGTTCAGCTCGGATTCCTCATAGGCGATGCCGGCGAACTCCTCGAACTGCGGCTCGCACTCGCGGATCGCCGCCTCCGTGAGTGCGTCCTCGCCGGGGAACTCTCCGTCCGGTAGATCGAACTCGTAGTAGATCTCGTCGATGTGCGGACCGTCGCACGGCACGATCGTCACCTCGAAGAACTCTTCGCCGTCCAGCCCCTCGGGGAGGCAGTCGCCCACCTCCAGGTCGCTGGCGTAGATCACCTCGCTGCCGGGAACGTCGTCCGCGCTCCCTGACACGGAGAACGAACCCACGAGGACGAACGAGAGCACGGCCGCGAGAAGCGCCCCGAGCACGGAGACCGCCAGCCCGGCGATTCCCGCCCACTTCCGGGCGCGGAAGAACAGCGACACGAGCGACAGGACGAATCCCGCGCCGAGAAGCAACCATCCGATGAGCGGGATCTGCGGGATGCAGGCCACGATCGTTCCGAGCGCGGCGGCGATGAGGCCGGCGAGTCCGACCGCCGGGAACGGCGCAGGAGAGGTGCCGGGGAGTGCGTAGCCGTCGTACGGCGCCGGCACCCCCGGTGCCGACGGGTACGGCGAGAACTGCGGTGCGGACGGGTACTGCGGTGCCGTTGGGTACTGCGGCGCCGACGGATATGCAGGTGCCGAGGGGTGCTGCGGCGCGGCGATCGGCGATGCCCCCGGCGGTGCGGTGGGCACCGGCGGGGCGAGGGGCGGCGTGTACGGCGGTACGAACGGTGCGGGCTCAGGAGACACGAGCGCGGGGGCGGCGGAGGCGGCGACGTGCGCCGTCCATCCCGCTCCGTCCCACCAGCGCTTCTGCCCGGATCCGTCGTCGTACCAGCCTGCGGGAGTCGACACCTCGGTGGTGCTCTTCGTCTCGACGCTCCGCGGTCAGCGGGCGCTGGCCTCGACGGTCACTTCCGCGACGTCCTGCAGCAGTTCGTCGGTGATGACGATCGTGTAGGAGTCGCTCTGCGCGACATCGAACGACAGCGTGCCCTGCGCGGTCTCGCCCGGGGCCAGCTGGGCGGACTCGAGCGTGGCGTCGCCGAAGTAGTCGTAGGTGCCCTCGTTGCCGTCGGCATCGATCACCGTGAAGTAGAGCGGGTTCACGGAGGTGTCGCCGCTGATGGCCTCCCACGTGAGCTCGACCGAGAGGTATCCGCCGTTCTCGGCCTCGAAGCTGGAGCCGTTGGAGGTGCCCCAGGACGCGGCGGTGATGGTGACCTCGCTCTCGCCCGAGTACTGGTTCACCGTGACGGGAGAGCCCATCGTGCCCTCCACGATCTCGCCGGAGTCCTCTCCGCCGTCGGTGCCGATCGAAGGCACGGGCGGGGGCGAGTACGACTCCGCGGTGTCGATGGCGATCTGGGCGATGCCGAACGTGAAGAACACGATCGCCATGATGCCGCCGACGATGCCTCCGAGGACGGACACTCCGATTCCCGTGATTCCCGGCCACTTCTTGCCCTTGAGGAAGAGCGACACGATCGAGACCACGAGCCCGGCGAAGAGGAGGATCCAGCCGAAGACCGCGGTCAGCAGGAAGCACACCAGGATCGTTCCCAGCACGGCGAGACCGAGTCCGACCAGGCCGAGCACCGAGATCGGGCGGGGCTCGGCGGCGGGGGATCCGGGGTACGGGGTGTACCCGCCGGGGGCGCCGCCGTAGGGAGCGCTGCCGGGGTATGCGCCCGTCGGAGCGACGCCGTAGGCCGGAGCGCCTCCGGGGGCGGTGGTCGGATAGCCGGGTGCCGCGTAGGCCGGCGCTGCGTAAGCGGGTGCCTCGGGAGCGACGTACGCGGGCGCCTCGGGAGCCACGTACGCCGGGGCCTCGGGAGCCACGTAGGCCGGGGCTTCGGGAGCCGCGTAGGCCGGGGCTTCGGGGGCGACGTCGGATGCCGGCCCCTCGGCTGCGGCATCCGCATGTGCCGACGGCTCGTTCTCTTCGGCGACCGCGATGGTCGCGTCCACCTCGGCCTCGGTCGGGACGACGGGGAGCGGCTCCTCGGCGACCTGCGCGGTCGGCTGCTCGGAGACGGTGGTCGTCTCGGGAGCGCTCGCTTCGGGAGCCGTCGCCTCGGGAGCGAAGTGCTCGGTCCACTGCTCGCCGTCCCACCAGCGCTGACGCCCGGAACCGTCGTCGTACCAGCCTGCAGGTGTCGTCATGGCATCCCCCTCGGATCTCACGTCCGCGTGGATGGCGCGGACTGCCACTTCATGTATAGCAGTGGCTCGTGACATCGACGGAGACGGATGTCGAACGATGCCTTCTCGCACGTCCGGCCCGCGCGGGGTGTCGCGCGCGGCGCGGGAGGGGAGCGCGCTTAGGCTCGTATCGCCATGATTCGGTTCGAGAACGTCACGAAACGCTACCGCGGGACGTCCAAGCCCGCCCTCTCCGGAGTCGACTTCGAGGTGCAGCGCGGGGAGTTCGTCTTCCTCGTGGGTGCCTCGGGTTCCGGGAAATCGTCCTGCCTGCGGCTCATCCTGCGCGAGGACGTGCCCACCACGGGCCGCGTCGCCGTGATGGGGCGCGACCTCCGTTCGCTCGCGAACCGCAAGGTTCCGTACTTCCGACGCCACATCGGCTCGGTGTTCCAGGACTTCCGCCTGCTTCCGTCGAAGACGGTGTACCAGAACGTCGCCTTCACCCTGCAGGTGACCGGTTCGTCGCGGGGCTTCATCCAGCAGGCCGTTCCCGAGGCGTTGGCCCTGGTCGGTCTCGACGGCAAGCAGAAGCGCATGCCGCATGAGCTCTCGGGCGGTGAGCAGCAGCGCGTCGCGATCGCGCGCGCTCTCGTCAATCGCCCGCAGGTGCTTCTCGCCGATGAGCCGACGGGAAACCTCGACCCCGCCACCTCGGTCGACATCATGCAGCTCCTCGCACGTATCAATGCGGGCGGGACGACCGTGCTCATGGCCACACACGAGGCCGGTTTCGTCGATCAGATGAAGCGCCGAGTCATCGAGCTCCGCGACGGCGTGATGGTGCGCGACGAGGTGCACGGCGGTTACGGCGACACCTCCAACATCCCGCGTCTCGTTCCCGAGGAGGTGCGCGGCGCCGCCGCCGCGGCTGCGCTCACGGCGGTGCAGGAGGTGCAGCGCCAGACGTCTGATCTGTCGATCGTGCGGGCCGCACTGACCGAGGAGCTCAGCGCGCAGCGCAAGGCCGCGGCATCCGCTCCGACACCCGCTTCCCCGGCGCCCGTGCCGACTCCCGCCGCCGCGGCAGCCGCTCCGGCTCCGGGCCAGGTCCCCGCCGCGGCTCCCACGGAACACGCCGCCGATGAGGCTGCGCCCGCCGAAGCCGACGCCGCGCCGACGTCTCCCTCCACCGGTCCGCGCACGCATCCGATCGTCCTTCCCGAGGTCGACGTCGCCGAGCTCGGCGTCGCCGACAGACTCGGCCTCTCCAGCGGCGACGACGAGGAAGTGGGTCCGACCTCATGAGAATCGGACTGATCCTCACCGAGGCCCTGCTGGGCCTGCGCCGGAACATCTCGATGGTGATCTCGGTCGTGCTCGTGACGTTCGTGTCGCTCACCTTCGTGGGCGCGGCGATCCTGATGCAGTCGCAGATCGGCGTCATGCGCGGCTACTGGAGCGAACGCGCCCAGGTCGCCGTGTACATGTGCTCGGCGGTGTCGGAGTCCGACACCTGCGTAGACGGGGCTGCGAGCGAAGAGCAGGTCGCCTCGGTGCGCGCCCAGCTCGAGGGCGACGCGCTCGCGCCGCTCATCAGCTCGATGACCTTCGACACGAAGGAAGACACCTACGCCAAGCTCGTCGAGCAGGTGGGCGAGGAGCAGGCGAGCGTGATCACCCCGGACCAGGCGTTCGAGGTCTTCTTCGTGACGATGAAGGATCCGGGGCAGTCCCAGGTGCTCTCCGAAGCCTTCAGCGGTCAGACCGGCGTCGAGCAGGTCAAGGATCAGCTGCAATATCTCGAACCGCTGTTCTCGGCGCTCACGGTCGCGACGTACGTGGCTGTCGGGATCGCGGTGCTCATGCTCATCGCTGCGACGCTGCTCATCGCCACGACCATCCGATTGTCGGCCTACGCGCGGCGCAAGGAGATCGGGATCATGCGCCTGGTGGGCGCGTCGAACCGATTCATCCAGACGCCGTTCGTGCTCGAAGGCGTCTTCGCCGCCCTGCTGGGATCGGCGCTCGCGAGTGCGGCGATTCTCGCGGGCGTGCACTTCGGTGTGAACGGCTACCTGCGGGGACGCGTGCCCTTCATCACGACCTGGATCGGAATGCAGGATGCCGCGTGGGTCGTGCCGGTGCTGATCGGCATCGGCGTCGTGCTCGCCGCACTCTCGGCGGGCTTCGCGATCCGGCGCTGGTTGCGCACCTGACCATCTCGGCCGGGTCGGAAGTGGCTCGGAGGCACGTGACGCAGGTATGCTGAAAGGCTGTTGTGCGAGCGCACGACACGGATCAGGAGAGCATCATGCCCAGGGAACGCGGGGAGAAGGTCATCGCGACCAATCGTCGCGCACGTCACGACTACAACATCGAGAAGTCGTACGAGGCGGGGATGGTGCTCACCGGCACCGAAGTCAAGTCACTGCGCCAGGGGCGTGCGAACCTCTCGGACGGTTACGCGTTCGTCAAGGGCAACGAGGTGTTCCTCGACTCCGTGCACATCCCCGAGTACTCGCAAGGGCACTGGACGAACCATTCGGCCAAGCGCATCCGCAAGCTGCTGCTGCACCGCGAGGAGATCGTGAAGATCGCCCACGCGGTCTCGGCGGGCGGTTACACGCTGATCCCGCTCAAGCTGTACTTCTCCGACGGTCGCGCCAAGGTCGAGATCGCACTCGCCAAGGGCAAGCGCGAGTACGACAAGCGCCAGACGCTCCGTGAGCGTCAGGACACGCGCGAAGCGGAACGCGCGATGCGACTGCGCAACCGCGTCGGCGAATAGCCGCAGGTCACGGCGACGGCGTGAAGCCGAACGCCCGACCCAGGAACGCGAGTTCGCGTTCGAGGGCATCGACGACCGTCTCCGCGCGCCGGAAGCCGTGCCCCTCCCCGGGGTAGAGCACGTACTCGTGATCGACGCCCCGTCGGGCGAGCGCATCGCGGATCGCCTCGGACTGCGACGGAGGCACCACGATGTCATCGGCTCCCTGGAGCAGGAGCACCGGAACGTCGATCCGGTCGGCGTGCGTCAGGGGCGAGCGTTCGATGTACAGCTCCTCGGATGCCGGGAGCGGACCGACGAGGCCGTCGATGTAGTGCTTCTCGAAGTCGTGGGAGTCGGCGACGAGCATCCTCAGGTCGGAGACGCCGTAACGCGAGATGCCCGCCGCGAACGCGCCCCCGCGCACGAGCGCGGAGAGGACCGTCCAACCACCGGCCGAGCCTCCGCGGATCGCGATGCGCGTCGGGTCCGCGAGGCCCGCCGCCGCGAGGCCGTGCGCCGCAGCGATGACGTCGTCGACGTCGACGACGCCCCACTGGCGGTCGAGCCGCTCGCGATAGGCGCGCCCATAGCCGGTCGACCCGCCGTAGTTCACGTCGAGCACCCCGATCCCGCGGCTCGTGTAGAACGCGAGCGCCGCCGAGGTCGCCCCGGTCACATGAGCGGTCGGACCGCCGTGCACCAGCACCAGGTACGGCGGGAGTTCGTCGGCGGATGCCGCAGCACCCGGGTTCGCGGGCGGATACGCGTAGGCGTGCACCGGGCCGTGACGGCCGTCGAAGGTGAGAGCGAGGGGCGGCGGCATCCACGCGGGATCGACGGCCTCGCCTCCGCGGACCGCGACGACGGCACCCGTGTCGAGATCGGCGCACCACACCCCGGAGGTGACGCCCGATCCGTTCCCCGAGAGCAGGACGAGCGAGCCGACGACGTCATCGATGCTCACGTGCCCGTCGCACGGCACCTCGACGCGTCGCTCGGAACCGTCGCCGGAGAGGACGACGATCTCGTCGCGGCCGTTCGTGCGCACGGCCACGAGACGGCCGTCATCGAGGGGCTGGAACCAGCGATTGCCGAGCACCCACAGTCCGTAGCCGGTGTCGGCATCGGCGGAGGTGAGAGGGACCGGCGCGGCCGTGGGCGCGATCCCGTCGACGGTGACACGGTGCACGGCCCAGCGCCCGTCGCGGTCGTCCGCGAAGAGGAGTTCGTTCTCGGATATCCACTCCGGCTGCAGGGCCGCACGCGTGGACACCGAGCCCGTCTCGCCGGAGCGCAGGTCACGCAGACGCAGGTGCGCTTCGTCCCACGGCATCCGCTCGCCCGACCATTCGACCCAGGCCAGTCTCGTGCCGTCGGGGGAGAGGGAGGGATGGGCGTAGAAGGCGCCGCTCTCGGCGTGCACGATGACGGCGGACGGGGACTCCGCGGCAGACCCGTCGGTCGGGATCTCGACGATCGCCCGACGGTGCTCGGTCGAGGTCAGGTCCTCGCGGACGGCGAGAAGGCGGCTGTCCTGCACGCGCAGCCCGCCGTGGGCGGGGCCCGGAGGAGTGAGAGCGACAGGCTCCGTGCCGCGACCGAGCCGGTAGACGCGCTGATCGTCGGCCTGGACGAAGAAGAGGGTGCCATCGGCGTCCGCCGTCCATGCTCCACCGCCGTACTCGTGCACGCGTGATCGGGCGCTCCAGGGAGCGGGGAGCACCTCATGTCCGAGCGATGAGCGCACCGTCATGCGACCGCCCTCTGCGGGCACGGACTCCGCCCACCAGATCTCCTCGCCGACGAATCGTGCTCCGTCGAGGCGCGGGGAGGCCGCGGCGACGGATGCCGGGGTGAAGGGCGAGGACCAGGAACCGTACGGTGACGACATGCTTCGAGCCTATGCGTCGACGCGAGCGCGCCGGGCCCGGGTGTGCGTCAGACCGCGCGGAGGACGGCGACGATCTTTCCGAGGACGACGGCTTCGTCGCCGAGGATCGGTTCGAACGCCGAGTTGCGCGGAAGCAGCCAGGTGTGGCCGTCGCGGCGCCGGAAGGTCTTGACCGTCGCCTCACCGTCGAGCATCGCCGCCACGATCTCACCGTTCTCGGCGGTGTGCTGGGAGCGGACGACGACCCAGTCGCCGTCGCAGATCGCCGCGTCGATCATGGACTCGCCCGAGACCTTGAGCATGAACAGGTCGCCCTTGCCGACGAGCTGTCGCGGCAGGGGGAAGATCTCCTCGACGTGCTGGTCGGCCGTGATCGGGACGCCGGCGGCGATGCGACCGACGAGGGGCACCAGAGCAGCGTCGCCCACGGGAGTGGCGACATCGGCGGGGTTCTCGGTGCTCGTGCCGGGGAGATCGATCAGGACCTCCATCGCACGCGTCTTGCCGGGATCGCGACGCAGGTAGCCGCTGAGCTCGAGCTGGCCGAGCTGGTGGGTCACGCTCGAGAGCGACTTGAGCCCGACGGCGTCGCCGATCTCGCGCATGCTCGGCGGATACCCCTGCTGGGCGATCGACGCCTGGATCACCTCGAGAATGGCCATCTGCTTGGGGCTCAGGCTCTTCCGACGGCGTGTGCGCGGTGCCTCGGGATCGGGGGCGGTGATCTCGCTCATGATGCTCCTTCGGTGCGCGATTCCGGCGTCCTTCTTCGAATGTCGGAGGCCCGTGGTTCGGTGTTGGTATCGAAACCGTATCCGAGAAAAGCGCGGATGTGGAAGATCTGTTCGAGCGTGTCGGTGAAATCGCGAACGTGATTTCGAAGAAAGCTTGACAGATATTCGAATTCGAAGATACCTTCGGAACGTAGCTTCGCACTCGCCCCTCCCGGCCGAGAGGCGGATGCGAACGCTACGCCAACGTGGTCATCGCTCGCGGGTGATGACAGACCTCCGGTTCACCGGAGCAAGGCAGAGGAGAACGACATGAGCAGCATCACCTTCAGCACCGCAGCCGTCCGTCCGGTCCGCCCGGCGACGCGTCTCCGGCTGACGGCGCGCGGTCGTCGTGTGCTGCTCGCTCTGGCCGCGCTTCCGCTCGCATTCGGCATCGCCTTCGCCGCGCTCAGCGGCGGCAGCGCGCTGGCGACCGGCGAGGGGGCCGGCACGGTGACGTTCGAGACGGTCACCGTGATGCCCGGCGACACGCTGTGGTCGATCGCGGCCGAGGTCTCGCCCGAGTCCGACCCGCGAGAGGTGATCGGCGAGATCACTCGTCTCAACATGCTGCAGGGCGGCGTGCTGCAGATCGGCCAGGAGCTGTCGATCCCCGCGGAGTACGCGAGCTGACTCGTCCGGCCGTCGTCCCCACCGCAAAAGGTCGTCCCCACCGCAAAAGGCGGTAACGCGGAGAACGGCCTCGGCCGTGCGGCCTAGCATGGAGTGGTGACTTCTTCGCTCGATGATCTCCCTCTCCGCGACGATCTCCGAGGGCTCACCCCGTATGGGGCACCTCAGGCGCCGCTCCCGATCGCTCTGAACGTCAACGAGAACACGCATCCCGTACCGGATGCCGTGGCGAGCGACATCCTCGACGACATCGCGGTCGCGCTCCGCGACGTGAATCGCTACCCCGACCGCGAGTTCACGGCTCTCCGTGAGGGCTTCGCGCAGTACCTCGGTCACGGCCTCGACGCCTCGCAGATCTGGGCGGGCAACGGCTCGAACGAGGTGCTCCAGCACATCCTCCAGGCTTTCGCCGGCCCGGGGCGGTCGGTCTTCGGCTTCGCGCCGACGTACTCGATGTACCCCCTGCTGGCCCAGGGGACGGGCGCGCGCTGGGTGGCGGGGGAGCGTCAACCCGACTACACGATCACCCCGGAAGAGGCGGTCGCTCAGATCGAGCAGGTCGATCCCGACGTGGTGCTCCTGTGCTCGCCGAACAATCCGACGGGGACGCCGCTCGGACTCGACGTCATCGAGGCCGTCTATGCCGCCGCGCGCGGTGTGGTCGTGGTCGACGAGGCCTATCAGGAGTTCGCTCCGCACGACGCGCCCTCGGCGCTCACGCTGCTGGAGGGACGCCCGCGGCTCGCGGTGTCGCGCACGATGAGCAAGGCCTTCGCCTTCGCCGGAGCGCGGGTGGGATACCTGGCCGCCGATCCCGCGTTCATCGACGCCCTGCGTCTCGTGCGATTGCCGTACCACCTGAGCGCGCTCACCCAGGCGGCGGCGGTCGCCGCGCTGCGCAACTCCGACGTCATGCTGGGCATGGTCGAGGAGATCGTCGCGCAGCGCGATCGGATCATAGCGACGCTCGAGGCGCTCGGATACACGCCTCACGAGTCCTGGTCCAACTTCGTGCTGTTCGGCGGCGTCTCCGATCCGAAGGCCACGTGGCAGCGTCTCTACGAGCAGGGCGTGCTCGTCCGTGACGTCGGGATCCCCGGCCACCTGCGCGTCACCGCGGGCACCGAGGCCGAGACCACGGCGTTCCTCGATGCGCTGGCCTCGATAGAATCGGCCTCATGAGCACCCCCACCCCGGCCCCGCGCACCGCGCGCCGCGTGCGCAGCACGTCGGAGTCCACCGTCGAGCTCGAGCTGAACCTCGATGGCACCGGCGCCAGCCGCATCGACACCTCCGTTCCGTTCTTCGACCACATGCTCACGGCTTTCGCCAAGCACTCGCTCACCGATCTGACGGTGCGGGCCTCGGGCGACACCCACATCGATGCGCACCACACCGTCGAGGACATCTCGATCGTGCTCGGCCAGGCGATCGGTGAGGCGCTCGGCGACAAGGCGGGCATCTCGCGCTACGGCGATGCGCTCGTGCCGCTCGACGAGGCGCTCGCCCAGGCCGTCGTCGACATCTCCGGCCGTCCGTACCTCGTGCACGAGGGCGAGCCCGCGGGCTTCGAGCAGCACCTCATCGGCGGCCACTTCACGGGCTCGCTCGTCCGGCACACCTTCGAGGCGATCGCCTTCAACGCGGCGCTCACCGTTCACGTCCGCGTGCTGGGTGGTCGCGACCCGCACCACATCGCCGAAGCGGAGTACAAGGCCTTCGCGCGCGCTTTCCGGCAGGCCAAGGCCCTCGACCCGCTGGTCGACGGCATCCCGTCGACCAAGGGCGCGCTGTGACCCGCACACCCCGGGTCGCCGTCTTCGACTACGAGTCCGGCAACGTGCACTCCGCGGTGAAGGCGCTGGTCGCCGCCGGAGCGGACGCCGTCCTCACTCGCGATCGCACCGAGGCGCTCGAAGCCGATGGACTGCTCGTGCCGGGCGTCGGCGCGTTCGCCGCGGTCCGTGACGCCCTGCGGGCGCACGGCGGAGACGACATCATCGATCGTCGGCTCGCGGGTGGACGCCCGGTCATGGGAATCTGCGTCGGGATGCAGGTGCTCTTCGAACGCGGTGTCGAACGCGGGCAGAACACCGAGGGACTGGGGGAGTGGCCGGGAGCGGTCACCGAGCTCAACGCGTCGGTCCTCCCGCACATGGGCTGGAACACGGTGTCCCCGGGGCCCGACAGCATCCTGTTCGACGGCATCGAGGACGAACGCTTCTACTTCGTGCACTCGTACGCGGCTCAGACCTGGGAACTCGACGTCATCCCGCCGTTCCCGCAGCCCGTTCTCACCTGGACGACCTACGGTGATCCGTTCCTGGCCGCGGTCGAGAACGGCCCGCTCACCGCGACGCAGTTCCACCCGGAGAAGTCGGGGGACGCGGGCATCCGTCTCCTGCGCAACTGGACCCGGAGCCTCTGAGAGGCGCCGCCCGGCGTCATGCATTTTGAGGCCCGAGCGGCCGCAGAGTACCCTCGAATCTCGTGCCCGCAGCGGGCGCCGAGCCCCCACACCAAGGACGTCATGAACGACTTCGCACAGTCTCCCTCTCTCACGCTGCTCCCCGCGGTCGATGTCGCCGGTGGCAAGGCCGTGCGCCTCACGCAGGGCGAGGCCGGCACGGAGACCAGCTACGGAGATCCGCTGGACGCCGCCGGCGAATGGGTCTCGCAGGGCGCTCAGTGGATCCATCTCGTCGATCTCGATGCGGCGTTCGGTCGGGGGAGCAACGCGCCGATCCTGCGCAAGGTCATCAAGCAGTACCGAGGCGTGAACATCGAACTCTCGGGTGGAATCCGCGACGATGCGACGCTCGAAGCGGCTCTCGAGAGCGGAGCGACCCGCATCAACCTCGGAACCGCCGCCCTGGAGAACCCGGAGTGGGCGGCCGACGTGATCGGCCGTTACGGTGAAGCGATCGCCGTCGGTCTGGACGTCCGCGGCACGACCCTCGCAGCGCGTGGGTGGACGAAAGAGGGCGGCGACCTCTGGGAGGTGCTCGACCGCCTGGAGGACGCGGGCTGCAGCCGTTACGTGCTCACCGATGTGACGAAGGACGGCACGCTGCGCGGCCCGAACCTCGAACTCCTGCGCGAGGTCACCGCCCGTACGCCCAAGCCCGTCGTCGCCTCGGGCGGCATCTCGAGCCTCGACGACATCGCCGCGCTGCGCGAGCTGGTGCCGCTCGGAGTCGAGGGCGCCATCGTGGGCAAGGCCCTGTACGCCGGGGCGTTCACCCTTGCTGAGGCGCTGGATGTCGCCGGCGACTGACGACTCCTGCGGTCACGGCCCGCACGGTCACGGTTCCCACGACCACGCGGGTGCGGCGAACCGTGGCGACTCCGCTGGAGTTCCGTGGGAGGGGCGCAGTTTCGAGGCGAACCAGCACGCCGCCGATGACGGCTCCGCCGATCCCGCCCTGCTCGCCGCGCTGCTGAGTTTCCGCGCGGGTTCCGGTAGCCAGGTGGAGGTCGTGGACGCCTTCCGCCATGCGCGTGTGCTCATCCCGCTCGTCGCCGAGAAGGGCGAGGAGGGTGTCGCCCCGAGCGGACTCGCCGTCGACAAGACGCAGGAGCTCTCGATCGTGACGGTCGCGGCACCGGACGGGCGTCGCGTGCAACCCGTGTTCTCCTCGGTGGAGGCGATGCAGGGATGGGACGCGTCGGCGCGACCCATCCCTGTCGAGGCCGTTCGCGCGGCTCTCGCAGCATCCGCCGACGACACCGATCTGATCGTGCTCGACCCGACGTCGGAGACCGAGTTCGTGATCCGCCGCCCCGCGGTGTGGGCGATCGCGCAGGAGCACGCGTGGGAACCGAGCTTCCTCTCGCCCGAGGTGTTCGCCGCCCTGCAGGCGAGCGTCGCGCAGGAGCTCGCGGTGATCGACGTGGCGGTGGCCGCGGGGGATCCGGATGCGCGTCTGCGGGGTCCCGAACTGATCGTGATCCTCGAACTCGTCGACGGACTCGAGCGAGAGGTCCTCGACGCGGTGCTCGCCCGCCTCGCTCAGCGGTGGTCGTCCGACGACCGCATCGCCGTCCTGGCGGACTCCCTCACCGTCAAGCTCCGCCGCAGCGCCTGACGCGCCTATAGCTCCAACGGTCGAGTCGTTCCGACCGGCGAGCGCAGCGATGCCGCCGGGAGTGAGCATCGGGAGGGGCCCGCGAAGCGGGAGGGTCCCCGTTCTGCGAACGAAGGCGGCGTCGTTGCGCTCGCCCCGGAGAAACTAGTTGACCGGCCCGGTCCACTTCTCTCCCGGCCCCTTGCCGATCGGGTCGGGGATGACGGAAGCCTCACGGAAGGCGAGCTGGAGCGAGCGCAATCCGTCGCGCAGGGAGCGCGCGTGCATGTCGCTGATCTCGGGGGCACCGGCGGTGATGAGTCCCGCGAGGGCGTTGATGAGCTTGCGCGCCTCGTCGAGGTCGAGCTGATCCTGCGCGTTCGGGTCGTCGGCGAGACCGAGCTTGACGGCGGCCGCGCTCATGAGGTGCACGGCGGCGGTGGTGATGACCTCGACGGCGGGGACGTCGGCGATGTCGCGCGTCGCGGACGACGCGGCCTCCTCCTGCCGTGCCCAGCGCTCTTCGCGCTCGCGGTCAGCCTCGTTGGATGCCTGGTTCGTCACTTCGCCTTGCCTTCTGTTAGACTTTGTCGGGCTCCGGAGCGTCATGCTCCGGCACGAAAGAGGATTCACTTCCCACCCGCGCTTGCCGTTCCAGGCTACCGGGTCTTGCACTCCACCGGATCCGCTCGCAGAGCGGGGCGGTCGTCAGGGTGCGAAGCCGGCTTCTGAAGGCCGGTGGGTGGGGACGATTCTGATTTCGCCCGGAATGCTGACAGCATCCCGGTGGCCGAATCCCATCGTCTAAGGAGTTCCGCATCAGCGATCCCCGCACCAATGAGCGCATCCGCGTCCCCGAGGTCCGCCTCGTCGGCCCCGCGGGTGAGCAGATCGGCGTCGTCCGCATCGAGGCGGCGCTGCGCCTTGCGCAGGAAGCCGACCTCGACCTCGTCGAGGTCGCACCCAACTCGAAGCCGCCCGTGGTCAAGATCATGGACTACGGCAAGTTCAAGTACGAAGCCGCCCAGAAGGAGAAGGAGGCTCGCCGCAACCAGGCGAACACCGTTCTCAAGGAGGTCCGCTTCCGCCTGAAGATCGAGGCGCACGACTACACGACCAAGCTCAAGCGTGCCGAGGGCTTCCTGAAGGCCGGCGACAAGGTCAAGGCCATGATCCTGTTCCGCGGCCGCGAGCAGTCGCGTCCCGAGCAGGGTGTGCGTCTGCTGCGCAAGTTCGCCGAGGACGTCGCGGAGCTCGGAACCGTCGAGTCGAACCCGACGATCGACGGTCGCAACATGGTGATGGTCGTGGCTCCGCTGAAGAGCAAGTCCGAGGCCAAGCAGGAGCAGAACGCCGTTCGCGACGCGCAGCGCGCCGCCAACAAGCAGGCTGCCCGCGAGGCGAAGGCCGAGGCTCCGGCCGAAGCCGCCGCGGAGTGACACCCGCCCCACACACTCCCGCACCGCGGGTTGACACCGTCGCCTGAGAAGGCGCCATACGAAGGAAGAGAAGATGCCGAAGCAGAAGACCCATTCGGGTGCGAAGAAGCGCTTCAAGATCACCGGCAGCGGAAAGCTGAAGAAGCAGCAGGCTGGCATGCGTCACAACCTCGAGCACAAGTCGAGCCGTCGCACCCGTCGCCTCAACCAGGACCAGGTTCTGTCGAAGGCAGACGCCAAGGTCGCGAACAAGCTTCTCGGTCGCTGACGCGCCGAACGCACGATAGGAATACAGGAAAATGGCAAGAGTCAAGCGGGCGGTAAACGCTCACAAGAAGCGCCGGGTCATCCTCGAGCGCGCCTCCGGTTACCGCGGCCAGCGTTCGCGCCTCTACCGGAAGGCCAAGGAGCAGGTCATCCACTCCCTGGTCTACTCGTACCGGGACCGTCGCAAGCGCAAGGGTGACTTCCGTCGTCTCTGGATCCAGCGCATCAACGCTGCGGCACGCCAGAACGGCATCACGTACAACCGCTTCATCCAGGGCCTCGGCCTCGCGGGTGTGACGGTCGACCGTCGTATGCTCGCCGACCTCGCGGTCAACGACGCAGCGACGTTCACGACTCTCGTCGAGACGGCCAAGAAGGCTCTGCCTTCCGACGTCAACGCTCCGAAGTCGGCTGCGTAAGCAGCGATCTCTTCAGAAGGCGCTCTCCTCCGGGAGGGCGCCTTCTGCTTTCTCCGGACGCGCTGTCCACCTGGAGCGCACGCCGGCGTCGAGCGCAGCGGCCACCGCGACGGCGCAGACGTAGACGACCAGATCCCGGGGATCGAATCCCGAACCCAGCACCAGGTGCACGGGTGGGAACGCCTGGCCCAGGGCGCGCGGGATGCCGGTGAGTTGGGCGAACTCGACGGCAGCGCACACGAGGGCGGCCGACACCGCGATCGCGCCGGAGCGCGCACGGGGGAGTGCGCAGGCGATGAGCGCGTAGATCAGCACGGCGTAGAGGGCGTCCCCGGCGATGTCCCCGGCCGGCCCCTCGACGAGACCGTGGACGAGGAGGCCTGCGCCGATGACGCCCGCAGCCGCTGCGGCGCAACCGATCCGTCGGCGTCGCCTCGCTCGCGGGGACGATGGGCTGTCGGTTGTCACGCCCGCACCCTACCGATCGAACCTGGAACTGCGCCTGCGTCAATGGCTCGGCGCGGGGAAGGTGTTCCCTAGACTGTGATCGTGCTGGAGAACCCCCGCTCCCCCCGAGTCCGAGCCGTCGCCAAGCTGACGAAGCGAAGCGCACGAACCGAGACCGGGCTTTTCCTCCTCGAAGGGCCGCAGGCCGTCCGAGAGGCTCTGACCTACCGTCCCGAGGCGATCGTCGAGCTCTTCGCGACCCCGACCGGGTGGGAGAGGCATCCCGACATCCGGGCTCAGGCCGCAGATTCCGGCATCGATGTCGAGCACGTCACCGAGTACGTCCTGAACGCGATGGCCGATACGGTCACTCCGCAGGGGCTCGTGGCCGTCGTCCGGCAGACGCCGACGTCCGTGCGCGACGTCTTCGCGGCATCCCCTCGCCTGGTCGCGATCTGTCAGGAGGTGCGCGATCCCGGCAACCTCGGGACGATCATCCGCGCGGCGGATGCGGCGGGAGCGGATGCCGTCGTCCTCACCGGACGCACGGTCGATCCGTACAACCCCAAAGTCGTGCGCGCCACGACGGGATCGCTGTTCCACCTCCCGGTCTCGGTCGGCGGGGAACTCGAAGACGTCATCACCCGCGCGCACGAAGCCGGTCTGCGCATCCTCGCCGCGGATGTGAAGGGTGACGACCTGCTCTCCGCGCGCGCCGAGGGCGTGCTCGCCGAGCCGACCGGGTGGCTGTTCGGAAACGAGGCGCGAGGCCTGGAGGACGACGCTCTGGCGCTGGCCGATCGCGTTCTGCGCCTCCCGATCTTCGGCAAGGCGGAGTCGCTGAACCTGGCGACCGCCGCGAGCGTGTGCCTGTACGAGAGCGCGTTCGCGCAGCGCGCCGCGACGGTCGGCTGATACTTTTGCTCCTGCCCGTCCGTCACCGCCGACGGAGAGAGGAGGGGAGCGCATGCGGATACTGATCGTGGAAGACGACGATCGCGTCGCCGCGGCGCTCGACGCCTTCCTCGCCCGTTCGGGGTATGCGACCGTGAGGGCGTCCGACGGCGCCGCGGCGATGGATCTCCTGGGGGCGGACACCGAGGTCGTCCTCCTCGATCTCGGTCTGCCCGACGTCGACGGCATCGATCTGTGCCGCCGTATCCGTGGCCGCTCCGACGTGCCGATCGTCGTCGTGACGGCGCGCAGCCAGGTCACCGAGCGCATCAAGGGGCTGCGTGCCGGTGCCGACGACTTCGTGGTGAAGCCGTACGACGTGCACGAGCTCCTCGCCCGGATCGAGGCGGTGACACGGCGCTCGCGAGCGGTGCGCCCCGAGTCCGACGGTGTGGTCACGATCCACGGCGGTGCTGTCGCGATCGATCTCGTGGCACGGCAGCTCCGGGTCGACGACCAGGCGGTCGATCTCACGCCCAAGGAGTTCGACATCGTCGCGGTGCTCGCGCGCTATCCCGGAGTCGCCGTTCCGAAGGATCGACTCATCCGCGAGGTGTGGAACACCGATTGGCGCGGCTTCGGTCACTCGCTCGAGGTGCACGTCGGAGCCATCCGTAAGAAGACGGGCTCGCACCGGGTGATCGAGACGGTGCGTGGCGTCGGCTATCGGCTCGTGGGGTCGTAGCCGGTGCGCAAGCGGCTCGTGATCGTGTTCCTGGTGCCCCTGGTCGCGATCCTCCTCTCCCTCGGCGGCGCGACCGGATGGAGCGCCGCGCGCAGCATCCAGCAGGCGGTCTACACCGAACAGATCGGTGACCTCGGCTACTTCGCCACGACGGCCCGGCAGGCGCTCCGCTCGGATGCTGCCGGTGTCTTCGAGGGCGAGGCGCGCAGGTTCGAGCAGGTCTACGGGATCGAGATCGCGGTGTACGACCTCACCGGATCCGTCTGGGCGGCGAGCGAGTCGGAGCCGGGGGTGCTCTCCGAGGAGGAGGCCGAGCAGGTGCGACTCGCGCTCTCGGGCCGCCGCGCGGAGGCCCCGGAAGCCTTCTTCCCCTGGATCATCTCGGACGCCACGATGGTCGAGCCGGTGTTCGACGACGGCGATGTGATCGGCGCGGTGATGATCTCGGCCGAGGTGGAGGCTCCGCGCACGGCGATCCTGCAGCAGCTGCTGATCCTGATCGGGGTCGCCCTCGTCTCGATCTCCCTGGGCGTTCTCCTGGTGTTCCAACTCGCCCGGTGGGTGCTCTCGCCCGTGCGGCGGCTCGACGATGCGATGGTGGCGATCGAGCACGGTGAGATGGATGCGCGCGTCGCGGAGGACACAGGGCCGCCCGAACTGAGGCGCATGACGAGGGTCTTCAACGGCATGGCCGAGGAGATCGAGCGTAGCCTCGCCCGCCAGCAGGAGTTCGCGTTGAACGCCTCGCATGAACTGCGCAATCCTCTCAACGCCCTGCTGCTGCGCGTCGAGCACCTGGCGACGGGGCTCGATGACGAATGGAAGGACGACATCGAGGAGACGCGCGAGGAAGGGCGCCGGATGGCTCGGATCCTCGAGACCATGTTGAACCTCGCCCGCAGCGGTCGCGCCGATTCGATGTTCTCCGCGGTCGACCTCACCACGCTCGTCGAGCGTCGCAGCGATGCCTGGCGCGAGGTGGCGGGGCCCCGCGGCATCGGCTTCCGACGCACGGGGGAGGGGATCGTCATGTGCGTCACCGATCGCACGATCGTCGAGAGCGCACTCGATGCGGTCATCGACAACGCCGTGAAGTTCTCGCCGGCCGATTCGGTGATCGAGCTGGGGGTGGAACGCGACGGCGAACGCTGTCGGTTGACCGTGCGGGATCGCGGGCCGGGGCTCGCCGGGGATCAGGTGGAGTACGCCACCGACAGATTCTGGCGCAGCGCCGACAGCGACGACACCCCGGGTACCGGACTCGGGCTGGCGATCGCCACCGATCTGCTCGCATCCATCGGTGGCGAACTGGTCGTGTCGTCGCCGGACGGCGGGGGTCTCCTGGTGTCGCTCGTGCTCACGAACGGGGGGTTCGAATGACCAGGGATCGGATGCTCCGGCTCGCGCGCCGTGCCGCTGCCGCGGTCTGCGCCGCCGTCGTCGTCCTCGGCGCGAGCGGGTGCAGCCCGCGCGCGGGCGAGTGGGCTGAGGGCACGGCCGTCATCGCCGGCGGAGGCACGACGGGGGTCTACTTCGACTACGGCGGGCACTTCGCCGAGGAACTCTCGACCGCGCTCGGCGTATCGGCCGAGGTGACGGAGACGGACGGCTCCGTCGACAACCTGCGCAGGGTCGCGTCCGGCGAGGCGCTGCTCGGCTTCGCCCAGGGCGATGCGGCTGCGGATGCCGTGGCCGGACGCGGCGCGTTCGACGAGCCTCTCCCGATCCAGGCGGCGGCGCGCCTGTACGACGAGTACGTGCACGTCGTCGTGCGGGCGGACTCCGAGATCGACGGCATCACCGATCTCACCGGGCGGACGGTGTCGCTGGGCGCCGTCGGATCGGGCGTCAACGTCATCGCCACGCGCATCCTCGACGCCGCCCGGGTGGATGCCGGGTCGGTGAGCAATCCGCAGCTGGATCTGCGCGAGTCGATCGCCGCGCTCGAGAGCGGCGAGATCGACGGGTTCTTCTGGGTCGGGGGGCTGCCTACGCCCGGCATCGAGAACCTCTCGGGCTCGCTGCCCCTGCGGTTGCTGCCGATCGAACAGGACTGGGTCAACGCCGTCAACGCACGGTACTCCGACGCGTACCGTTCGTCGGACTTCCCCGCGGGCGCCTACGGGATCGCGCAATCGGTGCCGACGATGGCCGTTCCGAACTACCTGATCGTCGCGTCCGCGACCCCGGATGCGGTCGTGAAGGACATGCTCACGGTGCTCTTCGACGCGCGCTCGCGCATGGCGGAGGACGTGCCCGCGGCGGCGCTCCTGAGCCGCCGTCAGGCGATCTTCACCGTGCCCGTGGACCTCCATCCCGGAGCGGTGGACTTCTATCGCGATCAGCGCGGATGACGGCGCCGCGCCCCTCGGGGACCGCTGCGTAACGCCCTTGTTACGACCCTCAAGAAATCCTCAAGAAGTCTGACAGCGCCCGGGGGCTCTGCGATCGTGAGGTCGGTCGCGCACCGTTCGACGATGAACGCGGATGCCCGTGGGGACGGGTGGCGCGAGGACTGAACCCACCGGGGCCGACCCCCGATCGAGCACTGCCGACGACCTGGCGAGTTTGGAGAAAAGATGACCACCGGTAAAGCCCTTGTCGTGGTCGACAACGTGCAGAAGCACTACGGCGAGTTCCAGGCTCTGACCGATATCGACCTCACCGTGAACGCCGGCGAGGTCGTCGTCGTGATCGGCCCGTCCGGCTCGGGCAAGTCGACCCTGTGCCGCACCATCAACCGCCTCGAGACGATCACCAGCGGGACCATCAGCATCGACGGCAAGGCGCTGCCCGCCGAGGGACGCGGGCTCGCCGAACTCCGCGCCGACGTCGGCATGGTCTTCCAGTCGTTCAACCTGTTCGCCCACCTGACGATCCTCGAGAACGTCACCCTCGGCCCGATCAAGGTGCGCGGCCTCAAGAAGGCCGACGCCGAGCGCGAGGCGATGGAGCTGCTCGAGCGCGTCGGCGTCGCCAAGCAGGCGTCCAAGCTTCCGGCCCAGCTCTCGGGCGGGCAGCAGCAGCGCGTCGCGATCGCGCGAGCGCTGGCGATGCATCCGAAGGTCATGCTGTTCGACGAGCCGACCAGCGCGCTCGACCCCGAGATGATCAACGAGGTGCTCGACGTCATGGTCGAGCTCGCGCACGAGGGCATGACGATGATCGTCGTCACCCACGAGATGGGCTTCGCCCGCAAGGCGGCCGACCGCGTGGTCTTCATGGCCGACGGCCGGATCGTCGAAGAGGCCACGCCCGAGGAGTTCTTCACCCATCCGAAGAGCGATCGCGCCAAGGACTTCCTCTCGAAGCTCCTCACGCACTGATCACCCCAGACCCTGCACCCACAGCACACGAAGGAGACGCACATGCGACGCACACGGACACTGGCAGGTATCGGAATCGCGGCGGTGGCGCTGCTCGCGCTCACCGCCTGCAACAGCGGAACCCCGTCGAGCACGGGCACCGGCGGCGACGACGGCGGCGGCGACGCCTCGAGCAGCACGCCCTGGACGGTGGCGACCGATGTCAGCCTCGACGGCAGCCCGACGTTCGACCGGATCTCGTCCAGCGGGACGATCAAGGTCGGCGTCAAGGAGGACCAGCCCGGGCTCGGCTACCTCGACCCCGTGACGGGCGAGCGCACCGGTTTCGACGTCGACATCGCACGCTGGATGGCCGCATCCCTCGGGGTCGACCCCGAGAAGATCGAGTTCCAGGCGATCGCGTCGGCGAACCGCGAGCAGGCGATCGTGAACGGTGACATCGACTACTACGTCGGCACCTACTCGATCACCGACAAGCGCAAGGAGCAGATCTCCTTCGCCGGTCCGTACTTCGTGACGGGCCAGGGCCTCCTCGTCGGAGCCGACAGCGACATCGAGAGCGTCGACGACCTCGACTCCTCGACCACGGTGTGCTCGGCCACGGGCTCCACGCCCATCCAGAACATCAACACCAACTACCCCGAGGTTCCCACCAAGGAGTACGACACCTACTCCAAGTGCGTCGAGGACCTCAAGAACGGCCAGGTGGACGCCGTCACGACCGACGAGGCGATCCTCATCGGCTACGCGGCTCAGGACCCCGACAACCTCAAGGTCGTCGGCGAGCCCTTCAGCGAGGAGCGCTACGGCATCGGTGTGGCGAAGGATGACACCGCACTCGTCGAGTACTTCAACACGCAGCTGACCGACGGCGGCGACGTCTGGGAGCAGATCTTCGAGAACAACCTCGGAGCCTCCGGAGTCAAGGCGACCCAGCCCGAGGTCGACCCGATCAGCTGATCCGAGTGGGGCGGCCGATATCCTCGGCCGCCCCGCTCATCGGCAGAGCGTCGCGCCAATTCGAATCGACAGGAGCACCAGTGGGAGTCATCACCGACCACCTCGATCTCTGGGGGGAAGCGCTGTGGGGAACGATCGCGCTGTTCCTGGGTGGAGGTCTCATCGCGATCGTCCTCGGACTGATCGTCGGCGCGGCCAGAGTGTCCCCGGTGCCGATCGCCCGCGCGGTCGGCGGCGTCTACGTGAACTGGATCCGCAACACCCCGTTGACCCTGGTCATGTTCTTCTTCGCGTTCTGCCTGCCGATCCTTCTCGGCGAACGCGTCAATTCCCTCCTGCTCGCGGTCATTGCCCTCGGTCTCTACACGGCCACCTACGTCGCGGAGGCGTTGCGCGCCGGCATCAACACGGTGCCCGTCGGGCAGGCTGAGGCCGCCCGCGCGATCGGCCTGAACTTCGGTCAGGTCATGCGCTACGTCGTGCTGCCACAGGCGACCCGATCCGTCGTCCCCCCGATGATGAGCGTGCTCATCGCCCTCATGAAGAACACGACCGTCGCGGCGGGGTTCTCCGTCGTCAACCTGGGCACGATCCGCGCCGCACTCAGCGAGCGCGGCGAGAGCGCCCTGGTCGTGCTGCTGTGGGTCATGGTCATCTTCGTCGTGCTGGTGCTGCTGCTCGCCTGGGTCCAGCGAGTGCTCGAGAACAAGTGGAGGATCTCGCGATGAGTTCCGTTCTTTTCGACGTCCCCGGTCCCCGCGCCATCGCGCGCAACAGACTCATCGGAGTCGCGACCGTGCTCGTGGTGCTCGCCGTGCTCGGCTGGGTCGTGTGGCGGCTCTTCGCCACCGGGCAGTTCTCGGCGGAGAAGTGGAACATCTTCTCCTACTCCGCGGTCTGGGTCCGCTTCGGCGAGGGGCTTCTCAGCACGCTCGCCGCCTTCGCCGCGGCCGGCGCCGGCTCGCTCGTCCTCGGCTTCGTCCTGGGCATCGGGCGTCTCTCCGAGCACGCCTGGGTCCGGGAACCGGTCCGGTGGATCATCGAGGTGCTGCGCGCCGTCCCCGTGCTCGTCCTCATGATGCTGCTGTACTACGGCCTCCCCGTCGTCGGCATCAAGATGTCGCCCTACTTCGCGGTCGTGATCGCGCTCATCGTCTACAACGGCTCGGTGCTCGCCGAGGTGCTGCGCGCCGGTGTCGAGTCGCTGCCGCGCGGGCAGGCGGAGGCCGGGTACGCGATCGGACTCCGCAAGAGCGGAGTGATGTGGTTCATCCTCCTGCCGCAGGCCGTGCGAGCGATGATGCCCGTGATCATCGCGCAGCTCGTCGTCGCGCTGAAGGACACGGCTCTCGGGTTCATCATCACGTACCAGGAGCTGCTGTACGTCATCAACCAGATCGGCAACCAGGCGCCCTACGGCTCCCCGCTCATCCCGGCGGCGATCGTCGGCGGCTCCATGTACGTCGCCGTCTGCCTGGTGCTCTCCTACATCGCATACCGCCTCCAGCGTCGCACCAAGCGTTCGCCCAAGGCGGGAGATGCGGCTCCGGACCCGCGTCAGCACGCCGGTGAGACGAACACCGAGCTGATCACGCTGCAGCGCGGGACCGACAGCGGGCGAAGCGCGACCCCCGGAGCATGACGGTGGCGGGATCGTCCGATCCCGCCACCCCGCGCCGGTAGACTCGTTTCTCGTGTCCGAGACTCCAGAAATCACCCCGGAAGCGGTCGAAGCAGCCGTAGCCGCCGCCCTGGCAGCGATCAACGCAGCGACCGACACCGCCGAGCTCAAGGCGGCCCGTGCCGCCCACGTGGCCGACGGTTCGCCCCTCGCCGTCCTGAACGCCTCGATGCGTCAGGTCGCCCCCGAGAACAAGGCCGCCTTCGGCAAGCTCGTCGGCCAGGGGCGCGGTCAGGTCACGCAGGCGCTCGCCGCCAAGGAGGCCGAGCTCGCTGCCGCCGAGGTCGCGGCGCGCCTCGAAGCCGAACGCATCGACATCACGGCGGTGCCGTCGCGCACGCGCGTCGGTGCGCGGCATCCGCTCTCCCTGCTCCAGGACCAGGTCTGCGACATCTTCGTGGGCATGGGATGGGAGATCGCGGAGGGTCCCGAGCTCGAGCACGAGTGGTTCAACTTCGACGCGCTCAACTTCGACGTCGACCACCCCGCCCGCCAGGAGCAGGACACGTTCTACGTCGACCCCGCCTCGCGACACCTCGTCATGCGCACGCACACGAGTCCCGTCCAGGTGCGCTCGATGCTCGACCGCGAGGTGCCGATCTACGTGCTCTGCCCCGGGCGCGTCTACCGAACGGACGAGTTCGATGCGACGCACCTTCCGGTGTTCACCCAGTTCGAGGGTCTCGTGATCGACAAGGGCATCACGATGGCGCACCTCAAGGGCACGCTCGACCACTTCGCGAAGCAGCTGTTCGGTCCCGAGGCCAAGATGCGCTTCCGCACCAACTACTTCCCCTTCACCGAGCCCTCCGCCGAGCTCGATCTGTGGCACCCCACTTTCAAGGGCGGCGCACGGTGGATCGAGTGGGGCGGCTGCGGCATGGTCAACCCGAACGTGCTGCGTGCGGCCGGGATCGATCCCGAGGTGTACAGCGGCTTCGCGTTCGGCATGGGCATCGAGCGGGGACTCATGTTCCGCAGCGATGTGCAGGACATGCGTGACATGGCCGAGGGCGATGTCCGATTCAGCGAGCAGTACGGGATGGTGGTGTGATGCGCGTCCCGCTTTCGTGGTTGCGTGAGTACGTCGATGTGGCAGCGGATGCGTCCCCCGAGGACGTCCTCGCGGCACTGGTGACGGTCGGCTTCGAAGAGGAGGACGTGCACCGCTTCGACATCACGGGTCCGGTCGTCGTCGGACAGGTGGTCTCGCTCGAGGGCGAACCGCAGTCCAACGGCAAGACCATCAACTGGTGCCAGGTCGACGTCGGCGAGGCGAACGGCGGCGTGCGCGGCATCGTCTGCGGCGCCCACAACTTCGTCGCCGGAGACAAGGTCATCGTGACGCTCCCGGGCGCGGTGCTGCCCGGCCCGTTCCCGATCGCGGCCCGCAAGACCTACGGACACGTGTCGGACGGCATGATCGCCTCGGCGCGGGAGCTCGGGCTCGGTGACGAGCACAACGGCATCCTCGTGCTGTCCGACCTGGGGATCGACGCCCCGGTCGGTACCGACGCGATCACCCTCCTCGGGCTCGACGACGTCGCGGTCGAGATCAACGTCACGCCCGACCGCGGGTACGCCTTCTCCCTGCGCGGCGTGGCCCGCGAGTACTCGCACGCGACGGGAGCGGAGTTCCGCGACCCGGCCGAGCGGGACTTCGCCGAGCTGCAGCCGGGCGACGGCCATGTCGCGATCGTCGACGATCAGGCGCCCGTGCGCGGACGTGTGGGCGCGAGCGAGTTCGTGACCCGGGTCGTCCGCGGGGTCGACCCGTCCCGCCCGACACCTCCCTGGATGATCGCGCGGCTCTCGCTCGCGGGAATGCGCTCGCTCGGCGTGCTGATCGACATCACGAACTACGTCATGCTCGAACTCGGCCAGCCGCTGCACGGCTACGACCTCGACAAGCTCACGGGCGGCATCACGGTGCGCCGCGCTCGGGCGGGCGAGAAGATGACGACTCTCGACGGCCAGGAGCGCACGCTCCACGTCGAGGATCTGCTCATCACCGACGAATCCGGACCCATCGGCCTCGCCGGCGTCATGGGCGGCGGCACGACCGAAATGAGCGACACGACGACCGACGTCCTCATCGAGGCCGCGTCGTTCGATCCCACCACGATCGCGCGCACCGCACGCCGGCACAAGCTGCCCAGCGAGGCGTCCAAGCGCTTCGAGCGCGGCGTCGACCCGCTCATCCCGTTCGTGGCGGCCCGTCGTGCGGCCGACCTCATGGTCGAGCTGGCCGGCGGCACGCTCACCGACGAGGGGGGCGCGCTCTTCGCCGAGGTCTTCGTCGGCGAGATCGACCTGCCCGGAGGCTTCGTCGAGGGCCTGATCGGCGTCGACTACACCGAGGCCGAGATCACCGGTGCCCTCACCACGATCGGTGCGGAGGTGACCGCTGCCAACGACGGGTGGACCGTCATCCCTCCGACCTGGCGTCCCGATCTGACCGACAAGTGGACGCTCGCCGAAGAGGTCGCCCGTATCCACGGCCTCGACCGCATTCCCTCGGTGCTTCCCACGCCGCCGTCGGGCCGCGGACTCACTGCGCACCAGCAGGGCCGCCGCCGGGTGGCGAACGCCCTGGCGTCCGCGGGCTTCGTCGAGACCCCCGCCTTCCCGTTCACGACCGAGGCGCAGAACGACCTCCACGGATCGGCGACGGGGGAGCACCTGCCCAGCATCCGGCTGGCGAACCCGCTCGACGGCCAAGCGCCGTTCCTGCGACGCTCGCTGGTGCCGGGGCTGCTCCAGACGGCGCACCGCAACATCTCACGCGGACTCACCGACCTCGCGATCTTCGACACGGGTGCGGTGTTCCTGCCCGAAGCCGGGACGACCTACGGCACGGATGAGGTTCCGCCTCTCGGTGAGCGCCCCTCGGAGGAGACCCTCGCCGAGCTGAACGCATCGATCCCGCCGCAGAACCGCTTCCTCGCCGCTCTCCTGACCGGGAACGCGACCCCGCGCCAGCCGGGACGTCCGGCCGAGGCGGCCGGGCTCTCGGATGCTCTCGACGCCGTGCGCGTGATCGCGACGGCCGCAGGCGTCGAGATCGATGTCATGCAGAGCACGCGTGCCGCCCTCCACCCGGGGCGCACGGGCGACCTGCGCGTCGCGGATCGGGTCGTCGGCTACGTCGGCGAACTCCATCCCGCTGTCACCGCGGATGCGGATCTCCCGGGGCGAGCGACCGTGCTCGAGGTTGATCTCGATCTCGTGCTCTCCCTCGCGGGCGAGCGCATCGTCGCCGCATCGCTCTCGACGTTCCCCGCCGCGACGCAGGACGTCTCGCTCGCTGTGTCGATCGAGGTTCCGGCCGCGGATGTCGAGGCAGCACTCGCCGAGGGCGCGGGTGCGCTCCTCGAATCAGTGCGCCTGGTCGACGACTACCGCGGCGAGGGCGTTCCTTCGGGTTCGAAGAGCCTGAGTTTCGCCCTGCGTTTCCGCGCCGACGATCGCACTCTCACGGCGGCCGAGGCCAGTGAAGCCAAGCTCGCGGGCGTCGCCGTCGCCGCCGAGCGCTTCGGGGCGGCTCTGCGCGACTGAGTCCCACCCGATCTCCTCGCAGGCACTGGCCGTCGCGCAGCGTTACCGCTAGCGCGACGGCCAGTGCCAGCTCGGACGCTCGAGCGGCAGCTGATCGCGCACACGGGTTCCGTAGCCGTTCGACTCGAGCTCGACGACCGACCCGCCCGCCTCGGCGAGTGCGCGGCGGAGGGGTGCCGAGTGGGTGACGACGATCACCTGCGTCTGGGCCGCCGCATGAGCGAGCAACGAGCCGAGAGGGTCGATGAGGCTCTCGTGCAGGCTCGACTCGGGCTCATTGACGACGAGGAGCGGCGGCGGGTCGGCGGGCAGCAGTGCCGCGCACCACAGCAGGTACCTGAGCGTGCCGTCGGAGAGTTCGGCGGCGTCGAGCGGGCGCAGCAACCCGGGTTGCCGCAGTTGCAACCGGAACGAGCCGTCGGTGACGGATATCTGCACGCGTGATCCCGGGAAGGCGCGGTCGACGGCCTCGTCGAGCGGAGCGCGGCGTCCGGCTTCCGTCGTCGTCGCCCACACGGCGGCGAGGTCGGAGCCGTCGTCGCTCAGCCAGCGCGTGCGGGTTCCGACCTGCGGCTGTCGCGCGGGGGCGGACGCGTCGGTGCGGAAGTGGTCGTAGAAGCGCCAGCTGGCGATCCGGGAGCGTAAGGATGCCGTCTCCCACCTCGCGGTGCCGTCGACGAGGTCGAGCAGCACGCTCTGCCCCGGTCCCATCGGCTGATCCACCGATTCCCAGCCGTCGTCGCCCCGCACCCGCACCCCGCCGCGCTGACGATCGACGAACAGCGTTCCCGGCCGCGCGAACGGGCCGCTGAACAACTGCTCGCGTTTGATCTCCGGGTCGCGCGTGAAGAGGCTGCGCGCGTCGGTCTGCGGCAGGCCCAGGTCGATGAGGTACCCGACCTCGTCGGCGGCGATGCCGAGGCGCACCGAGATCGGTCGGGTGCGCTGTGTGCCCTGGGCTCCCTCACCCTGCGGCGTCTCGGGGCCCGCCCACAGCACGCTGTCGAGGCCTCCCTCCCGTGCGACGGCGGCGACCGCGCGGCCGTGGCCGGTCGCTGCGAGCAGGCGCAGTGCGCGGTAGAGGTTCGACTTGCCCGTGCCGTTCGCCCCCGTGATCACGGTGAGCGGATCGAGCGGCACGACGACGTCGACGAGCGAGCGGTAGCCGGAGACGGCGAGGGTCGTGAGCATGGCCCCATCGTGTCAGGCGCATCCGACACTCTGCTCTGAGCGGATGCGCTTCCGTCGGCGCGCCGATCCTGGTGTGCTGGTGTCATGACGAATGCCCTGATCCTCGGCGGCACCGGATGGCTGTCGAGCCGGATCGCCCGCCGCCTCCTCGACGAGGGCGCCGCCGTGACCTGCCTCGCGCGGGGGGCCCGCCCGGTGTCGCCGGGGGCGACGCTCGTGGTCGGGGACCGGACCGGTGCCGATCCGTACGCGGCGCTCGACGGCGATTGGGACCTCGTGGTCGACGTCTCGTCCTCGGCGCTCCAGGTCGCCCGGGCCGTCGACGAGCTCGGAGACCGCGCCGCCCGCTGGACCTTCGTGTCGTCCGTCTCGGTGTACGCCGACGACGAGACGGTGGGCGCCGGCGAGAGCGCGCCACGGCATCCGTCCTCCCGCGCGGAGGATGCCGACTACGGTGCGCAGAAGGCGGCGGCGGAGGATGCCGTCGCCGCGCTGGGCGACCGGGCGCTGATCGTGCGACCCGGTCTGATCGTGGGCGAGGGCGACCCGAGCGACCGCTTCGGTTATTGGGCGGCGGCGTTCGCACGGGCGGGGGAGCGACCGGTGCTGGTGCCGCCCCTGGCCGGCCGGACCGCGCAGATCGTCGACGTCGACGACCTCGCCGCGTACGTCGCCTCCTCGCGAGCCGTCGGCGCGGTGAACGCGGTCGGCGACAGCATCCCGCTCGCCGACATGCTCGAGATCGTGCGCGGTGCCGCCGGACACACCGGCGGCGTGCGCGAGGCGAGCGAGGAGTGGTTGCGCGCGCGGAGTGTGGAGTACTGGATGGGCGTGCGCTCGTTGCCGCTCTGGTTGCCGGCCGACATGACCGGATTCATGACCCGTCGCAACGAGAGGTTCCTCGCGACGGGAGGCGCGCTGAGCCCGCTCGACGCGACGGCCGCGCGGGTCGTGGCCGACGAGCTCGTGCGCGGTGTGGATCGTCCGCGCCGCGCCGGGCTCAGCCGCGCGGAAGAGGCGGAACTCCTCGCCGAGCTCGAGTGACGCTCGGTGACGTGACGGATTTGCGGATGCCGTCGAGGGCGCGCTATCGTCGCGACATGCCTTCGGTCGCTTCCGCTGTCTCGACGCTCGTCCCGAGCGCCGCTCCGGTGCGCCGACGCCGCGACCGCCGACGTTAGGCGACCCCGCGCTCCTGCCTGCCGATCCCGGCGGACGATGGTCGAGCACCGGTGTCGCCGCCCCGGTCCCCGACAGCCCCGACCGTTAAGGTAGAAGCATGACGTACTCCGTCGCCGTCTCCGGCGCATCCGGCTATGCGGGCGGCGAGATCCTCCGCCTCCTCGCCGCTCATCCCGACATCGAGATCCGCACCGTCACGGCGCACTCGAACGCCGGGCAGCCGCTCGTGCAGCATCAGCCCCACCTGCGCTCCCTCGCGCACCTCACCCTGCAGGACACCACGCCCGAGATCCTCGCGGGTCACGACATCGTCGTGCTCGCGCTCCCGCACGGACAGTCCGGGCAGTACACGGACGCGCTGGGCGACGTTCCGCTCGTCATCGACGCCGGTGCCGATCACCGTCTGACGTCGCAGGACGCCTGGGACGCGTTCTACGGAGGCACCTTCCACGATGCCTGGACCTACGGCGTGCCCGAGCTCCTCGTCGACGGAACGAAGCAGCGCGAGCGCCTGCGCGGTGCCACACGCATCGCTGCTCCCGGCTGCAACGCCTCCACCGTCAGCCTCAGCCTCGCCCCCGGGGTCGCCGCCGGTGTGATCGACCCGGGCGACATCGTCTCGGTGCTCGCGGTAGGCCCCTCCGGTGCGGGAAAGAGCCTGAAGACCAACCTGCTCGCCAGCGAGGTCCTCGGCACCGCGAACCCCTACGCCGTGGGCGGCACCCACCGGCACATCCCCGAGATCCGCCAGGCGCTCGCCGCAGCTGCGTCCGCGAGCACCGGCGCATCGGGCGACGGCATCCGCATCTCGTTCACCCCGGTGATCGTGCCGATGTCGCGGGGGATCCTGGCGACGTCTACCGCGCCGATCGTGCCCGGTGCGTCCGACGCCGACATCCGCGCCGCCTGGCAGAACGCCTACGGTGACGAGACCTTCGTGCAGCTGCTGCCCGAGGGCGTGTTCCCGCGCACGGCCGACGTGCTCGGTGCGAATACCGCGCTGATCGGTCTCGCGATCGACCGTGCGGCGAATCGGGTCACGGTGGTCGCCGCGGTCGACAACCTCGTCAAGGGCACCGCCGGCGCCGCCATCCAGTCCATGAACATCGCGCTCGGCCTCCCCGAGGACCGCGCGCTCTCAGTGAACGGAGTCGCCCCGTGAGCGTCACCGCCCCCGCAGGTTTCGAAGCGGCAGGCGTCGCCGCCGGCCTCAAGTCCACCGGCAAGCCCGATGTCGCCGTCGTCGTCAACCGCGGCCCGCGCAAGGTCGGCGCCGCCGTGTTCACGAGCAACCGCGCCAAGGCGAACCCGATCATCTGGTCGCAGCAGGTGATCGCCGATCGCGTCGTCGAGGCGGTCGTGCTCAACTCCGGTGGCGCGAACTGCTTCACCGGAAGCTTCGGATTCCAGACCACGCACCAGACGGCCGAGAAGGCCGCGGAGCTGCTCGACATCAGCGCGGGTGACGTGCTCGTGTGCTCGACCGGGTTGATCGGCACCGGTGACGAGGTGTTCCGCGCGAAGGTGCTCGCCGGCACCGAGCAGGCGATCGCCACGCTGTCCGCCGACGGCGGCGACGCCGCGGCCCAGGCGATCATGACGACCGACACCGTCGCGAAGACGGCGGTCGTGCAGGGCGACGGATGGACGATCGGCGGCATGGCGAAGGGCGCGGGCATGCTGGCTCCCGGACTCGCCACCATGCTGGTCGTGGTGACGACGGATGCCGATCTCGAGCCGCTCGAGGCGGATGCCGCGCTCCGCGCAGCGACCGGCACCACGTTCGACCGGCTCGACTCCGACGGATGCATGTCGACCAA
Organism: Microbacterium sp. NPDC087868; assembly: GCF_044900755.1. Lineage (NCBI taxonomy): Bacteria > Bacillati > Actinomycetota > Actinomycetes > Micrococcales > Microbacteriaceae > Microbacterium > Microbacterium sp. NPDC087868. The sequence goes on from NZ_JBJDNO010000004.1 coordinate 525,786, forward strand.
CGACCAGGTCACCCTCCTCGCCAACGGGGCGAGCGGGGTGAAGCCCGACCCGGATGCGTTCCGCTCGGCGCTGCGCGAGCTCTGCCAGGAACTGGCGGTCAAGCTGCAGGGCGATGCGGAGGGCGCGAGCCACGACATCACGATCGAGGTGCGCGGCGCGGTGTCCGAGCAGGATGCCGTCGAGGTCGGCCGTTCGGTGGCCCGCAACAATCTCTTCAAGGCGGCGATCTTCGGCAACGACCCCAACTGGGGTCGGGTGCTCGCCGCCATCGGCACGACGTCCGCGCAGTTCGACCCCTACGACGTCGACGTCTGGATGAACGACGTGCGCGTGTGCACCGCAGGCGGTCCGGATCGTCCGCGCGAAGATGTCGACCTGACGCCTCGGGCGACGAACCTCGTCATCGACCTGCGTTCGGGCGAGGCATCCGCCACGATCCTCACGAACGACCTCACCCACGACTACGTGCACGAGAACAGCGCCTACGCCTCATGACCGACATCCAGGACACTCCCGCCGAAGAGGCGGCGCAGAAGGCGACGACGCTCATCGAGTCGCTGCCGTGGCTGAAGAAGTTCCGCGACCAGATCGTCGTGGTCAAGTACGGCGGCAACGCCATGGTGTCGGACGAACTGCAGGACGCCTTCGCGCAGGACATCGCGTATCTGCGCTACGTCGGCGTGCAGCCGGTGGTCGTGCACGGCGGCGGCCCCCAGATCTCCGACATGCTCGGGCGCCTCGAGATCCCCAGCGAGTTCAAGGGCGGGTATCGCGTCACCAACACCGAGGCGATCGGCGTGGTGCGCATGGTGCTCACCGGCCAGGTGAACCCGCAGCTGGTCACCAAGATCAACTCCCACGGCCCGATCGCCACGGGGCTCAGCGGTGAGGACGCGGGCCTGTTCGGCGGTCGCCGTCGCGGGGTCATGGTCGACGGTGAAGAGGTCGATCTGGGGCGGGTCGGCGACGTCGTGCAGGTCGATCCGACGGCGGTCATCGATCATCTGGTCGCCGGGCGCATCCCCGTCGTGTCGAGCATCGCGCCCGATCTCGACCACCCGGGGCACTCCCTCAACGTCAACGCCGACGCGGCGGCGGCTGCGCTCGCGATCGCCCTCGGCGCCCGCAAACTCGTGATCCTCACCGACGTGCCGGGGCTCTACGCCGACTGGCCGAACCGCGATTCGCTCGTGTCCCACCTGACGTCGACGGCCCTCATCGACATGTTGCCGAGCCTCGAGTCGGGGATGATCCCGAAGATGCGCGCCTGCCTCGACGCGGTCGAGGGCGGAGTGGACGCCGCGGCGATCATCGACGGACGCGTGCCGCACTCGGTGCTCGTCGAACTCTTCACCAGCAAAGGAATCGGAACGGAAGTGGTGGCAGGATGACCATCTGGCAGGACGACGCGCAGCGCGACCTCGTACTCAACGCGGGAGCGCGCCTAGCGCTGCTGACGCGTGGCGAGGGCTCCTATCTGTGGGACTCCGAGGGCCGACGCCACCTCGACTTCCTCGCCGGGATCGCCGTGACCTCCCTGGGTCACGCGCACCCGGTGTTCGTCGAAGCGGTCTCCCGCCAGGCCGGGACGCTCGCCCACGTCTCGAACTACTTCGCGACCCCCTCGCAGCTCGCGCTCGCCGCACGCCTCAAGCGTCTCGCGGGGGCCGGGATCGACGGTCGGGTGTTCTTCTCGAACTCCGGCGCCGAGGCGAACGAGGCCGCGTTCAAGCTCGCCCGTCTGCACGGCGGTGCCGAGCGACCGCGCATCATCGCCCTCGAGAACGGCTTCCACGGCCGCACGATGGGTTCGCTCGCGCTGACCGCGAAAGAGGCGATGCGCGCCCCGTTCGAGCCGATGCCCGGCGGCGTCGAGCACATCCCGGCGACCATCGAGGCGCTCGAAGCCGCGATGGACGATCGCGTCGCGGCGGTCATCGTCGAGCCGATCCAGGGCGAGGCCGGCGTGGTCGAGCTTCCCGAGGGCTACCTCGCCGCCGCCCGCTCGCTGACGCTCGCGCACGGAGCGCTCCTCATCGTCGACGAGATCCAGACCGGTGCCGGGCGCACCGGCGCCTGGTTCGGGTTCAGCCATGAGGGCATCACCCCGGATGCGATCACGCTCGCGAAGGGGATCGGCGGGGGCTTCCCGATCGGCGCGCTCGTGACCTACGGTGCGGCGAGCGATCTGTTCACCCCCGGCTCGCACGGCTCGACCTTCGGTGGGAATCCGCTGGCCACCGCGGTGGCGGATGCCGTGCTCGCCGAGATCGAGGACGCGGGGCTCGTCGAGAACGCCGCCCGACGCGGTGAAGAACTGCGCGAGACGATCCTCGGACTGGAATCGCCGCTGGTGTCGGGTGTGCGCGGTCGCGGTCTGCTGATCGGCGTCGCCCTCACCGAGCCGGTCGCGGGTGCGGTGGTCGCTGCGGCGCAGGAGCGCGGCCTCATCGTCAACGCGGCCAATCCCGACACGGTGCGCATCGCGCCCGCCCTCACGATCGGCGACGCCGAGATCTCCGAGTTCCGCGAGCTGTTCGCGGCCACGCTCTCCGACGTCTTCGCGACGCTCCCCGGAAAGGTATCCGCATGACCCGCCACCTGCTGCGCGACGATGACCTCACGCCCGCCGAACAGGCCGAGATCCTCGATCTCGCGATCGAGTTGAAGAAGGATCGGTGGGCGGACAAGAGCCTCGCCGGGCCCCAGACGGTCGCGGTGATCTTCGACAAGTCGTCGACCCGCACCCGTGTCTCCTTCGCGGTCGGGATCGCCGACCTCGGCGGATCGCCCCTCATCATCTCGACCGCGAGCAGCCAGCTCGGCGGCAAGGAGACCCCCTCGGACACCGCGCGGGTTCTCGAGCGCCAGGTCGCCGCGATCGTGTGGCGCACCTACGCGCAGTCGGGGCTCGAAGAGATGTCGGCGGGCACCCAAGTGCCCGTGATCAACGCGCTGTCCGACGATTTCCACCCCTGCCAGCTGCTCGCCGATCTGCTCACGATCCGTGAGCACAAGGGCGAGCTCGCGGGGCTCACGCTGACGTTCTTCGGCGATGGGCAGAGCAACATGGCGCACTCCTATGCGCTCGCCGGCGTCACAGCGGGCATGCACGTGCGCATCGCCTCTCCCGCCGACTACTCGCCGCGGGCGGACGTCGTGGAGGCGGCCGACCGTCGAGCGGCCGAGACCGGTGGGTCCATCACGCTGTACACCGATCCGGTCGAGGCTGCGGCCGGCGCCGACGTCGTCGTCACCGACACGTGGGTGTCGATGGGCAAGGAAGAGGAGAAGATCGCGCGCATCCGTGATCTCGGCGGCTACAAGGTGACGCCCGAGACGATGACGCTCGCCGACTCGGAGGCGATCTTCATCCACTGCCTTCCCGCCGATCGCGGATACGAGGTCGACTCCGAGGTCATCGACGGCCCGAAGAGCGTCGTGTGGGACGAGGCCGAGAACCGCCTGCACGCGCAGAAGGCGCTGCTGGTGTGGCTGCTCCGGAAGAACGGCTCGGCATCGGCCCTCGCCGGAGCCTCCGCATGAGCGGCGCGAAGAGCGACGGCACGAACGAGGGCGCGCTCTGGGGCGCCCGGTTCGCGACCGGTCCGTCACCCGAGCTCGTGGAGCTGAGCCGGTCGACGCATTTCGACTGGATCCTGGCCCCGTATGACATCGCGGGTTCGCATGCCCACGCCACGGCCCTCGAGGCGGCGGGCTATCTGGAGCCGGAGGAGGCGGTGCGCATGCACGCGGGCCTCGACGCGGTCGCGCGCAAGGTCGCCGACGGCACGCTGCTCCCGGCGCCGACCGATGAAGACGTCCATGGCGCGCTCGAGCAGGCGCTGATCGCCGAGCTCGGCCCGGAGCTGGGCGGACGCCTGCGCGCCGGCCGTAGTCGCAACGATCAGATCGCGACGCTCGTGCGCATGTACCTCATCGACCACGCGGCGGTGATCGCCCGTGACATCCTGCGGGTGATCGACGCGCTCGTGGCGCAGGCCGAGGCGCACCCCGAGGCGATCCTGCCGGGGCGTACGCATCTCCAGCACGCACAGCCCGTGCTACTGGCTCATCATCTGCAGGCCCACGGTTGGCCGCTGGTGCGCGAGCTCGAGCGCCTGGTCGACTGGCGTCGACGGGCCGGCGTCTCGCCGTACGGCGGGGGAGCACTCGCGGGTTCCACGCTCGGTCTCGATCCGTCGCTCGTCGCCTCGGAGCTGGGGCTCGATCGTCCGGCCGAGAACTCACTCGACGGCACGGCCGCGCGCGACGTCGTCGCCGAGTTCGCCTTCGTGACCGCGATGATCGGTGTCGACATCTCGCGCCTGTCAGAGGAGATCATCCTCTGGAACACGCGCGAGTTCGGCTTCGTGACCCTCGACGACGGTTACTCGACAGGGTCGAGCATCATGCCGCAGAAGAAGAACCCCGACATCGCCGAGCTCGCGCGGGGCAAGTCGGGGCGCCTCATCGGAAATCTCTCGGGTCTTCTCGCGACGCTCAAGGGACTGCCGTTGGCCTACAACCGCGATCTGCAGGAGGACAAGGAGCCGGTCTTCGACTCGGTTCGCACCCTCGAGGTCGTGCTTCCCGCTTTCGCCGGCATGATCGCCACGTTGCGTTTCGACACGGATCGGATGGCGGCTCTCGCACCGCAGGGCTTCTCGCTCGCGACGGACGTCGCGGAGTGGCTCGTGAAGCGACGGGTGCCGTTCCGCGACGCGCACGAGATCTCGGGTGCGCTGGTGCGCGCCTGCGAGGAGCAGGGGATCGGTCTCGAGGACGCGTCCGACGAGCTGCTCGCCGGCGTCTCCTCGCATCTGACCCCGGAGGTGCGCGAGGTCCTCACGATCGAGGGCTCCGTCGCCTCGCGCACGGGGATCGGTGGAACCGCTCCGGTGCGCGTGGCCGAGCAGCGCGCCGAACTCGTCGCCCGCGCACAGGCCGCCGCGCACGCGCTCGGTATCTGAGCCGGGCTCCGGCCCCGGTGGGCCGGAGCCCGGTGCTCAGTGCAGGTCGGTGTCGGCGGGCGTCCGCGTCCATCGGGAGAACCGCACGGCGAGTCCGCTGCGCGTCGGCCCGGCGAGGAACGGCCCGGCGGATGCCGCGGCGTCGCCGTCGAACGGGGCGACCCGCACGAGTCGCCACGGGCCGTCGGCCGCGCGGGCACGCACGATCAGGGCATCCGCCCACCGGCTCACACGCACCGTGACCTCGGTGTCGAGCCAGTCGTCGACGTACCCGACGGACCAGTCCGAGCGGATGGCGGTGACGACGGCGCCGAGGCCGAGGTGCCCGTCGGCGTACTCGAGGCCGGCTTTCATCCAGTGCTCGTCGTCGATGCGCACGAACACGCCGGCTTGATCGAACTCTCCGGTCCAGGGCGCGTGGAAGGAGACCTCCATGGCTTCGCCGACGGCGAGCGGGGCGAGGAGCGCGTGCTCGGTGTCGTGGACGAATCCGTAGGCGGTGTGCCGCCAGGCATCGCTTCCTTCGACGGCGGTGGCGATGAGCTCTTGTCCGCTCTCGATCGAGAGGGGAGGATGGGTCCAGGTTCCGGCGCTCCACGGGACGTTCTGCGATTCAGGCATATCCCGAGAATATAGCCAATAAAGGCATAACTCAAGAATATGCGTGATAAGGTTATACACATGGTCATCGCCGTGATCGCCGACATCGTCGGCTCCCGTTCGCTGAGCGACCGCGGGGTCGCCCAGCGTCGACTCGACGACGCGATCGCTCAGGCCGAGCGCGATCGCCCGCTGGCGCTGCAGCCCCTCACCCCGACGGTGGGCGACGAGCAGCAGGCCGTCTATGGCGATCTCGAGGGGGCGATGACGTCGCTCCTGATGATCCGTCTCGCGCTTCCCGACGGCATCGGGTTGCGGTTCGGGCTCGGTGTGGGGGAGGTCCGCCGCGTGGATTCCGCGCACGGAGCGCTTCCCGACGGGCCGGGATGGTGGGCTGCACGGGAGGCGATCGACCTCGCCCACGAGCGCGAACGACGAGCGGTCCCGCGCTCGCGCACGTGGATTGTCGGTGCCCCCGGTCAGAATGAGGTCATGGAGTCGACGATCGCGGTATCGAACGCCTACCTCCTCGTCCGCGACGAGCTGGTGGGAGCGATGAGCGAGCGAGAGCGACGGCTGACCTACGGTCGCCTGGTGGGCCGCTCCCAGCAAGAACTCGCCGAGATCGAGGGCGTGACCCAACCCAGCGTCTCCAAGTCGCTGCGTCGGGCCGGAGCCCAGGCGCTCATCGACGGCCTGGCGACGCTGCGCGGTGACATCGCATGATCCTCGCCGGCTTCCTCCTTCTCGCGGTCGGTGCCGTCGACCTCGTGCGGCAGTTCGCCGCGCGCCGCTGGATCGGTTATCTGGTGGTCGCGGTGCTGCTCCTCGTGCTCGGCAGCGTCGGCGACGCGCTGCTCCCGATGCTGGCTGCGCTCGTGGTCGGTGCGCTCTGGGTGTGGTGCATGCCCGACGACCGTCCATCACCCGCCGGGTTCTGGCCGGCCGTGCTGCTCGGCATCGTCAGCGTCGGCGCCGTGGTCACTCTCCCCGAGCGCTCGGGCGCGGGCCTGATCGGCGAGGTGTGGCACCTCGATTCGCCGGTCGGCGCGATCTCCTTCGATCTCGCCGTCCTGGTGGTCGGTGCGGCGGCGTTCCTCCTCGAATCCGCGAACCTCGTGGTGCGCGCGGCTCTCGACGGCGAACACACCTGGCGCCCGGTCGAGCGCCGAGAGCTCGAGCCGACCCCCGCCGATGCGGAGCGGGCCGACGGCGAGTCATCGGCATCCGCATCCGAACCGACGGCGGCGATCGATCGGCGCAGTGCATTCCAGGGCGGGCGATTGATCGGCCCCCTCGAGCGGATCCTGGTGCTCATGCTGACCCTCGCTGCGGCGTACCCGCTTCTGGCGGCGATGCTCGCGGCCAAGGGCATCGTGCGATTCCCCGAGATCTCGCGCGGACGCGAGACCGGTGCGCGAGCCGAGTACTTCCTGGTCGGCAGCCTCGTCAGCTGGGTGATCGCCCTCGGCGCGGCGTTCCTCGTCTGGTGGTCGGCGAACGGGTGAGGCATCCGGCGCTGATAGCCTGGAAAGCGTGTCTGATCCCGCTCTGACGACTGCGACGCCGGCGATCGACCCCACGTTCGAGAACGTGTGGGACGAACTCGTGTGGCGTGGCCTCGTCCACGTGTCCACCGACCAGGAGGCGCTGCGCGCCCTGCTCGCGGGAGACCCCATCACGTATTACTGCGGGTTCGATCCCACGGCACCCAGCCTGCACCTGGGCAACCTCGTGCAGCTGCTGACGCTGCGCCGCATCCAGCTCGCCGGTCACAAGCCGCTGGGGCTCGTCGGAGGGTCGACGGGGCTGATCGGCGATCCGCGCCCGACAGCCGAACGCACACTGAACACGCGTGAGACGGTGGCCGAGTGGGTCGATCGTCTGCGTGCTCAGGTCGAGCGCTACCTCAGTTTCGAGGGTGACAACGCCGCTCGGATCGTCAACAACCTCGACTGGACGGCGCCGCTCTCGGCGATCGACTTCCTGCGCGAGGTCGGTAAGCACTTCCGTGTGGGCACGATGCTCAAGAAGGACGCGGTGGCAGCCCGCCTCAACTCCGACGAGGGCATCAGCTACACCGAGTTCAGCTACCAGATCCTCCAGGGCATGGACTTCCTCGAGCTCTACCGCCAGTACGACTGCGTGCTGCAGACCGGCGGTTCCGATCAGTGGGGCAACCTCACCAGCGGCACGGATCTCATCCGGCGCTCCGAGGGGGCGTCGGCGCACGCGATCGGCACCCCGCTGATCACGAACAGCGACGGCACCAAGTTCGGCAAGAGCGAAGGCAATGCGATCTGGCTGGATGCATCGATGTGCAGCCCGTACCGCATGTACCAGTTCTGGCTGAGCACCGCGGATGCCGATGTGATCGAGCGTCTGAAGGTCTTCACCTTCCTCTCGCGCGCCGAGATCGAGGATTACGCGGCACTCGTCGAGTCCGAACCGTTCCGTCGCGCCGCGCAGAAGCGCCTCGCGCTCGAGGTGTGCGCGACCGTGCACGGCGTCGAGGCGACGGCGGCGGTGATCGCGGCATCCGACGCGCTGTTCGGTCAGGGTGACCTGACCGCACTCGATGCGGCCACGCTGCGGACCGCGCTCGAGGAGCTCCCGAACACGACCGTCGCGCTGGGCTCGCCAGTGGTCGAGGCACTCGTCTCGACCGGTCTGGTGTCGAGTCTCTCCGAGGCGCGGCGTGCGATCGCCCAGGGTGGCGTCTCGATCGACGGCGCGCGCGTCGAAGACGAGAACGACACGGTGCGTGGTGGTCTCCCCGGTGGGGTCTCCGTGCTCCGTCGCGGTAAGAAGACCCTGGCCGGCGTGTTCATCGCCTGACGGTTCCGTGCCGTCGCGCCTCGGCGCCGACACCGAGGAGGACGGATGCCGTTCACACCCAGCCACGCGCTGGTCGCACTTCCGTTCGTCCGGACGCCGCTCGTGCCGGCGGCGATCGCGATCGGGGCGATGACCCCGGACCTTCCGCTGTTCCTCCGCGGCGTGGGACTGAACTACGAGTTCACCCACACCGCGGGGAACGTGGTCTGGACCGCGCTCCTCGCGTTCGTGCTCTTCCTCGTGTGGCGCGTCGTGCTGCGTCCGGCCGTGCCGGAGCTCGTTCCGGCATGGGTCGCGCGGCGGCTTCCCGAGGGGTGGAATCGCTCGGCGTTCGCGGCGGCGGGGGAGGCCGTGGGAGTCGGTGGGCGTCGGGCGTACCCGGTGCTGCTCGCCGCGTCGCTGATCCTCGGAGTGATCTCGCATATCCTCTGGGACCTCTTCACGCACGAAGGGCGTACCGGCGTCGAGCTGGTCCCGGCGCTCGACGAGATGTGGGGCCCGCTACCGGGCTACAAGTGGCTGCAGCACGGATCGAGCGTGATCGGGCTGGCGATCATCGGCATCTGGGCGCTGGTCTGGGTGCGGCGTCGGTCGCCTCGACCCACCCTGGATCGCCGCGTGCCGCAGGGTGTGCGCGTCGCCTGGTGGGTGTCGCTCCCCGTCGTCCTGATCGGATCGTGGATCGTGGGACTGTTGATCTGGGGTCCACTCGACGCGGAGTTCACCGCGCAGCACCTCGCCTACCGGGTGCTGCCTCCGGCCTGCGCGATCTGGGGAGCGGCCACGATCGTGCTGTGCCTCGTACTCGCGATGCGCCGCTCACGTCACCAGCGCGGCTGATCCCGTCCCCAGGGTCGCGGGGCTGCGAAGTCGAATCCCGGAATCACCGAGCCGACGTTCACGATGCTCCGCCCGCCGACGGAGAACCGCGTCGTATGGCCTGAGCCGTCGATCGTTCGCTCGGCGGCGAGGACATCGTGTCGTGGCAGCCCGAGCAGTTCGGCGGCGATCCGTCGCAGCGAGGTCGAGATGATCCAGCTTCCGCCCTCGAGCTCCCGCCGGCGGAGAGCGACGCAGACGGCGGCGGCCAACAGGTATCCCGCGCTGTGGTCGAGCGCCTGAGCAGGGAGCGCACCGGGCACACGCCCATCCCGTGACTCGATCCAGGAGATGCCGGACTCGGCCTGCACCAGACTGTCGAATCCCGCCCGGTCCGGATGCTCGCTGCCCCAGGCGCTCAGTCGGGCGATCACCAGGTGCGGATGCCGACGCGCGAGCGCGTCCGGATCGAGCCCGAGGCGCGCGATGCTCGACGGGCGGTATCCGAGCACGACGGCATCCGCGGACGACAGCAGCTCCTCCATCTGCGGGGAACGGGCATCGAGGAGAGCCGTTCGCTTCCCATGGCCGGTATCGAGGTGCTGCCACTCCGGTCCGGGCAGATGCGGAGGATCGATGCGCAGCACGTCGGCACCGAGGAGAGCGAGCGTGCGCGTGCACACCGGTCCGGCGATGACGCGTGTGAGATCGAGCACGCGGTACCCCGCGAGCGGAGCGTCGGGTGACCGGGGTCTCGACAGGTCTGCGAGCGACGGGCGGGTGCCGTCACGCGATACCTCGACGAGTGCTGTCGTGCGCAGAGCACGATCGACCGCGGGACGTTCATGCTCCACGACGACGGCGAGCCCACCCGCAGAAGCGATCTCACGGGCGGCGTCGACCGCGGTGATACGGGCGAGAGAGGCCGCCACGTCCGTCGCGTCACCGTTCGGCGCGACACCGAGGCCACGACGCAGGGCTGCCGCGTGATGCGGGTAGTTCCCGTGGGTGCGGAGCCAACCGTCGCCAGTGGACCAGAACCCGGAGAACGGCGACCAGACCGGGGGAGAGGAGCCGTCGATCGTGAGGAAGCGATCGCTCCGATACGCCACGGCGATGCGCTCGAGGTCGACCGTCCGGAGGTCGCGTCCCGCTACGGCGCTGATCGCCGCGACGCTGGAGCGGGCGAGTTCGTCCGTCGCGAGCCGAGAGGCGAGGGGGACGGTGCCCCGCGGTTCGGGGGTATCGACGTCCACCGGGGGAGTGATCGCCAGATCCTCGAAGACGCGTCGCAGCAGTGAGGTGGGCATGCGCCGAGCGTAGTCCCGGCGCGTCGCGGGCAGGAAAACGCCTGTGACCGGGACGAAGGCGATCCAGAAGCCCCTGCGACACGCCCGAGGGGTCGGCCCCGATTTGCCAGAACCCCGGAATCCCCGTAACTTATTACTTGTTCGCCCCACAGGGAAGCGGAAAGGCCGAGAGCCTCACCCCCCTCAAGCGGAGAACGAATCCCGATCCACTCTCACTTGAGAGAACAGGCGCTTGCGTCTAGGATGGGAGACTCACCTCTTCTACAGCTTGTCTGGCTGTGCAGCGGATCACTGATCTGCTCGACACGCCGACTTGACAAGCCGGATGAGATGGGTAAGATAGAGAAGTTGCCCTTCGGGCCTGGTTGTGATGACTGGGTCGTGGGAGCATCCGATCCTTGAGAACTCAACAGCGTGCACTTGTCAAAT
>NZ_JBJDNO010000005.1:0-100384 GCF_044900755.1 Microbacterium sp. NPDC087868
CACTATGGCCGATGAAATCTATTTGGCGCGCCTGGAAGAAATTGTCACGGAGCTAGGCAATAGTATTAAGGATTTCGAGAATGCGTCTGACTTTGCCAAGGGCATGGCCGGCTCAGTGGGAGACCCGATGGGCAAAGGCGATCTGAAAGACCGAGTCAAGGACTTCGAAGACAACTGGAACGATACCCGTGATGACCTCCTAAAGAATCTTGAAGGAGTGCATACCGGGTTGAAGGACATCAAGGATGGATTCGAAGAGTGGGATCTGGAAACGAAGAAGGCCTTCTTGAATTCACGTGCTTCCGATGCCCCCAAAGAAGCTAAGTAAACTGAGAGAGTTGACGACATGACCTTGGAATCGCCAAAGGGTACAACCCTGCAGCTCATCGACGGAAATCCTGATGACCTGCTCCGGAGCGCCAAGGACTTGATCACCTCGGGCGAGGAGATGGAACGCTCTGCGGCCAGGCTGGAAGACATCAGTAACGGGACGTCGGATCTGAAGTCTGAAGCTATCGCCAAGCTGCGTGAGAACGCTGGAGACGTATTTCCCGAGTTGCGCAAGGCGGCCATTCGATACGACGGCACAGGCCAGGCCCTGAAGAAATATTCCTATGCTTTGGACCGGGTCCAAGGCGCGCTCCAAATGTGCACCGCTGAGGGCGGAGTGGATTCGTACACGACCTTGAACGCGCTGATCACGGACATCGAGGATGCGCACCAGAGCGTGCAAACCAAGAGAAGCCAAGAAGACACCGCCGAAGGCGCGGTAGATGATGCCGACGGATTCCTCGGCTTCAGCGAAGGGACCGACGAGGAAAAAGCGGAAGCCAAAAGCGACCTGACAGAAGCAACCGCTGCGCGCGAAGAAGCCGAAGAAGAACTGCGTGAGCTGTGGGGCAAATTCGACGGTCGCGTTTCCTATTGGGAAGATGCCTACGATGAGGCAGTCGGCGAAATCGAGGATGCCTTCAAAGCCGCGGACAACGATGACAAGTTCCTCTCCACCCTGGGTTCGGTTCTAGGCTGGATTGCCTTGGGCGTGGGTATTGCGGCCTTGTTCATCACTTCGCCGGTGTGGGGACCGATCGCATCAGCAATTGCGGTGATCGCTGCCGTTGCCGTGGTGGCAATCGAGGTCATCAAGATGGTCCAAGGCGATGGCGACTGGACCAGTTTGCTGATAGCGGTAGTCGGAATTATCCCCTTCGGCCGTTTTGCTGGAAAAGCCTTCTCCGGCTTAAGCAAGGCATTTCCCTCGGGGATCAAGGCAGGATCCAAAGCGGGACCTCGGAACATCATCAAGGCCTTTAGCAAAACGCGTTCCAGCACGGGGCGCGGCATTGTCAGGTCTTCCATCAAGTCGGGCACCAAGCGCCCACCGAAAACTACGATCCGTGGAAACCGTCCGACCAAAGCCAAGATCCGGCGAAATAACCGCAAGATCGAGCAAAAGTACCAGCAGACCGTTTCCGGCAAGACCAACAAGTATTTGGATGGCTTCAACAAGGAATTCAAAGGCGACTGGAAGACATACGTGAAGTACATCTCGGAGGGAAGCGCAACAAAGCATCGCGAAATGGCTGCCTACATACTGAAGAACCCTGACGACATGGGTCCTCAGGCCAGAGCCTGGGCGGAAAAGATTGCGAAGCACGGGAACTGGGAAGACCGGGGCAACGTCATAGTGACCGCGCCTCCTAGCCTCTGGGACCTGACTCGCGAGAAGTAGCTTCGGCGCGGAGCAATCCGTAAAGTGAACATCCGAGCCACACATTGAATTTGCGGGAGAAACGATGAGCGCAACACCACCAGCGTCGAAGGCGCGTCCCCGAGGCATCGGATACAGCTTGCTGTATCCGGCAGGTTGGCGCGAATTCAACACCAGTGTTGAGCACGAGCAGGCTTTGACGAAACTGGTGACGGCAGAGCCCAAGGCACTTGGACGCGCAGACCTGGTATTGATGCTTCGACGGCAAATGCACCAGACGTTCGAGTACTTGAGGCGCCGCGGATCACTTGGCTTCGCAATGCCGGTAGAGAAACTTGCCGAGGGGGGAATGCCGGTTTCCGTGATCATGACCCCACTCAAGGTGGGATCCTCCGGCACTCTGCTGGAAGCTGCGCGAAAGGCCGCAGGCGGCAACCAGATCGAAATCGAAGACGCCGACGGAGCAGACTGGTACCTCTGGTCTTCCGTAGAGCAAGCCGCCGAATCCCCAGAGCTCAAGAACAATGGCCTGAACATGGTTGTTCCTCGTCCGTTGCCAGATGGAACCATCGATCCGGATCCAAAAGCCGGATTGTGGCTGCTTTATTCCTACGCGCACGTTGAGTCGGAGAATGGTGAGGCATTCTCCGAAGGATTAAAGTCGTTGGGCTTGTCGATACTGGGAACTTTCAAGTGGGTGCCAATTCAGTGACAACATACGAGATTGAACCGGATCTGGAAATTTGGATTCCGGTACCTCGCTCATTTCCTGAAGATAGTTGGGATACGGCAGAGCAATGGGCACAGGACCTTGCGGAATTGGCCATCCCGGAAGATCTTGAGCTGCGGAAGGTCTATGAGCAGCTTGCTTTGGACGTGGCGAACAACCAAATAGCCGAAGCCGAGCATACGCTCTGGTATTCGCCTGAAGATGGACACGCACTGGGCACTGCCCATTTGATAGTTCTGGATGACGACCCTGCCTTGAGTTTGGAGGAACTGGCCCAGCCGGACTACGAATCGGCGGCACCGGTCCAGATGAGCGAATACCACTCGGAGTCACTTGGACAGATCATCCAATTGGCGTCCGTCATCGCGCTGGATGGGCAGCAGGAAGGAAACGGATCAGCAGTGCTGCCGGCCATCGGGCATGTCAGAACCGTAGCGCGGGGACATGGACTGCTCTTCCTGCTCGAGGCGCTCGACTCCGACCTCTCGACTTTGAATTTCATGATGGACCCGATGATCGATCTTTTCGATGCGGTGATCTTCGACAACGTTGACCATGAAAGCGAATTAGGCAGCATATGAAGACCTCTAGATCCAGATTGCCCGAGCACAATGAATTCGTGGCGTCCTCGCTGTATTTCTATCCGCGGATTGACAAGGGCTTCAGCCTGTTGGCTATTGGAATGATCCTCTTATTGATGGGCATCTACCTGATTGCCAACGACTTGCCGGAAACCTCAAGCTATCTTGCTCAAATTGTCCTTCAGGGTATCCCCACCGTAGTGGGCTCCATACTGCTGATCTTCGGCGCCGTCGCACTTGCCAGCGCAGTGAAGGGTGCCGGTAGAAAAGCGGCCGATGCCATCGATCTGAAGGTCAAGGCCAGTGGCCTAACAGTTCGCGGTGGGCACAAGATCGCTTGGGCTTCGATTGCTTCGGTCATGGGCGTCGAGCACGTCAACAATGCGAAGGTCCAAGTCCTATGGGATCGAGCGGACCTGAACCGGACATTAGAGATTTATTTGCACGAACCCGTGGAGGGTCAACCAGGAAAATTCAGGGAAGGAAAGCCCTATATTCAGGTGTCCCTCCGCCATTATCCTGCCGTAGAGTACCGCGCCCTTTACGAGAAGATAATAGACCAATTCGAGAATCGTGGCATCCCTCTCGTATTCGAGGCTAAACCTACTCAGTTCTGATTCAAGCGGCTACGCCAAATGACGTGCAAGAGGCGCCGCCTCCCCAGGAATTCGTCCGGGGTGGCGGCGCCTCTATTCGTGTACGCCCAGTGTGGGCATTTGCTACAGGGAAAATGCCCAAGGGAAGAGGGCGTTCAACTCCTGCATGAAGGCAACTGCGTCTCAGCTAGGGGGTGGGGAGGAAGCCAGAGGCAGAACTGTGCGCTGAGGAATATGAATCTCATGAGCGGCATGCGTACCGGGGGTAAGCCAGCAAGCGGTTGTGGAGCCAGTTCCTCCAGATTTGTTCCATTATCAACCGGCGGGGATGTGCATTAGCCGGAAGTTCCCTGGTCTTGACGACTGGGTGAGGCGACAGTCGCGTCAGATTCCTTGGATGGTGTGAAAGCGTCCCCGGACCCAGATGGCGGACCTTCGCCGTTTGGTGTTGCGAAGGACGAAAATAAACAGTCGGAAACGTTCGCTCGAGTACTGGCGTAATTCGATTTTCCGTTGTTCCTCGTGAATTGCCAACTGGGTATTGGGAGGCTTTGGGCATGGTGTTCTTTAGTCGTGCTCGGGATCGTATTCAGTGACGTGGCGAAGCGCCGGATGCTGGCCCGCATGCCCGGTGGTGCGAGAGGCGGGGCCAGGTACCCCGCCCGCTCGACGGCTTGCGGCCCATTGCTCTCCAAGCGCAGGCACGGACAACGTGCACAGGATGTGGCAGGCCATGGAACTTTCCTGGTGCATCTGGGCGCGATGCATTGAACTTCACCCGCCAGCACGATCCAGACCCCACTTGCGACGCAGCTGAGTTGTATGTTTTCAGGCGTTTGGCAGGATATGAAGCGACAGCGAAGTCGGGTGCTCAGTCGAGAAATGAACAGTATTTTCAGCGATGAGCTTTTGATTATCGCGGGCTGCGGAACCTCCAGTATTCGGATTGATGTCGAACCGGGGGAAATTGCTTGACGAGACGTCCAACCGAATACGGTGGCCAGCGGCGAACAGGTTTGCGGTCGACGGCGCAGCGACCGTTACCCGGTAGACCTGTCCTTGCTGCATCAACTCCGGATCTTTGTACGAATCCCGGTAACGCACCCGCATGATTCCCTCGGTAAGATTCATCGCGAATCCGTTCGGATAGTCTGCGCTAGGTGGGTACTCATCGATAAGCTTGATGGTCAAGTCGGTATCAGGTGCAGATGACGAAAGGTATATTTCGGCAGTGACGTCGCCCGCGATACTCACGGCAGTGTCGAGCACTGCCGACCGGAATACTAAGACATCGGCACGATCGGCCAGGCTGACGGGGACAGAGTCGAGCGCTCCTGACGGTGCCACTTGGTCGTATGCTCCGCCTCGCATGAGCGGCTCACCGCTGGTTACTTGGCCGCCCACGGTCGGTGCAGGATCATGAGGATCGAAAATCAGCGTTGAATGGGCCTGGCCCGAGAACGGGTCCGCTCGCATGCCACCGTCCGGGTGCAAGTACATGGTTGTCTTCGCCGAAGTCTCTGGCGGCCAGGTAGTTGCGTGCTTCCACTGTCCTCCGTGCAACAGGCGGCCTTCGTCAGTTGCCGTCCCAGGACCACCTCCCATCATGAAGTACGTGACCTTGTGGCGCGGAGTTGCATTCCTAGCCCGGCCGAGCACTTCATCCATCCAGTCGGCCCGGAAGTGCAGGTAAGACGGTGCGAGGTTACCGTCGAAGTAGCCCCCGGTTCCGAAATCCACGTCTCCGGCATAATTCTGGCACCGCTTGCCATGGGTCCAAGGGCCCAGGAGCAAATACGCTGGACTGCTTTTCATGGAAGATAACTGCTGAAAGTTCTCAATGGCTGAGGAAATATATGGATCGTACCAGCTGGAGATATGGAAAGACGGCACGTCGGGAAAGCGATCATAATACCCGCGAGCATAGATTGCCGGGTGACTCCAGTACTCCCCAAATGACTCGCGGGACCACTGGTCAAGCAGATAGCTTTCGTAACTGGGAGCCAGGCTCAGGGGGGACTTGCCAGGGGTCCAAGGGGTCCGTTCAAACCATTCAGCTAGATCCACCTTGGCCAGGCCCGCGGCGATCTCGGGGCTGCTGGCAGCCTCTGGACTTCTGGCCGCGTGGCGGAACGCCCAAGTAGCCTGTTTCAGTTCGAAGGCCCCGCCCATCCTCATGCCCACTTCGTAGGCTGAAGAGAACCCGCCAGAGTCCATGAACATGCCTGCAAGCGATTCGGGAGACAATGCCGCTACTGCCGTCTGCGCGTGGGCAGAATAGGAAACGCCATTCATGAGCACACGCCCATCGCACCATGGCTGGTCGCGTATCCATGCAATGGTCTCGAAACCATCGCGTCCCTCATTGAAGTACTTTACGAATTCGCCGCCTGAACGACCTCTGCCGCGGCAATCCTGTCGAACTACAACGTAGCCCCGGCTAATGAAAAATTCGGCAATCTCCTCCGGCATGGGAACGGCGCTATGGCGAACAGACTGGTCGGAATCCCTTATGGCTCGCTTGCCATAGGGGGTGCGTTCCAGAATCACGGGGAGCGGCCCTTCATGTTGGCTGTTCCGGTAAACATCCGTGGCCAGCTGGACGCCATCGCTTAGAGTCACCATGTACTCCTGGATTTCCACGGCAACTTCTGGAATTGGTGTCATATCACCAGTTCGGATCGACAAGGCTCACTCTTTTCGCGTTCAATGCCGATCAAAATTGCGGGCTTGACCGGCGGCTAATTATCTACAATCGAAGATATCCGTCGTCGAGGTAGTCCATGAGACAATTGGCGCAAGTTAGCCAAATGTTTGTTGTGTACAGGGTCTGGGGAGGGAAAAATGTCTATTGCCTTGCAGTTTTCGGGCTTCAACCCCAGTGACCTCAAAGTGGCGAGTTCACCGCTGGCTGAGTTGATGGCCCTGCTGCATGTATGGGCCGAGCCCGATCACCACCTTGAATTCTCCGATGCTGTCCAGGCCCTCGCCAGCGGCGCGGATGAACCCCTGATCAGCGAATTCCAAGCGCTTTCACCGTTGTGGGCACGATTCAGGGCTCGATTCTTTTTCCCGCTGAGTTTGCAGCCCGGTTCCCTGTTCGATCGCGAGCTAGCCGCTTTGGCAGCAATGCCGGTGAGTGCCTTCGCTGGAATGGCAGCTGAGGCGCTGAGGGGGTTCAGCCAAGTGCAAACTATAGCCATCGATGTGCTCAGTGATAGCCAGGCCCAGCAGGAATTTCTGGATTCCTGTCGGTCACGCTCTGCGAGCCGCTTTGAACTGGCGGAACAATTGGTTAATGATCCGCAAAAATTCAGGAGCCGGATTATTCGGTTCTGCATCGAATGCTGGAACTCTTTCTTCGCGACGGAGTGGGAGAACTTATACCAGGAGGCAAGTGGTTCCGCCGCTCAACTGACAATGAAGTTTAAGCGCTCTGAGCCGACCTCTGTGATTGCAGAAGTAGGCGCCACAGCGAAAGCTTTCCCTGGCGTTGCTGAGGTGCGTTTCGATAAACTCCAGCAACGCAGCGTGCCCTTGGCGCACAGGGAACTTCTGATGATCCCGTCGAAATGGATTGGGAATCATCTTACGGTCAAGGATCACCCCGGCTACCCGGTAATTGTCCACTTCCCGATGCAACGGGACCGGGATCCTATTCTCAAGATCACGCAGGTCCGCGAGCGGCTCCGAGCGTTGAGCGCCGATTCCCGGATGGAATTGTTCCGCCATATTTCGGCCGAACCAATGACGACGTCGGAACTTGCCTCGCGCATGGGACAACCCGCGGCGCAGATCTCCCGGTCCTTGCGAGTTCTGCGCGAGGCTGACCTGGTCGTTTCGGAGCGCAAAGGGAAGCTTGTGTATCACCGGATAGATACCAAGACGGTCCTCAGCCTTGGGCCGGATCTCTTGTCCACACTGACCCGGTGACCGGTGGCCGGGCGGATTACCATGGCTAAAGGGCGGCTAACGATTGTCTGAAATTGGTTAATCATCCTCACATAGCTCAACATCTGTAATAGAAATCACTAGTGGGCGATCCGCCCCATCGTTACCGAGCGCAATGGGAGCTTGGCACGGACCCGCTACTGGAGGAACCATGACTATCACTGAGTCCATAACCCGAAAAGAGCCGCTGGGAATCAGATTCCTGGCGCGACTCGAACGCGCGGGCAACGCCTTGCCGCATCCGTTTTGGCTGTTTTGGATCTTGTTCGCGGTTCTGGCGGTAGCCAGCTGGATTCTTTCTCGTACAGGGGTCGAAGTTGTTGACCCAGCAACAGGCGACACGGTAGGGGTCAACAGTGCGTTGTCGGTTGGTGCCATAAGGGATCTGCTAACTGGCGCAGAGGAATCGTTCGTCACCTTCGGTCCGCTGGGCACAGTGCTGATCGTGATGCTGGGTGTTGCTGTCGCCGACAGATCCGGGCTCTTCGAAGTGATGGCACGACGTGCATTGAGCAACGTGTCGCCGCGGTACGTCGTCTTCGCCGTGGCTTTAGGCGGCGCCCTATCCAAGTTCCTCTCGGACTCCGCTTACGTTGTACTGATTCCCTTGGGTGCGGTGGCCTTCAAAGCGGTGGGCCGCTCGCCGATGCTTGGCATGATCGTCGCATTCGTATCGATTAACGCAGCCGGCGACGCCAATCCGTTGATTGCTCCCGGCGACGTCGTATTCGCCAAAGTGGCGACGGAAGCCGCACAAATCATCGACCCGGCAACCACGGTTCGTGCGACGGATAATATGTACTTCACGACGGTTTCGGCGTTGGTCCTGGCGGTCACGGTCACCCTGGTTACGGAGCTGATTCTGAAACGGCGGGAAGGAACGCTTGTCGTCGAAGCTACCGAGGTGCCGCCAGGCGACAGCCGGGCAGCGGGACTGCGCCTGACCGATGTGGCCGAGCGTCGTGGCCTTCGCACCACTGGTGTGGTGGCATTGGTTTTCGTTGCCGTGATGGCTGTGGCAGTAGCGATTCCTGCGTCACCGCTGCGAGGCGAGAACGGCGAGTTCCTTGAGTCGCCATTCTTGAACGGAATAGCATTCTTCCTTTCCTTGTTCTTCCTGGCCATCGGGACAGCTTTCGCCAAGAGTTCTGGTCAACTGGAGTCCAACGCAGACATTCCCCAGTTCATGGCCGACGGAGTTCGTGCCATCGCACCATTGATTGTCCTGTTCTTCGCGGTGTCGCAATTCCTGGCCCTGTTCAAGTACACGAAAATCAGCACCGTAGTCGCAGTGATGGGCTCCGATACGATCAAGGGCCTGGGAATCAACACGGTCGGGTTGTTCCTGATCGTCGTGTTGGGCGTTGCGACCTTGAACCTGCTGATTACCTCAGGGCAGGCGTTGTGGGCACTGGTGGCACCGGTAATTGTCCCAATGATGATGCTATTAGGCACCAATCCGGCGACGACCATGGCGCTTTATCGGATCGCAGATTCCTGCACCAATTCCATTACACCTATGAGTACCAGTTTCGTGCTCTGCGTAGGGTATCTGCAGACCTTGAACAAGAAGGCTGGCATAGGAACGTTGATCTCCTTCACGCTGCCTTGCGCCGTGATCATGTTCGTGGTTTGGCTGGCGCTTTTCCTTGTATGGTGGGCGCTGGGCATCCCGTTGGGCCCGGGCGCCCCTGTCCGCTAACCAATGGGCCTGGAGTTGCAGCGCTGGGAAGTAAACTCCAATCGAAGCAGCCACGGGTGCCCTGTATTAAAAAGTTCCGCCCCGGAATTGTGGACTGCTCCCCAGAAGATTGTTCTGATTTCTCAGTCCAACTTCTGGGGAGCAGTCCATTGCTCCGGGGCGGAACTCATTTAATCTGCCGTTCGGGAAACTTGCGCCTCCGGATTACTTCTTCAGGTGGTCAACCAGCTGCGAAGCGATGCCGTTGTAGCTGCCCGGGGTCAGCGACTGCAGGCGGGTTTCGGCTTCAGCCGACAGGCCCAGTTCGCCAACGAATTCTTTCAGGCGGGCCGCATCCACGCGGTGGCCGCGGGTCAGGTCCTTCAGGCGCTCGTAGGGGTTGTCCATGCCTTCGACACCGGCGATAGCCTCGGCGCGCATGACCATCTGGATGGCCTCTGCAAGGACCTCCCAGTTGTGGTCCAAGTCGTCAGCCAGCACGGCTTCGGCGACAGACAGTCGATCCAAGCCCTTGGCAACGTTGGAGATTGCCAGCACCGAGT
Organism: Microbacterium sp. NPDC087868; assembly: GCF_044900755.1. Taxonomy (NCBI): domain Bacteria; kingdom Bacillati; phylum Actinomycetota; class Actinomycetes; order Micrococcales; family Microbacteriaceae; genus Microbacterium; species Microbacterium sp. NPDC087868. The sequence goes on from NZ_JBJDNO010000005.1 coordinate 9,814, forward strand.
GGCCGATGGCGGTACCGATGTTGCGCTGCGAGGAGGAGTCGGTCAGGTCGCGCTGCCAGCGGCTGGTGACCAGGGTGGAACCCAGGGTGTTCAGCAGGCCGTTGGAGATCTCCAGGTTGGCTTCTGCGTTCTCGAAGCGGATCGGGTTGACCTTGTGCGGCATGGTCGAGGATCCGGTGGCGCCGGCCACTGGGATCTGCGCGAAGTAGCCGATGGAGATGTAGCTCCAGACATCGGTGCACAGGTTGTGCAGAATGCTGTTGAAGCGTGCAATGTCTGCGTAGACCTCTGCCTGCCAGTCGTGGGATTCGATCTGGGTGGTCAGCGGGTTCCAGGTCAGGCCCAGGTGCTCAACGAAACCCTTGGAGATCTGCTGCCAGTCAGCGGTAGGGACCGAAGCGTAGTGGGCAGCATAGGTGCCGGTAGCGCCGTTGATCTTGCCCAGGTACTCGGTCTTCTCTACGCGGTCCAGCTGGCGGGTCAGGCGCCACGCCAGAACTGCCAGTTCCTTGCCCAGGGTGGTTGGGGTGGCTGGCTGGCCGTGGGTGCGCGAGAGCATCGGCACGTCGCGGGAGTCCTCGGCCATCTTGGCCAGCTGTGCCACCAGGTCGCGGGCTGCCGGCAGCCATACCTGCTGCACGCCACCCTGGACGCCCAGAGCGTAGGACAGATTGTTGATGTCTTCAGAGGTGCAACCGAAATGCACCAGCGGCTTGAGGTTGCCAATGCCGATCGCTTCCAGGCGGTTAGCGATGTAGTACTCGACAGCCTTCACATCGTGAACGGTGACAGCTTCGATCTCTGCCAGTTCCTTCACGGAATCAGCGTTGAAATCGGTGACGATCTTGCGCAGTGCTGCCTTCTGTTCCGCAGAAAGCGGGGAGGTGCCTGGAAGAACGGAGTTATCGGTCAAGTGGATCAGCCATTCAACTTCAACGTGAACGCGATCGCGGTTCAAAGCCGCTTCGGAAAGGTAGTCGACCAGCGGTGCCACGGCGCTGCGGTAGCGTCCGTCGAGGGCAGTCAAAGCCAGTGGTTCATTAGCAAGGGAAGTGCGCGCAATCTCAGCCATACTCATATTCTTCCATCCTCGGCGCTACATCACATCTTTTACTTCACTGCTGTTTCCACAACCGGTCGCCAAACGTGCTGGTGCCCCATTGTTGCTGTCCATGATGGTGGACAAATTCTCAAGGATGCGGAGCAAGGAAATGATGTTTCAAGCGACGCTGCTGACGGTGGCAAGTCAGCTCGATGACGCCCAGAAAACCACTAAGTTTGCCATCGCACAGTTGGGTTCAATCCGGGCATTGACTTGGAATTCAAAGGCTGGCAAGGCGTTTCTAGACAATGTTGAGGAGCTGAGCCAGCGACTGGAAATGCTCAATGGCGAGCTGAACAACGCTGAAGAGTACTTGGGGGTTGCCATGCGTGAGATCCAAAACCTCGAAGCGCAAATCATGAACCAGAGAATGGCCTCGTAGCCATGGGATATGAAGTCAATTACAACGAGCCGGATTACGCCCAGGCAGGGGAAATCTGCCAGCGGGTTGCTCGCGACATCAATGGCATATCCGACGCTTTACTCAGGGCCGCGCAGGCTGCGGACAGTTGCCAGGGGGACCTGAATCTGCAGTGCATGGCGGCAGGCATTGAAGCCAGGGGCTATGGCATCGGGCATCTAGGCGATTTGATCAGAGACAGCTATCAGCAGGCCAGGGAAGGCGAAATCACAGCGTTCGAACTTACCGGAAAGGTCTCTGCGGCCATGCGGAATTATGAGGTTGCCGAAGCCGCAGTTGAACGGATGATGCTCGTAAGCACCAGCGCAGTACTGGTCGGGGACTTCATATCCAAGACCCGCGATAACGGCTGGCGTCCGCCGAGGGAAAGCATGGAGACCTTTTTGCGCTTGCTGATGTCCTACATCCCGCACTGGCCCTTGGCGCCGAATATGACCTTGACCGAGCAAATCGAAGGTACCGCCAAGTCGCTGTCGCGGATTATGCGGCTGCTGGGGTCAAACCGGAATACCGAAATAGAGCTCGCAGGGCAAGATCCAGCTCAGACGGTTGAACTGGATGGCAAGATGAGAAGCTATTTCCAGCTGCACGAAAAGCTGGAGGGCGAAGGCACGGAGAACAACGGAAAGATCATGATCGTCGAAGCTGACGATGATACTTATATCGCGCTCTTTCCGGGGACGCAGGATGACGCCGAAGTTCCTTCGCCTTTTGGCCCGGAAGGCATCGCTGACGGCTTCGGGGTGGAATCCGAGAATTTTGTGGAACCGCTCGATGAAGCATTAAGGCTCAGCGGAGCGAAAGAGGGCGATGAAGTAATCCTCTCCGGCTACTCGCAAGGAGGCATTCACGTAGCCCAGCTGACGAAGAACAAGTTCTTGAAGCGCAAGTACAAGCTGAACAAGGTGCTGACCCTTGGTTCTCCCATCGGCACTATTGATCTGCCAGAGGATATCCGCAGCCTATCCGTAGAAGACCGAAAAGATATGGTGCCCGGCACCGATGGCGGACCCAATCCCCGCAAGGGCGAGCATTACACCACCACTTTCCCAGGTCCGCGCGAGCACATGCAGGACATCTTGCCCGAAGACGGGCTCTTTGGCCCGTCGCATCATCTCAAGAATTACGGTGACCACCTCCTGGAACTCGATGAGGACCCGAAACTGGAAATCAGAGAGCATCTGAAGCAGTTCTACCTTCCCGAATCCCCGCTGAAAATCCGCATGTTCAAGCTGGAGCGCAAGCAAAAAGAACGTCCGCCCTTGAAGGAAGAAGACAAGGAGCGGCTCAAGCACATGGCACCACGCCACTAAAGCGCTCAAGAACTGCAACCAGCCGGCCGGATCAGCATCACCGGGTATCACCGTGCTGATGAATGGTGCTGTGGATCAGGGCATAAGATGGGACGCTGATCGGGGGCGGCGAATCGGATATTAACGAAAGAGGACGGCACCTGTCGGATGCCGTCCTCTTCTTGTACTGCGTCGAATACCGCTTACTCGTTCTCGCTCTTGACGAACAATCCGAGGACCGCAGAGACGATGGAGATGATAATCGTGCCGGCGATGGCATCCCACCAGAACTGCTCGATGACCAGTTCAATCGGGGTGAAGGTCGTCAGCCATGAAGTCAGCAGGAGCATCAGGGCGTTAATCACGATAGTGAACAAGCCCAAGGTGAGGCAGGTGATTGGCAAGGAGAACAGCTTGACGATCGGACGGACCAAGGCGTTGACCAATCCGAAGATTGCGCCAACCGCCAAATAGGCGATGACCGTGCTTACTGCACCTTCGCCGGCCGCGACGATCTTGAGGCCGGGCACAATCCAGACGGCGGCGGCGAGGGCAAGCGCATTGACGATGACTCGAATCAGAAAGCTCATGCCTTAACTTTGGCATAGAAATCTGGGATTAGGATGAACCGGAGATATCGCTAAACCCTTAGTGAGGGCTAGGCTTTGAGGTATGACTGAGAACCCGGTGACCCAAGATCAGGTGCAGCCACGCTCTGTAGTTGCACGTTTGCCCAAATACGCTGCGGGCAAGCCGCCTGCCCCTATTGAAGGCGCGAGAGCTTACAAGCTGTCATCGAATGAAATTCCCTTCGGTCCCTTGGACGCTGTGCATCGGGCGGTCGTGGAGCAGTCCAGCCTGAATCGCTACCCTGATCCGCTATCGACCAAGCTGCGCGAAGCACTTTCCGAGTACTTGGACGTTCCTGCGGAAGACATCGTGACCGGGGCCGGTTCCCTTGGCGCGTTGGTGCAGATCCTGAACGCCTTCGCGGGCCAGAACGAAGACGGCATCCAGGATGAAGTCATCTATGCGTGGCGTTCCTTCGAGGCCTACCCAATCCTCGTGCAGACTGCCGGTGCGCTGCCCGTTGAAATCCCGTTGCTGGAAGACGGGCGCCACGATCTGGAATCCATGATCGCAGCGGTGAACGAGAACACTTCAGTCATCTTGCTGTGCACACCGAATAACCCCACCGGTCCGGTACTCAGCCAGGCCGAAGTCGATGACTTCCTGGCACGGGTTCCGAAGAACGTGCTGGTTGTCCTGGATGAGGCCTACACCGAGTTCGTCCGCGACGAGAAATCGGTGGATGGCATCCATACCTACAACGAGAACGAAAATGTGGTTCTCCTGCGCACTTTCTCGAAGGCTCACGGCCTGGCGAATCTCAGGGTGGGCTACTCGGTGGCCCACCCGGAGATCACCGATAACATCCGCGTAGTGGCCACCCCGTTTGCCGTCTCCAGCGTGGCCGAGGATGCCGCGGTCGCTTCGCTGGCCCACATCGACCAGGTGCTTGAGCGCGTTGAGGGCTTGGTCATGGAACGCGAACGAGTTGCCTCGGCCCTGTCCGGGCAGGGCTGGAGGATTCCTTCCACCCAGGCGAACTTCGTCTGGCTTCCGCTGGGCGAAAAGACCGATGAGTTCGTCGAGCGGGCAAACGCCGTGGCGCTGTCGGTGCGCGGCTTCTCGAACGAAGGAGTGCGCGTCTCCATCGGCGAAGTTGAAGCAAACGATCGTTTTATTGAACTGTGCAAGGAATCACTAGACCTGGCATAGGGGCAACTGGTGCTGATTTCTCGCGTTTTAGCGGTCAGTGCCTATAGGCTTAGAAATTAGACAAGCCGTATATGTCCCATGCGGAATGTATTCCGCGTGGGGCATATTTATGACCGAAGGATGATAAATGACGCGTGCTGCGACCGAGGCGACGGAGCCGGATCTGATTCAGATCCTGACTCCGGACGGCCAGCGTCAGTCCCATGGAACGTACGATGCGTATCTGGGTGACGTTGATGATGACATGCTTCGCGGCTTCTACCGCGACATGGCATTGACCCGTCGATTCGACCAAGAGGCCACAGCATTGCAGCGCCAGGGCCAGTTGTGCCTCTGGGTTCCGCTGCGCGGGCAGGAAGCGGCGCAGATCGGTTCCGGCCGTGCCACCCGCCGTAGCGACTACATCTTCCCCACCTACCGCGAGCACGGTGTGGCACTGACCCGCGATGTGTCCTTCTCCGAAATGCTGCGCCTGTTCCGCGGCATCTCCGGAGGCGGCTGGGATCCCCGGGAAAACAACTTCCACATGTACACCATGGTGCTTGCCGCGCAGATGCCGCATGCCGCCGGTTATGCAATGGCTTTGAACATGGAACAGCGCGGCTGGGATGAAGCCCGTCGCGCCAAGGAGGGCAACGCCGTAGTCGCCTACTTCGGCGATGGCTCCTCCACCGAGGGCGAAACCCATGAGTCCATGGTCTTCGCCAGCTCCTTCAACGCACCGGTGGTCTACTTCTGCCAGAACAACCAGTGGGCGATCTCCGTTCCTTTCGAGGTCCAGTCCAAGGTGCCGCTGGTCAACCGCGCCGCAGGCTACGGCATGCCGGGAGTGCGCGTGGATGGCAACGACGTGCTGGCCGTTCTGGCGGTCACTCGCTGGGCGCTGGAACACGCACGCAGCGGCAAGGGCCCGGTCCTCATCGAGGCCGTCACCTACCGCCTCGGCGCGCATACCACCGCCGATGATCCAACCAAATACCGCATGAGCGAAGAAGAGGCCCAGTGGGCCCCGAAGGACCCGCTGATCCGCCTGGAAACCTACCTGCGCGAGAACAACCTGGTTGACGACGCCTACTTCGAGCAGCTGGCCGCCGACGCTGATGCGATGGCTGCCAAGGTCCGCGAAGACGCCATGGCCTTCCCTGTCCCGCCGCTGGCCAAGTCCTTCGAGCAGGTCTACGCCGAAGCGCATCCACTGATCCAGGAAGAACTGGCCTGGCATCTGGAATACGAAGCAGGATTCGCCGATGCGGCTGAGGGAGAGCACTAAATGACCACCACAATGACCCTGGCCAAGGCCATTACCAGCGGCCTGGACAAGGTGCTGGAGTCCAATGGCAAGTCCCTGCTGATGGGCGAGGACATCGGGCGCCTCGGTGGCGTCTACCGCATCACCGACGGGCTGATCGACAAGTATGGCGAGCACCGCGTCATCGACTCGCCGCTGGGCGAGGCCGGCATCGTCGGCACCGCCGTGGGCATGGCCCTGCGCGGCTTCAGCCCGCTGGTGGAAATCCAGTTCGACGGCTTCGTCTTCCCGGCTTTCAGCCAGATCACCACCCAGCTGGCCAAGATGCACGCCCGCTCCGAGGGGCGTCTGACCACGCCTGTAGTCATCCGCATCCCTTACGGCGGCGGCATCGGCTCCATCGAGCACCACTCGGAATCCCCGGAGGCGCTGTTCGCCCACACCGCGGGCCTGCGCATCATCACACCGTCCAACGCGCATGACGCCTACTGGATGATCCAGCAGGCAGCCAGCTGCCAGGACCCGGTGATCTTCTTCGAGCCCAAGCGCCGCTACTGGCTCAAGGGCGAGGTCGATACCGAAACCCCGGCGCTGGATGCCTTCAAGGCGCAGGTGGTCCGCCCGGGCACCGACGCGACCATCGTCGCCTACGGCCCGCTGGTGCCGATCGCGATGGCTGCCGCTGATGCCGCGCTGGAAGATGGCCGGTCCATCGAGGTCATCGACCTGCGCTCGCTGTCGCCGATTGATTTCGACACCATTACCGAATCGGTGCAGAAGACCGGCCGGCTGATTGTCACCCACGAAGCGCCGACCTTCGGCGGCCTGGGCGGCGAAATCGCGGCCCGCATCACCGAGCGCGCCTTCCTCTCGCTGGAAGCCCCAGTGCTGCGCGTGGGCGGATTCCACATGCCTTACCCGATTTCCAAGGTGGAGTCCCAGTACCTGCCGGACATCGACAAGTTGCTTGAAGCCCTCGACCGGTCTTTCGCTTACTAAGCGGAATCCAAGGAGTAGTAATGACAGTCTTTAATCTCCCCGATGTGGGCGAAGGCCTGACCGAAGCGGATATCGCCTCCTGGAAGGTCAAGGTGGGCGACACCGTTGAGGTCAACCAGATTTTCGTGGAAATCGAAACCGCGAAGTCGCTGGTCGAGCTGCCCTGCCCCTTCGCCGGGGTGGTCACCGCATTGCACGCGGCCGAGGGCGATACCGTACTCGTGGACAACCCGCTGATCACCATCGATGAAGAAGGCAACGCGGCACCTCCAACCGGCGTGCCCGAAGCAGCCGAAGCCCTGAGCACCGCCGCACCGCAGGCCTCGGAGGAACCCGGCCCGCTAGTCGGATCGGGCCCCACCGCTGATGCCTCGGTGCGCCGGGCACGCACCACCCGCCCCGCTCCTTCGGCGGCCGGTGCGCGTACCGCAGCGGTGCGCGCCTCCGGATCCGCGTTGGCCGAGACCATCTCGCGCCGCGCGCAGTCCCTGGGCACCGCGGTGACCCGCGAAGTGGATCGCCGCAAGCCTGCGGTGGCGAGCTTCGTGGACCGCGTGCTGGCCAAGCCGCCGGTACGCCGGCTGGCCAAGGAGCTGGGCATCGACATCAACGATGTGGTGGGCACCGGCAACCAGGGCGAGATCACCCGCGAGGACGTCAACAGCTACCAGGCCCAGCGCGAAGCCGAGCACGCAGCGGCACCGACCTACTGGGCCCACGGCCAGCTGGCCGATGCCCGCGTGGAACGCACCCCGGTGCGCGGCGTGCGCAAAGCCACCGCCAAGGCCATGGTCGACTCGGCCTTCACCGCACCGCATGTCTCGATCTTCGTGGACGTGGATGCCAGCCGCACCATGGAATACGTGCAGCGCCTGAAGAAGTCCCGCGACTTCGAGGGCATCAAGGTCTCGCCGCTGCTGGTGCTAGCCCGTGCCGTAATCTGGGCGGCGGCCCGCAACCCTTCCGTGAACGCCAGCTGGGTGGAGACCGCAAACGGCGCCGAGATCCACCAGAAGCGCTTCATGAACCTGGGCATCGCCGCAGCCACCCCGCGTGGCCTGCTGGTGCCGAATATCAAGGACGCCCAGAACCTGAACATGAAGGAACTGGCCATCGCCCTGAATGATCTGGCCACCACCGCTCGTGCCGGCAAGACCCGTCCAGAGGACATGCGCGACGGCTCGCTGAGCATCACCAACATCGGTGCGCTGGGAATCGACACGGGTACCCCGATCATCAACCCGGGCGAAGTAGCCATCGTTGCATTCGGCACGATCCGCCAGAAGCCATGGGTCATCGACGGCGAAGTGGTCCCGCGCTGGATCACCACCCTGGGCGGCTCCTTCGACCACCGCGTGGTGGATGGCGACCTCTCGGCCCGCTTCATGGCCGACGTGGCGTCGATCCTTCAGGAACCGGCGATGCTGCTGGACTAGGCGACTGAGGCGGACACCCCAAGGAAAACTCCTGAAAAAGTTTTCCTTGGGGTGTCACAGTTTAAGCTCCGGATCCGACGTACTTTTGAAGGGCAGCACACTGCCCGGGAAACGACGAAGAAACTGGAGCAAAGCATGCGCATGAATTTGGGCAAGACCCACAAGAAGGGCTACGCCGCGGTACTGGGACTGGAAGCCTATGCCGGCCAATCGCTGCCCAAGGAACTATACGAACTGGTTAAGCTGCGCGCCTCGATCATCAACGGCTGCTCCTTCTGCACCGACATGCACTCCCATGACGCACTGGAGATGGGGATTTCCGCCGCGAAGCTCTTTGCCGTGGCCGCCTACAACGATTCGCCATTATTCAGCGATGCCGAACGTGCCGCGCTGCGGTTGACCGACGCGGTCACCCGGCTGGACCCGCAGCACGGGGTGAGTGACGAGGTGTGGAACAGCGCCGCTGAAGAATTCAGCGAAGAAGAGGTGGGCAACCTGATCCTGGCCATCGCCACGATCAATGTCTGGAACCGCATCGCTATCACCACCCAGCTCGAACCCCCGGTGCGCTGATAGTGCCAGGACCCGCAGGTAGAATCAGGCGCGTGGAAGAACCAAGGGAATCTGCCGCACTCGGGCAGTGGAACTCGCAGCGGCGCCGGCTGACGGTCCTGGCCTACAACATGCTCGGAGCCTGGGCGCAGGCCGAAGACGTCGTCAGCGAAGTGGGCGAGAATCTGCTCAAGCTCGATCCAGCGGCCGCGCAGCAGGTGCGCAATTGGCCGGCGTACCTCACCACGCTGACCACGCGCCGGGCCATTGACGTCCTGCGCTCGGCGCAGCACCAGCGGACAGAGTATGCCGGTTCATGGCTACCCGAGCCGGTGGACCAGCAGGAGCTTCCCGAGGATGCAGCCGTCACCGCGTCGATGCTGCGCCTGGGCGTGCTCTTCCTGCTCGAAGAACTCTCGGCCCCATCCCGAGCAGCCTACGTTCTGCACCATGCGCTGGGGTATACCTCGGTGCGCATTGCCGAGGTTCTGGAGATCTCGCCTGCGGCGGCACGGCAGCTGCTGAGCCGGGCCAGCCGGAAACTCGGGCAGGCCCGGGCGCCAAGCAGGGAATCGGGTCAATTGTCAGCCCTGCTCTCGAAGATCGTTGAGGCCATCCGCGCGGCTGATGCCGGGGAACTGGTCAGCTTGCTGGCCGAGGACGCGGTGCTCTACTCCGATGGCGGCGGCAAGGTCAGGGCCGCGTTGAACCCGGTGATCGGAGCGCATCGCATCGCCCGCTTCCTGATGGGCGTGGAGCGGAAGAATCCCGGGCGAACCGTCTTCATGGGCCGAGTCAATGGGGAGCCTGCGTTGCTCTTCAGGCTGGCGGACCGGCAGGACGTGGTCGCGATCGAAGTGGCCGAGGGATCCATCCGAACGATCTTGCAGGTTTCGAATCCGGACAAGCTCTGGCAGGTGGGGAGCAGGTGGGATCCGCTGACCGGGTAGATGCGTGCTGTTCCACGTGAAGCCAGATTAGTCGAACCCCTGTTGATACAGTAGTTTCCATGACTCGTCCCCGCCGCCTCGGACCGCCGGTACCACGCAGGGCCCTGCTGGCAAGCATGCTCGCGGTCTGCCTCGGACTTGGCCTCGGCGCGGGCAGCATCCCGTCCTTGACAAGCGCGCAAGCCGCCCAATTAGAGGCGCCATCGCCGGCACCGGTCTACCCCTCGGCGACACCCGGCGGGGATTCCGAAGACGAAGGCACCGTCCGCATTCCTTCGGTGAGCTCCCAAGAGGGGAACTTCTATCTGGCGGTCACCGACGCGGCACTCGATGAGGTGGATTCGGAAAGCATCATGGACCAGGTCCGGCAGGCCGTGGGCGAACAAGATGCGAAGATCCTGCTCGGGGTGGACCAAGAACCCAACAACCTCAAGGGCGCCGGGCAGCTGGTGCGCGGGATGCTGATGTTCGGCGACAGCGACGCGCTGAGCGATGACTGGCTGGAGAACGGAAAGACCCTGGGCTATGTCGGGGAAGGCTGGATCGCCATCGGCGTGATGCTTCCCGAGAAAGCCGGGGATCCGGTGGAAATCGCCGTGGATCCCGGGCGCGACGTGCGCGAAACCGCACCGGGAAGCCAGCAGCGGATCCTGGAGGCAGGGCAGGGAGAGTTCGCCGCCGGGGATTACACCGCGGGGATCACCGCCGTCGCGCTGGCCACCACGCAGCAGCTGCAGGCACCGCCTGACCGGACACTGGCCAAGGTGATCGCCGTGGGCGCGCTCGCCGCGGCCATTGCATTCCTGCTCGCATGGGCCTGGCGTGCCAAGCGCCGCAAGGCCCGGCAGGCAGCCGCCGCCGATCGCAACAAGGAGGCCGAGCTGCTCGAATCACGGATCCAGCGAGCAAGCATTTACCTGGGCCGCCATCCGGTGCCCAATCCCGGCCTGCCGCAGGAGAGCCGCTTGGCGCAGGTGATGGCAGAACTTGAAAGGCAACGGGCCGGCTCCCAGCCAGGCGCCTTGCGCGCACTGGACACGGACCCGGATTCCCCGCAGCCACAGCAGGTCTCCGAAGCGCAGCTGGCCCAGCTGCGCGACCGCGAGCACGAGCTCTCGCTGCTGCGCGGCGCGGTGCAGCTGGCCCATGCCTTCACGGCACGGCCACGGGATTCGCGCGAGTCCTGGAACCGGATTTTCGAATACCACCGTGCACGGCTGGAGGACCTGGCGCTGTTCCTCGATCTTCCCGGTGCCGGGCAACTGGCTTGCGCGCAGGCCGCGCGCACCGTGATCATCACGCATACCGATGAGCTGCAGCTGCTGCACACCCGCCTGAGCCGCAGGAGTAGCGGCGCGGATACGGCCCCGGGGATCCTGGACAGGCTGTGGGAACTGCGCGACGAACTCGATGGCGTCTTGCACGATGCACTGGCCCAAGCCGGCCAGGCGAGGCTGAAGATTCCCCACGGCCTGGGCGAGTCGATGGAAAGCGCGCAGCGGAAAACCGATCCGATGGAGGACGATCCCATCGGGGTGCTCCGGAATTTCGCGCCAGGAAGCGGGACCCGCTGATGCCGGCCCGCTTGATGCACGATTCCACCGGGCGGCGGTTGCACCGCCCCTTCCATTGGACCGCCATCGCCGCCATCATCATGGCGCTGGTGACCACCGCGCTGGGCGTGCGCGCGGTGCTGGCCGTGCAGGCAGCCAACGTCCCGGACCCCTACGAGGTCCAGGTGGTGGTCCGCGGCGATAACGGCTTCAACATCACCCAGCAGACGGTGGACGCCGAGCTGGCCCGGCACCCGGTGCGTGCCACGGCCCCGCTGGAACTGGTCATCACCGACCGCTGGCTCACGGGTGATGAACTGCTGCGCGGGCAGGTGCCGGAAAACCAGATCATCGTCTCGACCAGGATGGAGAACAGGGATCCCGGGCTAAGCGACGCTGAACAGCGCTTCGCCGGGGTGGGCCTGGACCGCAGCCTTGCAGCATCCGACGACGCGCATACCGACCTGCGCTTCGACATCGAGCACGCCTTCACCAAGAACGTTTCGGTAGGCCATGGGCCCAAGGCGGCGGTGGCCGCCGCGCATACTGCCGCCGTGCTGCTGGACAATTCGCCCAGCAGCTCGGCGATCTTCTGGTTCGCGGCCGTGGGTGCGAGCGCCATGCTCACCGCCGCGTTCCTGGCCAGCGCCCTGCGCTACCGCTCGCGGTGGGCATCGCGCCACCGGCGGCTGGCCGCGGCGCAGCGCAAGCTGGCCCGCGTGCTCCTAGACCTCGAAGCACTGGAAGCCACCTACCAGGCCACCGAGCAATCGCGCCGTCCTGCCGGCTTCACCAAGGCGTGGCGGCAGCTCGAATCCCTGTCCCTGGATGCCGCCCGCCGCGAAGCGCCCTTGGTGCGCTCGCTGTTCACCCGGGCCGAATGCCTGGAACAGAGCACCGGGCAGCAGCTGGCGGCCTTCGAGGCCGACACGCGCAAGCTGACGGAACTGGCCGACTCGCTGATGGGCGCCGGCTCGGTGCATGCGCACCTGGCTGGCAACGGATCCACCTTCGACAAGCTCAGCAGCCCGATCAACGATGCGGCCACGGCGCTGCTGATCCGGCTGGACACCGCCCCGGGCACCATGGTGGCCGGCAAGGACCTGGCGGATTTCCGCAGTGCCCTCGGCGAACTGCTCAATGCCGCCCATGGCGATACCAGCCAGCGCACCGCCATCGAGCGCTGGGCCGAGGCCGAACGGCGGCTGGCGAAGCTCGCCGGGAAGATCGCTGCCCGGCTGCGCCGGTATCCGCGGGGCCTGCAGCAGCCGGTGCCCCAGATCGGCGCCCAGCACAATGAGCTGCGCTCCAGCCTGGGCTTGCCTCCGGTATCCAAGCAGGGTGCGCTGGCGCAGATCGCCACGGCGAACTCGCTGGCCCGCGGGATTCTCGGCGATACGCTTCAGGCCGATCAGGAGGCAGACGGCATGCCGCGCGAGCCCGGTGCTTGGCGGCGCGCGCTGGCCAAGTTCGCCGGCACCGTCGGCGCCGAGGGCGATGAACCGCCCAAGCTGCGCCGGGCGTGGACGGCCGGCCTGCTCTCTGCCTTGCTGCTGGGCAGCCTGATCGCCGCGGGGGTCATCGTGTCCTCGGTAGCCAGCGAGCCCGGGCGCACCTATGAGGGGTCCGGGCGGGGGATGGAACTTGACATCGATGACCAGGGAAAGCTGGTTGACGAAGCCGAGATCCGCCGGTACATGGAAGAGGACTTCGACACTCCGCAGCAGATCCTGGTTGCGGTGCGCGATGCCGAAGCTTACCTGGAACTCAAGCACTTCGACGGCTCGGAATACCGTGATTCGACGCCCGAGAGCGTGCGCACAGCGATCTTGCGGATCAAGGACGAATACTCCGATCGCGCGGATCCGGCCAACGGCGAGCTGCCCGAGGACCTGACGATCATCCCGCTGCTGATCACCGACGAGGGCAAGGGAATCGTCCCCGGGCTGATCTCGGGGGCAGTCATCAGCGGCACCGCCTCCTGGGGCACGACCGGCGGGTGGGAGCATGGAAGCATCTACGAGTCGAACTATCCGGCCATGGAAGCTGCCAGCGCGGCCGAAGACTTCGCCGTGGTGCTCAAGCAGGCCGGGTACGAGCAGCCGGACTACAGCACCTCGCTGCTGTACTGGATGCTCGTGTTCATGCTGTTCTTCACGGTGGTCAACGTGGTCCAGGTCCTCCAGTACCTGCTCGGGGCGACCTCGCAGCTGACCCGGTTCTCCCGCGGCGCGCGGTCCGTCCAGCATTCGCGCCGGCAGCTGGAGGAGCTGGCCATGGGCTTGGAGGATTCGCAGATCAATGCGGTGGCCGTGCTCGGCGCGATCGCGGCCCCGAATGCGGACGAGGCCGGGCAGCGATTGTTCGAGCGTGCCCTGATGATGGCGTGGCGCGAAGCCCAGGAGTTATCCTCGATGACCCTGGGCCAGCGCCTTGCCGCCGGCTATGCCCAGCGCACGGCGCATCTGGCCCGGCTGGTAGCGCTGCTGGGCGAACGCGATGCCGACGTGGCGCGGCGGGCCAAGGCGCTGGTGCTGGCCAGCCGCGGTGCCGGGGGAGATGCTCCAGCGCCAGTGGAACTGCCGGGACAGAAATGACTCCGCCCCGGCAGTCCGGCACTGCGCGGTTCTAGCCCAGCAGCTCGGGCAGTTCCTGCGGCGCGTTGCCCAGCACCTTCTGGGAAAGGAACTCGGTGACTACCTGGTACCAGATCTTGGCGTGCTGCGGGGACAGCACCCAGTGGTTCTCATCCGGAAAGTACAGGAACTGGTGCTCGGTGCTGCCGTCTTCCTTCTGGGGCAGCCCCGAATCGGCTAGCAGCTCGTACCACAGGCGCAGGCCCTCGCCGATGGGCACCCGGTAGTCCTTGTCGCCGTGGATGACCAGCATCGGGGTGACGATGCTGCCCACCGAATGATGCGGCGAGTTCTGCTCGCGCATTTCGGGGCTCATCTCGCGGGTCCAGTAGAACGCGGCGTCGGTGGTCTTGCCGAAGCCTTCCAGCGCCCACAGGCTGGCATGGGTGACGATGGCCTTGAAGCGGTCGGTGTGCCCAGCCACCCAGTTGGCCATGTAGCCGCCGAAGGAGCCGCCCATGGCGGCGGTGCGGGTTTCATCGATGTCCGGCCGCGCCTCGGCGGCATCGGTGATGGCCAGCAGGTCAGTGTACGGTTCCTGGCCCCAGCGGCCCCAGCCGCGCTGGATGAACTCCTGGCCGTAGCCGGTGGACAGGGCCGGATCCGGCAGCAGCACGGCATAGCCCTGGGCCACCAGCAGCCACGGGCTCCAGCGCCAGCTCCAGGCATTCCAAGAGCCCAGCGGCCCGCCGTGGATCCACAGCAGCAGCGGCGCCTTGTCGGCGGCAGAAGCGGTGGCGGGCAGGGCCAGCCAGGCGCGGATGCTCGACCCGTCATCGGCGGTGGCTGACACCTCGGTGAGCGTTCCGGGCAGGGCCGGGCGGGAGACCGGGGAGCGCAGCTCGGTCAAGGCCGCGAATTCGCCCGGCTCCAGGTCCCCGGTGTGCGCCAGGTCGATGGCCACCGGTTCGGCCGGGTACAGGTAGCTGGAACGCAGCGCGTAGGCGGTACGCGAGTCGCTGCTGATGGCCAGATCGGTGTACGCGCCGTCATCGGTGAGCCGGGTGATCTTGTCGTTGTACAGGCTCAGATGGAAGACCGGTGCGTGGCCGTTGTCATCGGCGGTCAGCAGCAGCGAGCGCCCGTTGGGAACCCACTGCAGGTCATTGACCCAGCGGTCCCAGCCGGCGGCGATCCGGTGGGTGGCGCCGTCGGCCAGATCCATCAGCCACAACTCGAAGACCGGGGCGGTATCGGCGGTGGAACGCTCCCAGCGGGCGTAGGCCAGCTGGGTTGAATCCGGGCTGATCTTGCCCAGCGTATATTCGTACGTGTCGTCGGGGGCCAGCAGCATTTCGTGGGCGCCGGTGTGCAGGTCGATGCGCATCACTCCCGGGGCTGAGGAAGCCCGGCCTTCGGGAACCTGCCATTCGGTGACCAGGAAACTGCCATTGGAAGCAACGTCGTAGGAGGTATCCTCCAGATTCGCGCCGATGCCCGGGGTGAGGTCGGTGAGCTGGGTACTGGTGGCGTCCTGCAGGCCCGGCAGGGACCCGGTGTAGTAGTGCGGGGTGGACGGGCCCAGATCTTCGTCCCAGAAGCGGACCGGGTAGCCGGTGTGCAGGATCGCCGAGACCTTCTTGTCCTTGCGGCCGGTGCGCAGTGCCGCTTCGGCGTCCAGGTCCTTGGCGCGGGAGAAAGCCGAGGTGCGCAGCACGATGGTCTGCGGGGACTGCTGGCAGATCCGCAAGGACTGCACCCCGGCAGGGTGGGAAATCACCGAGCGGGCTTCGCCTCCTGCTACCGGCAGGATCCAGCCTTCGGCCTTGGCGTCTTCCTTCGACGAGCGCTTGGCCACGAAGAGCAGGTCGCCGTTGGCGGTGAACTGCGGTTGCGATTCGCCGTGCTCGCCGAACGTCAGCCTGCGTGCTGGTGCTTCGCCTTTGGGATCCAGCGACCAAAGGGCGCTGTCGTATTTCGTCCCGTCCTCGGAAAGCTCACTGAGGGTGGTGACGAGCTTGGTGCCGTCGGGGGAGAGCGCCAGGCCGCCGAGGCGGCCCAGGCCAATAAATGAATCTAAATTATGAAATGAATGCTTAGAGTGTTCCACTTCACATATCTTGCCACTGTTCGCGGCTGGGCACTACCGGAAATCGAAAATTACCTGGCATCGGCAACAAGATCGGGACAACTTGCAACCAAGGCGTGATGCCGCCGCTATTGGAAAAACCTGCAATTGAGTGGAGGATGAATTCAATGGGGGAGCTCGCGATGTCAGCTGCATGACCGGATCATGGATCAAGGAGTTGGAAAAGATGAACCGTGCCAGAACCCGTCTCGGCGCGCTCCCGATGATGTGCGCAGCAGCCCTGATGCTGGCTGCCTGCCAGGGAGTCCAGCCGGACTCGACACCCAGCCAGAACCCTGCGCCAAGCGGCGCATCGCCATCGGCAAGTGCCAGCTCGCCGGAGGCTTCGAGTCCCGAATCCAGCCCATCGCCAGGCGCCGAAAGCCCGGATGTGCCAAGCACGGCGGCGCCCGAGCTGAGCCAAGAGCATGAAGTGCATAGCGTCCAGTTCATGACCCCGGAGCAGTGGACCGCCACCGGGGATGACTGCGAGGGTGAATGCACCGAATGGGATGAATGGGAGATCAAGGACGCGCAGGGCAAGCATGTGCTCACGCTGATCCCCACCACGGCAACCTCGCCGGATGGGGACATGTCGCTGTACGAGCGGGAGCTACTGGACCGCGAAGAGCTGCCGGACCCCGGAGCTGGCACCGGCTTCCATCCCGCCAGCCTCATTGCCGAGTTCTGGGAATCGACCAGCCAGGAAGATGGCGAGAAGGATTCCGGGTTCGATATTGCCCTGGTCGATGACCAAGTGCTCGCCCAGCGCAATGAGAACCCGGATCTGAACTTCTTCAAGGTCGGCGAGCAGTCGCCGATGATGTGGGTCGAAGAGGACTATCTGGAAGACCACGGCGTCCCGGATGACCCGGTGAAGCAGCAGGCGCAGCAGTTCCTGGATACCCAGGAATACGCGTTGGTGCGCGAAATCCTGCTCAGCGTGCAGCCGGTCAAGGGCTAGGCCAAGCCCGGAACGCAAGAAAAGACCGGCCCGGAAGCAGCGCGGGGCTGCTTCCGGGCCGGTCCCGGGATCCTGCTACCGCTGGTTGGCCGGCTGCTCGTTGTGCAGTCGCGCCTTGGCGATCTCGTTGATCCGTCCGCGGCACAAGTACCAGCCGCCGATGATCAACGGGATGATGACCACCAGCGAGGCAATGGTCCAGGTGCCGATGGGATTATCGAAGGCCATCATCACCAGCACCAGGGCCAGGAAGCCCAGGGTGACCCAGCCGGAGACCGGAGCCAGCGGCATCCGGAAGCCGGGGCGCTGCTGCTCGCCGCGCTTGGCGGACTTCACCAGCGCCATCTGGCACAGCACGATCATCCCCCAGGAGGCAATGATGCCGATGGCCGCGAAGTTCAGCACGATCTCGAAGGCCTTGGCCGGGACCACGGCGTTGAGCACCACGCCGAACACGGCCACCACAGCGGTGATCACGATGCCGCCGTAGGGAACCCCGGCCTTGTTCATCCGCCCGGCGAATTTCGGCGCCGAGCCGTTCAATGACATGGAGCGCATGATGCGCCCGGTGGAGTAGAGCCCGGCGTTCAGCGAGGACAGCGCCGCGGTGAGCACCACCAGGTTCATCACCACGTCCATGCCCTGCACGCCGATGGATCCGAAGAAGGTCACGAACGGCGATTCCCCGGCGCTGTACGCGGTGTAGGGCAGCAGCAGCGAGAGCAGCACCAGCGAGCCGACGTAGAATACGGCGATGCGGATGATCACGGTGTTGATCGCCTTGGGCATGACCTTTTCCGGATTCTCCGTTTCGCCCGCGGCGGTGCCGATCAGCTCGATGGAAGCATAGGAGAAGACCACGCCCTGCATCAGCACCAGCACCGGCAGCAGGCCATTGGGCAGCAGCCCGCCATTGGAGCTGAGCAGCGAGAAGCCGACCTCATGTCCTGCCAGCGGCGTGCCGAAGATGACGAAGTAGCAGCCAATGATCAGGAAGGCCACCAGGGCCACGACCTTGACCAGTGCGAACCAGAATTCCATCTCGCCGAAGGCCTTGACCGAGATCAGGTTCATGGCCAGCACCACGGCCAGCGCCAGCAGCGCCCAGAGCCACTGGGGCACCGAGCTGATCCACCCCACGTACTTGCCGAAGAAGCCCATGTACAGGGCCACCGCGGTGATATCGACAATGGCGGTCATTACCCAGTTCAGCCAGTACAGCCAGCCGGTGGCGAAGGCCGCCTTCTCGCCGTAGAACTCGCGGGCGTAGGACACGAAGGAACCGGTGGACGGGCGGTGCATGACCAGTTCGCCCAGCGCCCGCAGGATCAGGAAGGCGAAGAAGCCGCAGACTGCGTAGCTGATGACAATGCCCGGTCCGGCTTCGGCCAACCGGCCGCCGGCACCCATGAACAGCCCGGTGCCGATGGCGCCGCCAATGGCGATCATCTGCATCTGCCGGGAGGACAGGCCCTTGTGGTAATCGTTGTCGCCGGCCGTCAGCGCGGCATCGGGGACGTGCGCCGCGGTGGCGTGCGGAGTGGAATTATCCATATGATTCCTCGGATCTAGTCGGTGAGGTTGGCGAGGCGCTCGGGGGAGAGCAACTCATTGAGGTCTTCGGCCGAGAGCAGGCCGCGTTCGAGCACCAGCTCGGCCACGCCGCGCCCGGTGTGCAGCGCTTCGAGGGCCACCGAGGTGGATGCCGCGTAGCCCAGCCGCGGGTTCAGCGCGGTGACCAGGCCGATGGAGTTCTCCACCTCGCGGCGCAGCGCCTGCTCGTCCACGGTGATCCCGTCGATGCACTTGTGCGCCAGGGTCAGGCAGCCGTTGGCCAGGTGCTTCAGGGAGAGCCCGATGGAGTGCACGATCACCGGCTCGAAGGCGTTCAGCTGCAGCTGCCCGCCCTCGGCGGCCATGGTCACGGTCAAGTCGTGGCCCACCACCTGGTAGGCGATCTGGCTGACCACTTCCGGGATCACCGGGTTGACCTTGCCGGGCATGATCGAGGAGCCGGACTGCACGGCCGGCAGCTGCAGGTCGTTCAGGCCAGCGCGCGGACCGGAGGAGAGCAGGCGCAGGTCGTTGCAGATCTTGGAGATCTTCAGCGCCACGCGCTTGAGCACGCCCGAGAGGTGCACGAACGCGCCCACATCCGAAGTGGCTTCGATCAGGTCCGGGCTGGTGGTCAGCGGCAGGCCGGTCAGCTCGCGCAGGTGGCGGCAGGCGGCCTCGGCATAGCCGGCCGGGGCGTTCAGCCCGGTGCCGATGGCGGTGGCGCCGAGGTTGATCTCGGTGACCAGGCACAGCGATTCTTCCAGCCGCGCCCGGTCCTCGCCCAGGGTCACGGCCCAGCCGCGGAACTCCTGGCCCACGGTCATCGGCACGGCGTCCTGCAGCTGGGTGCGGCCCATCTTCACCACGGTGCGGAACTCGGCGGCCTTGGCGATGCACGAATCCTGCAGCACCTCGATGGCTGCCAGCAGCGGCTGGGTGGCGAAGTGCGTGGCGATGTTCACCGCGGTGGGGTAGGCGTCGTTGGTGGACTGCGAGAGGTTCACGTGGTCGTTGGGGTGCAAGAAGGAGTACTCGCCCTTGGCATGGCCCATGATTTCCAGCGCCAGGTTGGCGATGACCTCGTTGGCGTTCATGTTGGTGCTGGTGCCGGCCCCGCCCTGGATCGGGTCGATGATGAACTGCCCATGCAGCGCCCCGCCGGCGATGGCCTCGCAGGCCTGGTCGATGGCGTTCGCGCGCTGGGCGTCCAGCAGCCCCAGCTCGTGGTTGGCACGCGCCGCGGCCTGCTTCACGCGCGCCAATGCGCGGATCAGGTGCGGGTTGCCGGACAGCTCGGTGCCGGTGATGTCGAAGTTCTCCTTGGCGCGCAGCGTGTGCACGCCCCAGTAGGCATCCGCCGGGATATCGCGGTCGCCGATCAGGTCATGCTCGCTGCGGGTCTGGCCGCTGAGCAAGGTTTCAGGCATGGTGGATTCTTCTCCAGGATTCGTTGAAATGGTTGGAACGGAAAAAATTACAGTGCGGCCAGCAGGCCCACGGGCGCACCGCCGCCGAAGGCCGGGCTGGTAGCCAGCGGTTCAAGGGCCAATGCGGCCTCGGAGCCCAGGTGCTCGGCGAGCAGCTTGGCGGTGATCGGCATCCGGGCGCGGTCCGAGCCGTCGGCGATCTTCACGGCCAGCGCGCTGCCATCGGGCAGGCCCACGGCCTGGATGCCCTCGAAACCGTCCTTGGCCACGGAGCCGGGCACCGCGCGCATCAGGGCGGTGACATCGCGGCCAACGCCGGCTACCAGTTCCGGGTAGCCGGCCATTGCCGCGGCCACGCGTGCCTCGGCGGTGCCTTGCGCGGCGCTGGCCAGCTTGCCGAAGGCGCGGGCCAATCCGGCCAGGGTCATCCGGTAGACCGGGGTGCCGCAGCCGTCGGTGCTCACCCCGGAGATCTGTTCGCCCGAAAGATCCTCCACGGTGTCCTGCAGCAGCTGCAGGAGGCGCTCGTCGTGCAGGTAGTTGGCGGTGTCCCAGCCCTTGAGCTCGCACAGGGCCGCCAGTGCGGCGTGCTTGCCCGAGCAGTTCTGCGCGAGCGCGGTGGCCTTGCCGTCAGCGGCCAGGTAGTCCTGGCGCTCGGCAACGCCGTAGGGCAGGTCGGTGGAATTGCGCAGCGCTGTGTGGTCCAGGCCGGCGGCGGCCAGCGTGGATTCGGCGACCTGCAGGTGGCGCGGGCTCCCGGAGTGGCTGGCCGAGGCCAAGGCCAGCTGCTGGTCGTCGAGCTGCAGTCCGGCGCGCAGCATGCCCACGGCGAACAGCGGCTTGAGCGCCGAGCGCGGGTAGAACGCGGCCTGGGCATCGCCGCGGCTGGCGGCGATGGAGCCGGCGGGATCCAGCAGCACGGCCGAGCCGTAGTGGATGGACTCCACGGCCTCGCCGCGGGTGGCGATGACCAGCGGTTCGTGCTGCGGCAGTGCCTCAACGACCAGCGAAGCGCGCAGGGTCTGGGGATCGGCGGGGGTCACTTCTTGCTCCTGACTATGGTGGATACTGCTTGCTGCACCGCATTGAGGTGCTTGGCCATCGCATTGTTGGCCGCTTGCGGGTCTTGGGCGGCGATGGCCTGGTAGATTTCCTGGTGCTCCGAGTTCGACGGCGACCGGCGGCCGGCAACCAGGTTCACGGTCTCGGACTGGCGGGCCATGGCCTCGCGGATGTCCGCGACGACCTTGGAGAACACCGAGTTGCCGCTGGCCTGGGCGATCGCGGCATGGAAGGCGGCGTCCAGCTCGACCCAGGCTGCCGGGTCGTCTTCCTGCTCCATCGCCTCGATCAGCCCGCTGATCCGCTCCAGGTCCTCGGCGGTGCGCCGGGTGGCGGCGAGGGTGGCAGCCGGGATCTCGATATGCGGACGGGCTTCGTGCAGGTCGTCGGAGGAGAACGTGCCCAGTTTCAGCTCGCGGGTGGGCCGGTGGGAGACCACGAAGGTGCCGCGCCCGGTTTCGGTGCGGGTCAGGCCCAGGGCCGCGCAGGAGCGCAGCGCTTCGCGGATGACCGAGCGGCTCACGCCGTAGTCGGCCGCGAGGGCAGCTTCGGATCCCAGTTTCGCGCCGATGGCGATTTCCTGGGCTTCAATGGCTAGGCGGAGTGCATGGAAGACGCCTTCGGCAGCGGATCGTCGTTCGATCGGTTGCTGTCCGGGTGTCCAGCTGTCAGACAGGTTCACGTGTACCAGTCTGGGGTGTGATCCACTTAACGTCAAGTCGGGAACTGGAGCAATCGGGAATGCTCAGGTCAGTGACGCGCGAACACCGCGGACACGATGCCACAGGCAAGGTATCCGCGGTGTTCGCCGCTGGTCCTCAGTCTTTCTCCAGGATGCTTTTCAGCGCCCGGAGATCAGCCATATTGGCTCGCCGCATCATCATTTCCATCAGCGGGCCGGCCAGTTTGCCGAAGCCAGTTGGCTCGCCGTCATTGCGCAGCTGGACCCGAGTCGCCGTTGGCCCTATCGCTTCGAAGCGATAGGTGGTGCGCATGGGAAACGGGCCCTGCGCGGTGGCCATGACCAGTTCCTCGTTCTGCGCGAACCTGGTGACTTCGTAGGTGTAGGAAAGCTTCCGTCCAAGGAACCTGGCTTCGAAGGCGGTGCGTGATCCGAGGCCGAAGCCATGGGGATCCAGCCGGCGCACCGAGTGGATATTCCGGTACCACGCCGGAGCGTTCAGCGGGTTCATCGCGTAGCCGGCCACCACCGAACGTGGCCGGTCGATAGCGATGCTCGTGGAGGCATCAACCATGGGAGGTTCTCAGGCTCCTGCGGGAACGCGGCCGGTGAACGCAATCAGGCGATCCAGGCTGCTGGCGGATTCGGCGACCATGGTTTCTTCCGCGAAGGAGCCGGAGGTGCGCTGAGCCGGTCCCACAGTCTTGCGTGCCAAGCCCAGTACGTATTCCGCGTGGCCAGGATGGATCGCGAACTCCTGGCCGGTCGCCTGGGCGAAGTCCCACCCGTGAACCATCAGTTCCAGATTCAGGATCCCGGCAACCACTGAAGCCGGCATGACAGCGAATCCGAGATCAATCTCGCCGGCAACGCCGCGAGCGGCAAAAGCCTCCAGGGTCGGCTGCACCAGGTTGGCGATGCGTGCTTCCGGCGCCAGAGCCGGGTCATCGGATACCGCAGCGCCCAGGGCACCGCCGATCATCGAGACCGAACCCGCAAGGTGATCCAGCAGCTCGCTCACGGAGAACTCGGAGCAGGGAGTGGCTTTGGCCAGGTCCGCTGCGCAGATGTTGTTCAGGATGAACTGCAGGGCTGCCACGGAGCCCTCGGCGGAAACGATCGGATTCTGCGGCTCGGGCACGGCGTTCCACTCGTCGATGGCTGCTTCGCCGGTTTCGGCAAACTCCTTCAGCCGATCCAGGAAGTGGTTCCATCCCTCGGCGTGGCCCGAGGACTGCTCGGCGTCCAGCCCCTCATGGCGCAAGGTCAGGGCCGTGCCCTGATCCAGCGGTTCCAGGGTGATGAAAACCGTCGAATCGCCGGGCGGAACGGCATCCGAACCTTCCCATCCCATGGTGAAGACCAGGCGCTCGCCGGGCTCGATTTCGGTGAAAGTGCCCGAGGCCTGGTGGCCCGGACCCATGGTGAAGCGGTAGTTGCCGCCGGTCTGCAGGTCAACGCGGTTGGCAACGGTTTGCCAGCGGCGAAGGCGTTCCGGGTTGGTGACCAGTGCAAAGGCGGTGTCGGCGTCAACGGGGAGGATGACTGTTCGTTCAAAGCTCATGGCTTTTCTCCTGGTGGCTGGTGCAGTGGCCCATTGAACGACGCCAATTCGGCGGCCTCGGCAACGAGCAGGTCGAGTTCGGTATTCCAGAACGAGTCAAGGAGGGCCTTGAGCTTCGTGATGCCTGCAGGGTCCAGCGAGTAGTAGCGGCTGCGGCCATCCTTGCGGGCTTGCAGCAGTCCTACGTCAATCAACAGCAGCAGGTGTTGCGAGATGGCGGAGCGGCTGACGGCGAAGTTCGCGGCCAGTTCCGTCACCGTGCGTTCCCCGGAACCCAGCAACTGAATCAAGCGCCTGCGCGTTGGCTCGGAAGCGACTTCCAGTAGATCAAGCATGAAAAATACGTTAGCAGTCACTAACGCGTTGTTGCAAGGGATTCGGAGCAGCTTTTTAGGCTGATGCGGAAGGCGCCGTTAAAGCACTAGTGGGCGCCACGGCAAAATGCCGTAGCGCCCACTCATGGCGAAAATACTTAAGGGATCGTGATGATCTGGCCGGCGTAAGCCAGGCCGCCACCGAAGGCGAAGAGCAACGCCTTGGAACCCGAAGGCAATGGCTCATCCGAAGCCATCAACTTGGAAAGAGCCAGCGGAACCGAAGCGGCCGAAGTGTTGCCCGAGTACACCACATCGGTGGCCACGCGCGCGTTCGGTGCGCCGATCTTCTCTGCCAATGGCTCGATGATGCGCAGGTTGGCCTGGTGCAGGACAATGGCGTCCAGCTCCTCAGGCTTCATGCCGGCACGGTCGATGATTTTCGAAGCGATCTTCGGCAGCTGCGTGACGGTCCAGCGGTAAACGCTCTGGCCGTTCTGCGCGAACTTCATGTTGTTTTCCTCTTCGATGCGCACCGCATCGGACAGGGACGGAACCGAACCCCAGACCACCGGCGAGATGCCGTTGTCCTCCGATGCGGTGATCACGAAAGCGCCAGCGCCGTCCGCGGTCAGCACGCAGGTGGTGCGATCGGTGAAGTCGGTGTAGTCGGTGAGCATCTCCGAGCCGATAACCAGGGCATTCGTCGCCGAGCCAGCGGCAATGGCGCCCTGGGCCAGGCCAACGGCGTGGGCAAAGCCTGCGCAAGCCACGTTCACGTCCACCGCTGCCGGCCCTTGGTCCATGCCCAGGGCGTTAGCTACGCGTGCGGCCATGTTCGGCGAACGGTCCGTAGCGGTGCAGGTGGCGACGATGATCATGTCGATATCGGCTGCCTTGATGCCAGCTGCGTTGCCCAGCGCCATCTCTGCGGCCTTGATGGCCATGGAGTCTACAGTTTCAACACCGGTTCCCCAGCGGCGTTCTTCGATGCCGACACGTCGGGTGATCCATTCATCGCTGGTTTCCACCAACTTTTCCAGCTCGGTGTTAGGGACGATGCGCTCTGGCTGGAAGTGGCCAAAGGCGACGACTTTGCTGCCGGTCATGGATATAGCTCCTCGGTGGATTCAAATCTTCTCTTCTAAGATTAGTCGTTTTGGATGCTACTCGCCGTTCATATGCGCCAGAAAGCATGTGTCAGCCAGTTTTACCTGCCTTCCATGGCCCATTTGTCCGATTATCGGCAAAACCCCGATTCTTCAGGACTTCATATGGCGTCGACACCCTGTTCACCTGCTGGCCAGAACCCCGGCGTTCAATGGGATGAAATGCAGCAGCCGTGAAGGAGGAAAAATGGAACCTCTGACGATAATCCAATTGAGCGACACCCACCTGCGTCCCGAAGGGCAGCTGCTTCACGGATCCATTGATTCGTGGCAACGAACAGAACAGGCGCTGGAAGCAGCCGCGTGCCTGGATCCGGATGCCATAGTGGTGACCGGCGATATCGCAGACCGCGGTTCGGACATCCATGAGCGGGCCGCAGGGATCTTCAACCAGGCCCAGCGCGAACTGGATTGTCCGGTCATCACCGTTCCGGGCAACCATGATCCGTTGGGCGCGATTGGAGAATCCTTCAACACCAGGCGCCTGTCCACCGGTCCGCATCCAGCCGACACGGTGCACGAGGTCCTGGGGCTTCGGATTATTGGTTTGGACAGCGGGGGATTCCAGTTGGCCCGGGGACGCTTGGAACAGCGGCAGCTCGATTGGCTTGCCTCGCTGCTGGCGGTTCCGGCGCCGCGCGGATCCCTGCTGCTGCTGCACCATCCTCCGGTGGAAGCCGCCAATGAAGCCCGCGCCGGCCGCGGGCTGGAGAACCCGATGGAGCTGGCGGCCATCGCCGCCGGAAGCGATATCCGTGCAATCCTTTGCGGCCACTACCATCAGGCGTCCACCAGCCAGCTGTTGAGCACCCCGGTGTTCATGGCTCCTGCAGTGTCCTACAACATGAATCCATTTGCCCCGACGCAGATCGTTGACGAGCCCGCAGCGGGATTCAACGTCATCAAGGTCGGGGCGAAATCGGTCGACGCGTTCGCTGCATCCAGCGGCCAGTACGCCGCGCTGCACGCCAGCACCCCGCTGCCAGCGCCGGTCAAGAGTTCGCAGACCGGCAACTGACTCCAAGAACGCTACTTCGCACCGGGCACCTGATGCTTCGGTGCATGCCAGAAAGAAGAAGACGATGAGCGCGAAGAAACTGATCCTGATCCGCCACGGACAGACCGAATGGAACAAGGCAGGACGCCTGCATGGACGCAGCGACCTGCCACTGAACGATACCGGCATCCGCCAAGCCCAGCAGCTGGCCGCGCAGTTGGCGCCCGGAGGCCCTTGGGACGCGGTGTATTCCTCCCCGTTGTTCCGTGCCCGCCAAACAGCGCAGATCCTCGCCAATAGCCTGGGCATCCGTGCCCTGCACGAAAACCAGGAACTGATGGAGCAGGACTTCGGCGATCTCGAAGGCACCCTGGTGGCCGATGGCGCCGACGAACAGCGCCAGCTGCTGGTTGGCACCGGAGAAACCGAAGAGCATCTGGTGGGGCGTGCAGTGAACGCATTGTTCAAGATCTGCCATCAGCATCCCGGGCAGAATGTGATGGTCGTGAGCCACAGCGCCTTGATCTGCTCGGTAATCGCCGCGCTCACCGGCGAAAGCAATCCGCGCATGGCCAATGGAACCTATGTCGAGCTGGATGCGCAGCTACTGGTCAACCACGTCTCGCGCGAACCGCTGTGGCATTAGGAAGCGAAGGGCAAAGCCGCGTGCCGGCCATGGATCATGGCCGGCACGCGGCTTTGCGTTCTAGTCAGCGGCGGGCTAGCAACAGCTGAAGCAGCGGCTTACCACCAGGATGCGCCTTCGACGGTGACCTGGGGCTTCTCGCCGTACCAATCCACGCTGCCCGTCAAGCTGCGGGTGAGCTCTTCTTCGTCGTAATCAATGAACTCCGTGTCATTGAGCTTGTACTTGAAGACGATCTCGGAGCTTGAGAAACTGCCCGATTCCTCGATGGCCACGCTTTCAGCATGCGACTTCACAGAGAACGATGCGATGTCCTTGGACTGCAAGGTGCTCGGGCAACCTTCATCGAGATTGGTTGGAACGGTTACGCAGGCAGTGGCGAACTTCTTGACCTCATCCAGAACCAGCTCGTCGAGCTTCTGGGTGGTGGTCGTAACCAGCGCCGCCTGTGCCGGCTGCGAATCAGGATGGTTGACGCGCAATTCCTGGGCTTCGCTCGTCAGGTATTCGTTGCCAGGCGCTGAGACATCATAGATGCCCGGGTAGGCGTAGAAGCTGCCGGTGAAGGAACGTCCCTCGCCGTAGTAGTCCTCGCTTTCAAGCAGCTTGACCTTGGCCTTGCCGACAGTGACTTCCGAGCTCTTATCGGAGGTGATCTCCACCGGAACAATCAATGATTCATTGAGCACCCAGGTATCGAGCAGGCCGAAGTCCTTGTCGCCCGCGTCGACATTGAAGGAGCGTTCGTGGCGCTCGCCGTTGATGGAGTAGATCGCTCGCACACGGGCCGAGTCCTTGCCCTTGGATTCCTCGATGACATCAACGAGTTCCAAGCGCTGCTTGGCGTTGCCCAGGACATCGTCGCTGAGCAGGACGCGCGAGGCGTTGTCGATCCCCGGGTCGACCATCTCGGTCGCCTTGCCGGCCTGGCCCTCGGCAAGCAGCGCGAGGTATTTCTCAACTTCAGCTTCCGGCTTGCGCTGCCCGTTCAGGTAGGCGATGGCACCGAAGCCCAGACCGGCAATGACTGCCAGCGCAAGAACCGAGAAGCCAACGGCCTTGGCCTTCTTCTTGGACTCTTCCGAGGCCGGGGCCAGCGCCGGAGCCGGTTCACCAGCCATCGGCTGGCCGTTGGCGGCCGCGGCAGGGGTGGATTGGGCTGCGGCGGCAACTGGAGCAGCCTGGCTGGGTGCGGCTGCAAGCGGCGAAGCCGGAGCAACGGCGGGTGCCTGGCCGGAAATCCATCGCGCTGCGGCGTCCTTGCCGGCAATCACTGCCAGCAGGGATGGGGCGAAGCGGTAGACCTGCAAGGGCAGGACTTCTGCCAGCAGCGAGACAACTGCGGCCCCGAGTGCCAGGAAGATCACCGAGTACCAGGTGATGCCGTAGGACATGCTGCCGCTCATGTTGCCCATCTCGTTGGCGGTGATGGCGCCACCCAGGGAGATGTTGGTCAGCCCGGCAAGAATCATCCACAGGACCAAAGCCGCTACTGGCAGCTGCCAAGCGCGCTGCAGGTTGAAACCAGTGGCCAGTCGACCACGGTGCACGCCAATACGGATAGCCGCCAGGAGTACCAGGAGGACGCTCAGGACCAGGAGCCAAGCACCCTTGCCGTCGGCGATATCCCAGATGCGCAGGACGGATTCGGGCAGGGCATCGGCGGTGTATTCGCCCAGGAAGCTGGCCATGCCGGAGACATTCGGAGCCAGCGCCCCGAGGAAGCCCAGCGCTGCCACATATGAACCGATGGTTCCCAGCAGCGGGAGCAGGATCAGGCCCAAGCTCCAGGGCATGTCATCCGGACGCTGGGTGAATGCGGCAATGATGCCGACCAAGGCGAAAGCGGCCAAGGTCGAAACAGCCAGGGCCACGGCCTCGCGGACCCCGGTAAGCAATGGGGATCCGGCGTTGGCGCGCTGGGGCGCGGTGGCAAGGAACTGCGAGAAGAAAACGGCCAAGGCAATCGTGAAGAAGACACCTGCATATCGCGGGGACACCGCGGCGGAGAAGAATTCGCCACCCTGGATGCTGAGCTTCCCGAAGAGCGCAATGACCAGGAAGACCAACGACAGGACCAGCGCGTGCAGTCCGGAGGCCAATGCAGCGCTCTTCCATCCGCCGTTGCGTGCGCCACGACGCAGCTTGCGCACGATCAGGTAGTTCGCGGCGCAGATTGCCACGATGGAGGTGACCGAAACGAGGGCGAATGCGAGGCTGAGCTCGCCGAACATGCCGAATCCGCCCCCGGATCCGGTGATCTTCAGCCCGCCGCCCAGGACGGCACCGAAGACCATGATGAAGGCCTTGAAGGAATTGAGCTGGGACGCCACGTTGAATTCAGCGGAGCTGCCGCCACCGATCTCCTTGGCCATTGAGGCCAGGGGGATCAGGTAGCAAAGAGCCAGGACGATGCCAATGGCCGCAATGGCGCCGGCTTGGAATCCAAGAAGCTGCAGGCTGGCACGGGACTTCAGTTCCAGGACCGCGTTGGTGAATTTCCTGACCTGCCGGTTCTGCCCGGCATTCTGGAACGGGTTCGCCGGTGCCGCCGGCGCTGGCAATGGATCCGAAGGTGCCGGTGGCACCTTCGGATCATCAGGCAATTGCGTATTTTCCAAGGTGAGTCCTCACATGGTGCGATGATGGCGTCACATCCGGGCGTTCTTGGAAACTTAAAGTCGAACAATTGGAATATGACCTTCCAATTACATAACAAGTAAGTGGAAGAACAAAGTCCAGTTAAGAAACATGCGGCGGGTTAAGGAGCGAGTTCCGCCTTTCACTTCACCGGTAAAAGGAAAAGCCGGTGCGGTTGGATCCCGACAGACCCAACCGCACCGGCTAATCGGACAGCGGCTACAGCGAACGCAGCACCATTGCGGTGCCCTGGCCGCCGCCACCGCAGATGCCGATGGCGCCCAGCGAGCCGGCCGGCATCTCGTGGAGCTGGCGGGCCAACGTGCCAATGATGCGTGCACCGGAAGCGCCGATCGGGTGGCCCAGGGCAATCGCGCCACCATGCGGATTCACGATGGAGGCATCGAGACCCAGTGCCTTGGTGGACTGCACCGAAACAGCGGCGAACGCCTCATTGATTTCGACGGCCTTCAGATCCTGGGCTTTGGCGCCGGCCTTCTCCAGGGCTGCGCTGATGGCATTGGATGGCTGCTCGTGCAGGGTGCGGTCCGGGCCGGCAACGAAAGCGTGCGCGAGGATTTCAGCCAGCGGCTCCAGGCCCAGGCGCTCAATGGCCGCATCGCTGGCCAGCACCACGGCTGCTGCGCCGTCGGTGATCTGCGAGGAGTTGCCCGCGGTAATGGTGCCTTCCTTGGCAAAGGCCGGACGCAGCTTGCCCAAGGATTCCACGGTGGTTGCTTCGCGGATGCCATCATCTTCGCTGATCGTGGTGTCGCCGCGACGGCTGGAAATGGTAAATGGCTCAATCTCGCCGGCTGCGAAATCTCGGGCCGCGGCAGCGCGCTGGTGGGATGCGGCCGAGACCGTATCCTGGGCCTCGCGGGTCATCGACAACTTGGCATTGTGCTCCTCGGTGGAAGCGCCCATCGAACGCTTCTCGGCAGCATCGGTCAGGCCGTCGTATTCCAGGGTGTCAATCAGTTCAATGGCACCGTACTTGGTTCCGGCACGGGCGCGCTGCACATGCGGAGCCAGCGACATGGATTCCTGGCCGATAGCCAGGACAACGTCTGCCTCGCCGCTATTGATCAGGCGGGCTCCTGCCACAACGGCCTCGGCACCTGAGAGGCATACGGCATTCACGGCGATGGCCGGAACGTCCAGCGCAATGCCGGCACCCGCAGCGGATTGACGGGCCGGGTTCTGGCCGGCGCCACCTTGCAGCACCTGGCCGGCGATGACCTGCTGGACCTCGCTGGGATCAACTCCGGCACGTTCCAGCGCGGCCTTGCCGGCATGGGCGCCGAGCTCGGTGGCTGGAACAGCGGCGAAGGCGCCGTTGAATTTCACGAATGGGGTACGGGCGTAGCCCACAATCTTTGCTGTCATGCTTTCAGATCCTCCACAATATCCACGGCAAATTCTGCTGCCGTGATTTCCTTGATGGTTTCCACGCTTTCACCCGGGGCTACTGCACGCAGGGTCAAGGTCGAGTTTTCTATATCAAACACTGCTCGGTCGGTGATGATGCGGTTGACCACGCCGACTCCGGTGAGCGGCAGGTCGCATTTCTCCACAATCTTGGATGTCCCGTCCTTGGCCACGTGATCGGTCAGAACGATCACGCGCGGGGTGCCGGCGACCAGGTCCATGGCGCCGCCCATCCCCTTGACCAGCTTGCCCGGGATGGTCCAATTGGCCAGATCGCCATTGGCAGCCACTTGCAGGGCGCCGAGGATCGCGGTCTGGACGTGGCCGCCGCGGATCATGCCGAAGGAGGTCGCCGAATCGAAGAAGCTGCCGCCGGGCAGGATGGTCACGGTCTGCTTGCCTGCATTGATCAGATCCGCATCTTCTTCACCTTCATAGGGGAAGGGACCCATGCCCAGCAGGCCGTTTTCGCTTTGCAGCTTGACCGAAACGCCTTCCGGCAAGTTGTTGGCCACCATCGTGGGGATTCCAATACCGAGATTCACATACTGGCCATCGGTTAATTCGCTAGCGGCAATGGCCGCCATTTCATCGCGAGTCCACATGCTCAGGCCTCCTGTCGGCTGCGCACGGTGCGCTGTTCAATGTCCTTGACCGCATCGGCCTGCACCAGGGTCTGCACAAAGATGCCGGGGGTCTCCACCAGCGACGGATCCAGGTAGCCCTCGACAATTTCCTCGGCTTCGGCGAAGGTATGTCGGCCGGACATGGCGGCCAGCGGGTTGAAGTTCTTCGAGGTCATCCGGTAGCGCAGGTTGCCTTCGGCGTCGGCCTGGTGCGCCTTGACCAGTGCGATATCGGCAAAGATGCCACGCTCGAGGATCGCTGGCTTGCCGTTGAATTCCATGACTTCCTTGCCTTCGGCGATCGGAGTTCCCACGCCGGTGGGGGTGAAGAAGGCGGGAATGCCCACCCCGCCAGCGCGCAAGCGCTCGGCCAAGGTGCCCTGCGGGCAGAATTCAACTTCCAGATCCCCATCGAGGAACTGCTGTGCGAACAGCTTGTTCTCCCCGACGTAGGAGGCCAGGACCTTGGAGACCTGCTTATTTTCCAGCAGGATGCCCAGCCCCTTGCCGTCTACGCCCATGTTGTTTGACACGATGGTCAGGTTGGTTGCCTTCGAATCCCGCAGTGCGGTGATCAGGCGGTTGGGGATGCCGGAGAGGCCGAAACCGCCTACTGCGATGGTCATGCCATCCTTGACGACGGCAGCCAAGGCGGCGGCTGCGTCATCCCGAAACTTCGTTGTCATCGATTCCTCCATGTGTCCACTATGTGGAGCGCGGATCTGCTTATCCTCTAACGTACGTAGTCGCAGGTGAGCATGCAATAGACCCGGTGCATTGCCGGGTAACTGGTCGGATGGTGAGGAGGAATGGCCAAGCGGTCCATATTATGGACGCATCTGAAAGGGCTAGACGATGTCGAACTCATTGCCTTCGATATCGAGCATGCAGATAGCGAAATGGCCCATCTCTGGCATGTCGTGAACGGTGCGGACTTTGGCCCCCAGGGCCACCAGGCGCTCCGCCTCGTCGGTGATGATTTGCCTGCGTTCCTCGAAGCGAACGCCGCGGCCGCCGCTGACCAGCAAGTCCAGATGCAGGCGATTCTTGATGCTCTTGGCCTCCGGTACCTGCTGGAACCAAATCCTCGGCCCACCACCTTGCGGATCGACCAGCGACTCCGGTTCATCACCGGTTCCGGGCGGCAATTCATCATCCGGCACGCCCATGGACTGCCAGTAGGCGCGCCACGTGGGATGCCCCTCCGGGGCGGGCTCGGGAACGTAGCGCAAGGCTTCGGCCCAGAACCGGACCATTGCTTGCGGGCGGGCGCAGTCGACGACGATTTGCCATGTATTTTCCATGTGCTGAATTATCCGCCGATCAGCTCGATAGCAACAGGGGTACGGCGACAAAGTATGAAGCGGGAATTATCCGGCCCGGAACCGATCGTCCATAATGTGGTCATGAGCAATTCCCCGGATGGAACCCAAGTCGTAGGGCGGCTGGCCGCCGTGCTTCGCACCGTGAGCACCGCAATGCCCGAGGGCATCACCACGACGCAAACTGCCCGGAGCACCGGTTTGGCCCGGCCCACCGTGCATCGCCTGCTCAGCGCGTTGGCCACCGAAGGATTCTGCGACCACGATCATCGCACCGGCCGCTGGCTGCTTGGCCCCGAGCTCTACCTCATGGGAGCGGTGGCAGCCGAGCGCTACGACATCAGCGAACTGGCCCGCGAGCATGTTGCCGCGCTGGCCGAGGCGACCGGGGAAAGTGCGTTCCTCTCGGCGCGGCGAGGGGACGAAACCGTGTGCTTGCTGCGCCAGGATGGAGCCTTTCCCATCCGCTCGTTCGTGCTGTATGAAGGACGGCGCTTCCCGCTGGGAGTCGCTTCGGCCGGAATCGCGATCCTTGCTTTCCTGCCTGAACAGGGCATTGAGCGCTACCTGCGCGATGCCGATCTAGAGCCAGGATATGGGCCGGCGCATTCGCGCGAAGAGCTGCGCAAAAAGGTCGCCGAAACCCGCCAGCTGGGCTATTCGGTCAACCCCGGCTTGATCGTCGAGGGCAGCTGGGGCATGGGCGCTGCGGTTTTCGACAACTCGGGACAGCCTGCCTGGGCACTGAGCCTGACCGGGATCCACACGCGTTTTGAAGCGGACCGCCGCGAAGAGCTGGGCAATCTGCTGCTGCACCACGCGCATGAGTTGTCCACCAAGCTGTCGGCCCGGTCAAGCACGCTGCCACGCTAGTTTTTTCCTTCCCCTGTACAAAGCTTCCTGCGGTAATCTTTCAGATCGGCGGGAATGCCTATTTCCAGGATTCCCCGTGACGCAGCCAAGTGCAGAAGGACGGAAAATTTGGGCACTATCCCGGCCGGAATCAACACCCCGCAGGTCATCGTTGACGTAGCGAAGCTCCAGCAGAACATTGACCGGGTGGCCCACCGGGTGGCGAGCCAGGGCCTGAAACTGCGCCCGCATGCCAAGACGCACAAGATGCATGAAATCGCCGAACGCCAGATGGACGCCGGTGCCGCCGGACTCACCGTGGCAACTGTCGGCGAAGCCCTCGCGTTTGCGCTGCACGGGGTCGCGAAGATCTTCATCGCCTACCCTTTGTGGGTCAATGAATCCCAGGCGGCACGCATCCTGGAGCTGATGCGCCGTGCCAAGCTGAGCATCGGCACGGACTCTGTCCAGGCCGTGCAGCAGATGGCCAGGATGCTGGGGGAGAAGGCCTCCAAGATCAAGCTCGTCATCGAGATCGACAGCGGCCATCATCGGAGCGGCACCAGCCCGCAAGGCGCGGTGGAAATAGCCGATGCCGCCCGTGCGGCAGGCATGCGCGTGCATGGGATCTTCACCTTCCCCGGCCACAGCTACTCGCCGGACGGCATCGACGCGGCACTCAACGATGAGCACAAGGCCCTGGCCGAAGCGGCGTGCCTGCTGCGCGAGGCCGGGCATGCCATCAAGCGCATCAGCGGGGGCTCCACCCCGACCGCCGAACTGAGCGACAACTCGGTGCTGACCGAGGTGCGTCCAGGGGTGTACGTCTTCGGCGATGCGCAGCAGTTCGAGCTGGGGCGCGTGCGCTGGGAGGATATTTCCCTGACCGTCGCCTCCACCGTGATCAGCCGCCATGAAGGCGATGGGCAGATTCCCCGGCGCATCGTGCTGGACGCCGGCAGCAAGGTGCTCGGAAGCGACCGCCCGGCCTGGGCCACCGGATACGGGCGCATCGCCCAGTGCCCTGAAGCCCGCATCAGCGCACTATCGGAGCATCACGCCACCGTGCTGTGGCCCGAGCACTTGGACCTGCCGGCCCACGGCGAGCAGCTCCACGTCATCCCGAACCATGTCTGCGTCGCGGTGAACCTGGTCGACAACGTGCTGGCAGTGCATGAGGACGGCACCAGCGAGGTATGGGATGTAGCGGCCCGCGGACTGAACTTCTAGATTCTGAACC
Source organism: Microbacterium sp. NPDC087868 (assembly GCF_044900755.1). Classification (NCBI taxonomy): domain Bacteria; kingdom Bacillati; phylum Actinomycetota; class Actinomycetes; order Micrococcales; family Microbacteriaceae; genus Microbacterium; species Microbacterium sp. NPDC087868. The sequence goes on from NZ_JBJDNO010000005.1 coordinate 44,347, forward strand.
TAGCTGGCCCTTTCAAGGAACCGCAGCAGGCAGCGCGAAGCCGGATCCAAATGGTTCTTGGTCCCCAGCTGCCGTTTGGAACGGCGCAGCGCCGCCAATTTTTCCGGATCGTCCGCCAGCTCCAGCACGCGGGGATCGATATAGGAGCCGGCCGCGATTTCGGGAGTATTGCCCAGTTTTCCGGCGGCCTGCTCGATGGCCAGCTTGCGCAGATTCCTGGCATCATCGGCAGCCATAGCCGAGGCGGGAGCCTCGATCAGTGCCCTGAAAGCCGCTAAGCTGCCGCCCCAGGTCCTGAAGTCCTTGGCGGTGAATCCGCTACCCAGATGCTCCTCGAGGTACCGGTTGATTTGCGCAGGCTGGAGCAGGTGCGAGTGCCCCTCGTCATCCAGGTAGCGGAAAAGCTCGTAGCCCGGCTGATCGCGCAATTGGACCAGTACTCGTGCCAGTCGCCGGCTCCTGATTTTCACATGCTGCTGCTGGCCGCTCTTGCCGGGAAACTCGAGGGTGGCGCAACGCCCTTGGACCTCCAGATGCTTGGCTCGCAGCGAAGCGGCCCCGAACGATTGGTTGGAACGCGAGTAGGCGTGCGTGCCGATGCGCAGCAGATGCAGATCCAGCAGCAGGACCACGGCCGCAGTGACCCTGTCCTTGTCGTTTCTTCCCCGGCGCAGATCCCGCAGCAGCTGGCGGCGGAGATTGGGCAGTGCGCGGCCGAACGCCGGCAACCGGTCGAATTTGGCGGCATCCTGCCGCTCGCGGAAATCGGGGTGGTAGATCATCTGGGTGCGTCCTGCCGCATCGATTCCGCGAGCTTGGACCTTGGCCCGCGCACTGGCCGCGATCTGGACCTGTTTCCATGCCGGCGGGATCGACAATTGCCTGATCCGATCCAGCAGGTGCTGGTCCTTCACCGTGCGTGCCCCTTCCAGGTAGAAGAAGCCGGTTCCCGCGCGCCGGCGCGTGATGGGAAGCCGTTTGCTTCGGCGTGCTGGCATGGATGCCTCCCGGTAGTTGCGTAGCCGTGCAATCACGCACACGCTATCGCCGATCGCTGCCCTGCTCCGGGTGTTCGCAGGAAAATCCCAGCTGTGCGGTGCCGGGGCATTGACGCCAGCGGGCGGATCCGCCACCTGCAGCGCGTCGTTTGCACCCGGGAAGACCTGGAATCGCGCCATGTCCCGTAACAGGGCATGATTGGAGGTATGGAAAATAGTGCTGCGCCCGCATGGGTGGCAAATTACCAGCCGGGAGTCCCGGCCGAAATCGAGCTGCCCACCGAACCGCTCAGCCGCATGTTCGAGCGCTCCGTGCGTGAAGCCGGCGAGAGCCCGGCGACCGAATTCTTCGGCCGCCGCACCAGCTACGCCAATCTGGGCGCGCAGGTAGCCAAGGCCGCCGAGGGCCTGCGCAAGCTCGGCGTGCGCGCCGGCGACCGCGTTGCGCTGATCCTGCCCAACTGCCCGCAGCACGTGATCGCCTTCTACGCGATCCTGCGCCTTGGCGCCGTCGTGGTGGAGCACAACCCGCTGTACACTTCGCGGGAACTGCGCCACCAGTTCGAGGACCACCAGGCGCGCATCGCGATTGCCTGGGACAAGGTCGTGGCCAACGTCCAGGAATTCCCCAAGGACGTGCAGCTGGACTCGATCGTCTCGGTCAACCTGCTCGAAGCCTTCCCCGCGGTCAAGCGCCTGGCGCTGAACCTGCCGGTCAAGAAGCTGCGCGAGACCAAGGCGTCGCTCACGGCCCGCACCTCGGGCACCGTGGCATGGAAGGACCTGCTCTCCGGTGCGCAATTGGATGCGAACCACCCGCATCCGGATGTCGATGACCTGGCGGTCATCCAGTACACCTCGGGGACCACCGGCCACCCCAAGGGCGCCATGCTCACCCACTTCAACCTCTATTCCAACGCCTTGCAGGGCGAGGCCTGGATGCTCGGGGCGCAGGAGCGCGAGGAAACCCTCTACGCGATCCTGCCGATGTTCCATGCCTTCGGCATGACCCTGTACCTGACCTTCGGCGTGAAGAAGCAGGGCCTGCTGGTGCTCTTCCCGAAGTTCGATCCGCAGATGATCCTGGATGCCTGGAAGAAGTCCCCGGCCACCGTGTACTGCGCGGTGCCGCCGATCTACGAGCGCACCGCCCTGGCGGCCAAGGAGCGCGACGTCTCGCTGAAGAGCGCCAAGTACTGCATCTCCGGGGCGATGAACCTGCCCGACCATGTGGTGGAGCTGTGGGAATCGATGTCCGGCGGCCTGCTGGTGGAAGGCTACGGCATGACCGAGTCCTCGCCGGTGGCCTTGGGCAACCCGTTCCACCCCAGCCGCCGCACCGGCACCATCGGCGTGCCCTTCCCCTCGACACTGATGAAGGTCGTGGACGTGGAGGACCCGAGCCGGGAAGTGGCCCAGGGAGAACCGGGCGAATTGCTGATCAAGGGCCCGCAGGTGTTCCAGGGCTACTGGAACAACCCGGAGGAAACGGCCAAGGCCAAGACCGGGGACGGCTGGCTGCGTTCGGGCGATGTGGTCACCGTTGACGAGGACGGCTTCGCCCAGGTGGTGGACCGAGCCAAGGAGCTGATCATCACCGGCGGCTTCAACGTTTCACCGACGGAGGTCGAGATCGCCCTGCGCCAGCACGCTGACGTGGCCGATGCCGCGGTCTTCGGAAAGCCATTGGCCCGCGGCGGCGAAATGGTGGTTGCCGCAGTGCAGCTCGAAGAGGGCTGCGGCCTGAACGAGGACGCGCTGCGCGCCCACTGCCGCGAGCTGCTGGCCGCCTACAAGGTGCCTAAGCGCATCGTGCAGATCGATGAGATGCCGCGCTCGCTGCTGGGCAAGATCCTGCGCAAGCAGGTCAAGGACCAGATGGTCGATCTGGTCTAGCGCAACCGCGGCATCGCCGAGAGCAGCAGTTTCGTGTAATCGTGCTGCGGGGCGCTGAAGACCTGGTCAGTAGAGCCCTGCTCGATGATCTTGCCCTCATGCATCACCGCAACCGTGTCGCTCATATGCTCAATGACCGACAGGTCGTGGCTGATGAACAGGTAGCTGGTTCCGGTCTCCAACTGGATCCGATCAAGGAGATCCAGCACGGTGGCCTGGATTGATGCATCCAGGGCGGAAACCGGCTCGTCAAGGACCAGCACCTGCGGCTTGGGCGCTAGCGCACGGGCAATTGCCAAGCGCTGGCGCTGCCCGCCGGAAAGCTCGCGCGGGTTGCGGCCCAGCAATTCGGTGGACAGCTCCACTTGTTCGAGCAGTTCAGCCACCGGCTTGCGGTACTCGGCTGCGCGCTTGGACTTGCCGCGGCTCAGCGCATCGGCCAGCAGCTGTCCCACCGAATAGCGCGGATCGAAAGACCCCAACGGGTTCTGGTAGATCGCGCCCATCTGCTCGCGCAGCTTCCGGTGCTGTGCCTCATGAGCCGGGGCAAAGCGTTCGCCGAGCAACTCAACAGTTCCAGCATCGGGTTTCTGCAAGCCCAGGACCATGCGGGCAGTGGTGGTTTTGCCGGATCCGGATTCGCCAACGATGCCCAGGGTCTTGCCGCGAGGCACCTCGAAGCTGACCGAATCCACGGCCGCGTGCTTGCCAAAGCTCTTCGACAGATCCTTGACCGACAACGCGCTGGATGCTGCCGCTGGGTCTTCCGGGGCCGGTGCGGCCACGGGCTTGCTGGATACCGACAACGGGGCGAAGCGCGGTATCCCCGAAGGCACGGCCCGCAGCAATTGGCGGGTGTACTCGTGCTGCGGGTCGCCCAGGATCTGCCCGGTGCTGCCGGCCTCAACGATTGCACCGTTGCGCATCACCGCAATGTCGTCGGCCAAATGCGCTACCTGGGCCAGATCGTGGCTGATCATCAGCACGCCGCGGCCCTGCTCCTTGAGCTCGCGCAGCTGCGAAAGGACCAGTGCTGTCAGCGCCGAGTCCAAGGCGGTGGTTGCCTCATCGGCGATGACTACCTGCGGGTTGCCGGCCAGGGCCTGGGCAATCAGGGCACGCTGGCGCATGCCGCCAGAGAGCTCGGTGGAACGCTGCTTGGCACGGCGCCCGGGCTCGGGCATGCGCACGGATTCCAGCACCTGGAGCACTCGCTGCTGGCGCTCGGATTTGGACATCTTGCCGTGCGCCTTGAGCGCATCACCGATTTCCCGGCCCACCGGGCGCAGCGGATCGAGCGCCATCAGCGCATCCTGCAAGATCATGGACACCGAATTCCCGCGGATCTGCTGCCAGCCGCGGTCGGCGAGCTCCAAGGCGTCCTGCCCGCAGACAGTCAGCTCGTCGGCTTTCGCGATGCCTCCGGACAGTCCCAGCAGGCTGCGGGCGGTGACGGATTTGCCCGACCCGGATTCGCCGACCAATGCGAGGCAACGTCCGGCCTGGACGGTGAAGGAAATGTTCTTCACCGCCACGGCGGAACCGAAACGGACCGAAAGGTCCTTGACCGTAATCAGTGCTTGCTCGTTCATGCTGTCCTTGCCCTTCCGCCCAGCGCGCGGCCAATCAGCGTGGCGCCTGCGGCCACGACAACTATCGCCAAGCCGGGGAACAAGCTCATCCACCACGCGAAGTGCAGGTAGGTGCGCCCGGCCGAAAGCATGGCACCCCATTCGGGAGCTGGCGGGGGAGTGCCCAAGCCCAGGAAGGACAGGGCAGCAGCCCAGATCACGGCTTGGCCGATCCCCAAGGTCACCAGAGCCAGCAGGGGCTTGAGGGCGTTGGGAACCAAATGGTTGCGGACCAACAGCCACGAGCCGCGGCCCAGCACGGTGGCTGCCTCCAGCATTTCCGAACTCTTCAGCGTGCGGATCTGGCTGCGCACCAGCCGGGCATATCCCGGTGCGGTGGACAGGCCCACCGCGACGATGGCCGGACCGACACCGGGGCCGGTGAAGGCAATGATCAGCAGTGCCATCAGCAAGGACGGAATCGCGTAGAGCGCTTCGAGCACGCGCAGGATGATCTCGTCGAGCCAGCGCGGGGACAATGCCGCAACTGTGCCCAAGACGATGGCCAATCCCATGCCCAATCCCGTAGCCGCCAGGCCGATAGCCAACGAGTCGCGGGCACCATGGATGACACGGGTATAGATGTCGCGGCCCGATTCGTCGGTGCCGAAGAAATGCGCGGCGCCGGGTTTGCTGAATGCCTCGGCCGGGTTGATAGCCAATGGATCGCCCGGGGCCAGCACCGAAGGAACCAGCGCGATGAGCACCCACAAGGCGATGAATGCGGCGGCGAAGATTCTTGCGGTGCGGCTCATGAGCTCGCCCCTGCCGGATTGATGGCTCGCTCGATGCCTTCGGTGATCGCCATGACCACGATGTAGACCAGCGCGGAGAAGAGCGCGATGCCGGTGACCATCGGGATGTCGCGGGCCAGCACCGCAGAAAGCAGCGAGCGCCCCAGACCCGGACGGGCGAAGATCGCCTCGACCACCACCGCGCCGGAAAGCAGCGAGGAGAAAGCCCAGCCGGTCAGGCCCAGGGCAGGCAAGGCGGCATGGCGCAAGCCATGGCGCCAGAAGACCGCCAGCCGGCTTTCGCCACGGGCACGCGCGGCCAGCGCGAACTGGCTGCCCAGGGCTGCACTCAGCGAATCGCGCATCAGCTGGGTGAGGAACCCGGCCAGCGGCAATGCCAAGGTCAGCACGGGAAGTACCAAACCCTGGGCGGTGCTGTTATCCACGGCCGGCAGCCAGCCGAGCATCGAGGAGAAGAGCATGATCAGCACCGCGCCGAGCCAGAAGTGCGGCACGGCGGCGGCAATGATCTCCACGATATTTCCCAGCCATGCGCCATAGCGGTTGGCCCGCATGGCCGATGCCGCGAAGCCCAGGGCCAGCACCCAGGCGGCCGCCAGGGCCAGCAGCGCAAGCCAGAGGGTATTGGGCAGGAGATCGCCCATGATGCCGGCGACCGGCTGCTTGAGCGAATAGGAGGTGCCGAAGTCCAAGGTGGCCAGCTTGCCCAGGTACATCAGGTACTGGGAGATGAGCGGCAGGTCCAGTCCGTACTCGGCGCGGGCCGCGGCCAGCGCTTCGGCCGAGGCCTGGGAACCGGGGCCGCCCATGATTGCTTCGGCCGGGTCGCCGGGGATCAGCCGGATGGCGATGAAGATGGCGGTGGCCACCAGCCACAGCACCACCAGCGCGCCGCCGATCTTGCGCCCGGCCCAAGCAATCGTGCCCAAGGGGTGCTACTTGGTGATGAAGGTGTCGTAGTAGACCGGCGAAGACACCGCGGTGGTGGCGCCGATGCCGTGCACGTTCTTGCCGTAGAGGAAGTGGTTCTGCTGGTCGTAGAGCGGCAGCACGTAGTAGCCCTCCAGGACCAGCTTCTGGGCCTGCTCGTACAGCGCAGCGCGCTGGGCTTCATCGTTGGCCTCTTCGGCCTGGGCCAGGATCCCATCGAGCTTCTCGTTCTTCACCTGCGCGTTGTTGGCGAAGTAGCCCGATGGCGCCGGGACGGTCGAGTCGGAGTGGTACAGGATGCGCAGCACCGACGGGCCGACCTTGGTGTAGGGAGCCGAGACCAGATTGTAATCGTGCTTGGCCAGGGCGCCGTACCAGCTGGACAGGTCCAGCAGCTGGATCTTCACCTCGAAGCCCACGGCCTTGGCCTGGGCCTGGAACTGCTCGAACAGGGACTGCTCGGCAGGAACCGACTGGTTGGTGGAGACCGGGAAGTCCAGCGACAGGCGCTTGCCGTCCTTCACGCGGTAGCCCTCGGCGTCGCGTTCGCTCCAGCCTGCTTCATCGAGCAGCGCGTTGGCCTTGGCAACGTCGGTGGTGAACAGCGATTCATCGGAGTAGCCCAGCGGTTCGGCTGACGACAGCAGCGAGTAGCTGCGCTCGGTGGTGCCGAAATAGAGGGCCTTGACGCCGGCGCTGGCATCCACGGAACGGATGAAGGCCTCGCGCACGCGCTGGTCATCGAATGGCGCCTTGGAGCTGTTCAGCTCCAGGCGGTTGGAAGCACCCGGGCGCGGGGCGTCCAGATGGCCCAGCGAGCCGTCCTGCTTTGCCGTGGCGATGGTGTCCGGCTGCGCGTTGTCGATGACATCGACTTCGCCCGAGACCAGGGCTGCGTAGCGGGTGGCGGCCTCAGGGATGAAGCGCCAGGTGATGGCCTCCAGATAGGCCTTGGAATCGGAGCGCTCCGCGTTCTTGACCGGCGGCACGTAGTCTTCGTTGCGGACCAAGTTCACGGCCTTCTGGTGCTCCCAGGATTCGACCTTGAACGGGCCGGTGCCTACCGGTGAGGCGCAGTTGGTAGCCTGGTCGCGTTCCAGCGCCTTGGGGGATTCGATGGCGGTCCATGGCATGGACAGCGATTCCAGCAGCGCGTTATCCGGGGCGGAGAGCGTCAGCTTGGCGGTGAGCTCATCGGCGATCTCGATATCCACGACCTTGCCCACGGCCAGGTAGCCGGTGGAGGACGCGGTATTCGGATCCTTCAGGTGCTCGATGTTGGCTTCGATGGCTTTGGCGGTGAGCTTCGTGCCGTCGGTGAAGGAAATCCCATCGCGCAGGGTGATGGTGCGAGTCAGGCCGTCCTCGGAAACTTCGGTGCTTTCGGCCAGCCACGGGATGATCTTCCCGTCCGCATCCTTGGTGAACAGGGATTCGAGGTACTGGCTTGCGACCAGGGCTTGCGGGTAGTTGCCGCCCACATGCGGATCCAGGCAGGCCGGCTCGGCGTCGCCCGAAGCATAGACCAGGGTGCCGCCGGCAACCGGCTTCGCCTCCTCTGCGGGGGAATCGGGTCCTGCACCTGCCGAGCAGCTGGCTAGAAGGGATCCAAGGAGCGGGAGCGCGATAGCGCAGCCAAGGATCCTGGACGCGCGCGAGTTTCGTTGCATGGGGAAGGGCTTACCTCGATGAACTAGTGGTGATGACCAAACCAACTCTAGCCATCTGGAACGCATTCGTCAGATCGGAGCGAATCGCTCCGATCCGACGAAACCTGGCTAGCGGCACTGCGCGTGGGATCTACTTTTCGCTGGCCACGGTCATGCGGCGGTTCTGGTGGACCGGGGTTTCGATTTCATCGAGGATGGCCACGGCGAAGTCCTGGGAGGAAACGAAGTCGCCTGCTGGCGAATCGGTGCCCAGGGTGTAGCTGCCGGTGCGGCGTGCAGGCATGATCACCGGGGCTGGAGCCGCGACGGTCCAGGTGATGCCGGAAACCGAGGTGAACATGTCGTAGACCTCGGCGCAGGTGGTGGCTTCGGCCTTGTATTCCTCCGGGAAGCCCGGGGTGTCGACCAGGCGGACGCCGTCTACCTCGGTAGCGCCGGCGCCGCCGACAACCAGCAGGCGGGCTGGGACCAGGGTTTCGGTGATCTGTTCGAAGGCATCCAGGTATTCCTGGTGGTCGCCACCGGTGCGCGATGGCGGTACGGCAATGACGAGCACGTCGTTGTTCTTTCCCAGGTCGCGGTAGGTTGCCCCGTCGCCCAGCTCGGCGGCCACGGTGGTGGTTCCGTCGATTTCCTTGCCCGAGCGGGAGACCGAGGTGACCTCATGGCCGCGTGAAATGGCTTCGGCAACGACTTCCGAGCCGACCATGCCGGTAGCTCCGTAAACTGCAATCTTCATGGTGTTCTCTTTCCTTGGGAAATTGGGTCCGGCACAATGGTATCTTTTAGATACCGCCCACTACAACGAAACTAGGTTTCCTCATGGATAGCCATGGCTCTTTTGACGTGTTCGTGCAGCAATGCCCTTCACGTGAAATCATGCAGCGCCTAGGCGATAAATGGACTCCGCTGGTCCTCTTGTCCCTGGCTGGCGGCCCGCAACGTTTCTCCGCATTACGCCAGCGCATCGGCGCGGTCACCCCGAAAGTGCTCACCAATACCCTGCGCAACCTGGAGCGCGACGGGCTGGTGCAGCGCACCGTATATGCCCAGGTGCCGGTGCGGGTCGACTACGAGCTGACTGATTTGGGACGCGGGATCCTGGAACCCATGGAAATCCTGCGCCTGTGGTCCGAGGAGCATGTGCCCAAAGTGCTCGCTGCCCGTGAGCGGTTCGACGCGCGCGGCTAATGGCCAGGTGGAGCAGCAGGACGCAGCGGCAGGAACATGAAGTGCTGGCCCACCAGCCCCTTGGTCGGATGGTTGAAGGCGCCCGGAATGGTGCCCAGGATCTTGAAGCCCAGCGATTGCCATAGACGCACTGCAGCCTCATTGGTCTCGACGACCGCATTGAACTGGATGCCGTGATAATTTTCCTGCCGGGCCCAGTCGATCACGTATTCGCCCAGTGCTCGTCCCACGCCGCGATTGCGGCATTCCGGATCGACCAGGAAGGACGCGGTGGCGATGTGGGCTCCCCGTCCGGGCTTGTTTGGCCCCATCTTGGCCGAGCCGATGATCCTGCCATCTGCCACGGCAACGACCGTTTGCCCTGGTAGCGTCTCCATCCACCAGGGGCGGGCTTCTTCAAGGGTTTGGCCTTGGGGGAAGGCGTAGGTCTGTCCCTCATCCATGATTTTGCGGTAGAAGCCGAAGATCCCAGGCCAATCCCCGGCGGTGCTTGTCCGGATTTGCATGCGGTTAGCCCAACTCTTTCGAAATGAATGCTTCGGAACTCATCCTATTGGCTCTCATTGTATCTTGCGTCACATAGACTGAGGTCAAAGACGCAAGGTGCAGGCAAAGGAGCCGGTGTTGTTTGAAGTAAGCGAAGACCAGAAGTCGTTGATCGAGATGGTCCATGATTTCGCCGAGACCAGGATTGCTCCCAATGCCCTGAAGTGGGACCAGGAACAGCACTTCCCGGTGGATGTGCTGGCCGAAGCCGGACAGCTGGGCATGGGCGGAATCTATGTTTCTGAAGATCATGGCGGATCCGGTCTGAGCCGCAGCGATGCGGTGCTGGTCTTCGAGGAACTCGCCAAGGCCGACCCGACCTTGGCCGCCTACATTTCCATCCACAACATGGTCGTGTGGATGGTCGACACCTTCGGCAACGACGCGCAGCGCGCCAAATGGCTGCCATCGATGACCGCCATGGACGACCTGGGCTCCTACTGCCTGACCGAGCCCGGAGTCGGCTCCGATGCGGCGGCCCTGTCAACCCGTGCCCGCAAGGACGGTGACGAGTATGTGCTCAGCGGCGTCAAGCAATTCATCTCGGGAGCTGGAAGCTCGGCGCTCTACATCGTCATGGCCCGTACCGCTGATACCGGTTCGCGCGGCATCAGCGCCTTCCTTGTTCCCGGGGATGCCGAGGGCCTGAGCTTCGGGCCGAACGAAAAGAAGATGGGCTGGAAGGCGCAGCCCACTCGCCAGGTGATCATGGAAGGCGTGCGCATTCCCGCCGCCAACCTGCTGGGCGAGGAAGGCCAGGGATTCTCCATGGCCATGCAGGCACTCAATGGCGGCCGCCTGAACATCGGGGCCTGCTCGCTGGGTGGCGGGCAGAGCGCGCTGGAGAAGTCGGCGCTGTATTTGAAGGAGCGCCAGGCCTTCGGCGGACCGCTGACCAGACAGGAAGCGCTGGTCTTCAAGCTGGCCGAAATGGACATGGAGCTGGAAGCCGCCCGCTCCTTGCTGCGCCGTGCCGCCGCCGCACTGGACGCGAAGAGCCCGGACCGCGTCCGCCTCTGCGCGATGGCCAAGAAGATGGCCACGGACGCCGGGTTCAACGCCGCCAACAGCGCTATCCAGCTGCACGGCGGCTACGGCTACCTCGCGGACTACGGGATGGAGAAGATCACGCGGGATCTGCGCGTGCACCAGATCCTGGAAGGCACCAACGAGATCATGTCGCTCATCGTTGGACGCACGCTGCTGGAATCCTGACCGGCGGCAATCAGGCGTTGAACTGCTTTTCCGAATTCCGCACAGCGTTTCCCGAGAGGGAATCGCGGGGATCCGGATGAACCGATGAGATGGCCGGCTCGCTGGAAATGATCTGCTCGATGCCGCCCTGCTCCATCGCATCCCGCAAGGTGCGCTGGGTGGGGCGCATCATTTTAATCTCGCCGCGTTCCAGGGAAGCGAAGAGCTCCTGGGGGCTGATCCATGTGGAGATCACCGCTTCGGTGGTCTGGTGGACTGGTTCCTGGCCGGGGCGCAAGGCCGCGACAAAGAAGTACGTATCGAACCGCCGCGGGAAACCGGCTGGGGTGACCCAATTGGCCCAGGGGCGCAGTTGGCCAGGATCCAGCAGCAGCCCTGTCTCCTCGAAGACTTCACGACGTGCTGCGGCCAGGATCTCCCCGGCCAGATGCTCCGCGCGATCTGGTCCTTCCCCAAGGATCGAGGTGCGCGCCCATTGCCGGGCGTGCTCGCTGAGCAAGGCGGGATCCAGCTCTCCTGCCGCCACCGCTTGGCCGTCTTGGGCATCAACGCGGCCGCCGGGATAAACCACCATGCCGGCTGCGAAGTCCATGGTGTTCACGCGATGCTGGACGAAAACCTCAAACCCGCCAGCTGCCTCGCGCAGCAGCAAAACACTGGCCGCTTTGCGGATCGGGACCTCGGCGGGAGTCGCAGGTATCGGGGAAGTCGTCATTGCCTACCATGTCCTTGGCTCTTGGAAGTGAAAATAGCCTTCGAGAGCCAGCTTAGCTTCCAGCGCACAGCAAACGGGCAACCGGCAGAAGCCGCTGTGCATGCTTGCACATTGACCTGCGGAATCTGCACAGCAAATGCCGTTGACCGGATTCCTGGCGGAGCCTAGTTTGAATCACAGAGACCTGCGCGAAGCTGCGGGCATCGCAACTGGAAGCCGCAGGGGAGCCGAGCAGAGGATGAGCGCAATGGCGGAACAAATTGGCCCATGGCCCCAAGGGCTGAAGGGGCGCCGCGCTTTGGTTACCGGTGGCGCCTCCGGCATAGGCCTGGCCAGTGCCCGGGCATTGGCCGACGCCGGTGCCACCGTGACGATTGCCGACCTCAATGAACAGGCCGCTGAAGAAGCGGCCCGCGAGCTTGGCGGAAAAGCATGGGCCGTGGATCTTTCGGATACCGCGCCGCTGGAAGATCTCAGCTTGGATACCGACATCCTGATTAACAACGCCGGCGTGCAAAGGGTGGCTCCAATCCACGAGTACGACCCCGAAACCTGGAGGCTGATCCATCGGCTCATGCTGGAGTCGCCGTTCCTGTTGATCCGGGCAGCACTGCCCGGCATGCGCGAGCGCGGCTTCGGCCGCATCATCAATATTTCTTCGATCCACGGGCTCCGGGCCAGCGCGTTCAAGAGCGCCTACGTTGCGGCCAAGCACGGGTTGGAGGGACTGTCGAAGGTCACTGCATTGGAAGGTGCCGACTACGGGATCACCAGCAACTGCATCAACCCGGGCTATGTGCGTACCCCGTTGGTGGAGCGGCAGATTGCCGATCAAGCGAATTCGCATGGCATTGACGAGTCGGATGTCATCCAGAAGATCATGCTTGCCGAATCGGCCATCAAGCGCCTGGTTGAGCCAGAGGAAGTCGCTTCGCTGGCGGCCTGGCTCAGTGCGGATGCCGCGGGCATGGTGACCGGAGCGTCCTACACCATGGATGGCGGCTGGAGCGCGAAATAGGTGCGGCGTGCCCGCATGGCTGCCATGCCTAGGCCGGCGGGAACAGCAGGGTTCCGCCGATCGACACGGCGATGATCAGCAAGGTGGACAGCAGCCCCAGCAGCAATGAACGTCCGCCGGTTTTTACGATGCTGCGCAGGTGGACCCCGAGCCCCAAGGCGAACATGGCCGCGGCAAGCAGGAGCGTCTGCACGCTGGCCGCAACTGAAAGCCACGCCTCGGGCACCAGCCCGGTGGTGCGCAGCAGCATTGCCGCCAGGAACCCGAGCACGAACAGCGGCACCAATGGCGGGTTCTTGCCGCCTTGAACCGACTGGCGCCGCCGCATGAAGACGCCGACGCCGGCAATGATCGGAGCCAGCAGGACCACCCGGGCCAGCTTGACGGTCACCGCCACGGCCAAGGCGCCAGCACCTACCGAACCGCCGGCCGCGACGACTTGTGCGACCTCATGGGTGGACGCACCGATAAGCATGCCGATGCTGCGTTCATCCAGCCCGAGCAGCATGCCCACCGCCGGCATGAGCGGAATCATCAATGTCCCGAAGAGCACTACCAGCCCGATCGCGGTGGCGACCTGATCCTGCTTGGCCTTGACGACGTTCTCCGCACCTGCGACCGCGGCGGCACCGCAGATGGAGAAGCCGGTGGCGATGAGCAGGCGCTGCGGCAGATCCATGCCGAGCTTCTTGCCGATCCACAAGGTGGCCAAGAACGTGATGCCAACCGAGAGGGCCACCACCAGCAGTACCCCGGGGCCCAAGCCGAGGATGGTGCCCAGCGAGAGCTGCAAGCCCAGCAGCACAATGCCCAGGCGCAGCAGCTTCTTGCCGGCAACTGCCGTGCCGGGGGCAAAAGCCTGCGGGACCGGGGCAAGATTGCGCCACAGCGCACCGAGCAGGATAGCCAGCAGCAGGGCGCTCAGGCCATGGATGTAGCGGCTGGCGAACATGCACAAGATGCCGGCGGCAAGGCAGAGGAGCAGTCCCGGAAGAGCCGGAGCGAAACGCGAAGCAGGTTTTCGATGTCCGGACTGGTCACGTTTGGAGGTGGCAGATTCTTCGACGGGACTTGTGGAGTCGTGCATGAAAATAATTGTTCTCCGGCTTGGCGAATTGCGGTATACCACTTCTTGCTATCGCGGACATATGATCATGATATGGAAAGCAGCTCGTCATCTCTCGAAGACATTGCCCGCTGGATTCAACCCTCCTCATTGGAGTTGCTGGTCGGCATAGCCGATCACGGGAGCCTGAGCGCCGGTGCCCGTGCGGCCGGGATGGCGCAGCCAAATGCCACCCGCGCATTGAAAACGTTGGAGCGCCGGCTGGGATACCAGCTTGTGGCACGCAAGACCACCGGATCGCGCTTGACCGCAGAGGGAGTGCTGACCGTCCAATGGGCTCGTGAAGTCCTGGACAGCCTGGAAACCTTCGCCGCTGGCGCGCGCTCGCTGGCTGAAACCGGAGAGGGAGAGCTGGAATTCGGAGCCAGCATGACGGTGGCTGAATTCTTGGCGCCAAATTGGATCGGACTACTGCATCGTGCCCTGCCACGAGTCATCCCTCGAATGAAGATCATGAATTCCCAAGATGTTATTCGTGCAGTGCAGCAGGAGGAATTGGGACTAGGATTCGTGGAAACCCCGCACATTCCTCTGGGCCTGAAAAGCCGGCAGGTACTTCACGATGAAATGCTCGTGGTCACGTCGCCTTCACATGCTTGGGCACAACGGAAGGAACCGCTGAGCCTGCACGAATTGCAAAGCACGGCGCTGATAGAACGCGAGGAAGGCTCCGGCACCCGGGCATTCTTGGATTACATTGCCCATGCCGAACGCCCGAATCCGGTCGCTGTCTTCAACTCGAACGCAACGATTTGCCAGTGCGTGGCGCGCGGAATGGGGCCCGCTGTGCTCAGCCATTTGGCGGTAGAGAGCCAGTTGGAGCAGGGGCTGCTCGTCGAGATCCCGTTTGATGGGCCGGCGCTGTTGCGCGAGCTGCGGGCGATATGGCCTGCGCACCGTGTCTTGAAAGCGACCGAGCAGAAGCTGCTTGAGATTTCCGTGGAATCACGGATTGCGCAGGGCTAGCCGGAGATCCAGGCCCCGGCTTGGAACTGTGCGGACTTGGCCAGGAGGCGGACAGCAAGCTTCCCATCAAGGATGCAAGGGCGGCCATTTGTACCGGGCCGTGAGCTCCCGGTACAAGCCTCCGGACTTAGAGTTTGAAGATCTCGTTGCTGAGCAGGCCCGACAGTCGCTGGACGCCTTCGTCGATGGTCTTCTCGTCAACGGAGCAGAAAGCCAATCGCAGCTTGTTGTCGGCTTGGCCGCTCGGGCTGAATGCCGCGCCTGGGATGAAGATGACCCCGGCCTTCACGCCCTGCTGCAGCAACGCGTAGGTGTCAATGCCTTCAGGCAAGGTCAACCAAACGAAGAAGCCGCCTTCGGGACGAGTATGGGTGACGCCTGCCGGCAGGTACTTGGCCAATGCTTCGAGCATCGCGTCGCGGCGGGAACGGTACAGGTCGTTGTACTTGGTGATCTGCCCCTTCCAATCATGCTCGTTGAGGTAGGCGCTGATGATCATCTGGTTCAAGGTCGGTGGGCACAGGGCTACCGCCTCGCCGGCCAGGTAGAAGCGGCGGAAAAGGTGGGTCGGGACCGCTGCCCAGCCGATGCGCAGGCCGGGCGCGAAGATCTTGGAGAAGGAACCCATGTAGATGACGTTTTCCGGGTCCAGGCTCCGCAGGGTAGGCGCAGGGGTTCCCTCGTAGCGCAGCATTCCGTACGGGTTGTCTTCCAGGATCAGGATGCCGGCTCCGCGGCAGATGTCCACGATTTCCTGGCGGCGTTCGGCCGCCAGAGTGATCCCTGATGGGTTGTTGAAGTTCGGGATGGTGTAGAGGAATTTGATGCGCTCGCCGGCGGCGCGCAATTCGGCGATGCGCGCACGCAAGGCGTCAGGAATCAAGCCATTCGCATCGGTGCCCACGGGGCGGGCGGACACCTGGTAGGCCTCGAAGGTATTCAGGGCCCCGACATAGGTCGGATCTTCGCAGAGCACAGTGTCTCCGGGATTGCAGAAGACCTTGCAGGCCATGTCCTGTGCTGACTGGGAGCCGTTGGTGACCACGACATCTTCGACCCCCACGTTCGTGATGCCTTCAGCTGCCATGACATCGATAATTTGTGCACGCAGTTCAGGAGTGCCAAGTCCGGAGCCGTATTGCAATGCTTCGGGACCCTGCTCGACGATGATGCGCCGGGCCATTTCACCGACCTTTTCCAGCGGGAGCAGCTGCAGGTAGGGGTTGCCTCCGGCCAGGGATACCAGGGAAGGGTCCAAGGAGAGCTCGAATACGTCGCGCACCGCGGACTGCTTGATTCCGGCCGCGCGCTCGGATAGCAAGGATTCGTGCGAAGTGGTCAGCGATTCTGATGCGGTGGTCATGGTTCTCCTCGGCAAGGCTCCCGGGGCGGGGGAGCGGGGTTCCTGCGCTGGGTGCGGCACAAGAATTGTTTTCAAATAGAATACTTTGGTATTCCAGCAGGAAATTCAAGGCTTGGCAAGACCTGCGCTTTCAGCAACGTGGTTCTCTGCTCCAGCGCGAGGCGTTGCGTTCCTCGATACTCAGCTGGCCCAGTGCCGCATTGACGCGGCTATGAAGTGTCTCGGCTAGAATTCGGGGCTTGCTGCCGGGCAGCCAGCACTGCCCGGCCAGGAGGACCAGCAAATCGACGCAGTCCGCCGAGGCCCGGAATTTTCCGGACCGGAACTGGGCAATGGCAGCATCGATGATCATCAGGGACGAATCCAGCGCACTGTCGGCAGCTTGCGTGCTGCGTTGCCCGCTGGAAACCTGGCGCTCCCGCACCACCAGGTTGCGAACCTCGGCGATCTTCCTGGGAATAGAAACCACTGCTCGGTACGCCCGGTTCTGGACGCCCATGAGTTGCAACGGACGCAGGGCAACCACAAGCAAGCCGATAACGACGAACGTCGACAGGCCGGCAAGGCCAAGCTTCGCCAGCAAGATTCCCGCAGTGATGGCTATCCCGGCGATCCCGAGGATCATTGCGAAAAGTGCAAGGCCGCCGAAACGTGGCTTCTTCGGTTCCGGGCCATGAGCCCGGATGCTGATAATCCGGTCGAGCTTCGCGCGGATTTCGGCCACGTTGGGAACACCCAAACTGCCTTGGGAGATCCGCTGGGCGTTTCGCCATAACTGGATGCGCCGGCGGCTGCGCAGGACCTGGAAGATCTGCCAACCGGCCAGCAAGGGAAGGGCGAGGGCGAAAAAGAGCAGCGCTGCGGTACCCAAGGTAATGTCCCCGGCTTGGTACATGCCGTAAGCGCCCAGCCATGCGAACAGGGAATAGCCCGGGACCCGGATGAGCAGGCGATCCCACCAAACGACCTCCTGCGGGGCGCTGGCGGATTCGCTGACTGGTTGGCTCATTTCTCGGTTTCGGTGCGGGAATCCAGCCACTGCTGGATGGCGCTTGGGCGAATGCGGCGATGGGTGCCGCGGTATTCCACTGGAATGATCCCGGCGTCGGCCAGCTTGCGCAGGTAGCTGTTGGAGATTCCGGCCATTTGGGCTGCTTGGGAAGTATTAAGGAGCAGCTCGGGTGTGCCGATGCTGACGGACTCGCCATCTGCAAACCGTGAAAGCACCTCGATCAGCGCCTGGTGCGCTTCTTTGGGCAACTTCAACGCGGTGCCGTTGACGAACACGGTCGTGTCATCCGACTCGTCCAGCGCGCGGCGCAGCCGCGCGGTGGTCTTCTCGTCTAACGCCTCGAACGTGCGGACCCTGCCCAGTGCTGAAGTTGGTGATGCCATGCTTTCATTTTGCCTGAGACCTGCCGATCTTGGCGAGACGCGCGGCTAGGGTCCCGAGCCGACGGTTCTGAAACCTGTGTTGCTGCTAGCAGAATCGGCAGTATTGCTGCTTCGCGCCGAAACCCGGTACCGGTTGCAGTACGAGTCATGGCATAAGTGCGAGCCTCCGCGCATGACCCTGCCTTGACCGATGGTCGGCCCCTGGGGATTGCCCACCGGGCTGTTGCGGTAGTACTTGGGCAGGAACCAGTCTTGGCACCACTCCCAGACGTTGCCTGCCATATCGAACAGGCCCACCGGGTTTGGCGGATAGGTGCCCACCGGGGAAGTGCCCAAATAGCCGTCTTCCAAGGTGTTTGATTCGGGGAAACTGCCCTGCCAGATATTGCACTGGTGCACCGCCCCTGGAGCCAGCTCATTTCCCCAGGCATAGCGTTGCCCGGGGACCAGGCCACGAGCGGCGTACTCCCACTGCGCTTCCGTTGGCAGGGAACGCCTGCTCCATTTGCAATAGGCCTGTGCATCGTTCCAAGAAACCTGCACGACCGGGTGCTCGGGGATATCCTGCCAATTCGACTGGGAGCCGGCGGGGTTGCGCCAGCTGGCACCGCGGACACCGAGCCACCATGGCGCACCTCCGGCTGGGCCGAGCACGTCTTGGCTGGGTGCTGCAAGATAGGCGTGGAAAACCGCGGAGTAGCCCAGCCGCTCGGATTCGCTGCGGTAGCCGGTGGCGTCCGCGAAACGGGCGAATTCGGCGTTGGTGACAAGAGTGGAATCCATGGTAAATGCATCGACCTCGACCCGATGCACGGGCAGTTCGCCATCGGCCGCGTAGCCTTCGTCGAAATGGTCGCCCATCATGAACTCGCCGCCGGGAAGGCTGATAAGGCCAGTGGATCGGGGCGCCGTATCCGTTCCGGATTCCTCGGCAGTGGGCCCTGGGTGGTTTCCGGGCTGCGATCCAGTCCGCTGCGGAGCGCAGCAGGCGCTCATGCTATCTGCTCTGGGTTGGCAGGGATCAGCATGTGCTTGATGCTCGTGCAAAGCTGGTCGATGAGCCGGGCGGAACGTTCCAGATCAGGATCTGAGAGGTGCTGGAGGTTGATCCCGTCGATGCTGGCGATCAGCATCCGCGCTACGGTGTCCAGATCCGTCTTGACCTTGAGTTGGGAACGCTCGGCCGCGTCCCGGAAAACGGCGCTGGTCGAGCAGACCCAAGCGTCGTACATCGACCGGTTGATCCTGTTCGATTTCTCGATCTCTTCTGGATCGGCCAGCCGGGTAGCTCGCAGCAACAGTTCGAAGGTGGTGACCTGCTCGTGCGGGGCGTTGAGCATGCGCCGCCAAACGCGGCGGATGTGCAAGTCCACGGCTTCGGCTAAGCCGACATTCTCCGGGATTGGATCGAGCTCGCGTGCATAGTCCCGGCTCAAGTGGTTGTATACCTCGTCCAGCAGCTCATCCTTGCTGCGGAAGCAGTAGTGCAAGGCCGCCAATGGGGCGCCAGCTTCAGTGGCAATGCGCCGGGTAGTGGCAGCAGCAATTCCTTCAGAAGCGATCACGCGTGCGGCCGCCTCGATGAACTGCCTGCTGCGGTCTTCTACTGATATGCGCGCCATGATTCCCGTCCCGAAAACTACTCTCCATTTGGACTCTAGCCGATAGGCCTAAGCCCTTCGTGGAAGTCAAATAAATTAATTTGCTGCCAAAGCTGGTCAAATGACTAAGTCATACGACATACTACTTGAAGTTGTTGCGCAAGTCACATGCTGGCGCAGTCTTCAAAGGAGAGGGAATCATGGTCGATAACGTTGCCCAGCTGATAGTCCATTCGGGAGTTGTCCCGGATATCGGGCTGTCGGCACAATGCGATGCAGTCGAACGTGTCGGGCGTCCCACGGCCGTGGCCGTTCGCGACGGGCGGATTATCGCCGTGGGCGACGATCAGCTGCTCCAGCTGGCTGGCCCGGAAACTATGGTGATCGATGCGCAGGGCGGAGCCATCCTTCCAGGACTGAACGACGGCCACCTGCATTTCTCGGCCAGCGCGATGATCCGCCACGCACACCTTTCGGTGGCCGGTGCCGCGGACTGGGACGAGGTGGCCGACCTCCTGGAGAATGCCGAACCCGACGCCAGCGGGTGGATCAGGGCCGCGCACTGGGATGAAGCCAGCCTGGGCTCCGACGGAGCGAGTGCCGTCCTCGCGGCCAACAAGCGCTGGCCGGTCGTCGCTTTCGACAAGACCGGGCACCAGGTGATGGTCAATGCCGTGGCTCTTGGGATTCTAGGGCTCCAACGCATCTCAGCACCTGTTCCCGGCGGCGTTATCGGACGGCTGCCCGATGGGTCGCCTAGTGGGCTCTTTGGTGATGCCGCCATGCAACTGGTCAATAACGGGTTGCCGGAATTCGCAGAAGAGCAATTGCGCGAGGCCTTTGCCAAGCACCAGCAGGAGCTGCACGCCTGCGGGATCACTTCGCTCACCGAGCCGGGCCTCGGGCCGGGCGGCAAGACATTGATGGCCGCCAGCTGCAGCACCCAGTCCCTGGAGATTCTGGCGAGCATGGCCCGGGACGGGCAACTGAGCTTGCGCATCAATGCCTTGCTGCTGTTCACCGGCACCGGTGGCGAATCGTTGCAGGCGGTGCGCCGGGGGTTGGCCAGCAAATTGACGACTGCCACCGACGGCATCGACCCGCTGCGCCTGCGCATTGCCGGGGTCAAGGTCTTCGCCGACGGCATCCCGCGCTCGGGTACATCCTGGTTCCACGACGAATACCAGCTGCCTTGCGGGCACGGGCACGGCGCTCTGGTCCTGCAGGGCGAAGACGACGAGCAGAAAGTGGCCGAATTCCGCCAGATCATTGCCGAGATCGATGCGGCTGGTCTGCAAGCGGGTGTGCACGTCACTGGCGATGCTGCCACAGAAGCGCTTATCGAGGCGGTGGAGCATCTCGGCGACGCAGGTCAGGTCCGGGATCGCAGGCACTACATCATTCACGGAGCCTTCCGCGAGCCGGAGCTGCTCCAACGGGTGCAGCGCGCGGGGATGGGGTACAGCACCAATCCCAAGATCCGCGCAGATGCGGGGGCATTGCAACTTGCCTTGCTCGGCCCGGAGCGCTTCGCCCAGCAGCAGCCGCTGGCAACCGCGGCCGAGCTGGGCGTCGCAGCCTCGCTGGCTTCGGATGCACCGGTTACCGATCCGGATTGGCGCAACAGTGTCATCGCGGCCGTTACCCGGGATACGAGTGCAGGTGCTGGCACAGGAGAAGCTGAGCGGATCAATTTGGCCCAGGCGCTGGCTATGATGACCCAGACTCCCTCATGGCAGGACCATGCAGAGAACGACAAGGGGCGCATTGCGGTCGGCCAGCTCGCCGACCTGTGCATCCTGCGAGACCCCTTGTCCGAGGATGTGCGCCAACTACATCAGAATCCCACGACCCACACCATCGTCAATGGCGACATAGTGCATCGGCTCGACTCGCCCAACTGAGAAATATCCGGAGAAAATGACATGAAAAAACGAACTCTGGCAGCAGCCGCCCTGCTCGCCATCACTACCTCCCTGGCTGCCTGCTCCGCTGATAGCGGCAGCGGCAACAACAACGAGAAGCTCACTATCGGCATCATCGGCATTAGTTCCGATGCAGCTATCCAGACCGCGATTGACGAGGGCTACTTCAAAGAAGAAGGCTTGGAAGTAGAAACCACGGTCGTCGCCAATCCGCCTGCCGGAATCGCGGCGGCTCAATCCGGGCAACTGGATGTGGCCTACACTCCGTCCATCCCGCTGCTCAATGCTTTGTCGCAGGGCATCAAGCTGTCGGTCATCGCCGCAGCGGATGGCTACGCTGAAGGCGCCGTTGATTCCATGGAGTCCGATTCGGTGGATGACACCGGGCTGTACATCCAGCCGGACAGCGGCATTTCCCGGGCCCGGGATCTGGCTGGCAAGAAGATCGCCGTGCCGGCGCGCAAGGCTCAGATCGAGGTTACCGTAGCCGACATGGTGGAAAAGGACGGGGGAAACCCAGAGAGCATTAATTGGATGGTGCTGGACCCGGCCAGTTCCCTGCAGTCCCTGCAGCAAGGCCGCGTTGACGCAGCCGGGCTGGTAGCTCCTTTTACCAACAACGCAAAGTCCGAGGGCATGGAGCTGCTAGGTAGCCCGGGAGTCGAGTTCTTCGAAGATGGCGCGGTAGGCCTCTGGGTAGCCGGAGCCGGGCAGGTCAGCGGCGATGGTGAACGCATGGCCGCATTCCAGCGGGCCATCTACAAGGCGAATGCCTACGCCAACGAGAACATGGAAGAAATGAAGTCCAAGGCGGCCGAGATCACCGGCATCGATCTGGAAACCATTAAGAACGGTGCCGATTCCTACTGGCCAACCGAGGTGGACATCGCCGACTTGCAACGCGTCGACGCGAAGCTGGCAAAGCTCGGCTACCTGAAACAGGAGGTGGGTCTCGATGAATCGCTTATCTTCGAATCAGAGTAGCCCGCGCACCGCGGTCTGGCAGCTGGACTACGAATCGGCGCCAATCAAGCTCGGATTGGGGGTGCTCGGCGCGCTGCTTTTACTGGGCCTTTGGCAACTGGCTGCACTACGCGGGACCTTCGGCAGTGGCCTGCCCAGCGTCGGTGCCACAGCCAGCGAGCTGGCCCGCTTGATCGGTGATCCCGAATTTTGGGCAGACACGGCAACAACTATCTGGCTTGCCGCATTAGGCATGGTGATCGCGTTGGCCGCCGGGATCCTGCTCGGGTTGCTGCTGGGCACCGTCGACTGGTTGCGCCATGCCTCCCGAGCAATGACCGAATTCCTCAAGCCCATCCCGCCGATTGTCGTGCTGCCGCTGTGCGTGATGATTTGGGGGCCGACCAGCACCATGGCCCTGGTGCTGGTGATGATTGGCACCGTCTTGGCCACCACTATCCAGGTTGTCGCCGGAGTCAACGACACTGACCCGGTAGCCATGAATACCGCGCGTTCCTTCGGAATGGGCCGCGCCGAGCGGTTGCTGCGGATCACCTTGCCTTCGGCTGCTCCCTATATCGGCACCTCGGTGCGCATCGGAGCTCCGGCAGCGCTGATTATTGTCGTGGTCGCCGGCCTGCTGGGTGGTGCCCCGGGACTTGGCAGTGCCATCTACCAGTCCCAAGCCGCAGGGGACTTCCCTCGGACCTATGCCCTGGTGCTGGTGCTCGGGGTGCTCGGTCTGCTGGCCCAGAACCTGTCCGGCGCGATCGAGCGGCGGGTGCTGCATTGGCACCCCGCGTTCCGGAAGGAAGCGAAATGAATCGCCACCTGTTCAATATCATCTTGTCCATCGCGACGCCGCTGCTGCTGATCCTGGCCTGGTTCAAGCTCTCCAGCCAGTCGACCAGCCCGTTCTTCCCGCCGCTTGGCGAGATTCTGGCCCACTTTGCTGATTTATGGCTCTTCGAGCATTTCGCCAGCGACATCGTCCCGAGCCTGCGCAATTTGGTGCTCGGCTTCCTGTTGGCCGCAGTGCTGGGCGTGGTGCTCGGCTTCGTGCTTGCCACGGTGCCGTTGCTGCGCGCCCTGTTCGAACCCTCGCTGCACCTGTTGCGCGGAATCCCGCCGGTAGCGCTGGTGCCGATCCTGATTACGCTGGTAGGTTTCACCGATCAGATGCGCATTTCGTCGATTGTGATCGCAGCGGTATTCCCGACGCTGATCGCCACGATGGACGGGATCAAGGCAGTGGATTCATCGCTGAAGGATGTATGCACCGTCTACCAGCTGGACCGCAAGGACCGATTGTTCTCCGTCTATCTGCCCTCGGCCGGACCGCAGATCGCCGCAGGCATGCAAGTGAGTTTGCTGGTGGCCTTCATCGTCATGATCGCCTCGGAAATGATGGGCACCGCCCAGGGCATCGGAGCGATGACCCTGCTGGCGCAGCAGACCTTCATGGCCGCCGACATGTGGGCTGGGATCCTGCTGCTCGGGCTAGTCGGCTTCCTGGGCAACATCCTGTTCGACCTCGTCAAGAACCGGGCATTGGCCTGGTATATCGGTTCCAAGAAAATGGAGAAAGTATCGTGAACTCCACCATCCACACCCCAGCGCAAACCGAATCCGCTGAAGCGGCCGTCGCCCGGCTTGAAGTCCAAGGACTGGCAAAGACCTACGGCTCCGGTCCGAAGGCCGTTGAAGTCATCGAGGACCTGACTTTTTCGGTCAATGCCGGTGAAGTCGTTTGCATCGTCGGCCCCTCTGGTGTCGGCAAAACGACCCTGCTCAAATGCTTGGCCGGCCTGCAACCCTCCAGTGGCGGGACTATGAAGATCGACGGGCGCCAGGTTTCCGGCCCGCCACCTGAAATGGCCTTGGTGTTCCAGGATTATTCCCGATCCCTGATGCCTTGGCTGACCGTGGAGAAAAACCTGCAGCTGCCCCTGCGCCACCTGCATCTGCCGGCCGCGGAAATGCGCTCCAGGACCAAGGAGGCGCTGGACGAGGTGGGCCTGTCCCACGCGGCCAAACGATATCCCTGGCAGCTGTCCGGCGGCATGCAGCAGCGCGTAGCCATCGCCCGCGCCCTGGCCTATCGCCCGGAAATCCTGATCATGGACGAGCCTTTCGCCTCGGTGGACGCGCAGACCCGCTTCGAGCTCGAGGACCTGTGCCTGAAAATCCGCGACGAGCTGGGCATGACGATTCTGCTGGTCACACACGATATCGACGAAGCGGTGTACCTCTCCGATCGGATTGTCGCCATCGGGAACAAACCGGCCCGCGTCCTGGAGATTCTGCCGGTTGAACTGCCACAACCCCGTGACCAGATCGGCACCCGGGCCTTGCCGGCCTTCTCCGGCTTGCGCACCGAAGTGCTCTCGCTTATCCGGAAGTCCGCAGCATGAGCCCGGAGCGGGCTGCGCGCCCGAACATCCTGGTGTTCATCGCCGATCAGCTGCGAGCCGACCATCTGGGCGCCTACGGTAACAGTGAAGTGCGCACGCCGAACTTGGATCGTCTGGCGCAGAGCTCCACGGTGTACGAGAACGCGCACGTGGCGAACCCTACCTGCATGCCCAACCGCGCCAGTTTGCTCACCGGACGCTGGCCCAGTGCTCATGGCACGCAGTACAACGGGATCCCAGTGGACCCCGAAGCATCCACTTTCGTACGCCAGCTGGCCCGTTGCGGCTACCGCACGTCGGCCGTGGGCAAGCTGCACCACCAGAGCATGGGCTGGGATTTCGAACCGGAGCAACTTGACCAGATCAAAGCCAGCGCACCCAAGCTGATGGACACGGGCGTCGCGGATGCCTATTCGCGCCGGCGCGAAGCAGGCTGGGACCAATGGGAGAACCGCGCGCGCCATGCAGCTGGCTTCCTGCCCCTGCCCGATGACTATTACGGCTACCAGGATGTCGATCTGGTCATCGGGCACGGAGACGCGCCGGGCGGGCACTGGGAGCACTGGGCCCGCGAACGCGGTGTCGACCCTGACCAGCTGGGGGGACCTGTGGCTGGCAGCAAGGTCTTGGAAAGCTGGGAGCAGGTGTACGCGTCTTCGATTCCCGCTGAGGTGCACCCTACCCGATATATCGGGGACAAGGCCGCCGGCAGGATCCGTCAGGCAGCGGAGCAGGAGGATCCCTTCTTCATGTTCGTATCCTTCCCGGACCCGCACCATCCATTTGCCCCGCCGCATGAATACGCGCACCGTTACGATCCTGCGAGCCTTTCATTGCCGGTGGGCTTCGACCAGGACCACTCGCGCTCGCCGGCGCATATCCGAAAAATGCTCGAGCGCCGTGGCGAGCCCAACGCTGACCCGACTATGTCTTTTGCGG
This sequence comes from Microbacterium sp. NPDC087868, assembly GCF_044900755.1. Classification (NCBI taxonomy): domain Bacteria; kingdom Bacillati; phylum Actinomycetota; class Actinomycetes; order Micrococcales; family Microbacteriaceae; genus Microbacterium; species Microbacterium sp. NPDC087868. The sequence continues at coordinate 69,604 of NZ_JBJDNO010000005.1, forward strand.
TGACCGAGGAGCAGTACCGTCTGGCGGCCGCGGCGCAATACGGCCTGATCGAATTCATGGACGAGCAGGTCGGACGAGTGCTGGATACCCTGGAAGAAACCGGCCAAGCTGCAAACACCATCGTGGTCTTCACCTCGGATCATGGTGACCTTTTCGGTGATCATGGGTTGATGCTCAAGCATTTCGTCCACTACCGCGCAGTAACTCGCGTGCCTTTGCTGATCCACATGCCTCGACAGGCCACGGAACGGCGTAGCAATCAACTCGTATCCAGTGCCGATTTGGCGCCGACCTTCATGGACCTCGCGCAAGTCCCGGGTTTCAGGGGCATCCAGGGCCAGAGCTTGGTGGAAGAAGGCCAGTTGGGGCTGGGGAAGGAGAATAGAGCCTTGCTGATTGAGGAAGACCAGCCATTTTCACTGGATGGACTTCGCGCTCCTGTGCGCATCCGTTCGGTGGTCACCGCAGAGGGAAGACTAACGAAGTATTTCGGCACCAGCGATTACGAGCTTTATGACCACCGCTGCGATTATGACGAATTAGAAAATCTCGCCGGGTTACAGCAGGGCCAGCAGCTGCTCCAGACTCTGGAAGCCGCGCTCGGCGAACAACTAGTGAATCTAGCTTCAGATCAGGTCAGGCCTGAATTCGCGGCGTAAATAGAAGTGTTCTAAGGGCGGCGGGGTCTGTCGGCGATTGCTGCATGCTCCGCCGTTCATGTTCCATGTCCGGGATAAGCGGTCTTGTCACACGGTGAGCGGTTCCCGTATGGTGGAAAACGTAGGTCTAAAGAAAGTACTGACCAGCCATCTTCCGGCACACCATGACGGATCCTTCAGCCTCACCCGGCGGAGCCCCTCTGGGAATTGTGTACATGGAAGCCTGACGCCCTCCTTAATTGCCTGTGGGTCACGCTCCATTGCGGTCGGATGAATGGTCATGCGCGTTCCTACGCTCTGCCACCAATTTCGTGGGTACTGCGTTTTCGTCAATCAGAACTTTCTTGAAAGAAGAGCTATTCAATGTCTGTTGAATCCACTAAAGACCTGTCCACCATCACCGACGAAGAGATTTTCGACGCCCATCTTGGCGGCAAGCTTTCCGTCTCATCGCAAATGCCGCTGAACACCAAGCGCGACCTGTCCATCGCCTACACTCCGGGTGTAGCCAAGGTATCCCAGGCCATCGCAGACGATCCAGCCAAGCACGCCACCCACACCTGGGCCTCCCGCCTGGTTGCTGTGGTTTCGGACGGCACCGCTGTGCTGGGCCTGGGCAACATCGGCGCCGCTGCCTCGCTTCCGGTCATGGAAGGCAAAAGCGCCCTGTTCAAGGAATTCGGCGGTCTGGATTCGATCCCGCTGGTATTGGACACCACCGACGTCGATGAAATCGTCGAAACCGTCATTCGCCTGCGCCCGAGCTTCGGCGCCGTGAACCTGGAAGACATCTCCGCCCCGCGCTGCTTCGAAATCGAAAAGCGCCTGATCGAGGCGCTGGATATCCCGGTTATGCACGATGACCAGCACGGCACCGCGGTGGTAGTGCTGGCAGCTCTGATCGGCGCTGCCCGCCAGACCAAGCGCGACATCAGCTCGTTGAAGGTCGTCATCTCCGGCGCTGGTTCGGCTGGCGTCGCCGTCACCAATCTGCTGCTTTCGGCCGGCGTGGATGACGTCATCGTGCTCGACTCGCGTGGCACCATCCACCGCGATCGAGACGACCTTAATCCGGTCAAGGCCGACCTGGCCAGCCGCACCAACCGTGAAGATGTCATGGGTGGCCTGGCCGAGGCACTGGACGGCGCGGATGTCGTAGTAGGACTTTCCTCGTCGACCTTCGAAGAAGCTGCCGTGGCGAAGATGAACAAGGACGCCATCATCTTCGCGCTGTCCAACCCGACCCCGGAAATCATGCCGGATGCTGCCGCGAAGTATGCGGCCGTGGTGGCCACTGGCCGCAGCGACTTCCCGAACCAGATCAATAACGTGCTGGCCTTCCCTGGCATCTTCCGCGGCGCCCTGGACTCGGGCGCCAAGAAGATCACCGAGGGCATGAAAGTCGCGGCGGCCCATGCCATTGCCAACCTGGTTGGCGATGATCTGGCAGCGGATTACATCATTCCTTCGGCAACTGATGACCGCGTGATGCCTGCTGTTGCCGCGGCTGTGGCTGCGGAAGCAGAAAAAGCCAAGTAGAAGAAGCTGGCGAAAAAGCACTGCCTGCAACGACTCGTTGCGGGCAGTGCTTTTTTCATGCGCCGGCCTATTCTGAGGCCGTTGTCTCGGGATATCCACAATCGTAGAAAGTTCCTGCCGGGGCGATGAATTCGCGCCATACTTGCTGGCATCAGATCAACCAAGGAGGAATGCGATGAGTAATCCTGAAGGCGTCCATCTCAGTGTCCCCAGCTCGTTGCCCGAAATGCAGCTACTTGGCGTTGTTGCGCTGCGCGAAATATCAGAGAGGGGGTATGCCGTAGTGCTCAGCACTATGGCAAGGCAGCAACAGGTCCTGGGGTACACACTGGGATTGGCGAAACGAGGGCATCCTGAAATCGTCAGTATCGGTGGAGACGAAGATGATGTTTTTGGGCTTCTCACGCATCTGGCATCACAAGTCGTCGAGCATGGACAAGTCTTTTCCGAAGGTACCCACAACACATCGCTATTTAGCGAGCTCATTTTCTCGGAGCCAGAGGCGGAACTGAACACTCTTCCCCTCACCAGTCTGATCCTTGGCGACATCCCGATAAGAACTCTGCATTGCACGGAACCCAGGGACTTCGCCGTGATCCAGCAACAGTCGGCTCACTAGGAACTGCGCCGCATCGTCAAAAGATGAGCAGGCAGAGGAAAGGAACTTGACCATGTGCGATATGTGCAATGGCATGACACGCAAGCAACTGGAAGCCCTGATCGACCAGCGGATCCGCGACTACGGACATGAAGTGATTTTTGTTGAGTCGGACCGGATCAGCCCATCGCTTGCCTACACCGTTGGCCTGAGTCGCATCGGGCACCCAGAATTCCTTGTTCGAGGGCTGGACATGGATGACAGCATTCAGATGCTCAACGGATTTTCTGCGTCCGTGCTGGAATGGAATGAGGTTTTCGCCCACGGGCACACCGGCCGCTGGAAGGACGGAACACTGTTGTACTTCTCCAAGATCAGTACCGGAATCCGCAAGCAGGTGCCATTGGCTTATCAGAGGTACGGAGAAAGCCTGGGGTTGCTAGAAGTCTTACTCGTCGGCCGGGATATCCCTTACGAATATGTAGTTGCCCGGCACAATTAGGCCTTGGCATCCTTTGCCAAGGGCCTAGCTTCGCCGATGGATTGCAGCGGCCTCGTTCTCCGCGCGGACTTTTGCCCGATGTGCTGCGCGCAGGGCCTGATGGCCATCGGATTTGCGCACCTTCAGGTAGAACATTCCAACTACAAGGAACCACAGGGGCGTAGCCAGCAACGCAGCACGCGTATCGGCCTGCGTGGTCAATGCCCACAGGACGAATACGAAGAAGGCTAGGACTATGTACGGGGCTCCCATGCCGCCGGGGACCTTGAACTTGGAGGCATCATGCAGCTGCGGGCGGCGCTTGCGGAAGGCCAAGTAGCTGATAAGGATCATTGACCAGACGAACATGAAGCACAGGGCAGACACCGTTGTGACCAACGTGAAGGCCTGGGCTACGGAGTCACCCGCGTACAACAGCACGACGGCAGCAAGAAGGAAAATGCAGGAGAACAGCAACGCGTTGCGTGGCACCTGCGTGGCAGAAAGCTTGCTGAACTTCCGCGGAGCGTCTCCATCTTGCGACAGGGCGTACAGCATGCGCGATGTCGAATAGATTCCGGAATTTGCACTTGAAGCGGCGGCCGTCAGCACGACGAAGTTGACCAGACCTGCAGCTGCGGCCAAGCCAGCCATCGAGAACATGCCAACGAATGGCGATGCATCAGCGGAGAACTTGTACCAGGGGGTGACGGCCATCAGGACGGTCAAGGCACCGACGTAGAACAGGATCACGCGCAGCGGAATGGAATTGATGGCCTTCGGGAGATTCTTTTCAGGATCCTTGGTTTCAGCCGCAGCCGTACCTACCAATTCAATGCCGACGAAGGCGAAAACGGCGATCTGGAAGCCTGCGACGAAGCCCATGAAACCAGTGGGGAACATGCCGCCGTGCGCCCACAGGTGGACGAAGGAAGCGGTGTCTCCCTCGGAAGAACTGAACCCGGTGGCAATCATTGCCAGGCCGCAAACGATCAACGCCAGGATTGCAACGATTTTCACCAAGGAGAACCAGAACTCGGTTTCGCCAAAAGCCTTGACCGTGGGCAGGTTCAGCCCGACCAATAGCAGGATGCAGCAAAGCGCGGGGAGCCACAACGGGATCTCGGACCACCAGTAGGCGATATACTGGGCAATCGCGACTACGTCCGCAATGCCGGTGACAACCCAGCAGAACCAATAGGTCCAGCCGGTGAAGAAGGCAGCCCAAGGTCCCAAGAGATCGCCGGCAAAATCTGCGAAGGTCTTGTAGTTCAAGTTGCTGAGCAGGATCTCGCCCATGGCACGCATGACGAAAAAGAGCATGAAACCGATGATCATGTATACGAAGATGACGGACGGTCCAGCAGCGGAAATGGTCTTGCCGGAGCCCATGAACAAACCGGTGCCGACTGCTCCGGAGATCGCCATGAGTTGGATGTGCCTGCTGGACAGGCCGCGCTCAAGTTGCGTTCCGTCGGAAACGGTTTTCACTTGCGTGGAATCGTTCGCCACGGCTGCACCTTTCATGAGCAGATCCCTTCGGTTTTTCGAAGGAGACGGCCTGCTCGGAAGAAGAACTAGACCGCTGGAAGAGGTTATCGCAGATATATTGACCAGCTATATTTGGCCGTCACCGTGGACTGCGAGCAAGCTTAACAGTTGTGAAATTGGTTATACGCCACTGGATTCGGGCAGGCAGCCCGCTGCTTCGCGCAGTAGCCAGATGGGCAGAACCTGCACTTGAATGGGGCATTTGGATGCTGCTGGACCGCAGGCTGGCGGCATCTACCCGAAAATAAAGCCGCGGGAAATTGTGCGAAGGAAATCCTCCGGTTCCGGCAAATGGAATTAGCGGGAGGCGGTTGATCTGGAGAATCAGTACCACCGAAGATCAATACCCGTATGTCCCACCTGCAATCGGACTTCGGAAATGGCGGAACGCGGGAGCCGGGAAGCACCACGGGCAACACTGCATCCATGTTCAGCTCTACCGCGCAGAAGATGACCCGGCCCATCTTGGCAATGCGTAACAGGACTGCTCCAGCGCTGCATTCCGCGCCTTTTGGTTCACTTGAAGCAAATACTGTACATGGCCAGTGGAAGCTTGGAGGGCCAAGTGAGTAGTGTAGGACGTATGGCATTCCGAAATCGTCGAGCTGCGGCTCTTCCTGCAAAATTGTCCCGTTCCTGGCTCTTGGTCAATGCGGCCAAGGAGGAAACTTTCGCTCCTTCGCTGGCTTGTGAAGCGGACTCGGTGATTTTTGATATGGAAGCTGCCGTTCCTGACGACCAGAAGATCCAGGCTCGCGATAACGTAGTGCGCGCACTGTCCAATGGCATGACTGCGTGGGTGCGCGTCAACGGCATTGACACTGATTTCTGGGCCGATGACCTTGCCGCGCTGTCGGGAACTCCCGGCCTGCGTGGAATCATGCTGGCCATGACCGAGCAGCCTGAACAGGTTACCTACAGCGCGATGAGGCTGCGCGCGGGCACTCCGGTCCTGGCCTTGATCGAAACCGCTTTGGGTATCGAGAACGCCACGCAGATCGCTTCGGCCCCGGGTACCTTCCGCCTGGCGTTCGGCATCAACGACTTCCGCAAGGACACGGGCGTCTCCGACGACCCGATGGCACTGGCCTACGCACGCGGCCGGCTCGTGATCGCTTCGCGTGTAGGCAAGCTGCCTGGCGCTATCGACGGACCTCCACCGGCAGGTGCCGATGCCGCCAAGGTGACCGAAGAAACCCGCATCACCGCCTCCATGGGCATGACCGGCAAGCTGTCGTTGTCCACCGATCACGTAGATGGCATTAACGCCGCGTTGGCACCCAGCGAAGACGAGCTGTCTTGGGCCATGGAACTGCTCGAAGCGCACGCCGCCGGCGCTTCGGTGGGCGATGGCTCATACCTGCCGCGTCTGGCCCGTGCCCAGAAGATCGCCGACCTGGCCGACTCCTACGGCCTGTGGAACGCCTAAGCCTTTAGCTGTCTTCCAACAGCAAAGAACCCGTTCAGCATCTGGAATCAATCAGATGCTGAACGGGTTCTTTTAGCTTGCGGTGCCTATGCCTCGTGGGCACCGCGGTTGCGAGAGGAACCGACGACGTCGCCAGCCTTCCATTCAGCCCAACCCGGACGATCATTCATGAAGTCCTCGATCTGCGCCTTGTTGGCTTCCAGCTTCGGGTCATGCTTGAGGTACCAGTGGGTTTCGCGAGCCACCATGCCCGAGAGGATCAGTAGGCCGATCAGGTTCGGCAGCGCCATCAGGCCGTTCATCATGTCCGAGAAGTTCCAAACGGCGGTCAGCTCGGTGGTGCAGCCTACGTAGACTACCAGCGAGAAGACGATGCGGAATGGCATCACGAGCTTGCGGCCGAAGAGGCGCTCGATGTTGCGCTCGCCGTAGTAGCTCCAGCCCAAGATAGTGGAGAAGGCGAACATGACCAGTCCGATGGTCACGATCCAGTGGCCCCATTCACCAGGCAGGCCGTGGGTGAATGCCTGGCCGGTCATCAGCGCAGCGGAGATCTGCTCGCCGGTGGATTCATCGATCACCTTCCAGGTGCCGGTGGTGATGATGACCAGGCCGGTGCAGGTAACAACGATGATGGTGTCGATGAAGGTCTGGGTCATGGAGACCAGGCCCTGGCGAACCGGGTGGGTGGTCTGTGCCGACGCGGCAGCGATAGCAGCCGAACCCATGCCAGATTCGTTGGAGAAGATGCCGCGGGCAACACCGTACTGGACAGCGATGATGATGGCCGAGCCGACGAAGCCGCCAACAGCGGAAGTGCCGGTGAAGGCGTCGGTGAAGATCTCGCCGAAAGCTGCAGGAATGCCGCCGACGTTAGCGATCAGGATGTAGATCGATGCGGCCACGTAGAAGACGATCATGACCGGAACGAATCCAGCGGTGACACGGCCGATGGACTTGATGCCGCCGACCAGGACAGCGATCGACAGCACGGTCAGCACGACACCGGTAACCCATGGGGTGACGTGGAACGAATTCTCCAAGTTCAGGGCGATGGAGTTGCCCTGGGTCATGTTGCCGATGCCGAAGCAGGCCAGGGTGGCGGCGATGGCGAAGAACAGGGCCAGGAACTTGCCCAGCGGACCCTTAATGCCGCGTTCCAGGTAGTACTGCGGACCGCCGGACTTTTCGCCTGCGGCGTCGGTGCCGCGGTAACGCACGCCGAGATAGGCCTCGGTGTACTTCGATGCCATGCCCAGCAGGCCGGTGACCCACATCCAGAACAGGGCACCTGGGCCGCCGATGCCGATGGCGGTTGCGACACCGACGATGTTACCGGTTCCGACAGTGGCCGCCAGCGCTGTGGTCAGTGCCTGGAATTGCGAGATGTCGCCTTCTGCCTCGGCATCCTTGCGCTTGAGCAGGCCCAGGCGCAATGCGGCAGCGAGCTTGAAGAATTGCAGGCCACCCAAGCGGATGGTCAGGTACAGGCCAGTACCCAAAAGTAGCGGGATGAGGACAAACGGTCCCCAAATGACGGAGGAGATGTCCCCGAAGAGATCGCCCAAAGCGTCCATGGACTCAATATCCTTATGTGCGAGTGACTGATGATGAAGAGTTTCAGGCGAGAAGCCGATCCCCTTATGTGAGTGCCATCATATGGCAAGGGGAGAACTGTGTCACAAAGCGCGCTGGACGATGCCATGTCCGGTTTGTTAACTTTATTTCACGATCAGGCCCGGGGCTCGGGCTGGCTGCAGCATTGCCGGCATCCACCGAAGTGGACGCCGGCAATCTCCGGGCTTCAGCCTTGCCGCGCTTTCATACGCGGATTTTGCTTGTTGATCACGAAGACGCGACCTCGTCGTCTGACCACCTGGGAGCCGGGCGCCTTCTTCAATGCGCGGATGGAATTCCTAACTTTCATGCCATTCACCTCCTTCATGAAGTGCGGAGCTGAACAGGTCCTTGAGTTCTTCTTCGGTGACCTGGCATTGCTCGAAGACCGTCTCGATCTGCGAAGCTTCGTGTTCGGATCCGTAGAGCAGCAATTCCGAGACGGCGATATTCGAATTCCACGCGCCGGTGTTTTCCATCCAGATGCGCGGACCGGCTCCGCCGATGGCGACGCGCTCGCTGAGGGCACTAGCCACCCAGAGGATTCCGCGGATGCAGGTGCAGGATTCAGCCAGGGACGGCAGGGCTTTGCGGAAGCGCTCGGGATGAAGCGGACGTTCGGCATGCAGGCGGATCGGCGCAGTGCGGGCATTGGTTGCTGTTCGCGGCAGGTGCCCGGCCCTGGTGCGTTGGCGCGCTGCTCCGGGGTGGAAGGAGCCGAGTCCTTCTTCGTGCACGCAGATATGCGCATGCGGTGCCATCTGCCGAGCTAATTCTAGGCCGGCTTCATAGTCGGCGCCGCCAGCGCGTCGTGGACCGGTGGCGCTTTCGAGCAGCTGGGTTTCCAGGCCTTCGACCGGAATGAGGGTATCTGCCTGCATCAATTCGGTGAAGAAGAACTCTCCCGACGTCCTCGCATCGCGTTCCATGGCGTTGAATCCCGATTCCCAGAGGGTGTGCCGGTCCCACATCTGGTTTTCCAATTCGGCGGGATCCAGGGACAAGACGATGCTGCTGATCCGGATTTCCAGTGGTTCGAGCTTTGTCCCGAGCATGTCCAGCACTGTTCCGCTATGCCATGTGGCGGGCAACGCCAGGATCATTGTGGCCTCGGAATCTTCGGGGGCCAGGCGTTGGATCGTCGGCAGGATCTCGAACTTCGTGGCACAGCCGATGCAGGGGTGCCCAAGAACGGTTTCGGCATGTTCTGCGGCTGCAGATCCGGAGACGTGGCGCACCAGCCGATTGCCGTCGACGAAGTCATAGCGCAAGATGACGGCGTCAGGATGGTGGTGTCCCAGGTGGCTGAGGCCGGAGTCGCGGCTGGAAGTATCAAGTGCGGAGAGAACGATGAGATTCACGCGTTCAAGCTTATATGAGAATGAGTCTCAATAGCAAAATTGGGAACGGGGCTTAACGTCTCGGGGGCCCGCCCGCCAATGCGGACAGGCCCCCGGAAGCGACAAGGAATATCAGTTCTGCGGCGCGTTGAAAACTACCGCAGAGGTACCCAGGCCTTCGATCGAAGTTTCAAGTGAATCGCCGTGCTTGAGCCACGGGTGACGCCCATTCTCGTCGCGGCGGCCTAACGCAACACCAGAGGGCGTACCCGTCAGGATGACGTCGCCTGGCTGCAATTCATTGAATGTCGAGAGGTAGGAAACCAAGGCGTCAGCCGAGAAAATCAGATCATCGATCTGTTCGTCCTGCACCACGGTGCCATTGACCGTGCTGGTAATGCGGGCGGCGGGATCCAGCTCATCCGGGGTCACGAGCCACGGGCCCAGGGGAGTGGAACGATCCCAGATCTTGCCCTGCAGCCACTCTTGGGTGCGGCCCTGGTAGCCGCGCATCGACACATCGCTGGCCACGGCGTAGCCGGCAATATGCGCGGCAGCATCCTCCTGGCTGATGCGGCGACCCGGCTTGCCGATAATGATAGCCAGCTCTGCTTCGTAGTCCACCCGGTGGTCTTCCACTGGAATTTCGATGGTGTCCTTGGCACCGCATAGGGTGGAAGCGAACTTCGCGAACACCGTCGGATACTTCGGCAGGTCTTCGCCGACCTCGGCCGCATGCGTCTTGTAGTTCAACCCGATGCAGTAGATTTTCTCCGGCTTGGGGATCAGCGGAGCGTAGTCGGCTTCGCCCTCGGCGATGGAATCACCCACCAAAGCGCGAGCAACTACTTCTTGCTGAGTTGCGTCATCAAGACGCAGGAAACGCTGCACTGAATCGAGGTTGTCCAAGTAGTAGGCGCGGCCATCTTCAATGACAGCAGCGGTGGTATGGCCTGGTTCGCTGGCGAGGCGGAGCGTTGCAAGTTTCATGAATCTATCTCACTACACTTTTCGCTGAAAGTGCACCATATTTCGTGATCGGCAATTGATAGCAATTGGCCTTAAATACGGCCGAGCCAGAGCTTTGATCTGGAAAACGTGGCTTGGCCATGCTCCGCTGACCCGGATAAACTCATGGCAAGCTACGGTCCCAGAGACCAGTCTTGAAATAACGATCTAGATACGAAACTAAAGTGAAGCAGGTTTTAATGTGGGTGACTTTTTTGGCGAGCGATCTCGCCATATCCTCTTCGCCTCGTGGCAGCACTTCTCGCTAGTCGCGCAGTGCTTGATCCTGGCGACAATTATTGCTGTGCTGATTGCCGTATTGGTATACCGCAACAAGCCCCTATCAGGCTTGGCTAACGGCATTAGCGCCATCGGCCTGACTATTCCGTCCTTTGCCCTGATCGGTTTGCTTATTGTCCCCGTGGGCTTCGGGGTTACTCCGGCAGTCATCGTGGTGACGTTCTTCGCCGCCCTGCCAATTCTGCGCAACGCGATCGTTGGGCTGAACAACATCGAACCAACCATTATCGAGTCAGCGCGCGGCATCGGCATGAGCCGGCTGAAGACTCTGATATCAGTAGAAATTCCCATAGCTTGGCCGGTGATCCTGACTGGCGTACGAATTTCAGCCCAGATGGTGATGGGCGTCGCCGCAGTGGTCTCCTACGCCCTGGGTCCTGGCCTCGGCGGGTTCATCTTCCAAGGACTCTCGCGTCTGGGCGGCGCGAACTCCCTGGAATCCGTGATCACGGGCGTAGTTGGCGTCGTGATCCTGGCGCTCATCCTTGATTTGATTTTGCTCGGCATTGGCCGACTGACTACCCCGCGAGGTATCCGTGTCTGAACATAAGATCCCTGAAAATGCCGTGGCCCAGAATGTCACCGGCGCTTCGATCATGCTTGAAGAAGTAACCAAGACCTACCCGGGACAAAAGAAATCGGCCGTAGGCGGCCTGACCCTGGAGATCCCTGCCGGGTCCATCGTGATGTTCGTGGGGCCATCGGGCTGCGGCAAGACGACCACCCTGAAGATGATTAATCGCCTGATCGAGCCGACCAGCGGCAAGATCGTCATTGACGGCGAAGATGTCACCGGCATGAACGGTGATGAACTGCGCCGCCGCATTGGCTATGTGATCCAGGCTGGCGGCCTGTTCCCGCATATGACCGTGGCGACCAATATCGCCATGGTTCCAAAGATGCTGGGTTGGCCCAAGGAGAAGATCGCTGCCCGCGTCGACGAGCTGCTGGAACTCGTCTCGCTGGATCCGGAACTTTACCGGGCCCGTTTCCCCAAGGAGCTCTCCGGAGGCCAGCAGCAGCGTGTGGGCGTCGCCCGTGCATTGGCAGCGGATCCACCGGTCTTGCTGATGGATGAGCCATTCGGTGCAGTTGACCCCATTACCCGCCAGCGTCTGCAGGATGAGCTGCTGAACATCCAGTCTGAAGTCCAGAAGACGATCGTGTGCGTGACCCACGACTTCGACGAAGCGGTGAAGCTCGGCGACTGGATTGCGATCTTCAACGAAGGCGCGCAGCTGGAGCAGTACGACTCCCCAGAAAGGATCCTGGCCAATCCGGCCAGCGAGTTCGTGGAGAATTTCATCGGTTCGGGTGCCGGCTTGAAGCAGCTGACCCTGACGCGGGTGAACGAAGTGGAACTGGGAGAAGCCATCACCACCACACCGGGCAAGAATGCTTCGGAGGTGCTCTCGCAACTGCAGGGCGCCGGACGCAAATACGCGGTAGTGCTTGATTCGCGGGGACGTCCGCTGCGCCGCATGGACCGCCGGCAACTGTCGCGTGCCCAGATCATCGAGGGTACCTACGATGAATCCATGCCGGTCGTCGGTGAGCAGGCCACCTTGAACGACGCATTGGACACCATGCTGGTGGCCAGTTCCGAGTCGGCCCTGGTAACGGGACGCCGTGATGTGCTCACGGGTGTCATCACGGTGCAGACCGTCATGGAGGCGATCGCGGCCGCGAACAACACCACGGATGCTAATCACGAGGCGCCGGTTGGCCTGAACTCGGGTGCCATCAACGTCGTGAATATCGACAGTGCGGCCACCGGGCAGGATGGTGAATCGGCATGAGATCCGAAACCCGCAGCTTGATTTGGCAGATCGCCGGAATCGCAGCTGCTTTCGCCATCTTGGTGGGTTGGCTGGTGACAGCCGACCTGACCGAGACCGAACAGCAAACGCTGGATCCGGCAACGATTTGGGGCTACACCCTCGACCACCTGAAGATCACGGTCATCTCGGCGCTCATCGTTCTGCTGATCGCGATTCCGCTCGGCGTGCTGCTCACTCGCCCCGGACTGCGCAAGGCAGCCCCGGCGGTGCGCGCCATTGCCAACTTCGGCCAAGCCGCACCCGCCATTGGCGTCATCGTGCTCTTGGCCTTCTGGTTGGGGTTCGGCCCGAAAACTGCCATTGTCTCACTGGTGATCTATGCGATTCTTCCGGTGCTCTCCAACACCATTGTTGGCCTGCAGCAGGTTGATGAACGCCTGGTGGAGGCCGGGCGGGGAATCGGCATGAGCCAGATGTCCGTGCTGTTGAAGGTCGAGCTGCCGTTGGCCGTCCCGGTGATGCTATCGGGCATCCGCACAGCCCTGGTGCTGCTGGTAGGCACCGCGACGTTGGCAACCTTTATCAACGGCGGCGGGCTGGGCATCTTGATCACTACGGGAGTGAACCTGAACCTGAATGTGGTGCTGATTGCCGGCTCGTTGCTAGTGGCCTTGCTGGCTTTGACGATTGATTGGCTTGGCCGCGTCGTCGAACAGGTGGCACGACCGAGAGGACTTTCGTGAACCGCAAACTGAATTTAGCTGTCCTATCCATGGCCGCGCTGATCGGAATGACTGGGTGCGGACTTAGCCCATCGACCGGGACGGTGCCCAACGCCGGCCCCGCCGAGATCAAGCCGCTGGTCGAAAACGCTGAAGACACCACCGTGACCGTCACGTCCAAGTCCTTTACCGAGCAGCTGCTGCTGGGGAAGATCACCGTGATCGCGCTCAAGGCTGCCGGCTATGACGTCACCGACCTGACCAATGTTCCTGGCTCCCAGCCGGCACGTCAGTTGCTGCTTTCCGGCGACGCGAGCGTGCTCTGGGAGTACACCGGTACCGCGTGGCTGACCTACTTGGGCCACGAATCACCTGTTGTGGGTGAAGAAGAGCAGTGGCAGTCGGTGCACGATGAGGATGTTGCCAATGGAATTATCTGGGGAAATCCGGCACCGTTGAACAACACCTACGCATTGGCGATGAACGAAGAAACGACCAAGCGGCTGGGTATCACCAAGCTTTCCGAACTGCAGACGCTGGACCCCGAAGATCTGACGTTCTGCGTCGACCCGGAATTCAATTCCCGTCGAGACGGTCTGACTCCAATGCTGGAACACTACGATATCGACCGTGGTTCAGAAGTGGCTGAGGACAATATCGGTCTGTACGACGTGGGTGCCATTTACCAGGCAACCGCTAATGGCGCGTGCAACTTCGGTGAAGTCTTCACCACTGACGGGCGCATCAAGGCGCTTAACTTGACCGTGCTGGAAGATGACCGGAAGTATTTCCCAAGCTACAACGCCGCCCCGGCTTTCAACGGAGAATTCCTTGAAAAGCACCCGGAAATCCAGCAGATCATGGACAAGATCGCTCCGTTGCTGACTGATCAGGTCTTGATGGACCTGAATTACCAGGTGGACGTGGTTGGCCGTGAACCGGCAGATGTTGCCTTCGAATGGATGGTTGGCCAAGGCTTGGTCTCCAATCCCTAACCGAGGCAACGAAAACTGCATGGATTAAGCAATGGATCCCCGGCATCGCGATGCCGGGGATCCATTTCAATGTCGCCGAGGATTCACTGGGGATTGGTTTCTCTCGGATGGATTTGCTTGCAGGATGGAAATAGGTGGAGGCCATCTACCTATTGCTGATTCCGGGTACCTAGCTCGCCGTCGACTTCATCGGCGATTTCGGTCGTGGCAGCGGTAGTGATGGATTCTTCCTGCCAAATTTCCTCTAGCTCTGCGGATAACTCGGCTTCTTCTTGGGCATGATCGGGAACTGGGTCATTTGCGTTCATGGCCTCAGTCTAGCCATGTACACGTCGGAGTAAAGGGGTGCATGAAAAATTACTTCAGTGGAAACTTTCCTAGTCAGTATCAAAATAAGGGTCTCTTGAAGAGTCAGATGAAACTTTTTTAGGGAAAGTGGTTGACGCTTCAACTTCATTAGTGTCATACTGGTATCAGCAAAACAAATTGAGGCGTCAACTACTTGATGGCCCGACGAAAGGATTTAGACATGACTGCATCTGCACTGACCACCGGAACCTGGAACCTCGATGCATCGCACTCCGAGATTGGCTTCTCGGTTCGCCACGCAGGCATCTCCAAGGTTCGCGGCAGCTTCACTGAATTCGACGCAACCCTGACCACCGGCGCAACCCTGGCAGATTCCTCGGTCGAGGCAACCGTCCAGATCGCATCGGTCAACACCAAGGACGCTAACCGCGACGGCCACCTGAAGGGCGAGGACTTCTTCAACGCCGAGCAGTTCCCAACCATGACCTTCAAGTCCACTGCGGTCAAGGGCGAGGCTGGCGAGTTCATTCTCGTTGGCGATCTGACCATCCGCGGCGTGAGCAAGGAAGTTGAATTCGAAGCAGAGCTCGGCGGCGAAGCTGTAGACGCTTTCGGTGCAACCCGCGTTGGCTTCTTCGCATCCACGACCATCTCCCGCAAGGAATTCGGCATCACCTGGAACGCAGCACTGGAAGCCGGTGGCGTTCTGGTCAGCGACAAGGTCAAGATCGAAATCGACGCTTCGTTCGTACTGCCAACCGCAGAGTAAAAGTTTCCCGAAGTCCGTCATGGGGATGACGGGATAAGGGCCGATACCGGCAAAGCCTCCGGCTCACGAAAGTGAGCTGGAGGCTTTGTCGTTAAAGTCGAGGGAAAACGTGCCTAGGACCCGGTGAACGACGGGTCCACGGAAAATGCGATAGCACCGATGACAAGGAATGCGACATACACGATCCAGAGCACGCCCAAAATGGTGCCGATCCAACCGGTCACTTTGCCGACCGTGGATACCGTATTGAATTCCCTTTCGGCTTTATTGGCCTTGAAAATAGCAATCGGGCCAAGGATCACGCCTGCTACGAAGATTGACACAATGCCAAGAATCATCGAGGTCTGTGCCAGCTGGGTGCCTTGAAATTGGGATGCTGTCGGATAGCCGAAGTTACCCGGGGGATACTGGCCCGGTTCGCCATGTGCCTGTTGATTGTAGTAAGGCTGTTGCGGGACGCCGTTGAGATCGTAGGAACCAGGCTGCTGGTACTGCCGGTTCTGACCCTGATGCCCTGAAGAATAAGGGTTTCGTGGTTCTTCGCCTGGACTGGTCATGGCAACCTGCTTTCCGCTTGTGAGGCTCGTTCGCTTAATTCAAGATTCTCACATGCAACCGGCAATAACATCTAATCTCTAGAAGAACTCTTGCGCGGATCCCTTGCAGCTGCGCGAGACATCAGCTGGCAGGATGCATTCTGCGCCACAGCGCATGAGTGCCTGTCGCCAACGCCACGAGTAATAGGCTCAGTGCCAAGCCGATCCCGAAGATCTGTCCGTAGTGGCCATTCTGCGCTAAATCTGCAGTTAGGTAGGTCGCCGCAGATGCCCCGGCGAACAGGGCAAAAACGAATAGTGAAACGGTGGTGGCCCGCGCGTCAGGCGAGATATCGGTCGCCCACCCCTGCATTGATGAGTGCATGATCGCGTTCGCGGCACCCAGGAAGAACGCGGTGAGGGTGTAAGAGGCAGGGGAGGGAGCGAACGCCGAGGGGAGGAAAGCTGCGCAAAGCACCAGGCCGCCACCCCCAATAAGCCACGTTCGGCCAATGCGTGCCACCAATCGGCGCATCAAGCGTGCACCCAGAATGACTCCCAGGGCAAAAGCGCAACCTAGCGCTCCCGCCAAGCCAATAGCGACACCGGATTCTTGCAAGGCGGGAACGATATAGGTCAGCAATCCCATGAGCAGCCCGCCTTCGAGGAAGACGATGGCATAAAGGGCCAAATTCATGGGACGCAAAGCTGCACGGAATTGGAATCCGGAACGCGAATGTTCGGGCTCTGCCGCCTTCCGCAAGCTATACAGGGCCGCTACGCAACCCAGTGCAGGCAACAGGAACACCAGCCGCCAGTTCGCGTATGTTGCCAATGCTCCTGAAGCTAATGTCGCCAGGGTGGTGCCCAGCGAGGAATAGATCTGCAAATCAGATAAGCCCCGCGCGCGTTCTACCCCGGTACGCGTATCGCCCAGGAGCGTCATCAGCGTTGGATACAGCGCGCCGAACATAAACCCGGTGAGGGAGCGGGCAATGAGTAGCGGCAAATAGTCGGTGAACATGATGCTGGCGACCGCGCCGAGGCCAGCGCCGATGAGCGCCGCGCGCAATACCGCAAGACGCCCGAAACGATCGCTAAGCACGCCCCAGATCGGCTGGCCAATGGCATAGAACAAGGCATAGGAAGCTACCAGTTGGACAGCTTGGGCGAAACTGAGCGAGGTACCCAGCGAAAGTGCGACCAGCATGGGAGGGGTGCCATAGCGGTCGAAGAAGGAAAGGAAGCCGACGAAGCGCAAAGCCGAATCGGGAATGGTGCGTACCGAAATCCGAAGGTCCTGTTGTTTCTCCATCCCGGCCCTTCAAGTGAGAATCTTCCGCCTGCCTATCCATGTAATCATAATCTGCCCGCTGATGCTGTTTTGGATGACAGCTGCCACGGGCAGATGACGCATCGGCAGCTAGGCAGTTACTGGTGATTCAGTCATGAATTGAGCGAAGAATTCGCCCAACTCACCGGTCGCGTCCAGCGGCAGCGCCATGGACACGTCCAAGCCTGGACAGGATTGGCGGGCTGGGTGCGCCAGATATCTCCGGTGATGAAAATCCGAGGCAAGGGAAGCATAACGGATTGCCGTCACGATGGAGCCAGGGAAGTCATCGCGGGCTTGAGCGTTTCCATGCCACCGGTGCGCTTCCGCGAAATGTTCGAAGCTGGACTGCCGGCTTCGCTTTTTTGCCGCGCGCGATCGAATAGAGGCGGACCTGAAGGGTTTTATTGCCGGCGGCTAGGGCAAGAAGCCGACAGCACACTTAAATGCACTCGCGGCCGGTTCCCTGGAGGTTTAGGAGGGGGGAACCGGCCGCGAAAGCTTATTGCGCCAGCCTTACAGGCCGCGAACCATCAGGACGTCCAAGGTACGCGGGCCGTGCACGCCTTCAACGCGCTCCAGCTCGATATCACTGGTGGCCGACGGGCCGGAGATCCAGGTCTGCGGACGGGTGATGGCCAGTCGCGGCATGGCTTCTGGCAGCAGGCGCACGATCGAGGAGATCGGCACGATGCACACATGGTGGTCGGGTACCAGCGAAATCGCGCGGCGGCCCTGGTTTGGCTCGCCATCGAGGATGATGGTGCCGGACTCGGCGACCGAAACGGCCGACGAGGTGACCACGGCGCTGGTTTCATCCAGTTCGGCGATGCTCAGCCGTGCGCCCGGGGCATCGATGCGCTGCTCGACCTTCTCGCCCAGCCCTGAGAGCCAGTCGGTGTCCAAGCCATGCGGGTAGACAACGCTGGAGGCTCCCGCCAGCTTGGCCGCTACGTATTCCGGGATCTGCGCGGCGTCAATGACGTCCACCCCGGCCTTGTAATCCACCAAGCGGTCCACCAGCAGGTCGATGAGCTCAGCTTCACCCATATCCGAGGTCTTGCGGTATTCGCGGGGTACCTCTTGGGCGACGGGAGCATCGGCTAGTGCCGAGCGGATCCGTCCCAGGATTTCGTCTTTTGCGCTCACTTGGACTCCTTCTCGTCGCTCCACCAGTCGCGGAAGGACTTGTTTGGCGGGGCGGGAATGTCACGGCTGGCGGTCCACCCTGCGGCGATGCCCGGAAGCTTCTTGATCTTCTTTTCCTTGCCGGACATCAGCCGGCCCAGCGGCAAGGCCTTTTCGAGCAGGCCGAGGTTCTTGCCCTTGCCCAACGCCCAGGAGCCGCCCTTCATCAGCAGATCCATCTGGGTCGGGAGCTTGTGCTTGTCGCGGTTGGCATCCACGTCCTCGCCGCGCAGGTGCACGAGGATTTCCGGGATGTTGATCTTCACCGGGCAAGCGTCGTAGCAGGCGCCGCACAGCGAGGAAGCATATGGCAAGGAGCCGTTTTCCTCGACCTGGATGCCGGTCAGCAGCGGGGAGAGGATTGCGCCGATCGGGCCCGGGTAGGTCGAACCGTAGGCGTGGCCGCCGGTGCGCTCGTACACTGGGCACACGTTCATGCACGCCGAGCAGCGGATGCAGTTCAGCGCGGTGCGGCCGAAGCGGTCGGCCAGGGCGCGGGTGCGGCCGTTATCCAGCAGCACGATGTGCACGTTCTGCGGGCCATCGTCTTCGCTCACGCCGGTCCACAGCGAGGTGTAGGGATTCATGCGCTCGCCGGTGGAAGACCGCGGCAGCAGCTGCATGAAGACCTCGATGTCCTCCCAGTGGGGGAGGACCTTCTCGATGCCCATGACCGTGATCAGGGTTTCGGGCAGGGTCAGGCACATGCGGCCGTTGCCCTCGGATTCCACTACGCCCAGGGTGCCGGTATCAGCCAGCGCGAAGTTCGCGCCGGAGATCGCGACCTTGGCGGAAAGGAACTTCTTGCGCAGGTGCTTGCGGGCAGCTTCGGCCAGCTTGGCTGGCTCATCGGTCAGGTTCGGATCCACTACCGGCATTTCCTTGAGGAAGATGTCGCGCACCTCGGTGCGGTTCTTGTGGATCGCCGGAACCAGGATGTGGCTTGGCTTGTCGTTGCCCAGCTGGACGATCAGCTCGGCAAGGTCGGTTTCGAAGGCTTCGATGCCCTCGGTCTCCAGGTGCTCGTTCAGGCCGATTTCCTGGGTGGCCATGGACTTGACCTTGACGACCTCTTTCGAGCCGGTCGCCTTGACCAGCTCGGTAACGATCTTGTTGGCTTCGTCCGCGTCACGGGCCCAGTGGACAATGCCGCCCCGGGCGGTGAAGTTCTTCTCGAACTCTTCCAAACGCTCTTCGAGGTTGGCCATCGTCAGGTTCTTGATGGCGCTGCCGGCGTCGCGCAGCTCTTCCCAGTCCGGAAGCTCGCCGACGACGTTCAGCCGCTTGTCGCGAATGGTGTGGGTGGCGTGGCGCAGGTTCTTGCGCATCTGGGTGTTGCCCAGTTCGCGGTGCGCGGCCTTGGGGAATGGCTCGGTCTCGAACAGGTTGCCCTGCCCGCCGGCAGGCATGCCGAGGAATACCTGAGTCACAGTGACACCGTCTCTTCCATGGTGCTGGCCAGGATATCTGCCAGGTGCAGGGTCTTTGGCTTGGCTCCGGTGCGCGAAAGTCCGCCGCCGATGTGCATCAGGCAGGAGGCGTCGCCGCCCGCGCAGGCCGAGGCGCCGGTGGAGCAGATGTTCTTCATCTTGTCTTCGAGCATTGCCGTGGAGACATCGGAGTTCTTGATCGAGAAGGTACCGCCGAAGCCGCAGCACTGGTCAGCTTCCGGAAGCTCGTTGACGGTGATGCCGCCGACGGTCTTGAGCAGATCAAGTTGCCGATCGCCGAGTTGCAGCGAACGCATGCCGTGGCAGGAAGGGTGGTAGGTGATGGTCTGCGGGAAGTAGCTGCCCAGCTGCTCGGCGGCGTTGGTGATCCCCAGGACATCCACCAGCAGCTGGCTCAGTTCATAGGTGCGCTTGCCCACGGCAACTGCGCGTTCCTTGAGCTCCGGCTTGCCCAGGCGCTCTGCCAGGAAAGGGTGCTGGTGCTTGACCGAAGCAACGCAGGAGCCTGAGGGGGCCACCGCGACGTCATAGTCTTCGGTGTCGAAGGCATTGATGTGGTTTTCGACCACGGGCAGGGCTTCAGGCATATAACCGGAATTCATGTGCATTTGCCCACAGCAGGCTTGCGCCTTGGGGAAAATGACTTCATGGCCCAAGCGTTCCAGGATTTTCACTGTCGACTTGGCGGTTTCCGGATACATAGCATCCACAATGCACGTGGCAAAGAGAGCAATTCGCATAATAAATGACTCTTTCAGGGTGTGGTCAGACCATACTATGCCACGTACTTCGTAATAGTCAAGACTTGTTGTGATAGCTCTCACCTTGTACTCTAGGTGGTCGGACCACATATGGTCAGACCATCTCGAGTAAGGACGCCCACACCGTGTTTACACCCTCCACGGATCCGATCGCGGGGAGCATAGCTGTTTCAGCGCTCATCGCACTGATCCCGCTTGTAGCCTTCTTCGTACTTCTGGCGGTAGTCAAGGTCAAGGCCCACTGGGCCGGCCTCGGCTCGCTCGCTGTTGCCATCCTCGTGGCGATCTTCGGCTGGAACATGCCGGTTGGATTGGCATTGAACTCCGGACTGATGGGCATGGTCTTCGGTGCCTTCCCTATTGTCTGGATCGTTGTCATGGCGATCTTCCTCTACCAGGTCACCGTCAAGTCGGGCCGCTTCGAAGACCTGCGCCGCGTCTTCGACGTCATCGGCGGCGGCGACGTGCGCATTCAGGCCGTGCTGATTGCTTTCTGCTTCGGCGGCCTGCTTGAAGCGCTGGCAGGCTTCGGCGCACCGGTAGCGATTACCGCCACCATGCTGCTGGCATTGGGCCTGTCGCCGCTGCGCGCAGCCTGCGCCGTGCTGATCGCCAACACCGCCCCGGTGGCCTTCGGCGCCGTGGCGATCCCGATCACCACCGCCGGTGCCCTGACCGGCATCCCGGCTGCCGACATCGGCGCCATCGTTGGCCACCAGTCCCCGCTGCTGGCGCTGTTCGTCCCATCGATCCTGGTCCTGATCCTCGACGGCTGGCGCGGCATGCGCCAGACCCTGCCGGCAACGCTGACCATCGGCATTTCCTTCGGTGTCGCCCAGTGGCTGTGCTCGACCTACTTCTCCTATGAGCTGACCGATATCGTTGCTGCGCTGGTTGGCCTGGCCGCCGCAGTGATCCTGCTGCGCTTCTGGACTCCAAAGGGTGCCGACGAGGCACGCCAGCGCGTGCTGACTGCTGAAGCCGCCGCAATTCCATACGAGGCCAATGCCAAGCTGCACCCGGTCAACACCTGGATGGCTTTGTTCCCGTACCTGCTGGTTATCGTCATCTTCGGCGTGGCCAAGCTGTGGAAGCTGGGCGTGGACATTCCTGCATGGCTGGCAACCACGGACATCAAGTTCGGCTGGCCAGGACTGGACGGCAAGATCCTGAATGCTGATGGCGAAGCGGTATCTTCGACCATCTACAACTTCCAGTGGCTATCCTCCCCAGGCACCTTGCTGCTGATCACCGGCCTGATCGTGGCCCTGGTCTACGCGAAGAACGACGGCAACGGCAAGTACAAGATGACCTTCGCCGAGGGTGCTGCCGAAATCGGCAAGACCGTCTACAACATGCGCTACGCCGCGCTGACCATCCTGTCGGTCCTCGGCCTGGCTTACGTGATGAACCTTTCGGGCCAGACCATCACCATTGGCACCTGGCTGGCAGGCACCGGCGCATTCTTCGCCTTCCTGTCGCCAATCCTGGGCTGGATCGGCACCGCGGTGACCGGCTCGGACACCTCGGCCAACGCGCTGTTCGCCAAGCTGCAGCAGACCGCTGGCATCAATGCCGGCATCGATCCGAACCTGCTGGTTGCCGCCAACACCTCCGGCGGCGTGGTCGGCAAGCTGATCTCCCCGCAGAACCTGGCCATCGCCGCTACCTCGGTGAAGATGGAAGGCCAGGAGTCGGTGATCCTCAAGAAGGTTGCCGGTTGGTCCGTAGGCATGCTGCTGGTGCTGTGCTGCTTGGTTTACCTGCAGTCCACCCCGGTTCTGTCCTGGATGCTGCCTTAGCTTCAAACGGCTAAAATAGATCCGATGCCAGTAAACCCAGCTCCGCGTGCGTACCAGATTGTTCTCCAAGCAATTGAACAGGATCTGCGCAAGGAGAAGCTCTCCGTTGGAGACCAGCTTCCCGGCGAGCGTGCGCTCGCGGAGCAGCATGGGATCTCGCGGGCCTCGGTCCGCGATGCCATCCGCATCCTTGATGTGATGGGCATTATCAAGACTTCCACCGGCTCCGGGCCCAACTCCGGAGCGGTGATCATCTCCAACCCCTCGGCTGGCATTTCGCAGGCATTGCGCCTGCATCTGGCGGCCAAGGGGATCAACGTCCGCGAGATCGTCGAATCTCGCATCCTGCTGGAAACCTGGGCAGCGCAAATGACGCCGCGCGATCCAATCCATGCCCAGCAGGTCATTGACCGCACCGCGGTGCTGATCATGCGCATGGACGACGCGCAGCTCTCGCGCGAGGCCTTCCACCGTATTGATGCCGAGTTCCATGTGCTCCTGGCCTCCATGGCCGGCAACGCGGTAGTGGAATCGATGATGGAATCGCTGCGCAACTCGATCAGCGACTATGTTTCCGAATCGGTGCCCAGCGATGAGGCCTGGCAGCCGGTGGTGCGCATCCTGCGCCGCCAGCACAAGGCCATCCACCACGCGTTCGCGACGAACCAGCGCGAACGGGCGGCCCAGCTGCTCGAAGAGCACATCAACTGGTTCTACTCGCAGACCCGCTAGATCCGGCAGGATAGTTTTCAAATAAATAAGTCGGACTTTATGGCCCCTCGCACCTCTTATATCTGATATGTTTTTGGGGAAGCGACGGGGCTACTTTTTCGGATACAGCAGCCGGTACATACCGCTGGTGAGTTCCCGTCGATGAACCATCGACACTTCATGCGAGGGAACTCATGAGCCAACTTTTTGACCTGACCGGACGACTGGCCCTGGTGACCGGGTCCTCCCGCGGTATTGGCCGCGAACTTGCCCGTGCCCTGGCCGATGCCGGAGCCACCATCATCCTGCACGGCCGCGATGCGCAACGCTTGGCCGAAACTGTCGCCGAATTCGGCACCCGCTATGGCGCCGAAAGAATCCATAGCGTCTGCTTCGATGTCACCGATGATGCCGCCGTGCGCGAGAACATTGCCGCCATTGAAAAGACCATCGGCCCCATCCGCATATTGGTGAACAACGCCGGTATCCAACACCGCGTTCCGATGCTGGAATTGGAAGTATCCGACTGGCAGCGTGTGATTGACACGAACCTCACCAGCGCATTCCTGGTAGGCCGAGAGGTCGCACGCTCCATGGTGCAGCGTGGCGAAGGCAAGATCATCAACATCTGCTCGGTGCAAACCGACTTGGCCCGCCCCACCATCTCCGCCTATAGTGCGGCCAAGGGAGGCCTGCGCAATCTCACCCGCGCCATGACCGCCGAATGGGCTGGTTCGGGACTGCAAATCAACGGCATCGCACCGGGCTACATCCACACCGAGATGACGCAGAATCTGGTGGATGACGAGAAATTCAATTCCTGGATTCTGGGCCGCACCCCGGCTGCCCGTTGGGGAACTGTCGAGGATCTGGCCGGACCAGCAGTCTGGTTGGCCTCGGATGGATCGAACTACGTGAACGGGCAGACCATTTTCATCGACGGAGGCATGAGCGTTGTCGTCTAATTCCCTCGCCACCAGCACGTTGGCCGTCGTGGCCCATGCAGCCGATGATTTGCGTATTGAACAAATCGAGCTGGCAGCGCCGCGAGCAGATGAAGCACGCGTTGCCATCGCTTACGGCGGTATCTGCGGATCAGACTTGCATTACTGGAGCCACGGCGCCGCCGGGGAATCGATCCTCAAGGCTCCAATGGTTCTCGGGCATGAAATCGTCGGGACCGTCATGCAGGCCGCCGCTGACGGCAGCGGGCCGGCAGCCGGAACCAAAGTCGCCGTGCACCCGGCAACACCAGGCGAGACCGGGGAACCCTACCCGGCCGACCGCCCGAATCTTTCCCCGGGGTGCACCTATCTGGGCTCGGCCGCCCGCTACCCGCACACCGAGGGCGCATTCGCCCGCGAAGTGAACCTGCCATCACGCATGCTGCGTGAGCTGCCTGCTGGCTTAGCACTGCGTGATGCGGCACTGGCAGAACCGGCTGCGGTTGCTTGGCATGCGGTGTCGCGCGCCGGTGAAGTCGCCGGCAAGAAGGCGCTGGTTATTGGTGCTGGGCCGATCGGAGCTCTCGCTGTAGCAGTGCTCAAGCGTGCCGGAGCCAAAGAAATCATCGCAGTGGACATGCACGAGAAGCCGTTGGAAATCGCCGGGAAACTCGGTGCCACTTCAACTTTGCGCGCCGATGACCAGGAAGCTCTTGCCCAGGTGGGCGCGGACGTGGTGATCGAGGCCAGCGGCAACTTCCGCGGGTTGGCCTCCGCCGTGCGCGGTGCCGTGCGCGGCGGTCGAGTGGTCATGGTCGGGTTGCTGCCCTCAGGAGAACAACCCGCACTCATTTCGCTGGCTATTACCCGCGAGCTGGAACTGGTTGGTTCCTTCCGCTTCAACGACGAAATCGACCATGTGCTTGCTGCCCTGGCCGACGGTTCACTGCAGGTTTCCGAGGCGGTAACCCACGAGTTCCCGGTCGCCGATGCGCTTGAAGCCTTCGAAACGGCCAAGGATTCGGCTCGCTCCGGCAAAGTCCTGCTGAACTTCCTGGGGCAATAGTTGGCTTCAGCTAGAAGTGCACCGCGGCGGCCCCTGAAGTCGGGGGCCGCCGCGGTGCTTTTTAGTTCAGCGAACTCTAGTTGGTCTCTGCGATGCTTACCGCGGTTGTCACGGGCACCGGATTGGCGAAGAGGTCCAGCACCGGGCAGTGTGCATCCACTGCGCGGCGCAGTTCTTCATAGCGTTCAGCTGATTCCGGTCCGGCAATCCGGATGTCCAGATCCACCGACGAGAAGCCGGGGCGGATGGTCTGGTCGATGCCGAAGAGTCCGCGGACATCGAGGTGGCCATTGGCCTGGATCTTCACGTCGTCCACCTGGATGCCGAGGTTCTGCGCGTACAAGCGGTAGACCACAACCTGGCAGGAGATGAGCGCTCCGAGCGCGTATTCCACGGGGCTTGCGGCCAGGTCGCTGCCGCCCAGGGCAGCTGGCTCGTCGACCTGGAAGGTGTGCTTGCCGGAGACAATGTTGCTGGCTACCGAATCGAAGCCTTCGCCCTCGACGGTGAAAGTCAATTGGGCACTTTGCGGCGCAGCCGAAATTCGTTCGCCCCAGCCTTTGCCTGCTTCCTGCAGGCGCTGTGCACGGTCTTCGGATACGGTCGGGGCAGATGCTGCATTAGTCATGGGGAATTGATCCCCTTTCTGGCGCAAGGGGCGCCATCGCTTACGCATCTTGGCGTTCAAGATGCGTCGAATCTTCACCTGGGGCACCCCGCACAATGACGCAGGAGGGTTGCCGTCCACTCAGCCAGGGCTCAAAGAGTGGAACTCGTGATTCAGTGATTAATTTCTATCGGTTTCAGGGCCCGCGGGTAAAGGGCAGAAGTAACTTTTCGTCACCGGGCATCTTGCTTTCCGGCTCGCTAAGATGGAATCTAGCTCTCGGGCGCCCACTGCACGAACAATGAACGGCGAGTATGGAATTCCAGCTGACACTTTCTGCGGCCCAGACCTTGGTGACCGAATCCGAATACAACCTGGGCCAATTCCTGTGTGATTCCGGAAAAGTGCAGATCGCCAACCGGGTAATGCAACCGGGATCTACCCGCATCTCCGGTGTGGTGCTGCGTGAATCGGTGATGGCCCAATTGGAAATCACCGAGGGCAATATCAGCTTCACCAGCTTCTGCGGCAAGCATCCGGGGGTTCAGTCTTGTGAAGATGTCGCCGCCTTGCTCATTGAGGTCACCACCGAAGAAGACCAGGGCTTTTTCGTCTCCGACTCCGGGGTGGATCCCCACGCTTGGAAACGCAATAGCAAGCCGCAGTGGGAACGTACCCTTGACCGTCTGCTTCCAGTCATTTCCGATGAGCCGCTGGTTGCCGAAGAACCGCTGGGATTGATCCTGAAAGTGGTAAGCGAACCGCGTTATGGCGGCGAGGACGCGCTGACCTTGCAGGCACGCCCGGCCCGCCAGGGAACCAAGAGCCCCTGGATCCAAACCGGGATCAGCTGGCGCAATGTTGCTTTTGATGCGCGGTTCTCCAAGAAGCAGCGTCGTGCGGTCGTTGAACTGGACCGGTTGCGTGAACACGTTGAACAAGATACTTATCGCCATTCGTGGGATCCCAAGGAGTGGATCTCCTTGATGGATCTTCCAGGCCAGGACCTGCTGGATGCGTTCGAAGCCCTGCGTGAAGCTGGAGTGCAGATCGTCAACGGTGGTTCTACGGCCAAGGCCCCGGTGGAGTTCAGCGAGCAACCAGCCATGGCACACGTGGATGTGCGTCGCGGTGAACATGGCCTGAGCATGGAAGGGAAGCTGCGCGGGCCGAGCGAAGAGCACGTCTACCTCTTGCCCATAGGCACGCCGCCGACCTTGTTGGCTTACGCGTCCAGCCCCTTGCCGAAGGCCAGGGAAATCGGTTTGGCCCGGTTCGCTGAACCGGTCACGAAGGAACTGGCCACATTTATTGAATCCGGTGCGCAATCCATCCCGCAGGAAGGCGTTGAGCTTTTCGAGCGCCAGCACCTGGACCGATTGCGCCTGATGGCACCGTTGAAGAGCGAGGATGACAGCTACAGCATCCCTGTTCCAGCACGCCCCAGCCTCAAGCTGTCCCTGGAGAGCATCCGAACTCCGCTGACCGTGAGCTATTCCTGGGAGTACGCCTCCGCGGGCCCCCGCCAGTATGCCGTGGAAAAGGAAATTGCTGCTTCGGTGCAGGACAAGCTCGGCGCGCAGGCTTCCTTGGGGCAACTGACCTCTTCAGGAATCTTCCCGCCGAAGGACTTCAGCACCTCCGAATCCATCGATTTCTTGGTCTACGCATTGCCGCTATTGGCAGAGCATTCCGATGTGGTCGTTGAAGAGCAGAACAGGCTGCCGAAGTACCGGATCAGCCACGCGCCGGCCGCTGTCAGTGTCGAAGCCGGCGAAAGCACGGGGGACTGGTTCGACTTGTCTGTGGAAGTGCTCCTGGACGAGACCAAGGTCCCGTTCCCACTGCTGCTGGAGGCCTTGACCAAGCAAGATGAGTATCTCGTCCTCGATGACCTTACGGTGATCCCGATTGATGGTGCAGATTTCACGCAGCTGCGCCAGCTGATATCAGAGGCCGGGGAGCTGGGCACGGTGCAGGGCGATACGATCCGCATCCATAAGTTGAGCATCGACTGGTGGCAAGAACTGGTGGATCTGGGCATTATCGAAGCCCAGCACAACCAGTGGCTGCAGACCATGAAGGCGCTGCAAAGCGGTGAAGAAATGCAGCCGGTCCAACTAGCGGAAACGTTCAACGCTGAACTGCGCCCGTATCAGGGCCACGGCCTATCCTGGCTCAACTTCTTGCGTACCCATGATCTCGGTGGCGTCCTTGCCGACGATATGGGTCTGGGCAAGACCGTCCAGCTGCTGGCTTGCCTTGAACAAGCGCGCGTCGAGGATCCTGCCCAGAAATTCCTGGTGCTGGCTCCTACCTCGGTGGTGGGCAACTGGATCAATGAGGCGCAGCGATTTGCGCCGCAGATGAGAGTCACCGGCATCACTTCAACAGCTAGAAAGAGCGGCCAAAGCATGGCGTCGCAGATCGGTGACGCCCAATTGGTAGTTACCAGCTACACGATCTTCCGCCTGGCCTATGAGGATTTTGAAGCCGCCGGATTCAACGTCATGATCATGGACGAGGCCCAGCAACTGAAGAACCATGCCTCCAAAGGCTACAAGCAGGCCCGGCAGCTGCCAGTGCCGTGCAAATTCGTGGTCACTGGCACTCCCATGGAAAACAACCTGCTGGAACTGTGGGCGTTGGTCTCACTGGCTGCACCAGGCCTGCTGGGCGGTGCGAAGTCCTTTAAGGACAACTACCAGAAGCCCATTGCCGACGGAGACCAGGAGCGCCTGGAGCGCCTGAAGAGCCGACTGCGTCCGTTCGTGCTGCGCCGTACCAAGGAACAGGTCGTTCCAGAGCTGCCGGCGAAGACCGAACAGGTGCTGGAAGTCGAACTGGAGCCGGGGCACCGCAAAGCCTATGACCGCCGCTTCCAGCGCGTGCGGCAAGAAGTCCTGGGCCTGGTTGACGACGTTGATTCGAATCGCTTCCAGATTCTCCAGTCGCTGACCCTGCTGCGCCAGCTGGCCTTGGATCCGTCCCTGGTAGGCGAGGGCGATGCCCCGAGCGCGAAGCTGGAAATGCTGCGCGAACTCATGGGGGACGCGGTTTCTGAAGGGCATAGGATTCTGGTCTTCAGCCAATTCACCAGTTTCTTGGCCAAGGCACGCGACGTCGCTGAAGAGCTGGGCATCGAGCACGGATACCTTGACGGGTCCACCACTGGCCCTCGGCGCAAGGAACTGATTGACGGTTTCAGTGAAGGAGATTTCCCGGTCTTCTTCATCTCGCTGAAGTCCGGCGGCTTCGGCATTAATCTCACTTCCGCCGACTACTGCATCTTGCTGGACCCATGGTGGAACCCGCAGGCTGAAGCCCAGGCTATTGACCGGGCCCACCGCATTGGGCAAACTCGTCCGGTCTATGTGTACCGCTTGGTGGCAAAGGACACCATCGAATCCAAGGTGCTCGCGTTGCAGGCCAAGAAGACGCAGCTGTTCAATGATGTCCTGGGAGAGACTGCCCAAGCCGCGCAGAGTGCTGCGTTAAGCGCCGATGATTTCCTGGCGCTGATGGAGTGAGCCTAAAAAGCTGAAGCCTTGGAAACCAGAAGGTCTCCAAGGCTTCAGCTGATGATCGGGGACTAGAGAATCTGTTCAAAACTGTCGTTGAGGCGGTGCAGGAGATCTCCAAAATTCTTCAGTTCGGAGGCTTCCCATTCCTTGAGCTGGCGGCGCAGTTCCTCACGCAGCGTGTTACCGCTGGAGCGCCATTTTTCCTTGGCGTTTTCTGTTGCCGAGACCAGCTGGGCCCGGCCATCGGAAGGATCCTGGGTGCGGGTGACAAGTTCCAGAGACTCGAGGTGCTGCACGAGGCGGGAAATAGTCGCCTTGTCCAGACGCAGTTTTTCTGCGAGTGCTCCCTGTTGCTGGGCTTCATCGCGGATGACCACTGCAAGCAAGCGGTACCCCGGATCCTGCAGGTCCGGGTGGATGATCTTGGCGCGACGGATCAGCATCTGGCGGGCGCGCAATAAGATGGCGGTGAATTCTTCTTCGACCGTCTGCATCAGTTCTTCTTCTTGCATACAAACCATTCTAAAGATTAATGGTCGATAAGTCTGATATTGGAGACCGCAGCCGTTCGAAGCCGAAGTGTTGAACGTACTGCGAATCCCCAGCTGAGCGTAATTAATGGCTTGGAAAAGACTGGCCAGGCAACGCCTGATGCCTGCAAAGCCGTACAGTTCCACTTCTCCGGCGCAGCTTAGGAACGACTTGCCGATTGCATTCGTGATTAGAGAAGCAATAGATTTCCGCCGCCGCTCAGAAGCAGAGCAAGAAAGCCATGGCCTCCGTTGCCTCTGGCGTTGGACCCAACGTGGTGCGGCGAAGCTGTCCGCACTGTCCACGGGCCTCTTGGAGAGCATTTGGAGTTGGATATCGGGATTCATGAAAATAAAACTTGACGCTTCAACTAATGCTTGGTAGGTTTTAATCATGAATCAGCTATCCGATACCCCTCCCGTCTTGTTCCTTAGCCATGGCGCACCGCCACTGGCCGACGACCAGCGCTGGACCCAGGAGCTGGCTAGCTGGTCCGGCACTTTCGAGAAGCCGAAAGATATTCTGATGATCTCCGCGCACTGGGAAAATGCGCCGGTGACGCTGAGTGCTACCCAGCAGAAGAACGAATTGGTCTACGACTTCTGGGGCTTCGACCAGAAGTACTACGACGTTCGCTACGACGCGCCAATGGCGCCCGAGCTGGCCAATGAAGTCGAACGGCTGACCTCGGCCTATGGCCATCACGTGGAGCGCGACGAGACGCGTGGACTGGACCATGGCGCCTACGTGCCGCTGAAGGAAATGTTTCCGGATGCGGATGTACCGGT
This sequence comes from Microbacterium sp. NPDC087868, assembly GCF_044900755.1. Classification (NCBI taxonomy): domain Bacteria; kingdom Bacillati; phylum Actinomycetota; class Actinomycetes; order Micrococcales; family Microbacteriaceae; genus Microbacterium; species Microbacterium sp. NPDC087868. The sequence continues at coordinate 99,944 of NZ_JBJDNO010000005.1, forward strand.
GGTGCAGATGTCCATGCCAACACTGGATCCTGCAGGACTCTTTGATCTGGGCAAGAGCTTGGCGCCCTTGCGCGAGCGGGGAACCTTGATCGTTGGCTCCGGATTCACCACCCACAACTTGCGCTGGTTCAACCCAGCCGGCGGGCCGGATTCGGCGCCGCCATCGGCCTCCAGCGAGTTCGACCATTGGGCCGAGGAGGCAATGGCCCGCGGGGATGTGGACTCCATCCTCGACTTCCTGCACAAGGCCCCGGCGGCCCGCGAAGCGCACCCGCGCTCGGAGCATTGGGCTCCGCTGTACGTTGCGCTGGGTGCGGCATACGCCTCGGGTGGAATTGATGCCAAGACGGCAATTGACGGTTTCTGGTACGGCCTGTCCAAGCGCTCCTGGACCTTGAGCTAGGCGATATCCCTATCTTTCCCGCAGCAAGCGCGGCACCG
>NZ_JBJDNO010000006.1:0-69178 GCF_044900755.1 Microbacterium sp. NPDC087868
TTTTGTTCTCGGCGACAAGGAAAAACTATACACAGGTTTTGGGGGTCCTGCAAATCGGGTGGGTGGTTTTTGACGGTGACCGTGCACACTTAATTTCGGAGCGCCGATTAAAGCCCGGGTTCATGCGGTTCGGTGCTCGCAAAAATCTGTAAAACGCATAAAAATTCGTCTTAAAAGCCGGTAGCCGACCACCTCAGTGGCCGGCTACCGCGATTCAGCTAGTCCTCGACGATCTCTGCGTCAATGACTCTAGGATCATCCAGGGGCAGAGAGCTTGGCGCCACCGTGGGGATGCCGGCGAAGGCCACTGCCGCATTCTCGATCACGCGCTTGGCCATATATCGATTGCCTACGCCACCGATGGCCGCGCCGACCCCAAACGGAACCAAACGGCCGATGGTGCTAGCCGCTTGGGTGCCAATGATCTTGCGCAGGAACTTCTTCTGCATGGTGCGCTGCATTGCAGAGTAGATGCTCGTGGACTTGCTGGCACCGAAGGACTTGGCCCATCCCTGGATTGGACCCCCACCGCGACCTGCGGCCTGGGAAGTCAATCCGGCAATCATCGAGCTGCCCTCATCGCCCATCATGATGCCCATAACCAGGACTCGTGAACGATCCGGATCGTCGATGGCTATGCCGTGCAGCTCTGCCAGGCTTTGCGCATACAGCGCCGAGGCTTCCAGGAAGCCCAGGGTCGCAGCTATGGATAGGCCCAGGGCGATACCGGTACCAACAGCGGGAACGGCTGCGGTTCCACCCACGGCTGCACCGGAACCGGTAACTACGCGCAGGTAATCGCGCTCGACAATAGCTGCCAGCTGGGCAGTAGTAGCGTCAGGGTGCTTTTTGCGCAGCCGCTTGATGTAGGCAAGCACCAGCGGGCGCTGCACGCCGATGCCCTTCATGATGGCGTCCTGCACGCCGGAGCGCGGCTTTCCATCTTTGCCAATCAAAGTCATTGAAATCGGATCGTTTTTCATGATGGCTCCAGCTTAACCGCAAGACCCTGAGAGTTACCTTGGTCTTTGCGCTTTCAAGCAAGCGTCTTGAAAAATTCCTTGAAACTCCCCGACGCTGGTGCAAGAGTTGGCCTATGAAGAACGCTCAGGCCAAACGGTATAACCACGCCTTGAAAAGCGCCGGGATCTCGGAGCATCCGGTCGCGCTGCTCGATCTGGATGCCTTCGATTCCAACGTGATCGCCCTGCGCGAACGGGCCGGAGGTCTGCCGATTCGCATCGCGTCCAAATCCCTGCGTGTACGCAAGGCATTGGAACGGGTCCTGGATGAGCCCGGTTTCCGCGGCGTTCTCTGCTTCACCTTGGCCGAAGCATTATGGCTGGCCAGCCATGGCTTGAAGGACTTGGTGGTTGCCTACCCGCAAACCGATGCCGAAGCGATCAGCCGGTGGGCCGCCAGCGAACAGGCACGCGAAGAGGTAACGCTCATGGTGGATACCCAAGAGCAGTTGGATTTGATCGACAGGATCGCACCGGGGCACGGGCCGCTGAAGGTCGCCCTGGAACTGGATGCTGCCTATTACCCCAGCAGCAACCTCCGTATCGGCGCCGCGCGTTCCCCGCTGACCCGGCCGGAACAGGTCGCCGAACTGGCCGCCCAGGTGCACCGCCGGCGCAACTTCATCTTGGACGGGCTGATGGGCTACGAATCCCAAATCGCTTCGGTCCCCGATGGGGGTTTCAGCCCCAGGGCACTGATCGCCCGCAAGCTGCGCCAAGCCAGCGCCGCCGAACTGGCGGACCGCCGGGCCGAAACCGTGGAATTGGTACGGGAGCTCGGCGACCTGCGGTTTGTAAATGCCGGAGGTACCGGTTCGGTAGAAAGCACCATCCAAGAACCAGCGGTAACCGAAATCGCCGCGGGCTCAGGATTATTCGCGCCCGCGCTCTTCGATTCCTACCGCGCATTCCGCCCCACCCCTGCCCTGTACCTGGGATTCCCGGTAGTACGCCGTCCCGATGAGCGAACGGTCACCATCCTTGGTGGCGGATGGGCCGCATCGGGCCCAGCCGGCAAGGACCGCTTGCCCACCATCGAGCATCCCAAGAAGCTTCGCTACCTGGCCATGGAAGGCGCCGGCGAAGTGCAGACTCCGCTCACTGGCCCCTCGGCGCATCGCATTGCCATTGGCGATACCGTGTGGCTGCGCCATGCCAAGTCCGGCGAACCGGCCGAACGCGTTAATAAGGCGGCGGTGTACTCCAAGGGCAGGATCGTCGAACAATGGCCTACTTACCGTGGAGAAGGGAAAGCATTCCTGTGAGTACTTTCAGGAATTTCGCACGCACCGTGGTCTCCCACCCAGCAGCTGTCCATTCTCCGCGCAGCATCGCAGAATTAGCACAGAGCCTGGAGCAGGCCGCCGACCAGCACCAGCCGGTGCGCACCGTCGGCGCAGGCCATTCCTTCACTCCGCTGGCAGATACCGACGGGATCTTGCTGAATCTGGATGGCTTTCGCGGCATCGAGGAAGTCGACGCTCGCACCCACGAGGTGACGTTCCGCGCCGGAACCCGGCTCTGGCAGATCCCCGCCCTGCTCAGGCCCTTCAACCTCGCGTTGGAGAATATGGGAGATATCGACAAGCAGTCGGTCGCTGGAGCAATCAGCACCGGCACCCACGGCACGGGCCTGGAATTCAGCGGATTCAGCGCAACGGTCACCGGAGTGCAGCTCATGCTGGCCGATGGGACCCATCTGCGCGCCAGCGCGCAGGAGAATAGCGAATTGTTCGAGGCGTCCCGGCTTGGCCTGGGAGTACTGGGGGTACTCACCCACGTCCGGCTGCGGTGCGTTCCCTACTACATGATGCGTGCGGCCGAATCCATCGAACCCATCGGGCAGATCGCCGAAAGCTTTGTTGATCGTGCCCGGCAAGAAGACCATCTGGAATTCTTCTGGTTCCCGGGCACCAGCAAAGCCCAGGTGAAGATCAATACCCGGCTCGACGGCCAGGTCCCTGCCGATCAGCCGCCTGCGGCGGCCCGCTGGCTGAACGATGAACTGCTTTCCAATGGCGCGTTGCAGCTGCTCAGCTCGCTGAGCGCAGCGGTCCCCCGGACCACTGCCAAATTGAATGAGGTGGCTTGCGCGGCCCTGCCGGAGCGCAGCAGCATCGCGCCATGGAATGAAGCTTTCACCAGTGCGCGACGGGTGCGCTTCACCGAGATGGAGTATGCGCTGCCGCTAGCTGGCTTCGATGAAGCTTTCGCGAAGGTGCGAGCGTACTTCAGGCGTTCGGGAGTTGGAGTTTCCTTCCCTGTCGAGGTGCGTACCGCGGCCGGGGACTCCACCTGGTTGGGTACCGCCAGCGGCAGGCAGACAGCGTACATTGCCGTGCACCGCTACATTCGGGATAAGGCTCCGGGATACTTCCCGGCCATGGAAGAGATCTTCCGTTCTTTGGGCGGCCGGCCGCATTGGGGCAAGGAACATAGCCTGCAAGCAGCGGATTTGGCGCAGCTCTACCCGAAATTCAGCGATTTCACGAGGGTGCGCCAAACTGCCGATCCGGAGGGACGATTCCTCAATCCTTATCTGCGGGGTTTGCTCGGCATCTAGAACTGGACATCGGTCCAGATCAGCGGGCTTGATGCTTTCACCAAGTCCGGCACCGTTCCTGGCAGGGGCTGGGAACTGCTTGGCGGATGCTCCTGGATGCGGCCCTGGCCCAATACCTGCCAAGTTGCGCTGGGGACCAGGTAGCTTCCGGAATCATTCAAAGCGTTCGCGCGCTTGAGCCCCTGGAGGAATGGTTCAACGCGATCTGCCGCGTTCTCCTGCAAGCCAAGTGCGCCGGCGATGACATAGCGGTCTTCGCCGACTCCTTCTGCTTGCTCGCCCTCATCGGTGCGAACGTAGTCCTCTCCGGACAGGTAGCCGGTGAGAACCTTCAACTCATCAGCCTGGCGTGCCTTGGCGAATTCCTGGTCCTGCGCATCTGGCTGGGTTTGGGTCGCAAGAATATGCACCGGCTCGCCACGGTATTGGATGGGAATGTCCCACAGCCCGGTGCTCATCACCGGAATGGAGGCGGCCAGCACACCAGAGAAGTCGGTGTGGTGCATCATGTCGTTGGCAACGTCCTGCCACTTGAGCTGGGAAACGCTGGTGACCTGGTCTTGTGCAATCGGGTACTTCGATAGCACGACAATCGAACCCTGCTCGGCGAATGCAGCCTGGCCCCACGCATCCTCGGCGCCGCCGATGACGCCATCAGCGTTCAGATCGGCACCGCTTTGCAGGCCCTTGGAGCCCACGGCCAGGTAGGAATACCCGTATTCCACATCGGCGCGGGCATCGTCGGGATTGTTCAGATACTGGTCGTTCAGTGCATCAACCGCGTCCTGGGTGGCGTCCATATCTGTCAGCACCACCACGTCCGCATTGGCGCTGCTGATCTTGTCTGCAACCTGCGCCGCCTGGCGGTCGGATCCGCGCATCAGGTTCGCGGGCAGCTCCTGGGGGGTTTCGCCGCTGAGATTTGCCTGAATGGTTGCCACGCGAAGCGAGGTTTCGGAAAGCTGCGCTGCGCTGGCACCCGCCGAGTCGCCAGGGCCAGTGGGTGCAGCAAAAGCGCCGGTTGAGGGGAACATCAAAAGTGCCCCTAGACCCAGACTTGCTGTTCCGACTAATAACTTGCGCACTCAACCACCCTACGACGTTCGGCTACCGCTTGCCACCACCTTTACCGGATTGTAATGCCGCAGCCGCGGCGGCCTTCTTGTTCGCAGAAAGGACCTCGTCCATATAAGGAGCACGCACATGCATCGAGACACGGGCATCCACCAGGCACACACCACGGGCTCCGGCATCCACCCACTGCTGGACCCTGGCGAGGTCTTCGAGCGTGTCAACGCGGATTCCAGTGGCTCCCATGGCCTTGGCGATACCGGCGAAATCCACCGTCGGGATCAGCATCGGGTCTTCGTGCAGGCCGACGGATCCGTACTGGTGGATTTCCGCTCCGTACGCGGAGTCGTTGTAGATGACGATTACGCCACTCTCCACGGTGCGAACGATCGATTCGAGGTCCGCCAGGCCCATCAGGAAGCCGCCATCGCCGGCGGCCAGCACGACCGTGCGCCCCTGCGCCGCTGGGCCTGCGCCCACCATGGAAGCGATGCCCAGGCCGATGGACTGGTACGCGGTGCCCACGCAGCTCAAGGAGCGTGCACCGGAGGTCGACCAGTACATGGGCCCCCAGCCGATGAAGTGGCCGCCGTCTTGCACCAGCACGCGATTGGCCGGCAGGATCTTCTCCAGTTCGCTGGCCACGCGGCGCGGATCAAGCTGCCCGTCGGCGGCCAGGTCGTCACCGGCCGGACGGGTGCGCAGATTGGACAGGTCCAGGCCTGAACGCCATCCGCCCTGCGCCTGCTCCACCGCACCGAGCAGGTCCGCGGCGGCCAAGGCCGCATCGGCGGTGGCGAAATAGTCCACGCGCGGGTTGGTGGCGGCGCACCCCAGGTCGATCTGGATCAAGCTGGCATCCTGCGCGACCAGATCGCCAAAACGCATGGTGAACTGGTTCAACGAGGCGCCGAGTACCAATACCGTATCGGCCTGCGCGATGATGCGGGCGTTGGCCTCGGTGGAGAAGCCTCCGGTGATGCCCAAATCGAACTCGTAGTCCAGCAGGTCGCGGGCCAGCAACGTACCCGAGGTGGTGGCGTCCAGCTTCTGCGCCAGCGACTGGACCTGCGCGGCGGCATCGATCGCGCCGCGGCCATAGAGGATGTGGGTGCGCTGCGAGGCGTTGAGCTTTCCAGCGATCTGCTCCAGCTGGGTGGAGTTCAGCTGCGGTGCCGGAGGGGTGCTGCGCAGGGAGGCGAAATCAGGCAGCTGCTCTTCGAGCGAATCCACCGCGGCCAAATCATAAGGGATCGCCAAAACAACCGGCATCTGTTCGCGCAACGCCCGGGCGGCCGCCTCCAGAGCAGTGGCACCCGGGTTGTCGCGGTCAACGACGTAGCGCGGCGCTCGCACTGCTGTGTCGATCGCGGCCTGGTCGACGTCCCAGCCACGCAGGCCGGAAGTTGGCGCGTCGCCGGTGACGAACAGCAGCGGGGTCCGGGCCGCGGCGGCTTCAGCCAGTGCGGTGATGGTGTTGGTGTAGCCGGCACCGTAAGTGGTGGAGGCGATGGCCAGCTTATTGGAGATGCGGAAGTAGGCGTCGGCGGCCGAAACGGCGGCCGATTCGTGGCGCACGGCGGTGTAGTCGAAGCCTGCACGCACTGCGGCGTCGAGGAAGTGGGCATTGCCGTTGCCCATCAATCCGAAGATCCGCGGGGCCAGCGGCTTGAGGGCGTGGGCAATGGCAGCTGAAACGCTAGACATTATGGACTCTTTTCAAGAAATCGTGCTGAAGAAATTCCATATATGTCTGCCGTTACCGGTTGCTGGACCGCAACGGGTATCGCCCCTTTTGAGAGCGCCGGAACCTGGCGGGGCCATGTTCCTGACTCACTGATGATAAGGCAGGAACCGCGCCTGGCGCTAGGCCGCTAGTGCGCCTTCCCATTAACACTTCCCCCGGGGGCGATCTCGCAGCGTTCCGAGCGATGCGTCCACGCACCTCGGTCCTGTCCCCGCGCTTGGCTGCACCGGACGCCGAATGGCGCCACGGCGCCGTGCACGGGGCCAAAAGTTTCACCCGGGCTCGGTGTTCGAGGTCGAAGTGTCATCCGAAAGTACCATGTACAGCAATTTTCAGATTCGATACTATCGAAATAACACTTAGTTGACTTGATCTTTATATGACAACTACCGGACATTATCGAGAAGGAACGCATGCTGAAGTTCTTGGGAATCACCTCTGAAGCACCTGCCGACGGATCAATCCCCGCGTGGCAGGGCGTCTCCAAGAAACACCGGGGCATCGCATTCGCCATTTCGCTTGCGCTGGGATTGGCCACGTTCCTGGTAACCCGCTGGCTGCTTTCCGACCTGCCGCCAGAAGGCTACTTGCCGCTCGTTCCCTGGAACGCGGCCGCCGCCATTCTGCTCATCAGCACGCTGGTGGCCGAGCGCGGATTGATCCGCAACGCGCCCGCCGAAACCTGCGAAATCTAGGCGCCAGAACTGGGGGCGGTACGGAGAGCCGCACTCGCCCCCAACTTCGCGGAACTTCGCTGCTGCTCATCAAGCGCGGCGAACGGCGAATTCAGCAGCGCGACGGGCATTAAGCGCCCGGTGCGATCCGCCAGCCATTCGTCATGGACGAGGCCAGCGACCTGCCCGGCTACGGCGAAACTGCCGATGGAGCGCTCTTCGACTACGGCTTCGGGCTCAGCTACTAGCCACAAACGTCCCATCAACGCAGGAGGGCTTTGGCTGGCAAATTTGCCATCCAAAGCCCTCCTGCTTATTTCATGGAACTCACGGCCAGCCCCGCTGCTGTCCTAAATTTCAGCTCCGCCCGTTCCGATCCACTGCTATTTAGCCTGGACTAATGGCAGGACAGCCTTGTAGTCCCCCTCCTGGCGAGTCCAGAATTCGTCATAGTCGGTCGCATTTTGGTAGCTAGTTGCCAATCCGAGGTTTTCCATCTTTTCAACTACTGCCTCGTCTTCAATCGCAGTTTGCAGGGCAGCTTCCAGCTTCTTGCCCACTTCCTCTGGCAGGCCTTCTGGTGCCGCATAACCACGGGCAGTCGTCGCGATCACGTCGTATCCTTCTTCAGCGAATGTCGGTACGTCCGGCAGCGCGTCGGTGCGTTCGGCATCCATCACCCCGAGCACTCTGGCTTTGCCCTGATTCGCCAAGTCAACTACCTCGCTGATATTCCCGACAAGCACTTCCACGTGCTTGCCCAGGAAGGCGGTAGATGCCTGGGAAGCTCCCTCAGAGAAGTGCACTGGGCTGAATGCAGAACCAGTGGCCTCGTTGATCTGGGCAATCGCGAAATGCTCACCGCCCATCTGCCCTGTGGTTGTTGCATTTAGCGCACCCGGGGTTGCCTTGCTTTCTTCGATCAGATCCTTGAGACTCGAATATTTGCTGTCCGGCTGAACCGCAATCACCATCGGATCCACAACCTGGCGGCCCAGGGGCTGCAGGTCGCTGCGGGTGAAGGCCGCACCGCGGGATTCGTCCATGGGAATGACGACAATTGAAGGCGACCCAACGGCACCAATGGTGTAGCCATCAGCCTTGGCATTGGCCAACGCCGTATAGCCAATCTGACCACCGGCACCTGGTTTGTTTACCACCTCAACGTTGGTCCCGAGCTCTTTTTCGAGTATGGGCTGGATCAGCCGGGCAGCTGTGTCCACAGGTCCACCCGGCGAGAACGCTACTACTAGTTCAACGGATTTGCCGTTTTTGGGGAACTCTTCCCCTCCGCCACCTGATGCTGCGTTGCTTGATCCGCAGCCTGCTGCAGCCAAGGTGAATGCTCCAACGGCAAGAATCGAGATCATGCGTTTCATTGTGTTTCCTTCGGGTTGAGTGAATAGATTTTGCGTTGTCTAGCTTTCGGGGTCTTCAGCTGCCAGCACAGCTGGCTTACGCAATTTCAAGAGCGGACTGCAGACGATTGCCAAGGCGACGAGCAGCAACACCATCGTGATAGGACGATCAAAGAAGATCGCGAAGCTGCCATGCGAAATATCCAATGATTCGCGAAGGGATCGCTCCATCAACGGACCCAGGACAAGTGTCAGGACCATTGGGGCAAGGGGAATATCCAGCCGGCGAAGACCGAGGCCCACCAGTCCGAAGATGATCATCACGAAGACATCGAAAACGGAAAAATTGATCGTGTACGCCCCCACGACCATGAACATCAAGATCAGGCCTGCCAGGATCGGGTATGGAACCTTCAAGATGGAAGTCCACAAGCCGACAAGTGGAACGTTGAGAATAAGCAGTAGTACGTTGCCGATGAAAAGGCTGGCGATAATTGTCCACGCCAATGTGCTATGTTCAGCGAACAACGTCGGCCCAGGAGTCAGGCCTTGCTGCAGGAAAGCTCCCATCAGTACCGCGATCGTAGGCGAGGCAGGAATGCCCAAAGTGAATAGCGGGATTAGTGCCCCGTTGGCGTGAGCGTTGTTGGCAGTCTCGGGACCGGCTACCCCTTCGATGGCTCCTTGCCCGAGCTGGTGGCGGTACTTCGAGAATTTCTTCTCAGCCCCATAGGAAAGCAGGGAAGAAACCGATCCGGTCATGCCTGGAATGAGCCCCATGGCAAAGCCAATGCCTGTACCTCGGGCAAAGGCCGGCGTGCTGCGTGCCCAGTCCGTGCGCGATGGGAGCAAAGCTCGCAAGCCCGGGGCCTGCGCAACGGATTGATTCTTTCCCGGGCGGTAAGACAAGATCTCAGACAAGCCGAAAATGCCTACGATCACGGCCACGAATGACACACCGTCGAGCAATCGATCCATGCCGAAGGTAAAACGCGGAGCGCCCATGACCGGGTCAATGCCCACCATCGAAATCAGCAGGCCCAACGCTCCAGAAATCAAGGCCCTGACCATCGACTTCCCCGCTAGCGCCACCAGCAGCGAGATCCCGACTACAACGAGTGCGAAGAATTCTGGCGGGCCGATGAGCAACCCCAAGCTTCCCAGCGGCTTGGCCGCAATGACCAAGCCGACGGTGGCGATTGTGCCACCGACGAATGATCCGACAGCAGCGATAGTCAGTGCTACACCAGCACGGCCAATCTTCGTCATCTGATAGCCATCGATGGCGGTGATCGCCGAGGCTGCTTCACCGGGCGTATTGAGCAGAACGCTGGTTATTGTTCCACCGTAGGTAGTGCCATAGAAGATAGCGCACAGCATGATGATGGAACCAGCAGGATCGAGGTTCAGAGTCAGCGGGATCAACAATGCGATTCCCGCGACCGGCCCGATACCGGGCAGAACTCCGATAACAGTGCCCAATAGGCAGCCGACAAATGCGAACAGCAGGTTTTGCCACGTCATCGCCTCGGCAAAACCCATCATGAGTTCGTTGAGAACATCCATCTCAAAGTCCAATCAAATTCAAGGGCGGAACAGATGCCAGAGGAAGCGAAACGTGCAGGACCTTTGTGAACAGGTAGAACACGCCTACACTCCCGCAAAGAGAAATCACTACTGCTCTAATCCACCCGATCCGAGCTCGGAAGTTCAGGTGGTACATCAGGAAAGCCAGCATGCTCAGCTGGAAACCGAGAAACGGCAACGCTGCCGCCAGTACAACCAGGCTGGCCACAACCGCAAATACTTGCGCCCGCTCGAAAGCCTCAGCCTCACCCGGCTCCTGTGGCGCGGAACGCTCCTGGATGAACCAGACAATGGCTAGAACAACGAGGAACGCGCCGAGCACCGCAGGAAAGAACCCGGCACCCGGCCCCATGCTGCTCCATAGTCCTAAACTCACCGAACCTATAAGCGCGTACAGACCGACAAGGCCGATGATTGCTTGGCCGGCCACTACCGGCCACACGCCAGGAGGGTTCTGCCTCTCCGTTAGATCGCTCGACACGACTTCCTCCGATTACATAGTTCGTTCAGAAATTTCATACAGTAAAATTGTTTAGCGCTCCATGAAATAGTGACATGATGCACAAGTGGCAGTCAAGGAAGTGTGCCAAATTACAAAATAATTGCGTAGAATGAAATCATGGCGGTAGAAAAAGATAAGTCTGAAGCTCCCAACGGCATGAGGTCACTCACCCGGGCCATTGCCGTATTCGAGCAGATCCAGCGCTACGAACACCCCCGGCGACTCAGCGCAATTGCCGCCGACATGGGGATGAGCTCGCCTACGACCCTGCGCATCCTCAGGGTGCTGCAGGAAGCCGGCCTGGTCAGCCAAACTGACAAGAGCTACCGATTGGGTCCAGCGGTATTGCCTGCTGCCCGAGTTTTCCTGGAGAACGACCCCCTGCCCCGGGTGGCCCAACCAATCCTCCAGCAGCTCTCGCAGGCAACCAAGCTGACAGCGTCGCTCTACACTCGCCTCGGCAGCGAGCGCGTACTGGTTGAACGCGTGGTAGGAGAGACTTCGCTTGGGTACAACTTGCCGCAAGGCCGCCGCCTGCCGCTTACTGCCGGTGCTGCAGGGCGCATCCTCCTTCGTGGTGCCGATGATGACGAACTAACCCGGATCGCCGAATCTTCAAGGCGCCTGCAGTACGAAGCGGAGAATTTCGATCTTGAGGCCATCAGGGTTCGGACACCCCGCCTCGATTCGAACTACGCTATTTCCGAGGATGAGCGCGCACTGGGAATTATTTCCATCGCCGTGGCCGTCCCAGCTCGCCAAGGCCTTCCCACCGAAGCCCTCTCGCTGACCGGACCCATAGCCACGATCCCCCGCGACACACTGGAAGCCAAGGCCCCCGAACTACTCCAGGCAGCTCGACGCCTGTCCGATTTGCTGGCAAGCAGCGTCTACTAGCCGCCCACCAGATAACATCGCGCAAATTCCGCCTTTCGCGTCCGTGCGCCGCCTCGATCCTGCGCGCCATTAAATACCGCGGCACAGGCGCTAGAACCCTCCCGGAATCGCTTTGCCTGGAGCCACGCGCAGCTTGCGCCCCGCTCCTGCAAGGCTGAACCTTCGAAACCTCCCCGCGAAATCCTCCTTGACACTGTGATGCAGAACATGTCATGATTCCATACATCATCAATTAATTGCGTAGTGTGAAATCTAAGAACATATAATGAAATGTTCTCTTGTGAAATTCTGCGCCACAGGCCTTGGAATAGGTGACCAGTGAACCAATCGACTGAATACATACAAGTCAGCCAATCTACGATCGACCGGCTCACCGAGCTTCCTGCTGCCAACATCGGCGATGCCATGCAACGACTTGGAATCGCTTCGGCGGAGATACAAGCCGTCTGGGAAGGAGCCAAGTTGGCGGGTCCCGCCTACACCGTCTGGGTAGCCCCCGGCGACAATGCCGGGATTCATGAGGCGCTCAAGCACGTTCAACCAGGTGAAGTCATCATGGTCAATGGCGGCGGCTACACAGACCGCGCGCTGCTCGGTGAGCTGATCGGCGAACGCGCTGTTTCAAAGGGGGTCGCCGGCTTTGCCATTGATGGAGCGGTGCGAGACGCAGTGGATCTCGGAGAAATCCGCCTGCCAGTGTTTGCCCGTGCTACTAGCCCTGCCGGCCCATACAAGAATGGCCCTTTCGAAATTAACGGCACCATCGCGTTCGGTGGCGTTGCAGTGAGCCCTGGCGATATTGTCATCGGCGATTCGGATGGTCTGGTAATCGTTCCAGCCAGCCGTGCCGAGGAAATCGCCACTGCCGCGGAAGCCGTGCATCTCGACGAGAGCCAGCGCCGCGCGGCCATTCTTGCTGACCGAAATATCTCCCATTCCTAATTATCTAAGGCCCTAACACTATGAAATGTGCACTCATCGGACTAGGTGAAGTCGGGCAGATTTACGCTGCCGCGCTACTCGAAGCTGGACATGAAATCACCGGCTATGATCCTTTCATCAGCGACGCTCCGCAACGCGTGGAACTGGCCCGGTCAGCCGCGGAAGCAGTCAAGGATGCGGACGTCGTTTTAGTTCTGACCGCCGCTGGCGCTGCATCGGAGGTAGCCCAAGAATGCTTGCCCGCAATGAAAGCGGGCTCTGGTTATGCGGATCTGACCAGTTCTTCCCCCAAGATCATGGAAAAACTGGGCTCCACGTCGGGCCAGGTCAACTTCATTGACGTCGCGATCCTCGGACCCGTCATTGCACAGGGGGCAAAAACACCGTTGATGGCCAGCGGCCAAGGAGCGGAGGACTTTGCTGATCTTCTTAAATCTGTGGGAGCACCGGTTGAAGTCGTGGAGGGTGGACCGGGCAGCGCCATGGCTCATAAGCTGCTGCGAAGCGTCTTTACCAAGGGCCTTGCGTCCGTGGTGATCGAGGCAGTTCGCGCTGGCGCCGCTGCGGGACTTGAACCATGGGTCCGAGCAGAGATCTCCAAAATGCTGGCCGGCGACGGCCAGGCAACTATCGACCGCTTCTTGACCGGTACGGCCAAGCACGCAGTACGCCGTGCAGCAGAAATGCGTTCCACCGGCGGATATTTGGAAGACTTGGGCGTCCCCCGTGAAATGACCGATGCCTCTGCCAGTGCAATGGAGCGTATGGCAATCGATAATAGGATGACAGCTGGCTAGCGGCGACGCGGGCGAGCATCGGAAGGAACCATCATGATTGGCATCTGGGCGCTGGGCGTCTACCTCGCGGTCATCATCATTTGGACGGTCTTGCTACGCCGTAACGTCGGTGAAGCAATGATTCTTGGCTTCATCGTCGCCGCAGCATTCAGTGGCAAGCAGATGATGTCCGTTGGCTGGGTTGCGCTCTATGAAGCGCTCACCGATGAAATTGTCTATGCAACAGTGATCTTTGTGTTCATGGGTTACCTGCTCGAACGCGCAGGGGTCATGGAACGCATGATCAACCTGCTGGACTCGTTGATCGGCGGCAGCAAAGGCGGCGCCGCCTACGTGTCCACGGTGTCCTCGGCCGGGTTGGGCAGCATCGTGCATAACCAAGCAGCCATCGCCGCAACTGTCGGTTCAATTACCATCCCATGGATGGAACGATCAAAGATCGACCGTCCTACGGCGGCGACCATCGTGGCTGGCAACGCGGGCATGGGAATCACTTTCCCATTCAGTGCCTCGATGTTCGTCCTGGTGGGTTCCTCAACCGTCGGCCCATTGCTATCAGCAAACGAGCTCATCGTTCCGCTGATTTTTGGCGGGCTCTGGTGCGTTGCGCACCGCCTGGTCGTTACCTATATCTTGGTCCGCCGGAGCGGCGCACAATCAACACCGAAGGAACAACGGCAGCAGCTATCGGTCGCATTCAAGCAAGGATGGACCACGCTGCTATTGTTCGTCGGTGTCGCTTTTCCAATGATCATCACCAGCGGATTCATGGCCGAAGTACTGAGCGAGCATACGGAAACTGATGTGTCCAAAGCTGTCAGCCCGATTTTCTGGATTCCTATCGTATTGATCATTATGGGTTTGCTGCTCGGATTCAGTAAGCTGCCGCGAACGGCCAAAGAATGGTCGCAGATGATCGAGGCTTCCATCCCCCGTTTCGGCATCGTAGGAATTACCGTGCTATTCGCTTTCGCCGGAGCTAATGCCCTGGCAAGCACCGGCTTGCCGGAGCAGTTGACTGCAGTGCTGAACCAGCTTGACTTGCCGGTATGGCTGCTTGCCCTGGTGATTGGATTGATCGTGGTTGCAGTGGCTGCTCCGCTGTCATCAACGGCGACGATGGCCGCCGTGGGAACCGTGGGTGTTGCAGCGCTGGTTGCCGCCGGTGTTCCAGCACCAACTGCGGCGGTCGCAGTGCTGGTGTTCTCCTCTTGTGAAGCAGCCGTACCGCCGGGAGGAGCCCCGTTATACGTCGCGTGCGGCATCGCCGGCGTCAACCCGTATAACACCTTCCGCCGCATGATGCTGTTCTATGCTCTTCCATTGTTGGCAATCGGCGTGCTGATTGCTTCCGGAATCTTGCCGGTCTAAACCCACAGGGGGCCAAAATGTACCGATCTATACTTCGAAAAACCTTCGTCGCTTCCTTGGCCGTGGCGTTGTGTGGCGGAATCGTCTTCGTCCTATTGCAGCTGGTGGGGATTATTGCAGGCAATGCAATGCTTCTGGCCGCACCCAACACGGTATTCAAAACGATACTTTGCATCAGCGCGTCCGTCTCTTCGATTGCCGCGTATCTGATGCTCCATGTGGGCTCCACCCCGCTGGAATACGCGCAGGAGAACTCGTCAAAGTGAGCGATCAGAAAAAGTATCCTACTCGTGCCGAACTGAAACAACGTCCGGGCGCCCTTGCAGGTACTTCATGGGACCTGTTCAGCCCTCCTTCTGCTGGCGTTCCCCAAAAAATCGATGCGGCCAAACGAATTCAGGCGGCTGCTTCAGTTCGCCTGGGTGAAACCTTCGGGCTTGATTATCCGATCGATGCCTTTTCACCTGGGATGTACAAAACACGTAGCGCGCCAAAGCACCATATTTTCGGCAACCATGTGGCCCATCGCGATGACTATCTGGACAGCTTTTACCTTCAGGGCTCGTCGCAGATCGATGGGCTGCGCCACCGGCGTTCTGATGAAGTGGGGTTTTACAACGGTGTGCCCGATGAGAAGATCATCCCCGGAACCACCGAACTGGGCATCCAGTACTGGTCGGATCAACCCATTGTTACTCGTGGCCTCTTGGTGGACGTTGACGGTTTCACTAGAGCTCAGGGCCAAGACCTGGACCATGCAAATGGTGTGCCGATCCCGCTATCCCTGCTCCTTGCTGCCATGGAGCACCAAGGCATTGAGCTGGAACAGGGCGATGCGCTGCTGATTCACACCGGCTGGAGCGAATGGTTCTTGGGTCTGTCCCCCGAAGAAAAATCCAGGCAACGTGATTCCGGCAAGGCGACCGGGTTGGCGCAGTCCGAAGAACTGCTGGACATGGCGTGGGACTCGGGGCTGAGCATCCTGGCGGCAGATAACTTTGCCGTTGAATGCCTCCCGCCTGTAGCCGATTCCCCCTTCATCACCACAGCTCCGAATGATCGCGGGATGATGCACCAAGAGTTCTTGGCAAAACTCGGGCTTCCGCTCGGAGAGTTGTGGCGCCTGGGGCCTTTGGCCCGCCGGATGAACCAGTTGCAACGTTGGGATTGTTTTCTCGCCATCAAGCCGCTCAACGTCATTGGCGGAACGGGATCTCCAGCAAATGCCACCGCGATGATCTAGCGGTAGAATCGCTATCCTTCCGCCGTTGCCAAGAAGCGCAGGCGGCCATCTCCAGATGGAGCTCAGGTCTGGAGCAGCTGTTCAATGTCTTCCGCCGGCCGATCTTGGCAATACTAGCTAGGATCCAGCCCAGCCCCGTGTAGATCTGCCCCAAGAAGTGCACGTCATTTCCATGCGGTGCCCGGCAGACAGCGACAGCCATTAGGAGGCATTGTCGTTTCCGTCGCAACTGCGCGGGATGACCGCCGACCAGCGCGCCATACCTTCAGGGTAGCGTCGCCAGAAGCGGAACTCACTTGGCCCAAGGCCTCGCGCCGCTCGTGCCCGGCTGCTTTAATGGGCTCCGGAGTAGCGATTTAACCGCAGAGGCTATGTCCTCGTGTTCTTCGAGCATCGAGTGTTACAGATACTTGAACGTTTCGCTCACGCGATCCCCGATGGCCTGTTGCACCTGCTTAAAATGCGCGTCCTCACGTTGAAACTGAGGAAAATCTGCCCCGTTCTCCCCCTCGATCTTCTGTCACACGAGCTCCGCCAACGGGGTTCCCGCGGGTCGGGGAAGTCCGAATTGAGCTACCTGATGCTGTTCAGGCGCGCAGCTACTTTTCGTTTCCGTGGCTGGCCGCGTAGTCCTGCGCGCTCATCTGGCCCAGGCGCGAACGGCGCCGGCCGTAGCCAAGGTAGAGCGCTGCGCCGACGATCATCCAGATGATGAACACCAGCCAGGTATGCCAACCGAGCTGGCTCATCAGGAACAGGCAAGCGAAGATGCCCAGGATCGGGGTGAGCGGGTACAGCGGCACGCGGAAGGTGCGCTCGGCCTTGGGCTGGGTTCTGCGCAGGTAGATCACCGAGGCGCCGACCAGCGCGAAGGCGAACAGCGTGCCGATGCTGGTGGCGTCGGCCAGTGCGCCCAGCGGGATGAACCCGGCAGTGACCGCCACCAGGATGCCGGTGATCCAGGTGCCGGCGACCGGGGTGCCGGTGCGGGCCGAGACCTTGCCGAACACCGCCGGCACCAGCCCGTCGCGCGACATGGCCAGCAGGATGCGGGTCTGGCCGTAGAGCACGGTGAGCACTACCGAGGCGATGGCCAGCACGGCGGCGACCGCGAAGACCAGCACGAAGGCCGGCTGCCCGGTCAGTTCGCCGATGATCTGCACCAGCGGCGCCTGTGCGCCTTCGAACCAGTTCCATTCGCGCGCGCCGATCGCCGAAACGGCCACTAGCACGTAGCTGATGGTCACGATCAGCATGGAGAGCATGATCGCCCGGGGCAGGTCGCGCTTCGGGTTCTTGGCTTCCTCGCCGGCCGTCGAGGCGGCGTCGAAGCCGATATAGGAGAAGAACACGCTCGATGCCGCCGCGGTCACGCCGGCGGCGCCCATTGGCAGCAGCGGCTCGAAGTTGCCCGCATTGAAAGCGCTGAAGGCGACGGCCGAGAAGAAGAGCAGGATGCCGGCCTTGATGGCCACGACGATCGAGTTCACGATGGCCGACTCGCGCGCCCCGCGCACCAGCAGCAAGGTGGCCAGTGCGACGACGATCAGCGCCGGCAGGTTCACCACTCCGCCGTCGGCCGGGCCGCCAGCCAGCAGCTCGGGCAGCTCCATGCCGAAAGTGCGCAACGTTTCGTTCACGTACTGGCCCGAACCCACGGCCACCGCAGCCACCGACACCGCGTATTCGAGCACCAGGCACCAGCCGCAGATCCAGGCGATGCCTTCGCCCATGGTGGCATAGGAATAGGAATAGCTGGAGCCGGAAACCGGAACCATGCCGGCCATTTCGGCGTAGGACACCGCCGAAAGCAGCGCGGTAATGCCCGCGATCACGAACGAGATCCAGATGGCCGGACCGGCGATCGGCACGGTATCGCCGAGGATCACCAGGATGCCGGTGCCCATGGTGGCGCCGACGCTGATCATGGTCAGCTGCCACATGCCCAAGGTGCGGCGCAGCTGGCCTGCCCCTGCATTGGTTTCCGCTTCGGCGATCATATTCGTGATCGACTTGCGGCGGCGCAGCTGCGCGCCCAGCAGGGTGGCCGGACTGGAGCTCACGGACGGTTTGCGGTTCATCGCGGATCCTCAAGGGGAATGGTGGTGCTGCCTCGCCCCTGCCTAGGATGCGGCCGGGCGCTGCGCGTGGAAGTTCTGAACTGGAATATCATGTCATAATCCAGCTGGCCCCGACTTTTCAGGAATCCGGCGGGTTCACACTAATTCCCGCTTCTTCTTGGCATTAGCCGTATTTGCGCATCGCTCGGCAGCCAGCTTTTGAGATGGATTTCATGATCGGGAATGCATATTTATGCATTTTATTCCGCTTCGCGCACTCTCGCCTATCGAAAACCCCTGAAGTTTTCCATACCATTAGAAGACATATTCGAACAAGCGAAGTATAATTAGAACATGTCCGAAGCAAAGGCGCACGGAAACAGCCTCACCCCACCAGCACCCCCCGAGGAATTCGACCTCCACGTCCAAACCGTGCAAAACGACCTCTCCGCCCTCGAAGAACACGGCAGCAAAGCCGACTGCGCCCACGGCATCGAACTACTGGAAGCCCTCATCTCCGCAGCACGCTGCAAACAGGCCGGCCTCGCCCACCAAATCGAAAAAGAATACGTCCGCGACCACGAAGAACGCGGCATCCACCTCGATGACCAAACCCGCGGCGCAGCCGCCTGCGTCGCCCTGGCCCGCAAGCAATCACCGCACGGCATGCGCAACTACCTGGTCAATTGCCGCATCCTCTTCGAAGACACCCCGAACCTCGCCGCCGCCTGCGCCCGCGGCGAATTCACCGAAGCCCAAACCCAAGCCATCCTCACCCCGCTCCAAGACCTCAAACCCCAGCGCCGCACCGAATTCGACCACCTCTACGCCCAGAACCCGCACATGTTCGAATCCATGGGCACCACCCAAATCAAGGAAACAGTCCGAAAATTCGCCCTGGCCTACATCTCCGACCCCGACTCCATCAAGCAGAAAACCGTCGAAGAGCAACGCAACCTCACCCTGAAAATCGACGACCAGCACGGCCGCATCATCATCCACGGCGAATACCCCCTGCTGCAGGGCATGTGCCTCAAACGCTACCTCGACGAAGAATCGAAAACCCTGCGCAAAAAAGGCGACCCCCGCACCCGCACCCAGATCCGCGCCGACCTGCTCTTCAGCTACATGATGGTCGGCGAACCCTCCAAAATGCCCATCGCCCTGCAAGTCGCAGTAGTCATGACCGACCGGGCCCTGTTCGCCGGCGAACGCGAACCAGCCTATCTGGAAGGCTACGGCTTCATCCCCGCCCAGAGCGTGCGCGAATGGATCAGCGGGCACCAGATCCCCAACAGCCTGACCTTCGACCAAATGGACGCCAAACCCACCACGGAGCTGATCGAACAGCTCGACGTGCGCACCGAACTCGCCCGCCTCTACACCGCACCCGGCGACCAGGACCTGATCGCCATGGACTCCAAAGCCCGGATCTTCCCGGAAAAGCTCAAGAAGTTCATCGCGATCCGCGACCGGCACTGCCGCACCCCGTTCTGCGACGGCATCGTGGAGGAAATAGACCACGTCAAGCAATACGCCCGCGGAGGCAAGAGCACCGTCTTCAACGGCGATGGCCGATGCGCTAGTTGCAACAAGGCCAAGGAAGCCGCCGGCTGGTACGAATACACGACCTACGGCAACGGCCACACCATCATGATCTGTCCCGGCTCGGCGATGTCCTACAAGTCCACCGCGCCACCAGCCACGGGCTACGCGCACAAGCCGTTCCCGCAATTGAGACGCGACTCGCAATGGATACAGCAACTCAAGGAACGGCTGAAGCCCAAGGACGGCCCCGAAGACCTCGCAGCCTGACTCCCGGCAAGCAACCATTGCGCGTACCCATGGCTTAATGCCGCTCGACGCCGCCGGCTTTGCTCCGACCTCTACTTGCTGGCGGCGTCTGCCAGCAGTTCAACGATGTGGCGGTATTCCTTGCCCGTCGCACGGGTCATGCCCAGTTCACAGGTGCGGTTGCACGAAGCGTGTTCCTGCGCATCCAGTTCACGAACCTCGGCAGCTTCGCGAGCGGTAGCCGACTCGGTCAGCTCCGGATGCAGCATGCCGCGGTCACCGGCAAAACCACAGCAGCCCCAGTTCACCGGGGTGTTCACGGTATCTGCCACAGCCTCTGCGATCTTCTGCATGTCCGGGTTCAGGCCCATCTGCGTGGACGAGCAGGTTGGGTGCAAGGTGACCGAGGAGATCTTCTCGAGCGCTGGCAGCTTCTCCAGCAGGTGCTGCGAAGTGAACGCCAGCAGGTCAACCACTTCGTAGCCATGCTCGGCCAGGGTATGCGCAAAGCCTTCGGTGCAGCTGGAGGCATCGGAGATGATCGGCAGGTCCTTGCCCGGCATGGCCGCACGGACTTCTTCCAGCACGCGCTGGCCCATGACCTCATGGCCCTGTTCGTAGCCCTTGGAAGTCCACGGGGTACCGCAGCAGGTGGATTCAATGCCCTCGGGAACGTAAACCGAGACGCCAGCAGCGTGCAGCAGCTTGGTGAACGCCGGGGCGACTCCTTCCCCGTCTCCTGCAGGGCCGAACATCGAATTCACGCAGGCTGGCAGGTAGATGGCCAGCGGCTCGGTGCCAGCTGCACCCAAGTTGCCGGCCATGGGCTTGCGCGCCTTGCCTCCACCAGGCAGGTCGGCATCGTAACGTGGCATGGTGTCGGTGCTGACCACCTTGCGCGCAGCATCGGTGGCACCGCGGACCAGCGAAGCAGGGAATTTATCGGCGATGCTCAGGGCCAGCGACCCAGCGCGCGTGGCAGGTCCCCATCCCTTGGCCGCGGCCTTGAAGCCGGCTTCCAGGACCGGGTGCGCGTCTTCGCGGCGCAGGCGCTTGACCAGCAGGCCCGTGTTGATGCCCACCGGGCAGGCGGTGACGCACATGCCGTCCACGGCACAGGTCTGCACGCCGTTGTATTCGTAGTCGCGCTCCAGTTCGGCCGCCAGCTCGGCGTTGCCCTCGGCTTCGGCCTTGGCGATGGCCCGGCGCACGACGATGCGCTGGCGCGGGGTCAGGGTCAGGTCCTTGGACGGGCAGACCGGCTCGCAATAGCCGCATTCCACGCAGTGGTCGGCCTCGATCTCGATGGTCTCGTTGAGCTTGATGTTGCGGATGTGCGCGGCGTGGTCTTCGTCGATGATCACCCCGGGGTTCATCATCAGGCGCGGGTCGCAGGCGGCTTTCAGCTCCAGGTGCACCTCGTAGAGCTCATCGCCGTACTGCGCGCGCACGAACGGCGCCATGGCGCGGCCGGTGCCGTGCTCCGCCTTGAGGTTGCCGTCCTTGTCCAGAATCAGCTGGACCATCTTGTCGTTGAAGGAGTTGTAGCGGTTCAACGCCACATCGCCTTCGAAACGGTCGGTGAGCATGAAGTGGATGTTGCCGTCCTTGGCGTGGCCGAAGATCACCGAATCAGCGTAGCCGTACTCGGTGAACAGCTCCTGCAGGCTGTCGCAGGTTTCGGCCAAGGACTCTACCGGGACCACGACGTCCTCGAGCAGCGCGGTGGTGCCTGTGGCGCGGGCACCGGCCACCGAAGCATACAGGCCCTTTCGGAACTTCCACGCGGCCTGACGGTTCTTCGCATCTGGGGACAGCACCGCTGGGGCGCGCAATGCCGATGCGTCGAGCAGCGACTGGCCAGCGGAGCGCAGCCCGGCCAGTTCCTCTTCGGTGTCCTCATGGTATTCGACCAGCAAGGCGGCCTGCTGGTCGACGTCGAAGCCCATGATGGCATCCGGCACGCCGGGCAGCGACTGGCCCACGCGCAGCGACGTGGAATCCATCAGCTCCAGGGTGGCGGCGCCGGAATCCACGAGTTCAGGCAGCGCCCGGGTGGCCAGATCCAGGTTATCGAAGACGGCCAAGGTGGCGATGGCCAGCTTGCGGATCGGCACGGTGCGGAAGACGGCCTCGGCGACGAAAGCCAGGGTGCCCTCGGAGCCGATGATCAGGTGTGCCATCAGCTCTGCCGGGGTGTCGTAGTCCAGGAAGGCATTGATGCCGTAGCCCATGGTGTTCTTCAGCGCGAAGTGCTTCTCGATCTTGGCGACCGAGGCCGGGTTGCTGCGCACGCGCTGGCCCAGCTTGTCCAGCGTGGCGACCAGTTGCGGTTCAGCGGCGGCCAGCTTGCGGTCGGCCTGCGGATCCGCGGTGTCGATCATGGTACCCGAGGGGAGCACGAAAGTCATGGATTCCAGGGTGCGGTAGGTGTTGAATTCGGTGCCGCAGGCCATCCCCGAGGAGTTGTTCGCGATCACGCCTCCGATGGTGCAGGCCGCCTCGCTGGCCGGATCCGGCCCCAGCTTGCTGCCATAGACGGCCAGGCGCGCGTTGACCTGGCGGACGGTGGCACCGGGCTGCACACGCACGCGCGCTCCGTTATCGAGCACGGTGATGCCGCGGAAGTTGCGGCGCACATCAATCATCAGTCCGTCGCCGCTGGCTTGCCCGGCCAGCGAGGTGCCGCCCGAGCGCAGGGTGACCGGCTGGTTGCCGCGCGCGGCCGCAGCCAGCAGGGCGGAGACTTCCGCGGCGTCCTTGGCCAGCACGACAGCTTGCGGCGTGTACAGGTAGTGCGAGGCATCCGAGGCGTAGGCAACGCGGTCGATGGATCGGGTCTTGACGCGATCCTGGTCGCCGACCAGATCGAGGATGCCGGATGAAACCGTCGTTTCTCCGAGTGCTGGCGTGCTCAATGCCATGGTGCGCTCCTGTGCAGTTGGCAAGCGGCGCTTGCCGAATACGAAAATTGTCTTACAAGTATACAAGCCATAGTAGTACTATTCATGGGATACTTGTTAGGTAAATTTCCGCGGCTCGAAAGGACCCTGATGGCGGCCCGTTTAGGTGTGGTTTCCGTGGTTCAGGCCGTCGTCAAGTCACTGCGTGCCCGGATTTTCAGCGGGGAACTGTCCCCCGGCACCCCGCTGGGCGAAGTGGACGTCGCCGCGCACTATGAAGTGGCCCGGCCAACCGCCAAGGCCGCGCTGGAGAACCTCGTTGCCAGCGGCCTGCTGACGCGCAACGCGCATCAGAGCGCGAAAGTCACGCTGCTCTCATCCGCCGACGCCCGCGACATCTACCGCACCCGCGCCATCATCGAAGCAGAGGCCGTGCGGCTGCTGGCCAGCACCGGACAGGTCCCGGAAGCTGCACGCGAGGCCAATGCCGAAATCACCGCACTGCGCGATGCTTCCCCGATCCAGATCGTCGATCCGGATGTCCGCTTCCACTCCGCACTGGTCCAGGCCCTGGATTCGACCCGTACCAGCGCAATCTACGGCCAGCTCAGCGATGAGATCCGCCTGTGCATGACCCACGTCCAGGATGCAACGCTGCTGAACACCGCGGACATCGCCAGCGAACATGAACGCCTGCTCGAATGCATCGCCGCCGGCGATGCCCAGGGCGCGGCAGAGGTTTTGGCCCAGCACCTCTCCCGCGCCAGCACCCGATTGGCCGAGCACCTCGACAGCCTTTCCCAAGGTAGGCGAAGATAGGAGCATGGGCATTTTCGCAAGCAGGAAAAGCATTGAGCAGGACTTCGCGCGCATGACACAGCGCCTGGATGCGGTAGCCGCCTTCCAGGCCGAGGGGCTCAGCGCGAAAGCGCGCGTCCTGGCCACGGGCCTGCGCAAGATTGTTCCCGAAGCCGGGTTCGAGCTGGCTGCCAAGGATGCCACCGCATGGATCCACGCGCACGAGGCCCTGCGCCTGCTGGAAGGCACCATCTCGATCCTCGAGGGTTGGAACGGTTCACCCGACGAGGTCTTCATCTCCAGGGCGGCGAGCGCATCGCCCGATTCCCCGGCTGGCGAGGCGATGTCCGATGTTCCAGCCGATCACCTGGGTATTCTGCGCCCCGCAGACGACGGCACCCTGCAGCTATTGGCAACCTTGGACCCCGCGGAGCAGCTGCGGCTAACCGGCTGGCTGCGCACTTTCACCCGGGCATAAAAACACCTTTCCCACCTAGCGGCATTGCGGGCCTCCGCACATACCCCCACCCGTATTTTTGACATACCCCCGGGGGTATAGTTTAGTCTGGTTCCAATCCACCTTGAAAGGAACCAACCATGCTGCTTGAACGCCTCTACGACGAAGATCTCGCGCAGGCCAGCTACTTCATCGGCTGCCAGGCCAAAGGCGAAGCTCTCGTGGTCGACGCGCGCCGCGACATCGCCGACTACCTTGCCCTGGCTGCCAAGCACGGCATGCGCATCACGGCCGTCGCTGAAACCCACATCCACGCCGACTACCTTTCCGGAACCCGCGAACTAGCCGCCGCCACCGGCGCCACCAGCTACGTTTCGGGCGAGGGCGGCAAAGATTGGCAGTACGGATTCGAGGCAGAACGTTTGATGGATGGCGATATCATCACGCTGGGCAACCTGCGCATCGCCGCCCGCCACACCCCGGGCCACACCCCGGAGCACCTGGCTTACGCCATCACCGACGGAGCCTTCAGCCAAGACCCTGGCTACCTGCTCTCCGGCGACTTCATCTTCGCCGGCGACCTAGGCCGTCCGGATTTGCTGGACGAGGCCGCCGGCGGTGTCGATACCCGCTTCGAAGGCGCCCGCGATCTCTTTGCTTCGCTGAAGAAAACCCTGGCAGAATTGCCCGATTACATCCAGGTGCATCCAGGCCACGGCTCGGGCAGCGCCTGCGGCAAAGCGCTGGGCGCGGTCCCTTCCACCACGTTGGGCTACGAACGCGAGTTCGCCTGGTGGAGCACCTACCTGGCCAACGACGACCAGGACGGCTTCATCGCCGAACTGCTCAACGGCCAGCCTGACGCCCACGCCTACTTCGGCCGCATGAAGCGGCAGAACCGCCTGGGCCCAGCCATCCTGGGCCAGCTCGACCCCCTAGCTGAAATACCCGTCCAGCAGCTCCTCCAGCAGCTGGAGGCGGGGGTCTCGGTGTTCGTCGATACCCGTGGGCACACCCAGATCGCCGCAGGCACCGTTCCCGGCGCGCTGTCCATCCCGGGTACGGCGAAGACCGCCAGCTTCGGCGCCTGGGCCTACGATCCGGAAAAGGACCAACGCGCCCTGATCGTGCTGGCCGAGACCGGCGAACACGCCGCGACGATCCGCGCCCACCTAATGCGCGTGGGCATCGACGCGGTCAAGGGTTTCACCACCAGCTTGGAAGGCCTGCCAACGGTGAAGCCGAAGTCGATCACCCCGGCACAGCTGGACGATTTCGAGTACGAGATGCTGCTGGATGTCCGCAACAAGACCGAGTTCGCCGCCGGGCATATCCCGGGCGCCAAGCAGCTGTCCGGCGGACGGGTGTTGTGGAATCTCGATCAGCTGCCCGCCGGCGGCACCATCGTCACCTACTGCCAAAGCGGCATGCGCAATGCCGTGGCCGCCAGCGCACTGCGCGATGCCGGCTACAACGTCGTCGAGCTTGAGGGCAGCTACCTCGGCTGGTCCTCCTTCGCCAACTAGCCACCCCCGCCACGAAAGCTGAACTGCATTCAATGACTACCCCTTTGACCACCATGGACGCCGAAGCACTTAAATGCCTGGTGGAAGCCCCCGACACGGACCTCGCCTTGATTGACGTGCGCACCGCGGGCGAATTCGAAACCCTCCACATTCCCGGCTCGTACAACGTGCCGCTCGAAGAATTCACCGCCAACGCCACCGAGGTGATCGCCAAGATTCCAGGCAAGCCGGTGCTGATCTGCCACAGCGGCAACCGTGCTTCCAAGGCGCAGCGTGCCCTGCAGGAGCAACAGATCGAGCACAGCACGGTACTGCTTGGCGGCGTCACCGCCTACGAAAATGCCGGCGGCACCATGGTGCGCGGCGTGCAGCGTTGGGCGCTGGACCGCCAGATGCGCATGACCGCAGGTTCCGTGGTGCTCGCCGGGTTGCTCGGAGCGAAGTTCATCTCCCCGAAGTTCGCCTATCTTTCGGCGGCCATCGGTGGCGGACTGGTGTTCTCAGCCCTGCGGGATTCTTGCCCGATGATCAGCTTCTTGGGCAAGATGCCCTGGA
This sequence comes from Microbacterium sp. NPDC087868, assembly GCF_044900755.1. NCBI lineage: Bacteria > Bacillati > Actinomycetota > Actinomycetes > Micrococcales > Microbacteriaceae > Microbacterium > Microbacterium sp. NPDC087868. Next base: position 25,868 of record NZ_JBJDNO010000006.1, read on the forward strand.
ACAAAGTAAAGAAGTAGGCCATGGAGTTCGGACCGCTGCTGGTTCTGGCCCTTGCACTAGCGAGCATCGTCGGGCTGTCCCTGGGACTGTTCGGCGGCGGCGGTTCAATCCTGATGGTTCCCCTGCTCAGCTATGTAGCCGGGTTGCCCGCCAAGGAAGCGATCGCCACCTCCCTGCTGGTGGTCGGTGCGACCTCGGCAACGAGCCTGATCCCGCATGCCCGCAAGGCCAATGTGCGTTGGAAACAGGGGATGGTCTTCGCGGCCACCAGCATGCTTGGCGCCTTTGGCGGCGGGCTGCTGGCCAGCGGGATCCCTGCCCAGCTGCTGATGCTCGGTTTCGCGATCATCATGCTGGCCGGTGCCCGCGGGATGATCCGCGGACGGAAAAACACTGGCAGCGCAACACAGTCGTTGTGGCTGTCCGCCCCGGTCGGCTTGGGCATTGGCATGGTCACCGGCCTGGTCGGTGCCGGAGGCGGTTTCCTGCTCGTCCCTGCACTGGCTTTGCTGGCCGGGCTGTCCATGCAACAGGCGGTGGGCACCTCCCTGCTGGTGATCACCCTGAATTCGATCACTGGCCTGGCCGGGCAGTTGAATTCAGTTGCACTGGATTGGCCGCTGGCCGCAGGGCTGGCGACCACCGCGATCCTCGGTTCGTTGATCGGCGCACGGCTTTCGCGCAGGATCGACGAACGCGCTTTGCGCAAGGGTTTTGGCTACTTCGTCTTGGCCATGGGCGTGTTCGTGCTCAGCCAGGAACTGCCGGCTCCCGGCGGGCTGGTCGTAGTTGCGGTTGCAGCCCTCGCGGGCGCATTGGTGCTGCTGTGCAACAAAATTCCGGCGATGGGGGCGCGCTGCCCGCTCGTTCTGAAAGGAGAAACCCGATGAAGCCGCTTGAATTGTCAGCTTCGAACTTCGCTGGGTTCATCGCAAGGAACCGGCTGGTGCTCGTGGATTTCTGGGCGCCTTGGTGCGGTCCTTGCCGCGGCTTTGCCCCGATTTTCGACGAAGCATCCGCGGCGCATCCTGAAATCGCCTTCGCCAAGGTGAATACCGAAACCCAGCCGGATTTGGCGCAGGCAGCCCGGATTGCATCCATACCGACGCTCATGGCGTTCAAGGATGGGATACTTGTACATTCAAAACCCGGAGCGTTGAGCTCTGGCGCTATGGAGCAGTTGCTCGTCCAACTCAAACACCTGGATGCCGAAATTGCAGAAGACGACTAACCCGCTACCCGTACCAAGGAGAAATTGATGCGTACTGCTGACGAAGCGACCCGCAAGCGGATCCTCAACCGCCTTAAGCGTGCCCGAGGCCAGCTTGATGCGGTGATCAACGCCGTGGAAACCGATGGTTCGTGCAAAGAGGTAGTCACTCAGCTGGCCGCCGTCTCCACCGCGTTGGACCGCGCCGGATTCGCCATTGTCTCCACCGCGATGCAGTACTGCATCGCCGATCCCGAGAAGGCTTCCGAGGAAGAAGACGGCCTGAGCGTCGAAGAACTCGAAAAGCTCTTCCTCTCCCTGTCCTAACCACTACCCCAAGGAAAAAATTATGTGCCGCCAGGTTCAATGCAAGATCTGCCAGAAGACCACGTGGGCTGGCTGCGGCCAGCACGTTGAAGCAACTATGCGCAATGTCCCCAATAAGGACCGCTGCCAGGGCCACGAAGCCGAACCGAAGAAGGGCTTCTTCAAGCGCCTGTTCGGCTAGACCGGGGTCATAGAGGGTCAAGGGTTTCACTGCCCCGGGATTCGTTGGCATAATCCGAAGTATTTAGCCCATCCGCGGCTGAGCAAACTTCACTCCCCCAAGGAAACGGCAGGCATGACTTCAAAGATCCGCATCGGTATTGCTGGCTATGGGAATCTGGGACGCGGCGTCCAAGCCGCGATCGCCAAGAATCCGGATATGGAGCTGGTGGGCGTCTACACCCGCCGTGACCCGCAGGCCCTCCAACTGGCTCAGCCAGCACGGCGGTTCGGCATCGATGAGCTGGAAAAGCACGCCGCACAGATCGACGTATTGATCCTTTGCGGCGGCTCGAAATCGGACTTGCCGCAGCAGGGCCCGAAGTTCGCGGCGCTGTTCAACACCGTGGACAGCTTCGATACCCACGCCCGCATCCCCGAGTACTACGCGTCCATCGACGGCCCGGCGAAGGCAGCTGGCAAGACCGCGTTGCTCTCCGTGGGCTGGGATCCGGGCATGTTCTCGATCAACCGGGTCTTCGGGGAGGCCTTGCTGCCCGACGGCGAAACCTACACCTTCTGGGGCCGCGGGCTGAGCCAGGGGCATTCGGATGCGATCCGCCGCGTCCCGGGCGTCGCCGCCGGCGTGCAGTACACCATCCCGAGCCAGGAGGCTATCGACCGGGTCCGGGCCGGCGAGCGCCCTTCCTTGAGCACCCGCGAGAAGCACCAGCGCGAATGCTTTGTCGTGCTCCAAGACGGTGCCGATCCGGAGTCGGTGCGCGAAGCCATCGTGACCATGGAGCACTACTTCGACCAGTACGACACCACGGTGCAGTTCATCGACGAGCAGACCCTGGCCGCCGAGCATTCGAATATGCCGCATGGCGGGTTCGTGATCCGTTCGGGCAATACCAGCGACGAGCAGAAGCAGGTCATCGAGTATTCGCTGGCACTTGGCTCCAACCCGGAATTCACTTCCAGCGTGCTGGTGGCTTACGCCCGGGCCGCCTTCCGGATGAACCAGCGCGGCATCACCGGTGCGCAGACCGTTTACGATGTGGCCCCGGGGCTGCTCTCGCCCAAGTCCCCCGCACAGTTGCGCGCAGAGCTGCTCTAGGATTTTGCCGGGCCAGCAGCTCATCCGCTGGCGAGCGCATCCTTCTCCCAGGCCTCCACTGGCCCCGGGACCTGCACGAACAGCGGATGCAGGGCCACCTGCCCTGCCGGTTCCAAGCGGGCGATGCGCGCGGGATCCCGGACGGAGAGCTTGCGCAGCAGGTGCTCGCGCTCGAAGTGCACCTGCCCCTGGGTGACCGGGATCTTTTCCAGCTGCGCGGCGGCTGCCGGATGCAGGATCTTCGCGGCGTCGAAGCGATAGCCCCGGACAGCCGCTTCGTCCCACAAGCCCTGCAGGTAGCCGCCCATATGCACCAGCGGGGCGGGCTGCGCCTTGAACCGGAGAAGCTGCGGGTGCCCGGTATAGCCCTTGGTCTGGCCTGCGAGCACCTTCTGGGCCAGCAGTGTTTCACGCCAACAGGCAACGAGCCCTTTGGCGTCGAGCAATGAGGGGTGCAGGGACCACAGTCGCATGGGCCAAGCCTAGTCGGGGTTCGGGCCAGCCGGGAACTCGATGATCTCGCTGCGGATCAAGAAGCGCTTGCCCTCCGGGGCTTCGACGGAGAAACCGGATCCCCGCCCGTTGACCACGTCCACGGTGAGCTTGGTGTGCTTCCAGTATTCGAATTGCTCCTTGGACATCCAGAAATCGATGTCGCCCAGGGCGGTGCCATCAGCGCCGTCCAGGGAAAGCACGCCGAGCCGGATGTCCGATCCCCCGGTGCGGAACTCGCCGGCCGGATAGCACATCGGCGAGGACCCGTCGCAGCATCCTCCGGACTGGTGGAACATCAGCGGGCCGTGGATCCCCCACAGCTTGCGCAGCAGGTCCAGGGCTTCGGAGGTGAAGGCCACCCGCGAGAACTCTTCGCCCTCGATTGCGGCGCGTGTTTCGGTTACGGTGCTCATGTCCTGCTCCTGCCTCGTTGTCCACGTCCGGATTTATCTCGTTGTGGCCAGTGTCCTCTTTTTGGGCCGCACCGTCCATCGCTCGGCCAGGGCGGCCAGGGCACCGGTACTGGATGCCGCTTCGAAAAGCCGCATCCGGTACCGTGCCATCAACCGTTGCGGATCCGGCTACGCCTTGCCGGCGTAGTCGATGACAACGCGCCCATCGATCTTGCCATGGCGCATTTCGTCGAATACGGCGTTGATGTCTTCCAGCGGGCGGGTATGGAAGGTCGGCTTGATCTTCCCTGCCGCATAGAATTCCAGCGCCTCGATCATGTCCTGCCGTGTTCCCACGATCGATCCGCGGATGGTCAGGCCCTTGAGCACGATGTCGAAAATGGGTGCGGGGAAATCACCGGCGGGCAGCCCGTTGAACACGATCGTTCCGCCGCGCCGGGTCATGCCGATCGCTTGCCCGAACGCCTTTGGATGCACCGCCGTAACCAGCACGCCGTGCGTTCCGCCAACCTTCTGCTGGATGATCTCGGCCGGGTCCTGGGCGAAGGCATTGACGGTGATTTCCGCTCCATGCTTCGAGGCCAGCGCCAGCTTGTCATCGGCCACGTCAATGGCGATCACCCGCATGCCCATGGCCACCGCGTACTGCACCGCGATATGGCCCAGTCCGCCGATACCCGAAATAGCCACCCACTGGCCGGGCTTGACCTCAGTCATCTTCAGGCCCTTGTAGACAGTCACTCCCGCGCACAGCACCGGCGCGATTTCATGGGGATCCGAGCCCTCCGGGATGTGCGCGGCATAGCGGGAATCCACCAGCATGTACTGGCCGAAGGAACCGTCCACGGAGTACCCGCCATTGGACTGGGCTTCGCACAGCGTCTCCCAGCCGGTGCGGCAGTACTGGCAGTGCCCGCAGGCGCTAGCCAGCCACGCGTTGCCGATCATGTCCCCGAGCGCGACCTCGGTGACTCCTTCGCCGAGCTTTTCCACGATGCCCACGCCTTCATGCCCGGGAATCAGCGGAAGCTTCGGCTTGACCGGCCAATCGCCTTCGGCGGCGTGCAGGTCGGTGTGGCAGACGCCCGAGGCGATCAGCTTCACCAGCACCTGGCCGGGGCCGGGCTCGGGGATCGCGGCGTCCTTCACCTGGAACTCTTCGCCGAAGCCCTCGACTATTGCAGCTTTCATCTTGCTCATGTACTTTGTCCTTTGCATGGCATTCGAAGGTGCGGGGTGCCGGCTGGCGTGCGGGGGATGAGGCCAATCGATCCCCGGACGCTGTCCCGGCTGGCCCCGTACCTTCGAGGTCTGTTGTCATCTCATGCTGCTCGTGGCAGCTACTGCTCCTAGAAGAAGCCCAGCTTGTCTTCCGAGTAGGAGACCAGCAGGTTCTTGGTCTGCTGGTAGTGGTCCAGCATCATCAGGTGGTTCTCGCGTCCGATGCCCGAGGACTTGTAGCCGCCGAAGGCCGAGTGTGCCGGGTAGGCGTGGTACTGGTTGACCCACACGCGTCCGGCCTGGATGGCGCGGCCGGCACGGTAGGCCACGTTGCCGTTGCGGCTCCACACGCCAGAACCCAATCCGTACAGGGTGTCGTTGGCGATGGAGATCGCGTCGTCGTAGTCCTTGAACTTGGTCACCGCGACTACCGGCCCGAAGATCTCCTCCTGGAAGATGCGCATGTCGTTGGTGCCCTCGAAGATGGTCGGCTGCACGTAGTAGCCGCCGGAGAGCTCTCCGCCCAGATCCGCCCGTCCCCCGCCGAGCAGCACCTTGGCGCCCTCGGACTTGCCGATGTCCATGTAGGAGAGGATCTTCTCCAGCTGGTCGTTGGATGCCTGGGCACCCATCATGGTGTCGGTATCCAGCGGGTGTCCCTGCTTGATGGCCTTGGTGCGGGCCACCACATCGCCCATGAAGCGGTCGTAGATGCTTTCCTGGATCAGCGCACGCGATGGGCAGGTGCAGACTTCGCCCTGGTTCAGCGCGAACAGCGTGAATCCTTCCTGCGCCTTGTCGTAGAAGGCGTCATCCTTGGCAGCGATGTCCTCGAAGAAGATGTTCGGGGACTTGCCGCCCAGTTCCAGGGTGACCGGGATCAGGTTTTCCGACGCGTACTGCATGATCAGCCGGCCGGTAGTGGTTTCGCCGGTGAAGGCGATCTTGCGGATGCGCTTGTTGGAGGCCAGCGGCTTGCCCGCTTCCACGCCGAAGCCGTTGACCACGTTCAGCACGCCTGCCGGCAACAGGTCGCCGATCAGTTCCATGAGAACCAGGATGCTGGCCGGGGTCTGCTCGGCGGGCTTGAGCACGATCGCATTGCCGGCAGCCAGGGCCGGGGCGAGCTTCCACACGGCCATGAGCAGCGGGAAGTTCCACGGGATGATCTGCCCGACCACGCCCAGCGGCTCGTGGTAGTGGTACGCGGTGGTGTCCTCGTCGAGCTGGGAGAGGCTGCCTTCCTGGGCGCGGATAGCGCCGGCGAAGTAGCGGAAGTGGTCAACTGCCAGCGGCAGGTCGGCATTCAGGCACTCGCGGATCGCCTTGCCGTTATCCCAGGTCTCGGCCACGGAGAGCATTTCGAGGTTTTCCTCGATGCGGTCCGCGATCTTGTTCAGGATGACTGCGCGTTCGGCCGGGCTGGTCTTGCCCCAGGCGCCGGCCGCCGCATGCGCCGCGTCCAGTGCTACTTCGACGTCCTCTGCGGTGGAACGGGCCACCTCGCAGAAGACCTTGCCGGTGACCGGGGTGATGTTCTCGAAGTACATGCCCTTGACCGGGGCTACCCATTCACCGCCGATGTAGTTCTCGTAGCGCGGCTTGAAATTGACCAGTGCTCCATCGGTATTCGGGTTTGCGTAAACCGCCATTGCTCCACGTCTCCTTAATCGGATGTCCTGGCCGCGACGGCATCATCGCGGAACCATGCTTGTGACTCTAGTCACACGAAGGTTGCAGTCAGGTTGCAACGGGATCCCAGATGACCGCAATGGCATGTTCGTGCCTGGCGGGAGGAACGGCAATGGCAAGGAACCTAGTTCTCGAGGGCCTGGACCTCGGCGACGACAAGTGAGCGCGCTGGCGATTGCGCAGGCAATTCGCGCAAGGCAGCTCGCAAGAGGCCAGGGTCAGCCAGCTGGCGGCCCAGGTTCAGCAGCTGATGCGCAGTTCCTCGATCCAGCACCATTTCACGCAGCGCGGCCTCGGTCCGGTACAGCAGCGAGACGATGCCTGGCGCCTGGGAGCGGGCCAGCAGGCCCGGGGAGTACAGCGGCAGGGCGGAATCGAGATCGCCCTGCTCCAGTGCACGCCATAGGCGGCCAAGGGTCGTACGCAGGTCCCACTGAAGGCGGTACGGGCGTGAAGTCAAGGCACGCCCGCCTGGGCCCGCGAGTACCTTGCGCAGCCTGACGATTTCGGCGCGGACCGTGCCCTCGGCCGCGGAATCGGGACGCTCGAACAGCTCTTCCACCAGCTGGGCAGTGCTCAGGCCTTCCCGGTAGTGCGCCAGAAGGGTCAATATTTCTGCATGGCGAAGGGAAATCGGCACTGATCCCAGATGGGCCCCATCAGAGCGCCCCAAGTCCAGGTAGTCGGGATCGGCCACGACTCCGGCACCCGGCAAGAGCAGCTGCGTTTCCGCAGCCATGACCGCCGCTTGCAGCAGCGGCAAGGAGTGCGTGGCAACGGCTTCCGGGCCACCGGTCAGGTCGATTGCGCCAATTACCTGACCAGTGCGCGGATCGCGGATCGGTACCGCCGAGCAGCTGTACTGCTGGGCTTGCTCATAGAGATGCTCAGCCCCCGAGACCTGCGAACCGGCCCCGGTTGCCAGCGCCATTCCCGGCGCGGATGTGCCAACACTCTTTTCTGCCCAGTCGGCACCTGCCATGAAGCCCACGTGCTCGGCTTGGCTCATCGAACTGGTGCTTCCCGCAACCCACAACAAGGTTCCGCCGGCATCCGCAAGGGCGACCAAGAGATTGGCGTCGGTTGCGGCGGGAACAAGGAGCTTTTCGAAAACAGGCCAAATCCGCTGGAGCTCGCTGCGCTCGCGGGCAAGGCGCAACCGGTCGTTGCTCAGAACCGGCGGTTCTTGAACCGAGCCTGTTTGGGCCAGCGACCGTTTCCAGGATTCGCGCACGTCATTGCGCAATGGGAGGTCGCCCAGTCCGGTTTCCTGCGAGGAGAGCAGCTCGCGGGCTTTTTGTGCGCGGCGAGTTGCGTTGGACCAGTCGATGGCAGATGTGCTCACGCTCCCCCTTCACCCCGTCGGAAAGATGGTTCTGTGCAGTTCCAACCAGACTAGGCGAAGAGGGGATGCTTGAGAAGAGGCGTGCTCCAACCCCTACTTCAACAGTTCAATCAGGGCATCCTCGTGGGTCAGCTGCGGGTGGTGCCCCGCGGAGGGAATGGAGTGCAGTCCAGCCTCGGGCCGGGACTCCAGCTGCCGGATTGCGGCGGGGTCCAATGGGTCTTCGGCTCCCCAGATAATTCGGAGCGGACCGTCATAGCGATCGAGCATCTCCCGCAACTGCCGGCGCCACTGCTTGGAACTCGCCAGGGCGAGATGGCCAGCTACCGCGGCGGCGGTACTTCGCTTCAGATCGCTGACGCTGGAGACCAAGGCAGTTGAGCTCGCCTCGTTGCCGGTCAATTGACGTGAGAGTTGCTCCGCGGTCGCATGGCGCAAATAGCCGCGGACCAGCGGCTGGAACCTTGGCGCCTTCCCTGCGGGCCCTTGCAAGAAAAACGGCGCAACCAAGGTCAGCGAGCGGACCTTGCCCGGCAGTCGACCCGCGGCGAGCGTGGCGGCGGCTGCCCCGATGGAGTGCCCGATCAGATCCACCGGGCCGCCTGCCAGGAGAGCGGGAAGCCACCGGTCCCAATCCGGGACGCCCCGTCCGCCGCTGAGCCCAAGCCCTGGCAGGTCAACGGCCCGTCCGCCAATGCCCTGAGCTACTGCGGCCCAGGTATCGGCATTTACCGGAAGGCCAGGGAAGATCAACCGGCGTTCCTCGCGGTCGCCCAGCTCAAAAGTTCTCACTCCCCCGACATCTACATAGCGGCGTGCCCCAGATGCCGCGGCCCCGAATCGGTGGGCGGCCAGATAGTCGGCCCAGCGCTCCAGAGAGGAACCAACGTCAGGCATCTGGATTCCGTGCCGGTTGGCGAATTCGATCGCGGGCCCGGTCGGATAGCGGTCCGCGGACATGAAGTGGAGCGTTTCCGGATCGGCTTTGGTGATCCACGAAGGAAGAGCCTTGATTAGTCCCACGGGCAAGCGCAGCTTGGGGACTTTCGCGCCAAGATGCCGGCCAGTTTCGGCCAGCAAGCGCCCCAGTGGCGCAGTGGCGTCATCCAGCAGCCAGTAGGATTTGCCTATCGCCTCCGGCGCAATGGCCACGGCCGCCATGAACGCAGCCATATAGTCGACCGTGAGCACCGGTAAGAAAGTCGAGTCACCTGCGGGAAGAGCTGCGGTTTTCCCTTCCCAGAGCTGCTCAATGGTGCCGGCCAGCCCGATGTGCTGGTCGGATTCCCCGGTAATGCTGTGGCCGATGACGCTGGCCGGATTGACGATGGTCCAAGGGATTCCGTGTTCTTTGCCGAGGGCTTGGAAGACCGCGTCGGACTCCACTTTCGAGGCTTCGTAAGCGCCTAGTTTCCGGTAGAGATGATCGCGGTAGTCCTGCGGCCACGGAACCTTCGAGGGATCCTGCCCGCCGACTCGGTAGCCGGAAATATGCACAATGCGCTGCAGCTCTGGCAGCGCTGCAGCAAAATCCACCAGCTTCTCGACGATGCCAACATTAGCGCTGCGGGCTTCCTGCGCGCTCATGCCGAATCGGTAGGTGCCGGCGCAATTGTGAATTTCGGTGACGCTGGTGAAGGCCGCAGGTCCGCCAGCCAGGATTTCGGGGGCGTCGAAGTCGACGATCGCGGTATTGATCTCTTGTTCCAGTCCGTGCTGGCTCAGCCAATTCTTGACCTTCGCTGCGGATTCAGCATTCCGGACAGCTGCTGTTACCTGCGTTCGGGCGTCGAGGAGAGCAAGGATCAGATGCCTGCCGATTAGTCCCGATGCCCCGAAAACCAGCGCATGGCGAAGGTTGGCTCCGTGCATCAATTCTGGTCCCCTTCGCCCTGTTGGCGCAGGCCAATGAGGTCGGCTACCGCGTCGGCGGCGGCGAGAAGCGGCCGGGTGCTTTTCATCGCCCGGGAAACGATGGCGGCCCCTTCGATGGTCGAGACGATAACAGTTGCCAGGGACTTCGCTTGGGCATTGCCCACGCCATCGGCTTCGAGCAGGGCAGTGGTCGGAGTGATCCATGACTCGAATGCGGTGGCGCAGGCTTGCCGCAGGCGTTCACTTGAGTCTCCCATTTCCAAGGTCACCACTGACACGGGGCAGCCTAAGCGGAAGCCGCTATCGCTGATGATGGCGGCCAACGCTTGGATAGCAAGCTTGGCGGCTTCGGCAGCACCTCCTGCGCTCTGGGCGACCTGGATAATCATGGTCTCGAATTGCTTGGCGGCCAGTTCTACTGCGGCCACGCCCAGCCCCTCTTTCCCATCGGGGAAGTGGAAATAGACCGACCCCTTTGGTGCTGCAGCGTGCTCGATCACTGCATTGAGGCCGGTGCCGCTGTATCCGCTGGTCTGGATGAGTTCAAGCATGGACTCTGCGAGCCGTGCCTTGGTCAGGTCTCCTTTGGAAGTCATACAATTAAAAATAGACCAGTCTATATATTTTTACAATCCGGCCTCTCGAACGCCCCGGGCAGCGCATCCACTTGCCACGCGCGCCCAAGCAATCCTGGGCGCGACGCTGCAGAAGCGCTGAATCATGATCACCGGAGCCATGGATGATGCTTGCCCCGTCCAGGCTTTGCGCAAGCAGTCGCCTCAGGGCGCACTGGGGAATTCGCTCCGCTCATGCCCGACGCGTCGCCGAGGCAAGGGATGCGATCGCATCGGCCACCGCCTCGGATTCGGCAAATCGGAAATCCGCGCACGATGCGCATCAGCACCCTGTTCCCGACATGGGAACGGCTGCTCGCGAGTGGCATGGGGGCGGCCCCGCGGCGCGCAATCCCAAGGCTAAAATTCGCAGGTGACATATCACCTATACAATGTCGATTGTATAGGGGATAAGTACACTACCCTCCAAAAGTTTTGATCCACCTCTTTACTTCCAGCCCATTCCGGGCGTAACATACAACCAAATGGTTGTATATGAGTTGAGCGAAGAACAGGCAAACAAGGTCTTCCGCGCCTTGGCAGATGCCACACGACGAGACATCGTGCGGCGGACGCTAAACGCCGAGGTGAGCGTTTCGGAAATTGCTGCAAGCTATGACATGTCTTTTGCGGCAGTTCAGAAGCACGTCGCGGCATTGGAATCCGCTGGTCTGGTCACAAAAATCGCACGTGGTCGCGAACGCATAGTTCGCGGGCAGCCGGATACCATCCGGCACGCGCAAGAGCTACTCTCTTCCCTCGAAGACATCTGGCGCCAACGCATCAGCCGGCTCGATGATTTCCTCGCCGATGGGGACAAATAAGGAGCATTCCCATGCCTGTCACATCCGTTGTCAAAGATTCCGAAGCACTCTCACTGACTGTCCACGCAGAATTTCCGGTCAAGGTTTCCCGCCTGTGGGATGCTTACCTGGACGCCCGGCAACTTGAAAAATTCTGGGGGCCGGTGGAATACCCGGCAACTTTCACCCGGCACGATGCCACCCCTGGTGGCCGCTCGAACTACCACATGACTTCTCCCGAAGGCGAAGAATTCCACGGTTACTGGATCTGGAATGAAGTCGTCGAGCACAAATTCTTTGAGGTCAGCGACGGCTTTGCGCACGCCGACGGCACTCCGAACCCCGACCTGCCCCTCAACCGCATGGTTTTCTCCTTCGACCCGACGCCTGAAGGATCAAAACTGACGATTACAGCAGTTTTCGATTCCGTTGAGGAGCTGGAACAAGTCGTCTCCATGGGCATGATCGATGGCACCCGTTCGGCCATGAGCCAGATCGAGCAAGTCCTCATCGACCTGCGCAATTATGCCGAAGATTTCATCACCGACGCACAGATCCTGTCGGACACCCAGGTGCGCATTACCCGCTTGGTTCGCGGGTCAGTGGAGCAAGTCTGGCAGGCCCACCATGACCAGCGGCTCATGAAGCGTTGGATGCTCGGCCCCGACGGATGGCAGTTGGCTGAATGCGTGACGGCGCAAGAGGCCGGCGAGACCTACCGGTACTGGTGGGAACCGCTATCTGCCGATGACGGCTCCGGTTTCGGTTTCACTGGAACCGTACTTGAAACGCTGCCCCAGTCCTACGAGCGGACCACGGAGCAAATGATCGGCACCGATTACCCGGCCACGGTGAATGAATTAACGCTGACATCCAACCAGGGCGGCACCCTGCTGACGATCCTGATCACCTACCCAGATGCGCAAACCCGCGACATGGTGCTCGCCACCGGAATGACCGACGGGATGGAGGCCAGCTACGCCCGGCTCGAATCGATTCTCTAAAGGGCGATTCGCCCCACATCCGGCGCCTTGGCGCGCGCAAATATGGAAGACTTAGACCCATGAGTTCTCAGAATGCGCGCGCAGGCCTGGACAAGAAGGCCGAACAGGTTCAGGAAATGTTTGACAAGCTGGCTCCTCGCTACGACTTGCTCAATACCTTGATGACCGGCGGCATCGTGAACTACTGGCGCAAGATCACCACCGAAGCGATCGCGCCAAAGCCCGGCGAGCGCATTCTCGACCTCGCCGCAGGCACCGGCACCTCCTCGGTCCCGCTCGCGGAAGCCGGCGCTGACGTCACCGCTTGCGACATGTCCCACGGCATGCTCGATGAGGGCCGCAAGCGCTACCCGCAGCTGAACTTCGTCTACGGAGACGGAACCGACCTGCCGTTCGAAGACAACACCTTCGATGCAGTGACCATCTCCTACGGTCTGCGCAATATCGCGGATACCGAGAAGGCCCTGTCCGAAATGCGCCGCGTGGCCAAGCCCGGCGGACGGATCGTCGTCGCCGAGTTCTCCACTCCGACCGTCGCCCCGATCAAGACGGCCTACAAGCAGTTCCTGCCGCGCGCCATTCCTGCGCTGGGCTATCTGGTTTCCCCTAACCCGACCGCTTACGCCTACTTGGCTGAATCCATTGCGGCTTGGCCAGACCAGGACGAACTGGGTGCCAAGTTCGTCAACGTTGGCTGGAAGAACGTGGAATACCGCAACCTGACCGGTGGCATCGTCGCCGTGCACCGCGCCTGGAAGTAGCACTTCTCCAGAATTTTCCTTCTGGCCCGCAGCCGAAATGACGGATGCGGGCCAGAAGCTTTAAAGCACTGGTTCCGCGGCGGCGGGCTGTGTCTTTCTGCCGGCCCAGCTGGCATGCTTGTGTCCGTGAGCCAGATACCAACCGAATCGCACCGCCCCGCGATGAGCTGGAAGCTGCTGCCAGCCTCCCTGCTCTCGGGTTCCGCAGTGTTCCTCTTCGGCGCCGAAAACGACCTGTTGGGCTACGGCCTGCTGGCGCTGAGCCTGCTGTGCGCGGGGTTCATCGACCGCAGGCTTGCACGGCATCTGGGACTCATCGCAACCGGTTTGGTGGTCATCAGCCTGGTTCCATTGAATGCCGACCTGAGCCTGGGGCATATGGCATTAATGGGTGGCGCGCTGGCCGCGGCAGTCCTGCTGCCCTGGCTGATCTCGCGCTTCGCCTTGCGCGAGCAGATCATCAAGTTCCCGGTGAACACCGGCCGCAAGTGGCCGCTGGCAGCGAAGCTGTACTTGCTGGGGGTGGTGGCGCTGGGCTTCTTCATCCTCCCGGTGTACCTGATCAGCACCGGCGTCTACCAGAACTGGCCGGATGCCTCGGACCCAGTCATCTTCTGGCGGCTCTTCCTCGGAGTTAATTCGGTGGGCATCTGGGACGAGCTGTTCTTCATCTGCACGGCATTCGCATTGCTGCGCCAGCATTTCCCGGACTGGCAGGCCAACCTCCTGCAAGCGGTGATCTTCTCCTCCTTCCTGTGGGAGATCGGCTACCAATCCTGGGGGCCGTTGCTGACCTTTCCCTTCGCCCTGCTGCAGGGGTATACCTTCAAGCTGACCAAGTCCTTGTCCTATGTAGTTAGCGTGCATCTGATCTTCGACTTCGTCCTGTTCCTCGCGCTGGTCCACGCGCAAAACCGGGAATGGCTCCCGATCTTCTTGTACTGAGGGGGTTAACACCCCAATTCCCCCCTGCTACACTCGTTGGCATGGATACCTACTGAGCCAGCCGATGACCCCGCATCGATTCCCAACGGTGCATCTTGTTCATTTCGGCTACCGGCTTCGGTATCCTTTTCCTTTCCGGCTCCCCTGCGGGGTTGAGCCAATTCTGCGATCCCCCAAGCCGGCAGCCCCTTCGCATTCGCGGGAGGACCTGCATGTCTTTGACACCACCAATTACCCTGAACAACCTCAGCTTTTCCTGGCCCACGGGAGAAAGCGCCCTGGCCAATCTGGACGGCACGTTTCCATCCGGGCGGACCGGGTTGATCGGCGCCAACGGCAGCGGCAAATCGACGTTGCTGAAACTGATCGCCGGGCAGCTGCGCCCAACGAGCGGAACGGCAGAAACGAACGCACCGCTGAGCTACCTGCCGCAAACGCTGGCTCTGGAACAGGACACGACCGTCGCCCAGCTGCTGGGGGTGCATCAGGTCCTGGCGGCTTTGGAAGCTATCGAGTCCGGCAGTGTCGACCCAGCGGATTTCGATGCGGTGGGCGCGAACTGGGATGCCGAAGCCCGGGTTCGAGCTGAACTGGCGCCGCTGGGCTTCGACGGGCTGGATCTGGGCCGCCAAATCACCACCTTATCGGGTGGGGAGGTCATGCTGCTGGCGGTACTGGGCCTGCGACTGGCCGATTCGCCGATCACGCTGCTCGACGAGCCGACGAATAACCTCGATCGCCCTGCCCGTGAATTGCTCTACGACCTTGTACGTGCTTGGAAGGGCACACTGGTTGTGGTGAGCCACGATATCGAGCTGCTCGAGCTCATGGAGCATACGGTGGAGCTGTACGGCGGGAAGCTCAGCGTTTTCGGAGGGCCCTACAGCTCATACCGCGAGCAGCTTGAAACCGAGCAGCAGGCGGCCGAGCAGGCAGCCAGAACTGCCCAGGCCTCCCTGAAAGTGGAAAAGCGCCAACGGGCAGAAGCCGAAACGAAGTTGGCGCGGGCCAAGCGCAAGGGGCGGGCCACCCAGCTTTCCGGAGGCATGCCGAAGATCCTTGCCAACCACCTTCGCCAGAAATCCGAGGCGAACGCCGGGAAGATGCGTTCAAACCTGGATGGCAAGGTCGATTCGGCCCAGGCCAGGCTCGACGATGCCGATCGGCGGGTTCGGCAGGCCGAGCACATCAGCATCGAGCTGCCCGATCCCCAGTTGCCCTCGGGCAAGCAGGTCGCGGCGCTAGGTGCAGAAGATCACCAGTTCATCATCCAGGGAGCCGAACGCGTGGGCCTTGTCGGCCCCAACGGTTCCGGGAAGACCCGGCTGATCCAGCAGATGCTCGCCGGCGAAGCTCCCGGCCCCGGAGTTGGAGGAACGGTCTTCGTGGACCGGGTCGGGTACCTGCCCCAGCGCCTGGACGGCCTGGATGGCCAACTAAGCGCGATCCAGAACGTGGCGCTGGTGGCGCCAGCAGCAACCGCGAACGACGTGCGCAAGATGCTTGCCCGGTTGCTGCTGCGCGGGGCCAGCGCAGACCGGCCAGTGGCGGCGCTTTCCGGCGGCGAGCGTTTCAGGGTCCATCTGGCGACGTTGCTGCTGGCAGAACCAGCCGCGCAGTTGCTCATCCTCGATGAGCCCACCAATAATCTGGATATGGACAGCGTGCGCCAGCTCAGCGAAGCACTGGGCGCCTATAAGGGCGCGTTGCTGGTAGTCAGCCACGATCAGCATTTCCTGTCGCAGCTGGAGCTGGACTATTTGCTGGAGCTGGATGCGCAGGGAACCTTGGCGAAGTCCTACCCGAATCCAGTTTGCTAACCCCATGGCGGTGCGCTGCCGGTTTAGACTTGTTCAAAGCACACCGCCAAGGACCCCGAAAGCAAGTTGAGTATGTCCTACCCCCAGCGCACCGTCGAAGTCGTCAAAAGCGGCCTCGTGATCGACCAGTCCGCAACCCTGCTCTGGCAGGACATCAAACGTGCCTTCATCTATGAAACGGGTTCCGGCCAGGAAATCCTTACCTGCGCAGAATTCATGCTGGTCGAAGGGTACAGCGTGGAGATCAATAGCCAGATGCCCGGCTGGGACATGGCCATTGAGCACTTGCCGCAGCGCATCGAGAACCTGGTCGACGAACGCTAGAAACCGCTAGGAGCACCCATGGCTACGATTGTTCTTTTCCATCACGTCCAAGGCCTGACCCCCGGGGTGCAGGAGATGGCCGCAGAATTGCGCGCCGCTGGCCACACCGTGCACGCACTGGATCTGTACGCCGGCAAGCTGCCCAAGGATTTCGATGCCGGGATGCGCATGGCAGGCAAGCTGACCGCGGACAAGATCCAGGAACGCGTCGACAAGCTATTTGGCAAACTGCCCGAAGAGCTGGTCTACATCGGCACTTCCTGGGGCGCGGCCCTGGCCCAGCAGTGCGCGCAGCAACGTTCCGGCGCCATCGCCGCGATCCTGCTCGAATCCTTCGTGGATCTGGACGCCGACTGGAGCTTCGGGCCGTGGCCGGAAAATGTCCCGGTGCAGATCCATGGCATGGACCAGGACCCGTTCTTCGCGAAGGAAGGCGACCTGGAGGCAGCTCAGCGCTTCGTTGAAGCAGAGGGCGGCGATATCGCCCAGCTCTTCACCTACCCTGGCAAGCAGCACCTGTTCACCGACAGCTCGCTTCGCTCGCATGATCCAGAAGCTCGCGCGTTGGTGATGGAACGCATGGTCAAGTTCCTTCAGCCCTACGTCTAGCACGAGGGCAGTCCGCTGGTTCCATGCCGGACAATAAATCGAAAAACCGGACCCGGCTTGCGTTAGCAAGCCGGGTCCGGTTTCATTTTGTGCGCCCTGCGGGGATCGAACCCGCGACCAATGGATTAAAAGTCCAGTGCTCTACCAGCTGAGCTAAAGGCGCACGGCACAAGGCCAAAATCCATACTACCTGATGGACCGGCATGAGTATTAATCGGCGTATTCCGCAATTCGGCAGCCCGTAATTTCCGCTGGATCTTGGGGTTTGCAAGCTAAATCACTTGTTGGCGCAGAACTCAGGATCAGCGAGTATTCTGGAGCGCATGAGAGGTGCACGTGCAGGATCAAAAGTTGCCCAGGATGCGGGATTCCGCCATCACAAACCACGCCCCTTCGCCCCGGCAGATTTCGAGCCCTACGAGGGAGGCGCTGATCCGGCGCGCGTATCCGAGGCAGCCCATCTGTCCGCCCAGGCTTTCGTGCAGCGCGGCATTGCCAACAACGACCCCGAAGTTTCACGCCGGCTGATTGCGGTGGCCGAAGAAGAAGGGCTGGAGGTGCTCGCGCAGCTGTGGAGCGAGGCTCCGGCCCGCTCCCTGCCAGGTGCCCTGTGGCGCTTGTATGCGGTTCGCGCGGCAACAATGAGCAAGCCCGAGGTGCATTCTGCACGCTTCCAGGCTGGAGCCCATCGTGCCCAGGTCGAACGCATCGTCGCCGGAGTGGCCGAGCCGCCGACCGCCGAGGAGATGAAGAAGATGACCGGGTCGATTCTCTCCGGCGCCTTCGACGGCGACTTCGCCCACGCCTTGGAACGCACCGCCGCCTATTGCCGGGTACTGGCGCTGGGCATGACCGAGCATGCCGATGCCGCGGATTTTTCCAGCAGCGATCGGGGAACCAAGCTGACCCAGCAGGCCAAGGCCCTGATGGGCACCGCCGTGGATCTGGAAGCCTGCGCCCGGCTTTGGCGCCAGGACGCATTGGACTGAAACATGATCCCGCGCCCTTAGGATGGGTTGAGGAAGTTGCCCCTCAATTTTAGGCAGGTGGGTGTGGGCGCCGCATCGAGGACCAACTCTTCAGGGCTCGTACGCTGGTTGCTGATCCTGATCGCAACGGCGTTGCTTTCCCAAACGGCGCTGAACCTCATTCGTCCGGTGACCACCTATAAGCTCATCTCTTTTGGCTCCGGCGAGTTCACCGTCGGCGTGGTGACCGCCGCCTATGCCATCCTCCCGCTGTTCACCGCAATGATGCTGGGCCGGGCCAGTTCGCGGATCCGCAGGATCCGGTTCCTGATGGTTGCCGGCGTGGCCTTGCTGGCCGCGGGCGGCATCGGCATCAATTTCTCCCCGAATGCCTTGACCGTGGCGCTGGCCAGTGCCGTGCTCGGGCTCGGGCATCTGATGTTTACCATTGGCGGGCAATCTTCCATCGCCCGGTTCTTCCCCGACAGCGATCTGGACAAGGGCTTTGGCTGGTTCACGGCCGCCTACGCGGCTGGGCAATTCATCGGGCCGCTGATTGGCGGAGTGGTGCTCGGCTCCGGTACCGATGCCGCCTCCCCTGAGCGCATCGCCGGCATCAGCCTGTCGCTGTGGATTGCGGCCGGGTGCTCACTGCTAGCTGTCCCCTTCTTGCTTCCGAGCTGGCAGCCGAGGATTTCCAAGACGGCGCCGCAAACCCGCCCGGCGAAGTCCGAAGCCTCCATTCCCTCGGTCTTGCGCATCAAGGGCATGGCTTCGCACATGTTCGCCTCGATGACCTTGCTGGCCATGCTGGACATCCTCACGGCCTTCTTGCCGCTGGTGGCGGAGAAACATGGCGTCACACCCGAAGATGTTGGTGTGCTTTTGGCCATTCGAGGTTTCGCTTCGGTAGTTTCCCGGCTGTTCATCCCCAAGCTCTCGGCCCACTTCGAACGCAACCACCTGCTAGTCACCAGTTTGTACATTTCGGGCATAGCCATCGCGCTGGCCCCGATCTTCATCGATTCGCTGTGGGCCTCCGGGGCCGCGTTGCTGGTCGGCGGCTTCTTCCTGGGCCTGGGCCAGCCGATGACCATGACTATGATTTCCACCTCGGTACCGGCGGTGGACCGCGGTGCCGCATTGGCCGTGCGGCTCATGGGAAACCGGGTCGGACAAGTAGCTTTGCCGATCATCTCGAGTACGGTCGCCGCGGGTTTGGGGCCGGCGGGAGCGATCTGGTTCTGCTGCGCACTGCTCTGCCTGAGCGGAGCGGAGAAGAGCGTGCGCCGCTAGCGTGAGAAAACGCACGAGCGCCGCCCTGCGGTTGACAGCACACCGGTAGGGCGAGAACACTAGGTAACGGTGCCGGGCCGCTGGTAACCCCGGGCTCCAAAATTCTGCCGCTTCGAGCGGCCTTCCGCCGAGAGGCGTTCCCGGTCCGGCACCTTCAAATACCCGGTGTTAACTTCCACGTCGTAAACTGTTCTGCGTTGGTACCAATAGCCGTCGAATCGAATGGTGCGCCGTAAAGTGAAGTTCCAGATCTTTCCCTCCGCCTCGCGCGGCATCGAGTTGCTGTGCGGGTTGACGACGACCATTCGCACCTCCGTTGCCAATGTCGCCGAGATGATCGGCTCACCCGATACCCGTGCGGACCAGCTGCGGGATCTGGCCTCCGCGGAAGCCGAGGCCTCCGATCTGGTGCACGCGGTGCTCACCCACCTGCGAACCAGCTATATCAGCCCGCTTCCCCGCGAAGACATGTACACGCTTTCGCGCTTGCTGCACGAAACCATGGAACAGCTGCGCGGCACCGGCGAACTGATCATGACCGTTGGCTCCACCCCGCTTTCCGAGCGTTCCTCGGAGCAGCTTGAACTCATTTCGCAGCTGGCCGAGCTGGCCTCCGATTCGGTCCAGCGCCTGCATAACCTCGATGACCTGGAAGACAACTGGCTGCAGATGCTGCAGTTCTCCAAGCGCGCGGCCCGAACCCACCTGGTGTGGGTCAATGAGATCGCGAAGTTCGCCAAGCCAGGGACCATCCACCGCCACCAGCGCGTGGCCGACCACCTGATGCTTACCGCCAACACCCTGCGCCAGTTCGCCGACCACCTGGGTCGCGTGCTGGTGAAGGAGTCCTAGGGGAAATGACCATCCTTTCGGTCCTCACCGGATTCGCGATCGTCCTGACCCTGGGCTATGGCGTGCTCAACGGCTTCAGGGATTCCTCTACGGCCGTTGCGGCCTCCGTCCGCACCAGGGCGCTGCGCCCGGCCATTGCGGTCTCTGTGGCGGCGGTATTCGCCTTCCTCGGCACCTTGGCGACCTCGGGGCTGAGCGTGGCGCTGGTGGACAAGCTGAACTTCAATCTCCCCGATGGCGTCGTCGGATTGAAGCTGCTGATCTGCGGCCTGCTGACCGCCGGCGCGTGGGGCCTGTATTGCTGGTGGCGCGGCCTGCCGGTCAGTTCCACCCATGCGCTGTTCTCCGGCTTGGTGGGCGCCAGCGGCGCCTCGGCTTTCATGGGCGACCTGTCGATGTCCGGGGCCTGGGGTCTGCTGCTCGGCTCGGTGCTGCTGCCCATGCTGATCACCCCGGTCATCGCCTACCTGTTGTCCTATGCGCTGGTGATTCCGGCGACCTGGCTGATGCGCCACAACTCCTCGCGTTCGGTCAACAACGGCTCGCGCGCAGGCCAGGCCATCACCGCCTGCGCCGTGGCTCTGGGACTGGGGCTGCAAGATGGCCAGCGCACCGGCGCGATGATCGCACTGGTGCTGATCACCGGTCATGCAATGGACCCGGGGCCCGTGACATGGGCTATCCAGCTGGCCGCGGCCTCGGCACTGGGGCTTGGCGTGCTCCTGGGCGGATGGCGCATCACCTATACGCTCGGCCGCCGGCTGGTGAACTTCGATCCGCTGCGCGGCATGATCGCCCAGGGCGTAGCCGCGGCAATGCTGTTCCTCGGCTCGCTCGTCTTGCACCTGCCGCTGTCCACCACGCAGGCGGTAACCAGCGGCATCGTCGGTGCCGGCAATAACCAGTCTTTCGAATCGGTGGTGTGGCGCAATGTCACCAAGGTGCTGCTGCACTGGGTGCTGACCCCGATTGCCTGCGTTGCCTGCGGCGCGATTCTCACCCTGGCGGTGCACCCGCTGCTGGGCAACGCCTAGTCTTCGCCCGGAATGAAGAGGTCTTCGATCTTGCAGCCGAAGACCGCCGAGAGCTTGAATGCCAGCGGCAGGGACGGGTCGTAGCGGCCTTTTTCAAGCGAGATGACGGTCTGCCGGGAGACGCCCAGCAGGTCGGCCAATGCTTGCTGGGAGAACCCGCGTTCCCTGCGGTATGCACTGAGATTGTTCTCCACTAGCTTTCTGCCCGCTTAATGATGAAATAGCGGATTCCGAAGTCAAGCAACGCCAGCAGCACGACACCAGCCAGAACGAGGCCAAGTGATGCTTGGATCTGAATGAAGGAGAACACTGCGCCACCGAGGCCGCAAACTAACAGCAAATCCTGGAACACTCCGATGGCAGCTCTGTCATACCACTGGCTCTCCACCGATATCTCGGGGTTCCTTGTGGCACCGCGCAGGGTGTCGCGATCCAGCAGCAACGCCCAGCAAGCTGTAGAAAGCACCGGCAGCAAGCCAGCGGCCATGAGCAACGCTGCCAAGACGAAATTCTCCGGGGCGTTCAGCCGGGCGAAGAGCACACCTGCACCGGCTGAAAGCACTGCCCCTGCGCTGAGGCTGACGGCAATCAGGGCGCCCGACCCGCCACCGAAGCGCGAACGGCCCCATTTGCTCTGGTCAACTGCTTTTGAATCCATCGTTGTCCCCTATCCCTATTGATGTAAACCACACTTTACTGACAAGCGTGCTTTACAGTCAAGGGTGCTTTACATGAATAGTTAAAGTGCAGCGGCGCACCGTAATCGGTGCGCCGCTGGCGGTGATCCCCTCCAGGATCCCCGGAAGACCCCCCTTCCGGTCCGTCTACCGCCAGCTCAAGGAGCGGCGGTATCCGAAATCTTTATCCGAAGCGTCCGGAGACGTAATCCTCGGTGGCCTTCTGCTCCGGGTTGGAGAAGATGGCTGCAGTGTCGTTGTACTCGATGAGCTTGCCCGGCTTGCCGGTGCCCGCAATGTTGAAGAACGCGGTCTTGTCGCTCACGCGTGCAGCCTGCTGCATATTGTGGGTCACGATCACTACGGTGTAGTCGTTCTTCAGCTCGTTGATCAGGTCCTCGATAGCCAGGGTGGAGATCGGGTCCAATGCCGAGCAAGGCTCATCCATCAGGATCACGTCCGGCTTGACCGCAATGGTGCGGGCGATGCACAGGCGCTGCTGCTGGCCGCCGGAGAGTCCCGAGCCCGGCTTGTCCAGGCGATCCTTGACTTCGTTCCACAAGTTGGCGCCGCGTAGCGACTTCTCGACCAGGGCATCGGCATCGGACTTGGAAATCCGCTGGCCGTTCAGCTTCACTCCGGCGAGCACGTTGTCCTTGATGGACATGGTCGGGAACGGATTCGGACGCTGGAAGACCATGCCGATCTGGCTGCGCACGGTGACCGGGTCGACGCCGGCGCCGTACAGGTCATCGCCGTCCAGCAGGACCTGGCCCTCGACGCGGCCGCCCGGGATGACCTCGTGCATGCGGTTCAGGGTGCGCAGGAAGGTGGACTTGCCGCAGCCCGAGGGGCCGATGAAAGCGGTGACGGACTTCGGCTCGATGTTGATCGAGACGCCTTCAACGGCGAGGAACTTGGAGTAGTAGACGTTCAGGTCGTTGACGTCAATGCGTTTTGCCATGATGTAATCCTTGAAAAGTTCGGGTTTGTCCGGACCGGAGCCTTAGCTCAACGGCCCTTCTTTGGGGCGAAGATCGAAGCGACCAGGCGGGCGATGAGGTTCAAAGCCATGACCATGAAGATCAGCAGCAGGGCAGCAGCCCAGGCGCGCTGCACCGACGGGTCGATGTTCGTCGGGCTGGTCGGAGTCAGGATCTGGTAGTAGATGAACGTCGGCAGCGTGGACATCCAGTTTGCGAAGACGTTCATGTTGATCTGGCTTGCGATGCCTGCGGTGACCAGGATTGGCGCGGTCTCGCCGATCACGCGGGCGATGGCCAGGGTGACGCCCGAGGCGATGCCGGAGATCGCGGTCGGGATGACGACCTTCAAGATGGTGCGCCAGCGGCGCACGCCCAGCGCGAAGGAAGCTTCACGCAGTTCGTTGGGAACGATCTTGAGCATTTCCTCGGTGGAGCGGACCACCGTTGGGATCATCAGCACGCTCAACGCGACCGCCGCGACGATGCCCATGCGGGCGTTCGGACCCAGGATCATGCCGAAGAAGGCCGCTGCGAACAGGCCGGCAACGATCGAAGGAATGCCGGTCATCACGTCGACGAAGAAGGTGATCGCCTTGGACAGCGCCTTGCCCTGCCCGTATTCCACCAGGTAGACAGCGGTCAGCATGCCCACTGGAACGGAGATCAAGGTGGCCCACAGGGTGATCAGCAAGGTGCCCATCACCGCGTGGTACGCGCCGCCGACTACCGGGGTGCCATTGGCGACGGATTCATTGTCCACCGCGCCGGTCACGCCGTTCATGGAGCTGAACAGGAAGTGGCTATTCAGGCCCGGCATGCCCTTTTCCAGCACCGTATAGAGCACGGATACCAGCGGGATCACGGCGACGATGAACGCCGCGTAGATCAGGTAGGTCCACATCGCGTTCTTGCCGCGGCGCTTGCCTTCAGCTGCGGTGGTGATCACGGAGGCGGCCACCAGGAAGATGAGCGCCGAGTAGATGGCGAAGGAGGCAACGTTGAAGCCGGTCAGCGTGGACGCTGCCGCGCCGACAATGATGGCGCCTGCGGCGATCGCCCAGATGGCCCACTTCGGCAGCTTGCCCTTGGCCAAGGAGTTGCGCTTGCGCACCGGTGGAGTCGGGGCCCCGGGCCTGTTGCTCTGGTTAGTAGTCATGGTGCTCATCAGTTAGCTCCCGAGAATTCCTTGTGGCGGGCGATGATTCCACGAGCGATCATGTTCACGACCAGGGTGATCAGGAACAGGACCAGGCCGGCGGCGATCAGCTCTGCCAGGCGCAGGCCGAAGGCCTCAGGGAAGTTCAAGGCGATTTCCGCGGCGATAGTCTGGTTGCCGGTCTTGATCAGCGATGGGATCAGGTTGCCGGTGGAGAGCACCAGCGCAACGGCCATGGTCTCTCCCAAGGCGCGGCCCAGACCCAGCATGACGGCGGAAATGATGCCCGGACGGGCGAACGGGATCACCGCGGTGGTGATCATTTCCCAGCGGGTTGCGCCCAGTGCCAGCGCGGCTTCCTCGTGCAGCTTGGGAGTCTGCAAGAAGATCTCGCGGCTCAGCGAGGTGATGATCGGCAGCACCATCACGGCCAGCACGATGCCGGCGGTGAGCATGGTCTTGCCGGTCTGGCTGGCGGGGCCTTCGAAGATGGGGATGAAGCCCAGATTCTTGGCCAGCCATTCGTAGCCTGGAACCAGAGCCGGAGCGAGCACCATGTAGCCCCACGCGCCGTAGATCACCGAGGGGATCGCGGCGAGCAGATCGATCAGGTAGCCCAGCGGGCCTGCGACCTTGCGTGGAGCGAAGTGCGAGATGAACAGCGCCACGCCGATGCCGATCGGGGTGGCGATCAGCAGCGCGATAGCCGCTGCGATCACGGTGCCGATAACAATCGGCCAGATGTAAGCGAAGAATCCTGCGCCGCCGGAAATCTCCGCCGGATCGGCGAAGAACGTCGGCAGGGCTTGGATCAGCAAGAAGACCGCGACCGCGAAGAGCGTGATCAGGATCAGGACACCGGCGCCCAGGGCGGCACCGGAGAAGATCTTGTCACCAGCGCGGCCGGAAGTCGATGACTTGCTTGTCAAAGCATTGGTAGTCATGGCTAGAGCCTTTACGAAACGGGGGTGGTGCAGTTTTCACTGCGGGGGTGGAGGGGTACTGCTGGTGCGGGTGGGTGAGTTCGTCCACCCGCACCTGGTGCCGGTTGCCCGGCGGGGTACTACTCGGCGACGGTGATGCCGTCGATCGACTTCTTTGCCTTCTCGGCAATGGCTGCCGAGATCGGGGCGTTGCCTGCCGAAGCCTGCGCGGTCTTCTGGCCATCTTCGGAGATGACGTAGTTGCCGAAGGCCTTGACCAGATCGGCTGTTGCCTGGTCCTTGTAGCTGCTGCAGAAGATGTGGTACGAAACCAGGACGATTGGGTAGGTGCCCGCTTCGGTGGTGTCGCGCTCCAGGTCCAGAGCCAGGTCGTTCTCGGCTGCGCCTTCAACTGGGGTTGCGGTCTCCAGGGCCTTGGCAGCTGCTTCAGCAGAAATCTTGGTGTATTCCTCGCCGACCTTCACGTTCACGGTGGACAGGCCGCCCACTGCGGAGAAGTCGGCGTAGGTGATTGCGCCGTTGGTGGAGGTGGTGGTCGAAACCACGCCAGAGGTGCCCTTGGCATTCTCCGACTGGATGTCGCTTGGCCAGTCGCCGGAAACATCGTAGCTCCAAACGTCAGCCGCTGCGGCCTTCAGGTACTCGACGAAGTTCTCGGTGGTACCGGACTCATCATTGCGGTGCACCACGGTGATTGCGGTGTCCGGGAGTTCAACGCCTTCGTTCTGCTTGGCGATAGCCTCATCGTTCCACTTGGTGATTTCCTTCTTGAACACCTTGGCGATGGTGGCTGCGTCCATGTTGATCTCTTCAACGCCTTCGAGGTTGAAAGCGATCGCGATCGGCGAAACGTAGGCCGGGATGTTGAATGCGCCTTCTGGGCCGCAAACTTCCTTGGCCTTTTCGGCTTCGTCTTCCTTCAGGTATGCATCCGAGCCGGCGAACTGCGCGCCACCTGCCAGGAATGCTTCGCGGCCTGCGCCGGAGCCATCTGGCGAGTACTGCACGTTGGCTTCCGGGTTGGCGGTCTTGAAGCCGGTGGTCCATGCTTCCATGGCCGAGTTCTGGCTGGATGCGCCGATGCCGGTCAGGGTTCCGGTGACACCGGATGCTGCCGACGCCTCGGCACCTTCAGAACCTGCTGCGGCGGTTGGGTTATCCGAGCCGCAAGCGGTCAGCGCGAGTGCCGCTACGGAAAGAACAGCAGCTGCGCTGCCAAAGCGATTGAGCTTCACGAGATTTACTCCCCATGTTGGTAGATCGATGTAAAACCTTCAGCGGCGTCTTCCCGCTTCATCTACGACGTTAAAGATCGAAAGTAACCAGCTCCCCCGGCAAAGGTGAACATAAGGTTAACAACATACCCGAAGCCAAGTGATCCTGCTCACCAGCGCAATATCCCGGCAGCTTCTGCCACCTGCCGCCGAACACGTGGAAGACTGAAGCCATGGCAACTGGGCGGAAAGTGAAGCGCATGCCAGCGCATCTATTCGGATTCATAGCGCAGCGCAATCGCGCTGGGCTGATACGCTCGCGCAACTCCCTGCCTAGAATCCTGCGCATGACGCTTGGCGCAATCGGAGCCTTTTGGATCGCCGAAAGCATCTGGGGACATTCCCAACCGATTTTCGCAGCCACCAGCGCGCTGGTTTCCCTGGGCTTCGGCGCCTCCACCACCGTGCGCAAAACCGCCGAAGTCGCCCTGGGGTGCACCCTGGGGGTGGCGCTGGGCGATACCCTCATGCACTGGTTCGGGCAGGGGATCTGGCAGGCCGCACTGGTGATGTCGCTGAGTCTGGTCATTGCCCGCTATTTGGATTCCGGTGCCATCTTCTCCACCCAGCTGGGCATGCAATCGGCACTGGTAGTGCTGCTGCCCATCAGCGCGGATGGGCCATTTGCCCGTTCCATCGATGCCCTGACCGGGTCCCTGCTTGCCCTGCTGGTGATTATTTTCTGGCCTACCGACCCGCGGCGCAGCCCGGTGTCCGCGTTATCGGATCTGTTCAAGGAGCTCTCCGAAGCGCTTTTGGAATGCGCCTGGGCCATCCGCGACGATGACCGGCGCGCAGCCTTCCACGCACTGATCAAGGCTCGCGGAACCCAGAAGTACCTGGATATGCTGCCAGCCGCCTTCCGCGCTTCGAAGGAAATCGCAACGATTTCCCCCACCGGGCGTCGCCACCGCCATGAACTGAACCGGCTATCCAAGCGTTTCAACCACTACGACTGGGCCGCCCGCAACTCGCGGGTCTTCGCCCGGCGCCTTGCTTCCGTGCTCAGCAACAGCGCACTGACCCCGGAAGGCGCGCAAACCTTGGCTCCCCTGATGCGCGAGCTATCCGAGGCGGTCAACACCTTGGCGCACTCGGTGCGCGAAACCACGGTGGCTGGCCAACGCAAATACGAGAAGGCCGCCCAGCTGCAGCTCGAAGGCGTCGCCGCCCAACTGGATCCGCGCGCCCTGGGAGTTGAGGGGCTCCAGGGCGAAGGCCTGGTCTTGCTGCTGCGCCCGATGGTGGTGGATCTGCTCGAAGCGGCAGGCCGCGAACACGAAGAAGCCATCGAAGTGCTGCCCAAGCTGTCCTGAACGAAAATGTCCGCATAGCTCGATAGCATTGAGCCATGGCCAAAACCTCCACTCGCAGCAAGTCTTCCGCATCGTTCAAATGCTCTGAATGCGGGTGGACCACGATTAAGTGGGTGGGCCGCTGCGGCGAATGCCAGGCCTGGGGCACTGTCGAAGAAGTGGGTGTCGTCTCCGCCCGTACCGTAGCCGCGGCCAAGGTGGCCCACCCAGCCAAGCCGATCGCGCAGATTGACGGCTCCGAAGCGGCCTTCCGCCCCAGTGGCGTCTCCGAACTTGACCGCGTGCTCGGTGGCGGCCTGGTTCCGGCAGCCGCGATCCTGCTGGCCGGCGAACCTGGCGTGGGCAAGTCCACGCTGCTCTTGGACGTTGCCGCGAAAGCCGCGCAAACCGGCTTGCGCGTGCTCTATCTAACCGGTGAAGAGTCCGCCGCGCAGGTAAAGTCCCGCGCCGAACGCATCAACGCCATCGCCGATACGCTGTTCCTGGCCGCCGAAACCGACCTGGCTCTGGCCTTGGGCCAGATCCAGGAGATCGATCCGCAGCTGCTGATCCTGGACTCGGTGCAGACCTTCTCCTCGGCAGAGGTGGACGGCGCTGCCGGCGGCGTTTCCCAGGTGCGCGAAGTCGCTGCCTCGATCATCAACGCGGCCAAGACCCGAGCCATGTCCACCATCATGGTCGGCCACGTGACCAAGGAAGGTTCGGTCGCCGGCCCACGGCTGCTCGAGCACCTGGTGGACGTGGTCTGCCAGTTCGATGGCGAGAAGCATTCGCGGTTGCGCATCCTGCGCGCGCTGAAGAACCGCTACGGAGCCACCGACGAGGTGGGCTGCTTCGATTTGAATGAAGACGGCATTGAATCGCTGACCGATCCTTCCAAGCTTTTCGTCACCCGAACCCGCACCCCGGTGCCGGGCACCTGCATCACCGTCACGATGGAGGGCCGCCGGCCGCTGGTTGCCGAGGTGCAGACCTTGCTCTCGCGCAGCAATGCCCCTGCTGCCCGCCGGGCCACCAGTGGCTTGGATGCCGCGCGGGCGCAAATGGTTGTGGCGGTGCTGCAGGCCCGCGCGCATATGGATCTGTCGTCCATGGACTCGTATATCGCCACCGTGGGTGGCGTGAAAATTGCCGAACCCGCCTCGGATCTGGCCTGCGCGCTGGCATTGGCTTCTTCGATGAATGAATTCCCGCTGCCGCAGGACTTCGTGGCCTTCGGCGAAGTCGGCTTGGCCGGCGAAGTTCGGCAAGTACCGGAAATCTCACGGCGCATCACCGAGGCGCAGCGTCTGGGCTTCTCTTTCGCGATGGCTCCGGCCACCCCGGAACCGTTGAAGAATATCCCCGAGGGCATCCGCGTATTCCAGGTGGAGAACATCGCGCAGGCGCTGGATATTGCGTTTAACCAGCGACAGAAGCCCGCAGGATAAACTTGATTGTTGCTGCCCGCCGAAAGGACGCAAGTTGAAAGCGCACCCAACCCCCGGATTCCTTGCCGTTCTGGCCCAGATTGCCCCGGGTACCGAGCTCGCCCAGGGTCTTGAACGGATCCAGCGCGGCCGTACTGGCGCTCTCATAGTGCTGGGCCATGACAGGCTCGTGGAGTCGATCAGCTCCGGCGGCTTCAGGATCAACACCGAATACACGCCTACACGCATCCGCGAACTGGCCAAGATGGACGGCGCGATCATTCTGGACGGCACAGGACGCCAGATCCAGCAGGCCGGCGTGCAGCTGATGCCGGATGCGCAGATTGAAACCCAGGAGTCCGGCACCCGCCACCGCACGGCAGAACGCGTAGCCGCGCAAACCGGGTTCCCGACGATTTCGGTTTCGCAGTCCATGCAGACCATCACCCTCTATGCCGACGGCGAGCGCCATGTGCTCGAGCCAGCCGAGCGCCTGCTGGCCCGCGGCAACCAGGCTATTGCTACCTTGGAACGGTACCGCCACCGCCTGGACCAGGTCACCAGCGCCCTGTCAGCTGCGGAAATTGAAGATGTCGCCACCGCGCGGGAAGTGCTCGCTGTCTTGCAGCGCACCGAGATGCTGCGCCGTACCAGCGAAGAAATCTCCCGCTACGTGCTGGAGCTGGGCATCGATGGGCGCCTGCTGGCGGCCCAGCATGCGGAATTGCTCTCCGGCATCCAGGCGGATAACCAGTTGCTCCTGCGGGACTATTCCGACGCGGAAGGCCAGGAGCTGGATATCGAGCGTGCCCTGGAGACGCTGCATGAAGTTTCCGATGCCCAGCTCATTGAGCTTGATGGCCTGACCAAGATCCTGTTCCCGCACTCCACCATTGGCCAAGACGACCAGCTGACCCCGAAGGGCTACCGCCTGCTTTCGCAGATCCGCACGGTGCCCAAGCTGGTCGGGGACCGCCTGGTGGCGTCCTTCGATAACTTGCAGCTGCTCATGGCAGCGTCCACCAGCCAGCTCATGGAAATCGAGGGCGTCGGCGAGCAGCGTGCACGCTCCATCCGGGAAGGGCTGGCCCGCATGGCCGAATCCTCGTTGCTGGATCGCTACATCTAGGCGTTTTCACTCCAAGGTGAAGGTGACCGGCTCCGAAACGAAGTCGCCGATAGCGGCGGTGAACTTGTAGGTTCCCGGACGCGGCTGCACGCTGACCGACTTGCACCCGGGAGCCGAACGCTCGCGGTTCCAGGTGAAGCGCGCGTTCTCCTTCTGCCCCGGCTTGAAGGCCAGGTTCACATCTTCTGCGCCATCCAGGCAATCGATGGTGGAGAAGATGCGGTCCGCGCCGCTGGAAACCAGGAACTCCTGCTGCGTGGTTCCGACGTTCAATTCGCATTCGCGCTTGGAAACATTTTCGATGCCCAGCAGCAAGGTCGGCTTCTTGTCCGAGGCGTAGCTTTTCGCATCGGTAGTCGCAGTAATCTCGACCTCGTCGCTCTTGCACTTCTTGGCCGCAGCTTCGTCGTCTTCCGGCTCTGGCGATGGCGAAGGAACCGACTGGGTTTGCTGGGCGCTTGGCTCATTGCCTGCAGTTTTCTTCTCATCAGGGGAGAACAATCCGGCCAGCGCAACGACGCCCCAGACAAGCAGGCCGACGAGCACCAGGGCAAGTACTGCCACGGTGATCCGCCTGCGCCGGTAGACGCTGGCCGATGGTTTCCCCCCTGATGCGTTGCTCATGGCTTAAGGCTAATTCATTTGCCTGCCCGAAGCCGGTAATGGCGTAGGATCCAGGGCAAATCACGTTCTGCAATCCATTCCCGCTGATTCCGGGCGGACGGTGCGCTGGCTTAGAGTGGTGGGGTGCAGCAAATCCACAACACCATCAACACCTGGTACCTAGAGAACGCCCGCGACCTGCCTTGGCGACGCCCCGGAGTGAGCGGCTGGGAAGTCATGGTCAGCGAGTTCATGCTCCAGCAGACTCCGGTAGTTCGTGTCTTGCCGGTTTGGGAAGAATGGATGCGCCGCTGGCCACGGCCGCAGGATCTGGCTGCGGAACCGCTGTCCGAAGCACTGAAAGCGTGGGGACGGCTGGGCTATCCGCGGCGCGCGCAGCGCTTGCATGCCGCCGCCGTGGAGATCACCACCGAGTACAACGGCGAAGTCCCGCGCACCGAAGCCGAGCTCCTGGCCTTGCCGGGCATCGGCTCCTACACCGCGGCCGCCATTGCCTGCTTTGCCTTCGGCGAGCGCACCGTTGTCGTGGACACGAATATTCGCCGCGTGCATGCACGGCTCTTTGGCGGCATGGCATTGCCCGAGCCAAGCCCGCGTGCCAGTGAATTCGCCCGGGCTGCAGAAGTCCAGCCCGAGGATCATCAGGCAGCGAATCTGTGGAATATTTCGGTAATGGAACTCGGTGCCCTGGTGTGCACCGCTCGCAGCCCGAAGTGCGAGCAATGCCCGGTCTTCCAGCAGTGCGCATGGATTGCCCAGGGGCAGCCGGCCCCGCACTACATCCCGAAGGGACAAGCTTGGAAGGGTACGGACCGGCAGGTCCGCGGCGCCATCATGGCGATCCTGCGCGAGCATGAGCAGGCGGTGCCAGAGCAGTCCTTCCTGGCCGAGCTGTCCCATGAATCGCATGCAAGGTATGTGGCGCTTGACCAATTGCAATCACCATTGGAGCAGCGTGAACGGGCACTGGCCGGGCTGCTCAAAGATGGCCTGGCGATCGCCGAAGAAGATGGAATCCGCCTGCCTTCGTAGCATCGGCCCGGAACGAGCCAGAAGCGGCTAGCTTTATGCCCTGATGCCTACCTATGCTTAGCCCATGAACGCTTCAGTTGATCCGGCCGCTGCTGTTCGCCACGTAGCCAAGCACCCATGGTTCGAACGCGCCGCACGCCTGGGATACGTCGCCAACGGCGTACTTCACGCAACCGTGGGAATCCTCGCAGCTTTCGTCGCTGCCGGCGGCAAGGCGGAAGCCGATCAGGGCGGAGCCATGGGCGCCTTGGCAGAGCAGCCTTTCGGCATGGTCTTGCTGTGGATCTGCGCAATCGGCGCACTATTGCTGGGCCTATGGTCCTTGGCGCAGGCCTTCTTGCCCGAAAACGAGCTGAAGGGCAGGCTCAAGTCCGCGGCCATCTCGGTGTCCTTCTTGGCTGTCGGCTTCACCTTTGGGCGGTTTGCGGTGGGAATTCCCAGTGATTCGGGAAAGACTGCCACCAGCTTCAGCGGAGAAATGATGAAGACCGGACTTGGCCGGGGGTTGCTGATCGCCTTGGGCCTGGGGCTGCTGGCCATGGCCGGCTACTACATCTACAAGGGTGCCACCCGGAAGTTCTTGAAGGATCTCTCCGGTTCCGGAAATACCGAGGTATCGCGCGCGATCAAGTACTCGGGCATGCTGGGCTATCCTGCCAAAGGCGTAGTCCTCGGTGCCGTGGGCCTGCTC
This sequence comes from Microbacterium sp. NPDC087868, assembly GCF_044900755.1. Taxonomy (NCBI): domain Bacteria; kingdom Bacillati; phylum Actinomycetota; class Actinomycetes; order Micrococcales; family Microbacteriaceae; genus Microbacterium; species Microbacterium sp. NPDC087868. The sequence continues at coordinate 57,993 of NZ_JBJDNO010000006.1, forward strand.
TTCATCGTGGCCACGGTACAGCGCGACCCGGAAGAGGCCAGCGGCATCGATGGCGCGCTGAAGGCCATCCAGGATCAGCCGTTTGGGCCGGTTGCCCTGGTTGCTATCGGTGCGGGCCTGGTTTGCTACGCGCTGTACCTGGTATTCCGTGCGCGCTACGACCGGATGGACTAGAAGTATCAGTCCAGCGTAATGATCATCCGGGTGTTGCCCAAGGTATTCGGCTTCACGCGGGCGAGGTCCAGGAATTCAGCAACGCCTTCATCCCGGGAGAGCAGGATCTCCTGGTATACCGCTGGATCCACGGCGCTCTGGTCAGCCATCACCTTGAAGCCTTGGCGTATGAAGAAATCCACTTCGAAGGTCAGGCAGAAGACGCGGCCAACCCCGACTTCCCGGGCACGTTCCAAGAGTTCGGAGAGCAGGACATGGCCTACGCCCTTGCCACGCAGCTCGCCCGAGGTCGCCAAGGTACGGATTTCGGCGATGTCTTCCCAGATGACGTGCAAACCGCCGCAGCCGACAACATTGCCGTCCGCGTCCTCGGCGACCAGGAATTCCTGGATGGACTCGTAGTAGGTGACCGCTTCCTTATCCAGCAGGATCCGTTCCTCGGCCAACGGGCGCACAAGATTGCGGATAGCGTTGACATCACTGGTTCTGGCTGAGCGGACGGTAAAAGAGTTCACGTTCTAAATCCTATGCCCCACCGTTTGCAGAATCGAAGCAGATGCCGGATATGTCATTGAAGGAACATCCCGCAACACGGTGTGCCAAGATAAACTTGAACATTGAAGTCGCACTGGAGCAAGGATGAGGATGCCAGCTAGAACAGCACGCCCCGGATTCGGGTTGCTTGCCATCCTCCTATCCGCCGTCGGCATCGCTCCCCTGCTTAATTACGGGTTGAACGCCACCAGCGACCTGGTCATCAGGGATTTGGGAATCACCGAATCCCAGTTCGGCCTGTTGGCGACAGTGTGCTTCGGCTGCGCCGCACTGGGTAACGCCGTCTTCGGGAAGTTCTCCGACAGGCAACCGGATACCAGGCTGGTCCTGCTGATCTTCGGCACGACGGCGGTCGCGCTGGGCTTGGCAGCCATTCCCGCAGGCTACGTCTTGCTCCTGGCGGCTTCCGGTTTGGCCGGCTTCGCCCAGTCATTCCCCAACGGGGTCACCAACCGCATTCTGGCCCAGCGCGTCCCTAGTGCCCAGCGCATCACGTGGACCGGCATCAAGCAGTCTGGCGTGCAGGTTTCACAGCTCGTAGGCAGCGTGGGGTTCCCGCTGCTGGCTGCATTCATTGGCTGGAACGGAGCATCGCTGGCCGGCGCCGTGCTCGCCGCGGTCCTCGCGGTGATCGCTGTACGGGTTATCCGCGCAACCCCCATGCTCGCCGCGCCTGCCCCGCAGAAGGCGGCAACGGGCGCGAGCCAGCCGGTGGCTGCGGCCGCCCCCTCCACGAAGTTCGTCATTTTTGCGCTGGCCCTATTCGGTTTCATCAACGGTGTCGGCGTACAGGCGACCAACGTCTACCTGGCGCTCTTTGCGGTCCGCGAGCTGGACTTCTCCTTGGTCGCTGGCGGCCTGACCGCCGCGGTCGCTGGCGTCATTGGCGTTTCCGCCCGCGTCGGATGGGGGCAGATGATGTCACGCGGCGTATCAGCTCCTAAGCTCTTGTTGCTGCTGGCGTCGCTGGCCACTGCGGGCGGTGCCAGCTTCCTGATGGCCCAGCAGCTGCACTCGGTGGCCTTGCTCTGGCTAGCGGTCTGCCTGCACGGCGCCTCGGCCCTGGGAGTTTCGGTAGTGCTGATGGCGGGCTTGCTGCGGGTGATCCCCGCAAGCCGCCTGGGAAGTGCCAGCGGAATCGTCTCGGCGGGCCAGTTTGGCGGTTTCACCGTGGGGCCCTTGGCCATGGGCCTGCTGGTCGGCTCGGCCGGTGGCTTCACCGCGGGCTGGATCACCGTCACCGGGATCTACCTGTGCTCAACGGTGCTGGGTGCATTCCTTGTCCTGCGAGCCAGGAACCGGGGCTAGCCGGTGGATGCCGAAGCGCTGAAAACCCTGGCGCACCTGCGCCGGGCCAGGGACCTGATGGACCGGCACTATGCGGAACCATTGGATGTGCCTGCGTTGGCCCAGCGTGCTTCCATGTCTCCTGCTCATTTTTCCAGGGAGTTCAAGCGGGCCTATGGCGAGACCCCGCATGCCTATTTGCTCACCCGCCGTATCGAGCGCGCCATGCATCTGCTGCGCGCATCGGTCTCGGTAACAGATGCTTGCATGCAAGTGGGATGGACCTCTCTGGGTTCCTTCAGCACGCGCTTCACGGAAGTGGTCGGCGAAACTCCCTCGTCATACCGGGAACGGGACCATTCAGCCACCGAGCCGATCCCTGCCTGCATCGCCAAGATCCTTTTGCGTCCCGAGAGATTCTGAGCAGTTTTGAAGAAGCGCTATCTGGTCGGCGCTCCCTAGGCTGGAGCCATGGCAAGCATTTCAATCAATCATGTCCCTTTGACCGTGCTCGATGTGGATGAGGCGCTCGCGTTCTACCGCGATGCGCTGGGCTTCACGGTCCTCTCCGATGTCGCCAACGGCGGCTTCCGCTGGGTGTCCCTTGGCGGCTCCGACGGCGCCGGCACCAGCCTGGTGCTTTCGGCTCCGGGCGCTGGCCGGTCAGCTGCCGATGCGCAGGCCTTGGCCGAGCTGGTAGCCAAGGGCGCGATCGGCCCGCTGGTGCTGTCCACCAATGATCTGGACAAGGTCTTTGAAACTTTGAGCGCGTCGGGCGCTGAAGTCCTGCAGGAGCCAATGGACCAACCGTGGGGTCCGCGCGATTGCGCCTTCCGCGATCCTTCGGGAAATATGGTCCGTATCAACCAAGCAGTTCAGGGAGAAGAAGCATGAGCAGTTCAGAACAAGAAGGCTTTTCAGCCGCCGAGAAGGCCGCGATGAAAGAGCGGGCCGCTGAGGTGCGCACTTCGAAGAAGCGCATGACCAAAGCCGAGAAGGCGGAACAGGCCCGCAAGGAAGTGGAAGAGAAGATTGCTTCCTTCGAGGGCAACGACAAGGTGCTTGCGCAGAAGCTGCACCGGATCATCACCGAGACGGCTCCGGAATTGGAGCCGAAAACCTGGTATGGCATGCCCGCTTACGCTTTGGACGGCAAGATCTTGTGCTTCATGCAGGATGCCAAGAAGTTCGGTACCCGCTACCTGACTTTCGGCTTCAACGATGTTGCGCAGCTGGATGAGGGCACCCTATGGCCCACCTCGTTCGCCATTACCGCGCTTGATGGGCAGCTCGAAGAAATGCTTGCCGAGTTGGTAGCCAAGGCGGTGGCCCGCTAAGCCCAGCACGCCCGGAGGGAATCGATTGCTCTTCAGGCGTCGAGGCTTTCTTGCTCCGCCTGGGGCAATGCCTTTGCCAGCAGCGAGGCGGAAAGCGCGAAGACCCCGATCAGCCCAAGCAGTCCCATGCCAATAGGCAGGGTGCCTTGCTGCGCGGCGTCTTCTCCCATGGCAGCGAGAAGCATGGCAGCGCCCAGTCCGAGGATTCCGAAGCCAGCGGCCAGGAAGCAGACCACAATCGATTTCGGTCCCGGGTTCCAGTGCCCCAATGAGGTGAACTCGCGGTAGGCAATGATGCCGATGGCAATACTGAGCGTGCCCGCGGCACCAATCACCAGCACCACCAGCCACGTTGGGCCGTATCCGGCTCCGTCGGTGCCGGCATGGCGCACCAATTGTCCAGGAAGCTGGGGACGGAGGAGAAGGTACAGGGCTGAATAGGCCATGACTGCGAGGCAGGAAGCGGCAATCAGCTGTTGCCCTTTGCTTCGCTTCTTCATGTGTTGAGCCTACGACATGGCCGGATTAAAGCCAATAGCCGTGGAACTGAACGTTGTCAGTTCCACGGCTATGGGTTATGCCTCTGCGGCCTAGCTTTCCAGTGCTGCCGGTGCCGGCTCGCCTTCCAGCTGGCCGGTGCCGCCTTCAGCGTGGAAGACGAACTTGCGGCTCTCGCCTTCGCCCTCGACGTCGACGGTGACCTTCTGGCCCGCAACGATCTGGCTGAAGAGGATGCGCTCGGAGAGCTGGTCCTCGATATCGCGCTGGATGGTGCGGCGCAGCGGGCGGGCACCCATTGCTGGATCGTAACCGCGCTGGGCCAGCAGGCTGCGGGCAGCCTGGGTTAGCTCGATGGTGATCTCGCGTTCTTCCAGGCGCTTGGCCAGGCGTGCGATGAACAGGTCGACGATTTCTTCGATCTCGTCCTGGTTCAGCTGCGGGAAGACCACGGTGTCATCAACACGGTTCAGGAATTCAGGGCGGAAATGCTGACGCAGTTCTTCCTGGACCTTGGCCTGCATGCGCTCGTAACCGGTCTTGGTATCCGCGGCCGACTGGAAGCCGGTCATCACACCCTTGGAGATGTCGCGGGTACCGAGGTTGGTGGTCATGATGATGATGGTGTTCTTGAAGTCCACCACACGGCCCTGGGAGTCGGTCAAGCGGCCGTCTTCCAGGATCTGCAGCAATGAGTTGAACAAGTCGGCATGCGCCTTCTCGACCTCGTCGAAGAGCACTACGGAGAACGGACGGCGGCGGACCTTCTCGGTCAGCTGCCCGCCCTCTTCGTAGCCGACGTAGCCCGGAGGAGCACCGAAGAGCCGGGAAACGGTGTGCTTCTCCGAGTATTCGGACATGTCCAGGGTGATCAGCGCGTCTTCTTCACCGAAGAGGAACTCTGCCAGCGCCTTGGCCAGCTCGGTCTTGCCTACACCGGTTGGGCCGGCGAAGATGAACGAACCACCTGGGCGGTTCGGATCCTTCAGGCCTGCACGGGTACGGCGGATCGCCTGGGAGATGGCCTTGATCGCCGAGTCCTGGCCGATGACGCGCTTGTGCAGCTCGTCTTCCATGTTCAGCAGGCGCGTGGACTCTTCCTCGGTCAGCTTCACAACCGGGATGCCGGTGGAGTTGGCAAGTACCTCGGCAATAAGGTCCTCAGTCACCTCGGAGACTTCGTCCATGTCGCCATTGCGCCAGGACTTCTCCTTCTCGTTGCGGGCCTCAATCAGCTTGGATTCCTTATCGCGCAGCGAGGCAGCCCCTTCGAAGTCCTGCGCGTCAATCGCAGCTTCCTTCTCCAGGCGCACGGTGGCGATTTCCTCGTCCATTTCCTTCAAGGCCGGAGGAGCGGTCATGCGCTGGATGCGCAGGCGTGCGCCCGCCTCGTCGATCAGGTCCACGGCCTTGTCCGGCAGGAAGCGATCGGAGATGTAGCGGTGCGCCAGCGTGGCAGCGGCCTGCAGTGCACCATCGGTGATGGTCACGCGGTGGTGCGCCTCGTAGCGGTCGCGCAGGCCACGCAGGATCTGCGTGGTCAGCTCCACCGAAGGCTCCTTGACCTGGATCGGCTGGAAGCGGCGCTCAAGCGCTGCATCCTTCTCGATATTCTTGCGGTACTCATCCAAGGTGGTGGCACCGATGGTCTGCAGTTCGCCACGAGCCAGCATCGGCTTGAGGATCGACGCGGCATCGATGGCGCCCTCGGCGGCACCAGCACCAACGAGGGTGTGGATCTCGTCGATGAACAGGATGATATCGCCACGGGTGCGGATTTCCTTGAGGACCTTCTTCAGGCGTTCCTCGAAGTCGCCGCGGTAGCGGGAGCCGGCCACCAGGGAACCGAGGTCCAGGGTGTACAGCTGCTTGTCCTTGATGGTCTCGGGCACATCGCCGCGCACGATCGACTGGGCCAGGCCCTCGACGACTGCGGTCTTGCCGACACCAGGCTCGCCGATCAGCACCGGGTTGTTCTTGGTACGGCGCGAGAGGACCTGCATGACGCGTTCCATCTCGTGCTCGCGGCCAATCACTGGATCGAGCTTGCCCTCGCGGGCAGCTGCGGTGAGGTTGCGGCCGAACTGGTCGAGCACCGCCGAGCCTGCCGGGGTGCCTTCCTGCTGTCCGCCCGAGCTGACGCCAGCGGAGGCAGTTTCCTTGCCGCCCTGGTAGCCCGAGAGCAGCTGGATGACCTGCTGGCGCACGCGACCGAGGTCAGCGCCCAGCTTCACCAGTACCTGGGCTGCGACGCCCTCGCCCTCGCGGATCAGGCCGAGCAGGATGTGCTCGGTACCAATGTAGTTATGCCCCAGCTGCAGCGCTTCGCGCAGCGAGAGCTCCAAAACCTTCTTGGCGCGAGGAGTGAACGGGATATGACCGGAAGGCGCCTGCTGGCCCTTGCCGATAATCTCCTGAACCTGCTCACGAACGGCACCCAGCGAAATATTCAGCGACTCAAGCGCCTTTGCGGCGACACCGTCGCCTTCGTGGATTAGACCGAGCAACAGGTGCTCGGTGCCGATGTAGTTGTGGTTGAGCATGCGCGCCTCTTCTTGGGCGAGCACGACAACTCGACGGGCACGGTCGGTAAATCTCTCAAACATCTTCGGCACACTCCTTGCTTACCAATAATTCGATGCTACGCACCAAGCGCCGGCAATGCGCCCTTGTTCGCCACAGGGATAACCGAAGCGGTCCCCTGGTACCGGAAATCCGTAATTGAGGTGCAATTAATTTCCAGATTTACTTGGCTCGCCAATATTGCGATGTTCAATGAAAGTATTGGATGAATTACGAACGTCGTTATAAGAATAAGAGCCGGCACGCATTGCGTGCCGGCTCTTATATTGAGACTTGTTGAAAACCTCGCAAATTACTTCGCGCGGTTTCGTCCGCCCTTGCGCATTGCAGCATTGTAGGCATCTACAACTTCTGCATTAAGGCGTCCGCGTGCGTTGACCTTGATGTTGTTTTCCTTCGCCCATGCGCGGATTGCTGGAGCTTCGCTCGCTGCAGTCTGCTTCGACGAGCGCGCCGCATCGATGTACGGCTCGATGGCTGCATGGAACTGAGCAGCATGCTCGTCGTTCAGGTCGATTTCAAAATGCTGACCAGCGACGCTGAATGCAATAGATTCAGTCGCCTCGCTACCATCAATATCGTCGATCAGGGCAATTTGAACCTGACGTGCCATTTAGGAATTCCTCCGAGCTTGAATGTACTGGACCAACTGACATTCGATCATCAGCCCATTTCAAACAACAAGCATATACAAATAGCCGCACTAAACTCTAATTATCATCAGAATTCACAAGGTTCTTTCAGGAAAGACTAATTCTCGTTTACTGGATTATTAGAATCCGAGCGATTTTGAATTAGCGCATCAGCTTCAGTTTCAGCTTGGCGTTCTTTTCGATCCGCGTTTGTAATTGCTTTCATCACGTACCAGAAAAGCAGCGCCAGGCCGATTGTCGGGACGATCGCCTCAATATATGGCATTCCTATGCCTCCGGCTTTAGGAGTGGGAACAGAATAGTTTCACGAATACCGACGTTGGTGAAAAGCATAACCAGACGATCGATACCCAAACCGATACCGCCCATCGGCGGTGCACCGTATTCCAATGCACGAAGGAAGTCTTCGTCAAGCTGCATTGCTTCCGGATCGCCGCCAGCAGCCATCAGGGACTGCTCGGTCAGGCGCTCGCGCTGGATCACCGGGTCAATCAGCTCGGAGAACGCGGTACCGCGCTCCATGCCGCCGATGATCAGGTCCCAGGCCTCGATGACTCCCGGCTTCGAGCGATGCGGGCGTGCCAGCGGCTGTGCCAGTGGCGGGTAGTCGCACACGAAGGTCGGATCGATCAAGGTCGGCTCGACGATTTCGCCGAACAGCTCGATGACCAGCTTCTGGGCGCCCCAGGCTGGATCGATCTTCACTTCGTGCTTCGCAGCGACTTCGCGCAGCACCGAAGCTTCGGTTTCCGGGGTGATCTCCACGCCGACAGCTTCGGACAGGCCAGGGTAGACGCTGACCCAGCGCCATTCGCCGTCCAGGTTAGCGGTGCCCTTGGGGGTCTCGATGGTGCGGCCGGCACCAATGGCATCAGCGGCATTGAGAATGATTTCCTTGATGCGATCGGCCATGACGTACTGGTCGGCGTAGGCTTCGTAGGATTCCAAGGTGGTGAATTCCGGCGAGTGGGTCGAGTCGACACCCTCGTTGCGGAAGATGCGCCCCACTTCGAAGACACGGTCAACACCGCCAACGACGCACCGCTTGAGGTACAGCTCGGTTGCGATGCGCAGGGTCATTTCCTGGTCAAAGGCGTTCAGGTGCGTCTTGAATGGACGGGCCGAAGCGCCACCGTGAACCAGCTGCAGCATCGGGGTCTCAACCTCGACATAGCCACGGTTCTCCAGGGTGTTGCGTACGGCGCGGACGATCGCGGCGCGCTTGTAGACCATTTCGCGGGCCTCGTTGCGCACGATCAAATCGGCGTAGCGCTGGCGCACGCGGGTCTCTTCATTCAGATCGGCGTGCAGCACCGGCAGTGGGCGCAGGGCCTTGGAAGCCATTTCCCAAGCGTCTGCCATGATGGACAGCTCGCCGCGGCGCGAGGAGATGACCTTGCCGGTCACGAACACATGGTCGCCCAGATCGACGAGCGACTTCCACTGGGCCAGGCGCTCTTCGCCAACGTTGGCAAGCGAGAGCATGACCTGCAGGCGAACCCCTTCGCCCTTCTGGCCGCCTTCCTGCAAGGTGGCGAAGCACAGCTTGCCGGTGTTGCGCATGAAAACGATGCGGCCGACGATGCCGACGACGTCTTCGGTCTCTTCACCAGCTTCGAGGTGCTCGTACTTGTCGCGGATTTCCTGCAACGAGTGGGTGCGAGCTATGCCTACCGGGTAGGCTTCCTCGCCCTTGGCCAGCAGCTGGTTGCGCTTATCGGTGCGCACCTGTCGCTGGTCGTTTGGATCTGGGGCCTGTGCGGAATTATTTTCGGAAGTCACAATAGACCATTCTACGTGTCATGGCGTGCAGTTGAAGCCCTTCATGATCAGCCTTACACAGTGATGTTGGCCCGCAACGCAGGATAGGGCAGGGGCAAAGCTGGCTTTGCCCCTGCCCTATCCATTCAGTTATGCGGTTTACCAGATTTCTACGCGGTCAGCTGGATCCAGCCACATGCCATCGCCGGGCTTGGTGCCGAAGGCCTCGTGGAAGGATGCCAGGTTCTTCGGAACCTGGTTGCAGCGGAACTCCCCGGGTGCATGCGGGTCGGTGGTCACGCGTACCACCGCGGTCTCCGGACGAATCAGCGTGCGCCAGCATTCGGCCCAGGAGTAGAAGAAGCGCTGGTCTCCGGTGATGCCGTCGATCACTTCATCTTCCTGTATGCCAAGGGCGGCCAACTCGAGCTTGTAGGCCTTGTGGGCAATGCCCAGGCCACCGAGGTCGCCGATGTTCTCGCCCAAGGTCAGTGCACCGTTGACGTTGTGTTCCGGGGCTTCTGAAGGGGACAGCGCGTTGTACTGGTCCACCAGCTTGGCGGTCAGCTTCTCGAAGGAAGCCCGGTCCTCATCGGTCCACCAATTGGTCAACTGGCCAGTGCCATCGAACTGCGAGCCCTGGTCATCGAAGCCGTGGCCGATTTCGTGGCCGATGACCGCGCCGATGCCGCCGAAATTCGAGGCGATGTCGCGGTTCACGTCGAAGAATGGCGGGCGCAGGATTGCCGCTGGGAACGCGATTTCGTTCAGCAGCGGGTGGTAGTAGGCGTTCACCGTCTGGGGGAACATGAACCACAGTTCGCGATCCACCCCGTCATCGATCTTCTTCAATTCACGAGCGAACTCGAATTCGTTCGCCGAGGCAATATTCGCGATGACGTCCAGTTCATCAGCCTGGATGGCAGAGTAGTCGATCCATTGGTTCGGGTAGCCGATCTTCGGACGGAACTTGGAAAGCTTATCCAGTGCCTTTTCGATGGTCTCCGGGCCCATCCAGGACAGTTCGCTGATCGAGATGCGGTAAGCCTCGATGAGCCGTTGAACCAGCGCGTCCATGGCGTCCTTGGCCTCTGCAGGGAAGTGCTCAGCCACGTACAGCTGGCCGATGTCTTCGCCTACAGCACCTTCGGTGAATGCGACACCTCGCTTCCAGCGTTCCTTGAGCTGTTCCACGCCACCGAGCTTGGCCGAGTAGAAGGAGAAATTCTCATTGACGAATGCGCTGGACAAGTAGGGAGCGAACGAGCGCAGCACCTGGACCCGCAACCAGTTCTTCCAGGCATCCAGCGGCTGGGAGCCGAATAGCTCAGACAATCCCTGAAGGTAGCTTGGCTGCCAGACGACAACTTCGCTGTAGTACTTCGGCTCAATGCCGGCGCCTGCCAGCCAGGTCCTCACACCCGGGAAAAGCGCGGAAAGCTCCTCATCGGACATCAGGTTGTAGCGTGCCTGAGCATCGCGGACCTTGACCCGGTCCCAGTGATGCGAGGCCATGGCCTTCTCGAGCGCTACGACATGTGCGGCCGCGGCTTCGGCATCAGCAATACCGCCAAGGGCCAGCAGGCGGCCAAGGTGGTCCTGGTAGTCGGATACGGTTTCAGCGAACTGCTCTTCGCGATAGTAGGACTCATCAGGCAGGCCCAGGCCGCCTTGCAGGAAGGTCAGCAGGTTCCGGTCCGGATTGCCGGCGTCGTTCATCGCGCCGATATCCATGAAGCCGCTGATGCCTTTGCGCTGGAAGAAACCGCATACTTCGAGCAGCTGTTCGGTGTTCTGGATATCCGAAATAGTATTCAAGAAGACAGCAACCGGATCGGCACCGCGTTCTTCGATAACGGCTTCATTCATGAATGAGCTGTAGAGGCGGGCAATGCGCTGGGTGGCGGCGTCAGTTTCTGCACCGGAATCGACCTTCTGCACTGCTTCATTAATGATTCCGTGGACCGCAGCCTCAGCCTGGTCGCGGAGTTCCATGAAGGAACCGTAAATTCCTTGATCTCCTGGAATTGTTGCTGTCTCGAACCACTTGCCATTGCTATGGCGGTAGAGATCGTCCTGGGGACGAATTGAATCGTCGCGGTATGTCAGTGGACTCGTAGTCTCGGTGGTCAAGGAAAGCCCCTCGTGTAGAAGATCTTGTTATTTCTACTACACACCTTATCTACTTCCATGAAGATAGGAAGGGCGAGGACCGCCGATGCGCGTACGGCTTAAATAGTCTAGTTAAACAGGTGAGGCCCCGGCACCAAACGGTACCAGGGCCTCAAACCATCTACTCAAGTTAAGTCCGGCGGTGACCTACTCTCCCACACCCTCA
>NZ_JBJDNO010000007.1:0-65488 GCF_044900755.1 Microbacterium sp. NPDC087868
AGAGGAAGGAGTGCCAGGTGTGCCGATTGTCGGGGAAGGAGTCACTTCTTCGAAGATGAACCCTTCACCGAGGTCCCGGTCCGCCGGGCCTTCCAAGGCTTGGCTGATTCCGAACGCGCCAAGAAAAACGACTGCGATGACAGCGATCGTCGCAAAGACGCGGCGCAAAGCTTCCTTTCCCATGTTTTTCATTGTGGCTGAAATAAATGAGATATAGATGAGAGACGCCGTTAGATGACAAAAAGCCTGTCTCGGCTAAGCCAGGTGCTCGAAGATAATTACCGTCTGGGTGGATGAGAACGCGCGGTTGGAGCCCAAGTGCGCGGCCACGAATGCCCGTAGGTCTTCGATGCTTTGGGTAGCCACCCGAACCAGCAAATCCGGCGAGCCGCCAAGAACGAAGACTTCCCTGACCTCGGCAAGCTCTTTGAGCTGATGCGCCGAGGAGAGCAAGCGGTCTCGGGCTGTGGACGAGACCACAATAGAGATCATGGCGTTGACGGCAACACCAAGAAGACGCTCATTGATCGCGGCATGGTAACCGGTGATCACCCCCGCCTTGGAGAGTGCTTTCACCCGGCCCAAGCAGGTCGATGGCGCCAAGCCGACTGTGGCAGCCAAGACGTTGTTGGCAATTCGAGCATCCTTGCTCAGCTCGGTGAGAATGGACAGATCCGTTTCGTCGACGCGAACAGGATTCGGCATGGCATCGCCTTGAACCGTCCATAATGAACCTGCCACGGCTAATCAACTCAATTCTTTGGAAAAGTTTGGATCTGGTCGCACTATATCGAACTAGATTCTACGATGGATGCACCAGGGAGAACGGAAGTCCTCCCGCTTTGATCTTGGCCGAACAGGAGATCCAATGACCACGGAACTGACCCGAGAGTCCCTTGCCCAATTGGACGCGGCAGACCCGCTGGTGGCCTTTGGCAACCGCTTCAACCTCCCGGAAGGCGTCATCTACCTCGATGGCAACTCATTGGGCGCGTTGCCGAAGGGTGCAGCCGAACGCGCCGCCCAGGTGGTGACCGAAGAATGGGGCCAGGGCCTGATCCGTTCCTGGAACACCGCCGGCTGGTTCGAGATGCCGCTGAAGCTCGGCGACAAGCTGGGGCGGTTGCTGGGCGCGAACCCCAGCGAGACTGCGATCACCGATACCACCACGCTGAATCTGTTCAAGGCCTTGGCCTCGGCACTGCGCACGCAGAAGGCCGATGCCCCGCAGCGCCGGGTGATTCTCACCGAACGAGACAATTTCCCCACGGACATCTATATCGCCGAGGGGTTGGCCGACCTGGTCAACTCGCTCTCGCAGGAAACCGGTGTGGCCTATGAGGTGAAGCTCATCGATGGAGAGTCCTCGCTGCGCACCGCACTGGACGAAACTGTCGCCGTGGTTGCCCTGTCGCATGTGAACTACCGCACCGGTTCCATGTGGGACATGGGCGAGACCACTGCAGCCATCCACGGCTCCGGAGCCCTGGTGGTCTGGGATCTGGCCCATGCCGCAGGTGCAGTACCGATTGACCTGAATGCCGCAGATGCCGACTACGCTGTGGGCTGCACCTACAAGTACCTCAACGGCGGCCCGGGCTCTCCGGCTTTCATCTGGGTCAATGCCCGCCATCATGAACGTTTCTGGCAGCCGCTGTCCGGCTGGTGGTCGCACAAGTCGCCCTTCGAGATGGCTGACAGCTACACGCCAGCAAATGACATTCGCCGCTTCATGTGCGGTACCCAGCCGGTTACTTCACTGGCCATGATCGAGGTCGGCCTGGATATCGCGCTGGAAGCGGACATGGACAAGGTGCGCGCCAACTCGCTGGAGCTGGTGGACCTGTTCATCGAGCTGGTTGAAACCCGCTGCGCCGGCTACGGCCTGGAACTGGTGACTCCACGCGAACATGCTGCTCGCGGCAGCCACGTCAGCTTCCGCCATGAGCATGGGTATGAAATCATCGCTGCGCTCATTGACCAGGGCGTCATCGGGGACTACCGGGAACCGGAAGTCCTGCGCTTCGGCATCACCCCGCTGTACCTGACGCGCACCGATATCTGGGACGCCGTGGAGAAACTGCGTGAAATTCTGCACACCAATGCCTGGCAGCGCGAAGAGTACGCCGTGCGTAATGCCGTGACATAACGCAAATTCCGCCGCTTTCAGGCCTTGGTGCCCCGAAGCCAGCGAATCTGCGCGAGAGTAACCTTAAGAGCAGCACGGCATTTTCGATGCCGTGCTGTTCGCATAGGTCTAAAGGGAGCATCGTTGGGCAAGCAGCCGGTACGCGCCACTGAAGTCGGTTCGGGTTTGAAGAAGTCGCTGACTCCTGGGCAGATGTCCATGATCGCGCTGGGCAGTGCCATCGGCACCGGTCTTTTCGCGGGCAGCAAGCTCGCCATCGCCATGGCCGGTCCCTCGGTGATCATCAGCTACCTCATTGGCGGGGTCGTCGCCTTGCTGGTCATGGGCGCATTGGCGGAAATGACCGTCAAGCAGCCGGTAGCCGGTTCCTTCGGGGTCTACGCCGAACGCTATCTTGGACGTTTCGCCGGGTACCTGACCAAGTACCTGTACTGGTCGGCGCTGATCTTCGCCGTGGGCACCGAAGTCAGCGCGGTAGGCGAGTACATGCAGTACTGGTTCCCCGAGATTCCAGGGCTGGTTTGGGTCCTTGTCTTCTCGGCCGCGCTTTTGGGCGTGAACTTCTCCAGCGTGAAGATCTTCGGAACCACCGAATACTGGTTCTCCGCGATCAAGGTCTTCGCGGTGGTCGCGTTCATCATCATTGCCCTCTGGCTGGTGTTCCACGACCCCAGCGACCAATACGGGTTCCATAACTACTCGGCCGAAGGCGGCTTCTTCTCCAATGGCCTGTTCGGCATGTGGACCGCTGTCATCGTGGCGATCTTCTCCTACATGGGCATCGAGGCGATCTCCATTGCCGCCGCAGAAGCAAAGAACCCCAAGATTGCCGTACGCAAGGCCTTCAAGGTCTCCTTCCTGCGCTTGCTGCTCTTCTACGTGTTCACCATGGCCCTGATCCTCGCGGTGGCGCCCACCAGTGAACTGCTGGCCGGCGGATCGCCATTTGTCACTGTGATGTCCCAGATGGGTATCCCGTTCGCCGATTCGGTACTGAACTTCGTGCTCATCATTGCCGCGCTCTCGGCCATGAATGCCCAGCTCTATGCGGCAACCCGCATGCTGCATTCGCTGGCTGATTCCGGGCACGCGCCGCGCCTGGCACACCGGACCAACAGCGCGGGCGCTCCTATCCACGCGGTGTGGATGTCTGCCGGAGGCATCGCCGTGGCAGCACTGGTCTACGCGCTGGTTCCGGAGGGAGGCTTCGGCATCATGATGTCGCTGGCTACCTTCGGTGCCCTGGCGACGTGGTTCATGATCCTGGTGACCCACGTGTCCTTCCGCCGCCAGGTGCGCCTGGACCGGGCCGTCCTGGAGTACAAGCTGCCAGGCTACCCGGCCGCGTCGATTCTCGGCTCGGTACTGCTCGGCGGCCTGCTGGTGACCTCGTTCTTCGTGCCGGAATTCAAGTACACCCTGATCTTCGGTGTTCCCTTCGTCATCGTAATGTCGGTGCTCTACAGGCTGGTTTTCGCCGGCAAGAAACAGCCTGCGGCGAAGTAGCAGGGCAGTCGTCCGCGGTGCTGGTTCGCTTGAGATCTGCGGAGCGGGCACTAAGATCTTAAGGGGCCTGCCGGTTGGCAGGCGCCGCAACTTTCGAGGAGCAATGGTGGCCAAGCTGTATTTCCGCTACGGAGCGATGAACTCGGGCAAATCCACGAGCTTGCTGCAGGCTGCCTTCAACTACGAAGAACGCGGCCAGCGTATCCTGCTGGCCAAGCCGGGGGTTGACACCAAGGGCGAGAAATCAATCGTTTCCCGCCTGGGAATCGAACGCGAAGTCGACTTCAGCGTGGGGCCGGAAGAGAACCTCCGCGAGAAGTTCGCGGCCCATTGCCTCGGCGATGACCCTGATGCCTTGCTGCCGCATGTGGATGCGCCGCCGGTAGCCTGCCTGCTGGTCGACGAAGTTCAATTCCTCTCCCGCACCCAGGTCGATGATCTTCTGCGCATTGCCGTGCTCGATGATGTCCCAGTGCTTGCCTACGGTATCCGTACCGACTTCCGCACCCGTGCCTTCCCGGGCTCGGCACGCTTGATGGAACTGGCGCACTCGCTTGAAGAGCTGAAGACCATCTGCCGCTGCGGGCGCAAGGCCATGTTCAATACCCGCCGATCGGGTGACCACATTGTTTTTGATGGAGACCAGGTCGCTATCGACGGTGAAGAGGTCTGGTACGAGTCGCTGTGCGCTGCCTGCTATCTGGAAGCCTCCGGCGGCAAGCTGGGCTAGCTCGGTAGCCTTTCGGACCGGAAGCCTCGCGCCGGCCGATAGCCGCCGGCGGCCGGTCCACCCAGTGGCGGCCAGCCGGGTAAGGCGCTGGCCGCGGCCCATTCGGCGTTTTCGTTGCGGGTCAGAGTATCGCTGTAGCTTCGATCTCCACGAGAACTGCTGGCTCGTACAGTTGGGCCACGGCGATCAGCGATGCAGGCGGCATTGGAAGCTGCAACCCGATTTCCTCCGCGACGGATTCGACTCCTTGCATGAACTCCGATATTTTGCTGGTTTCCCAGTCGGTTACGTATACGGTCAGCCTGACGACGTCTTGGAACCCCGCCCCTGCCGAGTTCAAGCCTGCGGAAACGTTGCGTAGCGCCTGCGCCACCTGGCCAGCCAAATCGTCGGGGATCCTGGAGCCGTCGGGCATGTGGGCTACCTGTCCGGCGATGTGGATATGCCGCGTGCCGGATCCCACCGCTACGTGGTGGTAGGGAGTTCCGGGGAGCATCCCGGCGGGGCTTGAATAATTCACTGGCATGGAATTCTCCTTCAGTAGTTCGCTGCTGGATGCAGGTATAAAACTTATACTTGGTCTACAAAAGCAACTGCAACGAAACTAGGTGCAATGGAAGAAACCTCCGAATCGCCGCTGGGCATATCGGCTTCCCACCGCGAACTGCTCGACCAGGTCTTGGACAAGTGGTCTTTGCATGTCTTGAGCCAGCTTTGCGAATCACCCAAGCGATTCAACGAGCTGCGGCGAGCCGTTCCGGGAGTGAGCCAGAAGTCCTTGACCAATACGCTGCGCCGGCTGGAGCGAAATGGCGTCATCGACCGCAGGGTATTGCGCTCCCGTCCGGTAGCAGTCGAGTACCGTGTTGCGCCGATAGGCAAGACCATGCGCGCACCGATCGATGCGCTCCTCGACTGGACAGTGAGCCATATGCCCGATATCGAACAAGCGCGGGAACGATACGACCAGCTCGAAGAACAGAACGGCGATGGCTCATTCCAGGAAGAACCTCCAGAATGAAGGTTCATCCCGCTGGCCCTGCTTCCGGCGCATCGGGATCTCTCGAAGGTGCGGTACCGAAGGCCACGGAATCGAATATTCATCGGCACCGATTCATGCCGGACAGCTAGAGGGCCCAAACCCATTGCGGAAGCAACCGCCCGCTTGCGGCCGCAGGCAAATACCAGGGATTCCTGGAGGGAGTCGTGAACAAGGAATTGATGCATGATGCGATCGAGCAAGGGCGTACTGCCGAGGCTGTTGCCATGGCAGTGCTCCACGACCCTGGCATGCTGGTCGAAGAGCTCGACCACCACCGGATCACGCAGGACGCCCAACCGTACTGGGACTTCGCGCAGGAATGGATCGCTGCCGCTCGGGTGCTCGACAAGCCCAGCTGCTTGTCGACTCGGTGCGGGAAGCGAAGAACTACCTGGCAAGTTTGATTGAGGACGTCTCGGTCCTGAGCGATAACCCGGAAGCTGCCTTGGCCAAAAAGGAAGTTCGAGAAATGACCGCTAGCGCGCGGGAGCTGGCAGAGCTGGGAATTCCCGGCGCGAGGCGTTAGCCGATGAGGCCGGCAACGGCCCGCCGCAGCCCCCAGTCGAAGCCATCAGCCAGGGGCGCGTCGACATCGAGCTGCACGAGGTTCTGGCGGTAGGCGACCGAGCCGAGCACGTGGTTCAGCAAAAGCTGCTGTCCATGGCGGGCATTTTCGGCAGGCAGCCCTGCTGCTTCCAGCAGGGTGCGAAGCTGCAGCACCGGCTGGAGCTCGGTGGCCTGCATTGCGGTGGCGACTTCGATGACCTCGGGGCTGTCCTGGATCGGCAGCAACGCGAGGTAGAGCTTGCGCGCCAGCTGCAGGATTGCCTCGGATGGGGAATTGTAGTCCTCGGCATCCACCGACAGTGCAGGGGTATTCAGCAGCTGGGCGGCAACCTGCGCCAGCAGCTCCTGCTTGTTCTTCACATGCCAGTAGAGCGCACCGACCTGGACATCGAGTTCCTTGGCCAATCGGCGCATCGACAAATCAGCCAACCCGAACTGTTGCAGGATGCCGACCGCGGTGTCCACGACCGTTAACTGAGTCAATGCCATGGTGACAAGTCTAGTCGCAACGCCTGTGCGCGCTCAGGCTCCAAACACCGTGCGGTCCAGGAAGTCGTTGCGGAACTTGCCGGACGGATCCAGGCGCTGCGCCAATGCAATGAAGTCGTTGAACTTCGGATACAGCCCGGCCAGCTGCGTAGAGGTGGCTGCGAAGAGCTTGCCCCAGTGCGGGCGTGCCGCAAAAGGAGCCAGTGCTTCCTCGATCCGCGGTAGGAGCGCCTCGACAGCCTCCTGCTGGGGTTTCCAGGTGAAGTGCAGGGCGATGCCGTCACGGCCGTAGTTTCCACTGAGCCACAGTTCATCGGCGGCAATGGTGCGCACTTCCGAGACCAGCAGCAGGGGAGTGATGGCGGGGGAAAGCCCGCGGACGGCCTGGATCGCTTCTGCCGCGTGCTCGCGCGGGACCAGGTATTCGGTCTGCAGTTCATCGCCGGCGCTGGGGGTGAAGTCCATGCGGAAATGCGCCAAGCGATCCGACCATGGACCGGTTGCTCCGAGCTGTTGGCTGCAGATGGACCCATCGGCACCGGGCAGCGGGTGCATCGCAGCAGTTGCCGGGAACCCGCCGAACCGGCCCTGGTCAAAATGCTCTACCAGCGCATCGCCGACGCGGCGCTTGAGCCAGGTCTGGCCTACCTGCTCGCCGCTCCAGTCAGTGAACAGGCTGACGCTGTAGGCCGAAGCCTGGATGGTGTCGAAGCCGTCGAGCACCTTGTCCCAGGACAGATCCTGGTAGACGGTCTGCTGCATCTCGAAGCTCGGCAGGATATCCAAGGTGAGGTGGGTCAGCACGCCCAGCGCGCCCAGGCCGACCACGATGCCATTGAAATCCTCGTCGCCGCGCTGCACGCTCAGTTGCGAGCCGTCGGCCAGCACCAGTTCCACTGCGCGCACGGCGGTGGCGAGGTTGCCATGGGTTTCGCCCGAACCGTGGGTTCCGGTGGATACTGCGCCGGCTACCGAGATATGCGGCAGGGAGGCGAGATTGTGCAGGGCATAGCCGGCGCGTTGAAGTGCATCAGCCAGGGCGCCGTAGGTGGTGCCGGCGCTGACGCGCACGGCCATGGCCAGCGCATCAATCTCGATGGCTTCCGGCATCTTGGCCAGCGTGATCATGGTTTCGCGGGTATCGGCGATGTCATTGAAGGAATGGCGGGAGCCCAGGACCTTCACGGCCTTGGCTGCGCGAACAATATCCTGCAGCTGCTCGAGGCTGGCGGGAAACAGCAGTTGCGCGGCCCGGTATTCAAGATTTCCGGCCCAGTTCAGTTCCTTGTTGCGCAGTTCCACGGCTAATCCTTACTTGTCGAGCCACTGGCTGGAAACCAGTGCGCGATAGCGTTCCAGTATCTGCGGGGCCAGTTCCATCGCTGGGACTTGGGCAGTGCCCTGGGCCCAATTGGGGAATTCCCCGGCCAGTACGCCGGCCGCCTGGCGGGCTGCGCCATCGGCGACGTATTCGCCCGGGGCCGGGATCAAAATTGGCAATCCCAGGATCTGGGCGGCGATCTGCTGGACCGCGCGGGACTGCGCGCCACCGCCGACAAGGATGATGCGCTGCGCTTCAACCCCTTGGGCTTCCAGTGCGCGCAGGCCGTCGGCTAGCGAGCAAACCACCGCTTCCACGGCGCTGCGGGCCAGATTCGCGGCGGTGTAGTTGGCTCGGGTGATGCCATGCAGCGAGCCGGTGGCCTCTGGCAGGTTCGGGGTGCGCTCGCCGTCGAAGTAGGGCAGCAAGGCCAGCCCGTCGCTACCCGGGACGGCGGATAGTGCCAGGTCATTGAATTCTTCGAGGCTGACCTGCAGCAGGGTGGCGGTGGCATCGAAGATGCGGGTGGCATTCAGGGTGCATACCAATGGCAGGTAGTTGCCGGTGGCGTCGGCGAAGCCTGCCACCAGGCCGGAGGCATCTGCCGATGGGGAATCGGCAACCGCGAAGACGGTGCCGGAGGTGCCCAGGGACATGACGACGTCGCCCACCGTGGCGCCTACGCCCAAGCCGGCCGCGGCGTTATCGCCCGCGCCGGCACCGATCAGTGCTCCGGAAGTGGTGCGGCCAATGGATTCCAGCGGGCCAGCGACCGTAGGCAGAATCGGGGCGTGGCCCAGATGCTGCTCCAGCGCCTCGTAGTCATAGGCGTTTTCGGCGGCACGGTAGTAGCCGGTGCCCGAGGCATCCGAACGATCGGTGCGCAGGGCGGCCAGCCCTGCTGCCCCGGAGCCCGGGCCGTAGCCGGCCAGGCGCCAGGACAGCCAGTCGTGCGGCAGGCAGACGGCAGCGACCTTGGCCGCGTTCTGGGGCTCATTGTCCCTCAGCCAGCGCAGCTTGGTCAGCGTGATCGAGGAGACCGGGACGGTGCCGGTGCGCTGTGCCCAGTACTGGGCGCCCGCCGCGGCATCGCCCTGGCCTGCCTCGGTGATGATCTGGCTGGCCGCCTGCGCGCTGCGGGTGTCGTTCCACAGCAGTGCCGGGCGGATCACCGCACCGCTGGCGTCGAGCACCACCATGCCATGCTGCTGCCCGCCCACCGAGATGGCGTCCACGTCGTCCAGGCCCCCGGCCTGGGCGATCGCTTCCTGCAATGCGCTGAACCAGGATTCCGGATCCACTTCGGTGCCATCGGGGTGCGAGGCACGGCCGGAGCGGACCAGGGCGCCTGTTGCGGCGTCGCGGATGACCACCTTGCATGACTGGGTGGATGAATCTATGCCGGCAACGAGCGTCATTGTTCTTCGGCTGCTTTCTGCGGTGGGCGGGGGTGAGCGGTCTAGCGGGCGTTGAGCAGGTGCTCGATGGCCAGCTGGTTCAGGCGGATGAACGCGAAGTTGCGCTGCGCTGCGGCGTTGGCGTCGAAGTCGGCGAAGCTTGCCGCATCGTCCATCAGCTGCTGCGCGGTTTCGCCGGCGTCCAGGGTGCTCTCGCCCAGCTCGAACACGCCCGAGAGCTTCATCGCCTCCTGGACCTCGGGGTCTGCGCGGAATGCCTGTGCGCGTTCCTTGAGCATCAGGTACATGGACATGTTTGCCTTGGCCGAGTCCCACACGCCGTCGTAGCCGTCGGTGCGCGATGGCTTGTAGTCGAAGTGGCGGGGGCCATCGTACTTGGGTCCGCCGGTCGGGAAGCCGTTCTCCAGCAGGTCGACGGTGAAGAAGGCGCTGGTCAGATCGCCGTGGCCGAAGACCAGGTCCTGGTCGTACTTGATGCCGCGCTGGCCGTTGAGGTCGATGTGGAACAGCTTGCCTGCCCACAGCGCCTGGGCGATGCCGTGGGTGAAGTTCAGGCCAGCCATCTGCTCGTGGCCGGTCTCCGGGTTCAATCCGACAATGTCCCCGTGTTCCAGCTTCTCGATGAAGGCCAGGCCGTGGCCTACGGTTGGCAGGAAGATGTCGCCGCGTGGCTCATTCGGCTTCGGCTCCAGCGCGATGCGCAGGTTGTAGCCTTTTTCCTTGATGTAGCCGGCTGCGGTGTCCACGCCTTCGCCCATGCGGTCAAGTGCCGCGGCCAGGTCCTTCGAGCCGTCGTACTCGGCGCCTTCGCGGCCGCCCCACATGACGAAGGTTTCGGCGCCCATTTCGGCTGCCAGGTCGATGTTGTGCAGGACCTTGGCCAGCGCGAAGCGGCGGATCGAGCGGTCGTTGGAGGTGAAGCCGCCATCCTTGAATACCGGGTGGCTGAACAGGTTGGTGGTCACCATCGGGACCTTCAGGCCGGTTTCTTTGAGTGCTGCACGGAAGTCCGAAAGGATCTGCTCGCGCTGGGAAGCGGTGGCGTCAAAAGGAATCAGGTCGTTGTCGTGGAAGGTGATGCCGTAGGCGCCGAGCTCGGCCAGCTTGTGGACAGCTTCCACCGGATCCAGGTTCTTGCGGGTGGCGACACCGAAGGGATCGGCACCGGTCCATCCCACGGTCCACAGTCCAAAAGTGAAGCGGTCGGCGGCGGTTGGCTGAAGAGTCATGGGATGCATCCTTGGATCGGGGGTTGGCTGATGCCATTTAGTTTATGTCCTGAACTATATGGGTGGTGATGCGCTAGAGTCAATAGCGAGCAGTGAACGATTCGTCCCAATAAATTCTCAAGGAGAAGGCATGCGCCAACCAGCGTCTAGCGCCCGTGCCGCAAGCTCTTCGGCCCCGGGTAACGTCGGAGACGTGCGCAAAGCCAACCTGGCCAGGGTCCTATCGGTGATCGCAGGCGCAGGGGAAGACCAGCGGTTATCACGCGCCGATATCGCCCAACTCAGCCAGCTCACCAAGGCCTCGGTCTCCAGCCTGGTCGCCGATTTGCTGGCGGCCGGACTAGTTATCGAAATTGGCGTGCACCGCGACGGGGAACGCGGGCGGCCCTCGGTGGGGCTCATCCTGAACCCCGCACGCTGTGTCATGGGCATGGAAATCAACGTTGACTACATAGCCGCCGGGCTGGTGGACCTCAGCGGCAAACTGCTGGCACACGAAATCCTGCCCAGTGCCAACCACAGCTCAACAGCCAGCGAAGTGCTCGCTGCGCTGGGAGAGCTGAGTCAAAGGCTCCAAGCTGCCGCCCGGGCCCAAGGGCTAATGATTCTCGGCGGCGGGTTGGCTGTTCCTGGTTTGGTCAACGAGGAGCGGTACACCGTCCTGCAGGCCCCTAACCTCGGCTGGGAGCGGCAAGACCTGGATGTCGCAGCATTGCTGCCCGACGCCAAAACCCGCTTCAGGCTCTTTAACGAAGCCAACGCCTCAGCGCTGGCCCAGCAGCAGTTGATGGACGTCCAAGAACGCGACTTCCTGTTTGTCTCCGGGGAAGTGGGCATCGGTGGCGGATTGATAATCGACGCTGAACTTTTTGCCGGTCCCCAGGGACACGCCGGTGAACTCGGGCATGTGGTGATTGCCCCCGAGGGCAGGGCCTGCAGCTGCGGCGGTCGTGGATGCTTGGAAACCATTGCCGGGCAGGAAGCGATCCTGGCTGCCGCTGATCTAGGGGCGATGGTCGATAGCGCCTCGCGCCAACGGCGGATCCACCAGCTATTCCAAGCGCTGGAAACCGGAACCGAACCCGCGCTGAGCGCGGTAGCCGAGGCCGGAAAATCCTTGGGAATTGCGGTGGCCTCGGCCATGCGCCTGTATGACGTTTCCACGGTAGTCTTTGGCGGGCACTTTGCCGCCCTGGAACAGTGGCTACGTCCTGCCATGGAAGCCAGCCTCCAGATGCACGCGCCGAGCATCGCCGGCCAGGCTCGACTGCTGTGCTCGCCGCTGGGTCAAACAGGTGCGCTGGTCGGTGCCGCGCGCAGCGTGGCGGGGGACCTGTTGGAGGCCCCGCATCAGCTGGTGGGTTGAGAAACGCCTACCGGCTGCTGCAGTTCGGCCACCCAATCACCTTGGTCTTCGGAGATGGCACGCACGTAGACTTCGCGGCACGGACCGGTCGGAACCAAACCGCGGGCTAGGACTTCTTCGTGCACGGCCTGCCAGCTTTCATGGATGGTGTCCATGGAGCCGAGGTGCACTCCGCAGATGGCTTCGGGCACCGCGGGGAGCTCGATGATTTCGACATCGGCGAGGTTGGGAGCGTTAGTGGCGTATCCGGCAATGACCTCTACTCCATCCTCAGTTCCGTTGTATTGCGCAATGGGCGTGGCAAGGCTTTGGCCCTGAATGGACTGCGCGATTCTGTCGAAGAGCGGGCCGATGCGACCAGCGATTTCAGGTTGCTCGGACACCGTGAAGCGGCCTGCGGCCAAGCGCACTGCGGGCAGTGGCTTGTGGATGATTTCAATGCGTGACATGAGATTCTCCTTTGAGATCAAGCGCAGGCGCCGTTGCACATCCTGCAGCCGCTGCGTGGCCAGCCGGTGTTCGGCCTCGACCTGCGCGGCACGATTCTGCAAGTGCTCAGCAATCTTTTCCGCGGTGGCTCCCTGATCCAGGATCAGGGAAACCTCTTCCAGGCCGAAACCCAGCTCGCGCAAGGCCACGATCTGATGCAAGCGCTGGAGCTGGGAAGGGTCGTAGGAACGGTAGCCGCTGCACGGGTCTACGTGGGCGGGCTTGAGCACCCCGGCGGTATCCCAGTGCCGCAGCATGCGGTGGGTAACCTGGCCGATCTGCGCAAACGCCCCGATGGATAGCATGCTTCAGTTCTCCGCCCTCACACTGTGTCAGGGGCAAGCCCTTGGCTGGTTTTGGAATAATTGTTGCATCGCGAGAGTTCTCCCGGGCGGTTTTGACGGCCGGCAAAGTTCCGGAATCTCCGAGCAGCTACGCATGAATCCTTGGATGAGGCAGCAGCTGGCTATAGTCTTCCAGGGTGAAGACCCGTCAAACCGCCTTGCGCTTCCTCAACCTGGCTCGGATACTGTGGGCGCTGGCCACCCTGGGCGCTATCGTGGCGACCTACGCCGACACTGCCTCACGGGGCCCGGTGCAGCCACTGAATTTCTTTGGCTACTTCACCATCCAGTCGAATCTGGTGGTGGTTCTGGTCGGGCTTATCGCAGGACTGATGGGCCTAGCCAAGGGTGCTTCGATGCCCCGCTGGGTTGTGGGCCTGCGTGCCATGGCGAGCGTGTGCATGGTCGTGGTCGGGCTGATCTACCTCACGCTGCTGGCACCCTTAGGGGCCGCAGGCGGGGTTCCGCTTCCTTGGGCGAATTGGGTAATGCATATTCTCGGTCCCCTGCTGGTTCTGGCCGATTGGCTCTTGGCCA
The DNA here is from genome assembly GCF_044900755.1 of Microbacterium sp. NPDC087868. Classification (NCBI taxonomy): domain Bacteria; kingdom Bacillati; phylum Actinomycetota; class Actinomycetes; order Micrococcales; family Microbacteriaceae; genus Microbacterium; species Microbacterium sp. NPDC087868. The sequence goes on from NZ_JBJDNO010000007.1 coordinate 13,188, forward strand.
GGGACCGTACTTCCCTGTCCTACCGGGCAGTGCCGCTATTGCTGATTTACCCGTTGCTCTGGACCGGGGTAGTGCTGATTCGCGGAGCGTCCGATGGATGGGTTCCTTACCCGTTCCTCGACCCGGATCAGGGATACCCCGTCATTGCCCTGTACGTTGTTTCCATTGCCGTGCTCTTCGCGGGAATAGCTTTTCTGGTTGTCGCTTATGGCCTGCGTGGGCGACATCGTGACGTGCAACTCGAGATTCGCTAATCGTTTCGGTAAACTTTGGTCGTAAGAGCCCCTAACTCTTGCAACGGACCTTCAGGTTTCAGTGAGCAGGACAGGGGCATATTTTTTGTCCGGCACCGTGCCGGGACGGCGCTAAGCACGCCGCAACCGCTGCTTTAAGCAAGGGGGAGGATCCCATGCCAGCAATCGTGATCGTCGGAGCCCAATGGGGCGATGAAGGCAAAGGAAAGGCTACCGACCTGCTCGGTGGCAAGGTCGACTATGTAGTGAAGCCAAACGGCGGCAACAACGCCGGGCACACCGTGGTCGTAGGCGGCGAGAAGTACGAGCTCAAGCTCCTTCCTGCCGGCATCCTTTCCCCGAACGCCACTCCGATTATCGGCAATGGCTGCGTGGTGAATCTTGAAGCCCTCTTCGAAGAAATCGACGGCCTGGAATCGCGCGGCGCCGACACCTCGAAGCTGCGCGTTTCGGCCAACGCCCACCTGGTGGCCCCGTACCACCAGACCATGGACAAGGTCACCGAACGCTTCCTGGGCAAGCGGGCCATCGGCACCACCGGCCGCGGCATCGGCCCCGCCTACATGGACAAGGTCGGACGCCTGGGCATCCGCGTGCAGGACGTCTTCGACGAGTCCATCCTGCGCCAGAAGGTCGAAGGCGCACTGCGCCAGAAGAACGAGCTGCTGGTCAAGATCTACAACCGCCGCAGCGTCGAGGTCGAGGAAATCGTCTCGTACTTCCTCTCCTACGCCGAGCGCCTGCGCCCGCTGGTCATCGACTCCACCTACGAGCTGAACAAGGCTCTGGACGAGGACAAGGTCGTGCTGATGGAAGGCGGCCAGGCCACCTTCCTGGACGTGGACCACGGTACCTACCCATTCGTGACGTCCTCCAACCCGACTGCTGGTGGCGCGTCCGTGGGTTCGGGCATCGGCCCGACCCGCATCACCCGCTCCATCGGCATCATCAAGGCCTACACCACCCGCGTGGGTGCTGGTCCGTTCCCTACCGAGCTGTTCGACGACATGGGCCTCTACCTGCAGAAGACCGGTGGCGAATTCGGCGTAAACACCGGACGCCCGCGTCGTTGCGGTTGGTACGACGCCGTGCTGGCTCGCCACGCCTCGCGCGTGAACGGCTTCACCGACTACTTCGTGACCAAGCTGGACGTGCTCACCAACATCGAGCAGATCCCGGTGTGCGTGGCCTATGACGTTGACGGCGTGCGCCACGACGAAATGCCGATGACGCAGACCGACTTCCACCACGCGAAGCCGATCTTCGAGTACTTCCCGGGCTGGACCGAGGACATCTCGGGCGCACAGACCATGGAAGATCTTCCGGAGAACGCCCGGAACTACATCCTGGCCCTGGAGAAGATCTCCGGAACCCGCATCTCCGCCATCGGCGTAGGCCCGGACCGCGATCAGACGATCGTGCGCCACGATTTGATCAAGGACTAGTTCCTGTAGCCAAGGAGCCGCCGCAGTTCATCAGCTGATGAACTGCGGCGGCTCCTTTTCGTGCACTAGAACCTAAGACATGCTGGTAGTGCGGTTCAGGCACCCCAAGATGAAATTCTCGGACTGGATGGCGGGCATGGCGGTTTCTTCGGACATGCACAACCAGCACGTGGATGGATCACGAAGAAACTCGAATGCCGGAACAGATTACTTGTCAGCGGGCATTGCCGTGCATGAGGCCGGGCAGGTTCTGACAGGCCGCAAATGAGGCACGGCATCTTTCATGTTTCCGGGTGGCAAGCCGGAGCCGGACGGACCTCCTATCGATGCGGCCGTGCGAGAAGTGAGTGAGGAGCTACGGACAACCCCGTGTCTTGTTATGTACCTGGCGGGGTGAGCCGGTCGATCCGTTTTCTGGTGTCAGCGGCAACGTCGAGGATCATGGGGGTGAACCAGCCTTCTGCGCGCGATTGCTCGATGAGCGCCGGGAGCGCATCCAGCATCGCTTCCAGAGTGGCGCGGATCTGCCTGGCGGCAATTTTCGCTGGGATACCCCACGAGGACACTTCGTCCATCAGGTGCCTGCCGTTGACTTCGTCGATGTGCACGCCGGCGCCTACGTGCAGGGACAGCTCGCGGTCGGCGTGCTCCCATGCTGCGGTGGGGACCACATCGTAGGCCGGCGCCAGTCGCACGGTTCCGCGGTCGATGGTCAGCCCGATGTTCCGGGCGTGCATGTCGCAGTTCCCCAAGGCCAAGTTCACGGTCAGGTATTTGAGCAGGAGTTCGCGCTCTCGCGGAGGATTTGAAGCGTTGTCGGTGAGGACCTGGGCGATTAGCTTCAGCGTGGGGGATTTCTCTGCGGGTTTCTGGTACTTCTGCTTCATGCCGAGCGCTTGGCAGAAGTCCTCCTGGTGGATGCGCCGCACAGGTTCGGATTGGGCGTCGCGGTCGTAGCGTTCAACCAGGATTGCTTTGCGGCCTTGGACGGTGATGACTTCGGCGGCGGCGGCGATTTGGCGTTTGGAGCGGCTCAGGCGCACGGAGGCTTCGACCAGCCTCAGGCCGAACAGTTCCAGCTCGGCGATGGACGGCCATTGTTCGGTGCCGTCTTCGTTCAGCCGCGCGGGTTTGAGGATGTGGGTGGTGGGGCTGCCGTCCAGGGGCATGCCGATGCGGGGTCCGTCGCGGACTACGAGCAGCTTGCCTTGGAGTCCTCCCAGGCTCACCCGGATGGAGCTGTCGATGCCGATGCCCAGGGGTGCTGTGGGCAGGTTGGTGATGGCTTTGGCCAGTTCCTCGGCGGTGGTCCAGCGGATATTGTGCGGTTCGTTGTTGGGTTCTTCGCCCAGGGGGAGCACTTGGACGGCGCCGGCGCAGTCCTTACCGTAGGCGCCGAGCATCATGAAGGTGTCCACGTGAGCGATTCTCGCCTTGTCGGCGAGCATTTTGCGGATGTCGTCTTCTGGCAGCAGGCCGTCCAGGAAGTGGACGCATTCGACCCAGGGGTAGGGTTCTTCCCGGATGGGCAGCTTGGTGGACAGCAGTGCGCTGCTGTTTTGAGCTTCGGGGGTGTACTGCAGGGAAATGGTGCCGAAGCCGTGATCGGTGATGGTGGCCGTGTGCACTCCATCGAACCATAGTGCCAGCTGTGGGTCCGCCACCTCAGCTCCTCTTGACTCGGTGGTGGATGCTGCGGGCGTTGTGGGCCATGCTGTTGCGGATGGCGTTGGTCTCGCCGGAGTGGCGCGGGGCGATGAGCAGATCCAGGCCGAGGATGGACATGATTTCGAGCAGGATGTTGGCGTTGCCGAGCTTGCCGTTTTCGATCGCGCTGATGGTGTTGCGGGAGATGCCGAGCTGGTCGGCGACGTCCTCTTGGCTCAGTCCGAGGTCGATGCGCTGTTTGCGCAAGGTGCTTCCTATGGCTTTGGGGTCGTTTCGCATGCGCCCGCCTTTCTCTTAAAGCCCATTTTATCGTGAATTAACCCCGATGACATCATAATGTACTGATTTTTGCGCTTTAGTAGGTCAGTGGCTTTAATGAGCAGAATCTTGTGCATTAGCGCATGGTGAGCATTAATGCCCAGAAATTTGATCTTTAATCACTGTGTGCCACTAAAGACCAAAAACTGCGCATTACCGCTAAGGTGCCAAAAGGCCAGCACCACCAGCAAGCTGGTCGTGCTGGTGGTGCTGGCAATCATCATGATCGGCCTGGGTCAGCTGCCACACCATCTATTTCGGGTGATGAAAATATGAGCATCAACGACAGATCAGAAATAAAGGGTTTCAAGTCTGCGGGAGCGATAAAGAAGCCGAGATGCCAACGCTGCAATACTGCCGTTTCTAAGTTCCCGTGCGGCAAAGACGCGTCCTGCTGAATTGTGAACTCATAATTTCATGTTCCGCTTGGATTCCTGCGCAGCCTATTCTGGGGCGCTGGATGTCGAACAGAAAACGAGTACTGTGCCCAGCGGTTTTCACCGCTGGGCACAGGGCTCGAATCTTATATGCTCCACTCGGTATTCTTGGCGGACTAGAGCGTAGGCTCTTGTGCCGTGGCATTGACCGGAGCGTCCTGGATCTTGCCCGCAACGCGCAGGTTCCAGTGCTCAATCACCTGTCGGTCCGTCGACTTGGTCAACAGCGAAACAGCAATGAACGCTGCTGCCGAAGCGATCAGACCGTAGTAGATCGGCTCATTGGCGTAGACGCCGTCGAACTTGTTCTCAGCCTGGATCTCCAAGATGATCATCGTGCCCAAAGTAGCTATTGATCCTGCCGCCATGGAGGCTGTGGCCCCAGCGCCATTGCCGCGCTTCCACAGCAGGCCGCCGATGATTGCCACCAGCAATCCGCCCACCAGGATGTCATAGGCAATGGTCAATGCTGCGACCACGTCATCCACCAAGATCGCCAGCGCGACCGTCACGACGCCCAAGGCCATGACCCAGATGCGGTTTGCGCGCACGTCATGCTCCGGGTTCTCATCGGTATTCACTTCCAAGTGCTTGCCGAACCAGCTGGCGACAAATGGGGTGACGTCGGTGCGGGCCACGGTGGCGGCGGCGATCAGCGCACCGGAGGCGGTGGACATCATCGCGGCCACGGCCGCGGCCATGACCAATCCGCCCACCGCAACGGGCAGCAACTGAGTGGCGACCTCGGCATAAACCACGTCCTTGTTATCCGCCGCGCCGGCGATGTTCGGCAGCGCCACCTTCGCGGCCATGCCAATCAGTGCGCCGGCAGCACCGTAGAAGATGCAGTAGATGCCGGCGGTCATCCCGCCCCAGCGGGCGACCTTCGGGGTTCTGGCGGTGAAAACGCGCTGCCAGATATCCTGGCCGATCAGCAAGCCCAAGGTGTAGACCACGAAGTAGGTGATGATCGACTGCAGCCCCATGCCGGTGAAGCTGAAGAATTCGGCGCCCACGCGCTCGCGGATGCCATCCATGCCGCCTGCGGCATTCATGGAGAATGGCAGCATCAGGGCGAAGATGCCGACGGTCTTGATGACGAACTGCACCTGGTCGGCCAGGGTGATGGACCACATGCCGCCGATAGTGGAGTAGATGACTACGATGGCGCCGCCGATGGCGATGGCCAGCCATTTCTCCCAGCCGAAGAGCACCACGAAAATGGTGGCGTAGGCGCTGGTTGAGGTGGCGCAGAGCATCAGCGTGTAGGCCAGCATGACGATGCCGGAGGTATTGGTTGCCGCCGCGCTGCCGTAGCGCAGGGTCAGCATCTGCGAAACGGTGAAGACCTTGAGCTTCTGCAGCGTCGGGGCGAAAGCCAGCGACAGCAGGATCACGCCTGCGCCAATAGCCACCACGAGCCACATGCCGGAGATCCCGTGCTTGTAGCCCAGGCCAACGCCGCCCACGGTCGAGGCTCCGCCGAGCACCACCGCCGCCATGGTTCCGGTGTAGAGGAAGGGGCCCAGGCGCCGGCCGGCCACCAGATAGTCGCTGCTGTTCTTGGTGCGGGATTTGCCCCACCAGCCAAAGGCCAGCATTGCGGCCAGGTAGGCGGCGACAATCGCGCCGTTGATGAATTCCATGGAGAACCTCGATGTCCGGATAAAAGCAGCGCTTACCTTAAGTAAACTTTTGTTGCATCACAGGCTACTAGCGCTGGCGCTGCCGATCAATGGAAATCGCGAACATTGCCCACCGCACTGCTCTGGCCAGCCGCAATGTGACGAAGCAAACCGTTCCATTCAGTGAAACTTTCTAGACATTTTGCACTCAAATATGATTCACATACGGCATCGTGTCACATATGCGTAGCATTCGATCGGCAATGTGTGCAATCGCAGCTTGTTTAGTACTGTTTCACGTTGACGCAGCGTTGCATCATTGGCCAGCAGGGCCGTTTTCTCCGCCGTTGCGTCAGACGATTTCTCGAAACCAGAAAGACGCCTAGAAGATGAGTGAAAATGGTCAGGGCCTGACAAAGAAGTCGGCCGGACACGTCATTGTCGACACGCTTGCCGCGCACGGCGTGGAACGCGCCTACGTGGTGCCGGGTGAAAGCTACCTGGATGTCCTTGATGGGCTGCACAACTCGCCAATCGAAACCGTGGTCTGCCGCCACGAAGGCGGAGCCACCTACATGGCCGAAGCCGAAGGCAAGATGCACCAGCGCCCCGGCATTGCCATGGTGACCCGTGGCCCGGGAGCTGCCAACGCCCACGTCGGCCTGCATACCGCATGGCAGGATTCGACCCCGCTGGTGCTATTCGTGGGGCTGATCCCGTTCGAGCACCGTGAAAAGGAAGCCTTCCAGGAATTCGATCCCAAGGCATGGTTCGGCACCGGCGCCAAGCGCGTGATGATCCTGGACCACGCCGATCGCGCCAGCGAAGTCGTCGCCGAGGCCATGTTCGCTGCCATGTCCGGACGCCCGGGCCCGGTGGTCGTCGGCCTGCCAGAAGACATCATCCGCAACGAAGTTTCCGCCGAAGTCCATCCGGAAATCCCGGTGGCTACCGGCGGCATGACCGTGACCGACTGGAAGGCGCTGAATACTGCCTTGCAGGAAGCGGATAAGCCGCTGTTCATTTTCGGCGGCAACGACTGGTCCCACGAAGGCGCAGCGGACTTCACTCGTTGGCTCGAGGAACACGACCTGCCAGCCGCTGCCGAATGGCGTTGCGAGGGTACCGTGCCTTTCAACTCGCCATCCTATGTTGGCCCGATCGGCTACGGCCGCCCCAAGCCGACCTATGACCTGCTGGAAGAGACTGATCTGCTGATCTTCGTCGGCACGGTTCCAGGCGACGTCATCACCGACGGCTTCAATGTCCGCCAGAACTGGGACAAGAAGAACTTCCTGGTCACCATCGACCCGTCGCTGCGCGGACGTTCCGGCCCGGTATCGCACCAGATTGTCGCCAAGCCCGATGTCTTCGTTCGCGACCTGCTGCTGATGGATTTGCCGGTCAAGGAATCCTGGAAGGAGTGGACTTCCCGGATGCGCGGCGAGCAGGAGAAGTTCGCCGAACTTCCACCAGCGCAGCCTTCCGCGGGCCAGGCGAGGATGGCGACCATGATGGCTAATCTGGTTGGATCCCTGCCCGAAGACGCCCTGGTGACCTTCGGCGCTGGCGAGCACACCAACTGGGCCCACCGCTACTTCCCAACCAACGGCTACGCTTCGATGCTCTCGGCACGCAACGGTTCCATGGGCTACTCGATTCCTTCCGCCGTCGCCGCTTCGCTGAACTACCCGGGGCGCCGCGTGGTGACCATCGCAGGTGACGGCGAGTTCTTGATGAATGGCCAGGAGCTGGCTACCGCTGCCCAGTACGGCGCCACCCCGCTGGTGATCGTCATGGACAACCAGCAGTACGGCACCATCCGCACCCACCAGGAACGCCAGTACCCGGAACGGGTTTCCGGAACCCAGTTGGCCAACCCCGACTTCGCGCTGATGGCGCAGTCCTTCGGCGGGTTCGGCGTCCGCGTCGAGAATGATTCAGATGTCCCGGCTGCCCTGGAAAATGCGCTGAAGGCCATTGACGAAAACAAGAAATTCGCGTTGATCCATTTGGTGGTAGAGCAGGGAGTCAAGGCCTACTAGGCACTGGGTGCGCTCAGCGAACAGTCGGGTCTGCGACGTATAATTCCAGCGGGTATCGTTTCTAGCGATACCCGCTGGATGCTTTAACCAGCAGAGGCAACAGACCGAGACCTTCAACCGTGGAGCGGCCCTAGAATGAACGATGCCCTTATTGCTAGCCTTCTCCGGGCCGTAGAAGCAGCGCCGGACGACCATGCCCTGCGATTGCACCTGGCTGAACAGCTCGATGGTGCCGGTCGATCCGCCGAAGCGCTGTCCCATGTCAGCATCGTGCTGCAGCAGGATCCGGGGAACGCGTCCGCGCTGGGAAGGCTTGGAACGATCAGCGCGTCGATGGCCGCAGCGATGGCCCCGCAGGCGCCCGTCGAACCCGCAGCGGATGCCGCGCCGGCTGGAAACCAGCAGAACGATACGCCACCAGGCTACGACTGGGAAGCGGGTTCCAAGGAACTCGGCAGTTCGCTGCCGGCGCCCTTTATTGAAGGACGGGTCCCACTGCGCTCAGATGCGGGGTCCGATGCCCCGGAAGCTCCCATCGAGAACCCGGCCGGAAAGGGTGTCACCCTGGATGATGTGGGTGGCTTGCAGGCGGTCAAGGACCGCCTGGACGAATCCTTCCTGGCACCGATGCGCAACGCCGCAATTGCCAAGGCCTTTGGCAAATCATTGCGCGGCGGGCTGCTGCTGTATGGGCCACCGGGATGCGGCAAGACTTTCCTGGCTCGCGCGGTGGCCGGTGAGCTGAAAGCCAATTTCATGTCTGTCACCATTACCGATGTGGTTGACTCCTACATCGGTGAAACGGAAAAGCGGCTCAAGGCGATTTTCGACCAGGCCCGCAAGAATGCTCCAACGGTTCTCTTCATCGATGAGATTGATGCCATCGGCATCCGCCGCGGTTCGCTGACTGGATCGGGCGCGTGGATGCGCCAGATGGTCAATCAGCTGCTGATCGAGATGGATTCGCTTGCGGGAAACAACGATGGCCTTTACGTTCTGGGGGCTACCAACCACCCATGGGATCTGGACGAAGCACTGCTGCGTCCAGGCCGGTTGGACCGGACCCTGCTGGTGACTCCGCCGGACGCGCCGGCACGTGAGTCCATCTTGCGGTACCACCTGAAGAACCGCCCGATTGCCGGAATCGACCTGGAATGGATTGCGGCACAGACCGACGGATTCTCGGGCGCGGACCTGGAGCACGTGTGCACCACTGCCGCCGAGAAGGCAATGATGCAATCCATCGAGCGCAACGAGGTTCTCCCCTTGGACATGGGCCATATCAGAACTGCCCTGGCGGAAATCAAGGCGTCGACTTTGCCGTGGCTGGAATCCGCGCGAAATGTGGTGCGCTTCAGCAACCAGCATGGCCGCTACGATGATTTATCCGAGTATCTGGTTTCGCAGAACATGCTCTAGAAAGCACCGGGGGAGTACACCGCATGGAATTCGAGCGACTGCATCACCGGATCACCCACCACCTGGCGATCGGACGGGAAACCGAAGCGATTGCCTTGCTGAAGGATAACCTCAACGAGCACCATCAGGTCCCTGCCTTCTGGATCCTCTATTCGTCATGCCATTTGAGCCTCAAGCAGTGGGCCGAAGCGGAGTCCGCTGCCAGAGCCGGGCTGAATCTGGATCCTGCCAACCCGGTGGCCGGGGAGTGCCTGGCCGTCGCCCTGATGCGCCAGCATCGACGGGAGGAGGCGCTGCTGGCGATCCGGCAGGTAATCGAAACGGAACCGGAATACGGCAACGGGCACTACTGGCTGAGCATGATCACGCTCAGCGATATTCGGAGCAACGATGACAGGGTGCTGGCCCGCCAAGCCATCGAGCACGCGATTCGGCTGGAGCCGGGGAACCCCGATTACTACCAGGGCGCGGCAATTGCTGCCGAAGCCCAAGATGACAACCGGGCGGCTCTCGGATTCCTCCAATCCGGGCTGCAGATCGACCCCAATCACCAGGGGCTTTTGCGGGCGGCCGGAAGTATCGGCAATGGCGAAAAAATCGTCGGGGAACAAGGCGATGTGCTGCGTGGATTGATATCCATGGATCCGATGAACGAAGGCCTGCATCAGGACTACGCGGAGACCTTCGTTGCGAAGCAAACTGCCTACGCTAATCGGTTCTGGCTTTTCACTCCGGTGCTGGCAGTTGCCGCTGCCCTGGGGCAGCGGGCTGGTGGAACCGGGGCGCTGCTGGCGATTGCCGCCATTGCCATCGTGGCCGGGCTCTTTGGATGGTGGAACAAGAAGGCGTACAGCAAGGCGGCCAGGTCGTTGCCCTCCGGCTACGCCAAGGACATTGATGCGCGCTTCCCCAAACTGCCCCGAGCTATTCGCTCCTACCGGATTGGTTGGCTCCTGAGCACAAGCGGAGCGGTCCTGGGCTGTTTCCTGCCGGTGGCTGGCATCATCGTGATGCTGCTCGGTGTGCTGGCAAGCCAGCTAGGAGCACTGTGGATCCTGCAAGAAAATGCTGGCCCGCCAAGAAAGGGCTCCGACCGCCACGAGCAACGCCGGTACCTGGTCCGGTGCAGCGGCTTGCACGTGGCTGGCTTCTGGAAGCGGGCGTGCCTGGCGCTCATCCAGCTAGTGCTCTTAGGGATTTGCTTGGCCAATGAAAGCAGGATCGCTGCCGTGCCAGCCGGATCGGTGGCCGCCGGACTGCTGGTGCCTGGCATTTCCTTGCTGGCAGCGCAAGTCCGTCTTGGATTCAAGGAAAATGCTTTTGCCTACGGGCTGGCTGTCAGCTCCTCGGCCAAAAACCGGAACTTGGCCATGCTTCGCGGCAATATCGGCGGCCTGTATTTCATCGGGGTGCATCTGTTCGCCGGGCTGTTTGCCGCGGCTGCTTCGCTGGGGCTGCTCATATCGGGAGTGGAGGGTTCGCTGGATTCGCCACCGGAGCCCCGTCATCCAAGCCAGGATAGCGTCCTCGACCAAGACTTGCTGAATCAGCTCAAGGATGTGGAAACGCCGGATTCCCAGCCCCGTGAATACTCGATCCCTTCGCTGCCGGACATGCCCGATATCCCGTCCCTCGGCGTCCCGAACCAGTGAGCAGGAACCTACGCGGAAAAGATCACAACGCCGTGGGCCTTTCTGTCTTGGCACGCGCCCGCTGAAGAAATAAGATGAATTGCTACCGATTCCCGTGAGCACTAGAACCCCAACCACGAGGTGGATAATCTGATGGCACAGATGAGCGAAGAGCTCATTGAGCAGTGGGCTGACGCAACTGCTGAAATCTACAATGAGTCCCTGACTGGCATTAATCTGAGCCGTCTGCCCGAGGCAGTGGCTCAGTACGTCGACCTCTTCGCGCAGAGCGAGAACTTGACGTTCAATGGGGAGGCCACCCCCACCGATTACTTCGATAATCACCCATTCCTCGCGGTGACCGCAGTGCTCAACAGCCCAGAGGCGCTGGAAGCCCTGGATTCCGACGCGCAGGACGCGTTGGATGCGATGGTTGACTTCACCGAGGCCTGGTACAACTTCGACCTCGAGAATGAGCCGGAACTCGGTATCTCCGAGGCGGATGGCGACGACGAAGAAGACTGGTAAGCCTTCTGCCGCCCAGGGGCCGGCACCCAGCAGCGTACGCGCGCTGGGTGCCGGCCTTTGCTGCAGGCGGCCGGAAACCGGATTGCATGCCAACAGCCATGAAGCTATTCCATTTGGCCGCCGAGGGTGGCACTATGCGGATATGAGCCAGTTCAGCGTTTTCGAGAGCACCGTGGTCATTCACCTGCCGGTGCACCGTGTCTGGGAGCTGCTTACCGATTGGGCAGCAACACCCTTGTGGATCCATGGGATCGGCTCCATGCATTCGGACGACCCGCAGCTCAAGGTCGGCACCCAGCTGGTATACCGCGTTGCCGGCCATGAACGCGTGTATCGCGTCCATGACCTGATCGAGAACCGCTTGCTGATCCTGCACACCTCGGAGAATCCCGATGGGCTCTCCTACCGCTACGACCTGAAGGACGACGCGGGGCATACCGAGGTAGTGCTGCAGGTGGCAATCATCAACCCGGACCTGACGGTGGAGCAGTGCGAGGAGCTGGCGGCAAATATCCGCGAAAGCGAAGGGGACAAGCTGGACCAGCTGCGGCTGTACGCAGAGCAGGCCCCCTGAGCACCTGCGCGGCGCAAGACTATTTCGTCGCGCCGGGAGCAGGAGCCGAAGCATAGGCCGTCGAATTCTCCAGCTGGCCATTGAATAGCTGGTCCACGGTGACCGGGGTGTAGCCCTCGGCCTTCAGCTTCTCCACGAGATCCGGCAGTGCCTTGACTGAGCTCTCATGGATGTCATGCATCAAGATGATGGAGCCCGGATGGACTTCGTCCATGGCGATGCGCACCGTTTTCTCCGGATCGTGGTGCTTCCAATCCAGGGTGTCAACATCCCACAGCACCAACGGGTAGGGCACCAGCCGGTCATAGACGGCACCGTGATTCCCATAGGGCGGGCGGAAGACGGTGGGCTCGTGGCCGGAGGCCTTTTCTACCGCTTCGCTGGTCCATCCCAGCTCATGCTGGATCTGTTCTCTGGTCAGCGTCGTGAGATCCGCATGGTCCCAGGTATGGCTGCCCAGCTGGTGGCCTTCGGCGGCCATGCGCTTGACCGCGTCGGGGTATTTGGCAATGTTCTTCCCGACCATGAAGAAGGTGGCTGGCGCATCCGCGGCGTTCAGCTCGTCGAGCAGCCGCCCGGTGTACTGGCCAGGTCCGTCATCGAAGGTCAGCGCCACGCATCGAGCCACGGCGCAATCCACCTGCTCGCTTGCCGCGGAGCCCGTGGGCTGCGCATCGGGAGCAGGCGCTGGTGCAGGGGAACAGGAAACCAGGAATGCCGGGCCCAGCGCCAACAGCGCCAACAGGGCCAGGCGCGCCATGTCGGGCAATCGAGAAGTCATCCTTCCACCTTCCCGTCATGCCCGGTCCGTGCCCGGGAACTACACGCGAAAATCTGCTGGGAGTTTGATCAGTGCCGGCCCAGCGCCAGCTGGTCGCAACCGGTCAACTGCGCTCGCCGTCCAGCTCCGCCGGAACGGGGTCCGAGAGCGGATGCGCTATTTCGTCGCGGGCAAATTTCCCGGCCCACCATGCGATGATTCCGAACAGCGGCGAGGCGAGGCCGGCAATGACGAATATCGCCTGCAAGCTGAGCACCTGGGTCAAAGGTCCCGCCGCCGCCATGGACAGCGGCATCAGCGCCAGCGAAACGAAGAAATCCAGGCTGGAGATCCGCCCGAGCAGGTGTCCGGGAACCCGGCGCTGGAGCAAGGTGCCCCAGATGACCATGCCCACGGCGTCGGTGATGCCGAAGGCCAGCAGGATCGCGAAGAGCATCCACGCGGCATCGACGTAGCCCACCAGGGCCAGGGGCAAGGTGCCCAGGCACCAGCAGGCGGTCATCAAGCTCAAGTAGCGCCGCGGGAATTTCGCGGACGCGACCAGCAGCGAGCCGATCGCCGAACCGAGGCCGAAGAAGGCCAGTGCGAAGCTGAACAGTTTCGCGTCCCCGTGCAGGTTGCCGCTGACGATGAAGGGCAGCAGCACCTCGAAGGGCCCGATGAAGGTGAACACCGAAATGACCGAGAACAGCAGCGTCCACAGCAGCCAGCGGGTGCGCACCGTATAGCCGATGCCTTCGCGCAGCTGCCGGAACATCCCGGGCTGTCCCTGGCCGTCAACGGGGCCTGGCGCGTTGTACGCCTGGCGGTTGGGGATCCGGCGCAGCATCAGCAGCGCCGCGAGGTGGATTACGCAGATGCCGACGATGGCGTGCGCCGGCGAGAGTCCCGCCACCACGAATCCGGCGGCCATCGGGCCCAGGGCGGTGTGCACCACCGGCCGGGCTGTCCCTTCCAATCCGTTGGCGGCCAGCAGCTGCTCGGCGGGCAGCATCTTGGGCAGCAGTGCGGAGTAGGCGGGGTAGAAGAAGGCCGACCCGGCCCCGCCGCAGAAGCCGGCGAGCATCAGGTGCCACAGCTCCAGGGCACCGGCCATGGCCAGCACCGCGGTGATGCCCATGGCCGCCAGCGACAGCGCCTCGACCAGCATCACGATCCGCCGGCAGGAATGGCGGTCCGCCATGATCCCGCCGAGCAGCACGAAGCAGAGCAGCCCGGCGGCACTGGCGGTGGCCACGGCAGAAAGCTGGATGGGCCCGCCGCCCAGCTGGCGCACCTGGTAGACCATTGCCACGGCCCACATGCCGGCGGCGAAGGTGGAGAGGACAAGTGCGCTGGCCAGCAGGGCGTAGTCGCGGTAGGCGAACGGCTTGATGAGGCGCAGTGCAGAGGTTTTGAGCGCGCTCATGGAAGCTCCTGCGGTAGTGCGTAGGAACTATCATCCATCCACTGATTGAGCTTTGTCAATCAGTGGATGGTAATTAAATAACTCCGGGGACCACGCGATGGCGCGTGGTCCCCGGAGCTCGGCTTCGCGCTACTCGGCGTCGTGGTCGGTTTCCAGGATGGCCGCCAACTGCTCCAGGGCAGCTTCGGCTCCTTCGCCTTCGGCGCGCAGCACTACGGTGGTTCCGTATTCCGCGCCCAGGCCCATCAGCGAGAGGATGCTGGACGCGTCCAGCGCCTCGTCCACGGGCTCGCCCTGAAGGGCGATGGTGACCTCGACCGGCGCCTCGGCCGCGGCCTCGGCGAAGATGGCTGCCGGGCGGGCGTGCAGGCCGACGCGGCTGCCGATGATTGCTGTACGTTCTGCCATGATGGCTCCTTCAGGATCTATTGAACGGTTGATTGCGGTAAATTCGGGGGGCCTAGAGGCCGAATCGGTCCAGCTCGCCCAGCTGCGCGCGCACGGCAGTGCGTGCCGCCTCGGCCGACTCGGCGTCCAAGGCCAGCTGGGACAGGCGCTGCGCAGTGGGCAGGTCTACGGTGCGCAGCACCGCGGCAACCGGTGCCAACGCCCGCTTGTTCATGGACAGGGTGTCCACGCCCAGGCCCACCAGCACCACGGCCAGCGCCGGGTCGGCGGCCGCTTCGCCGCACACCCCGACGGGCTTGCCGCCAGCCGCCTGCGCACCGGCGGCGGTGGCGGCCACCAGGTGCAGCACTGCCGGCTGCCAGGGGTCGTTGAGCTCGGCCAGGGCACCGAGCTGGCGGTCCGCGGCCATGGTGTACTGGGTCAAGTCGTTGGTGCCGATGGAGACGAAATCGCAGCGCTGCAGGATCTGGCCTGCCAGCACCGCCGCCGAAGGGACCTCGATCATGGTCCCGGCGGTGGCCAGGCCAGCGGCCTTGGCCAGCTGCGCGAATTCCTGCGCTTCGGACGCAGTGGAAATCATCGGCGCCATCACCCAGATTTCGGCCTGGTGCTCGCCGGCGGCTTGCGCGATGGCCTGCAGCTGGCGTTCGAGCACGCCCGGGCTGGACAGGTCAGTGCGGTAGCCGCGCACGCCGAGGGCCGGATTCGGCTCGCTGGCATCGGTCAGGAAGGGCAGCGGCTTGTCCGCTCCCGCATCCAAGGTGCGCACCACGACCTTGCGGCCGGGGAAAGCGGCGAAGACCGCACCGTAGGCTGCCACCTGCTCGTCATGGGAGGGCTCCTTGTCCTTGCCCAGGAAGCAGAACTCGGTACGCAGCAGGCCCACGCCCTCGGCGCCCGCCGCGGCGGCCAGCTGCGCGTCGTCGCCGCTGCCGACATTGGACAATAGCGGCACGCGGTGCCCGTCGCGCAGCTGCCCGGTGCCGGAGAACTCCGGCAGCGCCTCGCGGTTGGCGTAGGTGGCGGCCAGGTGCTCTTCGGCCTCGCCGGGACCGGTGATGACCAGCCCGTCGATGCCGTCCACGAAGACATGGTCCCCGTCGGCCAGCGCTGTGGTGCCGGCAGCGGCCACGATGGCCGGAAGGCCCAGCGAGCGCGCGATGATGGCGGTATGCGATTGCGGCCCGCCATCGGAGGTGACCAGCGCCAGGACCTTGGCCGGATCCAGCGTCGCGGTATCGGCCGGAGCCAGGTCCACCGCGGCGAGGATGAAGGGCTGGTCCGAGTCCGGGATGCCCGGGGCGGGCACGCCGCGCAGCTCGGCGACGATGCGCGAGCGCACATCGAGCACATCCCCGGCGCGTTCGGCCATGTAGCCGCCGAGCGCCGACAGCTGCGTGGCGACCGCGTCGGCGGCCTCCCAGATGGCCGATTCGGCGCAGGTGCCCGATGCCACCAGCCTGGTGGCCGACTTGAGCAGCGTGCGGTCGCTGGCCATCAGCGCGGTGGCCTTGAGCACGGCTTGGGCATCGCCGGTGGCCTGCGCCGCGCGTTCCTTGAGCTGCGCGGCGACCGCCTGCGTGGCCTCGGCCAGGCGCAGGGATTCGGCTTCCGCGCTGGAACCTGCTGGCAGGGGCGCGCCGTCGGCGGGCGGGAGGATGGGGTCGGGCATGCGGCGCACGGATCCGATGACCCGTCCGGCGCTGACGCCTACTCCGGTGAATTTCTGGCTCATGCTGCGGCCTTTGCCTCTTCAGCGGCCCGTGCGGGGGCCTTGCGGACATATTTCTTCAGGATGATCACCAGCGCCGCGGAAACCAGCGTGCCGATCACGGTGGCCACCAGGAACATCGGCCAGGTGCTGTCCATCGCGAAGAAGACGAAGATGCCGCCGTGCGGTGCCTGGGAGAGCACATCGAAGCTCATGATCAGCGAGCCGGTGACCCCGGCACCCACCATGGAGGCCGGGATGACGCGCAGCGGGTCGGCCGCGGCGAAGGGGATGGCGCCTTCGGAGATGAACGCGGCACCCAGCAGCCAGGCCGCCTTGCCGTTTTCGCGTTCCGCCCCGGTGAACAGCTTCGGGGACACCGCGGTAGCCAGGGCCATCGCCAGCGGCGGAACCATGCCGGCAGCCATCACGGCTGCCATGATCATCAGCGGGGCCGGGTTCTCGGCCACCGAACCGGCGCCCAAGCCGGCTACCGCGAAGGAGTAGGCCACCTTGTTGATCGGCCCGCCCAAATCGATGGCCATCATGAGGCCCAGGATCAGGCCGAGGATCGCCGCCGCGGTGCCGGACATGCCCGCCAGCCAGCCGTTGAGAGCTTCGGTGAGCTGGGCAATCGGCCCGCCAAGGAACAGGAACATCAGGCCCGAAGCGATGATTGAACCGAGCAACGGAACAATGACCACTGGCATCAGCCCGCGCAGCCAGCGTGGCACGGTCCAGGAATTGATCCAGCGGCAGGCCAGGCCGGCGATAACGCCGCCGACGATGCCGCCAATGAACCCGGCTCCCATGAAGCCTGCCACGGCACCCGCGGTGAAGCCCGGGGCGATGCCCGGACGGTCGGCGTAGGCATAGGCGATGTAACCGCCCAGCGCCGGGACCAGGAAGCCCATGGACAGGCCACCGATCTTGAACGCCACCGCGCCGAGGTAGGCCAGCAAGCCAGCTTCCGGCAGATTGAACAGCGTATTTTCGGTCAAGTACTGGTCTGCTGCATCAGTGATGGCGTAGCCGCCGAGCAGGAAGCCCAAGGCGATCAGCAGGCCGCCACCGGCGACGAACGGGATCATGTAGGAGACACCGGTGAGCAGCGCGCGCTTCAGGCCAGCGCCGAAGCCCTCGGAAGCAGAATCCGTGGAGCGCTCGTTTGCCGTTTCGTTGCCGGCTGGTACCTTGCGGGCCGCCGGATCCTTGGCCGCGGCCAAGGCATCCTTGAGCAGCTTTTCGGGTTCATCCACACCGCGCTTGACTGGAACCTGGATCACTGGCTTGCCGGCGAACCGCGATTGGTCGCGCACGTCGACGTCCACCGCAAAGATCACCGCGTCGGCCTGGGTGATCAATGCCGGATCCAACGGCTTGGACCCCGAGGACCCCTGGGTTTCCACAGCGAAGTCAATGCCGAGTTCTTCGGCGGCCTGTGCCAGGGAATCGGCGGCCATGTAGGTGTGGGCGATGCCGGTCGGGCAGGCGGTGACGGCCACGATCTTCGGCCGCGCCGTGGCAGCGGGTGCAGCTGCTGGTGCAGCTGGTGCGGCGGGGGCATCGGAGAGTACTTCGGAGACCAACGCGACGATTTCCTCGTTGCTCCTGGCTGCACGCAGGGCCGCGGTGAAGGGTTTCTTCACCAGTGCGCGGGCCAGCTTGGAGAGCAGCTTCAGGTGCTCCTTGTCGGCGCCTTCCGGGGCGGCAATGAAGAAGACCAGATCTGCCGGGCCGTCCTTGGCACCGAAGTCCACCGGGGTGCCCAGCCGGGCCATGGCCAGGGTGGGAACGGTGACCGCTGCTGATCGGCAATGCGGAATCGCGATGCCGCCGGGCACGCCGGTGGCCGTCTTCGCCTCGCGGGCCAAGGCATGCTCGGCCAATTCGGCAGCGCTGGCGGCTCGCCCGGCCTGCGTGATCTGCTGGGCCAGGTACTGGATGACGTCGGTACTCGTGGAACCTAGATGCGCATCCAGGGTGACGAGCCGGGTTTCGATCAGATCGCTCATGGTCAGGATCCTTGCCTTGGGGTGAGTTCGATGACGCTGACCGCATCGATGCGGAGGTCGGTTGGGGTTGGGATGCCGGAGCCGGGCAGCGAGGCCGCCGCGGTTCCGTAGGCGATGGCCTGGCGCAGCTTGAACGCCGGCAAGTGGCCTGCCGTGTCTGCCAGCAGATAGCCGGCCAGCGAGGAATCGCCGGCACCTACCGTGCTGCGCGGGGTGATCGGCTGCGGCCAGCCGTGCCAGCAGCCCTCGGCAGTGGCCAGTACCGCGCCGTGCGCACCCAGGGTGGTGAGCACCGCGGCCCCGGGGCGGCGCAGCAGCTTGGAGCTGGCGCGAGCGGCCAGCCCGGGGTCCGCTTCGAGCTGGGCTTCGCCCAGGTCCTCGCCCAGCAGCTCGGCAAGCTCTTCGGCGTTGGGCTTGACCAGATCCGGGATGTGGATCTCGTCGTGGGCGAAGAGCTGGCGCAGCGGCTCCCCAGAGGTGTCCACCGCAATCTTCGGGCACTTCGAGCCCAGCTGCTCGCGCAACGACGCGGTAAGCAGAGCGTAGTAGTTCGCCGGCACCCCGGGTGGCAGCGACCCTGCCATGACCAGCCAATCGGCGCCAGCGCAGGAATCGCGCACCAGCTCCGAGAGCTGCTCCAACGTGGCCGCGTCCAGCTCAGGACCGGCCTCGTTGATTTTGGTGGTCGATCCATCCGGCGAGGTCAGCGTCGTGTTGGTGCGCAGCACAGCATTGATTTCCAGCGCCCGGTAGGGCAACTGGTCGGCGGCCAGGGCGGCGATGAGCGGATCGTTTCCGGCTCCGGGGAGTACAGCGAGGGTCCGCTGCCCGGCGGCGAGGATGGCCCGCGCAACATTCACGCCCTTGCCTGCGGCCTGCAGGTGGCTGCCAGCGGCCCGCTGCACCGCACCGGGCTGCAATGCGGCGACCAATTCGATGGTCTTGTCCAGCGCCGGGTTGACGGTCAGTGTGATAATCATGCGATCACCACCTCGACATCCGCCGCTTCCAGCGCAGCGGCAAGTTCAGTGCCGGGTTGCTGGTCGGTGACCAGGGTGTCGATGTCTTCGAGCCGGGCGAAGCAGACCAGGGTTTCCTGGTCGAATTTGGATCCGTCGGCCAGCAGCACCACGCGGCGGGCACTGGCGACCAGGGCGCGCTTGACGGCAGCTTCCAGCGGGTCCGGGGTGCTCAGGCCGAATCCTGCATGCAGCCCGTTGGTGCCGATGAAGGCGATGTCGGCCCGGTACTGGGAATACTCCTGCACGGTGCGGGCTCCGCTGGAGGCGCCGGTGATGCCGCGGACCCGCCCGCCGATCAGCTCCAAGGCGACATCCGGGCTGTGGACCAGCACCGAGGCAATGGGCAGGGCGTGGGTGATGACCACCAGTCCGGTGCCCGCGGTGCTCTTGAGCATGCGTTCGGCCAGGATTTCCGTGGTGGTTCCCGCGTCGATGATGACCGAGGCATCGGAGACCGGCAGCAGGCTCAGCGCGCGCTGGGCGATGCGGGCCTTGGACTCTGAATGGATGGCGGTGCGCACCACGTAGCTTTCCTCGCGGGTGCTGGCTTCGGTGATGGTGACCGCTCCGCCGTGGACGCGGCGCAGGTAGTTCTCGGATTCCAGCTGGGCCAGATCCCGCCGCACGGTTTCCCGGGTGATATCGAAGCGCTGCGCGAGCTGGGCGACGGTTACTTTCCCGTCAGCTTCCAGCTGCTCAACGATCAGCCGGTGTCGTTCTTCGGCGAACATTCTTGCCTCCGCAATTCCTCATGACCTGCAACACATTGATCTGTGTTTCCATGACTTTATGCCCGATTGTGTGGTATCGTCAAGTGAAAATCCGGGGAATATTTGGCTTTAGTTGGTTTTGAGTGGGTTTGCTAGGGGTTATGCAGAATCAACGGTGGGAGATACGCGCAACCCAAGCAGCGTGCGACTTGATTCTGTCCTCCGGAAATCGCCATCTGTGCGGCCTCAGTTGACTGGAAACCCAGCTAATGAGCAAGACGTCTGTACGGCCAGGAACCAAGGCGGGCAGTTCATGAATTCGACAGGAATCATAGGTTGCTGGGCGAATGAGTTGCGTCAGGACGACGTGCCTGGATCAAGCCATACCACTCTCCGCGCTTGAATGCGTTCGGTCGAGTTGACTGAAATGCGACAGCCCTTTATGCATTCCTTTTCTCCTCGGATGTTACTCTGCCAAGGTATAACTTCGACCGGAACAGCGTGGGGGCGATCTGAGGTCAGCTCTGATATTTGCACTAGTGGGCGTCTGTTAAAGTCTTTCCGTTGGATTGGCATTTGGCGATGGATTCGTTATTGCGTTCTTGCAGGCTTCCTAGTTGCATTGGGGTCGAATTTACCATGACGGTGAAAACCATGGGGCCCACCGGCAATCTCGGATCGGCGTCACTGCCGTCGAAGCCAGAGGCCCGCAGCTCGAGGTTGTATTCGCGAACTTCGTCGGAGAGTTCGATTGTTATCTAGTTCGAGCGTTCCTCCCAAACCAAGTACATGATCACCGGAGTAGCATCGGGGAAGTATCGCGTCGAGGGCTGTATCGAATTCGGGCCGGCCTACTAGAGCACCGAATAGCTCGTGATGAATCCAGTGGTCATCGCAGCGGAATCGAATGACGAGGAAGCCCTGGACTTGGCGATCGGCGGCCTTAGCCTTGATTGATCCGCGAGGGGATCCGAAGAGACTGGTTATGGAGTCCTTGAAAAGCCTCTCGCGACTAATGGGGCCCGCATGATCCAACGATATTAGTGCGACACATAGTTGGGAGATTCTAGGACTAGTGAGTTCTCAAGGATTCTCGGCTGGGGAGCGGTGCCCGGCGAGACTTCTCGCAACCATGGAGTTGCAAGATGTCTCTGGATGGGTGTCGAATTCTTTTGTCATTGACGAACTTGATTGGTGATTACTGAGCACTCTCAGTCAGAATTAGCGCAGCTCGATAGCCATCTGACTCGAGACAAGACATGGCTTCTAGTTGCTGGAAAGCTATCGGTAGGCAGGTAGCATCCACCCAGCTCTCCCCGCTACTAACATCGACCCAAGAGTCCTCGATGAGAATGACGGGACGTTCCGTGGAACCAGCCGTTCCATGGCAGAGTAGCCAGTGCGGAACATCGTAGCCGAGCATCTGCTGCAATGACACCAGCAACAAGACGCGGGCACCCTGACTTAATACTTTGTGAATCTGTGAGATTTCCATACGCATAGAGGTCACCGGCAACCCGGTAGCTTCTGCACGGCGGCGCGAGTCAGCCTGCAAGATGCCCCGCCAACCACGTTCAACCTCGGGATAATAGTCGACGATTACTGGCTTATCGGTATCCAAAGACACCTGAACTGAGCTTGCTGGCCAGCGCTCAGCGATGGCCAGCCCGAGCCCCACGGGTTCGCAAGCCATGAAATTAGTCGCTTGACGCCACAGTAACAACTCGGCGGTACGCAGGCGATCCATCGTTGCAATGCTCATCGTTTCCCCGTGCGCGGCCAGCGCGGAAACCGCCGCGCAGGTGAAGTTCTCGCTTTGCTGGTAGTGCGAGGTACGCAGATATCGGGCTGGATGTGACCAGTGCACATAGCCGAATTTTGGAATCGATACCGACGCATCTGTGGTGAAGCGTGGAGTAGGCAACGACTGGAAACCCATTTGTTCAGCCAGGTCTGCGAGCCACGGTTCTTCCGACCAGCTTTCCCATTTCACGCAGGCCAGATCTTTTTCCCTGGCGTAGTCCAGCACCGCACGGACGAGCTCTTCATATGCAGCTGTGTCGCGGGCAAGAACCCCAGAGATCTTCACGTATGCAGTCGCCGAACGGGCGGTAAGCAATGCGGCACCGAGTATGGTGGCATCTGATGACTGTATCGTGAGCAGCCGAGCGTTGACCGTTGCCATGAGACTTTCCCACGGACCTGATATGCAACCCAGATGCCGTAGTTGCGCCGGGTGCTGCTCGGGGTCAAAGGCCTGGATTCTCGTTTGCCGGGCAGAGCGTTTCGCCATGATTCCTTACTATTAGGTGGGGTGGAGGCGGCGTCGGTTAGGATCCTCGCTTAACACCTAGCCGCGTGATCGGTACAAAAGCCAAATGAAGTACGGGGAGCCGAGTAACGACACGATCAGACCGGCGGGAATCTGTGCCGGCGCGATTGCGGTACGGCCCAAGGTATCGGCCAGGCAAACTAGCAAGGCTCCGAAAACCATGGACACCGGGATCGCCCGGTGATGGCGGGAACCCACCAACGACCGCGCCAAATGCGGGGCGATGAGTCCGACAAAGCCAACCACACCTACGGCCACGACGCTGAGTGCCGCAAGCAGCGCGGCAATGGACAATGAGACTAATCGGATGCGAACGGTCTTGACGCCCAGCACCCGGGGCAGGTCTTCGTCGATGGCTAGCAGGTCCAGTTTGCGTCCCATGAGCAGTACGACCGGAAGAGCTAATGCCAACACCGTCAGAACAGGTAACACGTCTGCGAACTGACGTCCATAAGTTGAGCCAGACAGCCAGGTGTAGATGCGCGGAGTTTCCCACGAATTAATGCTCAGCAGCAGGTAGGTGGTGACCGCAGAGAGCGTGTAGCCTGCACCGATGCCGATTAGCACAAAACGTTCAGGGGAGAATCCTCGACGCCAGGCTAGGGCGGTGATGGCAGCGAAGGTCGCGAGCCCGGCAATCACCGCAAAAATCACCAGTAGCGAGCGGGAACCGCCAAAGGCGGTGACCACTACAGCCGCGCCCAGCCCTGCCCCCGCAGTAATACCCAGGATTCCGGGCTCGGCCAATGGGTTGCGCACGGCGCCCTGCACCAAACAACCAGCCAGTCCCAAGGCGGCTCCGGCACCCAGCGCCGCGCTGGTCCGTGGTGCACGTTCGGAGAAGGCGCGGGCAATGAGCTTGGGCGCATCATCCTGGAACCACAAGGCGAGATCTCCCAGCTTGAGTAACATGCTCCCGGCCAAAAGGCCTAGAATCACCGCTCCCAACAGCAAACTGAATCCCAGCGTCATGGTGAGAATGAATCGGCGGTTGCTACGCAATTTGCTTGCTACCTGTAACGGGTTGCGAGAGCTGGAAGCTTCGGGCAGTCGCATTGCCAAGATGATGATCAGCACGCCGCCCAGGATCGCGGTGGGAACTCCAGTAGGAATGGAAGCCGCACCTTGCGCACCGAGCGAGGCACGAAGCGAAACATCGGCCAGCAGGATCAGTAGCGCACCAATCAGGCCGGTGGCGGGGAGCAAGAACAGTTGACGGCGCAACACTACCAGGCGGCGCGACAGCAGTCGGGCGAGCACGGGGGCGCCAAGCCCTACAAAAGCAATCGGGCCGGACAGCGAAACGGAAACGCCGGTGAGCAGCACAGCACACAGGACGGCCAGAGTGCGGGTTGAGCGCACCGGGATGCCGAGCACCGCAGCGTTTTCATCACCCAAGGACAGGACATCCAGTCGGCGAGAGAGCAAGAGGCAGATGGCCAGCACCACCAAGATCACTGGCAGACTGCGCAAGAATGCATCGAGATTTAGTTGGGCCAGCGACCCTGAACCCCAGGCATACAGTCCAGTCGTATTTTCCTTGAACAGCAGCAAGATGATTCCGCTGCCTGCTTCCAACGCCATGGCGATGGCTGAGCCAGCGAGGATCAACCGGGTGGTGGCGGTTCCCGCGCTGCGCCCAGAGATAGCCAATACGATCCCGGCGGCGAGCAGCCCGCCAGCGAATGCGAGAGTGCTGGAAGCCAGCGTGGACATGCTTATTCCCAAGGCAGCAGCCACGCTCAACGCGAAGAATGCACCTGAGGTGACAGCCAATGTGTCCGGCGAGGCCAGCGGGTTGCGGGTGACGGATTGGAGCAATGAACCTGCCACCCCCAAAGCCAGACCAACGGCGGCACCCGCACAGAGGCGCGGTAGCCGGGAGCCGGTGAAGATCTCGGCGGCTCCCACCCCTCCGATACGGGTGTCATCTCCGGTGAGTGCGCGTAGCAGTTCACCCAAACCAATACCGGAGGTCCCCTGGGTGAGGTGCCAAGCACCCACCAGCAGTACCGCTGCCGCTAAGGCGGCTAGCAGACCTAGGCCAGTGGCGAGACGGGTACCGGTGACCGGCGCGGGGGAATAACCAAGGCCGGTCATTTGGATGCCGACCCCGCTGTCCACGATGTGTCGCTCTGCTGATTCTTCAGCGGTTTTCATTTCAGTTGTACGCTACTTGGCTTCCGAGGCGGAGGTCAGTGCATCGGTGAAGGCATCTACCGCTTGACTGGTGGATTTCGGCCCGCCGGCACCCCAGATGTTTGGGAACTGGAAGGTCCGGCCTTCCTTGACTGCGGTCAAGTTGTTCCAGATCTCGCTGGATTCCAGCTCGGTGGTCCACCCGGTGCCTGCGTCGTTGGAGTAGAACAGGTTGACGTCGCCAACGCCCGCTAGGCCTTCTATGTCCGTCTGGGCCAGCCCGTATTCTTTGTTCACGCCGCCGGATCCGAAGGACTTGTTGATGTCATCGTTCCAAGCTGGGCTCAGGCCCAGTTCCTTGCCAAGCTCTGTGAACAGAGCCCCGTCAGTGTATGGGCGAATCGTCAGGTTGGAGCCGTCAACCCAACCGTCGAAGAAGAGGAAGTCGGTGGTTTCCAACTTCACCTCGGAGACTTCCTGTTTTTTCTGCGCCAAGTGGGCGTCGAATTCGTTGAGCACTAACGCAGCACGCTCGGTGCGGCCGGTGGCTTCGGCGACCTGTGAGAAGACTTTTTTCATGTTGCCGATGGGATCCGCAGAATCGTTGCCCTTGACCGCCAATACGGGAACGTCGCCCTTATCAAGCTGCGACAGCACGGGGTCTTCTTCACTAAAAGCGTCCACGATGATTAAGTCGGGGTCCAGCGCGTAGATCGAATCCAGATCTGGCTCGCCACGTTCACCCACCGAAGCAACACCCTCAGGCAGCTCCTCTGCAGTGACGTAGGTGCTATATCCATCTGGGGAAGCGACGCCCACCGGAGTGACGCACAAGGTTAGTACATCTTCAATTTCCTGCCATTCGAGCACCACCACGCGCTCGGCTGGTTTATCCAATTCAAGTGTGCGGCCCAGATCATCGGTCATAGATACCGGATCTGTGCTAGTGGCGGTGGTGTCATTCGCGCAACTTGCGGATGCGGCAGCGGGGCTCCGTTCGGCACCAGCGCTGCTAATGTCCGTGGTACCGCAAGCGGTGGCTGAGAACAACAGTGCTAGAGCGGCCGCTGAAGTGACTGCATTTCGAGCGAGTGTAGGCATAGGTTTTCCCTTGTAATTATATGTTTCGGTGGTAGAAAGAAAGTGGTCAGCTCATCCGGTGGCGGCTAACCGGTTCGATGCGCAACAATCCATTCTGCTTATCAGAGAGGACCTGCACAGGGATCTCATAGACCTCCGAGAGGTTATCTGCGGTGAGGACCTCAGCGGGGGTTCCTGAGACGTATACCCGGCCGTGTTTCATCAGCACCAGCCGATCAGCCAACGCGGCGGCTTGATTCAGGTCATGCAGGACGATGCCGATGGCTAGCCGATCTTGACGGGCTAGATCATGGACCAGATCTAGGGTCTCGACCTGATATCTCAAGTCGAGGTGATTGGTCGGCTCGTCGAGAAGCACCACATTGGTTTGCTGTGCCAAGCACACGGCCAACCAGACACGTTGAAGTTCTCCACCGGATAGTTCCCCAGCTGCCTTCCGGGACATCGAGGTAGTGCCAGTCAGTTCCATGGCCGAGGCAATCGCCGCATGATCCGCATCGGATAGCCCCGAGATACCGCGCCGATATGGATGGCGACCGAAGGCGACGATATCTGCCACGGCTAACCCTTCCGGGGTGGCGTGGGACTGCGCGAAGAGCGTAACTTCGTGGGCGAATGTTCGTCCATTCAGCGTGCTAATTTCGCGGGCCTCCCCGTGAGAATTGGAGAGCGTGATCACCCCCGCGGCGCGCTCATGCAACCTTGCCATGGAACGGAGAAGTGTGGATTTCCCGCTGCCATTGGGTCCAATGAGTGCGGTGACTTCACCCGGGGATAAACGGATGGAAGCACCGTCCACTACAGTGCTTTTGCCGTAGCGCAGCACTACCTCGTGGGCGAGCATCGTTCCGGCTGCGGCGGATGCTGCTCCGGACGCCACGTCTAGCATGCGTAAGGAACGGATTGAATACGTCCGATTTGAATAGGTATTTTCACTTAGGTAAGTCTAAGTTAACTAATCGATGTCAGCAATCGATGATTTCTGACAGTGCATCCGGCTTTTCGGTCACCTATTCACATTTGCTAAGGTGAATGTGCCAGGTGTGGAGCCCATGGTGCGTCGAAAAGCGTCGATAAAAGTACTCGGCTGCGCGTAGCCCAGCATTTCAGAGATGTCTTGGACGCCTTCACCGTTGGTGAGCAGCTCCAGGGCGCGATGAATTTTCACCGCTTGACGCCACTGGGCAAAGGATAAGCCGGTTGCTTCGCGGAAGACTCGCGTGATGGTTCGTGAGCTGATTCCAGCATCTACCGCCCATCGCTCGAGAGATCGGTTATCCGCAGGGTTGGCTAGTAGACGGTTGGCAATGCCATGGATACGAGGGTCATCGGGCAAGCGCAGCGCTAGCTGATGAGCTGATGGTTTGAGTACGTCGAAAACTACAGCCTCCGCACGCGCTCTGGCTTCTTGGCTCAGTTCCCGACTGGATAAATGGACCAGCAACGACTTAAGCAACGGTTTCATGTCGATCACTGTAGGGGTACTGAATGGGGTGGTGGTTCGTTCAGGGGAAAAGAACGCGCTGAAAAGTTCTACATGTGCGGTCAGGCGTCCACCGTGCAGCGCTCCGGACGGAATCCACAGACCATGACCCTCGGAGACCGTAAAAATCTGTCCTTCGATTTGAGCGGTGAGTGTCCCATCTTGGGTCCATAAGAGCTCATGGGCCAGGTGCGAATGAGGCTCCCACTCCGTAGAGACCTCAATGGTGTGCGTTTCGCTCAGAATCACAAATGATGAGGTCGCATCGCTAGGCAAGGCAGTTGCTTGCACTAGAGCAGTACCTGGTTCACGGGACCAAGTACCAAGCCCGATGGTCGAGGTAGGAGGGGAAGTCATATTTGCAGTATAGAAAGTATTCAGCATGACATAGCAGGTTTCATGTTAGATCTACCGAACCCCTTGAAGAACGGTTCAATAATCGCGTGCCAAAATTCTACGGATCGGCTACTAAACCAAATACATTTCACCCCCAACTGGTTCAATCAGGAATCTAGGCTGCGTTCGGTTACCCACAGAAGGCTATTCCAGTGTGTAGTACTCAAGCATGTCATCACGTTTTTCCAGTCTGAATCCTCGACTGGTGAGCAGTCGGGTTGAAGCAGTGTTAGCCGGAGCTACGCGGGCACTGATTTTCGTAATTCCGTATATCTTGGGAATTGAAATCAGGGTGCTATCGAGCACGGCTCCACCAACTCCTCGCCCCCATTGATCTGGAGATACCCAGTAACCGACCTCCACGCAACTTTCCTGCCGGGTGCAAAACACGAGGCCCACTGCTGCATTTGCTTCAGTAGCTAGGAACCATCGAGAGCCCCCCACAGTGTCGAGTGGTTCATGTTGGAGGGATTGCTTAACGCAGGCGTTGATGGTTTGCCGGTCCCATGGCTCCCCATACCCAATAAAACGAGCTACACGTTCATCCGAGGCCATGCTGGCAAAGAATTCGGTGTCTGCGCTGCGAAATGGACGCAGGGTAATTGATTGTGAGCGCGACATCCAAAGCCTTTCGATGTCGTAAATTTAAAAAACTCTTAAATGCATTAAACAGTACTAGACCTACCTATGGCGCTCTTATTTCAAATAGAGGTCAATGAGCGCTCAGAATCCCGCGCCGACCGCGCCGAGCGTCCCATAGCGGAAACCGAAGAACACGGCCCAGTGAAACGGTCCACAACGAGAACCTGCGCAAAGAACTGTTGAAGGTGAAACGGGAGAACGACTTCATAAAAGTTGTCGGAGCCTATCGCGCCTCGAACAGTAAGGAGTAAGCGCGGTCTTAGACTTCATCGAAGCCCACATAGGCGAGTATCCAGTGAACTGGATGGGCAGGAAACCCAGAATTCCAGGGGCAGTCACTACCGATGTCTGAACGCCTGCCAAGAGCTGAGCGAAGCCTAAGTCCTGCGAGCACACCGCACGAAACTGCTCCAGGACGAGTGTGAGGCGTCCAACCAGGTCGCCGGTGGCGGACAATCAGTGGATTTGATCCGCAAAAACCATGAGGAAGACATCTCGACATCCACGGTGATGTCGCTCATGAAAGAGCTGAGAATCCGGGCCAGGCGGATGAGCGCCTTCAAAACCACGACCGTGCGTGAGCGCCAATCCCGGACGGTGCGTATAGAAAACCATAGGGTCGACAATCTCGGCATGCGTGACTTCCGCTCCTCGCGGCTTGCGGCGAAACTGTTAGGCGATATTGCCTGCCTGCGCGCCGGTGAAGGCTGGTTGTATTTGGCGACGGTGATCGATTTGAATTCGCGACAGATCGTGGGCTGGTCAATGGGTAAGAACATGTAAACGTAGTTGGCCATTGACGCGAGGGGGCTTGCTGCGTCGCAGGCGTTCATCCAGTTTGGTAGTGTGTTCCATTCAGACCGAGGCCCCAATGTACCTCGGCGCGTTCCAGAGGTGGTGTGCTGCGCACAGGGTGCAGTAGTCGACGGGACGCGCCGGGGTGTCCCTGGGATAATTCCGTCGCCGAGTCAGCCTTCTTGACGATCAAGAAGGAAATGTTCCACCACAGGTTCTTCAGCAGCAGGGTGGCTGCGTGTGCCGCAGTGAAGGAGTGCATCGCGGTTTGGTACAACCGGAAGCGCCCGTATACGGCAAATGGCGGAGTTAGCCCCCAGGCGGTTCTGGACTCGTATCAGGAAAGGGATCCTCTAGCTTTGACGGCTTGAGGAAATGTACAAAAAGATCAAAGTTCGTGTCCCAAAAACTTGACCAGCTCACCGTAAGGGGTGAGCAAGGCCAGGGAGAGAGAGCCGGCGACCTGTTGGAGCGGCGTGAAGCCGGCACGCCCGAGGATTTCGGTGTCGATATGACGGGCGCCGATGAGGGACAGCTGCGCGAAACCTGCAAAGCCCACGAGAATCAGGCGATCGCGAGGATCCCGCGCGGGATCCTGCGTTTTTCGCCCGCGTAGACGCGGTGGTATTCGGCGGCGGGCGGAACACGGGAAGCTGATATCGGTTCGTCGATTTGGAGGAGCCAGTTTGAGGCGGCGTTCGGCATAGTTGTTTTCCTTTCGCGGGCTTAGCTGGCGAGTTCGTCGATCCAGCTCGATCGCATCCGCAAGGCACGTTCCGTGCTGCCAAGGACGGCCGCGAATCCGATGAAAAGGTTGCCCTGGAGCGGGAGTTGCACAGGAGAAGTGAAGGTGCCTATCGAATCGGCGATGGGAGGAAACTGGGATATCGATTCAAGGATCTGAGGCACCGTGATGCACAGGCCGGCGAGGACCAGCGCGGTCGAGACGATGCCGATGAATCGGCTCAGGCCCGGATGCCTGTGATGCAGTCTGGCACGGCACCCTTCCGCGGATGCGGGATCTGGGGCCAGCTGCAGTTCGCTGCCGCCTGCAGGCATATAGTGGCAGCGCTTGAGTCCGAAGCCGTTGGCAGCGACTTCGATGTGGCCGCCTGGGACTGGGAAGCGCGCGGGCATCTTCGAGTACGAGTGCAACGATCCATTCACATAGAGGCGGGCCCTGATCACGCCATCAGCCATGTCGCCGCCGTGGCGGACATCAACCGTGTAGGTGGATGCTGTCCCATCGGGAGAGGGTAGGGCGATGGTGCGCAAGGACCTGCTGAATATCTGCCACCAGCGCAAGCGCTTCACCGGCTCGCCGGATCCGGCACGCACGCGATGGTTCAACCACCTTTTGAACTTCATTTTCCGTCCTCGCTTCCAGACTAGTACGCCGTAATAGTCAATAATGGGATAGACTAGCACACTGTAATAGTTTTGTAACGAGAGGACGCCATGGGCAGCCAGCCTGATGCATCGAGAGAAGTGGGCACGCGTGAGAAGATCCTGATCGCTGCGGCGACGATGCTCGGCGAGGATCCAACCGCGCGCTTGAGTGTTCGGGCGGTCGCCGCTCGCGCTGAAGTGAGTACGGGTTCGCTGCGGCATTTCTTCCCCACGCAGCGTGCCCTCGTCGACACTGTCGTCGCCGGAATCTACGACGTCGACATTCCCGACGATCCGATCAACGATCGGGCTCTCATGCCGGCCGAGCGCCTGACCGCATGTTTGCGGCTGCTCCTCGCGCAGTTCGGTGCCGGCGATCGCGCCCGGGAGCAATGGGGATTCTTGTATGACGCGTACGTAGCCTCCGCACCGTCCGAAGATGAGACGAGAACCTACCTCGCGCTCGAGCGGATGGGGCGTCATCGTGTGGAGCGGTGGTTGGGTGCGCTTATTGAGGAAGACGCAATTCCCGCCGGCCAGATTGAGCAGCGGGCACGATTCCTCGCGACCGTAATCAGCGGCCTCATGACGGAGCGTGCTCTGCCCTCCGAAGCGGTACGGGTTGAAGCTGAAGCGGAAACGCTCCGTCTTGCCGTACACGCAGTGACGACCGCATGGAATGCGGCTTAAGCGGCTCCAGTGCGGGAATACTTAATCGTCAGCAAGCGGAGCTTCCGGCGTGAAGGCGCATGCCTCCGGCCAGGTTCTGGCAAGTGTCGGAGCTTGGCAAGGCCAGGACTGCCGACTTTGATTGCAGGCTGTTGAGCGTTGGAATACGGCCGTGTATCAGCCGCGCCGCGCCAGGCACGCCGCCACGACGCTTTGCGGGAGCCTCGATCACATCAGCCGCCGGATCGGAGGTCAACCGGAAACCAAGTTTGCCGAGGCCCCCACCGCCGTGTCATCGGTGGGACGAGCCAGCCACGTGTACACGTGGGCAATGGCCCGGTGATCCAAAGCCGCAGCCAGCAGCAGGCCGGCCGAGAGGTCCTGGCCTGCCGAGTCGAAATAGCAACTGGTCTCAGCACCGGGGTCATGAGAGCCAGAAGCGAACTGCTCGGCCAGCTTGGCCGCGCGCACTTCGCCAGTAACGTACGAGAGCGTAGTCCACCACCAGGCCGGATCTTCCAATGCAAGCGGCTGGGGTTATGCCGGATTGATGGTGGGAGATACGCGCAACCGAAGCAGCGTACGACTCGAGTCTGTCCTCCGTGATTCGCCATCTGTGCGGCCTCAGCTGACGGGAAACCGTACTAAGGAGCAAGGCGTCGGTACGGCAAAGGCCCGGGGCGAGAATGTCTTGAATTCGACAGGAATCCCAGGCAGCTTCGCGAGTGATTTGCGTCAGGACAAAATTCCCGGATCCATTCATGCCGCTCTCCGTGCCTGAATGCATTCGGGCGAGTTGGCTGACATTCAACAGTCCTTTGCGCATTCCTTTTCTCCTCGGATATCACTCTGCCAAAAGGATGGATTCTGCCAGAGCAGCGTGGGACGGGCTGAGGCCAGCCGGTACACTCGTAATAGGGGGCATCCGCCAAAGCTTTCTTCGCCGCTTGGTGCTAAGACTGGTGGTGCGTTCGAGCAGCTCGTCGGCGAGTTCGAGCTTTTTAAAGTAGAGCATCCCAGCCGATACAAGTTGGTGATCACCAGAGCATCATTGGGTGGAACAAGTCGAGTGCTTCATCCAACCCGGGCCGTCGGTCCAGCGCATCAAATAACTCCTGATAAATGTAGAGATCATCAATTCGGGCCCCGCGTTGAGAATGTCTTGGATTTTGCTGTAGGTTCCGTGAGCTTGGGCTAATATGCAAGTGCATCTCGTTAGCTTGGTCGGGGAATCCTTGAAGGTAGCTCCTAATGTGAGGGTGGAGTGGCGGGCTTATCGCAATGCTATCCGTCCCCGGAAAGATGCAGCTCGGAGACCGAACGTACTGAGTGGGACGCAAGCCCGGCTCAATATTCACGTACTAGAAGTGATCATCCGATGAAGAACATCCGGGATGAAGCCCATTCAAAGTACCTACGCCAGATATTTTCTCGAGAGGGGAATAGGGGAGATTCAAATATGGATCCGCCCAGTTTCGTCTATAGCTTAGGTACAGTCGCGCCGGAGGTTGGTTCCTCAGTCGCGGGTTTTCCGGACGTCAAGTACTGAGACCAGGATAGCGGCCGCTGTGAATGGCACCCCGCCGAGAGCGATCATGGCGAGTTCCGGTGAACCGCCGAATTCGATGATGCCATGGGTGAAGACGAGTTGGGATGCGCTTTGAAAAGCGACGTGGATGCCGACAGCGGTCCACACGCTGCCAGTGACGAGTCGAACGTAGCCCAGTACAATTCCCATGGCCGCGAACAGT
This sequence comes from Microbacterium sp. NPDC087868, assembly GCF_044900755.1. NCBI lineage: Bacteria > Bacillati > Actinomycetota > Actinomycetes > Micrococcales > Microbacteriaceae > Microbacterium > Microbacterium sp. NPDC087868. The sequence continues at coordinate 45,884 of NZ_JBJDNO010000007.1, forward strand.
GATACGTCGAGTGGGCTGACTCCGCCACGGAGGAAGACCGCAGTAGCAACGAAGAGTGCAGTCTGCACGCCGATGACCCACCACGATGGCAGACGTTCTGCAAGAACCGCGGACACGTAGCCGCGAAACACAAGCTCTTCGGGAATCGCCTCAGTTAAGAGCACCGCGAAAAAGATCAGGCCGAATACAAGCCAAAATTCGGCGGCGGCCACGGGAATCTGTAACGGATTGCCAAGTAGCCTGAGAACAAAGAAAGTGGCGACCGCAGGTACAGACCACGAGGCGATGCCCAGGGCAAACGCTCGCAGATCGCCGGAGGCTGTCGTGAAGCCGGCAGCGCTGAGAGAACGTCGCCCTGACCAGCGAACGAGGATCACAAGGACGGCGATCACGAGGCCAGAAATGGCGAAGCCGCTCAGGATGCGCGTCCAGAGGGTTCCGTGTGCGGTCGGGTCGGTCGAGTTGTTAAGTGCCACCGCGAGCAGAAGCGTACCTACTAGGACTCCGATCATGAAAGCGATGCGAACTAGAACCGACCAGAGTGGTAGCGGTATCCGTTGCTCTTGTGCGGATTTCGGTTCAGGCCCTGTCATCGTGGGGGTGCCTCCGTTAGTCGAGCATTGCAGTCAAGAACAGCTAATTCGTCACGGTCAGCCGCGGGTCTCGGCCTATAAACGTAGCGGACAATGAGGGAGTTGTCAGCGGTCCAATCTGAAAATCATCTGCATGACGCGGGCATACCGAGCGATCCATCAACTTCTTCTTGGGTATCTCTGGCCTCTGACAGGCTTAGAAAGTAGATGATGCGCTAGGCGTTGTCGGCTATTTCTTTTATGCGCAGGCGTTGTTCTTCCCACTGCGCGGGCGTCAGATCTGGAATGTTGGGTGCTGAGGGGCGTAACCCGACGAAACCGTCCAATTGCTCGCGTACGATATCCATGTGTCCTGCATGGCGATGAGACTCGGCGATCATATGAATCAGGAGACGTTCCACTGTCGTATGCCGATGCGTTCCCCACCAGGGAACAACGGCAGGGGAATCCAGATCCAAATAATCCAAAACTACGTCGGCAGCGGTGGTTGCCTCGCGGTAGATATTCATGGCATCAGCTAAGGTCATGTTCGGTGGCGGGCGGAAGTCGGCCTGGGCGTCTTCGTCTTCGGAAATGTCTCGGATAATGGGATTCTCAATTTTCTGTCCGAGGCATCCGACGAGATACTCTGATTCGGTGACGGCTAGGTGAAGCAGCAACCCCATGACATGGGTTCCTGTGGGTGCCAAGGGCGTACGCGCTTGGGTGTCGCTCAAGCCTTCGCATTTCCACAAGATTGCTTCGCGGGCATCATTCAGATATTCGCGTAGATGGGCCCCAGTGCCGCTATTGCCAATTGCCATGTGCTGAGTCTAATGCCGCGCAGGGGTCATGCCCCGAAGGATGCTGGACCGAATGCCCAAGATTCCGCCCGGCTTGTTTGACGGGAAATAAACGGCAGTCGCACCGCAGGTTCCCACGGAGAGGCATTCGCCTAATTCGGGCAAGGGGGCATATCCGGGTGAGCGATCGATAGCGTTTTCGTGAAGGGCATGCATAGGAAGCAACGTACGGGTCCGCCGAAATTTCGAGTTCATCTGGCTAGGCAATTGCCAGTCGCCAGTACCTCCGGCCTCCAAAAGATCTTGCCGCGTCCCATTTTCTCCAGCCCATGCAAATGCATTGCAAAGCAGCCGTTGCTGCTAGGCAAGGCGGCGGGAGGATACCAACGAGTAATTCAAGGGCTATTTGCGATTGCGGTTCTCGGGCCGAGTGCCGGACACCTGGAGAGCTGGCACCAGATGGTTTCTAATAACTGGCCGTAGCCGGCCGGTCGTTGTCGTGAGCAGTCCGCCGAGCCGCAAAACTCAGCAATGCCCCTGGGCAGGTGGCCTAGTACGCACAGCTCCCGAAGAAGAGCTCCGGTAGCGACGGCAAAAATGGGTGCATGCAACGCAATGTTGCATGCACCCATTTCCTGGAATCTTGGACTCCCTAGGCAAGTACCTGGCGCTTGGAGGAAATGACGCCGGTATTGAATCCAGCCAGGCGCAGGCCGCCGTGGAAGCGGGCGTGCTCGATCTTCACGCAGCGGTCCATGACCACATTCATGCCCGCGGCCTCGGCGCGCCGGGCCACTTCCTCATGCCAGGATCCCAGCTGCAGCCACAGGGTCTTCGCGCCTACGGCCAGGGCCTCGTCCAGCACGGTAGGCAGGTCATCGTGCTTGCGGAAAACCTCGACCAGATCCGGGGTCTCCGGCAGATCGGCCAGCGACTTGTACACCGGCTGGCCCAGGATCTCATCGAGTACCGGGTTGATGAAATACACCTTGTACTTGGAGGAGGAGAGCAGGTAGGTAGCCACGAAATAGCTGGCGCGCGATGGCTTGTTCGAGGCACCGACAATGGCGATGGACTTGGTGTCGCGCAGGATCTCCAGGCGCTGTGCGGCTCCAGGGCCTTCCCAAGCGGTATCAACGGCAGTCATTAGATTGCTCCCTTCGAAGCGGTTGGCAATGCGCAGGCGGAACCGTCATAGGCCGGAGCCTCGAACCCTGCGGCGGAAGCGGCAATCGCTTCCTGCGAAGCGGCCAGCGCCTGGTCCAGATCCCAGAGGATGTCCTCGACATCTTCCAGTCCTACCGACAGCCGGATCAGATCTTCTGGCACGCCAGCGGAGACCAGCTGCTCGGCGCTCAGCTGCTGGTGGGTGGTGGAGGCCGGGTGCAGCACCAGGGTGCGGGCATCGCCGATGTTGGCCAGGTGGCTGGCCAGCTGCAGGGCTTCGATGAACTTCGAGCCGGCTTCGCGCCCGCCCTTCACCCCGAAGCTGAAGACCGAGCCGACGCCCATGGGCAGCAGCTCCTTGGCCTGCGCGTGCTGCGGGTGGGATTCCAGGCCGGCATAGTTCACGTAGGTCACGCGCTCATCGGCCTGCAACCAGGCAGCGACCTGCTTCGCGTTGGACAGGTGGTTGTCCATGCGCTGCGGCAAGGTCTCCAGGCCCTGCAACAGCTGGAATGCGGACTGGGCCGGCAGAGCCGGTCCGAAGTCGCGCAGCTGTTCGCTGCGCAGCTTGGTCAGGAAGCCGTACTCGCCGAAGTTGTCCCACCAGGAGACGTTGCCGTAGCTGGCAACCGGTTCGGTCATGGTGGGGAACTTGCCATTGCCCCAGTTGAACTTGCCCGACTCGATGACCACGCCGCCCAGGGTGGTGCCGTGCCCGCCGATGAACTTGGTGGCCGAGTGGATCACGATGTCCGCGCCGTGCTCGATAGGGCGCAGGATGTACGGGGGAGTGAGCGTCGAATCGACTACCAGCGGGAGATTGTGGCGGTGCGCCACCTCGGCCAGGCCCTTCAGGTCAGCGATGTCGCCGGACGGGTTGGCCACCACCTCGGTGTAGACGGCCTTGGTGTTTTCCTGGATCGCCGCTTCGAAGTCGGCGGGATCATTGGAGTCGATGAAAGTGGTGTTGATGCCGAAGCGGCGCAGCGAGACATCGAGCTGGGTGATGGTGCCGCCATAGAGCTTCGATGAAGCCACAATGTGGTCGCCTGCCTGGGCCAAGGCCGCGAAGGTGACGAATTCCGCGGCCATGCCCGAGCCGGTGGCTACCGCTCCGATGCCGCCTTCCAGCGAAGCCATGCGCTCTTCGAAAGCCGCTACGGTCGGGTTGCCGATACGCGAGTAGATGTTGCCGTACTTCTGCAGGGCAAAGAGGTTGGCCGCATCGTCAGCGTCCTTGAAGACGAACGAAGTGGTCTGGTAGATCGGCACTGCGCGTGAGCCATGCTCGGCATCGGGGGTGCCTCCGGCATGCAATGCGCGGGTGCGGAATCCAAACTTGTGATCTGCCATGGTGGCTTACGACTCCTTGTCGATTGGGGTTTCGCGGGCACCGCAGGGCGGGCCGCGATCGAGGCAGGAATCCCGGAATCAATGTCGCTTCCTGCTGTGGTCCAACGGGTAGGCGGCTGCATCGTTTCTGGCGGTAGCACCGTAACCACCGGATGTGGCAGGTTGCTGCGGCGTCATCGAACCAGATCTCTCAGCCGCTCGGGATGGTGTAATAATCTTCGCAACATGACCGTTCGTGACCCAACTATGAGTCGTAACGTTGCGTATTGGAGCTGTTATCGGAGATTCTTCGATAACTATTACCCCGGTTAGGCTGGAGTCATGGATACTTCGCTGGCACTGGTGCGACATGGGCAGACCGATTGGAACCTTGCAGGGCGCCTGCAGGGGCGTACCGATATCCCGTTGAACGATACCGGGCGCGAACAAGCTCGCGAGGTCGGGCGCCAGCTGATCGGCCAGAACTGGTCGCTGGTACTTGCTTCGCCCTTGGAACGTGCCCGGGAAACTGCCTCGCTGATTGCCCAGCAGATCGGGGCCGAGACGGGGAACGCCGTTCCGGAACTCATTGAACGCGGCTTCGGCCCGCTGGAAGGCCGGATCATGGCCGAGGTCAGCGAAGCGGAATCGGCTGCTGCCAAGGACCTGCGTGAGCCGCGTGCCCAGATCTTGAGCCGTACGGTGCCAGCGCTGCTGGACTTGGCCAGCAGGCATGCCGGGCGCAAGGTCATGATTGTCAGCCATGGGGCCACCATGCGCACCATCCGCGACGCATTGGCCGGAACCACGGATCCCCAAGGCGTGGAAAATGGCGAAATGCTCCACCTGGAATTGATCCGCCTTGAGCAGATCGCCAGCGAATTGGATCTGGTGGCATTCTAGGAATCCATGGGTATCTGCGTGAAGGAATTTTTTTCGTTCACGCCTCACAAAATGGTCTCCTCGTACGTTTACATGGTGAGAAGCCATGAAGGCGCAAAATTCCAGGAGAGCCATGCAAGCACCGTTCGAGCGGATAGTCCAGGACTATGGACTGAACGTCCTGCGCGTTTGCCGTGCCCTGCTTGATGAGCATCGCGCGCAAGACGCCTGGTCCGAAACGTTCCTTGCCGCGCTCAAGGCGTACCCGCAACTGCCGGAGGACGCCAATGTCCTGGCATGGCTAGTGCGTATTGCCCGGAACAAAGCCATTGACGAGTTGCGCAGGAACAAGCCGGAAATCCTCATCGGCCAAGACGTGGACAGCCTGGCCCCATCGGCCCAACGGCCGGATCTGCAGTTGGAAAACCTGCAGCTGTGGCATGAGGTGAACCAGCTTCCTGGCAAGCAGCGGCAGGTGGTGGCCTACCGCTACCTGGGCGGAATGAGCTACGCGCAAATTGCCGGAATCCTTTCCGGCACCGAAGCTGCCGCCCGGCGTTCGGGCGCCGATGGGATCAAGAATCTGCGGGCCCGGATGGATGACCAAGAACTATGGCGGGAGCAGCCATGAACGGAAAAAATTATCGGCAGCAGGCTACGGCCGCTGAAGCGCAAGTCCTCGACTCGCTGCAGGACCGGCTCGTTGAACGGGCCCGTGCACGGGAACTTGTTGATGTTGCCTATCGCGTGGTCGATAGCCCCGTGGGGGCCTTGCTGCTGGCCAGTACCGATGCCGGGCTGGTCCGGGTCGCTTTTGAATCCGAAGGCCATGACCGGATTCTGGAGGTGCTCTCGGAAAGGCTCAGCCCGCGGATCCTGCGCGACAAGTCGAGCTTGGATGGTGCCGTCCGGCAACTGGATGAGTATTTCGCGGGCCAGCGGCATGGCTTCGATCTTCCGGTGGACTTGCAGCTCTCCACCGAGTTCCGCCGCCAGGTGCAGCTGGAGCTGGGTCATATCGATTACGGGCGTACCCTGAGCTACGCCCAGCTGGCGCAGCAGATCGGCAAGCCGAAAGCGGTGCGGGCCGTCGGTTCAGCCTGCGCCACCAACCCGATTCCCATCGTGCTGCCCTGCCATCGGGTGCTGCGCACCGATGGTTCATTGGGCGGCTACCTGGGAGGCTTGGAAGCCAAGTCCGAGCTGCTGAAGCTGGAGAACCCGGACTTCGCCAGCGGCGCCGCGACGCTGTTCTGACGGGCAGTTCCCGCATGAAACAAGTGCTGGGCTGCTGCCTCCCTTGCGGGAAGCAGCAGCCCAGCACTAATTGCTACGGGCTTGCAGCCCAGCAGCTGCTACTTGCTGCGCAGTTCGAAGCGATCTGCGTCCATGAGCTTGGCCCAAGCGGAGGCGAAGTCATTGACGAACTTCTCCTTGGCATCATCCGAAGCGTAAACCTCGGCCAGTGCACGCAGCTCGGAGTTGGCACCGAAGACCAGATCCACGCGGCTGCCGGTCCAGCGGCCATCGGTGGTGGTGTAGGTCTGCTCGTCAGCGGACGGGGTCCATTCCAACCCCAGCTCCAGCAGGTTCGCGAAGAAGTCGTTGGTCAACGCGCCTGGGGTGTCGGTGAAGACGCCCAAGTTGGAGCCGTCCCAGTTATTGCCGATGACGCGCAGTCCACCGAGCAGTACGGTAGCTTCCGGTGCCGAGAGGCCCAGCAGATTCGCGCGGTCGATCAGCAAGTACTCGCTAGGCAGCTTGACGAAGCCCGAGTCGTAGTTGCGGAATCCGTCGGAAACTGGTTCCAGCCATGCGAACTGGTCAACGTCGGTTTGCTCCTGGGTTGCGTCTACGCGGCCCGGGGTGAATGGAACCTCGACCTGCTGGCCAGCTGCCAGGGCTGCCTGCTCGACTCCGACGTTGCCGGCTAGGACAACGACGTCCGCGAAGGAAGCCTTGATCCCGGAAGTGGCGTTGAAGTTGTCAACAATCTCTTCCAGCTTGGCAATTACCGGCTTGAGCTGTTCAGGCTGGTTCACGCTCCAGGAGACCTGTGGTTCCAGGCGGATGCGGCCGCCGTTGACGCCGCCGCGCTTATCCGAGCTGCGGAAGGTCGAAGCGGCCTTCCAAGCCGTGGATACCAGCTGCTGGACGGTCAGTCCCGAATCGTTGATCAGGGCTTTAAGTGCGGCAACTTCAGTTGCACCCAAGGTGGTCTGCGGAGCTGCTGGCAGTGGATCCTGCCAGAGCAGGTCCTCAGCAGGAACCTCTGGGCCGAAGTAGCGGGACTTCGGGCCCATGTCACGGTGGGTCAGCTTGAACCATGCGCGGGCGAAGGCGTCTGCGAACTGGTCTGGGTTCTCCTTGAAGTTCTTGGAGATCGGGCCGTAGACCGGGTCGAAGCGCAGGGCCAGGTCGCTGGTAAGCATGCGTGGCTCGCGGTGTTCCAAGGTCTCGAATGCAGGCTGGACCAAGCCGGCTCCGCCATTGTTGACCGGGCGCCACTGCTTGGCGCCTGCTGGGGATTCGAACAGTTCCCATTCGTAGGCGAAGAGGATGTGGAAGAACTCGTTGTCCCAGCGGGTTGGGTGGTAGGTCCAGGTGACTTCAAGACCCGAGGAGACGGTGTCCGCGCCCTTGCCGGTGCCGTGGCCGTTCTTCCAGCCCAGTCCCTGCATTTCGAGCGGAGCTGCTTCTGGATCCGGGCCGATCTTGTCATCGGCATGCGCGCCGTGGGTCTTGCCGAAGGTGTGGCCACCGGCGATCAGCGCGACGGTCTCCTCGTCGTTCATGCCCATGCGGCGGAAGGTTTCGCGGATGTCTACGGCCGAGGCCAGCGGATCCGGATTTCCGTCAGGACCCTCAGGATTCACGTAGATCAGGCCCATCTGCACTGCTGCCAGAGGAGCATCCAGGTCTCGCTTGCCGGTGTAGCGTTCGCTGTCCAGCCAGACCTTTTCAGGGCCCCAGTAGACATCGTCATCTGCTTCCCAAACGTCCTTGCGGCCGCCGGCGAAACCGAAGGTCTCGAAGCCCATGTCTTCCAGAGCCACATTGCCAGCCAGCAGGATAAGGTCGGCCCAGGAAATCGACTGGCCGTACTTCTTCTTCACTGGCCACAGCAGGCGGCGAGCCTTGTCCAGCGAAACGTTGTCAGGCCACGAGTTCAGCGGAGCGAAGCGCTGCTGGCCTGCGCCGCCGCCGCCACGGCCGTCGTGCGAGCGGTAGGTGCCTGCGGAGTGCCAAGCCATGCGGATGAAGAACGGGCCGTAGTGGCCGAAGTCTGCTGGCCACCAGTCGTGCGACTGGGTCATGATTTCGGTCAGGTCGGCTTTTACTGCCGACAAGTCGAGGGCATTGAAGGCTTCAATGTAGTCGAAGTTCTCGTCCAGCGGGTTGGAAACCTGCTGGTTCTTGGCCAGAATCCTCAGATTCAGCTTATTCGGCCACCATTCGGTGTTGGCATTGCCCTGGGTAGGGTGAATTCGACCCGCGCCGCCAACTACTGGGCACTGACCTGCAGTCATCTCAGACATGTGCTCTTTCCTTCCGGATTGTTTAGGGTTTATCTGGTTTTATCCATCGCACAGCAGCTGCGCTGATGACGATGGCAAATCTAGGGGTTTACTTAGACAGCAACTATGCGTTCGCAGCCTGGCAACCCGGGCAGGTGCCCCAATAGATCACTTCGGCTTCATCAATGCTGAACCCGTGGTCATTGGAAGCATGCAGGCACGGGGCGCCGCCGACAGCGCAGTCGACGTCCGCCAGCTTTCCACACTGGCGGCACACCACATGGTGGTGATTGTCGCCAACGCGGGCTTCATAGCGGGCGGTATGGCCCTGTGGCTGTATCTGCCGAATGACACCCAGCTTCGTGAAGAGCCTGAGTGAATCGTAGACAGCTTGGTGCGACACATTGGGGTGATCTTCACGGACAGCCGAAATGATGGTTTCGGTATCCGCGTGCGGGTGCGCTGCGACGGCGGAAAGTACCGCAACGCGCGGTTGCGTGACCCGCATCGATGCCGCCTTCAGCACCTGCTCGATCCCTGCCTGTGATGTCATGTACCCAGCATGCCTGCTTATTTTGAATCAGTCAAGATAAGTTCCAGTGTATTTCACGTTAAAAGTTGGTGGACCCCGGTTCGCTGGTTGGATCAATGGCTCATTAGTAAGTATTCCGTAACCGACATGTTCAGGCATGACGTGCTTCCGGGGAGAAAAATTGCGGAATCATAGAGATTTCACCAGGAATAGGAAAGGCAATAATGAGCGATTTTGACTCCAAGAATATTTCCGGTCATTTGATGATTTCGCGGGGGCAAGGAGTGGAAAACTCCATGGGGCGAGGAAGCTCACATAGATGGTGATGCCAGCGTAAACAACGTGATCCTGGGGCGGCGGAGGTCCGAAAATGGCGAGAAATCAAGGAACAGATTTGACCCTTGATGAGATGTCGACCATGCTGGAAAAGGCCCATTTTGGGATTTATCGTGTCAAATTCGTGCTAAATCGGGTCAACTCGCAGAAATAATTCGCGGGATATCAGCGGAGAATAGCTGTTTCTTTCAGGCTGCTCCAACGCTAGATTTAGACACAACGGACCGACACCCGAAAAGCAATTCGCAATCAATCACACTGCATGGCGATCGTTTACTCGAGAGGCGATGGCTCGGCAGATTCCGCCCGGATCTTCTCCGCGGGATCTCACCAGTGAAGGAAGAACGCAATGAAGCAGACGGATCAATCAATCGTAGACCTCGTCGAGGAACTGCATTCAGTTCGTCACAGACGACCTAAGAAGTACTCACTTTCCGGTACGGATTACTGGGTATTCGGAATTGCCGGCGTTCTAGCGCTGGCATTTATCATTTGGGGTTTCGCTACCCCGGAAGGGCTGGGCAAGGCCTCCAGTGCGGCCCTTGATTGGGTTATCACCAACACTGGCTGGCTTTTTGTCATCGCTGCCGCGGTTTTCGCGGTCTTCGCCATCGTCGTAGCGGCCAAGAACTTCGGACGCATCCCGCTGGGCAAGGACGGCGAGACGCCAAAGTTCTCCACGGTCTCGTGGATCTCGATGATGTTCGCAACCGGCATGGGCATCGGCTTGGTCTTCTACGGCGTAGGCGAGCCGCTGTACTTCTACATGTCGCCTCCTCCGGGAACGGTGGAAGGTTCCACCAGTGATGCCCTGAGCACCGCCATGGGCACCACGCTCTTCCACTGGACCCTATTCCCATGGGCCATGTACGCCATCGTTGGCTTGGGCATGGCTTACGGCAGCTTCCGGCTGGGACGCCCCCAGCTTTTCTCAGCCATGTTCAGCTCGATCTTCGGCGACCGCGCCATCCATGGTTGGGGCGGGCGCACCATCAATATCCTGGCCATCATCGCCACCCTCTTCGGCTCGGCTTGTTCGCTGGGTCTGGGCGCATTGCAGATTGGCGGCGGCATCCAGGCCACCGGGATGATGGAGAAGGTCGGCTCCGGCGTTCTGGTTATCATCATTGGCATTCTGACGGCATTGTTTGTCGCTTCTGCCGTTTCCGGCATCGAGCGAGGTATCCAGTGGTTGTCCAACACCAACATGGTATTGGCATTGATCATCGCATTGATCGTTTTCATTGGCGGCCCAACTCTGTTCATCCTGAACGTCATTCCCAATGCCATTGGCGCTTTCATCGGCGACTTGCCGGAGATGGCTTCGCGTACGGCTGCCGGCGATGGCGCAATGTCTGATTGGCTGTCCTCGTGGACTGTCTTCTACTGGGCATGGTGGATCTCTTGGAGCCCATTCGTAGGCTTGTTCATCGCCCGCATTTCCCGTGGCCGCACTATTCGCCAGTTCGTCACCGGCGTGCTGCTCGTTCCATCCAGTGTCACCCTGATTTGGTTTGCAATCTTCGGCGGTGGCGCAATCGGTATTCAGGAACGCGCTGAACGCTCCGGGGAAACCGGGGAAAAGCTGGCCAGCATTGTTGACGGCGTACCAGATATCGACTTCGATTTGATCCTCTTCGACATGCTTGGGCGCCTCCCGCTGTCGGGCTGGATGGCTACCGTGCTGATGGTCGTCACCGTGCTGCTGATTGCAATCTTCTTCGTGACCGGCGCAGACTCGGCCTCGATCGTGATGGGTGCGCTCAGCGAACGCGGCGCTGAAGAGCCATCCAAGAAGGCCGTGATCTTCTGGGGCGTGGCCACCGGCGCTGTGGCCGCGGTGATGCTGCTGGCTGGCGGCGATCATCCGGCGGAGGCATTGACCGGGCTGAAGAACATCACCATTGTTTCGGCGCTGCCATTCGTGATTGTGATGCTCCTGCTCTGCGTGGCGTTGTGGAAGGACCTGAGCAAGGATCCGCTGGTGCTTCGCGGCAAGGTGGCTCGAAAGGTCCTGGAGCAGTCCGTGGGCCAAGCGGTTGACCGCCATGAGGGCAGCCAGTTCAGCTTGATGACCACCGAAATTCCTTTGGTCAGTGCCGAGGGCAAGGCCTCCGAAGGGAAGCTCTTCGCCACCGAAGCCGCCGCTGACCCGGTGCAGGACGGCAAGAACACTGCGGCCGATGGCCAGAGCCAGAAGCCAACGACCGGGGATTCCTAACCGGCAAATCAAATGAAGCTTCTTCCCCCGCCGGGGAAGAAGCTTCATTTGTTTAACCCCAAGGGGCCTGGGAGCAGCGATTAGCCGCGCGCGCGGCAGATCGCGTTGATCTCCGGAATGCACGGCTCATTCTGCAGGCTCGTTGTGTCGCCGAGCGTGGTGCCCTCGAACAGCTGGGTGAGCAGGCGGCGCATGATCTTGCCCGAACGGGTCTTGGGCACATCTGGAACCAAGACGATTTCCCGCGGCTTGGCAATCGGGCCGATCTGCACCGCGACGGTATTGCGGAGTTCAGCAATGAATTCGGCCTGCCGTGCAACGAGCTGCTCGTCAGGCGACTCGGCAACCAGGGTCTTGTCCAGCGGTACCACGAAGGCAGTTGCAGCGTGTCCGGTCTTGGAATCCGGGGTGGGGCAGACGCCGGCTTCCACCACGCCGGGGTGGGTGACCAATGCCGATTCGATTTCAATGGTGGAAAGCCGATGGCCGGAAATATTGATCACGTCGTCGGTGCGGCCCAGGATGTAGATATCGCCGTCCTCATCGAAGCGGGCACCGTCGCCAGCCAAGAACCAGCCCTGCTCTACGTATTGTTCCCAGTAGCTGGTGTAGTAGCGCGTCGGGTTGCCCCATACGGTACGGGCCATCGACGGGCCAGTGCGCGTGATGACAATATTGCCCTGCTGGTTGGCCGGCACGCTCAGGCCGCCATCGTCAACAATGTCCACCGAGATGCCCGGCAGCGCGCGTGCGGCGCAGCCTGGCTTGAAATGTCCATCGGTCGGCAGGGGGGAAAGCACGGTCGCGCCGGATTCGGACTGCCACCAGGTGTCAACCATCGGCAGTCCTGCTTCGCTGTCCCGGCCGATCTGCTGGCGGAACCATTTCCATGCCTCGGGATTGACGGCTTCACCCACAGTGCCGCCGATCTTCACCGAGGACAGATCGTATTGAGCGGGGATGCCGTCCGGGAACCAGCCCATCAACGAGCGGACCAAGGTGGGAGCGGTGTAGTAGCTGGTGACCTTGTAGCGTTCAATGACCTCGAAGTGGCGGCCCGGGTGCGGGGCGCTGGGGACGCCCTCGTAGATTACCTGGGTGACGCCATTGGCCAACGGGCCGTAGATCTCGTAGGTATGCGCGGTGACCCAGGCGAGGTCGGCGGTGCACCAGTGCACGTCCTTGGCGCGCTGGGATTCGTCCGGGTTGGCGAACAGCAGGTTGTAGCTGGTGGCCGCCTGCGTCAGGTACCCGCCGGTGGTGTGCACCAAGCCCTTCGGCTGGCCGGTGGTTCCCGAGGTGTACATGATGAACAGCGGTGTTTCCGCATCGAATGCCTGCGCGTGGTGCTCGGTGGACTGGGTATCAACCACCTCATGCCACCAGATGTCGCGGCCTTCGGTCCACGGGATTTCGTCGCCGGTGCGGCGGATAACCAGGACCTTTTCGATTTCGTTCTCGCCGGCAACGGCCGCATCGGCGTTGCCTTTGACCGGAACCGAAGTGCCGCGGCGGAACTGGCCGTCGGTGGTGACCAGGACCTTTGCCTTGGTGTCCTCCACGCGGAACCTCAGCGCTTCGGCGGAGAACCCGCCGAAGACCAGCGAGTGGATGGCGCCGATGCGGGCGCAAGCCAAGGTGATGACAATTGTTTCAATGAGCACCGGCAGGTAAATGACCACGCGGTCGCCCTTCACCACACCCAGGGATTCCAAGGCGTTGGCTGCCTGGGAGACCCGCTCCTGCAAATTCTTGTAGGTGACGGCTACCCGGTCTCCGGGCTCGCCTTCGAAATACAGTGCGACCTTCTGCCCGCGTCCCGCAGCTACATGGCGGTCGGCGCAGTTCACTGCGGCGTTCAGCTTGCCGCCGAGGTACCAAGAAATTTCCGGTCCGCGCTTGGCATCCGGATCGGCCGGAATGATGCGGCTGGTGGTGTGCCACGGGATGTCCCAATCCAAGAGGTTCGCCGCTTCGTCCCAGAATTCCTGGCGTGCTGCCTCTGAAACTTGAGTTGAGGTTGTTGCCAATTCGGTGGTCATCGCAAACTTTCTTTGGTGAGGGGTAGCTTTGTCAGCGGGTACTAGCGGGTACTAGCGGGTATTAGCGGGTCCGGTTTCAGGTCCAGCGCTTGATAGCCCAGCGTTCTGCTATCGACAGCAGGGCATCGGTGATCTTTCCAAAGACGGCCAGCAGCACGATGGTCATGATCAGGCGGTCCAATCGGCCGTTGTTCTGCGAGTCGGTGAGCAAGAAGCCAAGGCCCATTGACGCGCCGAGGAGTTCGGCTGCGACCAGGAAGAGCCAAGCTTGGGCTAGTGCCAAACGCAGGCCGGAGAAGATCGAAGGGACCACTGCGGGCAGCTGGACGGTGCGCAGCAGCTTCAATCCCTTCAACCCGAAGGAGCGGGCTGCTTCGACCAGGTGGGCATCGACATGGCGCAACGCCAAGGCGACGGTGGTAAAGACCGGGAAGAAGGCACCAATGATCACGAGTGTGACCTTGGAATCTTCACCCATTTTCATCCAGAGCACCAGCAGCGGAACCCAAGCCAAGGAAGGGACTGCACGCAGGGCGCTGATGCTCAGTCCCAGAAATGCATCTGCCAATTTGGACAGTCCGACAAGCGCACCCAGCGCCAAGCCCAGCAATGATCCGAAGGCGAAACCGAGAAGAACACGCTGAGTGGAGATGCCGATGTGCTTTCCGAGTTCGCCATCCTGGAAGAGCTCAATGGCAGCAGAAACCACTGAACCCGGAGTTGGCAGTGTCCACGGAGCAACGATTCCGGTAACGGTGACAAATTGCCACACAGCCAGGGTGGTCAGCGGCAAGACCAGCGCAAGCAGCCATTTCGGGGCACGCAGGATCGTTGCGGCCATGCTGGCCTTCTGCTTGGCAGGTGTTTGGCTTCCGCGGGTTCCAGCCACGTTAGAGGGACTCATGGCTGGTTACTCTCCGGAGATCTTTGTTGCGTCTGCCTTGACGGCAAACTGGTCATCGATGAGGGTTTCCAGAGCTTCATCAACGGATTCCTGCTCCGAGACATCGCCGCTAGCGACCAGCGTGGGAGCAATCTTGCTCAGGACTCCAGTGAATTTGGCGTCGGGAACTGCCGGAACGTCCAGATTGGAGCGTTCCTCAATGACGGTGGCAGCAACTCCTGGTTCGAGCCCTGCTACGTCGGCCAGGATTTCTGCGGTTTCCTCGGGATTGTCAGCTGCCCAGCCACGAGCCTTTTCGTAGGCATCGACAACGAGCTGGGCGAGTTCGGGGCTCTGCTCAATGAAGTCTTCGCGAGCGTTCAGCGCACCGTAGGTGTTGAAATCCAAGTTCCGGTAAACCAGTTGCGCGCCGTCTTTTTCGGCAGCGGCCATGATCGGATCCAAACCGCTCCAGGCATCAACCGAGCCGTTGGCCAGGGCGGTACGTCCATCGGCATGCTGGAGGTTCTGCAGCTTGATGTCAGCTTCACTCAAGCCCGCGGATTCCAGCGCCTGCAGCAGGAAGAAGTATGGGTCGGTGCCCTTTGTAGCGGCCACGGTCTTGCCAGCGAGATCTTCAACGGACTCGATTTTCGAGTCCTTATCCACTACCAGGGCCGCCCATTCCGGCTGCGAATACAGTGCGATGGTCTTGATGGGTGCACCGTTCGAACGGTTCAGGAGCGCAGCGGAACCGGCTGTGGAACCAACATCGATTGCGTCGGCGCGAAGAGCTTCATTGGCCTTGTTGGAACCAGCGGACTGGATCCATTCGACATTTACGCCCTGCTCCTTGGCGGCTGCTTCCAACCATCCCTTTTCCTTGAGTACCAGGCTCAGCGGGTTGTAAGTGGCAAAGTCGATGGACAGGGTCTGACCATCCGAGGAGGCTGTAGCGTTTTCGCCAGCACAGCCGGTCAGGGCAACTGCGCCAACGATCAAGGCGGCGGCGGACAATGCAGTGCGGCGGGTGAGACGGTTCAAAAGCATGGAGAATCCTAGAATTGTGCGTGCAAGCGGTGTAGGTGAAAAGGCAAAGGGGACGAATGGTTCGGGACCCACGGCGTGGCCGGGACTAATGGTTGGTTGGGTCGACGCCGAGCAGGCGCAATAGGTGCAGGCGATCTGCAACGAACTTTTCATCGGTATGCCGGCGTGGATGCACAGCTGAGATGGACAGATCCTCGATGACGCCCGCTGCACTATGCCCAGCGCCTCGCCCCAGAACAATCACGCGGTCAGCCAAAGTCAACGCCTCGTCCACATCATGGGTCACCATGAGAACAGTGGTGGGGAACGATGCGTGAATCGAGAGCAGCAGATCCTGCATCTTCAAGCGTGTCAGCGCATCGAGGGCGCCGAAGGGTTCATCAAGAAGCAATACACCCGGGCGCCGAGCCAGCGCGCGAGCCAGCGAAACCCGTTGCGCCATGCCTCCGGAGATCTCGCGTGGGCGCAAGCTGGCTGCATGGCTCAGACCGGTCAGCTCGATCAACTCATCGATCAGCGAGTTGCCGGCGCGCTTATCGGTTTCCGGTGCCAGGCCCAGTGCAATGTTCTGGCGAACCGAGCGCCATGGCAGCAGCCGGGGCTCCTGGAAGGCAACGGCGCATAACTCGTTGATGCCGGTGACCTCGCGGGTGCCGGTGCGGATGGTGCCGGTGGTGGGGTGGTCCAAGCCCGATACTGAACGCAGCAGCGTGGATTTTCCGCAACCGCTGGCTCCAAGAATGGCCACGACTTGACCTGCTGGAATTTGCAGGTTGATATCGGTCAGAACGGTGCGGCTTTCCATCTTGGTGGTGAAGGTTCGCGACACGTTGCTGAACTGCACGTCCAGGGCGCTTGAAGCTGAGGCAACGGGAGCTGCCTCGGGCGCTGCAAAGGAAAGAGTCATGTTCATCTCCATCGTTCCTGGCGGTAGCACCGGCCTGCAGAGCAAAACTCCAAAGGTGGTTGCTGCGGCGTCGTGGAGCCAGATCTCTCGGCCGCTCGGGATGGTTACGTGTCCATTACAACGAGTCGAACGATTTGAACGCAAATCTTGCGTAATATGAAAAAATCTTCGACAACTACGTCACATTGCCCAGAAATTTCGTTATTTATTTTATTGCAGGCCGGTTTGCTCGACATTAAGCAAAACTTTGCAACTCATCTTCGGCAGGACGCGGATTAGGCTGTGAAATTTGAAGATGGGCACTGCCGGCACTGGGACGAAATGTGACTTCGCGGGTTGGAAACGCCGGTTTATTACCGTTACAAATGAATTACGACCCATCCAGAGCGGCTGAGAGATCTGGCTCCACGACGCCGCAGCAACCACCCCAATAGCGGGACGGTGCTACCGCCAGGACCGATGGAAAGAATTGAGAACCCTGATGCCTATTGGTGAATCGCACAATGCCCTCGGACTGGACTTCAACCAGCTCAGTGACCCTTCGCAGGCCACCACAATGGACCTGGACAAGTTTGAAGAACAGCTGCCGACCAGGCAATTGCTGAAAATCACCCCCGGACCAAGTGCGGATGAGCAATACGACCGGCTGGCCGAAATTTTCCGTCCCGTTTTTGCGCAGATCGCCGCGACAGCCAAGGACCGCGACTTGAACCGCGTGCTTCCTTTCGAGCAGGTAGGCCTGCTGAATCGCGAGCGTTTCGGTGCGCTGCGCCTTTCCGTTGCCGACGGGGGCTACGGCGCACGGCTGGTGGATGTCTTCCGTCTGCTCATCGAGCTGTCCGAGGCGGACTCCCACGTAGGCCAGCTGTGGCGTGCGCATATCGCATTCGTCGAGAACGTCTTGGCGCTGGAGGACGAAGAGCTGCGCAAGAAGTGGGTCGCTCGCATCGCTGCTGGGCAGATTATCGGCAACGCCTACACCGAACGCGGTGGCAACGCCCTGGGCACCTTGAACACCAAGGCCAGCACCGTGGACGGGCGCTGGGTGATCGACGGTGAAAAGTACTACTGCACCGGCACCATTTTTGCCGACTGGACCACCGTTGCCGTGGCCCACCCGGAGCTCGCCGGCCGCCAGATCGCCGTGGTCTCCACCCAGCGCAGCGGCGTCAAGATCCTCGACGACTGGGATGGGTTCGGCCAGGGCCTCACCGGAACCGGCACCACCGAATTCCACCAGGTCCCGGTGGATTGCTTCATGCCGCAGCAGACCAATGACTCCGAAGCGGCGATCTTCCAGCTGGTTCTCATGGCCGTGCAGGCGGGCATCGCCCGCGCCGCATTGAACGACCTGCGTCACGCGGTGCAGGCGCGCACCCGCATCTTCACCACCGGAACCGGGGTGCCGGTATACCAGGAACCCCAGGTCCTCCAGCTGGTGGGCGAAGTTTCCGCGGAGTCCTTCGCTGCCGACTCCGTGGTGATCGGCGCGGTACTCGAAGTCGAGGCGGCCCTGGGCGATCCGGGACTGAACGACGAGGAACGCTACGCCGTATGCGAGCTGGCCGCCAACCGCGCGCAAACCGTGGTGCAGCCACTGGCCATCGGCGTGACCAGCAAGCTCTTCGACGGACTGGGAGCCTCGTCCACCAGAAGCGGCTGCAACCTGGACCGGCACTGGCGCAATGCGCGCACCATCGCCACCCATAACCCGGCGATCTACAAGGCGCGCATCGTCGGGGACTACGAGATCAACGGGGTCCAGCCGCAGCGGCTGTCCGTCACCGGCGAAGATTCAACCCAGCGGGCTTGAGGGCCTGCGACGCAAACCAGCAACTTTCCACGATTACCGACCTATGGGGGCAAAGCCATGAGCGAGAACAAGCGCGAGATCCTATTCAACGCATTCGACATGAACTGCGTGGTGCACCAGTCGCCGGGCCTGTGGCGCCATCCGCAGGACAAGGCCTCGACCTACAACACCCTGGGCTACTGGACGCACCTGGCCAAGGTGCTGGAAAAGGGGAAGTTCGACGGACTGTTCCTCGCCGACGTGCTGGGCACCTACGACGTGTACAAGGGCACCAACGTGACCCCGCTGGGCTCCGGCGCGCAGGCACCGGTCAACGACCCGATGATGCTGGTTTCCGCCATGGCCGCTGTGACCGAGAACCTCGGCTTCGGCGTCACCGCAGGTACCGCCTATGAGCACCCGTACGCTTTCGCCCGCCGCTTGGCCACCTTGGACCACCTGACCAACGGCCGCGTGGGCTGGAACGTCGTCACCGGCTACCTGCCATCGGCGGCCCGCAATATGGGCCAGGAAGACCAGATGGAGCACGACGAGCGCTACAACCACGCCGATGAGTACCTCGAGGTGGTCTACAAGCTGCTCGAAGGCTCGTGGGAAGACGACGCGGTGCAGAATGACAAGGCCACCGGCATCTACACCGACCCGGCCAAGGTGCACCCGATCGAGCACGAAGGCAAGTACTTCAAGGTTCCGGGCATCGCCATCACCGAGCCGTCCACCCAGCGCACCCCGGTGATCTACCAGGCCGGCGCCTCCAAGCGCGGCACCGAGTTCGCCGCGTCGAACGCTGAAGCGATCTTCGTCAATTGCCCCACCCGCGACCTGCTGAAGGAAGCGGTCAGCAAGATCCGTGACGCTGCCGAGGCCGCCGGGCGTGGCCGCTACGACATCAAGGTCTTCGCCATGCAGACCATCATCACCGCCGAAACCACCGAACTGGCCCAGGCGAAGTTCCAGGACTACAGCTCCTACGTGGATATCGAGGGGTCGCTGGCACTGCTGTCGGGCTGGACCGGCATCGACATGTCCGTCTACGGCCCCGACGATGTCATCGGCGACGACGTGAAGTCCAACGCCATCCAGTCCTCGGTGGAAACCTTCAAGAAGGCCAGCGGCGATACCGGCAAGCCGTGGACCATCCGCCAGCTGGCCGAATGGATCGGCGTGGGCGGATTCGGCCCGGTCTCCGTCGGTTCCGGCGCCGAGGTAGCCGAGAAGCTCATCGACTGGGTGGAGTACACCGACGTGGACGGCTTCAACCTCGCCTATGCTGTCACTCCGGGCACCTTCGAGGACATCGTCGAGTACGTGGTTCCCGAGCTGCAGGCGCGCGGGGTCTACAAGACCGAATACACCGAGGGCTCGCTGCGCCACAAGATGTTCGGCGCCGGCGACCGCGTGAAGGACACCCACCGCGCAGCCCGGTACAAGATCTCCAACCGGATGGCCGCGCAGGCCTGATATGTGCCCGTAATTGTCAAGTAGGCATGGGTTAGCACCCGCTCGGCTGGATTGCCGAGCGGGTGCTTTTCACCTCCCTGATCGAC
>NZ_JBJDNO010000008.1:0-49922 GCF_044900755.1 Microbacterium sp. NPDC087868
ACCAATCCAGAGCTATGGAACTCGATTGGCAGATTTTCCAAAGATGTCGCCAAGTCCTACCGCGCAGCCGGAATCAGCGACCGCACCGCCGAGCTGGTCAACCTGCGCGTCTCGCAGATCAATGGATGTGCCTACTGCCTGGACCTGCATGCCCGCAAGGCACTGGACGCAGGGGAGAGCCTGCAACGCATCAACCTGCTGAGCACATGGGATGAATGCGGCGGCCTGTTTAGCGAAGAAGAATGCGCAGCACTAGCCATCGCTGAAGCCGCTACCGACCTGCCCAAGCCAGAAGAGCGTATCGCCGCGGTGGCATCGGCCCGTCTGGTGCTCAGCGTGGAGCAAGTGGCAGCCATCCAATGGATCGCCGTCGCCATGAACGCCTTCAACCGGATTTCGATCCTTTCCCGTCACCGGGTCAAGGAACGCGAACTGGAAAAGACGGGCAAATAGCAAAAGGCCGCCGTTTGCCCGGTAGGGGAAACGGCGGCCAATACCAACTCAGGCGTTGGCTTTGCGCACGGCTTCGGTGTAGCGGCGTTCGAATTCTTCGGCGCTGACCACTTCTCGTTCCACGCGGAAGGAAGACTCGTCAATCCCCAGAACTGCAGCGATCAGTGAGCGGGTGTAAAGGGCGATCTTGCGTGATTTCCGGGTGGACGTCACATGGTCCAATTCCGGAACCCAGATGTTCCACCAGCCGCCTTCCTTGCCGACTACTGCCTTGAAAACGCGTTGCTCACTCATCTGCTGCCTTACTCTCTACGATGCTCTGACCAGCGTCTTGCCGTCTGCTTCAATACTCCACTACGTGCAGCCGTGGCGACAAGTCGTCTGCGCCGTAGGGTGCGGTGGCTTCGCGGTCCATCGGGAAATCATTGACGGTGTCGCAGTTCACATATATCTTTAAATGCAAATTGATATATCACGCGAGATGCTGAATATGTGCGCCGCGATGCCGTACGAAGAGGGAGATCGTCATGTCAAAAGTTTCAGCTACTCGCGCGAATCTGGATACGGTGGAAAAGGGAAGCGTCTTCCGCGTGCTTACCTATGCCGGTGCGATTATTGCCTTCCTGATCGGGTCGGGATTCGCAACGGGCCAGGAGATTCTCCAATACTTCACTTCCTACGGCTACTGGGGAGTTTTTGGAACCGGAATTCTGGTGCTGCTGCTCATGGCCTACGTGGCTGTTGAATTCTTCGTCGTTGGCCAAGCTCGGAAATTTGACCGCCCTTCGCGGATATTCCACTATTACTGCGGCAAATATCTGGGCTCGTTCTTCGACTACTTCTCGATCCTGTTCGTCTTCTTGAGCTTCACCGTGATGGTTGCCGGAGCGGGCGCCGTCTTCGAGGAGCATTACGGCCTGTCCAAGTTCCTTGGCGGCATCGGGCTGGCAGTCGCAGTCGGCATCAGCGTCTGGTTTGGCCTCAAGAGCCTGGTAGATGTCATTGGCAAGATCGGTCCGTTGATCGTTGTGGTGGCCGTTGGATTGGGACTGCTGGGCATTTTTCGGAACCCTGCTGGGATCGCCGAGGGGCAAGCCTTGCTGCCCGACCTGGACTTGACCCAGGCATCGACGAACTGGTTCATGGCTGGACTGTCCTACGTTGGCTTCTGCATGCTGTGGCTGGCCGCATTCCTCACCGCCCTGGGAAAGAATGCGCGCAATCGTAAGGAAGCCGCTGCCGGTGGCTTTGTCGGCGCGGCGATCTTCTCGCTGGCTTGCATCGTCGTCGGGCTGGGACTGCTGGCCAATATTACCCGTGTGGGTGGTACCGAAATTCCGATGCTGGTCCTGGCCGAAGACATCAGCCCAGTGTTGGCCGGGGGCATTTCGGTAATGATCCTCGCTGGAATATACACCACCGCGGTACCGCTGCTGTGGACGGTTTCCTCGCGCTTCGCTGCGGACAAGACACCGAAATTCAAGTACCTGACCATCACGTTGGCCCTTTTGGGTACCGTCATCGGACTGGTCCTACCGTTCTCGCAGATGGTGAACATCGTCTATGTGATCAACGGCTATGTGGGCATATTGCTGCTGGTGCTGATGCTTGTCAAGACGGTCCTGCGAACCGTACGCCGTCAACCAGTCTAGAGAGCTGGGCTTTGGGGGGTGAAGATGGCCAATGGCTCCGAACTGGCAGTTCCGGGCCGTTGGCCATCTGCAGTGCTGCTACTTCGCCAGCGGCACGCCATCCTTGCCTACCGCGAAGCTCACGACGTCGTCATAGACGCGTCGCTCGGTCTCTTCCAACTGGTATTCCGAATCCAGCTGGGGGAAAATGTGAACCGGGGTCAAGGTCAGTTCTGCGCCTTTCGCGGTATTGGCGATATCGATCTGCAGGTGCCCGTAGTGCAGTCCACCGGAGACCAGCTGTGGAACGCCGTCCTCATCCTTGGCCCAGGTCTCTGGCTCGTCGGCAGGAGCTGACCACTGCGAGTGCGAGTTGAAACGCAGCGGCTCGTACTTGCCTTCGGCATTCTGCACCAGCTTCTCGCCGCGCAAGCCATCGGCGGCTACACCGACATCATAGGAGTGGAAGCCGCGGCCATCCCCATCCTCGTCCACCCAGGAACGCTCGAACATTTCATCGTGGCCGGAGATGACCGCTGCCACGCCATGCTCCTCGAACATCGGGGTGTAGGCGCGCATCGCGGTGCCCGACTGGTTGTCAGGGTGCTCGTGGTTCGGTGGGGTGCCGTGCACGCCGTTGGAGTAGGCCGAGTGGTGGAACTGGACCAGCACAATTTGGCCGTTGGCGCGGGCGTCGGCTAGCTGTTTTTCGGCCCAATTCCACTGCGCAGATGCGGCATCCATGTTGGGCAGGTCAACGTCTTGCGCGGTAGCTCCGGGGAACAGGTCCTTGAATCCCTGGACATAGGATTCGAAGGTGAACTCGCCCTGGGTGTCGGTGGACAGATTCCCTGCGGCCATATTCGTATCATCGCCAGAGAACTTCTCTCCGGAGAGCTGGCCGGTCCTGGTGTCCTCGTCCGGACGGCCGTTGGTGGAATCCAGAGTCAGCACGGTCACCGGTCCATGATCCACCCGGTAGTACGAGCCCTTGTACTCGGGGTGCTCGGGGTCCTGCGGCAAGGAGAAGTAATCCAGGAAGCGGTTGCGTGAGATGACCGCGGGGGTGCGGTCGGCTTCCGTGCCGTAGCCGCCGTTCAGCGCCGCATAGGTTTCCCAATTGCCCAAAGCTGGAAGCAGCGGAACGCTGGAGGCCAAGTCCGAATGCTCGCCGGCCACATGGCCGAAGAACTCATCCCACGCCGGCTGGTAGCCCGAACCCTGGGTGAGATCGCCTGCCATCATGACCAGGTCCGGATCGGCAGCTTCGATGTGCTTGAGGTTCTCGTTGAATGCGGTGGACTGGTCCAGCGGTAGCGCAGGGTCGGCTCGCCGTTGCGGGTGGTCATGCCGAACTGCTGGTCCCATTTGGACCCCGCGCCCGGACGCTGGATGGAATCTGCGGTGTAGCCGTTGACCGGGGAGAGCTCCCACTCGCGGTGTTCGGTGCGTCCGCGTGGTTCGGTTTCAGAATCGGAGAACGCAATGATGCGCACGTTCTTCCACGCCTCGCCCTTGGGAGCTGTTTTGAAAGCCGCGCTGTGGGTTTCTCCTGATTGGGTCACGGTGTAGTTGTAGGACTTTCCGGGCAACAGGCCCTGGAAGGTCACCGAGTGCTTGTAGTTCGAATTCGACTTCAACCACGAGCGCTGTTCCAAGCCCTCGATCTGCTGATCGAGTTCGGCCCGGGTGTATTCCATGAGATCTAGGTACTGTGGTGCGCTGCTCTGCTTCCCGGACTTTCCCAGTCCCGGTCCCGAGAGGCTTATGGTGCCCGGCTCATCGGTTTCGCTGATCCAGTTGATGGTCATCGACGTGGCAGCAGGAGCTTGGAGGTAGGGCAGTACGCGGAAACCCGGTTCTGGGGACTTGGCCGTTGCCGCTGGAAGCGCGGAAGCAGCGGTTCCTGGCAGAGCAGCGGCGCTGGCTGCCGGCGCCAAGACCAACGGGATCAATACAGCGGCGGCAAGTGCGGCCGAGAGGGGCTTGTTGTTCATAGTGCGTTCTCCTGTGCGAGGTGTCGCCTGCAAAAGGCGGGTACCTTGAGGATGCCCGGGGCGTGTGCCCCAAGAGTGGATATGAGGCAAACGGAGGGTGAACTGGGCCGGTGAGCCTGCTCACCGGCTGTCTCGCGCACTAATACCAAGCTGGAGCCGATAGCCTTGAAGCAGATAGCTGAGAAGACCAAAGCGAGGGCGCTTCGGTTTTCCACGCCTGCGAAAAGAAGGACAAACGGTGCAAGCCTCCCAGCGTTCCAAAGTAGCTCCCTTTGAAGTGATGCAAATTGTTGATCAGGTCGCCACGATGCGGGCCTCCGGCCACGACGTGATCTCGTTGTGCGTGGGAGAACCTGGCGGTGGTGCTCCAGCGGCCGTGAATGATCTGGCCGCGAAACTGCATGCCGACCATGCCGACTTCGGATACACCTCAACCGCGGGCCTGGCACAGACTCGTGAAGCGTTGGTGAAGCACTACCACGACACCTACGGGGTGCAGATTCCCGCAAAGAACTTCGTGATGACCACTGGTTCATCCGGTGCATTCCAGCTTTCGTTCTTGGCAGCCTTCGATGCCGGAGACGTGGTGGCGCTGGCCCGTCCCGGCTACCCGGCCTACGCCAATATTCTGCGTGCCCTCGGGCTGGAAGTTGTCGACTTGCCCACCGGTGCAGCGCAGCGTTACCAGCCCACCGTGCAGCTGCTTGAGGCGGCCAAGAACGAGCATGGACGCCTTGACGGGCTGGTTGTCGCGTCGCCGAATAATCCCACCGGAACCATGTTCAGCGCCGGCGAGCTCTCGGACTTGGCCACCTGGTGCGAGGCCAATGATGTGCGGCTGATTAGCGATGAAATCTATCACGGCATTGAATTCGTCCCAGACCGCAAGGCACACACCTCGTGGGAGTTCTCCCCCTCGTCCATCGTTGTCTCCTCCTTCTCCAAATACTGGGGGATGACTGGCTGGCGCCTGGGCTGGATGATCGTGCCCGATGAGCTAGTGCCAACGGTGGACGCACTGGCTTCGAACCTCGCCTTGTGCGCTCCAGCGCCAGCACAGCGCGCGGTGGTAGCTGCCTTTGAACAGCAGAGCCTCGATGAAGCTAATGAGCGTGTGGCCGAGTTCGCCCGCACCCGAGGCCACGTGTTGGAGCACTTCAGCAGCTTGGGCATCAGCGAGGCAGCTCCCGCCGATGGGGCTTTCTACCTCTACGGCCGGTTGGCCCCCGAAGTCTTGGAGCATTTCGGTTCTGCGGGCAAGTACTGCCAAGCGGTTTTGGAGCATGCGCATGTGGCGCTGACCCCTGGCGGCGATTTTGATCCGTTCGAAGGCCACCTGTTTATCCGCTTGTCCTTCGCGGCCGGATATGAGCGTGTGGCAGAAGCGCTGGAACGCGTTGCGGCTTTCCTCCGGCAGAGCTTGGCAGGGAGCTAGTTTTCCACATTGGGTGAGCAATGCGCTGCGCGCGGCGCTTCAAAATGGACAGTGGATGGCAGTAACGCTTCGTTACTGCCATCCACTGTTTCAAGGAGCCACCAATGCCTGCAGTACTCGAACCTGTAGAACATGAATGCCTTGCGTGCTATTTGTATCGTGCGGTCTGCGCGCAAGGATGCGACGGGACCCATCTCTTCCTCTTGTCTTATCGCGATGCGAGCGCTCCGCGAGCTACCGCGATTGACCGGAAAATGCAGCTGCTGGGCGGATTCTGCGACTGCGAAGTGCTGGCCAATGCCATCCGCCCGATCACGCGTGAAGCGATTCAAGCCGTGGATAATGACGAAAATCTTGTCTGCAAAGGAGTACGCCGCGGCACAATCCAACCATGTGAACATTGGTTGATGCGCCGCGGCGTACAGTGGGGCGGCGGTCAGTTCCGCCGCCGAAGTGCTTGAAGATCAGTTTTCCGGGGTCTTGCTCTTCGGCTTGCGGGCCTTGAGCAGTTCAACACCGATAGGGATCACCGAGATGAGGACGATCAGGATGAAGATCAGGTCGATGTTCTCTTCGATCCAGGTGAATTGGCCCAGCCAATAACCCAGCAATGTGACGCCGATTCCCCAC
The DNA here is from genome assembly GCF_044900755.1 of Microbacterium sp. NPDC087868. Taxonomy (NCBI): domain Bacteria; kingdom Bacillati; phylum Actinomycetota; class Actinomycetes; order Micrococcales; family Microbacteriaceae; genus Microbacterium; species Microbacterium sp. NPDC087868. The sequence goes on from NZ_JBJDNO010000008.1 coordinate 6,147, forward strand.
AGGGCGGCACCGATCAGGTTGTAGAGGATGAAGGTCTTGTGGTTCATCTTCGCTACGCCAGCGATTACCGGGACGAAGGTGCGGACCACTGGAACGAAGCGTGCCAGGATCACCGCGCGGCCGCCGAACTTCTCGAAGAACTCGTGGGCCCGCTCAACGTTCTTCTGCGAGAAGAAGCGGGAATCCGGTTTCTTGAAGATGGCAGGTCCGGATTTCTTGCCAATGATGTAGCCGGTCTGGTCACCTGCGAAGGCGCAGACAAAGATCGCGGCGGCGAAGAGCCACAACGGAATCTGGATGGTGCCGGTGGCAATGAGCATGCCAACGGTGAAGAGCATCGAGTCGCCTGGCAGGAAGAAGCCCACCAGCAAGCCGGTCTCGGCGAAGACAATGGCGCAAACCAGCAGCAAGACCCATGGGCCAAGCGCGGGGTTGTTCAGGAAGACGACTGGGTTCAACCAGTCGGGCAGGAAAGCCGCGCCCATGGTTGGAGCCGCATAATCGGTCACAAGGGAAAGAAACGAAGAATGATCTAGCACAGCAAAAATCCTACGTGAGTACGCTGTGAGTTTCCCAGAGTGCCATCCGTAATCTCTGATGGGGGACAACCCGGCCACAAGGGCGAAAATCTCCAAGTTGTTCGTTGACCCGTAGTGATCATGGCTTTTCACGGGGCCAGCAACGAGAGCCGGGGGAACAATGGGAAGCGGCAAGTTGCCAAGCTCACAGCGGGATTCGACGTAAAAGTCGGCGAGGTTGCATCGAGCCACTTGGAATCGGTCCATGACAACGGTCATGGGCAACGCATGACTTTCTGCTCTTCTGCACACCCGGCAAAGGGTGAAGACTATGAAGCATGGAAACGCTGATTAGAACGAATGCAGTTTCGCTCAGCGGCTTGAAGAAGACCTTCTCAACGCCGCGCAGCAAAGTTGAAGCAGTCAAGGGCATTGACCTGCAGATCCAGACCGGACAGATCGTGGCCTTCCTGGGTCCCAATGGAGCTGGCAAGACGACAACCGTGGACATGATCCTGGGCCTGACCCAACCCACCGGAGGGTCGGTGGAGATCCTCGGCTTGGATCCGCGCCAAGCCATCTCCGCTGGGCGGGTCTCTGCCGTCTTGCAAACCGGCGGGTTGCTGCGCGATATGACCGTCAAGGAGACAGTGTCAGTCATCGCCCACATGCATGAGCAAGCAGATCGCGTTGGGCCGGTCATGGAACGCACGGGGCTGGATAAGATCGCCAAGCGGCGCGTGGGCAAATGCTCTGGCGGCGAGCAGCAGCGCATCAAGTTCGCTCTGGCTCTGCTGCCCGACCCGGATGTACTGATCCTCGATGAGCCAACTGCCGGAATGGACGTGATGGCCCGCCGGGATTTCTGGGCCACGATGCGAGAAGAAGCCACCGAAGGGCGCACCGTCATTTTCGCCACGCACTATCTGGAAGAAGCCCAGAACTTCGCAGAACGCACTGTGCTGATGAGCCAAGGCCGCATTGTCGCCGACGGCGCCACCGAAGAGCTGCGCAAGCTCATCTCCGGACGCACCGTCAGCGCTTCCTTCCCCTCGGCGAAGCATGCCGAACGAGCCGGGACTTTTGATAATTCGGTGCAGGTAGCCGAACGCAACGGATTGCGCTTCGCTTTCCACAGCGCCGATTCGGACCGCTTCGCGGCCGCCCTGCTCGCCGACTACCAGGGCTACGACCTGGAAATTTCCTCACCGAGCCTGGAAGAGGCCTTCATCCAGCTGACCAAGGACGCATCATGATGAGCACCTACATCCGCGTGGAATTCGCACGGCACTTCCGCGATGGGTACAACCTGATCTTCGCCCTGCTGCTGCCCGCAGCCATGTACATCCTGTTCGGCAACATCCCCAGTTACACCGAGTTCGAGCTGGGCGCAGGCAACGTGAAGTTCTATCTGATGATTTCCATGGCAGCCTACGGGGCGGCGGTCAGCACTGTGGCAATCGCCGGGACCGTGGCCACCGAAACCATGCAGGGATGGGGCAGGCAAATTGCCTTGACCAAAATGCCGCCGGCCATGTTCGTCAGCAGCAAGATGATCGTCGCGGCCACGGTAGCCGGTGCCTCGGCAGCAGTAGTCTTCGCCCTGGGCGCCGCGACTGGAGCCGAAGTGCAAGAAGGGTGGATCTGGGGAGCGAGCTACCTGATCATCCTGCTCGGCGCCATGGTCTTCGCCTGCTACGGCATCGGGGTGGGCATGGTGTTCAAATCCGAATCGGCCCTGGGCCTGGCCTCAGGCTTGATGGTGTTCTTCGCCTTCTTCGGCAATGTCTTCATGCCCCTGGAAGGAGGCATGCTCGACGCGGCCCGCTTCACCCCGATGTACGGCTACGTAGCACTGGCCCGCTACCCATTGCTCAAGGACATGCCCGCCGGAGTCGAAATGGCCCCGGACGCATTGTGGATCCCAACCGCTAACCTAGTGGCATGGGCACTCATCTTCGTTCTCTTCGCGGTACTCGCCACCAGGAAGGCCAAGGCACGCCAGTGAGCCGCAACCTGCCCGGCGCCGCGCCAGCGGACGATCCGCTCTGCGAGATCGACGAGGACCAGAAATTCTGGGATCGCCGAGGCTGGCTGATCGCCGGCGTCTGGGTGATCTTCCTGGTCTTCCCGGTGCTGGACCTTCTCGTGGAAGACTACACGCTGCCCACCCGGATCATCGGCCTGGCGCTGATCGCCCTCTTCGCCGCCGTCTACCTGCAGTCGTACGCCAAATTCTCCCAGAACATCGGGCAAGGCGGAACCAGCGCTCGCAGGGCGCATGCGAACTTCCTGGTCCTCTGCGCGATTATCGCCCTGGGCATCCCGGTCATCGGGCTGACCACCATGGGGCTCTTCCCCTTCATCACCTCCTTCGCGATCTTCTTGCTCAGCAGGAAGTGGGCCATCGCGGCCTACGCCGCGGTGCTGGTGCTCAGTTTCGCGCTGCCGATCATCTTCGGGCAGTTCATGGACGCGATCTTCCTGATCGGCCTGAACCTCGTGCTGATGGTGGTGTACGCGATTACCGTGGCCGCCATTCGGCGCTCGGCCGCAGCAGAAAAGATCCGCAGCGACTACCTGCTGGTCGCAGAGCAGGAACGCGTGGCCAGGGACGTGCATGATGGCATCGGGCATTCGCTGACCGCATTGAATTTGAAGGCGCAGCTGGCCCTGCGCCTGATGGACCAGGAACAGTACGCCCAGGCCCGCGGGGAACTGGAACAACTCAGCGCCCTGGCCGTGGACGCGCTGGACTCCGTGCGCACGACGGTGCAGGGGCTCAGCCGCCAGGACCTGGCCGGGGAACTGGCCGAGCTGCAGCAGGCGTGCGACGACAACAGCCTCGAATTCACGGTGGCAGGAACCGCCGAGCAAGTCCCGATGCAGCTGCGTTCGCATGTGGCATGGATCCTGCGCGAAGCGGTCACCAATGTGCTGCGCCACGCGCACGCCAGCACCATCGTGCTGCATCTGGAACCCGGAAAAGTCAGCGTCGATGACGACGGGGATGGCCTGCAAGCCAGCACGCCAGGCCACGGCATCCGCGGAATGCAGGAACGCGCCAAGCAATTCGGTGCCAGTTGTACAGTAGGGGCATCGCGGCTGGGCGGAACCAGCGTGCAAGTAGCCTTCGAGGCAGAGGGGAATGCAGCGTGATCCGGATTCTCATCGCCGATGACCAGCACCTGGTCCGGGGCGCGCTGGCAGCCTTGCTGAGCCTCGAAGAAGACATCCACGTCGTTGCGCAATGCGCCGACGGTGACGAGGTCGCCGCCGCACTGGATGCGCACCCCGCCGACATCGCGTTGCTGGATGTGCAGATGCCGCGGCACGACGGGCTGCGCACCGCAGCAGAACTCAAGGCCAGCCACGCCGGGGTTAAGGTGCTGATCCTGACCACCTTTGACCGTCCCGGATATTTCCGCCAGGCCTTCGAAGCCGGAGCGCACGGCTTCCTGGTCAAGGATTCTCCGCCGGCCGAGCTGATTGCCGCCATCCGCAGGGTCTATTGCGGGGACAAGGTAGTGGATCCGCAGCGTGCCATGCTCAGCGTGGAGAGCCGCAGCAACCCGCTGACCGGGCGTGAGCGCGAGATCCTTTCACTGGCCGCCTCCGGCTCGCCGGTATCGCAGATTGCCTCGGCGGTGCACCTGTCGGTGGGAACCGTGCGCAACCACCTGTCCAATGCGATCGGCAAAACCAGCACTGCCAACCGCATCGAGGCCGCGCGCTACGCCCGCGAGATGGGCTGGATCTAGCGCGTTACGAAGTGGGTAATCAGGCCGATGACCCAAATTGAGGAGGCCAGCAGCACGCAGCCGAATTCCACGACGATGCCCAGGCCCATGGCCTTCAACGCGGCCCAGGATGAGCCGAGCGCGCCGGAGACTTCGCGCCGGCGCACGCTTTCACCGGCGAATAGGCCCACTGCGAAACCGACGAACATGCCGATCACGGGAATGAGGAAAGCACCGGCGATGGCACCCACGACCGCAAAGAGAATGGAACCCTTGGGGATTTGATGTTCCTTGAGTTTCTTGCCGGTCAGGATCGCAGAGGCGGACCAGCCCAGCAGGGCGATCGCCATGCCCAGGCCGGCCGCCCACCAGGAAGCGCCGGAACCCAGCAGCCAGCCCCAGCCCAAGAGCGTGCCGATCGTCAGCAACGAGCCGGGCAGCACCGGGAAGATGGTGCCCAATGCCGATACAACTAGCAGCAGCCCGGCGATAATCGTGTAAATAATTTGTGCATCCACATGCCCAGTTTCGCACACTGCATCCTTACATGAGGCGCACCGTCAAGCAGGACAAGAATTCAGGGATATTTGTTCCGAATGCCGAGCTGACGAACAAACAATTGATTAAATCCGGATAATTTCCCTTCTCTCATTGATTCCTTTTTACCTAGTCGGATATCGATTTAGATTGAAAACCGTCGCCCGTTGGCAATGGAAAAAGAAATCAAAAGCCGGAAGGCTCTTCACACCCTAAATTGTTAGCGCTAACATTGTGACCATCAACACATTTTTCTGGTGCCGGAGACCATTCACTCCACCATTATCCGGCGGGGACCTACGAGGAGGAACTCACGATGAAACGACAGACCTTTTTGCGCACTGGCTTGGCAACGCTCAGCATCGCAGCTATGGCAGCCATGAGCGCATGCGCCGGCTCGGATTCCAGTGGCAGCGAAGGCGGAGGATCCGGTTCTGAGACCATTACCATCGGTTTCTCGCAGGTTGGCGCCGAGTCCGGGTGGCGCGCGGCGAATACCAAGGACATCCAAGACACCCTGACCGAAGAAAACGGCTTCAAGCTCAGCTTCTCTGATGCCCAGCAGAAGCAGGAGAACCAGATCCAGGCTCTGCGCTCGTACATCGCGCAGGGCGTTGACGTCCTGGCGTTTTCCCCAGTGGTAGAAACGGGCTGGGATGCTGTGCTGCAAGAAGCCAAGAGCGCCAATATCCCGGTGATCCTCACGGACCGCGCCGTTGACACCACCGATGACACGCTCTTTGCCTCGTTCATCGGCTCCGACTTCATTGAAGAAGGACAGCGGGCCGGGGATTGGGTTGTAGAGAATCTGGACAAGGACCTGAAGGTTGTCGAACTGCAGGGAACTACCGGCTCGGCACCGGCCATCGACCGCAAGGAAGGCTTCGGAAAGGCCATTGAGGGAACGGACATCGAGATTATCGACTCGCAGACCGGTGACTTCACCCGCGCAGGCGGCAAGCAGGTCATGGAAGGTTTCCTGAACTCCCATGACGATATCGATCTGGTCTTCGCCCATAACGATGACATGGGCTTGGGCGCCATTGAAGCCATCGAGGCAGCAGGCAAGAAGCCAGGCGAGGACATCAAGATTGTCACCATTGACGCGGTCAAGGACGGCATGCAGGCATTGGTTGACGGCAAGATCAACTACATCGTCGAATGCAACCCGCTGCTGGGCGAGGATTTGGCAGAAATCGCCAAGAAGGTTGTAGCCGGCGAATCTGTGGAGAAGCGCATCGTCGTTGAAGACGCCGCCTTCACCCAGGATGAAGCGGCCGAGGTCCTGGCCGATCGCACCTACTAGAAACGCAGGCAAGAGCACGAACCGGCGGGCCACAAGCTGGCCCGCCGGTTCACCACCAGGTGGCAGGACAAGCAACTCGCAGAGGCAAGTTAATGATTGATTCAACACCCATGTCACGGACTGAGGAAATCACCGTGCAGCATTCCCCTACAACGAAGCCCATCGTTCAAATGGTTGGAATTTCCGTGGAGTTCCCCGGGGTCAAAGCATTGGACAACGTTGGCTTCCGGCTTTTTCCCGGTGAAGTCCACGCCCTGATGGGGGAGAACGGCGCTGGAAAGTCTACCCTGATCAAGGCTCTGACTGGAGTGAATCCGATCGCTTCCGGAACCATCACGGTCAACGGCAACGACACCCGCTTCACAGGCCCCGCCGATGCCCGCGAGCGCGGCATCTCTACGGTGTACCAAGAGGTGAATCTCTGCACCAATCTCACCGTGGCCGAAAACATCATGCTCGGCAGCGAGCCTCGCCGTTTCGGTGGTCTTGACTGGCGAACCATGCGGCGCCAGGCCAAAACCTATCTGGAACGGATGGGGCTGAAGATAGACCCGGCCAGCTCGCTGGGGTCCCATTCATTGGCCGTCCAGCAGCTGGTGGCCATCAGCCGCGCCATGGTGGTCGACGCCAAGGTGCTGATTCTCGATGAACCGACCTCGAGCCTGGATACCGACGAGGTGGCCCAGCTCTTCGAAGTCATGCGGAAGTTGCGTGATGATGGTGTGGCGATCCTCTTCGTGTCGCACTTCTTGGACCAGATCTACGCCATTGCCGACCGCATTACCGTGCTGCGCAACGGGCAATTGGTGGAAGAACGAGAGAAGGACCAGCTGCCGCAACGTGAACTGGTCTCGCTGATGATCGCTGGCACCTCCGATGCCCAAGTGGGCGGCGCCAACGAACGCACCGCCGCAACCGAACGCGCGGCCGACGCCGAACCGTTGCTGCAGGCAGTGGGACTCGGGCGCAAGGGAGCGGTGCAGTCTTTCGATCTGGACCTCTATCCCGGGGAAGTCATCGGCTTGGCCGGCCTGCTGGGCTCAGGCCGTACCGAACTCGCGCGCCTGCTTTACGGAGCGGACAAGGCAGATGACGGGGTGATCAAGCTGGGCGGGAAACCGGTGAAGCTGCGAACTCCCCGGCAGGCCCTGGGCCGCAAAATCGCCTACACATCCGAAGACCGCAAGGGTGAAGGGGTTGTGGGCGAGCTGACCGTGGCCGAGAACATCATCCTCGGCCTGCAGGCAGCGCGCGGATGGATCCGCCCGCTGCCCAAGACCAAAGCCACCCAAATCGTGGACGCCTATATCAAGGCACTGGGCGTCCGTCCGGCCAATCCGAACGCCCTGCTCAAGAACCTCTCGGGCGGGAATCAGCAGAAAGTTCTGCTGGCCCGCTGGCTCGCCACCGCGCCGAAGCTGTTGCTCCTCGATGAGCCCACCCGCGGAATCGACATCGGCGCGAAGACCGAAATCATGAACCTGGTCTCCGAACTAGCTGAACAGGGCATGTCGGTGGTCTTCATCTCCGCTGAGCTAGAAGAAGTCCTGCGCCTCTCGGATCGCATCGTTGTGATGCGCGATCACGCCAAGGTTGCCGAAATTCCAAGCACTCCAGATGTGGATGTGCCACGCCTGATCGAAATCATCGCCACCGGGGAAGAAAACAAATGACCCGTATTTACAAGCATCGCCTGTTTTGGCCAGCGATTGCGCTGCTCGCGCTGCTGCTAGCCTGCACCATCAAGCGCCCGGACATCCTGGGCATCAGCGTGCTGGACGGGCACCTGTTCGGTGCCCCCATAGACATCCTGCGCAATAGCTCGCCGCTGCTGCTGGTTGCCCTGGGCATGACTCTGGTGATCGCCACCCGCGGCATCGACCTGTCGGTGGGTGCCACCGTCGCGATCTCCGGAGCCGTGGCGCTGACATTCATCGCCAGCTCGGCCAATCCGGGATCCGCAGGTACAGCCGTCGGCGCCGTCATCGTGGCCTTGGGGCTGTGCCTGATCCTCGGCGCATTCAACGGCGTGCTGGTGGCGAACTTCGGCATCCAGCCGATCGTCGCCACGCTGATCCTGATGACTGCCGGCCGCGGTGTGGCCATGCTGATCACCAACGGCCAGATCACCACGGTCAATAGCGCACCTTTCAGCAAACTGGCCTCGGGCTATGTGCTGGGCCTGCCGGTGGCCGCGATCATCGCTTACGGCGTGTTTGCGGTGGTGGCCCTCGTGGTACGGCGTACTGCGCTGGGCATGCTGCTCGAAGCGGTAGGCATCAACCCGGAAGCCAGCCGGCTTTCAGGGGTGAAATCAAGAACTCTGGTATTCACCGTCTATGTGTTGTGCGGCCTGCTATCGGGCCTGGCTGGACTGATCTTCGCCGGCAACACCATGGCCGCTGATGCCAACAATGCGGGGCTGTTCATAGAGCTGGATGCCATTCTCGCCGTGGTTATCGGCGGCACGTCCCTGGCCGGCGGCAAGTTCAACCTCGCGGGCACCATGATTGGCGTGCTGATCATTACCACCCTGAGCCTGGCTGTGACCGTTCTGGGCGTTTCACCGCTGGTCACTTCGCTATTCAAAGCCATCGTGGTCATTGCCGTGACCTTGATGATGTCAACCCGGCTGCGCGCCATGCTCGGTTCCTTGCGCGAACGCCGCCGCTACCAGGAGGTGGGAGCATGAGCATCCTCAGTGTTCCGCACAAGTCCATATCCAAATTGAATGTGGACCGGCGCTACCTGCCGGTTCTGGGCACTGTGGTCGTCTTCGGGCTGATGCTCGTCATCGGCGGAGTGCGCTACGAGAATTTCCTTTCACCCGCTGTACTATCCAACCTGTTCATCAACAATGCCCACTTGATCGTGCTGGCAGCAGGAATGACGTTCGTGATTCTCACCGGCGGCATCGACCTGTCCGTCGGTGCGGTGCTGGCCCTGTCCTCGGTCATCACCGCAACCATGCTCAATGCCGGGATCCCGTTGTCCCTGGTGCTGCCTATCGCGATTCTCAGCGGATCGATCATCGGCCTGGGCATGGGAGTGATGATCCAGTACTTCGAGGTGCAGCCCTTCGTGGCTACCCTGGCCGGCATGTTCTTGGCCCGCGGCCTGTGCTTCATCTTCGCCCCGGAATCCGTGCCGATCCGCAATGAGGGTTTCGTGGCGCTGTCGAGCTGGGGCGTTTCTGCGGGGCGCTGGCGGTTGACCGCGGCCGTGGTCATCGCCGTGCTGGTGATTGCCGGGTCCTGGTGGGTGCTGCACCGCACCCGTTTCGGCCGCACCGTTTACGCGGTGGGCGGCGGCGAGCAATCAGCCACCTTGATGGGATTGCGTGTGGCACGCACCAAGGTGGTTGTCTACGTCATCTCCGGCACCTGTGCGGCGCTGGGCGGAATCCTCTTCGCCATGTTCTCGCGCTCGGGCTATGCGCTGACCGGTGTGGGCATGGAGCTCGACGCGATCGCCGCAGTAGTTATCGGTGGAACACTGCTGGTCGGCGGCATGGGCTTCATTCTCGGCTCGGTGGTTGGCGTGATGGTGCTGGGACTGATCCAAACCATCATCACCTTCGAGGGAACCTTGAGTTCCTGGTGGACCAAGATCGTGATCGGCGGATTGCTGCTGATCTTCGTGGTCTTGCAACGAATTCTTACCTTGCGGCGAAATTAAGCCCGGAAGGGAAGGGCCCAGGGCCCGGTATTAGCGTACCGGGCCCTGAGCCGTATCCAGCCACCTAGCTCCAATTCGCGTACAACGAACCGGGAAGTAATAATTTCCAGCCTGGACAACAGCTTGCCCCCATTTCGCGATAGATTGCGAAGTGGGGGCATTGCTATTGCCCCTCGAACTTCTGCGGCTTGCACGCGACTGGGAGGAACCTGATGGGCAAGGACAATGAAGCACGGGTCAGCGTAGAAATAGCCGGGTCCACTGCCGTAGTGCTGCTGGATAACCCGGGCCAACTCAACGCGCTCACCAAGGACATGTGCCTGCAGCTGGTGGGCGCCTTTGCCGGCCTTTCGACCAACGACGAGGTCAGTTCCATTGTGGTTCGCGGCGCGGAAGGGAACTTCTGCGCTGGAATTGCCATCGACGAGATGGACCAGGTGCTCTTCGACCGGGACGCCGACGGCGAGCTGATCAACCATTTCGACCTGCTCGACAAGATCATCGTGGGCTGCCCGAAAACCACCATCGCGGTGGTGGAAGGCCATTGCTTTGGCGGGGCCTGGCAGCTGGCCTCGGCCTGCGATATCCAGTTGGCCTCGGATAACGTGCGCCTGGCGATCACCCCAGCAAGAATCGGGCTGGTTTTCCCGCGGCCGGGCATCGAACGGCTGGTGCGTACCGTGGGGGAGCACCGGGCCAAGTACCTGCTGTTTTCCGGCGCGGAGATTTCCATTGCCGAGGCGGAACGCTGGGGCATGTTCACCCGCGTGATTGCCCATGGGCAGCTCGAAGAAGAGCTGGCCGCACTGCTGGGCAAGCTGTCCGCGAACTCGCCATATTCCATTGCGCGCACCAATGAGGCCATCAACTTGGTGCGCCAGGGAGAAGCCACCGAGGGCTGGTGGGAAGCGATGTGGGAAGAGAACGGGGCGAACGCGGACCTGGCCGAAGGCAGATCCGCGTTCTGCTCGCGCCGCACACCGGATTACGGTGGACTGCCCCAGTAGTGTTCGCTAGTCCTGCTCGGCAGTGAACTGCGCAACCAGTTCGCGCTTGAGGATCTTCCCACTGGGACCCAGCGGGAATTCCTGGACGATCTCGATCAGCCGCGGATACTTGTAGGCGGCCATCTGCTTGCTGGCCCACGCCACCAGCTCCTGCGCGCCCAGCGTGGAGCCGGCCTCCAAGGTCACCGATGCGGCAATCTCCTGTCCGTGGGTTTCGTGCGGCACCCCGTACACGGCGGCGTTGGAAATCTCCGGATGGGAAACCAGCACCTCTTCGATTTCGCGCGGGTACACGTTGTAGCCGTTGCGCAGGATCATGTCCTTGGTCCGGTCCAGGATGCGCAGGTAGCCATCTTCGTCCTTGGTCCCCAGATCCCCGGTGCGGAACCAGCCATCAACCACCGCTTCGGCCGTGGCCTCGGGCCGGTTCAGGTAGCCGGAGAACAAGTTGTGCCCGCGCACCACCAGCTCGCCCAGCTCCCTGCGCGGCAGCAGCCGGATTTCATCGGGGCAGGCAGGATCGGCGATTTCCACATCCACGCCCCAGACCGGGGTGCCCACGGTTCCGGGCCGCGGGTCGACGCCCACATGGTTGAAGCAAGCCACCGGAGAGGTCTCGGTCAGCCCGTAGCCCTCGTGGATCCGCGCGCCGAAGCGCTGCTCGAAGGCGGTGAGGATGGATACCGGAAGCGAGGCCCCTCCGGAAATGGCGTAGCGCAGTTTTTCCGGCATCCCTTCGCGCTGCTTGCCCGCTTCGAGCAGGGCCACATACATCGTGGGCACCCCGAAGAAGACGTCGATGCCAGCCTCCAGCAACAGTTCCAGGGCCCCTTCGGCGGTGAATTTGGGCAGCAGCATGACCTCGGCCCCCACCCGCAGCCCGGTATTGAGCACGCAGGTCTGGCCGAAGGTGTGGAACAGCGGCAACCCGCCGAAGAGCTTGTCGCCGCGGCGCAATTCCATGGTGTTCAGCAACGTGGTGTGGGTCTGCTCGATCAACGCCAGATGCGTGCCCAGCGCCCCCTTGGGCTTGCCGGTGGTGCCCGAGGTGTACAGGATCGTGGCCAGGTCTTCGGGGCGGCGCGGCAGGTAGGTGCCAATCGGCGCGGCGTGCCGGGCCAGGTCTTCCAACCGGATGGCGCCCGATTCCTCCGGAGCCAGCACGCTGAGCACCGGCACCCCGGAAGCGGCGGCCCCCGCTGCTCCTTCTGCGAGCAGCGGTGCGGCGCAGATCATCAGCTTGGCTTCGGAATCCTCCAGGATGTAGGAGATCTCGCGCGCCTTGAGCAGCGCGTGGACCGGTACCGCTACGGCGCCCAGGGCCAGAACCGCGTAGTAGGCGCGGGCGAAGTCCGTGACGTTGGGAATGAGCAAGGCCACCCGGTCGCCCGCCTCGATGCCTTGGGCTTGCAGGGCTCCGGCGTATTGCCGGGCCTGCTCCCACAGCTGCTCATAGGTGGTGCTGCGGCCATCGACGGTGATGGCGTTCAGCTCGCCGTAGCGGGCAGCCCCTTCTGCGAGGATGGCCGCCACTGAAACAGTGAGATTGGATGTGGAAACGCTCATGGTGAACTCCTCGGGTTGCCCAGCAGTGCATTGTGTGCCGTGTCACATTAAACCATATTGGAACTGCGGTTCAGTGCGAGGTATTGAGTTTCGCAATATCCTGACCGATGGAAAATTTCCGTTGCTGATCTGGATAAAAAGGACATAGACTCAGCCCAAACGAGCTGGATGAATTGTGGAATGGGGAAGCGATGCCGGCACCAAGGGATCCTCGAGCCGAGCCGTGCTGGGTCGATTTGCTCACCAGCGACATGGAGGGCTCCACGCAGTTCTACGGGCAGCTTTTCGGTTGGGAAGTCCGCCATGACGAGGAAACCCGCGACGAAGGATATGCCGAGGTCTACCTCAACGGGGAAATGGTCACCGGCTTCATTGCCAATGACCCGGATTCCGAGGTGCAAGATGCCTGGACCACCTACCTGAATGTGACCGATGTGCACGCCGCCGCCTATGCCACCAAGATGCACGGCGGCAAGGTCTACCTCAAGCCCATCGACATTCCCGGCCAGGGAACCATGGCCATCATCGGGGACCCAGCGGGAACCGGCGTTGGACTCTTCCAGGCATTCCAATCAGCAGACACAACCGCCAGCCGTGCACCGGGCACCCGCATCTGGAACGAGCTGCACACCAGGCACTTCGAGGCAGTGGCCCGTTTCTACCGTGTGGCCCTGGGCTGGTGCCTGTCCCCGGTCTCGGACACGGATGAATTCCGCTACCACACCTACGGCCAAGGTTCCGAGGCGGTGGCCGGAATCTTCGACATCTCCAGTTATCCGGAGTCCAAGGCCGGTTGGCGCGCCTACTTCGCGGTGGCGGATGCCGAGCAGACCGTGGCGCTCGCCGAGAAGCTCGGCGGCACGATCATCCATGAGCCCCATGATTCCTACTTTGGCCGCATGGCCGTGCTCAGCGACGTCACCGGCGCAGAGTTCGCGATCATCGCCCCGTCGCGCAATTAGCTGGCGGCAGTTGGCTGCCGGTCTCCGTGCGCTTCCACAGGTAAGGGGTTGTGGCGGAAACCTTCAGCAGCCCCTGGCGTTCAAGGATCGGGCGGGAGTACTCGGTGCTGTCGCTGTGCGCGTATTTGCAGCCCTTGGCCACCGCGCTGCGCGCCCGGGCATCGACCAAGGCCCGGTAGACGCCGCGTCCGCGGAATGCGGGCAGCACCCCGCCACCCCAGAGGCCCGCGAATTCGGTGCCGGCCACCGGCTCCAGGCGGCCAGCGCCCACCATCCGCCCCTGGGCCCACGCGACCCACAGCTCCATCCCGTCATTCCTCGACATGCGCGAAACCAGGGCTTGGGTTGTCGCCGGATCGTAGGGTTCGCCGAAGGCCCGGTCGACCATCCGGCACATTTCTTCGATCTCGTCCGAAGTGCTCACGCACCGCAATTCCAGCCCTGCCGGATCGGGCCCATCGCTGAACAGCGACTGAAGGGGCCCGATCATAATCGATTCGCTCGGCTGGGCAATGAAGCCCAGGGCATGCAGGCGCTCGGCCAGGCCAGGTGCGTGATCGTGCCCGCGAGTTTTGAATTCCACCTCGCGGATCTGCGGCTGCGCCGAGAAATGCTCCAGTGCCGGTCCTGCCAGCTGGGCTAATGCCTGGGGCTCTTGCCCGCTGAAGTGCGGGTAGGTGATGAAACCACGCCCGCCGGCATAGGTTGCCAAGCGCAGCGGACCGAGCCGGGCAACGGAAAGTGCGCCCGGCGTCTCGGCATCAGTGCGCAGCTGTTCGTCGTAGAGCCGGAGAAAGCGGTCATGATCGGTATCCATCTGCATAGTTTACGGTCGCGACCCCTCCACTTTGCCTCGGGTCGCCAACGGTGCCACACTCAGGGGAGGAAAGCAGCAGGCAGGAGAAGATTATGGGTCGCAAGATCGTGCGCCGCCGCGTGGTCAGGGCAACGCTGGAGGGATCGCGCGTCCGCGAGGAGAAGCTGGCTGGCGAGGAGCCGCTGGAGATCCGCTTCGGCCATACCTCCTACACCACCTCCATGCGCACCCCGGGTGACGACTTCGACATGGTCACCGGATTCCTGGTGGGCGAGGGAATCATTTCCGCGCCCGAGCATCTGGCCTCCCTGCGCTACTGCGCCGGCACCGATGAAGCAGGCAACCAGACCTATAACGTCATCGAGGTGCAGCTGGGCGCGGGGGCGGAGCATCCTGATCTCCTGGCTGCCCGCAATGTGGTCACCAGTTCAGCCTGCGGGATCTGCGGCACCAACTCCATTGACGAAGTGCGCAAGAAAGCCGCCTTCGCACCCTCCCCTGAGTCGGGGCGGGTTGGGCTGGAAACGCTGCTGGGCCTGCCGGACACCTTGCGCGAATCGCAGCAGCTGTTCTCCGCCACCGGGGGAGTGCACGCGGCCGGGTTGTTCTCCACCGCCGGGGAATTGCTGATCCTGCGCGAAGACGTCGGGCGTCATAATGCGGTGGACAAGGTCATCGGAGCGGCCCTGCGCGACGGGTTGCTGCCGCTGGGCGACACCGTCCTGCAGGTCTCCGGACGCGCCTCCTTCGAGCTGGTGCAGAAGGCCGCGATGGCTGGAATTCCGGTGCTCGCAGCGGTCAGTGCGCCCTCGTCGCTGGCCGCTGACCTGGCCGAAGAATCGGGTCTGACGCTGGCCGCTTTTTCCCGCAGGCACAGCGTGAACATTTATACACATGCGGATCGGGTGATCAGGGCGTAGCCTTGTAATATGTGAGCTGGATATCAGTACCGGCCGCGCTACCAATAGGAGGGTCTCATGCATCGTTCGGCACCCAAAAAGGACATCAACGAAGATGAACTGAAGGTCAGCGAACCCAAGCACGCCGCCGCCGGCTTGAAGGCCGTGATGGTATCCATGGAGCGCGGCTTCGCCGAAGCCGGCCCGTCGCGTACCCTGCGTTCGATGCTGCGCGTCAACCAGCACGACGGCTTCGACTGCCCGGGCTGCGCGTGGCCTGAATCCATCACCGGCAAGCGCAAGCCCGCCGAGTTCTGCGAGAACGGCGCCAAGGCCATCGCCGAGGAAGCCAGCGCCCGCACCGTCACCCCGGAGTGGTTTGCGCAGCACTCCATCGAGGACCTGCGCGACAAGACCGAATACTGGCTGGGCTCGCAGGGCCGGATCACCGCTCCGATGATCATTCGCGAGGGGGAGACCCACTACTCCCCGATCAGTTGGGCGCAGGCCTTCTCGACCATCGCCGAGCACGTGAACGCGACCACCCCGGACAAGTGCGTGTTCTACACCTCCGGGCGCACCGCGAACGAGACCGCGTTCATGTACCAGCTGCTCGCCCGCTCGCTGGGCACCAACAACCTGCCCGACTGCTCGAACATGTGCCACGAATCCTCGGGCAGCGCACTGAACCCGACCATCGGCATCGGCAAGGGCACCGTGTCATTGGAAGACTTCGATCATGCGGACCTGATCTTCGTGGTGGGCCAGAACCCCGGCACCAACCATCCGCGCATGCTCTCCGCGCTGGCCGATGCGCGCAAGCGCGGCGCCCGCATCGTTGCCGTGAACCCGCTGCCGGAGGCAGGCTTCTTCGGGTTCAAGGACCCGCAGACCGTGGGCGGCATGCTGGGCAAGGCCGACCCGATTTCCAGCGACTTCCTGCAGATCAAGGTCGGCGGCGACCTGGCCCTGTTCCAGGCCTTCGGCCACCTGCTGCTCGAAGAAGAGAAGAAGCATCCGGGCACCGTGGTGGACCACGAGTTCATCGCCGCGGTCACCGACGGGTTCGAGGCCTACCAGGCCGCGCGCGCCACCTTGGACTGGGAAGCTACCGAGGAGGCCACCGGACTGACCCGCACCCAGATCACCGAGATCGCGATGCTGCTGGCCAAGTCCAAGGCCACCATCATCTGCTGGGCGCTGGGCCTGACCCAGCAGCCGCACTCGGTGCCGACGCTGAAGGAAATCATCAACCTGCTGCTTTTGCAGGGCAACTTCGGCAAGCCAGGTGCTGGCGCCTGCCCGGTGCGCGGGCACTCCAATGTGCAGGGCGATCGCACCATGGGCATCTGGGAGAAGCCCGGCGAGCAGCTGCTCGAAGCGCTGGACGCCGAATTCGGCATCGAATCCCCGCGCGCCCACGGCTACGATTCCACCGAGGCCCTGCATGCCTTCGAGAAGGACGAAGTGGACGTATTCGTCTCCATGGGCGGCAACTTCGCCCTGGCCAACTCGGACACCGAAGCGCTGGAGGCGGGCATGCAGCGTGCCAAGCTGACCGTGCACATCTCCACCAAGCCCAACCGCTCGCATGTGGTGCACGGCAAGACCTCGCTGATCCTGCCGACCCTGGGCCGCACCGACAAGGACGACAAGCACCCCACCGGTGCGCAGTTCCTTTCGGTGGAGGACTCCATGTCGGTGATCAAGTCCACCCGCGGCCGGCTCACCCCGGTCTCCGAGCACCTGCTGGCCGAGCCGGTCATCGTTGCCCGCATGGCCCAGGCCATCCTGGGCGATGGGCACCCGGTCAACTGGCGTGCCATGGCCGAGGACTACGACGTGATCCGCGACCACATCGAGAAGGTGCTGCCCGGCTTCGAGGACTTCAACACCCGGGTGCGGGAGAAGAACGGCTTCGTGCTGCCCAATCCGCCGCGCGATACCCGCTCCTTCGCCACGGACATCGGCAAGGGCCGCTTCACCGTATCGGACTTTGAAGCGCTGGAAGCTCCCGAAGGCCACTTGATCCTGCAGACCATGCGCAGCCACGACCAGTACAACACCACCTTCTACGGGCTCGATGACCGCTACCGCGGGATCAAGGACGGCCGCCGGGTCATCCTGATCAACCCGGAGGACCTGGCTGAGACCGGGTACAGCGACCGGGACCTGGTGGACGTGATTTCCACCTTCGCCGGCTCCGAGCGCCGCGCGAACCGCTTCCGCCTGGTGTCCTATCCGACGGCCAAGGGCTGCGTGGCGGCCTACTACCCGGAGGCCAACGCGCTGGTGCACCGCGATCTGGTGGCCCGCGAGTCCAACACCCCGGGTTTCAAGGCGATGATGGTGCGTTTCGTCGAGCACACCCAGCAGCCTGGACGCACGCTGGATAGCTGACGTGGAGCAGTGCTAAGCGCTTGACGTAATGCACCTCGCAGCCATCTGCGCTTCACCAGCTGTCAACCTGGCGGGCTTGTGCGGGAGAATTGACGGCGGGGCGCATCCCGAACGCATGGGGTGCGCCAATCCGCAGTCCACCGAAGAGGAAATTCCCCATGAGTGCTGCCCGCAGCCAATCCGCTGAGAGCATCAGACCCGAAGACGAACGCCTGCCTGCGCCGAAAACCGTGGCCTACGGTTTCCAGCATGTGCTGACCATGTACGGCGGCATCATCGCTCCGCCGCTGGTGATGGGCGGGGCTGCGGGAATGGACACGGCCGAAATGGGCGTGCTCGTCGCCAGCTGCCTGTTCATCGGCGGCCTGGCCACCATCCTGCAAACCCTGGGCGTGCCATTCTTCGGCGCCCAGCTGCCGCTGGTCCAGGGCACGTCCTTCTCCGGTGTGGCCACCATGATCGCCATCCTCAACGGCGGGGGAGGCATGCCGGCAGTCTTCGGCGCGGTGCTCGCCTCGGGCGCCATAGGCATCGTCATTGCCCCGTTCTTCGCCAAGCTGCTGCGCTTCTTCCCGCCGGTGGTCACCGGCGTGGTGATCACGATTATCGGCGTCTCGCTCTTCCCGGTCACCGCCGACTGGGCCATGGGCGGGGCGGGCGCAGGGGATTCCTATGGCTCGATCAAGAACATCGCCCTGGCCGCCATTACCCTGCTGATCCTGCTGGCGCTGTCCAAGTCCGGCATCCCTGCGCTCTCGCGGCTGTCCATCCTGCTGTCCATTGCGCTTGGCACCCTGGTGGCAGTGTTCATGGGCATGGCCGATTTCTCGCAGGTGCTCACCGGCGACATTTTCGCGGTTCCCACTCCGTTCGCCTTCGGCGCCCCGGTCTTCGAGATCGGAGCCATCATCTCGATGATGATCGTCATCCTGGTGACCTATACCGAAACCACCGCAGACATGCTCGCCGTGGCCGAGGTGACCGGATCCAAGGTGGATTCGCGGCGCATCGCCAACGGCCTTCGCGCCGACATGCTCTCCTCCACCGTCGCCCCGATCTTCAACACCTTCACCCAGTCGGCCTTCGCGCAGAACGTCGGGCTGGTGGCCATTACCGGTGTGAAGAGCCGCTTCGTGGTGGCCGCCGGTGGCGGCATCCTGGTGGTCCTCGGCCTGCTGCCAGTGCTTGGCCGCGTGGTCGCCTCCATCCCCTCCCCGGTGCTGGGAGGCGCCGGCGTGGTGCTGTTCGGCTCGGTAGCGGCCGCAGGCATCCGCACCTTGGCCAAGGCCAAGGATGACAACATGAACATGCTGATCATCGCGACCTCGCTGGCCTTCGGCTGCATTCCCATGGTCAAGCCCGACTTCTACGCCGAATTCCCTGCCTGGGTTGGCACCATCTTCCAGTCCAGCATCTCCTCGGCCACCATCATGGCGGTGCTGCTGAACATCATCTTCAACGAGCTGAACTGGGGCAAGAAGGAAACGTCGCTGCGCACCGTCTACAAGTACCAGCTGGCCGGCCTTGAAGACGGCGACCGCCTGATCGATGGCAAGCTGTACGACTCGAAGGGCCTGGAAATCCAGGTCATCTCGGAGCAGCCAGGCCACGCCGGTGACCGTCCGATGCCGCAGGGCTAGCCCCGCGAAAGCATTCGTCTACCGAGCCCAAATCTGAATCGAGGATTGGGCGCATAGCCGTTCATCCTGACCTTGAATATGAACAGTTTCCAAGCCATCCATCGGTCGGATTCTGGTAGATTCTGAGGATTCAGACGCGTTGGCGCTCGCCTAGAATGTGGGACATTTTAGCCACGTTTAAAATTCGACAAGAACATGACTTTAATCAAAGGTAAATCGCGTGCGGTCATCGCGATTGGCCGGGACAGAATCCCGGTAGCATTAGCTCAAATGATGATACGTAAGATCTATTCAGGTTGTCTTGCTTTAGCAACTATTTGTGCCCTTTCCGCTTGCGGCGGGGTTCAAGCCACGCAGACTGGGGCATTGGCCCTAGGCGCTCCTGAAGGCGACGTCGAAAACACTTTGTGCGGAGTATTTCACGAGCAGAACTTTGTCGGCGATGTAGCATCCAGCACTTCAGAAGATCTGCTATGGATCACTGACGTGCAAGCTGTAGAGGCTACGGGCTGGGAGTCAAAGCGATCCGTGGCAGCACTGCTACCCGAAGGTGAGACTAGCTTGATGGCATGGACTAATGAGAGCCTCAAAGAGGCAGAATTCAAAGAAATCGCTAAGAGATTAGCACCTTTAGATAGTCCCATCGAAGTCCCTGCCGGGGAAAATGTGCAGGTAGGTCTCGAAGGTGCCGTGAAGAATGGTGTGGAAAACGCTGAAGTTTCACAGCTTCGGGTTATTTATAAGACAGATTTGAAATCATCGAAAAGCTTTTCTGTTGTCGGAAATATCCGCTACGAGTGGCGAGCTCAAAGCTGCGAGTGACCGCTGTGTGACCAAAGTTTCTTGAGCTATCACGTGGTTGAGAACAACAGAATCCCCTGGCCAATACGGTTAGGGGTTCTGTTGCTCCTAATGGAACCCGACTAGATCAGTGCAGAATTTGTGTAGTCAAATTCGAAGCGCGCCCGCACGGTTATTGACCGTTCAGTTTCAGACGCGAACACATAGGAGTCACGCCGATTTTCGGTGTCGTAGAAACTTGGCACTGGGGCGTGCTCAAATTCATTGACCTCATCGGCTGCCACCTGCTCCGGCTTGCGGAGAGCAGGTCTTCCTCCAGATCAAATACTGAGTTCTTGTAGAGAGCAGTCTCGATGATCCCTTTCAGCACTTTCACGCGAGATGGATCTGAACCATGCCTGCACTCGCGCGAAGCCAGCCAGATGAACTGTGTAGGACTTCCAACCAATTGATAGAAAGAGACTCGGAAAAACACGACAAGACCTTCTAAGACGACTCGGCTGAACAGCCAGTGGAAAACGCCTCAGACATCGCCGACAGGTTCGCGGCTTGAAAGTATTGAGGGATCATCAACGACTCTGTTTCAGAAACTTGACCCGCTCATCTCATTAGCAAGTAGCGATCCATAAAACTTTTCCCCACGAGTCACCCCCTAAACACCAGCGCAACGTAGTTCATTGGTGCAGGTCCAAAATTAAGCTAATCATCGCCCCTGTCCTGTGGACGGGGGCGATGATCAAAGGGGGCTATTTGCTGTCTTTGTCGCCAGTCATCGTAATGGGCTGGACCCCTGAATTCGGGAAGCAGCCGATAGGGCTCTGGCCGGATTCGGCGACGATATCCAGGCACTTGGACGTCAAGGTTTCCGGAGTCAGCGAGCGTTCCAGGATCTTATTGGCTTCGGCTTCAGCCTGGCTGGTCTGCTTGCGCTGCTGGGCCACGCGGGTCTTGGCGGTTTCCGCCTGCAGCTCGTTGATGCGGTTCTGCGTCGGCTCGTCGAAGTTGATGATCGGCAAGGTAACCGAGCGGATCTCGATCTGGGTCTTGACCTTGGCCTGCATCTTTTCCTGGACGGACTTCGCCAGGCCTTCCAGGTCCTGGCCGCCGCTGGCCGGTTCGCCGTATTCCAGCGGATCATAGGTGGCCATGACCTCGTTCAAAGCGGCGCGGAAGTTGCGGTCGACGAGGTTGGACTGGATGCCCTCGAAGGTGCGGTAATCCAGGAACACGTCCATCGCATCGTCGGTCTTCAGCTGCCACTGGATCGAGGCGTCAACGTCGGCTCGGCCGTTGTTGCCCAGGCGAACCGGGATGGCGCTGCTGGCGGAGTAGACGTCGTTCTGCACCGAGCCATCCAGCTTCTCGACCTTTTCCCATGGCCACTTCAGGTGGAAGCCGTTGCTCACCACGGAGGTCGGCTTGCCCAGCGCGACCTTCACGCCTACAGTGCGTGGCTGCACGATGGTGGTGGACATAATGGCCAGCACAATCAGCGAGACGATGAAGATGCTGATTCCGGTGAAGCGCGTGGAAGAGCGGTTCTTGTTTTCTGGCTTCATGGATTTGCTGGCAAGCATGACGAGCAATCCAACGACGGCGCAAATGACCGCAAGAATAGTGGGGAACATGATCTCCTCGATGGTGTGACGGTAATTTATATTCTATCGTTTAGATAATTGAGAACAAATTCAGACACCGCAACACAGAAATATGATCTGCTATCGACCGGAAATAGGCACTTCGGGCACTAGACTCGGAGGCATGCAAAAACGAGAACTTGGACGTACCCA
This sequence comes from Microbacterium sp. NPDC087868, assembly GCF_044900755.1. Classification (NCBI taxonomy): domain Bacteria; kingdom Bacillati; phylum Actinomycetota; class Actinomycetes; order Micrococcales; family Microbacteriaceae; genus Microbacterium; species Microbacterium sp. NPDC087868. Next base: position 27,808 of record NZ_JBJDNO010000008.1, read on the forward strand.
CCGCAACGTGTCGGCCATTGGCCTGGGCACCTGGCAGCTAGGCGCTGACTGGGGCTCGGTAGACGAGACCGACGCGCTAGCCGTACTCGATGCCGCCTATGAAGCCGGCGTGAGCTTCTTCGACACCGCCGATGTCTACGGCGATGGCCGCAGCGAGCAGCTGATCGGCACTTGGCTGAAGGCCAACCCGGACGCCGGGGTCACCGTGGCCACCAAGATGGGCCGCCGTGTCGAGCAGCTGCCGGAGAACTACAACCTGGATGCCTTCCGCGCGTGGAATGACCGCTCCCGCAAGAACCTGGGCGTGGACACCCTGGACCTGGTCCAGCTGCACTGCCCGCCAACCCCGGTGTACTCCACCGATGCGATCTACGATGCGCTGGACACCATGGTGGATGAAGGCCGGATGGCCAACTACGGCGTTTCGGTGGAAACCGTGGACGAGGCGCTGGCGGCTATTGCCCGCCCGAACATCGCCACCGTGCAAATCATCATCAACGCCTTCCGCCACAAGCCGCTGGAAACCGTGCTTCCGGCAGCCCGCGAGGCAGGGGTGGGGATCATCGCCCGGGTGCCGCTGGCCAGCGGATTGCTGACCAACCGCTACACCCTGCAGACCGAGTTCGCCAAGGACGACCACCGCAACTTCAACCGCGATGGCTCCTCCTTCGATGTCGGGGAGACCTTCTCCGGCGTGGACTACGCCACCGGTCTTCAAGCCGCTGGCGAGTTCGCCAAGCTAGCTGCCGCCGAGGCGCCCGAAGCCACCAGTGCCCAGGTGGCTTTGGCTTGGCTGGCCGCCCAGGACGGGGTGAGCACCATCATCCCCGGAGCCCGCAATGCGCAGCAGGCCCGCGCCAACGCGGCTGCCGGCTCGCTGCAGATCTCCGAGGGCTTCAACACCTCGGTCCGCGACCTCTACGACGCCAAGCTGCGCGAACAGATCCACCCGCGCTGGTAGCAGCACGGGTGGGATGCCGTTCCTAGCCTTGCGGCGCCCCGACCGGGATGCTGGCACCTAGTGCCACCGGCTCGGCGGGGCGCTGCTGTCCGCGCTCGGAAACATATTCCAGCTCGGTATCCGGTGCGGCGGTGTTCACGAAGGAACGGAAGCGCTTGAGCTTCACCGGGTCGGCCAAGGTGGCGGCCCACTCGTCCTCGTAGTTGGCCACGTGGGTTTCCATGGCCGCTTCCAACTCGTCGGCCAGGCCCAGCGAATCCTCGATCACCACCTGCTTGGCCCGTTCCAATCCGCCATCCAGGTCCTGCAGCCAATGCGCGGTGCGCTGCAGCTTGTCAGCGGTGCGGATGTAGTACATCAGGTAGCGGTCGATGTACTTGAACAGCGTTTGATCATCCAGCCCGCCGGCCAGCAGTTGGGCATGGGCCGGGTTGGCGCCGCCGTTGCCGCCCACATACAGGTTCCAGCCATCGGTGGTGGCGATCACGCCGATGTCCTTGGCCCGGGCTTCGGCGCACTCGCGGGCACAGCCCGAAACGCCCATCTTCAGCTTGTGCGGTGCCCGCAGGCCCCGGTAGCGCAGCTCCATTTCGATGCCCAGCGCGGTGGAATCGAGCATGCCGTATCGGCACCAGGATGAACCGACGCAGGTCTTCACATTGCGCAGCGACTTGCCGTAGGCCTGGCCCGATTCGAAGCCGGCGTCCACCAGCTCGCGCCAGATCTCGGGCAGCTGCTCCAAGCGGGCGCCGAACATGTCGATGCGCAGGCCGCCGGTGAGCTTGGTGTACAGGCCGTATTTCTGCGCCACCGCGGCAATCACGCCGAGCTTCTCGGGGGTGATCTCCCCGCCCGGGATGCGCGGCACCACCGAGTAGGTGCCGTCCTTCTGCATATTGGCCAGCACGCGGTCGTTGGTGTCCTGGGCGCCGGCAAGACCTGCATCCATCGGGTGGGCGCTGGTCTGCGAGGAGAGGATATTGGCGATCACCGGCTTGCAGATATCGCAGCCCTGGCCGGTGCCGAAGCGTTCCATCACCTCGCCGAAGGCCTGCAACCCGGCCACGCGGATGGCTTCGTAGAGCTCCGGACGGGAGAAGGAAATATGCTCGCACAGGGCGGTGGAAACTTCCGCGCCGTCCTTGAGCATCTGCGCTTCCATGAGCTTCTTGAGCATCGGCACGCATGACCCGCACTGGGTGCCGGCACGGGTGCACCCCTTCAGCCCGGAAACGGTGGTCACCGGCGCTTCGCCCTCGAAGCAGCCGCAACCGGAGACTGCATCGCGGATGGTGCCGGCGGTGACCGAATTGCAGGAGCACAGCACCGCATCATCGGGCAGTTCGCCCTCCGGCGCTTCGCCGCCCAAGGCGCTGAGGTACGCGCCTGGTTCGCCGGGCAGCTCCCGTCCGAGTAAAGGACGCAGCGACTGGTACGGGGTGGCATCTCCAACGAAAATGCCGCCGAGCAGTGTCTTGGCATCGGAGGACACCACTAGCTTCTGGTACAGGCCGCGCGGGGCATCGGCATAGACCACTTCCAGCGCCCCCTCGGCGCGGGCGAAGCCATCGCCAAAGCTGGCCACATCCACACCGGAGAGCTTGAGCTTGGTGGCGGTGTCGAAGCCGGCGAATTCGGCTTCGCCCCCGGCCAGCTGTTCGGCCACGATTTCCGCCATGGCGTTGGCCGGAGCGACCAGGCCAATGCAGAAACCCTCGTAGTTCGCGACCTCGCCGATAGCCCAGATGTGCTCGATATCGGTGGCGCAATGCGCGTCGATGACCACGCCGCCGCGTGGGCCCATGCCGAAACGGGGTGCCGGGCTTCCTGCTTCGTCAAGGGCCGCGTTGTAATTGCGGATCAGTTCATCGCGGGGACGAACACCGATCGAAACGACCACCATATCCGCATCGATGGTGCGTTCATCAGCCATCAGCACGCCGGTGACAGCCGTGCTGCCGGACTCCTGGCTGGTCAGGATTTCCTGCGGGAAAACGCCGTTGTGGACGGTGAATCCGGTTTGCTCGATGAGCCGGCCCATGGCTTGGCCAGCGCCTTCATCCAGCTGGGTGCCCATCAGCCATTTGCCGCCATCAATGACCACTGCCTCCGCACCCAGTGCTTGGGCACCCGCGGCAGCTTCCAAACCGAGCAGCCCGCCACCGATGGTAGCTACCACCGGGGTGCGGCCCAGGGAAGCTGAAAGTTCCTTGACCTTCTGCGCGATGGACCAGACATCTTCCAGCGTGCGGTACACAAAGGTGTGCTCGTTGCCGGCGATTGGCAACGTGGCCGCGTTGGAACCGGTGGCCAGCACCAATTCGTCGTAGCTGAAAATGCGTCCGTCTTCCGTGGTGACCGTGCGCTTGGTGCTGTCGATAGCGATGGCCTTGGCGTTGGTTTCCAAGGTGACATGCTCGGTTTCCCAGAGCTTCGGATCGCCGAGGGTGAGATCGACTCCGGGGTTGGTCAACGCCTGGGAGAGCGCCACGCGATCATAGGGAAGGTGGGTTTCTTCGGTCAATACCGTGATGCTCAGATCCTGCGGTGCGCGGCTGGCCAGGGCTTCGGTGAAGCGGTGGGCTGCGGGACCGCCGCCGATAACCAGGATGTTGCGTGCATTGTGTGGAGTACCCATGATCAATTTCGACTTTCGCTGGGAAACGGTGAGTTTCAGGCTGATGAGTCCACTGTAGAAAGCATGCTTTGCGCCGCAATTACCCTTGTGTTTCGGCCGGAGCAATTCTCTCCACCATCAGACGAAAGCCAGGTGAAGCGGCTGAAACATATTCGAATCATTCGCAATGGGCAATCGTTGCGCAAAGGCAATTGGACAGGATAAACCAGCGGATTTACGGGAGAATCCAGGATTCACGGTGCCCATTTTTGCTGTTAGGCATGCTTTACGGACTGGCAACGACTGGAAGCATCGGGCGAAACATGCGGCTTCTAAGCTCGGTATGTCAGCAGATGCCAACCACGAAGGGCTTACGTTCATGAGCACGCAAATTGCAGAAGACACCCGTGAAGCTACTTTGAGCTTGGCTCCGCTTTGCCGCAGTGCAGAGCTGGAGCGTGGATGGGGAGAAGCGCTGTGGCTTGAGGCCACACAGCTAGCCCTGTTCCGTACCGAAGAAGATGCCTTCTACGCAACCTCGCATCACTGCCCGAACAGCGGCGCGAAGGTCATGGCCCGCGGCATTCTGGGCGACACCATGGTCGAAGGAACCAGCGTGGCCACCGTTGCCTGCCCGCTGCACAAGGAAGTGTACCGACTGGATACCGGCGAATGCCTGAACGCCGATTCGCTGCCGCTGCCAGTGCAGCGGCTCATGGAAATCGAGGGACAGCTATGGATGGAGCAGAGCAAATGAGTATCAAATCAGATCGCAGCCTGAACGTCGAGCATTCGGCCTGGCAAGGCTGGTACGAACTGAACGACGAGACGGATTCGCTTGCAACCAATTAGCTCCGGCTATCGCATTTTCCAGCGGTGGCGTGCAAGAATAAGGCAACTCGCATCATCATCCAAACGCAGGGACGAAAGCTCATGGCTTTCGTCCCTGCGTCTTGGCGTTCCGGCCGGGCATAGGCAAGGGCGGCCAGCTCGCTGGGAGCCGACCGCCCATTGGAGTCATTGCGCCAGGGCAGGCGCCTTGGCCAGCAACTCTTCGATCTTCGCTTTGCACCCGCCGCATCCGGTGCCCGCACGGCAGTTCTCGCCGACCTCGGCGACGGTGGTGCAACCAGCGCCTACAGCATGGGCGACCTGGCCGTAGGTAGCGCCCGAACAGCGGCACAGCTGATCATCATCGCTGGGGATAGCAGCGATTTGATCCGTTGCCGGATCATCCAGCCGCAACAGGTTGGAGCGGTCTTCAGGCAAGGCGGTGGCCCGTTCATAGGCCAGCACGAGTTCGGCACTGGTTTGCGGCAATCCCATGGCCAGGAATCCGGTGACCGTATCCTGCCGGGTGACGATCTTCAGATAGCGTCCGCGCGCAGGGTCCGCATAGATTGTTGCCTGCAGATCGGTATCGTCCCAATAACCGGCGCTGATATCGCCGGCGGCGGTCAGCTCGATGCCTTGTCCCTTGAGCATCAATACATCAGAAGCAGAGAAGTCCGGGGCAGCAAGCGGCTCGGAGCCAGAGGAACCAGCCAGCAGCAACAATTGCTGGGACAACCATGCGGCTTGGGCCCAGCCCGGGGCCAGCAATCCGACCGGTGGCTGTCCTGCAACTTCGGCACAGTCACCGAGGGCGAAAATTCGCTGCTCGGTATCGGCGCAAAGGAATTCATCAGTCTTAATACCGCGGCCCACCGGTAATCCGCAGCCCGAGGCCAGCTCTGTTCTGGCTCTCACACCCGTGGAAATGAGCAGGGCATCAGCCTGGATCAGTCCGTGGGTGGAAGTCATCAGGCCGGTGAAACCCTGTGCATCCTTCTGAATGCCACTGGCCTTCGCACCGGGGATCACCTCGACACCTGCTTCACGCAGATTACGTGTCAGCAGCGCCCCTCCATCCGCATCCACGACGCGTCCCAAGGGCGCCGGACCATGATGCACCAGCACCGCCTGCGCCCCGGTGCGCGCAATGGCCAAGGCCGCCTCGATACCCAGAACACCGCCGCCGAGAATCAAAATGCGCTGGCCAAGATCGATAGATTTGCGCAGCTGGTGGGCGTCATCCACCGTGCGCAGGGCGAAAACTCCGACTGGCAGTGAAGCATCAGCGTGCGGATCGAAATTCAGGCCGTTGAGCGTGGGGATCACCGCTCGGGCGCCAGTGGCGAAAACAAGCCGGTCGTAGGACACATAGTCGTTGCCGCCCAGATGGATCCGGCGCCGTGAGCGATCGATGCCGGTAGCCTGCACGCCCAAGCGCACGTCGACTCCGGCATCGGCCAGGCGTTGCGGATCCACCATGCCCAAATGCCCGAACTCGGCGGCTCCGGCTGCCAGTTCAGCGAGCAGCACACGGTTGTAGGCCAGGTGGTCTTCGGCGCTGATGATGGTGATGGCGCAGTGGCCGGCCGCCGCTGCCGGGAGCAGCCCTTCGACAAGGGACGCGGCGACGGGGCCGAAGCCAATGATGATAATGCGTTGCGGGCGTTGCTCGTTCATTGTTCCTCTTTCACAGCGCTCAGCGAAACATGGGCGTGCTTGAATTCCGGCATCTTGCTGTACGGGTCGACCTTCGCCTCGGTCAGCAGGTTTGCGGTACCGGAATCCGGGTAGTGGAAGGGCAGGAAGACCGTGTCCAGCCGGACATCAGCGGTCAGCAGCGCGCGGGCGGTGACTGCACCGCGTTCATTACTGATCATGACCTTCTGCCCCTGGGCAATTCGGTGGGCCAGCGCGGTTGCCGGATGGATTTCCAGCAGCGGTTCCGGTGCGGCCTGGGCCAGCTCGGGGACCCTGCGCGTCTGGGCGCCAGACTGGTAGTGCTCCAGCAGCCGGCCGGTCACCAGGGACACGGCCGCGTTGTTCTTCCGGGGTTCCGGTTGGAAAGCAACTGGCACCAGCACTGCACGCCGATCCGCATGCGCAAAACCGTCAAGGAATAGCCGAGGGGTTCCATTGCGGATGCCGCGCCCGGCCTTCACTTCGGTGCCTGCAGGGCACGGCCAGTAGATGGCCGCCCCGGCATCGAGGTCATCCCAACGCACCCCCGAGTAGTCCGCCAGGCCACCGGCCGAAGCCAATTTGAGTTCTTCGAAAACTTCCCGCGGATCGGGGGAGAAGTGGCCGGGAGCATCCAGCCGCTGGGCGAGCTGGGCGAGGATCCACAGTTCGCCGCGCGCATGTTCCGGTGCCGCCAAGGCAGCGCGGCGGCGCAGGATCCGCCCCTCCAAGTTGGTCATGCTGCCTTCTTCTTCAGCCCATTGCAGCACCGGCAAGACCAGGTCCGCTCGGGCTGCAGTCTCCGAGAGGAAGAAGTCGCAGACCACCAGGAAATCCAGCCTGGACAGTGCGTGGATCACGCGCGACGCATCGGGTGCGGAGATCACCGGGTTGGCCCCGTGGACCATCAGCATGCGCGGACCGGTGGGGGTACCTAGCGCGTCGAGGAGTTCAACGGCGGGAAGCCCGGGACCGGGAATGGTTTCCGGGGCAACGCCCCAGACGCGGGCAACCTGTGCACGGTGTTCCGGGTCGGTGATCTTGCGGTAGCCGGGAAGCTGGTCGCACTTTTGCCCGTGTTCCCGACCGCCCTGCCCGTTGCCCTGGCCGGTGATGGTGCCGTAGCCGCCGGCCAAGGTTCCGGGCAAGCCGAGCAGCAGCGCGAGGTTGATCGCGGCGGTGACCGTATCGGTGCCGTTGGAATGCTGCTCGATGCCGCGGCCGGTGAGGATGTAGACGGGCTTGCCGCCGGCCTTCGCTTCGCTGGCCGCCTGCGCCAAGGCCCGGGCGGTGTGCCGGATCTGCTCGGCAGGAACGCCGGTGACCTGGGCGGTGCGTTCTGGCCACCAGCTGGCCAAGGACGCTTTCACTGCATCGAAACCGTTAGTGCGGGCGGCCACGTAGCTGGTGTCGGCCAGGGACTCGGCCACCAGCACGTGGGCCAAGCCCAGCAGCAGCGGTAGGTCGGTGGCCGGGGTCGGCTGCAGGTGCCAGCCAGCATTATCGGCGCAGAGCTTGGCTGTAGCTGAACGGCGAGGATCAACCACGATCAGCCCGCCGTTCTCACGGGCTCCGGCCAGATGCCGGACAAAGGGCGGCATCGTATCGGCCACGTTGGAACCGAGCATCAGGATCATCCCGGCCGAATCCAGATCAGCCAGCGGGAAAGGCAATCCCCGGTCCAAGCCGAAGGCGCGGTTGGTGCCGGCGGCTGCCGAGGACATGCAGAACCGTCCGTTGTAGTCGATCCGCGAGGTACCTAGGGCCAGCCGCGCGAACTTGCCCAGCTGGTAGGCCTTTTCATTGGTCAGCGACCCGGAACCGAAGACCGCGAGTGCGTTGGCTCCGGATTCGGCCCGGATGCCTAGCGCCTTTTCGGCAACCAGATCCAGCGCATGCTCCCAGCTAACCGGGGCAAAGCTTCCATCGGGCTGGCGGAGCAGGGGTGATTGCAGGCGTTCTGGGTGATCGAGCAGCGTGGCGGCGCTATAGCCTTTGCGGCACAGCGCCCCGCCATTGGTCTCGAAGTCCCGTCCCTTCAGGCTCACCGGTTCGGTGCCGTGATCCTGCTGGTTGGGTTCCAAGGTGATGCCGCACTGCAGGGCGCAATAGGGGCAATGAGTGTCGGTCATCCTAGACTCCGTGCTGGGCGAAACGGGTGCCTGAGCGTGCATAGGCGAACCATGCGGTGGCCATGAGCAGCAGGTAGACCGCGATGAAGATGATGAACGCCGTGGTGTAGGCGCCGGTGCTGGATACGGACAGGCCCAAGGCCTGGGGAATCAGGAAGCCGCCGTAGGCGCCAATGGCCGAGATCAAACCGAGGGCTGCGGCCGCCTTGCGCGAAGAATCCACCTGGCTTGCCTGTTTTCCCTCGTCGCTCAGGGCAAAGACTGCCGGGATCATGCGGTAGGTCGAGCCATTGCCGATGCCGCTTGCGGTGAAGAGCAGCAAGAACAGGAAGAGGAACATCCAGAAGTTGGCCCGTGGCAGGCTGAGCACTAGCGCAGCGGTAATCAAGGCCATGGCTCCGAAGGTCGCCACGGAGATGCGTGCGCCGCCGAGCTTGTCAGCGATCTTGCCGCCGTATGGACGGGCCAGGGACGCGACCAGCGGGCCGAGGAAGGCCAAGGTGATGGTTGCGGTGCCCAACGGCAAGGCCGCGTATTCGGGGAAAGTGTCAACGATCAGCTTGGGGAATACTGCCGAGAATCCGATGAAGGAGCCGAAGGTTCCCACATACAGTGCGGAGATGATCCACAGGTGCTTTACCTTCAGGCAGGCAATGGCGCCGCGGATATCTGAGCGTGCCGATGACAGGTTGTGCATGTATTTCCAGGCACCCCATGCGGAGAGCAGAATCAACGGGATCCAGAGCATCCCTGCCAGCGGTAGCTGCAACGCCCCGGCGGCGAAGACCGTGACAATGACCGGTACAAGCAGCTGGGCGACCGCCGCGCCGAGGTTGCCGCCGGCGGCGTTGAGGCCCAATGCCCATCCCTTGCGGGAAGCGGGGTAGAAGTAGGTGATATTAGCCATCGAGGAAGCGAAGTTTCCGCCGCCGAAGCCGGTCAGCGCCGCAAGGCTGAGCATGACCCAGAATGGCGTGGACGGATCAGCCAGGGCCAGGGAAATGCCGCCGGCCGGAATCAGCAGGAGCAGCGCGGAAATGACCGTCCAGTTGCGCCCGCCGAAACGGGCCACCATGAACGTGTAGGGGATGCGCAGGGTGGCGCCGACGAGGCTCGGGATGGAGATCAGCCAGAACAGCTGCGTGGTGCTGTAGCTGAATCCCGCTACTGGAAGATAGACCACGACAATGGCGAAAAGCTGCCAAACGCTGAATCCGAGGAACTCGGCGAAGATGGACCACTTGAGGTTTTGGCTGGCTACCGCAGATCCGGTGCGCTTCCAGAATTCTGGATCCTCCGGGGTCCAGTTGCTGACCCAGCGTCCCGGTTGCACCTGCAGTGCCTGCGATGTGTCAGATGCTTCTAGCTGTGCGCTCACGTTATCCGATCCCTTCTCTAGCACTTGATGCATCTGAGCTTCTCAAAGAGGTATTTCGCCTAGGTGCTCAGGTTGTTGCGCCGAAGGGAACTTAAATTCACCCGCCGGATCGGTGCGCCGATAGGCGGCTGTAATGTGTTGGAAACCCGAGCGCCGGGGCAAGGATCCAGCTTCGGGAGTCGCGGCGCTGGAGGGAGGGGCCAGTCCCGTCGGATCGCTGCTAGTGGGAGAGGGGATGAGCGGCAAGACGGCAAGTTTTTGTTCATGATGCGAAAAAGAGATTTCAAAAGAATTGTTGCGTGCGTCACAATCCGCTGATAATCTCGTAGCTGTCTATGGCGGGCACCCACCTGATGGGTCGCTATCTACCGGGCATGCAACTGATCGATTTCAGGTGACAAGCGCAACCGGTAGCTAGCGCCAAGCAGCGCGCTGCGGTTCTCTTGTCCAAAGCATGAGGAGCCACGCGATGAGCGTTACTACCACTGGCCAAGACTATCTTTCGATGGCCATCGATATTGCCACCACAAATGTCCACAACGCCGGCGGGCCTTTCGGCGCCGTCGTGGTCGCCCCCGACGGCCAGGTCTTCGAAGGGGTCAACCGCGTCACGGCCAACAATGATCCATCGGCGCACGCCGAAGTGGTGGCCATCCGTACCGCGGCCGCCGCCTTGGGGACCTTCGACTTGAGCGGCTGCGTGCTCTACAGCAGCTGCGAACCCTGCCCAATGTGCCTGGCCACCTCGCTGTGGGCCCGCATCGGCAAGGTCTTCTTCGCGGCCAACAGGCATGATGCGGCTGCCGCCGGATTCGACGACGCGGTGTTCTACGACTACTTCGAAGCAAAATCCAACCGCTCGCTGATGCCGGTGAACTGCTTCCAGTCCGAAGGCGGCGAGCACCTGTTGCCGTTCAAGGCATGGGATTCGCAAGAATCCCGGACCGACTACTAAAGGTCCAGGACCATGACCACGACAAGTCGCTTGCCAGCTGGCCCCCAGGGCGCGCAGCGCGGCAGCAAGCCGCGCCGGCCGGGTGGGCCGGGCGGCATCCTGGATGCGTTCTTCAGCATCACCGAACGCGGGTCCACGCTGGCGCGGGAATTGCGCGGCGGGATCGTCACCTTCTTCACGATGGCCTACATCGTGATCCTCAACCCGCTGATCCTCGGCGGATTCAGCGCCGAGGCCGCACCCGTGGATGTGGCCGGCAACTGGCTTCCGGCCGCGCAGGTCGGGGCCATGACCTCGCTGACTGCCGGGGCCATGACCATCCTGTTCGGGCTGATCGCCAACCTGCCCTTCGGCCTGGCCGCCGGGCTGGGCATCAACTCCTTCCTAGCCGTCTCGGTGATCCAGGACGTCACCTGGCCCGAGGCCATGGGACTGGTGGTGGTCAACGGCGTGCTGATCGTCCTGTTCGGGATGACCGGGGTGCGCACCGCGATCTTCCGGGCCATCCCCAAGGATCTGAAGGCCGCCATTACGGTGGGCATCGGGCTGTTCATCACCTTCATCGGGTTCGTGGACTCCGGCTTCGTTACCCGTACCGCCGCCGGGCCTCCGGTGCAGCTGGGCGATGGCGGGTCGATCGTCTCGATCCCGACCATGGTCTTCGTGGTGGGGTTGCTGATCATGGGTGCGCTGGTGGCCCGCGGGGTGCAGGGCGCGATCCTGATCGGCATCGTGATCTCCACGGTGCTGGCGATGATCGCCGAGCTGGTGTTCAGGATCGGGCCAGCCGGCGCGGATAACCCGCATGGCTGGCACCTGAACATGCCGGTGCTGCAGGGAAATATCGTCTCGTTGCCGGATTTGTCGCTGGCCGGGGAGTTCGACCTGTTCGGATCCTTCGGGCGGATCGGCGCGCTGGCGGCGACGATGCTGGTGTTCACCTTGGTGTTCACGAACTTCTTCGACGCCATGGGCACCATGACCGGACTGGCCAAGAATGCCGGTCTGGCGCGCAAGGACGGAACCTTCCCGCGGCTGAAGGCCGCGTTCGTGGTCGAGGGCCTGGGCGCGGTGGCCGGAGGCATGGGCTCGTCCTCCTCCAATACCGTCTACGTGGATTCGGCGGCCGGCATCGGGGAAGGAGCGCGCACCGGGCTGGCTTCGGTCATCACCGGCGTGCTGTTCCTGGGTTCGATGTTCTTCACGCCGCTGACCTCCGTGGTTCCCATCGAGGTGGCTGCCGCGGCACTGGTTCTGGTGGGCACCTTGATGTGCGCGCAGATCCGCGAGATCAACTTCAAGCGGTTCTCCAGCGCCATGCCGGCGTTCCTCACCCTGATCACCATGCCGTTGACCTACTCCATTGCCAATGGCATTGGCGCAGGGTTCATCGCTTGGGTGGTGGTGAACACCGCGGCCGGGCGGTATGCCAAGATCCACCCGCTGCTGTGGGTGGTGGCGCTGGGCTTCCTGGTGTACTTCGCACGGGGCCCGATTACGGCCCTACTGGCCTGAGCTGATACGGGCTATAGTAAGGATCCACTGAGGTGAGGTGGCTCACCTTGATGGTTTGCATGGAAGTGAATGATCCGAATTCTGGAGGGTAATCATGGGCGGATGCCTCGCCTGGTCCAAGGGCCAGATCGCGCACGGAAACTGATCCCGCCGCAGCACGCGGCGGCGCCCTGGACGAGCCTGGAACCTCCGGCAGGGCGCCAGATCCCACCCATCATCCAATTCATTCATGGTGCGTCCGGCGATACCCGGGCGCAGGAGGTGTCAACGGCATGAGCGCCGAGGCAACGCAAGAGACAAAATGCCAGGTTACGGTCAACGGAAAGGTCCGGGAATTCGACGGGCCGCCGCATACCAACGCGCTGGATTTCCTGCGCGGGCAGCAATTGATCGGATGCAAGGAAGGCTGTGCCGAGGGCGAGTGCGGCGCCTGCTCGATCCTGGTGGCCCGCAGCGATGGGGAAGGCAGCAGGTGGACGGCGGCCAACGCCTGCCTGCTGCCGGCCGCGGCGCTCGACGGCCAGGAAATCATCACCTCCGAAGGGCTGGGCAGCGTCGCGGCGCTGCATCCGGTGCAGGAAGAGATGGCCAACCGCGGCGGATCCCAGTGCGGTTATTGCACCCCCGGATTCGTCTGCTCCATGGCCGCCGAATACTACCGCCCCGAGCGGACCGCCAATCCCGCAGTCAGCGCGGGTGATGGCGGGGAGCACGAGTGCGGACCGAATGGATTCGACCTGCACGCGCTGTCGGGCAATCTCTGCCGCTGCACCGGATACCGCCCGATCCGCGACGCCGCCTACGCGCTGGGCGAGCCCGAGCCGGATGACCCGCTGACTGCCCGGACCCAGCACCGGGCCCCGGCACCGGTGGCCACCGACATCCAGCGCGCCGATACCCCTACCGGGGACCTGGGCCGCTTCCGCCGGCCGGCGGACCTGGACCAGGCACTGCAGATCCTGTCAACCGAACCGCAGACCGTACTGGTGTCCGGTGCCACCGACTGGGGCGTGGAGGTCAACATCAAGGGCGCCCGCGCCCGCTCGGTGCTGGCCATCGACCGGCTGCCCGAGCTGCGCCAGATCCACTGGAACGAGCAGTACCTTGAATTGGGTGCAGGCTGCACCCTGAGCGAACTGGAACGCAAGCTCGCCGGGCAGGTTCCGCTGCTCTCTCAGCTCTTCGGGCAGTTCGCGTCAAGGCTGATCCGCAATAGCGCAACCATCGGCGGCAATCTGGGGACCGGATCGCCCATTGGCGACACCCCGCCGGCGCTGCTGGCGCTGGAGGCCGAGCTGGTGCTTTCCAGCATCCGCGGCAACCGGATGGTGGCGCTTTCGGACTACTTCACCGGCTACCGGCAGACCGTGCGCGAGCCGGGGGAGATGATCACCGCGATCCGCATCCCGCTGCCGCTAGCACCGCTGACCAGCTTCCAGAAGATTTCCAAGCGGCGCTTCGATGACATCTCCTCGGTAGCCATCGGCTATGCGCTCACGGTGTCGGACGGCATGATCACCACGGCGCGGATCGGGCTGGGCGGCGTGGCCGCAACCCCGCTGCGCGCCGTGGCCACCGAAGCACTGTTGGAAGGCCAGCCGTGGAACCTGGAAACCATCCGGGCCGCGGCACGCACCATGGGCACCGAAGGAACCCCGATGGATGACCACCGGGCCAGCGCCAACTACCGCAAGGCCATGCTGGCCTCCTCGCTTGAACGGTTCTATGCCCAGCAGCTTGAACGCAGCTTGGAAGCAGGACAGGAGCAGAACTCATGAGCCAGCTATCCCAACGCCCCGACGCTCCGGTAGTCGGCCAGCGCCACCGCCACGAATCCGCCGCCGCGCACGTTACCGGCACCGCGTTGTATACCGACGACCTGGCCGCGCGTCTGGCCGGGGTCCTGCATGCCTACCCGGTGCAGTCCACCTGCGCCCATGGAAAAATCCTGGGCCTGGATGCCAGTGCGGCGCAGCAGGTACCCGGGGTGGTCCGGGTCATCACCGCGAAAGACATCCCCGGGGTCAATGACCAGGGCGCCAAGCACGACGAACCGCTGCTCCCGGTGGAAGAAGTCATGTTCTTCGGCCAGCCGGTGGCGTGGGTCCTGGGCGAAGACCTGGAAGCTGCCAAGGCCGGGGCCAAGGCGGTGCGCGTGGAGTACGAACCACTGGATTCGCTGATCACCATCAAGGACGCGATCGGGGCCAACAGCTTCCACGGCATCCAGCCCGAGATCTCCAAGGGAGATCCGGAGGCAGCCTTCGCGCAGGCGGCCCATGTTTTCGAGGGCGATTTCGAGTTCGCCGGCCAGGAGCACTTTTATCTGGAAACGCAGAACTCGCTGGCGATCGTGGATGAGAGCGGGCAGATCATGATCCACTGCTCCACCCAGCATCCCACCGAAACCCAGGACATCGTCTCGCATGTGCTGGGCATCGGCGCCCACGAGGTCACCGTGCAGGTATTGCGCATGGGAGGCGGCTTCGGCGGCAAGGAAATGCAGCCCCATGGCTATGCCGCGGTGGCGGCCCTCGGTGCGGTGCTCACCGGACGGCCGGTGCGGGTGCGGCTGGACCGCACCCTGGACATGACCATGACCGGCAAGCGCCACGGATTCCATGCAACCTGGAAAATCGGCTTCGACGGGCAGGGCAAGATCCTGACCCTGCAGGCCCAGCTGACCGCTGACGGCGGGTGGAGCCTGGATCTGTCCGAACCGGTGCTGACCCGCGCGATGTGCCATATCGACAATTCCTATTGGATCCCGAATATCAGGGTCAACGGGCGCATCGCCAAATGCCATAAGACCTCGCAGACCGCGTTCCGCGGCTTCGGCGGTCCGCAGGGCATGCTGGTCATGGAAGACATCCTGGGCCGGGTGGCCCCGCAGCTGGGATTGGACGCCCGGGAACTGCGCCGCCGCAATTTCTACACCCAGGGACAGGACACCCCGTACTACCAGCCGGTCCGGCATCCCGAGCGCTTGGAGGCTGCTTGGACCCAGCTGCTCGGCTCGGCAGATATCGCCGCACGCGAGGAGCAGATCGCAGAATTCAATGCCGGGCACGAGCACGCCAAAAGGGCGCTGGCGATGACGCCGGTGAAATTCGGCATCTCCTTCAACCTCACCGCCTTCAACCAGGGCGGCGCGTTGGTGCTGGTCTACAAGGACGGTTCGGTGCTGGTCAACCACGGCGGCACCGAAATGGGACAGGGCCTGCATACCAAGATGCTGCAGGTGGCCGCCACCGCCTTGGGCGTGCCGCTATCCAAGGTGCGCATTGCCCCTACGCGCACCGACAAAGTGCCCAATACCTCGGCCACCGCAGCCAGTTCGGGCAGCGACCTGAATGGCGGCGCGGTCAAGGATGCGTGCGAGCAGATCCGCGGCCGGCTCGCGCAGGTGGCCGCCGGAAAATTGGGGGTTCCGGCGCAAGACCTGCGCTTCAGCGGCGGCAGGGTCACCGCGCTGGGCAAGAGCGAATCGCTGGGGTGGGAAGAAGTGGTCAACGCCGCGTACTTCCAGCGGGTCCAGCTTTCGGCCGCCGGCTTCTACCGGACCGAAGGGCTGCATTGGGACCTGTCGCAGATGACGGGCAGCCCGTTCAAGTACTTCTCCTACGGGGTGGCGGCCAGCGAGGTGGAAGTCAGCGGCTTTGACGGCTCCTATGTGCTGCGCCGCGTGGATGTCGTCCATGACGTGGGCGATTCCCTCTCGCCGCTGGTGGATCTGGGGCAGATCGAGGGAGGGTTCGTGCAGGGGGCTGGCTGGCTGACCCTGGAGGATTTGCGCTGGGACACCTCCGATGGCCCGGGCCGAGGACGGGTGTCCACCCAAGCCGCGAGCACCTACAAGATCCCGAGCTTCTCCGAGATGCCCGACGTCTTCAACGTCAGCTTGCTGGACAAGGCGCATGAGGAAGGCGCGGTCTACGGATCCAAGGCCGTGGGAGAACCGCCGCTGATGCTCGCCTTCTCGGTGCGCGAGGCACTGCGTCAGGCCATTGCCTCCTTCGGCCGCTCCGGGCGTTCGGTGCCGCTGGCGTCCCCGGCGACTCCGGAAGCGGTGTTCTGGGCGATCGAAGCGGCGCGGGAGGAGCGGTAGCCATGCTGTCGTGGATTGAAGCTGTCACCGCGCTGCGCAATGAACGGCGTCCCGCGGTGCTGGCCACCATCACCGCGGTGCGCGGGCATGCCCCGCGCGAGGCCGGCGCGAAAATGGTGATTGCCAGCCAGGAGATCTTCGGGACCATCGGCGGGGGCAACCTGGAAATGGCGGCCATGGAACGGGCCCGGCAGATGATCAGCGCGGGCGGGAACCAGCCGCAGAGCATCACCATGAAGCTCAGCGACAAGGCCCCGGCCAAGTACGGCAGGCAATGCTGCGGCGGCGAGATCACGGTGCTGCTAGAGCCCTTGCCGGTTCCTGCCACGGTGGCGATCTTCGGGGTGGGAAATGTGGGAATGGAATTGGCCCGCATTCTCGCCCGCCATGACCTGGAGCTGCATCTGGTTGATTCGCGCCCGGAATTCCTGGAGGACCTGCCGGCCCTTGAACCCAGCGTGGCGCGGATCCATTCGGCGGTGGCGGTGCTCGGGGAGCAGGTGCTCAGCTGCCTGCCTGGGGGAACGCACGTGCTGATCATGACGCACGATCATGCCGAGGATTTCCACCTGTGCGATGCCGCGTTGCGCCACCCGGGCTTGGGATCGATTGGATTGATCGGGTCGAGTGCCAAGTGGGCCCGCTTCCAGAAGAATCTGCGTGCCAGCGGCTTCAGCGACGAACAGATCGCGGCGATCCAGTGCCCCATTGGGATCGAGCAGGTGCGGGGCAAGCAGCCGGCGGTGATTGCGGTGTCCGTGGCTGCCGACTTGCTGGCGAGGATCACGTCCGGGGCAAAGCAGCCGGTGCGCAGCGCCTAGATGCGGGGCCGACGGGCGATTATGAGAATTGTCTAACGTGGGGAACAAGGAGCAATGCCGGGGAGTTTAAACAGGGGAGAGCGGTGCTTCGTGCACCGCGCCCGCAACGTCTAGGAGGCCAATTCCATGTCCATGTTCGACAAGCTGCTGCGCAAGGGCAAGCAAATGGCCGGCGAGTACGTCCGGGAACAGCTCAACCAGCGCGGCTCCAATAGCAATCAGCGCGGCTCCAATAACCAGCAACGCGGCTACCAGCAGAATCCCGGCGGCTACCAGCAGCAGCCGCAGCACCAGAACTACGGCGAGCGCGGCTACGGCAACCAGCCGGCCTCGGCACCGTCGCGCGAGGATCAGGCCGCGATCGAGAAGTACCGCTACATGCTCCGTACCGCTCCGCCGCAGGATATGGAACGCGCCCACGCCGAGGCTTTCGCCCGGCTGACCCCGCAGCAACGCGAACTGCTGCATCATGAACTCTCCGAGCAGTTGCCGCCGGCAGAACGCCCGATGAGCCAGGACCCAAGGGACCTGGCCCGTTCGGCAACCCGCGCGGAGATGTCGCGTCCCGGGTTCATGGACAAGATCTTGGGTTCCGGCGGCAAGGGACGGGGCATGGGCATGGCTGCCGGCGCGGCCGGCGGCTTGGGTGTTGGCCTGCTCGGCGGCGTGGCAGGTGCGTTCATCGGCACGGCCATTGCTGGACCGCTGCTTGATGGTTTCGCCGGCATCGGCGAAGAGTTCGGTTCCATGGCCGAGGGCCTGGGCGATACCGTATCCGGTGCCGGGGAACAGCTCTCCGCGGCCGGTGAAGGCCTGGGCGGCCAGGCCGAAGGCATGTTCGGGGACTTCCTCGGCGGTGCCGGTGGGGACTTCGGCGACTTCGAGTTCTAGTAACTGGTCTCAAGCCGGCAGCAACTGCGTGTTGCTGCCGGCTTTTTCGCGCACTGTCCAGGGCTACGGACAAGCCGCTGGCTCAGCGGAAGCCGAAGTGCCGGGACGGGCCTCAGCCGAGCTGGATGGCTTCGCGGACCCGGGTGATCTGTCCCGGGGTGACCTGGCAGCAACCGCCGATCAGGCGAGCGCCTGCGGCCACGAGTTCGGGAACCGCTCCGGGCAAATCACTGCCTTCAGTTCCTGGGACCCACACACGAGCTTCGTGGTCCCAAATTTCACCGCTATTCGGGTAGGCCGACAGCGGCAAGCCGGTTTCTTCTCCCAGGATCTGCAACGCGGCCACCGCTTGGGGTACCGGGCAGCAGTTCACGCCGACTGCGTCCCACACGCCGGATTCCTGAACGATTCCGGCTACGACTCGCAGATCGGTGCCATCACCCAGAACCACTCGGCCTTGGTCATCGGCGCGCACCGCAAGGCTGAGCAACGCCGGCAGTTGCAGCTCCCGAGCCAATACGGTCAATGCTTCTGCTTCTGCCAGGCTGGGCACGGTTTCAAAGATGACCAGATCGGCACCGGCGTCAGCCAGGATTTCCAAGCGCTTGCGGTGCCAGTTAGCCAGCTCGGAGGCCGTCTTGCGATAGGCGCCGTCGTATTCGGTCCCGGCGCCCGGCCCGGCACCGTAGGGCCCCACCGAGGCGGCCACCCAGCGTGCTGTGTCCGTGCGCCCAGCGCTGGAGGCTTCTCGCGCCAGGCGCACGCTGGTGCGCAGCATTTGTTCCATCTTCTGCTCGGAGCCCACCTGAGCCAGGCCGTCATAGCTGACCTGGTAGGAGCAGGTCGTGGCAACTTGGGCGCCGGCAGCGAAAAAGTCCTGGTGTGCCGCGCGGACCTCTTCGGGGCGGTCCATGAGGATCTGCGCTGACCACAGGTGCCCGGTCACGTCATTGCCGCGATCGGCCAGATGGGTGCCGAGACCGCCGTCGAGGATGATTGGCGGGCTGCCTTCGGCGCGCAATGCGTCACGGAAATTGCTGGGGTGGTTTGGGATATGCACGTCATCGAGGGTACACGGCGAGTGCTTGGATGACCGACCTTGACGCCGTGTGACCACAGATGACATGCCCGTCCGGGACTGCCGTCCAAGCTCGATATCCTGCAAGCGCATTCATTCCACAAGGAGCCCCATGACCGAGAGCATCGTCAGCACCAACGAGACTGCACCAGCCGATTCCGGACTGCTAAGAACCATGACCTCGCGTCATCTGGTGATGATCGCTTTGGGCGGGGTGATCGGCTCGGGCCTGTTCGTTTCCTCCGGATACACCATTGCCCAAGCCGGGCCGCTGGGCGCGGTGCTGGCCTATGCAGTCGGAGCCTTGGTGGCCTACATGGTGATGAGCGGGCTGGGAGAGCTGTCGGCGCGGCATCCGGTGGCAGGAGGATTCCATGCACACGCCACCCGTGATCTTGGACCAGCGTGGGGTTTTGCTACGGCGTGGCTCTACTGGCTGTGCTGGGCGGTAGCCCTGGCCAGCGAATTCACCGCAGCCGGGCTGCTGATGCAACGTTGGTTCCCCTCGATTTCCGTCTGGGTCTTCTCACTGGTTTTCGCTGCTTTGCTGTTTGCGCTGAATGCGACTTCATCGCGGGTCTTCGGCGAAACCGAATTCTGGTTTGCGCTGATCAAGGTGGCGGCGGTGCTGCTGGTGATTGTCGTTGGCGCCGCCACGATCATCGGCATCAACCCGGCCAGTGACGCCGGCGTGATTGGCCTGTCCAACTTCAGCACCGAAGGGGGACTGTTCCCTGCGGGGATTACCGGAGTACTGGTCACCGTCCTCTCGGTGTTCTACGCATTCAGCGGCACCGAGCTGATCGGCGTAGCGGCCGGCGAGGCGAAGAACCCGCAGCTGAGCATTCCGCGGGCCATCCGCACCGCCGTGGTTCGCTTGGCGGTGTTCTTCATCGGTGCCATCGTGGTCGTAGCCGCAATTATCCCGTTTGCCGAGGCTGGCGCGAATGAAAGTCCCTTCGTCACGGTCCTGGATGTCGCCGGCCTGCCAGCCGGTGCGGACATCATGAACTTCGTGATCATCACCGCCCTGCTCTCGGCAGGCAACTCCGGACTGTACTCATGCGCTCGCATGCTGCATTCCATGGGAGCCGCAGGCCAGGCGCCCAAGGCCCTGTCCAAGACCAACAGCAGGGGCATTCCGATGCTGGCCCTGAGCCTGTCGATCCTCGGCGGACTGGTATCGCTGTTCTCCAGCTTTATCGCGGCGCAGTCGCTCTTCATGGCTTTGGTATCCATTGCCGGGTTTGCGGTAGTAGCGGTGTGGATCGTGATCTGCGCATCGCACCTGTCGTTCCGCCGGCACTACGTTGCCCTGCATGGATCCACCGATTCCCTGCCCTATCGGGCACCGTTGTTCCCGATTCTGCCGATCATCGCCTTGGTGCTGCTTGGCGCTTCGCTGGTGGGCGTGGCTTTTGATCCAGTGCAGCGTCCAGCACTGTACTTCGGTGTCCCGTTCACCCTTGCCTGCTTGGCCTATTACCGCTGGCGCCATGGCGCTGGGGTGTTCAGCCCGCAGCGTGAAGCCGAAAGTGCGGGATCGTTCGCGGGAAACTGAACCGGCGCAGAGTCCTGCGGCCCTACTGTTCCACGAGTGGAAGGTGGACCAGGGTGCGTTGCCCGTTTTGCACCATGAATCCGCGGCCCGGCGGGAATTCGTGGCGCTTGACGCGCGGGAAGGGCACCTTGAACAGCGAGTCCCCGTCGTAGGCGTCGGGCTTGAGCGCGATGCCGTGGCGGTTGGACTTCAGTTCGCCGAGCAGTCCGAAGCTGGAGGAGAACGCGTTGATGTCTCCGTCGGCGATCAGGAAGTGGTCGGAGCGGTTGATGGCCTTGAGCAGTTCCTTGAGCGGGCGCTCGGCATCCGAATCGGCGAACTCGGTGAAGTTCTCCACAACGAACACGATCTTGCCCGGCATGGAATCGTCGGCGACCAGATCCAGCATGTCCTTGGCGAACTGCCGGGTCTGAGCCGGGCCCGAGGCCGCGCCGTTCCAAGTCCGCCAGCCGCGCAGCTCGGCGCGCCGGCCGCCAATGTGGAAGAACTGGGTGGCCGGGTTGGCGCGTTCCAGCGCGGTGACCATGGCGCGCATGGTGTTGGTCTTCCCGCTTTGCGGCGGCCCGGCGATGACGAAGGTGCCGATGGGCTCGAAGCCGCAGGGTGCGAGGGTGGCATCCGACAGGCCGATGGCCGGCTGCCCGTTGACCGTGTCGGGCAGCGCCGCCGCGGAGAATTCCTGCGGCAGCGACTCGACTCCGGCCGCCTGCGGGGCACCGGAAGCTGCCAGCTCTTGGGCCCAGCTGGTGGCCAGCGCGGTCTGCTCGGCCACGTTCGCGGTGCCGCCCAGCACGGCGATCTGCGCCTCGTGGCCCTTGATGATGGCGCGACCCGGGGCACTGCGTTCGCCCAGCACATCCTTGGCCACGCCCAGCACGTTGTAGGCCTGCTCGTCGGCCATGCGCAGCACCACGCGCTGGGTGATGTTCGCGCTGATCGCGGTGGGCACCGCGCCGAAGCGGTCGGCGGTGGTGACCACGTGCACGCCCAGCGGGCGGCCTTCGCCCACGATGCGCATGAACACCTGGTAGTACTCGCCGCGGCCGTGGCCCAGCTCCCAGTCGCTGCGGAACTGGCCGAAGCCGTCGATCAGCAAGAAGATGCGCGGTTCGGACAAGTCGCCGGTGACCTGGCGGTATTCGCTCAAGGAGGCGGCGTTCGCGGCCGCGTACCGGGCCGAGCGCTCATCGAGGTGCTCGGCCAGGATGCGGAAGACGCGCTGGATGCGCTCCACGTCATCGCCGCCGATCACCGCGCCGACATGCGGCAGCGGATCGAGCGACCGCAGCGAGCTGGTGCCGAATTCCAGCGCGTATACCGCCGCGGTGCCGGCCGCCGGGTTGGCTCCCGCGGCGATCGCGATGCTGCGCAGGGCCGCCGACTTGCCCGCGCCGGAGGTGCCGTAGACCAGCAGGTGGCCGTCGGTATCGGGTTCGAACCAGGCGGTTTCCTGGGCCTGGTGCTCGGGGATGTCGGCCAGGGCCAGCGGGATCCGGCTGTCCGAATCCGGGGCGAGCTCGCGCAAGTCCACAGTGGCCGAGAGATCATCGAGCCAGGGCCGGCGCGGTGCCGGGATCCCGGCCCCGT
>NZ_JBJDNO010000008.1:50020-54482 GCF_044900755.1 Microbacterium sp. NPDC087868
TTCTGGTCGTTCGGGCCGCTGTTCTCCTCGATGTCCGGTGTCCCCGATTCGGGCTGCTCCCAGACGCGCGCGCCGCCGAAGCGCAGGTCCTCCACCCGCACTTCGGCCGTTTCGGGCTCGTCGGTGGTCCAGCCTCCGGCGTAGCCGGACTGGAAGGGCACCAGCCGGCCCGGGCCGGTCTTGGCGATGCCGCGGCCGGGCAGCGACGGATCGAAGCCGGCGGCGATGGGGTCCTCCACCACGTCATTGGAGTCGGCGGCGTCGGCCATGCGCAGGGCCACGCGCAGGTTGGTATTGGCGCGCAGGTTGTCCTTGATCACCCCGGCCGGGCGCTGGGTGGCCAGGATCAGGTGGATTCCCAATGAACGGCCGCGCTGGGCGATGTCCACTACGCCGTCCACGAATTCCGGGACCTCCCCGGCCAGGGCGGCGAACTCGTCGACCACCAGGACCAGGGCCGGAGGGGTCTCCGGGTCCTGGCGCTTTTCCAGCTCCAGCAGGTCCTTGGCCTTCTTGCGGTGGAAGAGCTTCTCGCGGTGGTGCAGCTCGGCACGCAGGCTGGTCAGCGCGCGGCGGACCAGGTGCGGGGAGAGGTCGGTGACCAGCCCGACGCAGTGCGGCAGCTCCACGCAGTCGGCGAAGGCCGAGCCGCCCTTGTAGTCCACGAAGAGGAAGGTGACCCGGTCGGGGCTGTACTCGGCGGCCATCGCCAGCACCCAGGCCTGCAGGAATTCGGACTTGCCCGAGCCGGTGGTGCCGCCTACCAGGGCGTGCGGGCCCTGGGTGCGCAGATCCAGGCTCATCGCATCCGGGGTGCTCTGGCCGACGTAGGCGCGCAGGGTTCCGGCGCGTTTGAGCCGCGGCCGGGGCCCGGTGGCGGCGCGGTCGATCACCGAGTTGTTCTGCTTCCAGCGCTCGAGCACCGCGTCCGGTGCTTCGGCCAGATCGTTGCCCAGGATGCGCAGCAGCGACACCGAGTCCGGGATATCCGAAGAGTCCGGGACCAGCGAGCTGGAGTCAACGATCGGAGCCAGCCGACGGGCGAAGTGCTCTGCATGCTCGCGCGAGACCCCTTCCACGGTCACCTTGCGGGCTTCTTCGCCGGCGCGCACCCAGCCCACGCGGGCATCCTCCAGGCCCCGGGTGACATCCACGAAGGTGCGGCAGGCCGCCGGCAGGGACTGGACGGTGGGGGCCACGAAAATCGTGTAGATGCCCACGGCCGGTCCCCGCTCGATGATCTGCGAGAGCCGAGCGCGGTCCACCGGGGCGTCATTGCTGACGAACAGCACCAGCGAGAGGTCCTTGGCTAACGGCACGCTGGTGTTCTGCTCGCCGGCTTCCTTGCCCAGCTCCATGGAGGAATTGCGGGTGGACAGCGGGCCCAGCCGGTAGGAAGCCGGGTCGTTGCGCCGGGCGATGAGCTCTTCCAGGGCGTTGAGCAGCACGGTGCCCGAGGTCTGCGTATCGGCCAGCGCCAGCTGGGCCAGCGGGGAGCGCGGCCCGGTGGTGTGCGGCAGCCACTTGAACCATTCCAGGTCCCCGGTCCAGGCCGGGTCGATGATCGCGGCGGTGCACAGGTCGTTGGGGGCGTGCAGGCCGAAAAGCTGCACGGCCAGCGAGCGCAGGACATCGGCGGACTGCAGCCGGGGCCCGGCAATGCCGATGGCGCCGGCAGAGGGCAGCAGCTCGATGATCGGCACATCGTCGATCATCCGGTATTGCTCGGTGAGCTCTTCGACCCGTTCGACGTATTCCTGCAGTCCTGCCCGGTCCGCCAACGGGGCCACGGTGGTGCGGCTGCGGGCGGTTCCCGAGCCCAGCCGCAGGGAGAGGAAGTTCCAGTGCTCCGGGCGTCGGGTCCAGAGCAGCTGGCCCAGGGACTCGGCCTGCTCGAAGACCGTTGCGGTGGCTGGGGCTTCGCTGCGCCGGTGGGCGCGTTCGGCTTCCTCCCCGGCCAGCAGGCCATCTTCCAATGCCTCGAATTGCCGTTCGAAGGTCTCGATTTCCAGGCGCAGCTTGTTGTTGTTCTGGGTGCGCTGGCCGATCAGGTTGCCCAGCATCATCAGCGGCGAGACCAGCACCACGATTAGCGACAGCGCGCGCTGGGTCAGCGAGAAAATGGTCAAGCCCATGATCAGCGGTGCGAAGATCATCGGCCAGGGGAAGAGCTTGGGGCTGGCTTCCTGCGGGATCGCCGGGCGAGGCAGTTCCTCGCCGGGGTAGCGGATCTCCACCCGCGGGGAGCGGTTGAAGAGGATCGAGCCGCCCATCTCGTAGACCGGGGACTGCCCCGTGGCGGTCCCGTGCAGCAGCTCGAAGTAGACATCCGTGGCGCCCAGGGTGATCAGCTGGCCGGGGATCACCGAGACGCGCTGGGCCAAGCCGCCATCCACCAGGATGCCGTTGGCGGAGTTCAGGTCCACCAGCTCGATCTTGCTGCCCACCTCGATGCGCGCATGCCGGGTGGAGACCATGCGGTCGTTGAGCACCACGGTGGCCTTCTCCGAGCGCCCCACATAGGAGGTGCCGGCGGGCAGCGCGAAGGCCATGCCGGCATCCGGGCCGTTGGCCACGCGCAGCACCGCGGCCGCCGAGCCGCCTGAGACGAAGGCGTCGGTAGTCGGCACGACTTCGATGGTGAAGCCCGAACCCAGTTCCGCTTCGGCCAGCGGGGTGTGCGGATCGAGCTGCACCGGGGCGGTGCCGGTGGCCGTGGCCAGCAGCGTGGGGTGCTCGGGAACCTGCTCCCCGGCCAGGGCGCGGGCGGCATCTCCCACGGTGGCGGTCGCATCGCAGGTCAGGATGACGTCCACGGTGCTGGTGTCCGGTCGCCTGAGCGTGGCCTTGATTTTCACTTGGCGGTCTCCTGGAAGGTAATGCGGAAGGTGCGGCTGCCGACTTGGACGACGTCACCGTCATTCAGATGCAGGCGGACATGGGGCGGTGCATTGTGCGGGGCGCGGGAGGCGACGATGACCTGGGTGCCATTGCTGGATCCCAGGTCCATGATCCAGGCATTCGCCCCGTCGCAGCCGAAGGCCAGGTGCGTTTTGGACATCAGACGTTCCGGGTCCTTCAGCGCGACCAGCAGTTCATTGCCGGTGCCCGCGGTGGCCTGGGGCGCACGCCCGATCAGCCCGGATTCGGGAACCGGGATGTAGGACCCGTCGTCGAAGGCGAAGGCCGCGCGGCGGACGATTCCCAGACCTTGCTCCGAAGGCGAATGCCAGTCGCTGTTTTGCGCCCCGACAATGCCCGCGGTGGACCGGGCACGCGAAGGCACGGCGGCCTCTTCGCGCTCGGCGTCATCTTCGATCGTGCCCAGCGGCGGCAGATGCTCGGAAATGTCCCGGTCCGGGCGCGAGAGCAGGTATTCGGCACGGGCCAGCGCCCGCGGGTTGGTGGGGTCCAGTCCATTGCGGATATCGACCACATAGGTCTGGGCAATCTTGTCCAGCCAGCCGCGGCCGTGCTCCTTGTCGAACAGGCAGGAGACCAGTAGCAGGACGGGGCCGATGAGCGGGATGAGATGGCTGAGCAGGAAGGCGAAAGACGCGACCATAACGCGGGGGAAACCCGGTGCGGCGAAGCGGCCCAGTCCGGTGGCGCGCAGTCGCATCGCGGACTTGCCGGGCGAAGAGCCCTTGCGGCTGTTCATCGTGAGCAAGACAATCAGGTAGACCAGCAATAGCAGGGCACTGACCGCGGACAGGACCAGCGGAACGGTGGAGTACTGTCCAGTCACCCGGAAAATCACGTAGCCGATGCCGGCGGGCAGCAATGCAGCCAGCGAAATAGCGTAGTCGATAAGGTAGGACCAAATGCGCAGGCGTGCTTCGGCCGGCCGCATTCCGAGGGTGGAGGATTTGGCGAGGGCTGCTGCTGAAACGACGTCCATGGGACCTTTCTACTTCAGTTCAATGCCGGCCTGCCACGGGGAGTTCTCCCCATTGAACGGAGGCCATCTGCCACATTATTCTAGACTGTGAACGAACTAGAGTGGCCCGGCAAGCGGGCCAGTCGACGAGTTGAGGAGCATTGTTGTGACTGATTTCAAGGCCAATTATGGCGAAATGGAAGCCATGGCATCGAAGCTTGATACCGGGCGCGAAGACCTGGATGGCGTTCTTGAGCAGCTGCAGTCCGGCGTGGACAAGCTGCTGGGCGAAGACTTCACCACCGAGCACGCTTCGGGCCAGTTCGGCGAAGGCTACAAGGACCTGAACGATGGCTTGAAGAAGGCTTTCGACGGCATTAATGACATGGCCATCGCCCTGCGCGACATGATGGAGCAGATCCAGGACACCGACCGTTCCATGGCTGGCAAGTAGGACCATTTTTTACGGGGTAATGTGGCCGCCTTGGGAAATTACGGGCGGCCACATTTTTCTTGCACCGCCTGATCCTTGAATACCGAATTGTCCTGCAGCGTCGTCGCTGGATACCTGAGGAGTCGTTT
>NZ_JBJDNO010000009.1:0-24486 GCF_044900755.1 Microbacterium sp. NPDC087868
CCCGAGCCGTTCTCGGGGATGATCCACGAATCTGCACCGTGAGGCCCTGATCCGCAAGAGGCCTGGCGAAAAACCTCTTACTCATAGGGTCTAGGTCCTAGCCACAAGCGCCAAAGCGTCCCTTCCCGGATCACTACTGATCCGGGAAGGGACGCTTTGCCTTTTTCGTGGGAACCGGGTCTAGCGGCCAACCGATTCCTGGGCGGTGCCTGCTGGATGCAAGGTGGCACTGCCTGCGGAGACATCGATCGTGATCTTGTTAGGGGAGTTCGGATCGGTGGCGAGCAGGTTCTCGACGGATCCGGCGGCCGTATTCTGCCGCAGGTCGTAGGTGGCCTCGGGCAGTTCCAGCTCCAGCGAGCCGGCGCTGACACTGCCCTCGATGCTCTTGGGCGCCGTGCCCGAGAGTTCGCCAATGAGTTCGCCGGCCGAGATATCAAACCGGGCGCTTCGGACATTGTCCAGGCGCACCGTTGCTTCCCCTGCGCCCAAGTCGATATCGGCGGTGTGCGCGCTGCCGGTGAGGTTCAGCTCCCCGGCACCGACTTCAACCACCAGGTCCTTGTAGGCGCCGACTGCGTTGAAGGATCCGGCGGACAGCTCGAAGTCCGCATCCAGCGTTCCGTTGTCCATGGATTGCGGAAGCACCAGCGTTGCCTCGTTGTCGTCGAATCCGCAGCCGAAGAAGCAGAAGTTGTCCCAGGCATTCGGGGCTTCGACGATGAGCCGATTGCGCTCCCGATGCAGCTTCCAGCTCGCGGCCTTGGCGCTTTTGACTTCAAGTGTTGCCTTGTCGGTGTCCGCAAAGAGCAGATCGAAGCGTCCCGAGCTCGCCGAAACTTCCAAGGCGGTCACCCCGGAGACCTCTGTTTCGTGGACCGAATGCTCCCGGGAGACCGAGGCAAAGGCGCTGCGTGCCGTGGCGATGACCAAGGTGAGAATGACCAGCCCGCCGAGCACCGCGAGGATGATATTCAGCGGCTTGCCGTTGTTGGGTGGCGCCGGTGGGTTTGGCGGTAGCGGCATGGTTTGCGTGGTAGTCATGATCCTGTCCTGTCTGTGCGGTTGGTGCCCAGGGTTTCAATATGAGCCAGGGCTGCCAGCACGCGCCGGTTGCCCGTTCCGTCGGCTTCCAAGCCGAGTTTCTGGAAGATGGAAGTGATGTACTTTTCTACGCTGGCCTCCGAGAGGAAGAGCAGCGCGGCGATCGCCTGGTTGGATTTTCCTTCGGCCAGTGCGGCCAGGACTGTGCGTTCCCGGTCGGTCAGCTTCTGCATGCGGTCATCGTGATTGCGTCGAGTCAACAGCTGTGCCACCACTTCCTGGTCCAAGACGGTTCCACCACCTGCAATCTGCTCCAGCGAGGCAATGAACTCGCTGACATCCGCAACGCGGTCCTTGAGCAGGTAGCCGATCGCTCCGGACTGGGTGGAAATCAGTTCCGAGGCGTAGCGCTCCTCGACGTACTGAGAGAGCACCAGCACCGGCAGGTCTGGATACTTCTTGCGCAGTTCCAGCGCCGCACGGATGCCTTCATCCGTGTAGGTCGGCGGGAGGCGGACATCCAGGATGCAGACCTGCGGGAAATCATCGGCGGACGAGTTGTCCAGGAAATCCATCAGCCCGCTGGTTTCGGGCAAATCCGCGACAACATGGTGGCCGCTGTGGGCCAGCAACCTGACCAGCCCTTCACGCAGAAGGACCGAATCCTCGCAAATCAGTACGCGCATGGCACGTTCACCTCCACTGCAGTTGACCCGCCCTGGGGGCTGTCCAGGTTGAAGGTGCCGCCGGCGGCGAGCACCCGATTATTGATTCCATCCAGGCCGCCGCCGGGGGTGATGAGCGCCCCGCCGGTGCCGTTGTCCTCGATGCGGGCCCACAGGCTTTGCTGGCCCTCATGCTCCCGGACCCTCACGGTGATCTGGCAGCGCTGGGCCCGCGAATGCTTGGCAGCATTGGTCAGCGCCTCGGCAATGGCGAAGTACACCGCCGCTTCGGCCACGCGCGGATAGCGCCCATTGAGCTGGATATCCAGGCCCACCGGGATATGCGAGCGGCCTGCGATAGCCGAGAGCGCCGCATCCAGTCCGCGGTCATCGAGTACCGACGCGTAGATTCCGCGGGTGAGCTGGCGCAGTTCGGTAATCGCGGACTTGGTTGAAGCATGGGCCTCGGCCACCAGTTCCTTGGCCTGGCGCGGATCGCTGTCGATCTGCTGGTGCGCAAGCCCCAAGGTCATGGCCACGGAGACCAGCCGGGGCTGGACCCCATCGTGCAGGTCGCGTTCGATGCGGGTGCGCTCCACCTCTGCGGCGCGCACCGCTCCTTCACGCTGCACCGCGGTGGTGCGCACGCGTTCGACCAGTGCACTCTCGCGGGCAATAGAACCGACGATTCCCACGGTGACCATCCGGTGCAAGAAAACCAAGCCGATAACCACTGCTATTCCCAGCAGCGCCGCCAGCACCAGCCAAGGTGCCTGGCTTACTGGAGTCTGGAAGCCCCACAGCCCGGGAACGGTTCCCAGCGGGTCGGCACTATCTGCCTGCAAGACCGGGGCGAAGGCAACGATGGACGAACGCACAGCCATTTGCAGGGCAGTGAGCATCAGCGAGCCGGCCAGGCAGGAGAAGAGCAAGCTTCCCAGCAGCGCCCACATGCGTCCGTTGGACACATTGCGTCCGAGCGAACGGACGTATTCGCCAAAGCCTTCACGGCGGCGTGGCCGCCAGGTCAGCGGAGCGACGTCCGTGTCGTAGAGGTTGCTGATTCGAGTCAGCTCGAAGCGGGCCAGGCCGAAGAGCGCATAGACCAATCCGGCCAAGACGACCAGGCCCAAACCGAGGATCGGGGTCAGCGCGACGCCTAGCGAGAGCCAGGCCAGCAGCAGCGAAAGCAGGATCAGGCCGGCAGACCCGAACAATGCCATATGCAGCAGCGTCATGCCCAATCTCAGTGGGGGACGGGCAGGTGCGGTGCCCGGTAGAACCTTAGGTGTCGAAGTCATACCTCAACACTAGAGCGCGCAGGTCAGCGCCAACACCGAGGGAGCCGGAGTTCTTCATTATGGAAAACCCGAAGAATTTGCCTCCCAGGGTGCCCTTTTGGCTTTTCGGAGCGCAGGATGGACAGATGGACACGAACCAGGATCCGCAGGCGGCAGGAACAGCGCCCATCGAGATCAGGCCGCTGGCCGAAGAACGCATGGACGACTTCGCGACGGTAGTGAATCCGAGCCGGAGGCAGAAGCATTGCTGGTGCTTGTCGCACCGGATCGGTGCCGCCGAGATCAGGGAACGAGGCGCAGGGGACCGGTTCGCCGCCATGCGCTCACTGAGCACCGAGCCGATTGCCCCGGGAGTGATCGCTTATCGCGCAGGGGAACCGGTGGGCTGGTGCAGCATCGCTCCGCGATCGAGGATCCCACTGCTGGAAAAGTCCAAGCTCATCAGGTCCGTGGATGATCTGGAGGCTTGGAGCATCACCTGCATGGTGGTGCGCAGCGGCTACCGCCGCCGGGGCGTGAATCGGGAAATGGTCCAAGGCGCAGTGCAGTATGCGCGAGACCTCGGGGCGCCAGCGGTCGAAGCCTACCCCGTGGATCCGGCAGGGCGGATGGACCTGACCATGGCCTTCGTCGGAACCAGGAAGATGTTCGAGCAGGCCGGGTTCGAGGTCGTCGGGGTCAGCGACGCCCAGGCCAGCAGGATGCCCCGGCTGATCATGCGCATGGTTTTCTGAACCGCCAGGGTTTACCAGAAATTCAACCGCAAGCTTCATGCCATGCACTTTCGGCTTCTAGCGTCGGTAACATGGGACGGCTGTTTATGGCGATCGGGGATTCCTTTACCGAAGGTGTGGGGGACTGGGAACCCAGGCTGCCCAACGGTGTACGCGGATGGGCCGATCGCGTGGCCAAGCAGTTATCCAAAGCGGATCCCGAGTGGCAGTACGTGAACCTGGGTATACGCAGTCGACGGCTCCAGTCGATTATCGACGAGCAGATCCCCGTAGCCCTGGAACTCAGGCCGGAGGTGATCACCTTTTATGCCGGCGGCAACGACATCCTGGAATTCCGCAAGGACATGAAGGAATTCCTTGCCCGATACTCGCAAGCCGTCGAAGCCCTGGCATCCACGGGTGCCAAGGTCCTGCTGTTCACCGGGTTCGATATCCCCGTGCACCCGGTGCTCGCCCCGTTCAAGCGGCGCAACTGGCGCTTCAATGACCACGTGCGCCGGCTCGCTGAACGCTATCCGGACTCAGTAGTGCTCGTTGACTACTGGAATTGGGAGGCCTACCGGGATAAGCGCATGTGGGATATCGACAAGCTGCACATGAATCGTGCCGGCCATCGCTACATGGCCATCAGGATCCTGGAGATCCTCGGGTATCCGCACCAGCTGGTTTTCGATCCTTTTGGCGCCGCGGACCGGGTCGGATTCTGGCAGGCCACGCAGCGCGACGTGGAATGGTTGAGGCAGTGGGTGCTGCCGATGTTCGGGCGGCGCATGCGCGGCATTACCCTGGGGGACCAGTTGCGTCCCCGCTGGCCGGAGCCGATGCATCCGGCCAAGGGGATGAAGAAGCAGTTCCGCAAGCGCCGCAAAGCAGAAGAGCTGCGGCACCTGCGGAATTCCGAGGTCGGCTAGCAGCCTAGCTGCCTAGCTGCCTGGGTTTTCCATTGCTTCTGGACTCATCCACGCGATTTCCCAGACGTGGCCATCCGGGTCCTGGACGGCTGCCTGGTACATGCCCGGGAATGGCTCATCTGCCGGGCGGTAGATGCTGCCGCCACCGGCCTCGGCCCGTGCGACGAAGTCGTCGACGCATTCGCGGGTTTCTGCCGACAGGGCATTGAGGGTTTCGCGCAGGCCGCTTCCGAGCGCCGGCTTATCGCCGTTGACCAGGAAGCTTGCGAAGAACTCCTGGCGCAGCACCATCACGAGAATATTCTCGGCGATGATCCATGAGGTGGCATTTTCATCGGAGAACGTCGTGTTCTTGGTGAAGCCCATGGCCTCGTAGAACTTGTCGGCTCTGGCTAGATCGGCGGTCGGTAGGTTGACGAAAATCATCTGGCCCATGGGTTTCTCGCTTCTGCGTCGGGGGAATTCCTCAGTGCAAAAACAACTTTGCTGGACGCATGAACCGAGCGCAAGAGCTATGCGGGATTAACCTTGAAATGAAACAAGGCCCCGCTAGGGCACGCAGTTAAGCGCGGCCGTGCGGGGCCTTGAACCAAACCCATGAATTCTTGAGGGCTTCGGGCATTCAAACGGGGACTAGATCAGTGCCTTGGTGATTTCCAGCGGGATGCGATCGCGGGTGTAGGTGATGTGGTCGTAGCCGTGCGGTGCCGGCTTGCCGTCTTCGCCGATGTTCACGAAGACGATCTTCTCGATGGTCAGGATCGATTCCTGGGTGAAGATGTTGCGTACCTCTGCGCGCAGGGTGACCGAAGTCCGGCCGAAGTCGATAGCCGTCAGGCCCATCTCGATCAGGTCGCCTTCCTTTGCGGAGGCGATGAAGTTGATCTCGGACATGAACTTGGTGACAACGTGCTTGTTGCCCAGCTGGATGATCGAGTAGATCGCAGCTTCTTCGTCGATCCAGCGCAGCAGGCTGCCGCCGAACAGCGTGCCGTTTGCGTTCAAGTCTTCTGGGCGAACCCACTTGCGCGTATGAAAAGTAATACCCTTAGCCATACACAAAATGCTAAGTCAGATCGGGTGCATTGCGCTGTAAGGTGCTCCACAATGTAGGGGAAAACACATCGATTCATGCATTGAATACCAAGTGGACGCGTGATTGGGGCGGGTGCCGGGAGAACTGGCCCAATGCTTCCTGCCTGTTGATGGCTGTATCCAAGGTGCTAAGCGGCAATGCTGTTGATAAGGTCAAATCAAGCAGCATGAATCAACGGACCCAGGACTAAAAGGCAGGTGAAGATGACCTATCCTTCGGAAGGGAATAACGAAACTATTCCCACCGATTTCGACGACGTCGTTCAGCAAGTTTCTACCGGTGAGCTGGAACATGATCGCATCGATTCCCTGCTCAAGGAAGCCCATGAGCGATACGCGGATGCAGACGACGGGCTCCTTGCCCACTACATTCCGATCCTGGGCCAAGCGGACCCCAATCTCTTTGGCATCGCCATGTCCCACGTCGGCGGCTCTGTCCACATGGTTGGCGATTGCGATCACCTGTTCTCGATCCAGTCGATCTCCAAGATGTTCGTCTACGCGCTAGTGGTGCAGGAGCACGGGCGCGAGGTCGTTCGCGAACGCATCGGCGTGAACAATACGGGCATGTCCTTCAACTCTGTGATGGCCGTGGAATTGAACAACGGCTTGCCGATGAACCCCATGGTCAATGCCGGCGCCATCGCCACGACAGCAATGATGCCCGGCAAGACCGCTGCCAAGAAGTGGGAGAACGTCCGGGAAGGGCTCTCCGCCTTTGCTGGCCGGGCGCTGAGCCTGGATGACGAGGTCTACCACTCCGAATCGCTGGCCAACGAGCGCAACAAGGCCCTGGGTCATTTGCTCAAGAGCTACGGGCGGCTGGAGAACGAACCTGCGGATGCCGTTGATGTGTACACCAAGCAGTGCTCGCTGAATATCAGCGCGCATGATCTTGCCGTCATGGGCGCGACGCTGGCCGATGGCGGAGTGAACCCAGTGACCGGAAAGCGCGTCGTCGATGCAGACGTTTGCCGCGATACCCTGGCGACCGTGGCCTCCAACGGCTTGTACGAGCGTTCTGGCGAGTGGCTGTTCGAGATCGGGATCCCGGCGAAGTCCGGGGTTTCTGGCGGTATAGTCGCGGTAGCTCCGGGCAAGGGTGCCATTGGCGCGTTCTCGCCGCCCTTGGATATGGCCGGGAACTCGGTGCGCGCGCAGCTGGCCATCGGGCAGCTTTCGCGTGCCATGGGCCTGAATCTGTTTGCGTCGGCGCCAGATCGGAAAAGCTGATCCCGGGCGTTTCACGCATTATCCAAAAGGCGGATTGATTCGCTAACTAGCTAAACTTTTATGGACAGGTGGATGGCCTTTGCCGTCCATCTTTCGCCATTCGGTGCCGGATCGTTTCGAGAGTTGAAATCCTCGCGCAAAGGAACTGGTCAGCTGCTGGTTAGCAAGAATTTTCGATGGCATGAGAATACGTTTTCACGGCGGTTGTCTTGTTTCCTTTAGCGGTGCAGGCCGGCGGCAGCGACATGTGACGTCCGGGGGTTGTAAAACCTACTAAACAAGCTTTACTTAAAGTGTGTGTCACTGGGGGCACCTGAAACTTTGAGGATGCGTAATTCATGAAGAAAGTAACCAAGGCAACCATTGCTGCTGTTGCAGCCGGAGCGCTGTTGCTCGGCGGCGCTGGAACGATCGCGCGCTGGCAGGCGCAGCAGACTATTGACGCGGGCACCGTGGAAACCGGCCACCTGAACTTGACGACCAACGGGGAGGGCAGCTGGCAGGACATCAGCAATCCGGAAGCGCCCGAGCCGTTCGACCCGGCAACCCAGCAGCTCGTTCCCGGGGACGTTGTTGCGTTCAGCCAGACCGCCACCATCGATGCCGAAGGCAAGAACATTGCTGGATCGCTGAGCGTCGACCAGGCGGCTACGGCGCTGGGAGCGTTGGAAGGATACGTGACCGTCGCTCTGCAGGTCGACGCATCGGCGCCGGGGATTACGGAGGAAGCTGACGGCACACTGAGCTTTGCCGATCCGGGCACCTATTCAGTTCCATTCCTGATCACCGTCACCTTTGCCGAAGGAGCGGTAGGGGACACCCCGCCGTCGACCTACGACCAGCCGCTGGATCTTGAAGCGCTGACGCTGACCTTGGACCAAGTCCGCGCTTAGTCATGGAACGTGGATTGGCTGGTGCATGCCCAAACCCTTGAAGTTCGCCATAGTCGCGGTTGTGCTCTTGCTGCTGGGTATCAGCGCGCAAGGCACGGCCGCAACTTGGCGCGCCGAAAGCACGGTGGATCCGCCAGCCTTGAAAACCGGTTCGCTGGCATTGCTGGCCGGTGGCGAAACCGAGCACCAGTTCGCGAAGCTGTCCGGCAGTGAGCTGATCCCCGGGGCGTTTACGCAAGCACCACTGGTGATCAGCAATGCTGGCACTGTGGACTTGACCTATCAGCTGGATGGGGCGGTCAATGCGACCGCTTCACCGACTGCCGCTGATCGTGCCCTGTCCAGCGTTTTGCAACTGAGCATCTATTCCGGCATGGACCAAGAGGCCTGCGAAGCCGACCAGCCGTTGGCCGGGGAACGGCTGTATGCCGGGCCGCTGGGATCCACCGCCTCCTTCGCAGCTGCCAGGGTGCTGCGCGCAGCGCCGGCGATGGCGAATGAGGCCTTGTGCATTCGTGTTTCGGTTCCCTCCGGGGCACCTCAAACGGCTTCCGGCGGGAAAGTAGCGCTCAAGCTGGGGTTCGCGGGGCAGCAACGATGACAATTGGGAATCGCGTCCGGCGCAGGGAACAGCAGGAACGCACAGGGATCCGGTGGTGGTGCGGTCAGGTGCTTTCCTGGCTCGTGCTGTTCATCGTCCTTGCCCTGATTGCCGTCATGATCGTGGTTCCGAAATTGGGCGGGGCGACGGCGTATACCGTGCTCACCGGATCCATGCGGCCGCATTTGCCGCCCGGTACTTTGGTGGTGGTGAAGCCGATTGACCCGGAGCACCTTCGCATTGGCGAGGTTGCCACCTACCAGCTGGAATCAGGTGAGCCTGAAGTCGTTACGCACCGTGTTTCCGCTATCGGCGCGAGCCTGGGCGGGGAAGAACAATTCATTTTCCGCGGGGATGCAAACAATACCGATGACGAGCCGGTGCAACCCGAACAGATCCGGGGCAAGCTCTGGTATTCCGTCCCGCTCCTGGGATACGTGAACAGCGCTCTGTCACTCCAGCAGAGAACGTGGCTGACCTGGATCGCAGCGAGCGGATTGATCGTGTATTCGCTGGTGATGTTCGGCGGGGCATGGCGTGAACGGCAGGGGAAAGGGCAGCGATGAAGCTCCGTTTTCTTGCAGCCAGCGCGGCCATGACGGCCGTGATTCCCTGCGCGGCACTCGGCCTGGCACTGCCCGCATCAGCCGCGGAAACTGACCAGGGCCTAAGCTACAGCTTGGACGGCCGGGTCTATTCCGATGCCCCACCGCAGGTATTTGGAGGAGGTCCGGTCTTGGCGCCTGGCGTTGAATCCACAGGATCCTTGTGGATTCGCAATGACCGGGAGTCGGATATCGAAGTCCGCATCCGGACGATCGAGCCCGCTGCGTCAACCCGGATCTATTTCGAAACAGCCGGAGCCTCGGTAGTCCGGTTGGAACCTGACAAAGCCGCGGAATTCGGACTGAGGGTCGGACTGCCCTGGTCGGCGAAAAATGAGTCGGAGGACCAGCAGGTGCCTTCGTTGCAGGTGCGCATCGACGCCGTCGAATTAGCAGGCGGAGTTGGGCAAGCTCCGGATTCTTCGCGGCCGCCTGACGAAGGGGATTCGCCCGACAGCGATGCGCCGAGGGAAGAGCTGCCCCAATCGGATCCTCCCGAGCGGCATGATGGGCTCGGAGATACCGGGTTCCGCGGTGCGGCGCTGCTTGCGGCGGCAGGCATCGCGGGTATCGGGGGATTATCGTTGCTTGCTGCGCAACGCAGGAAACAAAAGGAACTTGAAACGGACGGAGTGGAAGAATGAGCGACCGTTCAATGCGCATCAAGGCAATTCTGTCCTTGGGCATCCTCGTAGGATTCGGCACCGTCTCGACGCTGGCCTCATGGACCGGACAAGCGACAGCTACCTCGAACGTCAGCACGGCCACCGTTGCCCTGGGAGTTGGAGCTACTGCGACCAGCGCAACCTCGGCCAGCTACCAGATGCCCATCAGCGGCAATAACCTGTTTCCGGGCTCGACATCGGCATCCGTCGTGACAGTGAAGAACACCGGTTCCATCTCGGCGCCCTATGTTTTCGGCGGAAGAATCACCGAATCGGGCAACGCTGCGCTGGGGGCGGCACTCAATATCGTTGTAAAAACAGGCGCCACGGTCAGCGGCACCGGCTCCAGCGTTACTTGCTCGGGCGGAACCACGCTGCTGTCGAAGAACGCTGGATCCCAGTTCGGCAGTGCCTCGGCCGCCAGGCCCTTGGCCGCCGGCAGCAGCGAAACCCTGTGCGTGCAGTACTCGCTGCCAGTAACCGCGGCCAATACCCTGCAGGGCGCCACGACGGCAATCACCCTGGACTTCACCTCGACGGTGGGTTCATGAGATGAAGTTGAATCGAACTGGATCCCGCACAGGATCTTCGCTGACGCTGTTCCAGCGCCTCGTGCTGAACGCCTGCGCCGCGGCCGGGACCCTGTGCCTGGTCATGGCGGTGCTGGCGTTGGCTTTCGGGATCAAGCCCCTGGTTTTCGCCTCGGGATCAATGGGACCGGGCATCCCCACCGGTTCCCTGGGGCTGGCTGTTCCGACCGCGGTAGAGGACGTCGCCGTGGGCGACGTGGTTTCGGTGGTGATCAGTGACGAAGTGCGGGTGACGCACCGGGTTGTCGAAAAGACGGACGCGGGGCTGATCCTCAAGGGTGATGCCAATCCCGTCGCGGACCTGCAACCGTATGCGGTGGACAGCGTCGACAAGCTGCTGGCCAGTGTACCGGTCCTGGGCTACGTCGTATCGTGGCTGTCCCAGCCATGGGCCTATTTTCTCGGCGGACTGCTGTGCGCCTACCTGCTCTATGTCGCGTTCATCAAGAGGGATGGTGGAAGCGGCCGACTTTCATCAGGACAGGGCATGAATGAGGCCGAAATGGACCCAGGCCCTTTTGCCGGTCGCGAGCATCAAGCCACTGAATTTCGGGTATCCGGAGCTGGGCGGGAATCCATGTCGCAACGATCTCGGCGACGGACCCTGATTCAGATGGCTGGCATGTTTTCAATACTCACGTTGTGCCTTTTGCCGATTCAAATCGAACAAACCCAGGCAGCTTTCTCCAGCCAAGCGGCGGCTTCCGCCACGGCTACTGCGCTCACGGCTCTGCCCCCAGCCAACGCTAAATGCACAGGCAATGTCGGGGACCAGCAAACCATCCGATTCGATTGGTCAGTTTCCGGACCAGAACCAACGTCCTATACCATCACCGGACAACTCAATGGCAGCTCGACGGTAAAGACAGAGTCGCTTGCTGGCAACACGCGAAGCTACACGACATCCCTGTCTTCGAGCCAGGGTCTACTGGGTGCCCTGCTGGATTTGCTCGTAGGCTTCGACAGAAAATTCACGGTGGCGATCAGGGCGAATTACGGATCATGGAGTTCAGCCCCGGTGAGCTTTACTCAAATTCATGGCAGCGCTGGACTTCTGGGCAGCAACAAGCGTTTAACCTGCCAACCGCACTAGTCTGGCAGCGAATATAGACCATTGATGATCAGATCAAGGCCCACCGCAAAGGTATTTGACGCCCAGTCCTCGTCGCCCAGGGCAGTGGCCAGTGACTCGCTGAAAGCGCGTGTCGACTCTCCGTCGATTTCCCATACATTCTCAGGTGCCGCAGCGTCCAAGGCGGACCCGAGCACAAAGGAGTCGACGATCGTGATGGCCTGCAGCCGCCGCTTCGGTTCGAACCCGGCCATAGCGAAGGCCTCGGCCAGTGCATCGTAGACGCGCAGCGTGGTGCTGTCGCGGACTGTGTGGCTGGTGAGCAGCGGGATCAGCCGTGGGTGCCTTGAATACGACTCCCAGTAGGACGTGGCAATTTGCCGTACGATATCCTGCCAGTCGCTGGAAGCGTTATCTGGCAGGCTGATCGCCGACATGGCCCGGCCTCTCATCAGCTCGATGATCTCATCCTTGCCGGACACGTGGTTGTACAGGGACGAAGCGGAGACCGACAGGGCCTTGGCCAATTGCGGAAGCGTGAACTCGCCATGGGCGTCAACGAGCTTGAGTGCGGCATCGGCGATCGCGGTGGTGCTGAGCTTCGGCTTGGAAGGCCTGGCCATGAATTCTCCCGTTGTTGAAGGTTCTGGGTAGAGCTTACACAAATAAACGAAAATCATTCGTTAAATCTCTTGCGCCGAGGCCGTCGCTGGACCTAATCTGTAAACGAATACCATTCGTTTAATATCCGAAGGGGAGCCCAATGCAAGAGATCCTGGCCCTTGAGCCACCCGTTTCCCCAGCGCGTGCCGAAGCCAAGTCGCGCGGCGAGATCACCATTGCGCTGGTGCAGCACCGCTGGCGCGAAGACCCGCGGGAACTGCGCGGGGAACTGGAGGACGGCATTGCCCGCGCGGCCAAGCATGGCGCGCGCATCGTCTTCCTCCCGGAATTGACCCTGGGCAAATATCCGGCCTTCGAGATCCCGGACGCCGACGCCGCGGACGAGACCGCCGAGGATCTGGAGAACGGGCCGACCGTGGCCTTCGCCCGCGAGATGACCGCGAAGTACAACCTGCACGTGCACATCTCGCTGTTCCGCAAGGCTCCGGCCGCCGACGGGTTGGGATTGAACACCGCAGTGGTTCTTTCCCCGCAGGGCCGGATCGTCGCGCTGACCAACAAGCTGCATATTCCGCGGACCGCAGGCTACTACGAGGACAAGTACTTCCGCGAAGGGCCCAATGACGAACCCTATCCGGTGCACCGCATCGCGGCGCTCGGGGACCTGGCCATGGGCCTGCCCACCTGCTGGGATGAATGGTTCAGCGAGCCGCCGCGCATCTATTCGCTGGCCGGAGCGGACCTGCTGGCCTATCCCACAGCAATCGGTTCCGAGCCGGACCACCCGGACTTCGACACCGAGCCGCTGTGGCGCCAGACCATCATCGGCAACGGCATTGCCAACGGGCTGTTCATGGTTGTCCCCAACCGGTGGGGCGACGAGGGAGCACTGGACTTCTACGGTTCGTCATTCATCTCGGACCCCTACGGCCGCATCCTGGCCCGCGCCCCGCGCGATGCCTCAGCGGTGCTCGTGGCCACCTTGGACCTGGACGCCCGGCGCGACTGGCTGGAGCTCTTCCCGTTCCTGCGCACCCGCCGTCCCGATACCTACGCGGCGCTGGCGGCGCCGCGCGAAAACGCCCAGCTGGGAGAACGGACGCAGACCCATGCCTGAGTTGCGCATGCCGGCAGAAACCGAAGCCCATGAGCGCATCTTCATGGCATTTCCCTCCGGCGGCTACACGCTGGGAGAAACCGAAGCGCAGGCCGAAGCGGCCCGCGCCGCCTGGAGCGCCGTGGCCCGGGCGGTCAGCGCTTTCACCCCGGTCACGATGGTGGTGGACCCGGCCAGCGAAGCCGCAGCCCGGCGCCATCTGGGCGATGCGGTCGCCTACTGCCTGCACCCGCTGGACGATGCCTGGATGCGCGATTCCGGCCCGAGCTTCGTACGCACCGCACAAGGCCAGCTCAAGGCGGTGAACTGGAACTTCAACGGCTGGGGCGCGCAGAGCTGGGCATCCTGGGACAAGGACCGACTGGTGGCGGGCCATGTCGCGCGCCTTGCCGGGGCAGAGGAGATCCGGGCGTCGATCACCAATGAGGGCGGCGGGATCCACGTGGACGGCGAGGGAACGGTGCTGGCCACGCGCAGCGTCCAGCTGGATCCGGGGCGCAACCCGGGCCAGACCGAGAAGGACATCGAGGACGAGTTCGCCCGGCTGCTCGGAACCCGGAAGACCATTTGGCTCGATCGCGGGCTGAGCCGGGACAACGAGGAATTCGGCACGCGCGGCCACGTGGACATCGTCGCCTGCTTCGCCCGGCCCGGCGTGGTGCTCTACCACGACCAGCAGGATCCTCGGCACCCGGACTACGCGATTTCGCAGGCGGTGCGCGAACGGCTTGAGCAATCAACCGACGCGCAGGGACGGGTGCTGGAGCTCATTGCCGTGCCGGCACCGACGGTGCTGCGCGATGCCGAGGGCTGGGTGGACTATTCCTATATCAACCACCTGGTGACCAACGGCGGGGTCATCGCCTGCAGCTTCGATGATCCCAACGACCACCAGGCCGCGAGCATCCTAGCTGCGGCCTATCCCGGACGGGAAGTGGCCAGCGTGGATGCGCGCGAGCTGTTCGCCCGCGGCGGCGGCATCCACTGCATCACCCAGCAGCTGCCCGCCACGGAACGGGGATAGGCCCCTAGCCCAGGCCGACCGCACGGCGGCGTTCCAGGAAGACCGGTTTCCCCGCCGTGCGGGTCGCGGAGAACAGGGGTTCGGCCGCGCGCCGGCCCAGGGCCAGGTCGGCCAGGTATTCGCCGATGGCGGGCACGAATTTGAAGCCGTGGCCGCTGAATCCCGCGCCGACGGTGACCGGCCCCAGCGAATCGAGGATGAAGTGCTCGTCTGCGGTGTTGGCGTAGGTGCAGGACACCGTTTCGTAGCGCGATGGATCCGCTCCCGGAAGCCAGCGTGCCGCGTAGTCCTGCAGCCCGCGCAGCTGCTCGTCGCTGGCCTGGTGCGGCCGGCGCTCCGGATCGATGATCCGTCCGGAACCATGCCAGCCCACCTTGATGCCTTCCCCCGGGGTGCGCATGCCGTAGATGGGCCCGAAGACGCGTGATCCGATATCCCGTGCCGGATCCAGGGTGTGGTTGAACCCCGGCCAGTGCGCCGGCAGGTCCTTCTGCGCGAAATGCACCGGGTGCTCTTCGGTGACGTGGATGGCAGGAAGCTTGAACGCATCGC
This sequence comes from Microbacterium sp. NPDC087868, assembly GCF_044900755.1. Taxonomy (NCBI): domain Bacteria; kingdom Bacillati; phylum Actinomycetota; class Actinomycetes; order Micrococcales; family Microbacteriaceae; genus Microbacterium; species Microbacterium sp. NPDC087868. Next base: position 14,727 of record NZ_JBJDNO010000009.1, read on the forward strand.
CCAGCAGCTGCGCGGTCCAAGCCCCCGCGGTGACGATGGCATGGCGAGCCCGGATAGCCGACATGGTGCCCTGGTGCTGGACTTGCACCTCGACACGGTCATCGGCAAGCACCTGCAGAGCGGTCACCCGGTGCCCGTATTCCACGGCAGCTCCGTGCGCTACGGCCAGCTTCTGCAGCGAAGCCACCGCAAGATCGGCATTGATCTGGCCGCCGGCGGGGATATGCAGGACTTCGGTCTCGAACTTCATTCCCGCGAAACGCTCTTCTGCCGCAGCGATGCTCAGCAGCTCGCTGCCGAATCCTGCGTGGGCGAGGACCTGGTGCATTCCCCGTTGTTCGGCAACGATTCCGTGATTGACCAATCCGGTGCGCTCCAGCAGCCGGGTGCCGGCTTGCTCGGAAAGCGAATCCCACAAAGCGTCGGAACGCTGCAGCAGGCGAAGATACTCCGGTTCGGTGTAGGCAGGATTGAAGTTGCGGGTTGCTCCGTGCGAGGCGCCCTCTAAATGGCCCGGGGCAAAGCGTTCCAGCAGCAGGACCTCGTGCCCCGCAGAGGCCAGGGACCACGCGGCCGCCGAGCCCATCGCGCCGCCGCCGATAATCAGGAAATCTACATCATTGCTCACCTCTACAGCGTAAAACTCCAACTGAAGCGGGCTCCATTCAATTGACTCATTGGCCATGGACTAACGTAATAGAGGATGGCGATCGGGAAAGCGGAAGCAGCGTGGAGCAAAGCGTGCAACTAGCGGCGGTAATCGGCTTGGCAGCTGCGGTTTTCGTGGGCGCCTCCACGCAACGAATCTCCGGAATGGGGTTCGCGCTGGTCTCCTCGCCCTTCCTGGTCATGGTCTTGGGACCCCATGAGGGGGTCATGCTGGTCAACCTGCTCGGCGCCTGCAGCAGTTTGCTGATCTTTGCGCAGGTCTTCCGTCAGGTCGAGTACCGGAAGGTCGCCTTCATGCTCATACCGGCCATGCTCATGACCGTTCCCGGAGCTTGGCTGGCGAACTCGCTGGAGGGTCCATGGCTTTCCATCGGCATATCGTTCATGGTGATCCTGGCACTGGTTTCGAGTTTCATGATTCGAAATCTAGCGATGGCCCAAAGCAAGGGATTGGCCATCGGCGCCGGGGCAGTTTCCGGATTCATGTCGGTGACCGCCGGTGTCTCCGGCCCGGCTATCGCGGGATACGCTGTGGCCAGCCGCTGGCCGCAGGCGCAGTTCGCCATCTCCGTGCAGCTCTACTTCCTGGTGCTGTCGCTGACGTCCCTGGCCGCCAAGGGCGGCATGCCTCAACTGGATTGGCAGCAGTGGGGTGCCTGCCTTGGCGCGATGGTGCTGGGCATCTTGCTGGGCAATTACCTGGCTCCGAGGATTCCGCAAAAGTTCAGTCGCGCATTCGTGATACTGATTGCCTTCGGCGGTGCCGTGAGCCTGATGGCCAGCGGCTTGGTCGACTTGGCCTCCAACTAGCGCAGTGCGCTGCTGCGCGGTGTGCGGCGGCGCCGCGGGCGGTACACGTTTTTCAATGAAAATGAGAGAATGTACTCCGTGCATTCCCAATATCCCGATGTAACTCTCAGCAAACGAGTCAGCGAGCTAGACATTGAGCGCCGTGCCCTGTGGGCCGGCCTGTTCTGTTCCCTATTCGGGTTGGTTGTGGGGCTCATTATCTTCGCCGGCGAACGTCCGCCGCTCTTTGGCGATCTGTCCGTGGGCGTTGTCTCCGCCGTTTGCGGTGCTGTCTCGGCCGGAACCAGCAGCGCCTATGCTTTCCGTTCGATGCTGAGGGCACGGGAACCGTGGTTGAAGAAGATTCCCAAATGGCGCCAAATCGTCACGGCCCTGGGTCTCGTATTGGTGCACGTAGCCAGTTCTGTCATGATCCTGCTGGTGGTCTTCCATTTGTTCCAGCAGGCCTTCTACGGGCTGCATTTGGATGTGCTTGCAGGCGCGCTGGCAGTCAGCGTCGCCACGGGCATCTCCGCCTACCTGTCCCTGGAAGCAACCGCGCGCATCAACGCGGAATCACTTTCCGTGGTGCTGGGCATCTTCATGAGCGCCGGGGTGCTGATCAGCATGCTGCTGGCCGAAGACCAGGGCTGGTGGCAGAGCATGTTCTCTTCGCTGGGAACCACGCAGGCCGGCATGGGCTCGTTCTGGACCTTCAACCTCACGCTGGTGATTTCCGGCTTGGTGCTGGCGGCCTTCACCGAATTCCTGACCCGCGACCTGGTCCGCCTGGCCCAGTCCTACCGTTGCCGCCCGGCGCTGGAAAGGTACAGGATTGCACGAATGGTGCGTCCCCGGCCGCGGCTCGTGCGCTGGTGCCTGCTGATTGTCTCGGTCGGCATTATCGGCATTGGCCTGGTCCCCTTCGATCTGTCGATGGAAGTGCATTCGGCCTTCGTGCAGTTGGTCTCGGCAGCCATGATCTTCTTGCTGCTGGGCACCATCGTGCTGCTGCCTGGCTACCCTGCGGTGTTCCATATGCTCTCCTACGCAGCCATTGGCGCGATCTGGGCGGCCTTCCAGCTGTGGACCGAATGGTCGTACTACAACCTGACCGGTTTCGAGCTTTCGGTCGTGGCCATCATGTTCAGCTGGATCTCGGTATTCATCCGCACGACGTCGGCGATGACCCAGGACCGTTCCGAACCCCGCACCACCCATTCGCCTTCCGAAGTTGCCAAGGCGAAGAAGTCCGCGGCCTAGGGCGGCCGAGCTTGAATATCCGTCGGAAGGCTGAAGAATTTCGCCTCTGCGGGCCGGTAGCCTGAAAATATGTTGATTGCAGAAAAGCTCTACTTGCTAATGGCCGATGACTCCGAAAAGCCGGAGACAGTTGTATCAGCTACGGGATACGGCATGAATGCTGCCATCATCACCGACTTGATGATCGCTGGGCGTGTGGCGCTGAGCGAGGATCAGCAGCGGCAGATCCAACTCATCGGTGCCGGCCCTTGCCCGGATCCAGTTCTCGCCGCGCCATTGGAAAAGCTGGAAAAGAGAGGCAATCTGAGCCTCGACGAAGCGGTGAAGATCAATTCCTTGTGCGAGGCCCGCTCGCTGACCGATTCCTTGGCCAAGGGCGGGATTATCGAATACGGTGAACGCACACTGCTGGGCTTGGGCAAGCAGCGGGTCCGCATCATCAACCAGCAGATCCAGCGCCAGATCCGGACCGATTTGCAGGGCGCCCTGCACGGGCAGAAGATCCCGGGAACCAGCGACACCACCGTGCTCGCGATCTTGCAGGCGATAGGCCTGGTGAACGATGTGCTGGAAGAAGAGCTCGCACCCATGACGGGAAGCCAGGCGCAGTCCCGGATTGCGGAACTCGCGCAGGATTCACCGGCAGCCGACTCGGCGCAACGGGCAGTGGCAGCGATGAACGCCGCCATCGTTACCCAGCGCGTCATTCCGCCCGCGCCCGGAAAGAAATAGCTGGACGGCGCTCGCAAGGAAAGACTACTGCGCGATGATTCAGCGCAGGGTGCTCAATCCCGCATCCATGACCACCTGGATAGTGGAGCGGTAATGGCTATTGAGCAGTTCACCGAGGAGGGCTGCATCGCGATCCAAGGCGGCATCCAGGATTTCCTGGTGCTCCTTCTCAACGTTGCGCTTGCCTGCGGCCTTCGACGGGGCAGCCCAGCGACGGTACAGCTCGGTGAAGTTCGAAAGGTCGGCAGAGAGCTTGAGCATCGGCTGGCAATCGCACGGTACCAGCAGTGCATGGTGGAATTCGCGGTGCGCCTCGGACCATGCGGGGTTGACGGTGCCAGGTTCCTCCGGCAAACGCCGCGGAGTGCGCGAAAGCTTGTGGTGGGCTGCGATCAAGTTCGATTCCCACGCGACATCTCCGCGCTCCACCGCCAAGCGGGCGGCCAGTGCCTCGGTGGAACACCGCAGTTCGGTGATATCCGCCAGTTCGCGCAGGTTCAGATCCGGCACGAAGAAACCGCGGTTTGGGCGGATGACCACCAGGTTTTCCCCCGCTAGCCGTGTCAGCGATTCGCGGATCACGGTGGTGCTGGTCTCGAACTGTTCTGCCAAAGTGGTCGGCTGAAGGCGGTCACCGGGGGACCAGAAGCCATCAAGGATGGTTCGGCGGATACCCTCCAGGGAATGAACTGATGCCTTTGCCAAGCTGACCTCTTCATGCGTGATCGATTGAATCTGATGTTAATAACAATAATCATATTCTTCGCAGGGGATAGATAATCCACGCGCACGGCGGAACAGAATACCCGGGCTATTGCTGGTAATTCGCCAAAGCTGTTTACCTTCCGCCGCATCGGTCCTAGGCTCGGGTCATGTCAGTGAAGATCCGCACGATCCAAACCGCAGTTCCCGCGACGACCCTGGCCCAGGAAGAGATCCGCGATGTCTTCGCCAGCCAGCCGAACCTGAGCCGGCTGGGTGAACGGCTCATCGCCACCTCATTCAACTCCGCCGCGATCAGCACCAGGTACAGCTGCGTCGACGAATTCGACCTCTCCCTGCCCGAACCCGAAACTCCGCTGTTCTACGACCGGGTTGAAGGCCGGCTGCTCTCCCCGAGCACCGCCGAACGCAACGGCATCTATGCGAAGCAGGCCAGCATGCTGTTCACGAACGCCGCGAAAAAAGCACTGGATGCGTGCCCGGACCTTGCCCCGGAAGATATCACCCACGTCATTACCGTCTCCTGCACCGGGTTCTACAACCCGGGCCCGGACTACCAGATCGTACGGGCACTGGGGCTGGCACCGAGCACGGTGCGCCACCACCTTGGTTTCATGGGATGCTACGCGGCGTTCCCAGCCCTGCGCGCGGCCCGCGACTTCTGCCTGGCCGATCCGCAAGCCACCGTGCTGGTGGTCTGCGCCGAGCTGTGCACCTTGCATGTGCACAGCTCCAATGACCCGGACACCATCATGGGCTCGGCCATCTTCGCCGACGGGGCCGCTGCGGTGATCGTCTCGGCGCAGGGCAGCGGGCTGCTGGAAATGGACGGCTTCGAAACCGTGCTCACCCCGGTGGGCGAGGAGGCCATGGCCTGGAATATCGGCGACCACGGATTCGAGATGGTGCTGGGCACCTACGTTCCGCACATCATCGACGAGCACATCACCGGGGCGCTGCAGCCGCTCTTGGTCAAGGATGCCGACCCGGAACTCTCCGTGGACCGGATTAGGCACTGGGGTCTGCATCCCGGGGGCCGGGCCATCCTGGACCGGGTGCAAAACCGGCTGGGCCTGGATGACCAGCAGCTGGTGCCAGCCCGCGCGATCCTGGATCGCTACGGGAACATGTCCAGCGCCACGGTGCTATTCGTGCTCAAGGAAATCCTGGAAGCGGCCGCTACGGACGAGGGCGAAAGGGTCTGCTCCATGGCATTCGGTCCGGGGCTGACGGTGGAATCCGGGCTGTTCACCATATGCCGGCAAGGATAATGCTCCGGCTGGCCCGGGCAGCGGAAGCCATCGAGGAAATGGACCGCCCGGATTGCGACCCGGTGCTGCTGCGCCGCACCTACGCCCAGTTCCCTCTGGTCAACCGGGTAGTAGCCGGCTGGCGGGGCAATTACGTGCAGTGCATCCGCCCGTTGCTGGCGCGCCGGGTCCGGGCCAGGATTCTGGACGTGGGCTGCGGGGGAGGAGACATCGCGGCGAATCTGGCGCGCTGGGCGCTCGCCGACGGGTTCGAGGTAGCAGTGTGCGGCATCGACCCGGATCCCCGGGCCATCTCCTACGCCCGGCAAGCGCTGCAACGCTGCAAGTTGCCGCGCGGGGTGCTCGAATTCCGGGAAACAACCAGCACCCGGCTAGCGGCCGACGGCGAGCAGTTCGACCTGGTGCTCTCCAACCACCTGCTGCACCATCTGGGTACGGACCAGCTGCGCCAGTTGCAGGACGAGACCGAGCAATTGTGCACCGGGATCGGGTTGCACAGCGATATCCGGCGTTCCCCGGTGGCGCTGGGCCTGTTCGGGCTGGCGACTCTGCCGCTGGCAGGCAGTTCGCTGATCCGGCGCGATGGCCTGACCTCCATTCGGCGCAGCTTCGTGCCGGGGGAACTGGGGCCATTGCTCCGCCCTGGTTGGGAGGTGCGCACGCAGCGGCCCTACCGCAACCTGCTGCTCTGGGAAGCTGGCGGCCATGGATGACGCCGCGATCATCGGCGCCGGGCCGGTGGGCCTGGCGCTGGCCATAGAGCTCGCCCAAAGCGGGCATGCCGTTCGGGTTTTCGAGCAGCGCGGCGCACCGGTAGCCCACTCGCGCGCGATCGGCCTGCATCCTCCAGCGCAAGAGGTCCTGGCGCGGCTCGGCGTGGGACCGGCGGTGCAGCGCGGCGGCGTGCAGATCCGCGGCGGACTGGGGATCTCGCGCGGGCGGAGTATCGCTTCGATGGATTTCTCCACTATTGGCGGCCAGTATCCCTATGTGCTGTCCTTGCCGCAGCAGGACACCGAGCAATTGCTGCGCGAGCGCTTGGAGCAGCTGGCACCGGGGTCATTGATGATGGACTGCGCTTTCGAGCAGGTACTTGGGCAATCGGAGCAAGCCGTGGAATTTGCCGCTGGCGGCGTGGCGCACCGGGCCCGGTGGCTGGCCGGAGCTGACGGGGTCCGCTCCGCGGTCCGCAGGGATCTCGGCGTGGGCTTTGCCGGAAGGGAACATCGCGACCGCTACCTGATGGGGGACTTCCCGGAGACCACTGGGCTGGCGCACACTGCGGCGCTTTTCCTGCATCAGCAGGGGATTGTCGAGTCCTTCCCGCTGCCGGCTGCACGGCGGCGCTGGGTGGTGCGCATCGAGCAAACCCAGGTCGATGATTCGCCGGGCATGCTTGCCGAGGCCATCTTGGATCGCACCGGATACCTTCTTGACGCCGAGGCCTGCACGATGACCAGCAACTTCGGCACTGCCACCCGGATGGTGCCCTCGATGGTCCATGGGCGCGTGGTGCTGCTGGGCGATGCGGCCCACCAGATCAGCCCGATCGGCGGGCAGGGGCTGAGCTTGGGGCTGGCTGATGCGCAGGCGGTGGCGCACCTCATTGCTGCCAGGGCGCCCATGGGAGCACTGGATGATCGCCGGCTCGGGGCAGCGCGCAGTGCGGCCCGGCGTGCGCAGGTGAACATGCTGTTGGGCCGTGCCCTGCCGCGCTGGGCTGTCCCGCTGCGGGATTCGGCGATGTCCCGGCTGGCTTCCAGTGCCTGGTTGCAGGGGAAGGTGGCGCGAGACTTCACGATGACCGGTCCCGGGCAGCGTTCGGTTCCCGTTGCGTGACGAAAGGGCAACGTTTCGATGACTGGTTGCGAACGGAGCATCTATCCGGATGGCGCCCAGATGCGGTGAGAGTGCATATGAGGGCCGGAGCGCAACAGCACGGCCAGACCCGCTGCCGGCCAGCGTGCATTGCGTCCGGATAACTCTTATGTCTATCTATTGAATTAACCGGAGTGGTGGTCGCACACTGGACGGCATCACTTGCGCGTGCATCGAGGCATGCGAAGCGGAAAGGACCCATCATCATGAAGAAGAAGACTGGTGCAGGGCTGTGCGCCGCAGGCACCGCGATTTTGGCGCTGAACGCGCTTGTCCCCGCTTCGGCGGCACCCCCGGAAAAGACCGACACCACCTGGCTCATGGGCGAGGTAGCCCATGTCGGAACCCTCGACGGTTTTGCCGGCAACTCGCACCTGATCAGCTTCTTCGCACGCACAACCGGCTCAGGGGATGCGACAGTGGTGAACTTCGACTGCCCGGCAGGAGAAATGCCGTCATGGGATCCGGACAGCGGTTGCGAGACGCTGGGCGCTGTGGGAATGTACGGCGATGCGCTGGAAGTGCACATCGACAAGCAGCTCGCCAACGGCTCGGTCAGCGGAGAAGTCAGGGTTTACCTGGGTGAAACCGACCATGGCGAGCCCCTCTGGGGCGAAACCTTCCAGCTGGAGGCGGTCATGGCCGGCACCGGTGATGCGGTGGTTACCCGCGAGCATCAAGATGGATTCCGGCACTGGAGCAAAGACCGACCGGCCTCTGCCACCAGCGGGCATCTGGGGGACATGGACCTTGCCGGTGCCGTGGGCAACCTCGGCCACCTGAAGGAATCCTTCAAGTACTGAACACCCGAATGCAGCAGTGCCGCGCCGCCGGTAGATTGGCGGTGCGGCACTGTTTTTGCGTGCCCAAACTCACCGCCAAATACTCGCGGATACATGAAACAATAGGTAGCAATGACTTCCATCGATTCCACCCCACTTTCCGCCGAAGAACGCAAGGCACTGCGCAATGAGCAGGCCGCGGCCCAGCGCGCCCAGCAGATGCGCATCTCCAAGTCCCGAGCCGAAGCCGAAGGCCGCGCCCAGGTCGTTCCAACCGCCGAAGGCTGGAAGCAGGAGATGGGTGCCGATGGTCGTCCAGAGCTGCAGTTCGCCACCAAGCGCCGTGTCTCCCAGCCGCCAACGCACCTGGCTGACCTGTCCCTGGCCGAGCGCCAGGCCAAGCTGAAGGAACTGGGACTGCCGGCCTTCCGCGCCAAGCAGCTCTCCGTGCACTACTTCCAGCACTACACCACCGACCCGGAGAAGATGAGCGATCTTCCCAAGGAGCGCCGTGCGGAACTGGCCGAGGCCATGTTCCCGAAGCTGCTCACCGAGGTCAAGCGCCTGGAAACCGATGATGGCAAGACCATCAAGTTCCTCTGGCGCCTGTTCGACGGCTCGCTGGTCGAGTCCGTGCTGATGCGCTATCCGGGCCGCATCACCCTGTGCATTTCCTCGCAGTGCGGCTGTGGCATGAACTGCCCGTTCTGCGCCACCGGCCAGGCGGGCTTGACCCGCAACATGTCCACCGCTGAAATCCTGGACCAGATCGTCCAGGCCAACCGCGTGATCGCCGAAGGCGGACTGGGCGGACGCCAGCACCCCGAGGAGCGCGTGGGCAACATCGTGTTCATGGGCATGGGCGAGCCGCTGGCCAACTACAAGCGCGTGATGAACGCCGTGCACCGCATGGTCGCCGATGCCCCTGAGGGCTTGGGCATGGCCGCCCGCGGCATCACCGTCTCCACCGTTGGCCTGGTTCCGGCGATCCGCAAGCTGACCGAGGAGAATGTCCAGGTCACCTTCGCGCTGTCGCTGCATGCGCCGGATGACGAGCTGCGCGACGAGCTGATCCCGGTCAACTCGCGCTGGAAGGTCGACGAGGCACTGGATGCCGCGTACGACTACTACGTGAAGACCGGTCGCCGTGTCTCCATCGAGTACGCGCTGATCAAGGACATGAACGACCACGAATGGCGTGCAGAAATGCTGGCCAAGAAGCTGAACGCGCGCGGCCGCGGCTGGGTGCACGTGAACCCGATTCCGCTGAACCCGGTGCCGGGCTCCATTTGGACCCGCAGCGAACCGGATATCACATCCAAGTTCGTTCGCCGCCTCGATGAGCTCGGCGTGCCAACCACGCTGCGTGATACCCGAGGCAAGGAAATCGACGGCGCCTGCGGCCAGCTCGCAGCCGACGGCGACAAGTAGCATTTACCGTGGAGACCAGCTTTCGCTGGTCTCCACGATGCGTTAACGAGCCCTCTTCGTGCAGGAGAGCTACGACTGCATGTATGGTTCTGATATGGCCGTTTCAGACCCGCTTTTCCTTGATAAGACCAATCCAGAGCTATGGAACTCGATTGGCAGATTTTCCAAAGATGTCGCCAAGTCCTACCGCGCAGCCGGAATCAGCGACCGCACCGCCGAGCT
>NZ_JBJDNO010000010.1:0-19615 GCF_044900755.1 Microbacterium sp. NPDC087868
TGGCGATCTCGAACAGCTCGTCGCTTACCAGCTCGTCCATCAGCGGCGCGTTGGCGCGTGCCCAGCGTTCGTTCACGAAGAGGGTCGCGGGCACCTGCTTGGCACGCAAGGCGTCCAGCAGGGCCCCATCCACCCCCGAGCCCCGGGGTCCCCCGCAGGCATCGAAGGTCAACGCCGCGGCGGCATTGCCCTTGGGCAGGCCCAGCTCGATGCCCGGGACTTCCAGCCCGAACTGCCCTGCAGGAACATTCTTGAACTTTTCCATGACCTGGCTCCGGCTCGGATACACCGTCTGGAGGCTGGCGGTAGGCCGGGGTGAAGCAGTGGCGGTGGGCGAAGGACTCGCCGTTGCCGAGGCCGCCGCGGACCCGGCTCGTTCCGCCGGTCCGCCGGTACTGCAACCGGAGACCAGCGCGGCGGCCAGCGCCCCCAGCCCCAGGCTTCCGGTTTTCAGCGCCCAACGGCGCGAGTAGTGCTCCAAGTTCGTCTCTTTCCCCAAGCCCATTCGATCCTGCCGAAAGGGGCAGGAACACCCGCGGTGCCCCTGCCCCTTTCGATTGCTGCCCCTAGTGCGCGGCGTCGTGCCAGGTCCGGCCGATGCCCGGCTGGACATCCAGCGGCACCAGCAGATCTGCGGCCTGTCCCATTTCGCGGGTCACCAGCTCCTGCACTGCTTCCAGCTCCCCCTCGGCGATCTCCAGGATGAGTTCGTCATGGACCTGCAGCAGCATCCGGGACTTGTACTGCCCAGCGCGCAGTCCCTCGTCGATGCGCAGCATGGCCACCTTCACCAGGTCGGCGGCCGAACCCTGGATCGGGGCGTTCAACGCGGCACGCTCGGCGATGTCGCGCAGCCGACGATCCGAGCTGTTCAGCTCCGGCAGGTAGCGGCGGCGTCCGAAAATGGTTTCGGTGTAGCCATCCTTGCGGGCCTGGTCGACGACCGAACGCAGGTAGGTGCGCACGGCACCGAAGCGGTCGAAGTAGTCCTTCATCAGCTTGCGGGCCTCGTCCACGCCGATCTTCAGCTGCTTGGACAGCCCGAAGCTGCTCAGCCCATAGGCCAGGCCGTAGCTCATCGCCTTGACCTTCGAGCGCATCTCCGAGGTGACCTCGTCCGGCTCGACGTTGAACACGCGCGAACCGACATAGCGGTGCAGGTCCTCGCCGTTCTGGTAGGCCTCGATCAGCCCCTCGTCTTCGGAGAGGTGCGCCATGATGCGCATTTCGATCTGCGAGTAGTCCACTGTCAGCAGGCTCTGGTAGCCGGCCCCGACCATGAAGACGTCGCGGATGCGACGGCCCTCTTCCGAACGCACCGGGATGTTCTGCAGGTTCGGGTTCAGGCTGGAGAGGCGCCCGGTCGCGGCCACGGTCTGCGCATAGGTGGTGTGGATCCGGCCATCATCGTGGGTGGCCTTGAGCAGGCCGTCCACGGTCTGGCGCAGCTTGATCGCGTCGCGGTAGGCCATCAGCGCGACCAGGAACGGGTGCCCGGTCTTGACCAGCAGATCCTGCAGCGACTCGGCATCGGTGGTGAAACCGGTCTTGATCTTCTTGGTGCGCGGCAGATCCAGCTCTTCGAACAACACCACCTGCAGCTGCTTCGGGCTGGAGAGGTTGACTTCGTGGCCGATCGCGGCGAACGCGTCGTTGGTGGCCTGGTCCACCTGCTCGGTGAAGTGGGCACGCAGTTCGTTCAGGCGATCCACGTCCACTGCCACGCCGGCGCGTTCCATCTCGAAGAGTACCGGAATCAGCGGCAGCTCCATCTCGGCAGCCAGTTTGTCCGCGTGCTTCTCGGCCAGCTTGGTAGCCAGGTAGGCGGAGAGGTCGTGGATGGCCTGCGCCTGGGCCAACGTTGGCTCGGCAAGATCCGAAGTGAGCCCCAGATCCAGTTCGCCCTTCTTGGCCTGATGCACCGGCACGGCGTACTTCAGGTGGTACTGCACCACGTCCACCAGGTCGTGGCTGCGGCGATCGGGCTGGATCAGGTAGGCGCTGATCAAGGTGTCGTCCTTGACGCCGGCGATCCGCAGCCCGCGCTCGATGAGCAGGTGCATGGCGGCCTTGGCATCGTGGAAGAGCTTCGGCGCGTTCTCATCGGCCAGGAACTGCGCAAGCACGCCTTCGGTGGCTTCATCGAGTTCGGCCAGTTCCAGCCAGAGGGCTTCCGACCCGCGGAAAAGGGCCAGACCCACGGCTTCGCCGTCAACCGCAGCAGGCTGGATTGCGATCGGCGCGCCCTTCCCGGCCCCGATGAATCCGTCCAGTGCGTCGGCATCGGCGCCGAGCACCCGGGAGAATTCGGCAACTTCGGGTGCCGCTTCCTCTTCCTGGGCTGCAAACAGGTCGAACAGGCGCTTGCGCAGGGTGTTGAATTCCAGCGCGTCGAACAGGTTCTCGATCTCTTCGCGGTTCGGGGCTTCGAGTTCCATCTGATCGAGCGTGACCGGGAGTTCCAGGTCGTGCTTGAGCTGGTTCAACCGGCGGTTGCGGGTCACGTTGTCCACGTGCTCGCGCAGCGACTCGCCGACCTTGCCCTTGATGTTCTCCACATTCTCCAGGATGCCAGCCAGGTCCCCGTAGAGGTTGATCCATTTGGCGGCGGTCTTCGGCCCCACGCCTGGCACACCGGGCAAGTTATCCGCGGTTTCGCCGACCAGAGCCGCCAAATCCGAGTAGCGCTCGGGACGCACGAAGTACTTGGCTTCCACCGCTGCGGCATCCATCGGCGGGATATCGCTGATGCCCTTCTTCGGGTACAGCACCAAGGTCTTGTCGGTGATCAGCTGGAAGGCGTCGCGGTCGCCGGACACCACCAGCACGTTGAAACCGGCTTCTTCGCCCTGGGTGGCCAGCGTGGCCAGGATGTCATCGGCCTCGAAGCTCTCCAGGGTGATCGAAGGGATGTTCATCGCCTTCATGACTTCCTGGATCAGATCGATCTGCCCGTAGAACTCTTCGGGCGTCTTATTGCGTCCGCCCTTGTACTCGGTGTACTCCAGCGAGCGGAAAGTCGGGGTGTCCAAGTCGAAGGCCACCGCAACGTGGGTGGGCTTTTGCTGGCGGATCATCGTCAGCAGCATCGATACGAATCCGTGCACGGCATTGGTGTGCTGGCCGGTGCTTGTTGCGAAGTTCTCTGCAGGCAGCGCATAGAACGCGCGGAAGGCCATGGAGTGTCCGTCAATAATCAGCAGTCTCTTGTCCGACGAGGCAGTCGGTTTGGTAGTTTCGCTCACACCTGAAAGCCTAGTTGCCATGAGCGACAATTTCACTTCTCGAACCACGCAATCTTCGGCACATCCGTTTGCCGCGCAGCTGGCCCGCCACGGTATTCCCGAATCCATGTGGCCCTACCTGCTGCACAATGGCGTGGGCGAACTCGTGGAGAAACTGGAAATCATCTTCACCGGGTTCGAACCCCAGCGCGTTGCCGCCACCATGCCGGTGGCGGGCAACACCCAGGTCTACGGCATCCTGCATGGCGGCGCTTCGGCGGCACTTGCCGAAACCCTCGGTTCGATGGCCGCTGCGCTGCACGGTGCCGGCCGGGCCAACCCGGTCGGCGTGGATTTGAACATCACCCACCACAAGGCCGGGCGCACCGGGCTGGTCACCGGGGTATGCACGCCGGTGCATCTGGGCCGCAGCAGCACCTGCCATGAGATCGTGATCAGCAATGAGCAGGGCCAGCGTGTCGCGACCGCTCGCATCACCAATATGCTGCTGCCGGTCGAAAACTGATCCCCGCAGGCGCCGTTCGCGCCAAGCGCGGCGGATCCGGCTTTTCCGGAGCGCTGGCCCTGGCCGGCTGGTCCCCTTGGCCGTTTAGCCGATCGCGTAGCGCGAGAGGAAGATATCCGCGCCGAGCTCGGTGATCCCCAGGGCCGAGAGCTGCGTGCTGATCCCGCGGCCAAAGATATTGGCCCCGTCGCCCAGCACCTCCGGAACGGTGACCAGAAGCAGCTCATCGAGCGCATCGGCTTCGACGAACGCTCCAGCCAGGTCGGCACCGCCAACCACCCACACGTCCCCGGCCCCTGCGCTCTGGGCGATGTCCCGGCTCCAGAAGCCCACCTCGCCGCGGATGAAGGTCAGGTCCGCTCCGGGCAGTGTCGGCAGTTCATGGTGTGTGAAGACCCACACCGGCTTCTCGCCGAACACCCACGGCACGGTTCCCTCGGCAGCATCACGGACGATGTTCTCGTAGGTCTTGCCACCGATCACTACGGCGCCGACGCTCCCGAAGAACTCGTCGAAATGCTTTTTCACTCCCGGCTGCGTGGCATAGGGGATGAACCATTGGACGCTTCCGCTGCGATCGGCGATAAAACCATCGATGGAGGCACCCACGTAGTACTTGAAGCTAGTCATGGCTCCAGTCTAGAGGTGCCTCCATCGAAGGCAATATCAAGTTGTCGAGGGACCCGAAAATCGTGTCGGATCCACCCGCAGCCGCGAGCAGTTCCTAGTGGCTCGAGGAGAAGCCCAGGATCGCTTCGCTCAGCTGCGGCACGATCAGCACCACGCCGAAGAGGACGATCAGGCCGCAAATCGCGAAGCAAGCGTAGGCTCCGGCATTGCTCAGGCTCTGGTTGCGGCCCTCGTCCTTGGCAACTGCCAGCAGGCGGACGCCGAAGGAGTAGGCCGCCACGATCGCCATCGCGGAAAACCAGGTGATGGCGGCGACGATGAGAAAGGCTGTCCAGTCAATCATGAATTATCGGCTTCCTTCTGCGCTGCGGCAACCTTGGCCAGCTTGGCTTCCGCCTTGGCCTTGGCACGGCGTTCCTTCTTGGTCAGGATGTTCACCGCTGCACCCGAGTTGTCGATGTCGGAAATGTTCGACTCGTGGTCATGCGGCTGCTTGCGCGAGAGGAACCAGATGGTCAGCATGGCGCCGGTGCCGGCGATCGCGACGATCACGATGCCGATGGTGCCCAGGTGGGTGATCGCTGCGGCCACGCCGCCGACGGCCGCGGCTGCTGGCAGGGTGAACAGCCAGCCCAACGCGATGCGTCCCGCGGTGCCCCAGCGGACTTCGCCGCCCTTGCGGCCCATGCCCGAACCGATCACGGAGCCGGAGGCTACCTGGGTGGTGGACAGCGCGAAGCCCAGGTGCGAGGAGGTCAGGATCGCCGAAGCGGTGGACATCTCGGCTGCGAAGCCCTGCGCGGGCTTCACGTCGGTCAGGCCCGAACCCATGGTGGCGATGATGCGCCAGCCGCCGGTGTAGGTACCCAGCGCGATGGCGAAGGCACAGGTGGCAACAACCCAGAACTGCACGCCGGAGTCGGAATCCTGCAGGCCAGAAGCCACCAGGGTCAGGGTGATGATGCCCATGGTCTTCTGCGCATCGTTAGTGCCGTGGGACAGCGCGACCAGCGAGGAAGAGAAGATCTGCCCGTAGCGGAAGCCGCCGCGCTTGGGCGCCGCTCCATTCTCGCGCTTGGTGATCGCGTAGGCCAGCTTGGTGCACAGGTACGCGGAGATGCCGGCGATCACCGGCGCGCACAGGGCCGGAAGCAGCACCTTGGAGAGCAGCACGCTGTAGTTCACCGAGGCGAAGCCTGCACCGACGATCGCGGCGCCTACCAGGCCGCCGAACAATGCGTGGGAGGAGCTCGAAGGCAGTCCCAGCAACCAGGTGAACAGGTTCCAGATCACGGCGCCCATCAGGCCGGCGAAAATCATCGCCGGCCCAATAGCCACGCCCGAGGTCGGGTCTTCGTTGATGATGCCACCTGAAATGGTCTTCGCTACCTCGGTGGAGAGGAATGCGCCAACCAGGTTCAGAATTGCGGCGAGGGCAACTGCCTTCTTAGGGGAAATTGCTCCGGTTGCGATTGGGGTGGCCATCGCATTGGCCGTGTCATGGAAACCATTGGTGAAGTCGAAAAACAACGCCAAGGCAATGACCAGGACGACGATAAGCGTCAAATCCATTGAATACCAGCCTGAGGGGTCGAACGGCAAGGAAAAAGAGAACGGGCCAGAAATAGGATCCTGCGAAAGGCATTGGCGTGCAGGACTTCGTTCTAAGCGCAATTTCCATCTTAGGCGTACGGCGCAGTACGTCAATCCGGAACTTCAACCCCATCCGGGGAAAACTCGGATGAACAACTGGTTACCAGAGGGTTAACTAGCCTCCAAGCGCGGTATCGGCGCATCGCAGGCATAAAAAATGTGCGCCAAACCATAAGTGGCTTGGCGCACAATCCAGTGCTTGGCGGTCCCTACTTGACCTGGTCGACGACCGTCTCGGCAACCTGGCGCATGCTCAGGCGGCGATCCATGGAGGTCTTCTGGATCCAGCGGAACGCTTCCGGCTCGGTCAAGCCCATCTTGGTGATGAGCAGCGACTTGGCGCGATCAACCAGCTTGCGGGTTTCGAACTGCTCGGCCAGGTTGCTGACTTCTTCCTCCAGCGCGCGCAGCTCGTCATTGCGGGAAATCGCGATTTCGATGGCCGGAGTGAGGTCTGCCGGGGTGAACGGCTTGACCACGTAGGCCATGGCACCGGCTTCGCGGGCACGCTCCACCAGTTCCTTCTGGCTGAAGGCGGTCAGCAAGACGACCGGGGCGATGCGTTCCTTGACGATGGCTTCGGCGGCGGTGATGCCATCCATGACCGGCATCTTCACGTCCATGAGCACCAGATCGGGCTTCAATTCGCGCGCCTTCTCCAGGGCGGTCTGGCCGTTGTCGGCTTCGGCGACGACGTCGTACCCTTCGGAACGGAGAATTTCGACGATATCCAAGCGGATCAGGGTTTCATCCTCGGCAACGACCACTCGACGCGGAGTGGATTGCACCTCGGATGGGATGCGGGTGATTTCAGGTAGTTCGCTCATTGGCGCCTTCCTCCATGGTCAGAAATCCTGCCCGCTGAATGGGCAGTATCTAGATGGTTTCAGTTCAGCGAAGCCACGTTGCCTCGGTTTCACATCTAAGCCTACTGGCATGTACTCTTGTTGAGGCGAAGACGCGAGGTTCCTGATTAGGAAATCTGGAAAACCTCTAGTAAAGTAGTCAAAGTGCCAGCCCAAGTGGCGGAATCGGTAGACGCGCCGCACTCAAAATGCGGTATCGAAAGATGTGTGGGTTCGAGTCCCACCTTGGGCACCAGTATGAAGGCCGTTGGATCGGAAATTGTCCGGTTCAACGGCCTTTTTTTGCGCGCGCAACCACAGGGCACGTGCTCGAGTTCACAATCGTGCTTTGCGGGCGCCAAGGCAAAAAATCCGCCCTGCTCCAGAATTCTGGAGCAGGGCGGATTTTCTTGCCTCAGCTAGTGCGCGAAAGAGCGTCTACAGGTTTTTCGGCGTGGAGACGTTTTCCGGTGCCCACGGACCGACCTTCTCGCGAGCAGGCATCGGCTTGCCATTGACCAGCTGGCCGGCATCGGCGAGGTCGCCGACCTTGTGCACGCGCAGCGAGTTGGTGGACCCTGCCTGTCCCGGAGGGGACCCGGCGGCGATGCACACGATATCGTTGAGCTCCGCCAGGCCTTCGGAGAGCAGCGCCTCGTCCACCTGGGCGGTCATCTTGTCAGTGTGGTCGGCGTAGGCCACCAGGCGTGCCTGCACACCCCACATCAGGGTCATGATGTTGTAGGTCTGCTGCAGCGGGGTGAAAGCCAGGACCGGCTTCTTCGGGCGCAGGCGCGAGAGGCGCCGTGCCGAGTCGCCGGACTGGGTGAAGGCGACGATGTACTTCGCGTCGAGCTGATCGGCGATCTCCACCGCGGCACGGGTGATCGCGCCGCCGCGGGTCTTCGGCTGGGAGCCCAAGCGGGGAATGCGATCCAGGCCGTGCTGCTCGGTCGAGGAGATGATGCGCGACATGGTCTCCACAGTTTCCACCGGGTACGCGCCCACGGAGGTCTCCCCCGAGAGCATGACCGCGTCGGCGCCGTCGAGCACCGCATTGGCGCAGTCCGAAGCCTCGGCGCGGGTCGGGGTCGGCGATTCGATCATCGATTCGAGCACCTGGGTGGCGACGATGACCGGCTTGGCCCAGCGGCGTGCCAGCTCCACGGCACGCTTCTGCACGACCGGAACTTCTTCCAGCGGCAGCTCCACGCCCAAGTCCCCGCGGGCGACCATGATGGCGTCGAAGGCATTGATGATTTCTTCCAGCGCGGCCACGGCCTGCGGCTTCTCGATCTTGGCGATCACCGGCACGCGTCGGCCTTCTTCGTCCATGATCTCGTGCACGCGCTCGATGTCCTCGGCGTTGCGCACGAAGGACAGTGCGACCATGTCGATGCCGGCACGCAGTGCCCAGCGCAGGTCGTCCTCGTCCTTTTCGCTCAATGCGGGAACGTTCACCGCGACGCCTGGCAGGTTGATGCCCTTGTTATTGGACACCTCGCCTCCGACGACGACCTCGGAACGCACCGAGGTCTGGTCAACTGCCAGCGCCTTGAGCTTGACCTTGCCGTCGTTGATCAGCAGGAAATCGCCCGGCTGGACATCGGTGGGAAGGCCCTTGAAGGTGGTGGAGCACAGGTTGCGGGTACCTTCGATGTCCTCGATGGTGATGGTGAATTCCTCACCAGCCTCGAGGATGTACTTGGCGTTGTCCTTGAAGCGGCCAAGGCGGATCTTCGGACCCTGCAGGTCGGCGAAGATGCCAACCGCGCGGCCGATCTCCGCGGCCGCATTGCGCACATTCGCCAGGGATTGTGCGTGCATGGAGTGGTCTCCATGGCTCATGTTCAGGCGGGCTACGTCTACGCCCGCCTTCAGTACCGCTACAGTATTTTCATAACTTGCCAGGGCCGGGCCCCAGGTTGCCACAATCTTTGCGCGTCTCATTCCGTCAGCCAAATGCCTTTCATGTTCACATAGGCAAAATGCGGCCCACCCGGCATCCGGGTGCGCCGCATTCAAGCCTATGTCACTCAAATGATGCTGATGGCCCTATCGGTTGGAGCAACCGGTGCAGGAAGGGTAGTCGAACCCATGAGGAACTTGTCGACCGCGGCCGCGCAAGCGCGTCCTTCGGCGATAGCCCACACGATCAGCGACTGTCCCCGACCGGCGTCTCCGGCGACGAATACCGATTCGGTGTTCGTCATGTAGTAGCCATCTCGGGCGACGTTGCCCCGGTTGTCGAATTCGATACTGACCTGTTCGTCCAATCCGGAAACTTCCGGACCGGTGAACCCGAGGGCAAGCAGAACCAGATCCGCTTTGATTACGCGTTCGGTTCCAGGCTTCGGGAGGCGCTTGCCAGCAACAAATTCTGTCTCTGCAACTGTAACACCGATCACCTTGTTTTGCTCAGTTCCCTCGCCGGAGATGAAGTTCACGGTCGAAGCCAGGTAGGTCCGCTCGCCGCCTTCCTCATGGGAGGTCTGCACCTCGAAAAGCACCGGCATCATCGGCCACGGCTGGTCTTCGCGGCGCTCGGTGCCCGGCTGCTGGCCGATGGCCAGCGTCGTGACGCTCGCCGCGCCCTGGCGCAGGGCGGTGCCGATGCAGTCCGAGCCGGTGTCTCCGCCGCCCAGCACGATCACGTGCTTGCCCGCCGCATCGATGCGCGGGGCATCGAGCTGGCCGGCGACCACGCGGTTGCTCTCGGTGAGGAACTCCATGGCATGGTGCACGCCCTCGAGCTTGTTGCCCGGCACCGGCAGCTCGCGCGGCACCGTGGCACCGGTGGCCACGATGACCGCGTCGTAGTCTCGGCGCAGCTGCTTCCAGGAGATGTCCTTGCCGATCTCGATGCCGGTGCGGAAGATCGTTCCTTCGGCTTCCATCTGGGCCAGGCGCAGGTCGATGACCTGCTTCTCCAGCTTGAAGTCCGGGATGCCGAAGCGCAGCAGGCCGCCGATGGCTTCGTCGCGCTCGTAGACGGCCACGGTGTGCCCGGCACGGGTCAGCTGCTGGGCGGCGGCCAATCCGGCCGGCCCCGAACCGACGATCGCCACGCGGTGCTCGGTG
This sequence comes from Microbacterium sp. NPDC087868, assembly GCF_044900755.1. Classification (NCBI taxonomy): domain Bacteria; kingdom Bacillati; phylum Actinomycetota; class Actinomycetes; order Micrococcales; family Microbacteriaceae; genus Microbacterium; species Microbacterium sp. NPDC087868. Next base: position 9,960 of record NZ_JBJDNO010000010.1, read on the forward strand.
TGGCGGGCAGGCGGCTGCGGCACGAAGTCGCCGGCGTCCATCAGGTGGCCAGCGAGTTCGGCTTCGACCTGCTTGATGGTCACCGCGGGCTGGTTGATGCCCAGCACGCAGGAGGACTCGCACGGGGCCGGGCACAGCTTGCCGGTGAGCTCCGGGAAATTGTTGGTGCTCAGCAGCCGGGCGGCCGCATCATCCATCCGGCCCCTGTAGGCCAGGTCGTTGAACTCCGGGATCAGGTTGCCCAGCGGGCATCCCGAATGGCAGAACGGGACGCCGCAGTCCATGCAACGGCCGGCCTGCTCCTCCAGGATGCCGGACTTCTGGCGCTCGACGACCTCCTTGTAGTCCATCAGGCGCACCGGCACCGGGCGCTTGGGCTGGGTGACACGTTCGGTCACCTTCAGGAATCCACGTGGATCAGCCACGGGTCACCTCCAAAATCTTGTTCCATACCTGCGGCGAATCCGGGTTCTGCCCGTTGGCTACTGCGTCGCTGCGCAGCTGCTGCACGGCGGCGAAGTCGCGCGGGGTGATGCTGGTCAGCCGGCTGCGGGTTCGTTCCCAGTCCAGCAGCAGGCGGGAGGCCAGCGGGGATGCGGTCAATGCGATGTGCTCGGTGAGCAGCTCGTGGATGCGTTCGGCTTCGGCATCGGTAATCGGCGCTACCAGCAGGTCCGACTGCCCGGCAGCCAGCGGGTTCAGCTTGGCTGCATCGAAGTCCAGCACCCAGGCCACGCCGCCGGAGAACCCGGCGCCGAAGTTGCGGCCGGTGGCTCCCAGGATCAGCACCTGTCCCCCGGTCATGTACTCGCAGCCGTGCTCGCCGATGCCTTCGGTGACAATCGTGGCCCCGGAGTTGCGCACCGCGAAGCGTTCGCCGACCATGCCGTTGATGAACAGCTCCCCGCTGGTGGCGCCGTAGCCGACCACGTTGCCGGCGATGACCTGCTCCTCGGGTTTGGACAGGGTGGTGTGCGGCGGGTGGATCGCGATCCGGCCGCCGGACAATCCCTTGCCGACGTAGTCATTCGCGTCGCCCGAGAGCTTGAGAGTAATGCCCTCGGGAAGGAAGGCGCCCAGCGACTGGCCGGCGCGGCCCGAGAGGTTCACCTTGATGGTGTCCCGCTCCAGGGTCTGCAGCCCGAAGGTCTTGGTCACATGGTGGCCCAGCAGCGTGCCGGTGGAGCGGTCGGTATTCACGATCGCCGCGTCGATGCTGACCGGCAGGCGGTCAGCCAGCGCCGGTCCGGCCGCGGCGAGCAGCTGCTGGTCCAGGTGCGTGTCCAGCCCGTGGTCCTGGCCGATGCGGCGGCGGCGCGCCGCCAGTTCGGTATCCGGCACGTGGGTAATCGCATCCAGGGCCAGCCCGGAGACCTTGTCGTGCGCGGCGAACTGGGCGGGATCGGCCTGGAGCAGTTCGACCTTGCCGATCACCTCGTCCAGGGTGCGCGCCCCCAGCGAGGCGAGCAGCTCGCGCACCTCCTGGGCGATGAACTCGAAGAAGTTCACCACGAACTCGGCCTTGCCGGTGAAGCGTTCGCGCAGCGCAGGATTCTGCGTGGCCACGCCCACCGGGCAGGTGTCCAGGTGGCACACGCGCATCATGATGCAGCCCGAGACCACCAGCGGGGCGGTGGCGAAGCCGAATTCCTCGGCACCCAGCAGGGCGCCGATCAGCACGTCGCGCCCGGTTTTCAGCTGGCCATCGACCTGCACGGTGACGCGGTCGCGCAACCCGTTGAGGATCAGCGTCTGCTGCGCTTCGGCCAAGCCGATTTCCCACGGGGTGCCGGCATGCTTCAGCGAATTCATCGGCGAGGCGCCGGTGCCGCCATCGTGCCCGGAAATCAGCACGACGTCGGCCTTGGCCTTGGCCACGCCGGCCGCGACGGTGCCGATGCCGGACTCGGAGACCAGCTTCACGTGCACGCGGGCGGAAGGGTTGGCGCACTTCGCGTCGTGGATCAGCTGGGCCAGGTCCTCGATCGAGTAGATGTCGTGGTGCGGCGGCGGGGAGATCAGCCCGACACCCGGGGTGGAGTGGCGAGTCTTGGCGATCCAGGGGTAGAGCTTGGCGCTCATCAGCTGGCCGCCTTCGCCGGGCTTGGCGCCCTGGGCCATCTTGATCTGGATGTCATCCGCGTTGGCCAGGTACAAGCTGGTCACCCCGAAGCGGCCCGAGGCGATCTGCTTGACCGCGCTGCGGCGCACCGGATCGAGCAGCCGCTCCGGATCCTCGCCGCCTTCGCCGGTGTTGGACTTCGCACCCAGCTGGTTCATCGCGATGGCCAGGGTTTCGTGGGCCTCGGCCGAAATCGAGCCGTAGCTCATCGCGCCGGTGGCGAAGCGCTTCACGATGGAGCTGACCGGCTCCACCTCGTCGATGGCGATCGGGGTGATCCCCTCGGTCTTGAACTTCAGCAGCCCGCGCAGGGTCTTGAGCTGTGCGGCCTGATCGTCGACGGCCTTGGTGTACTCCTTGAACACGTCGTAGCGGCGGGTGCGGGTGGAGTGCTGCAGGCGGAAGACGGTTTCCGGGTTGAACAGGTGCGGCGGGCCTTCGCGGCGCCACTGGTACTCTCCCCCGGTTTCCAGTTCCAGCGGCTGGGCGCCGCCGTCGATCTCCGGGTAGGCGCGGGCATGGCGGGCGGCGGCCTCGGCGGCCACCACATCCAGCTCGATGCCCGAGAGCTTGGTGGCGGTGCCGGTGAAGTACTGGTCGACCACGCGCTGGGACAGGCCCACGGCCTCGAAGGTCTGCGCGCCGCAGTAGCTGGAGACCGTGGAGATGCCCATCTTGGACATGATCTTCAGCACTCCCTTGCCCAGCGCCTTGATCAGGTTGCTGCTGGCCTGGTGCCCGTCAACTCCGGGCAGCTCGCCGTTCTCGGCCATCTGCTCGACCGATTCCAGGGCGAGGTAGGGGTTGATGGCGCTGGCGCCGTAGCCGATGAGCAGGGCGATGTGGTGCACTTCGCGGGCGTCGCCGGACTCGATGATCAGCGAAACGCGGGTGCGGTTGGAGCTCTTGAGCAGGTGGTGGTGCACCGCGGAGGTCAGCAGCAGCGACGGGATCGGCGCCCAGGCCGCGGAGGAATCGCGGTCCGAGAGCACGATGTAGCGCACCCCGCGGTTCACCGCGGCGGAAACCTTCTCGCAGATTTCCTGCAGGCGGGCGCGCAGCTCGGATTCGCCGCCGGCCGGGCGGTACAGGCCGCGCACCTTCAGCGAGTACTTGGACCCGGATTCGTCGCGCAGGTGCACGATCTTGGCCAGCTGGTCGTTGGTCAGCACCGGGTAGTCCAGCGCGATCTGGGTTTGCGGGACACGGTCCAGGGACAGCAGGTTGCCGTCGGGGCCGATCGCGGTGCCCATCGAGGTGACCAGCTCTTCGCGGATTGCATCCAGCGGCGGGTTGGTGACCTGGGCGAAGGACTGGGTGAAGTAGTCGAACAGCAGGCGCGCCCGGTCAGCCAGGGCGGCAATCGGGGTGTCGGTGCCCATGGCGGCCAGCGGTTCGGCACCGGTGGCGGCCATGGGAGCGAGCAGCACGCGCAGCTCCTCGGTGGTGTAGCCGAAGGTCAGCTGGCGCAGGGCCACGGAGGCGGAGTTGTGGCGCACGTGCTCCAGGTCCGGGAAGTCGGCCAGCGTCTTCAGGTTCTGCGAAACCCATTCGCGCCATGGCTTGGCGGCGGCCACTTCGGCCTTGATCTCGGCGTCCTCGACAATACGCTGGGCGTCCAGGTCCACGGCGAACATCTTGCCCGGGGCGACACGGCCCTTCTTCACGATGTGCTCTTCGTCGACGTCGATCACGCCGACCTCGCTGGCCAGGACCACCAGGCCGTCGTCGGTGACCCACCAGCGGGCTGGGCGCAGGCCATTGCGGTCCAGCACCGCGCCGGCCATCGCGCCATCGGTGAAGCAGACGGCGGCGGGGCCATCCCACGGCTCGATGAGCATGGACTGGTACTGGTAGAAGGCGCGCAGGTCCGCGTCCATCTGATCGTCGTTTTCCCACGGCTGCGGGATCATCATCATGATGGTCTCGGTCACGTTGCGGCCCGAGAGCATGAGCATTTCGGCGACCTCGTCGAAGGAGGCCGAGTCCGAGGCGCCGGCGGTGCAGATCGGGAACAGTTCTTCGGGCACCTCGCCGAGCAGCTCGGATTCCAGGGTCGACTGGCGGGCGCGCATCCAGTTGCGGTTGCCCTTGACGGTGTTGATCTCGCCGTTGTGCGCGATGGTGCGGAAAGGCTGGGCCAGCGGCCACGACGGGAAGGTGTTGGTGGAGAAGCGCGAGTGCACGATCGCGCAGCGGCTGGTGAAGCGGGCGTCGGACAGGTCCGGGTAGAACGGCTCGAGCTGCGCGGTGGAGACCATGCCCTTGTAGACGATGGACTGCGAGGAGAACGAGGCGAAGTACACGCCCATCTTGTTGTGCGCGCGGCGGCGGATGCGCCAGGCGGCGGCGTCCAGCTCGCGGCGGGTGGCGGCCGGGGCGCCAGCGTGGGCGCCGATGAAGATCTGGGCGATGTACGGCATCACCTTGCGGGCCGAGGCGCCGAGCACGTCGGAATCAACCGGTACCTCGCGCCAGCCGAGCACCGCCAGGTTCTCCTCGGCGGCCATGGTTTCCAGTTCTTCCTGGGCGAAGGCACGTTCGCCGGCGTCGGCCGGGAGGAAGCCCATGCCCACGGCGTAGGAGCCGGCGGCGGGAAGATCGAATGCGGTGACGCTGCGCAGGAAGGCGTCGGGCAGATGCAGCAGGATGCCGGCGCCGTCGCCGGTGCCTTCATCGGCCCCGATGGCGCCGCGGTGCTCAAGCCGGCGCAGGGCGGTCAGCGCGTGGGCGACGATCTCGTGGCTGGCATCGTTCTTCAGGGACGCGATCATCGCCAGGCCGCAGGCATCCTTTTCGGCCGCTGGGTCATACAGACCCTGCGCGCCAGGCAGCGCGGAAAAACGGGTGTAGGGCGAGGGGACCTCCTCGCCAAAACCTGGCGAGGCGTTCATCTGGACTCCGGTCATGCTCATGAGCGTGCCTTTCTGTGGTTCATGCAGGATAGGCGCGCGGCAGCCCCCGGTAAAGGGCTTATTCTTGGCAAGGGCTTCCGGCCGCCTGGATGTTTCATCTAGCTGAAACTTTTCGACAGTGCTAAGCGGGGTCTGCTTGCGCATCGAGGTTTCGGGGACGAACATTTCCCACCTCGTTGTGGTGCTGCACCAGCTGGCCTTTCCAGGGGTCGATCGACCAGCGTGGCGCGTGGATCACACGTTACGCAGGTTTTGTTTCTCGCATGCGCGTGCTTGTGTTTCAGGAATGTTAAAAACTTCTGCCGCTACCGGCGCGGAAAAAGCAGTTTTTTGCGGGCGGGGATCGCGAAAACCGGTTTTGCCAGCCGGTTTTGATAGCCGCCCAATGTTTCGGGCATGTTGCGCCCGAGGGACGGAAAACTGCCCAGATTTTCCGGACATTTCGCCATATTGGGGCCAGAGCGCGTCATGAAAGCGGATCCGGGCAGCTGCTGGCGCGGCTTAAACCACCGGTGGCCGGCAAGCGTGGATGCTTGCCGGCCACCGGAATGGTGCTATGGAATTATTGCTGCCGCTCTGTGGCGTCGTTGCCCGGATCGGGGCTGGTGCCCGGATCGGAGCTGGACTCCGCCGGTGAGTGCGCGGCGGGCTTGGCGCGATCTGCTTCGACCGGCTGCGCCGGGGCCCTGCCTGGCAGGTAGAACGGATCGACCTGCTGCTTGCGCAGCTTGCCCAGGACCACGATCAGCGCGAGGATGCCGGCGATGGCGATGCCGATCGCCAGCCACTGGTGCACGCGCAGGGCCAACGGCCCGATGGCGATGATTTCGGCCGGGTCCAGGCGCAGCGATTCGGTGAAGGTGCGGCCGATGCCGTACCAGATCATGTAGCAGCAGAACAGTGCGCCGCGGCGCAGCTTGAACTTCCGGTCCAGCGCGATCAGCACGAAGGCGCCCAGCACATTCCACAGCGACTCGTACAGGAAGGTCGGGTGGAAGAGCGTGTCCGCGGGCAGCCCGGCCGGGAAGTTGTAGCTGTCCGCATCGATCTCCAGGCCCCACGGCAAGTCGGTCGGCGCGCCGAACAGCTCCTGGTTGAACCAGTTGCCCCAGCGCCCGGCCGCCTGCGCCAGCAGCAGGCCGGGCACGGCCGCGTCGACGAAGGCCGAGAGCCGGATGCCGGCTTTCCGGCAACCGATCCACGCTCCGAGTGCACCGAGCGACACCGCGCCCATGATGCCCAGCCCGCCAAGCCAGATCTGCGGGATCTCGGCCAGGTGGGCGGTTTGCCCGCCGAGTCCGAAGTAGTACATCGGGTCGGTGATCAGCACATGGTAGAGGCGTCCGCCGATGATGCCGAAGGGGATCGTCCAGATGGCGATGTCCCAGAGCATGTCGGAGTTGCCGCCGCGGGCACCGAGGCGCTTGTTGGTCAGCCACAGCGCGATCAGGATGCCCGCGAGGATGCACAGCGCGTAGGCGTGGATGGTCAGCGGGCCGATCGAGATCCTGGCGAATTCCGGCGGCGGCGAAGGGATGGAGGCGGGCAAGGCAAGCGCCAGCTGCGCGGCAAAAGCCATCAGGCCCGTCCGCTCAGTTCGGCGGCCAGGGCGCCCACGGCCGGCACTCCCCCGTCACGCAGGGCGGCGACCAGCGCGGTGCCGACGATCACGCCGTCGGCGTAGGCGCCGATTTCTTCCACGTGCTCGCGGCGCGAGACGCCCAGGCCCACGCAGGCATTCTCGGCGCCGGCGTTGTGGGCGGCGGCGACCACTGCCTGCGCGGCGGAGGAAACCTCGGTACGGGCGCCGGTGACGCCCATCAGCGACACGCAGTAGACGAAGCCGGAGGACGCATCCACGGTGCGCTGCACCCTCGCTTCGGTGGACGAAGGGGCAATGAGGAACACGCGCTCCAGGCCGTGCTTCTCGCTGGCCTGGATCCATTCGGCGGCCTCGTCGGGCACCAGATCCGGGGTGATCAGGCCGGCGCCGCCGGCTTCGGCGAAGCGCCGGGAGAACTCGTCCACGCCCAGGCGCAGCACCGGGTTCCAGTAGGTCATGACCATTACTGCCACGTCGGTGCGTTCGGTGATTCCGCGCACGATGTCGAAGATCTGCGGGACCTTGAAGCCGTTGGCCAGCGCCTGCACGGTCGCTTCCTGGATCACCGAACCGTCCATCACCGGGTCGGAGTACGGGATGCCGATCTCGATGACATCCACGCCGTTCTCGGCCAGCGCCACGGCGGCCTCGATGCTGGTGGCGACGTCGGGGAAGCCGGCAGGCAGGTAGCCGATGAGGGCCGGGCGGCCCTCGGCGCGGGCTGCGGCGATCTTCTGGGCGCTGGTCACGCGGGTCATCTACTTCTCCTCGGATTTCTGCGAGCCGGAGTTCTGCGCAGTGGCCGCGTTGATTTCGGCCTCCGCGTCTTTTTCGTCGATCATGTTGAACCAGGCGGCAGCGGTGCCCACGTCCTTGTCCCCGCGGCCCGAGAGGTTCGCGATGATGATGGTCTCTTCGGGGACCGCGCCTTCGGCGATCTTGCGCGCCGCCAGGCGGATGGTGCCGGCCAGGGCGTGCGCGGACTCGATCGCCGGCAGGATGCCCTCGGTGCGGCACAGCGCCTTGAACGCGTCCATCGCCTCGGTGTCGGTGACCGGCTCGTACTTCACGCGGCCGATGTCGGCCAGGTAGGCGTGCTCCGGGCCGACGCCCGGGTAGTCCAGGCCCGCGGAGATGGAGTGCGATTCGACGGTCTGCCCGTCCTCGTCCTGCATCAGGTAGGACTTCGCGCCGTGCAGCACGCCCGGGCGGCCCAGGGTGATGGTCGCGGCGTGGCGGTCGGTGTCCACGCCGTCGCCGCCGGCCTCGTAGCCGTAGATCTCCACCTCGGGATCGTCGAGGAAGCCGTGGAAGATGCCGATCGCGTTCGATCCGCCGCCGATGCAGGCGGTCACCGCGTCGGGCAGGCGGCCGGCCTGGGCCAGGATCTGCTCGCGGGCCTCGTCACCGATGACCTCGTGGAAGTAGCGGACCATGGCCGGGAACGGTGCGCCGCCGGCGGCGGTGCCCAGCAGGTAGTGGGTGTTATCCACGTTGGCCACCCAGTCGCGCAGCGCCTCGTTGATCGCGTCCTTCAGCGTCTGGGAGCCGACGGTGACCGGGATGACGGTGGCGCCGAGCAGGCGCATGCGCGCGACATTCAGCGCCTGCCGGCGGGTGTCTTCCGCGCCCATGTAGACCACGCATTCCAGGCCCATCAGGGCCGCGGCGGTGGCCGAGGCGACGCCGTGCTGGCCGGCACCGGTCTCGGCGATGATGCGGGTCTTGCCCATGCGCTTGGCCAGCAGCGCCTGGCCGAGCACGTTGTTGATCTTGTGGCTGCCGGTGTGGTTCAAGTCCTCGCGCTTGAGGAAGATCCGCACCCCGCCGCAGTACTGCTCGGAAAAGCGCTTGGCTTCGGTGAGCAGCGAGGGGCGCCCCGAGTAGTTCTTGTTCAGGTCCTTGACCTGGGCGATGAACTCGGGGTCGTTCTTGGCCGCTTCGAAGGTCTCGTTCAGCTCGTCCATGGCGGCCATGAGGGACTCGGGCATCCATCGCCCGCCGTAGGCACCAAAGTACGGGCCGCTTGCGTGCCTTAGCGACTGTGCATCGATCGACTGGCGGTGCTCGGAGTTTTCCGGAGTGCTCATCGATTCCCTCTTTCCTCGTACGGAGCTTGATTCGTGGTAAGTCTCGTGCCCCGCCGGAAACTCCTGCGGGGCACGAAAAGCAGTTCTGGGTCCTTCGCCGCCGTGCGCGGCTAGCGCTGCGGCTTGGCGCCGGTACCGGCCTTGATGAACGCGGCGACCGAAGCGCGCGGATCGGCATGCTTCACCAGCGCTTCGCCCACCAAGACCGCGTCGGCGCCGGCCGCACCGTATTGGACGACCTGTTCGGTGGATTCCACACCGGACTCGGCGACGATCACCGCCTGGGCCGGCAGCTGCGGAGCGAGCTTGCCGAAGGTGGCTGGATCGACGTCCAGCGTCTTCAGGTTGCGCACGTTCACGCCGATGATCCTCGCTCCGGCCTTGCTGGCGCGGGCGATTTCCTCCTCGGTGTGGGTCTCCACCAGGGCGTTCATTCCCAGCTGGTGAGTCAATTCTAGGAAAGATGCCAGCAATTCATCATTCAGCGCCGCAACAATGAGCAACACGAGGTCAGCGCCGTGGGCGCGGGCTTCGTAGATCTGGTACTCGTCGACCGTGAAATCCTTGCGCAGCACCGGAATCTGCACGGCAGCGCGTACCGCGTCGAGATCCTGGAGCGAACCGCCGAAACGGCGGGCTTCGGTGAGCACGGAAATCACCGAGGCGCCACCGGCCTCGTATTCAGCGGCCAGTACGGCAGGCTCCGGGATATCTGCCAGCGCGCCCTTGGACGGGGACTTGCGCTTGACCTCGGAGATGACACGCAGCGTGGTGTCGCGGGCGGCCTGGTCGGCATGGCCACCGAGCGCGGCGAAAGCATCGCGCGCAGGAGCTGCCGCTGCCGCGGCCTGCTTGATCGCTTCCAGGCTGGTGATTGCGCGACGGGCGCCCAGGTCTTCCCGGACGCCCGCGATGATCTCATCAAG
>NZ_JBJDNO010000011.1:0-13582 GCF_044900755.1 Microbacterium sp. NPDC087868
CATGACGTCGCTGGACGCCGATATCTCCAGCATCTTGTGGGTCAACAGCGCGTACCTGCTCACCTTCGCGGTGCCGCTGCTGGTCACCGGGCGCCTCGGTGACCGCTTCGGTCCGCGCAATATCTACCTCATCGGCATGGTGGTCTTCTCGCTGGCCTCGCTGTGGTGCGGCTTGTCCGATTCCCTCGGCTCGCTGGTGGCGGCGCGCGCCGTCCAGGGCCTTGGCGCTTCGATGATTTCCCCTCAGGCGATGACGCTCATTACCCGCCTCTTCCCTTATCAGCACCGCGGTGCAGCCATGGGCCTATGGGGTGCAGTGGCGGGCATCGCTTCGCTGATCGGTCCGATTGCCGGCGGTCTGCTGGTGGACTCCATCGGCTGGGAATGGATCTTCTTCATCAACTTGCCCATCGCGGTAGTCAGCTTGACCATGGTCTTCAAATTCGTGCCAGCCCTTGAATCCCAAGCGCATTCCTTCGACTGGTTCGGCGTCATCCTTTCGGCGTTGGCCATGTTCTGCTTGGTCTTCGGCATCCAGGAAGGCGATGCCACCAATTGGGAACCATTCATTGGCCCGCTGAATTCGTGGCATCTGATTATCATCGGCGCGGTGCTGATGGGAGCCTTCATCTGGTGGCAGTCCAAGACCACGTCTGAACCGCTGGTTCCGCTGCGATTGTTCAAGGTCCGCAATTTCTCCTTGGCCAATGTCGCGATCACCTTCATGGGCCTGACCATCGCGACCATCGCCTTGCCGATGGTGTTCTTCTTGCAGAATGTCCGAGGCCTGACTCCCACCGAATCCGCGTTGATGATTTCTCCGATGGCTTTCGTGGCGATCTTCCTCGCGCCGCAGCTGGGAAAGAAGGTCAATCAGCTCAGCCCGCGGATCTTGGCCGTGCCCGGGTTCTTCCTGTTTGGCGGTGCCACGGTGGTCTACGCCTTCATGATGCACGCCGATATCCCGCTGTGGATGCTGCTGATTCCTTCAGCGGTTCAAGGCATCGGTTCAGCCATGATCTGGCCATCGCTGTCGCTGGCAGCCACCAAGGACTTGACCGCGCGTGATGCGGGTGCCGGTTCAGGGATTTACAACACCACCCGGCAAATCGGTTCAGTGCTTGGTTCTGCGCTGATCGCGGTGATGATGGATGCCCGCATTTCGGCACAGATCGCGCAGGCAGATTCCAAGGATCCTGCGGTGATCATGGAAGCCACGTCTGTTGGCCTGGGACAGGCACTGATGCTGCCAGGCTTCATCGGCGTGGCTGCTGTGCTCGTTGTAGCGTTCCTCAGCGATGGCAAGAAGGCGCAGCGCCACTAGCCAGAGGCAGCTCTTAACGGAGCCAGCGCCTGGTCCGGGACTCGAAAGTCGCTGGATCAGGCGCTGGCTTCGTGGTCGCTAGACCTTGTCTTCAGGTTCTTCGTTGCTATCGCCGTTCTTGAATTCATCGACCTTCTCGCCGATTTTTTCTTGGGCGTCCGCTGCGAAGTTCTTCACGTTCTCGGTAGCGTCGCCTGCGAAATCCTTCGCGTTTTCGACTGCCTCGCCCAGCTTCTTCTTTGCATCATCTAAGAAACCCATTGGTTCTCCTCTTAGCTTGTAGTTCAAATGTGGCCGCTGAAAACCGCAGTCTCCAAGATCAACTTACGGCTTGCCGAACGTTTTGCTCAAGCGATTCCGTCCGCTTATTTTGCTTTCTTGATCTTCTTGGCGCCCTTGCGGCCAAGAATCAATGCCACAGCGATACCTGCCAGCCATACGTCCTTGGCCAGGGCGGTGCCATCCGCGGTTGGGCGGATGCCGTCGGATTCTGTCATGCCCGGAGTGCGCAGGTAGGAAGCCAGCAGCACACCGGAGAATGCGCCCAGGCCCAAGCCGGCCAGCCGCGATGGGATCAGCGGCAGCAGCAAGGCGCTACCCAGCGAGATCTCGCCGATGGATACGGCCTTGCCGAAAACTGCCGGTTCCAGCTCGGCCAGCTGAGGCACGCCGTTGGCTGCCATCTGCTGCAGGCCTGCGGCGCTGGCTTCATCGATGCGCAACTTGTTGATGCCGCTGTTGAGAATGAACGCACCACTGACCAAACGTAGCGCGGCGTTTGCAATCGAGATTCCCATGGGCCCTCACTTCTCTTTCATTTCGTCCAAGAATGGCGTTCCGGCATGGAACGCCCTGATGTTCAGCGTAGTCATGGGCGCAGTAGTTCACAATCATTTGCGCGGCGCGCATAGCTGAACCCAAGAATTTCCCAGCATGAATCGTGCTAAATTCGTGAATCATGATCGCTTCTTCCGCAGTACCCCCAGCAGCCCTTGATCTACTCATTACCCAGGGCTTCGATGCCACCAGCGTCGACGAGCTGGCAGCTGCCGCTGGCATTTCCCGTTCCACTTTCTTCCGCCGTTTCGGGTCGAAAGAGAATATGGTCTTCGCCGACCAGGAAATGATCATTACACACGTCGAGACCACGCTGGCCGCCTCGTCGGTTGATGCAATCACTACGCTCATCGATGCCGCGCATGTGGTTTTCGACCAGTACACGGTCAACCCCGAAGGTGCCCAGCTGCGCCACAAGCTGCTCTCCTCGGTGCCGTCGCTGCGAGAGCGCGAGCTGGTCTCCACTCACCGCTACGAACGGGCGTTTTACGGGTTCCTGAACCGTCGCGATTTGGCAAAGAGCGCCACGGAGAAGTCGCTGTGCCTGGGCGTTAGCGCTGGCCTGGTTGCGATCCACAACGATCATTTGCGCTGCTGGCTGAAAGACGCGCAATGCACGGACCGCACCAAGCTGGCCAACGATGTGCGCCAGTTCCTGAACCGCTTCGCAGATCTGCTCGACCCCGGACAGGCAGCGGCCGCCCCCAAGCCTGCGGCCCCCAGCGTGGTGGTTTCCGTGCTGGATGCCGGCGCCGATGAGCAGGCGATTCTCCAGGCCGTCTCCCGCGCGCTCAAAGAGCACGGAAACTAATCGATTCCACCCAACTCTTGAAACCAAGTTTCTTGACATGGCACTGCGTTCCACTAGTCTAGGAGTGAAGCTTTTTTCACCGTAGCTATTAGGAGCATCTGAAATGTCCCAGCTGGAGACCGGTTTTGAATTTCCCGCCGGCGTTGTCGAACCCGAATACGACCTGTGGTCCGGAGACGTCAATATCGATCCGACCGGAATCTTCGCCGAAGTAGGCGAAGCGGACAACGCGTGGCGAGCCAAGGCCCGCGCATTCATCCTCGACGAGGTCAAGGACGACATCCACGAGTACTGGGACAAGGCCGACTACCCGCTGCATCTGCTCAAGAAGCTTGGCGATGCGGATCTGCTGCGCGATGGCCTGAACCTGGAAGGCTACGAGGAAATGAGCCCGCTGGCTGCAGGCTTGGTCAACATGGAAATGGCCCGTGGCGACGGTTCGGTCTCCACCATTGTTGGCGTCCAGGGCGGTCTGGCTCTGCGCTCCGTGCTGTACTGCGGCAATGCCCAGCAGATCAAGAAGTACGCCATCCCCATGCTGCGCGGCGAACTTCCAGGCGCCTTCGCGCTGACTGAACCAACTCATGGTTCCGACTCGGTTTCGCTGGAAACCCGTGCCGCCAAGGTCGAGGGCGGATACCGCCTGAGCGGTGAAAAGAAATGGATCGGCAACGGCTCGGTCGGCGGCGTGAGCATCGTTTGGGCCCGCGACGACGAAGGCAAGGTCCGCGGATTCATCGTGCACCAGGATGCCGAAGGCTACAAGGCCACCACCATCGAAAACAAGCTCTCCCTGCGCGCTATCTGGCAGGCGCATATCCGCATGGAGAACGTCTTCGTTCCGGACCACGATGTGATGCCCGAAGCCAAGAGCTTCAAGGACACCTCGCGCGTCCTGTTCGCCACCCGGCTGGGTGTCGCCTGGTCTGCCGTGGGCCACGCGACCGCTTGCTACGAGTCGGCCGTGAGCTACGCCAAGCAGCGCGTGCAGTTCGGGCGTCCGCTGGCCGCCAGCCAGATCGTCCAGGAGCGCCTGGCCCGCATGCAGTCCGAACTGGCTACTATCCAGGTTCTGGTCATGCAGGCGACCAAGCGCGAAACTTCCGGTGAGCTGACCGGCCCGCAGGCGTCGCTGGCCAAGTACACCGCTACCCGCACCGCACGCGCCATCGCAGCGAACGCCCGCGACCTGCTCGGCGGCAACGGCATCCTGACCAGCAACCGCGTGGCCCGCCATTTCGCCGATGTGGAAGCAATCCACACCTATGAAGGCACCGAAACCGTGCAGGCCTTGATCATGGGCCGCGACATCACCGGCTTCTCAGCGTTCGCCTAGAACCTGGGCGCCGGAAAGCACGCCGGGACCTGGCTCGTTCTTCCGGGCCTCGGCCCCGGCGTGCTTTTGCCTACTGCCGGCCCAATCGGTTCTTGGTCTTTGCCGTTGCCACGTGGTCCCATGGATTCTCCGGCCAAGGATGCTTCGGGTAGCGCCCGCGCATTTCAGAACGCACCTGGGCGTAGGGCCCATTGAAGAAGCTAACCAGGTCATCGGTCACCGCCAGCGGCCTGCCACCGGGTGAAAGCAAGTGGAACTGGACGGCAAGCTTGCCCTTGACCAGCCGCGGCGACTCATCGAGCCCGAAGCATTCTTGCAATTTCACGGCGACGACCGCTGGACCGGTTTCACCGACCTCGGGATAGGCCACGGAAATCCTTGATCCCGAAGGCACCTGGAGCCGTTCGGGCACCAGCGAATCAAAATCATGGGCATGCTCCCACGGCAGCAAGGTCCGCAATGCCGAATACAGGTCAACCTTGGCCGCGTTCTTGCCGGCGGCTACCTGCCGCAAGACCGGCTGCAGCCAGTTGCCCGCCGAGGCAATCAGGGCCTGGTCATCCACCGCGGCAAAGGGTTCGCCCAGCAGGCGATGGGCCACGGCCATTCGCCGGCGCAAGGCATCAAACTTTTCATGGGTGCCGAAGAAGGCTATCCCCTGCGTAGCTATGGCGCTGGCAACAGCCTGCATGCCCAGCTCTGCGGTGGCCTTGACCGGATGGGCCGCCAGCTCGATCTCGCCGAAGCTCTCGATCTGGCGAGCGGTGATCCTGCCGTCAACCAGCTCCGCCATTTCGCGCTTCTGGTGCATCTGCGGCAACAGGTCGACGGCAGTGCCAAGTTCGATGCCAACGGCCCGTCGGATCACCGCTTTGGATCCGGCACGGGAGACCTCGGCGACCGCAAGGAATTCCTCATGCATCAGCTGGCTGCCGCGCGGCAAGGTTGCCCGGGTCCCCGAAGCCAACAGGTATTCCTCCGGGCCGACCTTGCGCGCAATCCATTGCGGGTAGGCCAAAGCGCACACGCCTGCCAGGGCCGCAGCTGCCGGTGCAGGCTGCCGCCCGGTGCGGTTTTCCGCACTGCCCAGGAGCTTTTCCAGGCGCTGCGCTTCATGCTTCCAGGCACGATGCGCCGGATGCGAACTCCGGCGCACCGCGGCAAGCAATTCATTCAGGTCCGCACTGGCAATGCGTTCCGAGCTGGCCAGCAATGCGACAGCATCCGAGGCAGCCCGGGTGCCGAAAATCCGGCTGCCTTCGAGCAACGCGCGGGCGGCACGCGGGTCTGCTGGAACCTTCATCATCTGCTCGCCCAGGGTGGTGATCTGCCCGGTCCCGTCAACCGCGTCCAGGCTGCGCAGGATCTGCTCATCGCTGGCCATGGCGCTAGCCGGCGGCGCTTCCCACATGGCCAGCCCCTCGCCACGCGGGGTCCCCCATGCCGCGAGCGACAAGCCGGCGGCGACCAGGTCGCCGGTGCGGATTTCCGGTGTGGAGTGCGCCGGGGCGGCGGCAAAGGACTTGGGGTCCAAGGTCCGCACCACCTTGCCCGGCCCGAGTCGTCCTGCCCGGCCCGCCCGCTGGGTGGCCGCGGAACGGCTGGCCACCACGGTCATCAACCCCGAGAAACCACGCGAGCTGTCTCGGCGCGGCTCGCGGGCGTAGCCGGCGTCCACCACCAGATGCACGCGCGGCACGGTCACCGACGATTCGGCAATGGAGGTGGAGACGATGATCCGCGGGGCGCTGCCAGCCTCCGGCTCGCTGAGGATCCGGTCTTGTTCCTTGGAAGAGATCTGCGAGTGCAAGGCCAGGGCTTGCACTCCGGAGGCAGAAATCTGCGAGCAGACGCGGTCGACTTCCCGTACCCCGGGGACGAACACCAAGGTGTCCACCGGGGTTGCGCTTGCTGCGTTGGCTGCCGCGCTGTGGCGTACCGCGACGGCGGCAACGTGGCGCAGGTAGTCATCGTTCAGCCCGCATTCGGTGTTCCGGATTCCGGCGAAGCTGTCGAAAGCTTCTTGCACGGCAAACTGCGCGGTGTGGGCGCTGAGCACTGGAGCGGCCTGGCCACGGGCCAGCAGCGCCGAGAGTTCCCCGGCGTGCAAGGTGGCACTCATCAGGATCAGCGACAGGTCATCACTCAATTCGCTGACCTGGTTGGCCATCGCCAGCAACAAATCCGTATCGATCGACCGCTCGTGGACCTCATCAATGATCACCGCGCTCACACCGGCAAGATCCGGATCGGCCAGCAACCTGCGCAGCATCAGGCCTGCGGTCACGAATTCCACGCGGGTCTGCGCCGAAGCTTGCCGTTCCCCGCGCACGGCGAAGCCAACACGCTGGCCCAGAACCGATCCATCAAGCTGGGCGAGGCGACGGGCAGCAGCCCGGGCAGCGACACGGCGTGGCTGGGTCACGATGATCTTGCCAGCCAGTCCTGCCTGGTCCAGGGCGTTGGCTACCGTGGGTGGAACTATCGTCGTCTTGCCGGATCCCGGTGGCGCCTGGATCACCAGCGGCTGGGCAGGAATAGCCACCAAGGATTCATGGAGTTCTTGTCTGCTGGGACCGAAAACCAGCCCTGAGGCAATCCTGTTCAGGTCGAAGCGGGCCGAACTCATGCTTGGCGTCCAGCCCAGAAGGACTCGATGGCCTTGACCACAGGCTCAATCGGGAACAGGGTGCTGCCGTGGGTTCGCCCCGGCAAGGCCACCATGCGCGCGTTGGGCAAGGTGCGGACCATGATCTTGTTCTGGTCGAAGCGCGGCTGGTCCCGGGTGCCGATCAGCAGCAAGGTCGGGATTCTGATCTTGCCCAGCTCGGACAGGTTGATGTTCTGCAGGGTCTCGGCCGCCTCGTAGTAGGCAGCCAGGGCCAGCGGGTCGTTGGACTTGAAGGCCATGCGGGTTGCTGGATCCAGGCGTCCATTCTTTTCCTGCCCGGTGACGAATCCTTCGATGTCGCCATTGCGCAGGACCTCGAGGTAGCCGGGGAAGAAGAGCTTCCCGATTTCGCCGGGGGTAATTTCGTAGGTGCCGCCGAGCATGATCAGCGAGATCACCTGCTCTGGGTGGTGCATGGCCATGTGCAGCCCGGTGCGTGCGCCAAAAGAGTAGCCGACAATGTGAATACGTCCGATGCCCAGGTGATCCATCACCGCGCGGATATCGCCGGCCACCTTGTCCATGGTGTAGTCGGCCACGTCGTGGGATTTGGCCGACTTGCCATGCCCGCGCAGGTCCATGCGGATGGTGCGGTGCCCCTGGCCCAACGCCTTGGTGTAGCCGAGCCCTCTCCAGATGGACCGGGACAGGGCGGAGCCATGGAGGAAGAGAATCGGCTCCCCGGCAGCCCCGTCATCGTCAAAGAAGATTTCGGAACCATCTGCGGGATTATTGATCATCGGCATGCCTTCGATTAAATCCTGTATTGACGGTGAAGGCGAAATCAGTGTTGGCCGCCGCCCTCGACATCCGCGGCTAATAGGTGAACACTGAAGACACAGGGTCCAGCCATCCGCAGGGGGTGGCCCACGGAAGTTGGGAGGAAGATCATGCCTGAACAATCAGCTGCTGGGCAGCCCGGTGGCGCTGAAGAGGAAAAGCTGCGACTGGCCGCAGAAGAAAAGAAGCGCCATGACGAGCACGATGAAGCTCTCGTCGAAGAGTGGGAAGACGAGTCATTCCCGGCTTCGGATCCGCCCTCGAATTATTAGCAAAAGCCTTTTCCCAAGAGACCGCACACCTCGCATTCAGCTACTTTCAAGTTTCAGCTCCTAGTGTGGTTATTACCTTCTCAAGGTGCGAGTGATCTAGATGAACCGATCCGCACTGGCGTTACCTCCTTGGCCTGGCGGGTCGGTTCATCATTTAATCCAAATCCACGAAACCTTTACGCACACAGCGGATTCACCTTTGCGCTATTTATTTAGTTCAGGCTCTGGCCTATTGTGGAAAATGACGTCAAATCGATTTCCGCTCGCCAGCGCTTGACCTGGCAGAAAGGTGCCTCGTGGAATACGAACGCCTCCCGTCCATCCCGGAACTGCACCGTCCCTACACTGCTGCCGCAGACCGCTATGAGCACTTCGGCTACCGCCGCGTTGGCGATTCCGGCCTGCGCTTGCCCCCGCTATCCCTGGGACTGTGGTGGAATTTCGGCGATAACCGTCCATTCGATTCCCAGCGCGAGATCCTGCGCCACGCTTTCGATAACGGCATCAACCACTTCGATCTGGCCAACAACTATGGTCCTCCGGCAGGTTCAGCCGAAGAGAACTTCGGCCGCATGATGGAAAAGGACTTCAAGCCCTACCGCAACGAACTGGTCATCTCATCCAAGGCCGGCTACGACATGTGGCCAGGCCCGCACGGCACCTTCGGCTCGCGCAAGTACCTGCTGGCCTCCTGCGAAGCCTCGCTGAAGAAGATGAATCTGGACTACGTGGACATCTTCTATTCGCACCGTTTCGATCCGAAGACTCCCCTGGAAGAAACCATCGGCGCTTTGGATACCCTGGTTCGCCAGGGCAAGGCCACCTACGTGGGCATCTCCTCGTACTCGGCAGAACGCACCGCCGAGGCTGCCGCAATCGCCAAGGACCTGGGAACCCCGCTGGTAATCCATCAGCCGTCGTACAACATCCTGAACCCCTGGGTAGAGCACGGCCTGCTGCAAACCCTGGAAAAGGAACGCATGGGCACCATTGCCTTCACCCCGCTGGCCCAGGGCCTGCTCACCGATAAGTACCTGGAAACCACTGATGTGGTTCGCCAGGGCGGACGCCGTTCGCTCGAAGCCCAGCTGACCGATCAGAACCTGGCCAAGGTCCGCAACCTGAACGAGGTTGCGCAGACGCGCGGGCAGTCGCTGGCGCAGATGGCCCTGGCCTGGTTGCTGCGCGATGGCGCGGCAACCTCGGTATTGATCGGCGCCTCGTCCACCAAGCAGCTCGACGAGAACTTGGGCGCGCTGGACAACCTTGAGTTCTCCGAGGCGGAATTGGCCCAGATTGCCAAGATCGCCCAGGGCGATGCCGGAATCGACTGGTGGCGTTCTTCCGCTATCGGCTAGTAATCCACTGATCACACAGGTAATACCTGTGTTCTTGAGCCGCGGTTTCCAAGACAAGTCTTGGAAACCGCGGCTTTTTCATTCGCTTCCGTCTGCAACTTCTGCTCAAGCCAAATACCTGCTGTTCCTTGGTGGCTGAATGTTGTTTCTGCGGATAAGCTCGGAGTGGACGCAATATGAAGTGAATTACATTCATTTATTGCGTGGAGTCCGCTAGCGTTAGATCCACACGGCTTACGCTGACCACTTTTGTGCATACGACAGGAGCATTGATGAGCGCCCCAACCTACAAGGTCTTGAACCCGGCAACCGGTGAAGTCGTCGAGGAATTCGCCG
Organism: Microbacterium sp. NPDC087868; assembly: GCF_044900755.1. NCBI lineage: Bacteria > Bacillati > Actinomycetota > Actinomycetes > Micrococcales > Microbacteriaceae > Microbacterium > Microbacterium sp. NPDC087868. Next base: position 9,726 of record NZ_JBJDNO010000011.1, read on the forward strand.
CGGCCACCGATGAGCAAGTCGAACAGGCGCTGGCTGCCGCGCAGAGCGCCTACGAATCATGGCAGGACGTTGACATCAACGAACGCGCCAAGATTGTTTCCAAGGTAGGCACGCTCTTCGCCGAGCGCGCAGCAGAACTCGGCAGGATCATGACCACCGAAATGGGCAAGCCATTGTCCGAGGCCGTGGGCGAAGCTGAATTCTGCCAGGAGATCTTCGAGTACTTCGCCACCGAGGGACCAGCCTTGGCAGCGGACCAGGAGATCAAGTCCTTCTCCGGCGGCAAGGCCGTCGTTCAGAAGCGCCCGGTTGGCCCGCTGCTGGGCATCATGCCGTGGAACTTCCCGCTGTACCAGGTAGCGCGCTTCGCGGCACCTAACCTGATGCTGGGCAACACCATCATCTTGAAGCATGCCGAGTCCTGCCCGCGTTCAGCACTGGCCATCCAGGAAATCATGGATGAGGCTGGCGTGCCGGCCGGCGTCTACAACAACCTCTTCGCCACCCACGACCAGATCTCCACCATCATCGCCGATTCCAGGATCCAGGGTGTTTCCTTGACCGGCTCGGAGCGCGCTGGCGCCATTATCGGCGAGCAGGCCGGCCGCAACCTGAAAAAGGCCGTACTGGAGCTGGGCGGGTCGGATCCATTTGTTGTCCTGGACTCCGATGACGTACCGGGCATCGTGGATACCGCTTGGGGCTACCGCATCGACAACACCGGCCAGGCCTGCAACTCGAACAAGCGCATGATCGTCATGGAAGACATCTATGACGAGTTCGTTTCCGAACTGACCAAGCGTGCCGAAGGCCTGCGGCCTGGCGACCCGATGGCGGAAGCCGAGGGCACCTTCGCTCCGTTGTCCTCCCGCAAGGCGGCAGAGTCCCTGCACGAGCAGGTCCAGGACGCCGTGGCCAAGGGCGCTACCCTGCACGCCGGCGGCGTGCTGCACGACGGCCCTTCGGCCTACTACTCCCCTGCGGTGCTCACCGGCATCACCAAGGAGATGCGTGCCTACTACGAGGAGCTCTTCGGCCCGGTAGCAGTGGTCTACAAGGTATCCAGCGACGAGGAAGCCACTGAGCTGGCCAACGACACCATTTACGGCTTGGGCGGTTCGGTGCACTCCACCGACGTCGAGCGTGCCTCCAGGGTGGCTCAGAAGCTGCAGTCCGGCATGACCAACGTGAATGCAGCCAGCGCAGAGGGTGCAGAAATGCCATTTGGCGGCGTGAAGCGTTCGGGCTTCGGCCGCGAGCTTGGCCCGCTGGGCATGGACGAATTCGTGAACAAGCGCCTGTTCTACGTAGGCGAATAATCTGGGTAGGCCCGCAACGGCTGCCTGAACTAAGAGATACATAAATTTAGGGGCGAACCAAAACGGTTCGCCCCTAAGTTTATTTTCTAGTGCTTCTTCTCCTAGGCGTTGGAAGAGACTTTCTCGCCTGATCCCACGCCAACTTCGTTCTGTTCGGAGACCGTCAGCGACGGCTTCTTCGCACGGAACCGACCCCTCCACAACGCTGAGAACCAGCGCTGAATCGTCAACCAGGTCGCGCTAGACACCAGCACAGCGTCTGCGGAAGCCATAATTCCTGAGAAGAAAGGCAGGCCCATAACAACTGCGATGCCGATATGCATCCCAAGAATAGTAATCAGCGCAATTCTCCGGCTGATCTTATGGAACAGCATGAATGGGAATGCAATTTGAGCAAGCACTGTCACATAGGTGATCAAGGCAACGATCCACGAATTCGTAGTGATCAAATCACTAAGCCAAGGGAAGACACCATACGCCTCGGAACTAACCGGGTAGTACATAGCTGTACCGTTTTGCCAAAGTGTGCCTTGAACCTTGTACAGACCAGCTTCAAGATAGACAATACAAAGTTGGGCTACGACCAGGCATAACGCAAGGTTGTGCAGCACCGTAACGGCTTCGAATTCTTTCTTCGTTTTCCTCGCGCGTTTACGTAGCCAAGAATCGACAGACCAGTGCTTGGACAAGTCAGCAAAAATCAGATAGATCAGCATGATACGGATGAAATAATTTCCGCCATCCGAAACCGGCGTATTCTGTGCGTTAATCGCCGTATAAAAAATGAAGAAGAGCGGCGTGACGAATCTAGTTTGCCAACCAACTACAAATGCGATTGCCAACACGATGGCCATCACGTACCAAAAGACGAAGAACCCGAGTCCCGCGTCACGCAGAATATCCAAAGGCCACTGGTACCCAAGTACAGAACGGTAGGGTTCAAGGTACTCGGAACCAGGTCCCCAGATCTTAGCTGCGACTGGTATGTTGGCAATTAACCAACCCAGAATGAAGAGTCCCGACGACATGCGCATGACTGCAAGACCGTATGGTGCATGCCGGTTTTCGGTAAACCACCCGTAGACCCAGTTCAGTGCTTTGGGGACGAAATCGCGATTCTTAGAAATCCATTGGCTGATCGAAGGAGCACTGCTTGTTTCACGTTTCAGCTCCATACCGACACCGCCGCTTGACTAAATTCCTTGGTATCTCGCCATCCGATGTAGGTTTCGCGAGGTTTTGTTGTTGCGTTCTCATCGCTCCGCTGAGCAAACGGAACAATTGGTTCACGTCGGAGCTTAATTTCCACCATTGATGCTCCGCCCCACTGTTCTATTGCGTAGAGTGACGCGAATCCGACGGCCGTATCTTCCATACGTTTATAGGCTCGAAGATTGCTCAATTCTGTTGCAGAATACTTCTCGCGGGCCTCCGCTGAGTTGAGTTCCACACCAAAAACGGGCGTTCCCTGAATAAAGGGTCTAGAGATTTCCGCTCGAGAATCCGCAGTCAAATCCGAAGCCGCACTCCATAGCCGTCCGTGAATAGATTTGGATTGTTTTGTCTCACGATTGGCAAACATGTTGCCGGCACGACTTTCCATTTCTTCGTCTGTAACGTCGCGCCACTCTGAGAATTTCGCACCGTGTTGGCTACCCTTGGCACAAATTTCCGCGCTAGAAAGACATACACGCATTGTGAAATATTCATCTTGCGAATAGGGCCCAGGAGCAAAAAGGCTCCAGCCTTGATCTAACGGCCCTAGAAAATACTTGTTCAATTCGGGCTGTAATGATGACTTGATGGGTGTTGAAGGACCCGTGAACGCCAATGTGGCTCCGATATGCCCTAACGCGGCTACACCCGCAATTAAAAGCACCAACACTGTAAACAGCTTGGGCTTAGTTTTCTGTTGCCTCATCAGGCTATTGTCTCCAAATTCTTCGACACCCGTGAATTGTTGCAAAGACTACTTGAAAGCGAAATGGGAGGGGCATCGTTTAGATGCCCCTCCTATTTCAAATTACTGCAGTTCGACTATGCTGAACGCTTTCGCGCGAAGACAGCCACACCAGCTCCGAGCAGTCCAAGTGCTAGTGCACCTGCACTGATCCAGAGGGCTCCGTTAGAACCGGTATCCGCAAGGCGATCCTTCTTGGAGTCATCCTTCTTGGATCCCTTAGAGTCATCCGACTTAGAGTCCGAGTTATCCGAGGTGTTTGCATCCGTGTTGGCACCGGCGTTCGCATCAGCGTTATCCGCAGTGTTCGCATCGGTGTTCGCATCGGTGTTCGCATCAGCGTTATCCGCAGTGTTCGCATCGGTGTTCGCATCAGCGTTATCCGCAGTGTTCGCATCGGTGTTCGCATCAGCGTTATCCGCAGTGTTCGCATCAGCGTTATCCGCAGTGTTCGCATCGGTGTTCGCATCAGCGTTATCCGCAGTGTTCGCATCAGCGTTATCCGCAGTGTTCGCATCGGTGTTCGCATCAGCGTTATCCGCAGTGTTCGCATCGGTGTTCGCATCAGCGTTATCCGC
>NZ_JBJDNO010000012.1:0-11803 GCF_044900755.1 Microbacterium sp. NPDC087868
GACCATGCAGCTGGGATCACCGGCGGGCAGAGCATCACCATCGAGGAAGTCGTTCGTCTCACGGAGCGGCGCGTCGTCAACGGTCGGGACGAACCTCACTCCACCCGCCATCCCTTCATCAGGCATCGGGGCCGCCGGGACGGGTGGTCCGTCGACTTTCGGGTTCAGGTACGCATCCCAGATGCGCTGCAACTGCCCCGCCGTCTCGGGCAGCAGCGACCCGCGGATCGGGATCACCCCGTCCTTCACCCGCCCGAGGACGATCCCCCGGGCGCGCATCGCGCGCTCTTCCGCGGGTTCCGCGCCGTCCGGGTCGAGGTAGGTCACGATCACCCGCGACAACAACCGGAGGTCCTCGGGAGTCGCCGGCGGCGCGGAGTCCCCACGGTGCTCCGTTCCCGGGTCGCCGCCGAAGTCTGCGCCCTCTCCGGCATCTACCTCACCGTCGCCCTCCATACTCCCGCCACCGTCGCCCTCGACGGCGACGAGTCCCCGGGCGTACTCCGCCAATTCCACGTCCGCCCGCAGCCGGTCCGCTGACCCGATCCGCGGCCCCGCCTGCTCCACGGGCCCGGTCGCGGCCAGTAGCCCCGCGACCCCGACGGCCCCGTCCAGCAGCGCTTCCCGCAGGGCTGGCCATCGGGCGGGCAGCATCGCCCCGGAGGAGAAGTCCAGCTCCCGCCGCACGACCTTCCCGGCCTTCACGACCCGTGCCGCCCCGGCCGCGTCGGTGCGGAGCACTCGTTGGACGAGTTCGTTCATCGTCCGGCAGCCGAACCGACCGCAGAACGCCAACTCGCCCGATCCCGCCGGGCGTTGATCGACCGATCCGACCGTCTCCACCACGACGGCGTCGACGAGACGGGCGACCTCACCCGCGGCCCGGAGCACCTGCACCTTCTCCGCATCCGACAACCCCACCAGCGCGTCTGCGCGCAGCACCGCGGCCAGGTCGGCGGCGACCCGGTCCAGGACTTCGGCGGTGCTGTTCATACGTCCCAGTCCACCAGTAGCCACCGACATTCCGACACGAAAACCCCAGGCCAACGTCAGTATCTACGCGATCGGTGGAGAACTCGGAACTACACGGCAGCGGTGCAGAACGAGTGCACGCGGGGCGGGGCCCTTCGACAAGCGCAGGGACCCAGCGGCGACAGAGACCCGGCCCTTCCTCTCGCCGCGCTCGCTCAGGAACCGCGGGCGCACACAGGGCGGGGCCCTTCGGCAAACTCAGGCCCTAGCAGCGACAGAGGCGTGGCCCGGGACCTCGCCGCTCACCCCGCAACCGGATGGCGTGCCAGGCCCTTCGTCCGGCTCGGGCACCGGTGGCAGAGGGCGCCCGGGGTGCGAGCACGACACCATCCGCGGGTACGCTCGAAGGACGCCCGTCTGCAGGAAGGCCCTCCATGCCCGTCACTCCGGTCGCCCTCGCCCACGCCGAGGACCTCGCCGACTTCGTCGCCGCCTCCCCCTCGAGCTATCACGCCGCGACCGAGATCGCCCGCCGCCTCGAGGACTCGGGCTTCACACGCCTGAACGAGGAGGATGCCTGGCCCGCACAGCCCGGCGGTCGCTTCGTCGTGGTGCGCGACGGCGCGACGATCGCCTGGGTGGTGCCGACGGATGCCTCGCCCACCACACCCGTGCACGTCTTCGGCGCGCATACGGATTCCCCCGGTTTCAAGCTCAAGCCGCAGCCGACGACCGGTACCCGCGGCTGGCTGCAGGCCGCCGTCGAGGTGTACGGCGGACCTCTCCTGAACTCCTGGCTCGACCGTGAGCTGCGGCTCGCCGGGCGCCTGGCGCTGACCGGCGGCCGCGTCGTGCTCGCCGACACCGGCGCGCTGCTGCGCCTACCGCAGTTGGCCATCCACCTCGACCGCACCGCGAACAGCGGGCTCGCTCTCGACAAGCAGGTGGAGACGCAGCCGGTCTGGGGTCTCGGCGACCCGAGCGAGGCCGATGTGCTCGGCGAGCTCGCGGCATCCGCCGGTGTCGACGCCGCCGATATCCGCGGCTACGACGTCGTGATCGCCGACACCGCTCGCGGCGCCGTGTTCGGCAAGGACGACGCCTTCTTCGCCTCGGGTCGCCTCGACGACCTCGCCTCGGTGCACGCGGGCGTCGTCGCCCTCGCCGCGCACAAGGGCGAGGCGGGCGCCCCGATCGCGGTGCTCGCGGCCTTCGATCACGAGGAGCTCGGGTCGAACTCGCGCTCCGGCGCCGCCGGCCCCTTCCTCGAAGACATCCTGGGGCGCATCTCCGACGGGCTGGGGGCGGATGCCTCGGACCGCCGACGCGCCTTCGCGTCGTCATGGTGCCTGTCGAGCGACGTCGGCCACTCGGTGCACCCGAACTACGTCGGCAAGCACGACCCCGTCGTGCAGCCGGTGCTCGGATCGGGTCCGATCCTCAAGCTCAACGCCAACCAGCGCTACGCGACGGATGCTCTCGGGGCCGCCGCCTGGCACGCCTGGTGCGAGCGGGCTGGCGTGCCGACGCAGGAGTTCGTGTCGAACAACGGGGTGCCGTGCGGCTCGACGATCGGACCGATCACGGCGACCCGCCTCGGCATCCGCACGGTCGACGTCGGCATCCCGATCCTGTCGATGCACTCCGCGCGCGAGCTCGCCGGCGTCTCCGACCTCCACGATCTCGCCCGCACCGCCGAGGCGTTCTTCCGGTCCTGATCGGGTCCTGACCCGGGTCTCGACCCCGTCCTGACACCTGCCCTGATCCGGCGTCGTTCGTCGCATTCGCCCCGATGTCGGCGCACGGTGCCAGGATGAGGGGATGACGCAGAACCCGCCCGGCCTCATCGAGCGCGCCGGCATCGAGATCATCCCCGAGTCCGAGCGCACCGCGAAGCCGCGCGACCTGTTCTGGCCGTGGTTCGCGGCGAACGTGTCGGTCTTCGGCATGTCGTACGGATCGTTCGTGCTCGGCTTCGGCATCTCGTTCTGGCAGGCGACGATCGTCTCGGTCGTGGGCATCGTGGTGTCGTTCCTGCTGTGCGGGCTCATCGCGATCGCCGGCAAGCGCGGATCGGCGCCGACCATGGTGCTCTCGCGCGCGGCGTTCGGGGTGCACGGGCAGAAGGTACCCGGCATCGTGTCGTGGCTGACGTCGATCGGCTGGGAGACGTTCCTCGCCATCATGGCCGTGCTCGCGACCGCCACCGTCATCACGCAGCTCGGCGGCGACGGCGACAGCATCGCCGTCAAGATCACGGCGACCGTCATCGTCGCGGCGCTCATCGTGGGCGCCTCGGTGCTCGGCTACCACGCCATCATGAAGATGCAGTCGGTGCTCACCTGGCTCACCGGCGCCGTGACGATCCTCTACGTGATCCTCGCCGCGCCCAGCATCGATCTCGAGGCGGTGCTCGCGCGTCCGGACGGCGGCATCGGACAGGTGATCGGCGCCCTCGTCATGGTGATGACCGGTTTCGGACTCGGCTGGATCAACATCGCCGCCGACTGGTCGCGCTACCAGAAGCGCACGGCATCCGACGGGGCGATCGTCGCGTGGAACACGATCGGCGGATCGGTCGCTCCCGTGATCCTGGTGGCGTTCGGTCTGCTGCTCGCGGGATCCAACGACGATCTCTTCGCCGCCGTGCAGGCCGACCCGATCGGCGCCCTCGCGACCATCCTCCCGCTGTGGGTGCTCGTGCCGTTCCTGCTCACCGCCGTGCTCGCCCTCGTCTCGGGCGCGGTGCTCGGCATCTACTCCTCGGGCCTCACACTGCTCAGCCTCGGCATCCGCATCCCCCGCCCCTCGGCCGCCGCGATCGACGGCGTCATCCTGACGATCGGCACGATCTTCGTCGTGTTCTTCGCGACCGACTTCCTCGGCCCGTTCCAGAGCTTCCTCATCACGCTGGGTGTTCCGCTGGCGTCGTGGGCGGGCATCCTCATCGCCGACATCCTGCGCCGCCGCAAGGACTACGACGAGAAAGCGCTGTTCGACGCGAAGGGTCGCTACGGCGCCTGGGACTGGATCTCGATCGGCACGATGGTCGTCACGAGCGTGATCGGGTGGGGGCTCGTCCTCAACGGCTTCGCCGAAGATGCCCCGTGGAACAACTGGCAGGGCTACCTGCTCTTCCTCGTCGGGGGCACCGAGGGCGACTTCGCGTACGCGAACCTCGGCGTCTTCTTCGCGCTCGTGCTCTCGTTCCTCGTGACCTACTTCGCGCGTGCGGGCAAGATCCGGCGGCAGGAGGCGTGAGCGCCTCGGCGGGCGCGACGTCGCCAGCGGAAACCGGAACGGCGGCACCCGAGACCGAGCAGTCGTGGTTGATCGTGATCGATCCGCAGGCGATCTTCGCGGCACCGGATTCGGCCTGGGGTTCGCCGTTCTTCGCCGAGGCGTTGCCCCGTATCCGGGCTCTCGCGGAATCCTTCGGCGAGCGCGTGCTCGTGACGCGGTGGATGCCGACGGCCGATCGCGCGACCTCGTGGGGTGACTACTTCGCCGCCTGGCCGTTCGCCGATCAGCCGCCGACCGACCCGTTGTTCGCTCTCGTAGCCGAAGCCTCCACTCTGTCGCCGCTGCCGACGCTCGACCTGCCGACGTTCGGCAAGTGGGGCGCCGACATCGAGCGGATCGTCGGACGCGGCGCGCACATCGTGCTGGCCGGCGTCTCCACGGACTGCTGCGTGATCTCGACGGCGCTGGCCGCCGCGGATGCCGGGGCCCACGTCACCGTCGCGGCCGACGCCTGCGCGGGGTCGACCGCCGAGAACCACGCCGCCGCCGTTCAGGTGATGGGCCTCTACCCGCCGCAGATCACCATCAGCGACACGGCGACGGTGCTCGCGGGGCGCTGAACCCGGAACGCCGACACCGGAACGCCGACACTTGAACGCCGATGGCGGAGCTTTGAGCCCGAGATCAGGAGCTCCGTCAGGCGGATGCCCGCACGGCTGCCGCGATGTCGGCCGGTGATCCGCGCCAGGGGGCTCCGTGCCCGGGAAGCACCCACGAAGCCGAGACCCCGGCGAGCCGATCGAGGGAGGCGAGCGCCTCGGCCGGCTCATCCGTGAACGGGGCGGGCTGCGCACCGACCTGCCCGGTGAGCACGTGCCGGGTGGTGAGCGCGTCGCCGACGAAGACGGCCTCGACGAGAGGAACGTGCACGGCGATGCTGCCGGGCGAGTGACCCGGCATCCCGATCACGACTGGTGAGCCGGGCAGGTCGAGCACGTCTCCGTCGCCGACCTCGCGCACCTCCGCGACGTGGTGCGTGCGGAAGGCGTTCTTGCGCAGCCCGTAGCCGAGGAAGCCGAGCATCGGCCCGACCCGCGCCGGCCCCATCGCGGTCTTCGGCTTCTCGCCCGTGCGCACGCGGTGCGCATCGGCGGCATGGATGAACACGGGCACCCCGACCTCGCGCCGCAGTCGTTCGGCGAAGCCGATGTGGTCGCTGTCGCCGTGGGTGAGCACGACGCCGCGGACGTCGCTGAGCGGGCGCCCGATCTCGGCGAGAGTGCGCTGCAGATCGCGCCAGTGTCCGGGGAGTCCGGCATCGACGAGCGTGATGCCCTCGGGCGTCTCGATCAGGTAGGAGGCGACGATGTCGTTACCGAGGCGGTGGAGGTGCGGGGCGAGCAGCATGGCGGGGTCCTTTCTGGACGGGTGCGATCGGCGGACGATTGCGAAAGCTACGATACGTAGCTATCATGGCTATTGTCAATAGCTATGAAGGAGGCGCCCATGCCGGCACCCGAACGCACCTCGACCGAGGCCATCGTCGCCGCCGGTCGCGCGATCCTCGAGGAGTCGGGGCCGGCGGGCCTCACGATGCAGGCGGTCGCCACCCGCGTCGGCGTGCGCGCCCCCTCGCTCTACAAGCGCGTGCGCGATCGCGATGCCCTCCTCACCGCGGTGGCCGAGGCCGCGATCGACGAACTCGGCTCGCGTCTCGCCGACTCCGGCACCGACCCCGGCACCGGCTCCGGCTCCGGCACCGGAGTCGACACCGACAACTCAGGTACCGACCTCACGAAGCTCGCCGAGGTCTACCGCGCCTTCGCGCACGAGCACCCCGAGAGCTTTCGGCTGATGTTCACGGCATCCGCTCCCGTCGACGCGCTGCACCGTGCGTCGGAGCCCGTGCTGCGCGCTTCCGCCGCGCTCGTCGGCGGGGCGGATGCCCTCGACGCCGCGCGCCTGTTCACCGCCTGGGCGACGGGATTCCTGCAGATGGAGCTGTCGGGGGCGTTCCGGCTCGGCGGCGACGTCGGCCAGGCCTTCGACTACGGGCTGCGCCGGCTCCTCGCGGGGCTGACCGCCTGACCGCCTGAAAGCCCGCAGGCCCGACCGCCCGCAGCGACGGCTCAGACCGCGACGCCGTCCTTCCACACGCGCGCCACGAGCGGCACGCCGGGGCGATACGCGAGGTGGATGCGGGTCGGCGCGTCGAGCAGCACGAGGTCGGCCCGCGCGCCCGGAGCGATGATCCCGATGTCGTCGCGGCGCAACGCCCGGGCGCCGCCCGCCGTCGCCGCCCGCACGGCCTCCGCCGGGGTCATGCCCATGTCGCGCACGGCCACCGCGATGCAGAACGGCATCGACGACGTGAAGCTCGATCCGGGGTTGGTGTCGCACGCGAGCGCGACCGTGACGCCGTCGTCGATGAGGCGGCGCGCATCGGGGTACGGCTGGCGGGTCGAGAACTCGACGCCCGGCAGCAGGGTGAGCACGGTGTCGGATGCCGCGAGCAGCGCGACGTCCTCGTCGGTCAGGTAGGTGCCGTGGTCGACGGATGCCGCGCCCAGCTCGACCGCGAGCGCGACGCCCTCCCCCGGTCCGAGCTGGCTGGCGTGCACCCGCGGCGCCAAGCCCCGGGCGATCCCGGCCTCGAGCACGCGGCGCGACTGCGCGACGGTGAAGGCCCCGGTCTCGCAGAACACGTCGATCCACCGCGCGTGCGGGGCGCAGGCGTCGAGCATGGGGCCGATCACGAGGTCGACGTACTCGTCGCCGCGGTCGGCGTACTCGGCCGGCACGACGTGCGCGCCGAGGAAGGTCACCTCGGGCGTGACCTCGGCGGCGAGACGCACGAGACGCTCCTCGTCGGCAACGCTCAGCCCGTACCCGCTCTTGATCTCGACGGTCGTCGTGCCCTGCGCGAGCATCTCGTCGAGGAACCCGCGCACTCGCGCACGCAGCTCGTCGTCGGTCGCCGCGCGGGTGGCCGCCACGGTCGATCGGATGCCGCCGGCCGCGTACTTGCGTCCCGCCATCCGCTCCTCGAACTCGACGGCCCGGTCACCCCCGAACACCAGGTGGCTGTGGCTGTCGACGAACCCGGGGATCACCGCCCGCCCCGCGGCATCCACGATCTCATCGGCGGGCGGGGCATCCGCCGCTGCCCCCACCCACGCGATCCGGTCGCCGTCGATGAGGACGGCCGCCTCGTGCAGCGTGCCCACCGAATCGCCGGTGTCCGGGGTCCCTGAGCCCGCCGACGGGCCCGCCCCCGGAGCGTTCGTCGTCAACTCGCCGATGTTCGTGAGGAGCGTCGTCATGGCGTCAGCCTTTCAGATTCGAGAAGCGCAGCTCAGAGCATCGGGATGTTCAGGCCGCGCTCGCGCGCCACCTCACGGGCGTGTTCGTAGCCCGCGTCCACGTGCCGCATCACACCGGTGCCGGGGTCGTTGGTGAGCACGCGCTCGAGCTTCTGCGCGGCGAGATCGGTGCCGTCGGCGACCGTCACCTGACCGGCGTGGAGCGAACGACCGATACCGACGCCTCCGCCGTGGTGGAGCGACACCCACGAGGCACCCGAGGAGGTGTTCAGCAGCGCGTTGAGCAGCGGCCAGTCGGCGATCGCATCGGAGCCGTCCTTCATCGCCTCGGTCTCGCGGTAGGGAGAGGCCACGGAGCCCGAGTCGAGGTGGTCGCGCCCGATCACGATGGGCGCCGAGAGCTCGCCCGAGGCGACCATCTCGTTGAACCGCAGCCCGGCGAGGTGGCGCTCCTTGTATCCGAGCCAGCAGATGCGGGCGGGCAGCCCTTCGAAGTGCACCTTCTCGCCGGCTTTCTCGAGCCAGCGGTGCAGCGCGGTGTCGTCGGGGAACAGCTCGGCGATCGCCCGATCGGTCTTGGCGATGTCCTCGGGGTCGCCCGAGAGCGCCGCCCAGCGGAAGGGTCCGCGCCCCTCCTCGAACTGCGGGCGGATGTAGGCCGGCACGAATCCCGGGAACGCGAACGCGCGGTCGAAGCCGCCGAGTTCCGCCTCCCGACGGATCGAGTTGCCGTAGTCGAAGACCGCGGCACCGGCGTCCTGGAACGCGACCATCGCGGAGACGTGCGCCGCCATCGACTCCCGCGAGCGCCGCGTGAACTCCTCGGCATCGCGCTCGGCCTCCGCCTTCCACTCGGCCACGTCGACGCCGATGGGCAGGTAGGCGAGCGGGTCGTGCGCGCTGGTCTGATCCGTCACGATGTCGATCGGCACACCACGGCGGTGCAGCTCGGGGAACACCTCGGCGGCGTTGCCCACGACACCCACCGAGAGCGCCTCCCCGGCATCCTTCGCCGCGAGGACGCGGGCCACGGCGGCGTCGAGATCGGTCGTGTACTCGTCGAGGTACCCGTGCTCGACGCGGCGGGCGAGGCGCGACTCGTCGACGTCGACGATCAGCACCGCGCCGTCGTTCATCGTCACCGCGAGGGGCTGTGCGCCGCCCATGCCGCCGGCACCGCCGGTGAGGGTGAGGGTGCCGCGCAGCGAGTCGCGGCCGAGCGAGCGGGCCACGGCCGCGAACGTCTCGTAGGTCCCCTGCAGGATGCCCTGCGTGCCGATGTAGATCCACGAGCCGGCCGTCATCTGGCCGTACATGAGCAGACCCAGTTCCTCGAGTCGGCGGAACTCGGGCCACGTCGCCCAGTCGCCCACGAGGTTCGAGTTGGCGATGAGCACGCGCGGCGCCCACTCGTGCGTGCGGAAGACCCCCACCGGCTTGCCCGACTGCACGAGCAGCGTCTCGTCGGGCTCGAGCTCGTCGAGGGTGCGCACGATCGCGTCGTACGCCTCCCAGCTGCGGGCGGCGCGGCCCGTGCCGCCGTAGACGACCAGGCTCTCGGGGTGCTCCGCCACCTCGGGGTCGAGGTTGTTCATCAGCATCCGCTTGGCGGCTTCGGCGCCCCAGCTCTTGGCGGTGCGCTGATTGCCGCGTGCCGCGCGCACGGTGCGCGTCGTGTCGGTGAGGGTGGGCTTCTGGTCAGTCATTCGCGTGCTCCTGTGCGATGCGGGCGACGGCGCCGGACTGCACGATCGCGGTCACGGCCTCCATGTCGGGAGAGAGGAATCGGTCGGGCCCGGGGCCGGCGGCGACCGTGCGCACGAGGTCGCGCACGGCACCGGTGGCAGGTCCCGCCTGCAGGGGGGCGCGCAGGTCGAGGGCGCGGGCACCGGTGAGGATCTCGATCGCGAGCACCCGACCGAGGCCGTCGATGGCGCGGCGCAGCTTGCGTGCGGCCGCCCAGCCCATCGAGACGTGGTCCTCCTGCATCGCCGACGAGGGGATCGAATCGACGGATGCCGGAACCGCGAGCCGCTTCAGCTCCGACACGATGCCGGCCGCGGCGTACTGCGCGATCATGAGGCCCGAGTCGACGCCGACCTCATCGGCGAGGAACGGCGGAAGACCGTGGTTGCGCGCCGGATCCAGCGCCCGGTCGGTGCGCCGCTCCGACACCGAGGCGACGTCGGCGACCGAGATCGCGAGGAAGTCGAGCACGGCGGCGACCGGCGCCCCGTGGAAGTTGCCGTTCGACTCGATCCGCCCGTCGACCGTGATGACCGGGTTGTCGATGACGCTGGCGAGCTCACGGCCGGCGACCGTCGCCGCGTAGCCCGCGGTGTCGCGCGCGGCGCCGTGGACCTGCGGCGAGCAGCGCAGCGAGTAGGCGTCCTGCACCCGGCCGTCCTCCGGGCCCTTGTGGCTGTGCACGATGGGCGAGTCACCGAGGAACGCGCGCAGGTGCGATGCCGAGACGCCCTGTCCCGTCTGCGGACGCAGCGCCATGAGATCGGCGGCGAAGACGGCATCCGTGCCCAACTGCGACTCGATCGACATGGCCGCGGCGATGTCGGCGGTGAGGAGCAGACCCTCGAGGTCGTGGAGCGCGAGCACCAGCATCCCGAGCATCCCGTCGGTGCCGTTGATGAGGGCGAGTCCCTCCTTCTCGACGAGGGTCACCGGCTCGATGCCGGCGGCCGCCAGCGCCTCGGATGCCGGGACCAGCGCACCGTCGGGAGTGCGCACGTCACCCTCGCCCATCGCCGCCAGTGCGATGTGGGCGAGCGGGGCGAGATCGCCCGAGCAGCCGAGCGATCCGTACTCGCGCACGACCGGCACGATCCCCGCGTTGAGCAGCGCGGCGTAGGTCTCGACGACGACGGGGCGCACGCCGGTGCGGCCCGAGGCGAGCGTCTGCAGTCGCAACAGCTGGAGGCCGCGCACGACCTCGGCTTCGACCTCGGCACCCGTTCCCGCCGCGTGCGAGCGGATGAGGCTGGCCTGCAGCTGCAGGCGACGGTCGGGAGCGATGAACGTGGTGGCGAGTGCGCCGAACCCGGTCGAGACACCGTAGTGCGGGTGCGGATCGGCAGCCAGCCCGTCGATCACGGCGCGGGTCTCGGCGACGCGAGCGAGCGCGTCGGGGGAGATCACGACGGGGGCGCCATGGCGGGCGACGGCGACGACATCGGCGGGAGCCAGCGGGGCGGCGCCGACGAGCACGGGGGCGAGTTCACTCATGTCTCGATTCCACACCCGAGGGGTCGCCCGCGACAGCGGATCATGACATCCTGTGTCTGTGATCCCAGACAGTTCGGATGCCGTGGCCGACGCTCCCCTGCAGGTGCCGGCGGCCGAGCACACGCTGCGGATCCTCCGGTATCTGGCTGGGCGGCCCGCGCCGGTCGCCGCATCGGCGATCGCACGCGAACTCGCGCTCCCGCGGTCGACCGTTTATCACCTGCTCCGCACCCTGGCGCTGCACGGCTTCGTGGTGCACCTGCGCGAGGACCGTCGCTGGGGCCTCGGCACCTCCGCGTTCGAGCTCGCCGGCGGCTACGCCCGACAGCAGCCGCTCGCCCGGCTGGGGCGTCCGCTCGTGGCAGCCCTCTCGGACCGCCTGGGCGAGAGCGCGCACCTCGCCGTGATGAGCGGGGGCGACGTGCTCTACATCGTCGAAGAGCGCGCGCCGCGGCGGCCGGCACTCGTCACGGACGTGGGCGTGCGGCTGCCCGCGCATCTCACCGCGAGCGGGCGGGCCATGCTGGCCGCGCTCCCCCGCGAGCAGGTGCGCGCACTGTATCCGAGCGCCTCGGCTTTCCCCGACCGCACCGGCGTCGGACCGCGGAACCCCCGCGAGCTCCGCGAGGTGCTCCGCGACGTGCGCACGCGCGGATATGCGACCGAAGACAGCGAGGTCGCCGACGGCCTGCGCTCCGTCGGCGCCGTGGTGCGCGATCACAACGGGTGGCCGGTGGCCGCGGTCGCCGTCACCTGGGCAGGGAACGACGTCACGGAGACGCAATTGGCGGATGCGGTACGCAGCACCGCCTCGGTGCTCGAGGCACGTCTTGCGCACTGATCACGTGAGCATGGTGCACGTGCGCGCGTGATCGCGTGTAAGTGCCCGTAAAACGAAAAAGAGCCACCCAACGTTGGGTGGCTCTTTTTCTTAAAAGAAGTCCGGCGGTGTCCTACTCTCCCACAGGGTCCCCCCTGCAGTACCATCGGCGCTGTGAGGCTTAGCTTCCGGGTTCGGAATGTAA
>NZ_JBJDNO010000013.1:0-8104 GCF_044900755.1 Microbacterium sp. NPDC087868
GCGCCGCCTACGGATACACGGTCCGCAAGCCGATCGCCTACGCGTGGCTGCCGATCTCGGTGGAAACCGGAGACCCGGTGGCGATCGAGTACTTCGGCAAGCAGATTGCCGCCACCGTGGTCGATGATCCGCTGTACGATCCGCAGATGGACCGTTTGCGCGGAGTTTCGCTGGCCACTTCGGCCAGCTAGCGGCTATACGCACGTACCCGGGGCCGGGCACCGCTCATGCGAGCGGTGCCCGGCCTGTCGTCGTTAACCTGCGTGGCTGCCTGCACGCCGAGGCGGTACGCCATGCATTCATGCCTCTTAATAGGGGTGGCCTGCCGATAGCGGCCGCGGATGGCCTTCCGCTGGAGGGCAACGGGCCGCTCAGAAGGCGCGTTCGGGAACATTCACGCGAGCCGCGGAATCCAGTGCTGCCTTGACCTGGTCCGCTGGTGTTGGCGCTGGAATCGAGGAAAGCAGCTGGTCATCCGGGGTCGTGGAATCCGCCAGGTAGATGCGCGTATATCCGGCGGATTCGGGCTCGAATTTCCACGTTTCCGCGAGCGCGCCCGCGTCCAGCGTATCGAAGCCGAGGCGTTCGATGATTGCCGCTGCTTGCTCCTTCGCTTGGGAATCATCGGAGGCAATGGGAAGCGCAGAGCGGCCAGCAGCCTCGGCGGGACGGGCCAGCAGCGGAATGTGGTGGGCCAGGATGTTGCCGAAGGCTTTGACATAGCGAGCACCATCGAGCCAGCTCGCCACCAGTTCGCTGGTCGTCATCGTCCCGCTGTCGAGTTCGGCAATGCGTCCATCCCTGGATGGATAGTAGTTGCTGGTGTCCAGCACTGTCTTGCCGCGCAGCAACCCGGCTGGCAGCTCACGTACCGCAGCGAGCGGAATGGACAGCACCACGGCTTCGCCCGCTTCGGCCACCTCTTGAACCGTGCCGGCTGCGGCCAGCGGCCCCAGCTCGGCCACGAGTTCCTGCAGCGATTGAACTCCACGGGAATTCGCAATCACCACGTTCACATTCGCGGCAACGGCCAATCGGGCGATTGCAGATCCGATATTCCCGCTTCCGATGATTCCCAGCGTTGGCATTCCATTTCCCTTCAGCAAAGTCCGGCATTGCGGGTGCCTGCCGATCTTCGCAGCAGCTATCCCCTTTGGTTGAACTGCCTTCCGGGCACCAAAATTCCCTACGCACCATGCTGGTCTTCGTGCGCCTCGCGGAAAGCAGGTGCCGGACCGGCAACCGGTGGCATTGGCAGGAACCGCCCGGCACCAAAACACCCTGCGTGCCCTCAGGCGAAGACGCTTCGAAGCAGGAACTTCAGTGACCGCTCAGCTCTCCAGTGCTTGCGCGGCACCGGCTTTCAGCAGGCCCATATCCGTGGCGGTGGCTACCCAGTCGTAGCCCAGGGCTTCGAAAGCACTGGCTCTTGATGGTGAACCGGCGAAGGCGCCCACTTCAATTCGGCGGTCATGGCAGGTTTTTGCTATGAATGCCAGGGGCGAGTCCTTGGCAGCAAGCAGTGAATCCACGTCGGTTCCAAGACTCATCGCCAAGTCGACCGGCCCAACGAATACGGAGTTGATACCGGCGACTCCAAGGATTGCCTGAAGGTTTTCCAATCCTTCAGCGGATTCAATCATCACCGACAGATGAAGCCGGTCGTTCGCTTCCTGCGGGGTCAGCACCGGTTCACCGAACAGTGCGCTCATCGGCCCCCAGCTTCTGGCACCATGTGGCGCGTACCTTGCCGCGTCGGCTGCTTCCCGGGCCTCCTCGGCCGTGTTCACCATGGGAACTATAATGTGAGCAGCACCCGCGTCGAGGGCAAACCCGATGTCCGCGTAGCTTCCGCTGCGGAGCCGAACTGCGATGTTTCCACCTGGCGCAGTAGCAAGAACAGAAATTATCCGGGCCTCGCTCCACAATCCATGCTGCATGTCCAGCCCATGCCAGCCAAAACCCAACTTCGATGTCGTTGCAAGAATTTCCGGTGAATCAAGAAAATGCCAAAGTCCGCGGGCTGAATACAGTGCCAAGTTGTTCTCCTAGGTTGCCAAACGCTGAAAGCAAGCAGTCCCTAGAGAACTTACTCTGTTTCCGCGGGCACCACGGTTCTGCATGACGTGCGCGCTTCATCCCTGATGCCGTAGCGCTGCCTGCTTCCAGCACTGCTGCACTGTGTTGAACTGTATTGAACTGCATCGGAGCCTAGCGCGCAGAACCGATCCCTGGACCGAGCATTCACCCGAACGGGTGCAGTTGTTTTCATGAACTCTCGATTCAACAAGGCCGGACCAGCACATCGCCGAAGCCTTTGTGGCGCACTGCGAATTGACCGCCCGGCGATGGTCGGAAACCCCGCGGAACTGCGAAGTCGACAGCCCTGTCCCAGGTCCTTGCTCGAAGCCCCGGCAACCGGTTTCGAGCGCGGGAAGACGCAAGGGAACCGCCGGGGAAGTTGCCGGGCGGGCAGCAGAAAGCCGCCGCATCATCAACCTCCCAATCGATGATGCGGCGGCGGCACGTGGCGCACCTGGCCGGCGGCAGATCCCAGTTCATGTCCCCGCCAGCGTGCACCGTGCCCGTGGTTCGCTTCGCCATGGCAATTGCGGTTCCGGCATTGAGGGCTCCACTGCCTGCTGGCTTGCCCGCAGCGGCACCCGGAACACCGGCCAGCCAGCTACCGGCGTCCGGCCATGCGCGCTCCCTTCGCCGGGGCCGCCTGCTGGCTTGCCGCCGCGGCCTGCGCGGCATGCAGGACCAGCAACGCCGTCGTCACCGTGCCCACGCCGCCGGGAACCGGACTCAGGGCCCGTACCAGCGGACGCACCGATGCCGCATGGACGTCTCCCACCAGCTTTCCTTCGGCGTTGACGTTGGTTCCGACATCGATCACCACAGTGCTTTCTTCCGCGTCATTGCCGGTGAGCAGGTTTGCCTTGCCCACGGCCATGACAACCACCGCGGCGGACTTCGTGAAATGGGCCAGATCGGCGGTCCTCGAATGGCAGATGCTCACCGTGGCATCGCGCTGCAGCAGCAGCTGGGCCAACGGCTTGCCCACCACCGCAGAGCGTCCGACCACCGCGACATGCTGCCCGGACAGCGGGATCCGGTAGTGCTCCAGGATCTCGATGACCGAGCGTGCGGTAGCCGGGGCAAAGGCCGGCTGGCCGACACTGAGCCGTCCCAGGCTCAGCGGATTGGCCCCGTCAATGTCCTTGGCCGGGTCGATCAGCGCCACCAGCGCCGCGGCATCCACCCCTGGCGGCAACGGGGTCTGCAAGATGATTCCGTGCACCGAGCTGTCCTCGTTCAAAGCGGTGATCGCTTCGGACAGCTGCTCCTGGCCGGACCCGGTCAGATCCACGACCTGGCAGTCCACCCCGAGCTGCGCGGCGGCCCGTTCGATCGAGCGCACATACCAGGCGGTGGCCTCGTTATCGGTGGCCAGCACGACCGCGATCCGGACACTGGTGCCCTCGCTGGCCATGCGCACCACCAGTTCTGCGGTGCGGGCGCGGATCGCTTCAGCCACCGGCTGCCCGGCTAGATTGCGTGCCGTCATGCTGCCACCACCGTACGGGCGTGCGCGCTGAGCTCTTCGGCGTGGGCGATCGCCTCGCTGGCCTGGCTGGCGGTCTGGATCAGCCGGTCGCGCTGGGCGATGTCCTTGATTGAGCAGATGTTCATTTCCAGGGTGGCCAGCGCGGTAGCCAAGGCCGCCCGGGCAGCTTCGGCCGCGGCGGCCACGTCGCTGAGAACCGATCGGTTGCCAATGGGCAGCAGGCGCTGGCCCAGCTTGATGACCTCAATGGAGGCCTCGACGGTAGAGACCAGCGGTGCGGCGGCGGCGATGGTGGCGTTTTGAATGGCCGCGCTGCGCTCCGACTTCTGCTCGCTGCTTTCCTTGGGCAGCTTGTACGCGGCACCCAGGGCGCCGAACAGCCTTTCGTCTTCCTCCGCGGCGAAGAGCCCCTGGCGCATCAGCAGCCGGGCATGCTCGGAAATCTGCTGGGCCTGCTCCAGGACGTCCGCGTACCGAGGTCCGGAAGTGAATTCGGCAACCATGGACACCAATGCCGCGGCCTGCGCCGCGTGCAGGCCCGCGGCCGCGCCCCCTCCTGGCGTCGGGGCGCCCGAGGCAAGCCGCTCAAGGTAGCTGCTGACAGTTTCATTGGAGATCAATGGGGTTTCCCCTCGTTCGGGACGCATGGAAGTTGATCCCTGCACCGTTCGGCGGGATTTCCGGCGCGCAGGACCACGGTCCAGGCCGCCGGAACCCCTTAGTATCCGACTGGTATATCAGGTTATCTTGAAGCCTAGAGCACCTACCGAACGCCGGTCAAGGGTTTTCTGCCACCCGGAACACCCCCGGCATCCAAGCGCCACGCGACCGGATCCCCCGCTAGTCCATCCAGGTCTTGCGCATGCCGGCCAACAGAGTCCGGAAGGCATTTTCCCTGCGGCGCACACGCGGTCCCGGCGCAGGGCCAGGAGTGCGCGGCACGAGCCGGAATCCATCAGGAGCGCACCAAAACGACAATCACTTGCTGCGGCGACATGCCTGCGAGCCACGGGGCCAAGCGAGCGAGTACCGCCTTCTCGCGCCCGATGGATCGGGGCAGTGTGCAGCCTCACGAGCATTCCACAAGAAGCTTGTACAAGTTAATTGTATTCTATAGCTATGGAAATTGATCCCGAGCCCGCAGACCTTCCCCAGCAAATGCTCGAGGTGCTTTCACCATTGCTGAGCCTGATACGCACGGCACGATCCATCTCACCGGGCAAACTGGGAATCCTGCACACCTTGGCCACCGAAGGCCGGGCTAGTGCCGCCCGGATGAGCCAGGCCATCGGGGTCAGCCAGCAGGCCATCTCGCTGACGACCAAGGAACTGGAAGGCCTCGGACTGATCGAGCGACACCGGGATGAGGCCGACCGCCGCAAGCTCTGGTTCCAGCTCACCGATGCCGGCCGCCAAAAGCTGGACCAGGAAATCCTGCTCGGCCGGACCGCGCTGCTCCAAGCCATGGGCGAGAACCTGAGCGAGGAGGACTGTTCCCTGATCCGCTCCGCCTTGCCCGCGCTCAAGAAAATCAATACCGCGGTCCGCCCATGAACCGCAACGCATCCAGCCAGAGCCCGCTGGTGCCCACGCTGGTCTTCGCCGCGCTAGCCACGGCAATCGTCTCCTCGCTGGGCATGCTGCTGGTCCCCTCGATTTCCCTGCGGTTCAATGTCGATATTGCCGCTGCCCAGTGGATGCTCACCGTGAATCTGCTGGCCGGCGCCGTGGCAACACCCATCATGGGACGCCTCAGCGATGGACCGCATAAGAAGCGGCTGCTGCTCGTCTCGCTGGCGGCCATGTTCCTGGGTTCTGTCATGGCAGCGTCCGCACCGAGCTTTGGCGTATTTCTTGCCGGACGCGTGCTCCAGGGATTGTCCTACGGCATTGTTCCGGTCACCATCGCCATCGCCAGGCGCTATGTAGCGCCCGAGCACGTGCAGAACACCATCTCCACCTTGTCGGTGACGGTTGCTTCCGGAATCGGCATCGGCTATCCATTGACCGGCATCATCGCTGGCATTTTCGACTACTCCTACGCGTTCTGGTTCGGTGCGCTATTCGTGCTGGCCACCATCTGCGTAGTGTGGAAAGTTGTTCCGGCAGGCCCCGATACCCAGGCCGAGCAACGCCCCTTCGACTACACCGGCTCCGGCTTGCTGGCCCTGGGGCTCACCTCCCTGCTGCTGGCCATATCCGAGGGGCCCAAGTGGGGCTGGGCTTCACCTGCCACGCTTGCTTTGGGCGCTTTCTCGGTCATCGTGCTGATCATCTGGGTGAAGGTAGAAAACAGCCTTGGCCACCCGCTGATAAATCTGCGCACGCTCAAGCAGGGTGAAGTCCTCCTGGCCAATATCTCGGCCATCACCTTGGGCGCCGCACTGTATATCGGCATGTCCGTATCATCACTGGTAGCCCAGGCAGATGCGGCAACTGGCTACGGGCTGAGCCTGCCGGTCTTCTGGGCAGGATTTGTCATCTTCCCGCTCTCGGTCGGCAGCTTGGCTGCCAACCGCGTGGTGCGCATACTCGCAAAACGCGTTGGCATCCAGGTCATGCTTCCCATTGGAGCGATCATCATGGCCGCAGCAGGCACCATGCTCTGGCTGCTCCACTCGGCGCTCTGGGAGATCTTGCTGAGCATGCTGGTCTTCGGCATCGGCATGGGCGCAAGCTATGCGGCCATGCCGGCATTGATCGCCCGCAGCGTGGCGGCCAAGGAGCTAGGCAGCTCGGTAAGTTTCAACCAGGTGCTGCGGACTGTAGGTTCTTCCTTCGGCACGGCGATTTCCGCGGCCATTATCGCCACCCACCCCGGACTCAATGGCGAGGCCAGCCCGGAAGGCATCGACATGACCTTCTTGATCGGCGCACTGCTTTGCATCGCCTTGGGTGCTGCGTTGCTGGCCGATTCGGCACGGCGCAAGTTCAAGGGACGCAGGTAGGCGAGAAGGTCCTGGATGCAGATAACGCCCCGATACCACGAAGGCATCGGGGCGTTGCCCGCAGGCTGCTGTGCCTAGAATTCGACGATCTCGAATTCGAGAAGTTCAGCGCCGCTGGCCACTGGCTTCTTGGCATCGCTGCCAGCATGGGCCGCATCAGCGCGCTGGGTACGCCAGTTCTCGAAGTCCTCGCGGGTTGCCCACTGGGTGTACACGAAGTACTTGTCTCCACCATTGACCGGACGCAGCAACTTGAACCCTTCGAACCCCGGTGAAGAATCCACCGAATGCTTGCGAGCAGCAAAACGCTTCTCCAGTTCCGGTCCAGCTTCGCCGGGAACCGATAGGGCATTGATGACGACAATCGACATGTTCAACCTTTCTTTTCCGGGCTTCTTTCACGGGAAACCCTCTGTCTCCACCCTACGCCCGCGCGTTCTCGACCGCAGGCCAGCGTGACGAAGTTCGACCGGCTAGTCGGCATGCTCCTGCGGCCAGCAAATTTCAAAGCGTTCCAAGACCAGCTCTCCCCCGGCTTTGGCGGTGTCTTCAGGGTTCCAGTCGATTCCTATGGATTTCTGCGTTCGGCGCCAGAATTTTTCATGTTCTGCGCGCCAGTATTCCAGCGACAGATCCCCTTCGCCCTCGGCCGCGGCAAACTGCGCGTCTACCTCGAAGAACGAGGAACGCTCGACGGAAAGTACTCGCAAAATTGCTCGCGGCTGCCCTTGCCCATCGCAGACAATGCAGTGGTCTTCAGGTTGCGGGACACGTTCGTTGTAATAGGCATAATCGCTAGCCAGAGATGAAGTCGCTCGCTTGGTTCCGTGCAGCATTTCATCCAGAAGCTCATCGGCAAGCGCAGGATGATCACCGAACGATTCGGCGACATAGTGCGGTGCCTCGGTCCGCGGAATCCCTTTGCTCTCCAGGTACGCAGACCACATCTGTTCAGCAGCTTCTGCATTGACAGGCGGCAACACTGGAAGAGATTTTTCAGTCATGGAACGATCCTAGCCGCGAAGCACATTCCGCATGGCCCTGGAATGGCAATGGAAGGACGATTGGGCTGCGTCTAGAGTCCTGGAATCTTGAATTCGAACTTCTCCTTCGAGTTCCTTTGGCTTTCAAATGCAATAGTCCGGCCCCCAAGGAGGTAGAACTGCTTCAGCTTTATAGTCACTGGGCCTTCGCAGCTAAGCCTGAACGAATTAGCTCGCATGTTCGAGGGAACGCAGTTCCCCTTGTACGTCATGTTATCCACCCAAAGCCAGTTGAGCCGCACCTCGAAACTTATTGGATCGCTTTCAGAAGCTCCGCTGATATCGAAGGTGTAATTCGCAAAGAATCCACCTTCCTCTTGTGCCATGATGACCTGGAATCCAGACCCGTCTTGGTCGTCTTCCGGCTCAACTGTTGGTTCCGAGGTTGGTTCCGCAGTCGGCTCCACCGTTGGCTCCGGGGTCGGTTCTGCAGTCGGCTCGACTGAAGGCTCCACCGTAGGATCCACCGTTGGTTCCGGGGTTGGTTCAGGAGTCGGTTCCGAGGTCGGTTCTGCAGTCGGCTCGACTGAAGGCTCCACCGT
>NZ_JBJDNO010000014.1:0-7625 GCF_044900755.1 Microbacterium sp. NPDC087868
CGGGCAGCGGTTAAATGTGCGTCAAGCGCGGATCAGGCGCTGATCAGCCCGTGCGGGTCGAGCACGAACTTCTGCGCGGCGCCTTCGTCGAAGGCCGCGTAGCCCTGCGGGGCCCGGTCCAAGCCAATGGCCGTGGCGTTGACGTTCTTGGCAATCGAGACCTTGTCCGAGAGGATCGCCTGCATCAGCCCGCGGTGGTACTTCATCACCGGGCACTGGCCCGTGACGAAGGTGTGGGACTTGGCGAAGCCCAGGCCGAAGCGCATGGACAGCGAACCGACCTTGGCCGCTTCGTCCTCGGCGCCCGGATCCCCGGTGACATAGAGTCCCGGGATGCCCAGGCTGCCGCCGGCACGGGTGATTTCCATCAGCGAATTGAGCACCGTGGCAGGCTGCTCCTTGCCAGCGTCGTGCCCGTGCCCGCGCGCCTCGAAGCCCACCGCGTCGATGCCGCAGTCGACCTCGGGCACGCCCAGGATCTGGGCGATCTGCTCGGCCGGGTCGCCCTGCGAGACGTCCACGGTCTCGCAGCCGAAGCTGCGCGCCTGGGCCAGCCGGTCGGCGTTCAGGTCCCCGACAATCACGGTGGCCGCACCCAGCAGCTGCGCGGAGGTGGCCGCGGCCAGGCCCACCGGGCCGGCGCCGGCGACATAGACGGTGGAGCCGACGGTGACCCCGGCGCCGATGGCTCCGTGGTAGCCGGTCGGGAAGATGTCCGAGAGCATGGCCAGGTCCAGGATCTTCTCCATGGCCTGGTCGCGGTCGGGGAATTTCAGGGCGTTCCAGTCCGCGTAGGGCACCAGCACGTATTCGGCCTGGCCGCCCACCCAGCCGCCCATGTCCACGTAGCCGTAGGCGGAACCGGGGCGGTCGGGATTGACGTTCAGGCAGATGCCGGTTTGCCCGACCTTGCAGTTGCGGCAGCGGCCGCAGGAGATGTTGAAGGGCACCGAAACGACGTCGCCGACCTTGAGGAATTCCACATCGCGGCCTACTTCCACCACTTCGCCGGTGATCTCGTGGCCCAGCACCAACCCGACGGGCGCGGTGGTGCGGCCGCGGACCATGTGCTGGTCCGAACCGCAGATGTTGGTGGCGATGGTGCGCAGGATGACCCCGTGGTGCACCTGCCGCCCGACGTTTGCCGGGTGGACCCCGGGCCCGTCCTTCAATTCGAATTCGGGGTACGGGGTGTCGATCAGCTCGACCTTGCCTGCCCCGGCGTAGCTTACTGCCAAGTTGCCCATAGCGGACCACTTCCTTGAAATATCAGTTGGATACCAAATCGGATGTGCCCAAGTCTGACCACTGGATGTGATCCATGTCAATAGCCCGGCCTGAAATCCGCCGGGTCCGGCAGCCCGCCAGCGGCCGGCTACCCGTCCAGTTCCTCGGCCGAGCGCAGGGAAATAATGTCCTTGGCGGTGCGCTGCAGGATATCCAGGGATTCCTCGATCAGCGGCGAGCCGCGGCTGCCCTTGCGGGTCACCGCCACGATGCGCCGCGAGGGCTTGGCCGCCCCGGAAATCCGGCGGCGCACCACGTTCTGCGCATCGCCCAGGGTGGCCAGCCGGGGCAGCAGCCCCACGCCCAGGCCCGCCCCGATGAACGCGATCATGGTTTCCCACTCCACCGCCTCGTGGGCGATGTGCGGGGTGACCCCCAGCGAAGTGAAGGCGGCAACGAACAGCGCCCGGTAGACCGACTGCCCGGATTCGGAGATCCACGGGTCATCGGCCAGGTCCTCCAGGGCCACGGACTTGTGCTGCGCCAGCCGGTGCGTGGCGGGCAGCACCACATCCAGCGGGTCATCGAGCAGCACGGTCTGCTCGAACCGGTCCCTGGCGGCAGAACCCCCGGACGTCTGGCTGGCCACGATCACGGCCAGGTCGATCCGCTCCGCGAGCAGCAAGTCCAGGCAGCGCTGCGGCTGCGCTTCGATCAGCTGCACCTCGGTATCGGGCCGAGTGGCTCGCAGGTTCGCGGCCAGCGGGGCAAGCAGCTGCGCGGCAGCGGTGGAGAAACCGCCCAGGCCGAACTGCCCCTGCACCTGCCCGGAGGCGTTGCGCGCGGACGCCGCGAGCAGCTCCCATTGCGTCACAATCCCGTCCAGGCCCGCAACGAAATGCCGGCCCGCGGAGGTCAGCCGCACCCCGCGGCCCTCCTTGGTGATCAGCTTGATGCCCAGGGTGCGCTGCAGTTCGCGCAGCTGCGCGGAGACCGCCGAGGCCGAGTAGCCGGTCAGTTCCGCGGTGCGCGCTACCGAGCCTGTGGAGGAGAAGACCCGCAGGGTGGCGAAGCGTGGATCAATCATGCACCAATTGTGCACGGTTCCGTTCAATTTCTTGCGCTTTTCTTGCCGACTATTTCTTCCTAGTCTCGATTCATGCGGTGACCGGCCTCACATCGGCCCGCGCAACCACAGCCAGAGGACGCCAGCCGCGTCGTGTTCCAAGGAGTAACAGATGACCGCTTCGGTAAGCGCACCGCGCACTACGCGTGGGAAGCTCGCTACGTCGGTGAACCAAGAACAGCTCGCCGAGATCACCGAGCTCTTCCGCAACCGGCGCAAGGGCTACTCGCTCGAAGCCCCGCTGTATACCGACCCCTCAGTATTCGATGTCGAAATGCAGGCCATCTTCGGGACCCACTGGCTGTTCGCCGCGAGCATTGCCGAGATCCCCGAGCCCGGGGACTACGTGACCGTGGACTACGGTCCGCATTCGCTGATCGTGCTGCGCACCGAGGAGGGCGGGGTCAACGTGCTGCACAACGTCTGCCGGCACCGCGGCGCCCGCGTGCTCACCGAAGCTTCGGGCAGCACCGGGAACCTGGTCTGCGGCTACCACTCGTGGACCTACTCACCCGAAGGGGACCTGATCCACGCCTCCGCCCCGGGCGAAGGCAAGTTCGACAAGAGCTGCTTCGCGCTCA
This sequence comes from Microbacterium sp. NPDC087868, assembly GCF_044900755.1. Taxonomy (NCBI): domain Bacteria; kingdom Bacillati; phylum Actinomycetota; class Actinomycetes; order Micrococcales; family Microbacteriaceae; genus Microbacterium; species Microbacterium sp. NPDC087868. Next base: position 2,935 of record NZ_JBJDNO010000014.1, read on the forward strand.
AGCGCGCCCACGGCCGGGTCCATGCCGGGCTGGTCTTCGTTTCCCTGGCCCAGGACCCGCCGGCGGACTTCGACGAGGTCGCCGGCATCTTCGAGCCCTACCTGGCCCCGCACGATATCGCCCGCGCCAAGGTCGCCTACCAGCAGGACATCATCGAGGAGGGCAACTGGAAGCTGGTGATGGAGAACAACCGCGAGTGCTACCACTGCGACGGGCACCCCGAGCTGGCCTGCTCGCTGTTCCCCACCTGGGGGCTGAGCGACGACACCGTTCCGCCGCACCTGGAAGAGGTATGGGAACGCAACCAGCAAGCCCAGGCGGCCCTGGAGGAACGCTGCCGCCGCTACGGATTGCCCTACGAGGTCGTGGAGCAGCTGGACACCCGCATCGCCGGCATCCGCATCTCCCGCGAATCCCTGGACGGCGACGGGGAATCCTTCTCCGCCGACGGGCACCGCCTGTCCAAGAAGCTGCTCGGCGAGCTGCGCGACTTCCGGCTGGGCCGCTGCTCCATGCACCTGCAGCCCAACAGCTGGTTCCATTTCCAGTCCGACCACGTGATCACCTTCGCCGCCTTCCCGATCAACGAGCACCAGACCCTGGTGCGCACCACCTGGCTGGTGGCCGATGACGCGGTCGAAGGAGACGACTACGATCTGGAGAAGCTCACCCACACCTGGAAGCAGACCAACCTGCAGGACAAGGCCTTCGTCGAGCTGTGCCAGAAGGGCGCAGCCAGCCCCGCCTACCAGCCGGGCCCGTACATGAAGAGCGAATACCAGGTCGAGGCGTTCATCAACTGGTACACCCAGCGCGTGCTGGAGCACCTGGCATGAGCGCAGGCGCACAGCTGGCATCGAGCGTAGCGGCCCAGCGCATCCGCGGGCTGGAAATGCCGTGGAACCGGGTCCTCAGTTCCCAGGAAGGCCCGGCGAGCGCGGCCCGCGCGCTGGGACCCTGGCACCCCCAGGAGTTCCTGGCCGAATGCGTGCAGACCATCGAGGAAGCCGGCGGGCTGATGACCTTCGTCTTCCGCCGCGCCGATGGCGCCCCGCTGGCCTTCCGCGCCGGGCAGTACCTGAACATCGCCTTCCCGGTGCATGGCGAAGACCAGGACCCGGTGGACCGCAGCTACTCGATTTCCAGCGCGCCCACCGTGCCCTGGACCTTCAATGTCAGCATCAAGCGCGATCCCAAGGGCCTGGTCTCCTCCTGGGCGCATGAGAACCTGCGTCCGGGCATGGTGCTGGAGATGCTCGGCCCGGTGGGCGCCTTCCACCTGGGCGATTCCGACCGGCGCGCCCGCTACCTGTTCCTTGCGGCCGGAGCCGGGATCACCCCGATCATGTCGATGGTGCGCACCATCCACTCGCTGCCCGGCCAGGCCGATGTGGTGGTGCTCTGCCACGGCACCGTGCCCGGGGACTTCGCTTTCTGGCCCGAGCTGGAATACATTGCGCAGGTCGATTCGCGGATCAAGGTGTTCTACTCGCTGGGCGACCGGGCCAAGCCCAAGAGCTGGAAGGGCTTTGCCGGGAGGCTGACCACGGCGATGATCGACGCGGTGGCCCCGGACGCCAATGGCCGCAAGGTGTTCGCCTGCGGGCCGGAAGGGTACCTGAATTCGGCCACCCAGCTGCTGCGCGAGGCCGGGGTGGATGACACCTCGGTGTTCATGGAGTTCTTCTCCGGGGACCGCAAGACGCTGCTCGAATACCAGGAGGAAATCGCCCTGGCCGGGTCCATCGCCGAGGAGGTGGCCGAATCCGTGGAGGAGTTCTACGAGAGCCAGCCGCCGGAGCTGGGGATGTACGAACCCGAGTACGACCAGAGCGGCACCATCGAGGCCAGCGGCCAGAAGCTGGTGGCGGTCGATTCCAATGCCCCGCTGCCGCCGGCCTCACCGCTGGTTCCCGCGCAGGACTCGCCGGATACCGCTTCCTTCCCCACCGTGGGCGAAGGCGAGCTGACCATGACCTTCCTGCGCACCGCGGTAAATGTCCGGATCAGTTCCCAGGAGCACATCCTGGGTGTCGCCCAGCGGGCCGGGGTGCGCATCGGCGCCAACTGCCAGGAGGGCATGTGCGGCTCGTGCAAGGTCGTCAAGCTCGAAGGCGAGGTGGCGATGAACCACCAGGGCGGCATCCGCGCCCGTGAAATCGCGGCCGGGAAATTCCTGCCCTGCTGCTCCACCGCCCAATCGGACCTGGTCATCGACGCCTAGCCGCGCCGGCCACCACCACACCATCAGCTTTCAAGGAGTCCCCATGTCCTGTCTTTCCCCTCGGATCCTCATCATCGGCGCCGGCATCGTCGGCGCCAACCTCGCAGACGAACTGGCCGCGCTGGGCCACACCAATACCCTGGTCATCGAGCAGGGTCCGCTGGATCTTCCCGGCGGCTCCACCTCGCACGCCCCGGGCCTGGTCTTCTCGTCCAACCCGTCCAAGTCCATGACCGAATTCGCGCAGTACACCATCGAGAAGCTCACCGGCCTGGTGGGCGCCGACGGGCGCGGCTCCTTCCTTCCGGTGGGCGGGCTGGAAATCGCCACCACCGATGAGCGCCTGGCTGACCTGCATCGCCGCGCCGGCTGGAACCGCTCCTACGGGGTCGACGCCGAAGTCATCGACGCCGCCGCCTGCCTGGCGAAGTTCCCGATGCTCAACCCGGAGAAGGTCCTGGGCGGCCTGTTCACCCCGGGCGACGGCCTGGCCCTGGCCGCCAAGGGCACCGCGCTGGTCATGGAACGCGCCAAGGCCGCGGGAGTCGAGTTCCGCGACCGCACCATCGTCACCGATATCGAGGTCTCCGGCGGCAAGGTCACCGCGGTGATCTGCGGCGAGGAGCGCTTCGCGGCGGACATCGTGGTCTCCTGCGCAGGCTTCTGGGGACCGAATATCGGCAAGATGGTGGGCACCTCGATCCCGCTGCTGCCGCTGGGCCACCAGTTCGCCTGGAGCACCCCGGCCCCGTCGCTGGCCGGAGTGAACGAGCTTCCGGCCGGTGCCAGCCGCCCGATCCTGCGCTACCAGGACCGCGACCTCTACTACCGCGAGTGGGGAGATCGCATCGGCATCGGCTCCTACGCCCACCGTCCGATGCCGGTGGATCTGGACACCTTGCAGGCCTACCGCCCGGAAGAGATCACCCACGAGCGGATGCCTTCCTCGCTGGACTTCACCCCGCAGGACTTCGCCGCCGAATGGGAAGCCAGCCAGGAGCTGCTGCCGGATCTGCGCAATACCCGGATCCAGCGCGGCTTCAACGGCATCTTCTCCTTCACCCCGGACGGCGGCTCGCTGGTAGGCCAGTCCAGGGAAGTGGACGGCTTCTACGCGGCCGAGGCCGTGTGGGTCACCCACGCGCCGGGCATCGCCAAGGCCGTGGCCGAGCTGATCACCACCGGCACCTCCACGACGGACCTGAGCGACTGCGACCTGAACCGCTTCGAGGACGTGCAAACCACCAAGGAGTACGTCAGCGAGACCTCGCAGCAGAACTTCGTGGAAATCTACGATGTCCGCCACCCGCTGGAACCGCGCACCAAGCCCCGCACCGTGCGCACCAGCCCGTTCTACTCCCGCCAGCAGAAGCTGGGCGCCTTCTTCCTGGAGGGCACCGGCTGGGAGCGCCCGCACTGGTACGAGGCCAACGCCGCGCTGCTCGATGAATTGCCGGCGGAGTGGGTGGCCCCGGAGCGCGACAGCTGGTCAAGCAAGTTCCACTCGCCGATTGCCGCGGTGGAAGCCTGGAAGACCCGCACCGCGGTGGCCATGTTCGATATGACCCCGCTCAAGCGCGTGGAAATCACCGGCCCCGGTGCCGGGCCGATGCTCCAGGGCTTGACCACGGCGAATATGCTGCGTGCCCCGGGCATGGTCAGCTACACCCTGCTGCTGGACCATGCCGGCGGCATCACCAGCGACATCACCGTGGCCCGGCTCTCCGAACAGGTCTACCAGGCCGGCATCAACTCCAACGTGGATGTCGCCTACCTGGACCGCGAAGCGCGCAAGTTCAATGAGGCCAACCCGGGCCAGTGGGTGGCAGTTCGCGATATCACCGCCGGGACTTCCTGCATCGGCCTGTGGGGGCCGCTGGCCCCACAGGTCATGGCCAAGATCAGCGACGATGATATGGGCAACGAGGGGCTGAAGTACTTCCGCACCAAGCAGATCTCCATCGCCGGCATCCCGGTCACCGCGATGCGCCTGTCCTACGTGGGCGAATTCGGCTGGGAGCTCTACGCCTCGGCGGATGTCAGCGCCAAGCTCTGGGATGCGATCTTCGAAGCCGGGCAGGAGCACGGCATCATTGCCGGCGGGCGCGAGGCGTTCAACTCCATGCGACTGGAGAAGGGCTTCCGCTCCTTCGGCACCGATATGACCAGCGAGCACGAACCGGAACAGGCCGGCCTGGGCTTCGCGGTGAAGGCCGCCAAGACCGCGGACTTCGTGGGCAAGTCGGCGCTGGCCGAACGTGCCGCGGCGGCCACCAAGCGCCTGCGCTGCCTGACCGTGGATGATGGCGTGTCCATGGTCCTGGGCAAGGAACCGGTCTACGTGGATGGCAAGCCTTCCGGCTACGTCACCAGCGCCGCCTACGGATACACGGTCCGCAAGCCGATCGCCTACGCGTGGCTGCCGATCTCGGTGGAAACCGGAGACCCGGTGGCGATCGAGTACTTC
>NZ_JBJDNO010000015.1:0-4989 GCF_044900755.1 Microbacterium sp. NPDC087868
TTTGAGGCCCTGGTACCGTTTGGTGCCGGGGCCTCACCTGTTTAACGGGAAGGGGAGGGGAATTGGGCAGCTGGTGCTGCTTGGTTCCTCCTCCCTCCTGCTTTAACGACCAGTGCGTCCAGGGTATTTGTGTTGGCCAAGGTTGCCGGCGAGCTCAGTTGCTTGCACCGGATGACGAGGGCCAGGTTACCCGAGAATTATTCACTGGAGTTCTTATCCAAATTGAAGATCAGGTTGTCGGCCCAGCCAGCCTTGCTGAGCCATATTTGTTCCCTGACGGGTATCGACTAAAAATGCCAGCTGGTCGACTGCGTAATTTGAGTTTCAGGCACCAAGGCGACAGCTCCGTTTCGGAAGACGATTCCCGCAGTTGCACCACATTCACCTGCCGGCGTGCAATGGTGAGAGCAACTGGCAACCATAGGTCTCGGCGTAAGGGGATTCGACCGACCAAGGGAACCAAGACTGCGAGAATTCACCGGGTCAGGCCAATGAACGTCATTGTGGACCTCGTCTTGGAAAGCCTTGAAAGCAATAGATACTGTCATCCACCGCCTGAAGGCACCGGTGTCATGTTTCTGAAGACGCGGACGCTTACGGACAGTAGATGCTTTGACTTCTGGTGGACAACATGACGGACACAGGCGGGCGTGGCTGCTGACCACTGACGTGCAGCACGTTGAAGCCAGCCGTATCGGAATCCTGCCTCGATATCGAGGGATTGCGCAAGCACATTTAAGCATTCTCAAGGTCGTTGGTGAGGATCGCGCAGCATGATCCTTCAATTGGATTCACGAGTATCTGACTGCGTTGCATGCCGGGATGTGTACTTCTATCGACAGCTCGCGAGTGGTCGAAATTCCAGAATGCCCATCACGCTGTCCCGAGATACCCGTTGGAAGAATTGCCGTCCGGTATCTCAGCTTCTTTTCACCAAGAGTCTGAGGTACCGGACTATCTTGTCTTTTTCCCCGCTCCAAGATGCGTGTGACTGCGATTACATGGATGTCGGGGTTGAAGCACACCATGAAAAGTGAGCGGCAAACCTCTGATGCAGTTAGGAATATCGGAGGAGCAGCATGCGTACTAGCCAGACAAGTCAAAACTTGAAACGTGGTTTAAGCACACGGCACATCAGGTTTATCGCTCTAGGGTCTGCTATTGGCACAGGCTTGTTCTATGGTTCCGCAAGCGCCATTCAAATGGCTGGGCCAGCGGTGCTGTTGGCATACATACTCGGTGGGGCAGTGGTGTTCATGGTGATGCGTGCGTTGGGAGAAATGGCAGTCCGCAATCCGACCTCCGGCTCATTCGGAAGCTATGCCACTGAATTCGTTGGACGCTTTGCTGGCTTTGCAACCGGGTGGACCTACACGTTTGAAATGTTTGTGGTGGCCCTGGCTGACGTGACGGCTTTTGGCGTATATATGGGTTTCTGGTTTCCCAACGTCGAACGATGGATCTGGATCCTGGCAGTTGTTTTCTTCATTGCCGCCGTGAACCTGCTCTCGGTCAAAGTCTTCGGCGAACTGGAATTTTGGTTCTCCTTGATCAAGGTCGTCGCTATCATGGCAATGATCGCTGGTGGCGTTCTCGTAATCGTCTTCGGGTTGGGCAACCAAAGCGAAGGAGCTGCAGGTCTATCCAATCTCTTTGCTGGCGACGGCTTCATGCCGCATGGTGTCTGGGGCATTCTCGCTTCCCTGACCATTGTCATGTTTGCCTTCGGCGGCACCGAAGTGATCGGCATTACCGCTGGTGAAGCGCAAAACCCGCGTAAAGTCATTCCGCAGGCAATTAACTCTGTGCCAGTGCGCATCTTGCTGTTCTACGTACTCACGCTCGGTGTCATCATGTGCATTCAGCCGTGGAACACGATTGATGGTAGTGAAAGTCCATTCGTTTCGATCTTCTCCAGCATCGGCTTCTCGTCAGCAGCAAATGTCCTGAACTTCATCGTCATCACTGCGGCACTCTCAGCAATCAACGCAGACATCTTCGGCGCGGGACGCATGATTCACGGTATGGCCAAACAAGGCCAGGCGCCACAGGTATTCACGAAGACCACGGCTAACGGGGTCCCATGGGTGACTTCACTATCGATGATCGGCGCATTGCTTATTGGTGTAGTGCTGAACATCTGGTTCGAAGATGAGATCTTCTTCCTCATTGCTGCATTGGCTACTTTCGCCACCGTCGTTGTTTGGTCGATGATCCTGATCTCTCATATTCGGATGAAGCACCGGATAGACAGAGATAATCTTGAACCATCTGCATTCCCAGTTCCGCTTTGGCCAGTGGATAGCTACTTGGCGCTGGCCTTCATGATCTTCGTGATCATCTTAATCGGCATTATTCCGGATACGCGTAGTGCACTCATTACCGGTCTAATCTGGGTGGCAATCCTGGGCGTCTGTTATCGACTATTCGTCAGAGGAAAAGCTCTTCCAGCAGAAATCCAAGCAGCGCAATCGAAAGAAAATGCAGCAGCTGAACGGTCTTAGCCCGATAAATAATAGGGCAATGACGTATGCCGGCCCCGGACTGGCTGGCCATGAGGGTGCAAACGCAGTTTTGAACCGAGCTACTAGTAAATTGCCAAGTCATCAAGTTCGGCAAAGACCCTCAAAAGCCGTAGTCTCAGGTAAATACTTGCACGCAACGATCCGTGGAGATAAAGATGGCCGCTTCCCATGCCGGATTTCTAGATGCCCTCAGCGCGGCATTACCAGAGAATGCCATTGAAGCAGCGGGCCCGCTGCTTCGAGAAAACTCTAGAGACTTCGGTCAGTTGTCGGGGGATCCCATTGAACCGCTGGCCGTGGTTTTCGCCAGTTCCGTAGCGGATGTACAACACGTTCTACGCTTGGCTAGCGAATACAAGGTACCGGTCATTAGCCGCGGTGCCGGCACAGGTGTTTCTGGTGGTGTACACGTACTAGGTGATGCCGTCGTCTTGAACTTGAGCAAGATGAATAGAATCCTAGAGATCCGCCCGGAAGATGAGGTCGCTGTGGTTGAACCTGGCGTCATCAATCATCAGCTGAACGAAGCCGTTTCCGAATTCGGCCTCATGTACGCCCCGGATCCTGCTAGCTACAAGATGTCTACAATTGGCGGCAACATCGCAACCAACGCGGGAGGCCTGCGGTGCGCGAAGTATGGCGTGACCCGAGAAGCAGTGCTCTCCCTAGACGTAGTATTGGCAGACGGCCGACTAATCCGCGTTGGCAAGAATACGTTTAAGGGTGTAGCAGGGTATGATCTCGCCGCACTTTTCACAGGGTCAGAGGGCACGCTGGGCGTTGTCGTTCGCGCAGTTCTCCGATTGCGCTATCTCCCGGTAGACGAGCGAGACATAGCTCTATTGTTCCCCAGCCTGGAAGAAGCAGTCGAGGGCGTTCAACTGATTGCCAAAGCCAGAATTCAGCCTGCCATTTTGGAACTCATTGATCATTCGACTCTGCTCATTCTTGATGAACAGTACTCGACGAATTACGCAGGTCACGGCGGTGCCATGCTCTTGGCTCGACTGGATGGCTATGGCGCCGAGCGTGAAGAAACCGCTCTCCGCAGTGTTTTCGCAGACCGCAATGCCCAGCTAAGCAATTCGGCAGATCCGAGTGCTACGCAACTGATCGAAATGCGCCGAACCAGCCGGGGTGATACTAAAGACGATGCTTACCGGACTGGAGAGGATGTCGCGATTCCGAAAAGCAAGATGCTTGAATACGTGCACCGCGTTCAACGGGCTGCGCGGGACGAAAACGTAAACATGCGGATGATTTCGCATGTAGGGGATGGCAATCTGCATCCGACGTTTTCTGTAGAACCGGAAGACGGCAACGAGCCACTAGCGAGGCTTGACCGTGCAGTTGAAAGCTCCGTACGTATTGCACTGGAACTGGGCGGCACAATTACTGGCGAACACGGTGTCGGGCTGATCAAAAAAGATTGGTTGCAATGGGAACAAGCAACAGAAGTGATCGAACTCCAACAGCAGATAAAGAACCTTTTGGACCCGTTGAATATCTTGAATCCTGGGAAAGCTATCTAATGGTCTTAAGCTGCGAGGCCCGGCTAAGGACTTGGCGGCAAAGAAAAGAGTAGCTATGCCGGGCATTGATGAGAATTCTGCAGGGTGTATAGTGAAATGGTTGTAACCACGGGATATAGCGCAGCTTGGTAGCGCGCGTCGTTCGGGACGACGAGGTCGCAGGTTCGAATCCTGTTATCCCGACACACAGCTAAGGGGGAACTTCGGTTCCCTCTTTTGCATTAAGCAGTCGTCTCAGCACGCAGTGACAGGTCAAGTGGACCTGCCTCCTTCGGCGGCAATTTATCGGCTGACGTGTAGCGAAGCTCAGGTCTGTTACAGGCATTTCAATAAACGAGCTGCAGATCACTCGAGGATATTGCCCCAGGATGTGCGATCCGTGAATTTTTTAGGTATAGTTATATCTCGTGCTAAGGCGTTCAGCGCAGATCAGCTTCGGCTGCTGAAGCAAATGAATACCAAGTCACATTGGGATATGGTGTAATTGGCAACACAACGGTTTCTGGTTCCGTCATTCTAGGTTCGAGTCCTGGTATCCCAGCGCTTCACCAAAGAGATTTGGTGAGCTGAAGATTAATCTTCAGCATACGGCCCCATCGTATAGCGGCCTAGTACTCCGCCCTCTCACGGCGGCAACACGGGTTCGAATCCCGTTGGGGTCACCAAAGCAAAAATCGCGAAACTTATGTTTCGCGATTTTTTTATGCCCAAAAACCGAGGATTCTACGGAACCGACAGCGGCTTCCGCTGATACCTCCTTAAGCAGGGTAATCCGTCAGTAATGTAACGGCGCAGAGTTGCAGGTCTAGCGCGGGTGAGGGGAAACTGCCCGTTGAGCCCGTTGAGCCCGTTGAGCCCGTTGAGCCCGTTGAGCCCGTTGAGCCCGTTGAGCCCGTTGAGCCCGTTGAGCCCGTTGAGCCCGTTGAGCCCGA
>NZ_JBJDNO010000015.1:5087-6163 GCF_044900755.1 Microbacterium sp. NPDC087868
GTTGAGCCGCAGGGCATAACAACTCATTGCCCCCATCCTGGCCATTGGACGCTGCCACGAAAATGTCCGACTCATACATCGCTGGAAGCTCATGAGCTTCAATCTGAGCATGCTGTGCAAGGTGACCCATATGGATAACTAAGAACCGCCCTGATTAAGTTTCAATTTTCTATTCGCCGATCCTGGGATGTCTATGCTTGATCCATGAGTGGCAGAGCCAAAGCATTTAGCGATGAAGGCGCACGGGATCCATCGCGCCCAAAACAGTATCGGGAACGAAAGAGAGCTCTGTACTTCCTGGGCATAGGAGGATTCTGCTTCCTCCTGACCTTGGCAGTGAATTACGGATTGAAGTTCACGATTCTGGGGGCGCATCCAACTTCAGCTTTTCTTATCGCTAATGCAGCGGCCACGGTAGTTTCCTACTACCTCTCGAGACGGTTTACCTTTGGGGATGTCGCCCACGGCCTCAAACGTATTCAGTTCATCAAATTCGTCGGCATGTCTACGGTAGCTATTGGAATTACTGCGGCGCCGGTTTATGTATCCCGTTGGATCTTTGGAATCACGGAACCACACGTTTCTTTTATCGTCCAGGAGATCGCCGACTTTATCGCCGGACCAATTATCGGGACGTTACTTGGGATGATCTTCCGATGGTGGGCAATGAAGAAGTTCGTCTTCCTGGATACGCTCCATAAACGTACAGAGATCCTGTAAACCGCAGGAGCAAAGCAGTCGCGATTCCGCTGCAGATTTGTTCAACTGTCAGGGCGTCAGAGTACGCCCGCGGATTATGCAACCACAGTGTAACCACGATCACTGTCAAAAGTGCCCTGCCGATTTGCGGAGCCCTGAAAACCTGTGTATAGTTTTTATCTGTTGCCGGAACGGAAACAACACGGAATCTACCGTTTGTTTACCCGGCAGCCAATCACTTTTCACTGAAGGTTTTCCGCCGATTTTGATCGGATCAGGAACTCTGGTAAGTTGGAAAAGTTGCTCCGGAGCGAAGCAGTCATCGAAGGATTGGTGGTTGTGGTGTCGAGAGTGTTTGTTGTTTGAGAACTCAATAG
>NZ_JBJDNO010000016.1:0-5643 GCF_044900755.1 Microbacterium sp. NPDC087868
GTTTCCTGGTTCGCGGCCTGCAGCCCAGCTAGTGGCGGCCAGCCTCTATTTGCCTTCCTTGGCGGCCCGCTCCTTCTCGATGGCTTGGACCTGGGCAACCATGTCCGGAGCAAAGGCATAGAGCTTGCCCTCTGACTGATGGACCCAGAAGCGCCCGCACAGATCAGTCGTCTCGCTTTGGCCATCGGCTGGCCACCAGTCGGCATCCAAGGTGCGGGTAGCTGAGATCTCGTCAGGCTCGAGGTTCTTGGTGCGCGGGTCAGAAGCGTAGGCCTTGGCCAGTTCGGCTTCGGTCGGATTCCCAACGGTTTCCAGCGCCTTGCACTGTTCGCTGTCCAGCTTGCCGTCGTAGTTCAGCATGAAGATGCGTTCAGCGCCGGTATTGCGCTGGACCAGCTGAACGTCGGTGCCGCCGGACGGAACCCAGTCGGGCAGCACGCCATCGGCCACGGCCTTCTCTGAAGTTTTGGCAGTTCGAGTGGTGGATTCATCGTACTTGTCGACGAAGAGATCAGAACCGCTGCAGCCGGTGAGCAGGAGAGCGAAGGGAAGGGCGAGCGCGCCAGTGGCGAGGTACTTTTTCTTGAGCATGATTCCATCGTAGAAATTTCCGCGGCCCGGGGAATCAGCGATGCGAGGTAACTATCCCGTGCCCGGCTCATACCCTCGGCTGATAGTTTCCACTTCTGGGATCAACCCTGAAACTCCATCTCACCCAGTAAAAGCACTCGCTAATATCCGCACATCGCCACTGCTTATTGGTAGATTGCCTACGAACCAAACGCTACTTAGGAGCCATCACCGTTGACGACTATTGACCCTGCGGCACTTGAATCGGAACTGCGCATCGCAGAAGAACGGCGCCTTTCGGCCATGCTCGCCCGTGACCTCGAAACCTTGGGGAACCTGCTTGAGCCGGATTTGCAGTACACCCACTCCACCGGTCGTGTCGATGACCGCGACTCATTGCTGGAACTGCTCGGTTCCGGGGCCGTCGAATATTTGGCGCTCAGCCACGACTTCGAGTCCGTTACCCAGGAGGGCAACGTGGTGGTCGTCGAAGGCAGCATGAAAATGCATCTGATTTCCGGAGGCGTCGAAAAGCATCTGGCAACTGCCAACCGCACGGTGTGGGCCAATACCGGCGGCCAGTGGAAGCTGCGCCTCTTTGTCGGGGCCACAGCGCAATAGGCCCGCACTTCGACGCTTTAAAAGCCACTGCGGCAGGCTGGATCTTCCAAGCTGCCGCCTTTCCACAGTGGCTATCGCCTCAACGCCTAGACCTGGCCGCCATGGCGGGCCACTGCTTCACGAGCCAGCGCCTTGCCGAACTCGGTGTGCGCGGCAAGCGCTGCCTGGGCCGCTGGCGCGTCACCGGCAGCCAGCGCTTCAGTCAATTCGGCAACGTGGCGGTGGTCCAGCTGGCGCGACCACTGCTCTGCGGTCAGCGCTTGGCGCCAGACGGTGCCAATTCCCAAACGGCGGAAGGAATCCACCAGCTGGCTGGAGCCGGCAACGCCAACCAGAGCATCGTGGTAGGCGACATTCAGGGCCAAGAACTCTTCCAGGTCGGATTCCGAAGTCTCACGCAGGTCAGCCAGCTTCGCGGTGATCTCGCGCAGGCTGGAAATGGTCTCTTCGGAAATCTTGCCCAGGTGCGAGGCGATCACCCCGGACTCGATGGTGGCGCGCGAGTCGTAGGCCGAATCGGTCAATTCTGCGGTAATCGGCTTTGGCTGGTATTTTCCGGTTTCGGTGCGGAAGACCAGGTGCTCGCTTTCCAGCTTCACCAGCGCGTTGGCTACATGATCAGCGTCGGCCCGGGAAGCCGCGGCGATGGCATCCACGTCGAGGTCTTCGCCCAGTGGGCTGGTGCGCAGCAGCACCCAGGTGCGGGTGGCCTGGTAGGCAGCCAACTCCTTGGTCGGCTCGAGGCGGCCCATGGTTCCGCGGTAGTAGGCCAGCGGTTCGCGGTCATGGGCTTCAGCGTGGCTGACCAGTCCCAGGAAAACGGTGTGGGTACCGCCGGTAGGGGTTTCGGCCACATGGCATACGATCGTGGCCAATGCGCCGTCAATCAGCGGGATGCCCTCCGCGGAGAGGGTATGCGGCACGGTGGCGAACTTGTCCTCGCCCTTGCGGCCGAAGTGGAAGGCCAGCGCGCCCTGGTCCTCGGCCAGGATGTTGATGCCGAAGACGCCTGCTTCAACTACCCGGTCATGGGTGGAGCTGGAGCGGTTCAGGCAAGCGAGCATCATTGGCGGTTCCATCGACAGGGAGGACACTGCCGAAGCGGTGGTGCCGTAGAGCTGGCCGTCCACGGCCGTGGTGATCACCGTGACACCGGAGGCGAAGTGGCCTACGACGTTGCGGAAGGTGTTCATGTCTACTGGGGTGACCGATTCAAGGTTGGTGATGCTCATGGGAGTTGCTCCTGGTAATTCGGGGTGAAGTTTCTGGTGGGGTCCAGCGCCGCCATCAGATCAGTCAGATCCGGTGCGCTGGCGAGGTGTTCGAGCTGGTGCTGCAACGCGTCCTTGCGTGCTGCCAGTTCTGGATGCGAGAACTCGAGATTCTTCGAGAACTTCTCAACTACCTGGTCATGCTCCAGGGGTGTGCGCAAGATGTTTCCGTCCGGGTGCTCCACGCGCACGTGGCGCACCTCGCCGCTGCGCAGCCGTGCAGTGATCTCCGCCGTCAGCCGCTGGCTGTTAGGCAGGGTGCCGGCTAGCTCGATGCGCCCGAGCATCTGCGCCAGCTCCGGGTCCGCCAGCGCGCTGGCGGTCAGGTGCTCGGGGCGAACCGTTCCGTGGATCAAGGCGATCGCCGCGGTGGCGTGCACCGAGAACAGGGCTGCCACGGTGCGGGTGTCCCCCGCCTCGAAGCGCGCCCCGACGAATCCGTTCAGGGTCCGCTCGCTCAGGTGGACGGTGAGGCATTCGATGTCCTTGTAGCCCACCGTGCCGTCGGCCACCAGTTCCGCGCAGGCCTGCAGCGAAGGCTGCGCGGCCCGGCAACTGGCAAAGGGCTTGATCGTGCAGTCCCCATGGAAGCTCACGCCAAGATCCGCCACCGCCAGTTCCGGCTGCGCGTCGATGCCGAACAGCTGGAAGTAGCCGTGCTTGCCGGTCAGCGGATCATCCGCCGCCTTCATGCCGGCTTTGGCCAGCTGCGCGGCGGAAATTCCGGCGCGGGCGGCGAAGGCCATGGGCAGCTTGAAGCCGTTGGCCCCATCGAAGATCGCCGCCACATTGCCCGAAGCCTGGTTGACCGCAATGCCGATGGCATGGCGTGCCTGCGCCTTGTCCAGGCCCAGCATCCGGCTGGCGATTCCAGCGGCGGCCAGGGCATTCAAGGTGCCGGTATTATCCTGCCCCGAGTACACGTCGAAGCCGCCGGCGATGGCCAGGCGGGCTGCCAGGTCATCGCCCAGCGCCAGAGCGGCCAGTGCTTCTTCTCCGGTGGCGCCGGTGGCTTCGGCCAGGGCCAGCACGACGGCCACGGTGGTTCCGGAGATGTGGGCGGCGACCTGCTTGCCGGCCGGGCCTTCGGCTTCCACCGGTTCGAAGTCGAAGGAGCGGATCAGGGCCGCGTTGACGAAGGCCGCGGAGGTGGCCGGAAGCTTGATTCCGGTACCCAGCACGGTTGCTTCATCGCCGTGGCCCCAGGCCTGCGCCGCTTCGATGAGTCCGGCAATGTCGTCGGCACGGTGCCCTGCCAGCCCAACGCCCACCGAATCCAGCAGGCGCTGGTTCACGCGCTGGATCGTGGCCGTCGGCAGCTGGCCGTACTGGGTTTCCAGCAGGTGCTCGAGCAGCGCATCGAGCACACCGGGCGTCGGGTTAGCCATGATTTTCCTGCTTCCCTAGGCGCGCGTTGCCGCGGCGTCCAGGTCCAGTGCGGCCTGCTCGGCGATGACCGGGCTGATACCCACCTCGGCGAACATCGCCTCGAAGGCACCGGTCTCGCCCTTCATCTGCGCCTTGCGGTGATCCAGCCCGCGGGCACGGCTGACCGACCCCAGGTAGAAGCGCTCGTACAGTTCGATGCGGCTGCCCAGGGCGGATCCGGCGAAGTCCCAAGCGGTGCGGAAGATCTTGGCGCGTTCCTCTGGCGCGATGCCGTTGGCTCCCGGCAGGTACTTCTTGAGCAGTGGGCCCAGGCGCGGGTCCTCGAAGGAGGCCGCGGTCGGGGTGGCCAGCAGGTTGTGGCTGCCCATGGACTTGATGATGTCGTTCACGCGGGCCATCCAGATGGGCATCATGGTGCGCAGCGCGGAGATGTCGTCGTGGCAGAAGAACGCCCCGCCGCCCCATTCCGACGCGTTGACCTCGGCCGAGTGGATCACGGCGCGGGCGATGCGCAGGTAGGAATAGATCTCGCCGAGCATCGATGCGGTGTCCGGCTTGTTGTCGGTGGCGGTGACCTTGGCCATCTGCACGCACAGGTCGTAGGCGAATTCCAGCTTCACCGAGGCGCGGATGGCGGTCTGCTGCTGGGTGTTGCCGGTGGCGGTGCCGGCGTTCAGGGAATTGTAGACATCGAGCTGGCCGTCGATGAACACGCGATCCCAAGGGACCAGCACGTCGTCGAAGATGATGACCGCATCCTGCTCGTCGAAGCGCGAGGAGAACGGCTTGTCCACTACCGGCTGGTCCACGCCGTAGTGGTCGCGGCAGACCGAGACCACGCCGCTGGTGGCGACCGGGATCGCGAAGGACAGCGCGTATTCCTCGTAGCCCTTCTGGATGGGCACCGCCGGGTAGACATAGAGCTCGTCGGCGATCGGGCCCAGGGTGGCGAGCATCTTCGCGCCGCGCACGATCAGGCCTTCAGCGGTGCGGTCCACCACGCGCAAGGTCAGCTCTTCATTGATGCCCTGCAGTTCGCCGACCGACTTGTCGATGGCCGCATGCACGATGGTGTGGGTCAGCGCCAGGTCGTTTTCCTGCACATGGCGCCAGTAGTTCTCCAGGCGCTCGTAGTAGACCGGGTCGCCGGATTTGGCGAAGATGTCCGGGCGCGAGGCGTGGCCGGCGAGCACCACGTTGACGTAGTCGGGGGTGCGTCCGAGCATGCCATTGGAGTAGCGGGCCAGGCGGTCGAACGCGCGGTGGCGGCGGGCGATGTCTTCTGCGTTCTTGGGACGCAGCAGGGAGACGTTGTGCTGTTCGCCAGTCTGCTCGTCGTTCATCAGGCAGTCATCGGCGTACTTGTGCTGGTAGTCGAAGTAGGCGGCCATGCCGTTGATCGAGCCGGCAAATGCCGGGTGCTCGGTGACGTCAATGCGCTGATCGCCCAGCCAGACCTCGCGGGAATCCTTGAGCCCTGCCAGGTACTGCTCTCCAGTGCGTGCACTCATCTTCGCTGCTCCTTATCGGGCGTCCCGCTGAGCGGGTTCAAAAATATATTCTGTGCATCAGTTTATATAACTCGTGTGACCCAGATCAAGCTCTGGACCGAAGAATTTTTTCAAACCCGCAGGATTACAGGGTTTTCAAAGGCCGAAGAAAATATTATCTGTCTTAAAATGCGTAAAAAGTGGACAAGGTTAGTGAAATGGGCCACTATGGCTTAAGTCACATCAGCGATCAGGAAGGGTTCTCGACGTGTCCGACTCGCAACAGAACCAGCCAGTGCCGG
>NZ_JBJDNO010000017.1:0-5541 GCF_044900755.1 Microbacterium sp. NPDC087868
GTAAGATAGAGAAGTTGCCCTTCGGGCCTGGTTGTGATGACTGGGTCGTGGGAGCATCCGATCCTTGAGAACTCAACAGCGTGCACTTGTCAAATGCCAAATAACCTCGATTCAGCTTCGGCTGGATGAGATTCCTTTGGATCAAAGACCAACCTCCTTGTGGGGTTGGCAACGGATGAAGTCAGCAATGAATTTGTCTCTTTGGTCAGCATCAAACTCGCTGCTTCCCGGTTTTTCCCCGGGTGGTATGCATTTCTTTTTTACGGAGAGTTTGATCCTGGCTCAGGATGAACGCTGGCGGCGTGCTTAACACATGCAAGTCGAACGGTGAAGCAGAGCTTGCTCTGTGGATCAGTGGCGAACGGGTGAGTAACACGTGAGCAACCTGCCCCTGACTCTGGGATAAGCGCTGGAAACGGCGTCTAATACTGGATATGTGACGTGACCGCATGGTCTGCGTCTGGAAAGAATTTCGGTTGGGGATGGGCTCGCGGCCTATCAGCTTGTTGGTGAGGTAATGGCTCACCAAGGCGTCGACGGGTAGCCGGCCTGAGAGGGTGACCGGCCACACTGGGACTGAGACACGGCCCAGACTCCTACGGGAGGCAGCAGTGGGGAATATTGCACAATGGGCGGAAGCCTGATGCAGCAACGCCGCGTGAGGGATGACGGCCTTCGGGTTGTAAACCTCTTTTAGCAGGGAAGAAGCGAAAGTGACGGTACCTGCAGAAAAAGCGCCGGCTAACTACGTGCCAGCAGCCGCGGTAATACGTAGGGCGCAAGCGTTATCCGGAATTATTGGGCGTAAAGAGCTCGTAGGCGGTTTGTCGCGTCTGCTGTGAAATCCGGAGGCTCAACCTCCGGCCTGCAGTGGGTACGGGCAGACTAGAGTGCGGTAGGGGAGATTGGAATTCCTGGTGTAGCGGTGGAATGCGCAGATATCAGGAGGAACACCGATGGCGAAGGCAGATCTCTGGGCCGTAACTGACGCTGAGGAGCGAAAGGGTGGGGAGCAAACAGGCTTAGATACCCTGGTAGTCCACCCCGTAAACGTTGGGAACTAGTTGTGGGGTCCATTCCACGGATTCCGTGACGCAGCTAACGCATTAAGTTCCCCGCCTGGGGAGTACGGCCGCAAGGCTAAAACTCAAAGGAATTGACGGGGACCCGCACAAGCGGCGGAGCATGCGGATTAATTCGATGCAACGCGAAGAACCTTACCAAGGCTTGACATATACGAGAACGGGCCAGAAATGGTCAACTCTTTGGACACTCGTAAACAGGTGGTGCATGGTTGTCGTCAGCTCGTGTCGTGAGATGTTGGGTTAAGTCCCGCAACGAGCGCAACCCTCGTTCTATGTTGCCAGCACGTAATGGTGGGAACTCATGGGATACTGCCGGGGTCAACTCGGAGGAAGGTGGGGATGACGTCAAATCATCATGCCCCTTATGTCTTGGGCTTCACGCATGCTACAATGGCCGGTACAAAGGGCTGCAATACCGCGAGGTGGAGCGAATCCCAAAAAGCCGGTCCCAGTTCGGATTGAGGTCTGCAACTCGACCTCATGAAGTCGGAGTCGCTAGTAATCGCAGATCAGCAACGCTGCGGTGAATACGTTCCCGGGTCTTGTACACACCGCCCGTCAAGTCATGAAAGTCGGTAACACCTGAAGCCGGTGGCCTAACCCTTGTGGAGGGAGCCGTCGAAGGTGGGATCGGTAATTAGGACTAAGTCGTAACAAGGTAGCCGTACCGGAAGGTGCGGCTGGATCACCTCCTTTCTAAGGAGCATCTGACTCTTCGGAGTCCAGAACCCAGATCGAAGGCACACGTTCTTCGCTGGGAGCTCATGGGTGGAACATTTGACATGGCATCGAGATCTGATCTCTGGTCGAGTACGCAACTTCGGTTGTTGGAAAGAGTGGGGTGAGGGGACCGGTGCCTGCACGCTGTTGGGTCCTGAGGGACCGGATGCGCTTTGACCTTCGGGTTGGAAGCATTTGGTTACTCTGGGCCTCTTCTGGTTTCCCCCGTGTGGGGTTGCTGGATGGGGTACCGCCCGTACTTTGAGAACTACACAGTGGACGCGAGCATCTTGCAGCCGGCTTTCGAGCTGGTTGCACAAGATGATCTTAAAGATCATTAGTCAATTTCATGCCAGGCTTTCGGGCCTGGTGTCGATTCTGATTCAAACTCATGTGATTTCAAGTCTTTAAGAGCAAACGGTGGATGCCTTGGCATCTGGAGCCGAAGAAGGACGTAGCAATCTGCGATAAGCCTCGGGGAACTGATAAGCAAGTTTTGATCCGAGGGTGTCCGAATGGGGAAACCCCGCTGGGCGGCGTGCCGACCTAGTGACTCCCGCCTGAATATATAGGGCGGGTAGAGGGAACGTGGGGAAGTGAAACATCTCAGTACCCACAGGAAGAGAAAGCAACCGCGATTCCGTTAGTAGTGGCGAGCGAAACCGGATCAGGCTAAACCTAGCGTGTGTGATAGCCGGCAGGCGTTGCACGTTGGGGGTTGTGGGACTTTTCAGTCATCTCTGCCGAGGTGGCGGCGTTACAAGAAGGTATAGACGAACGGTCTTGAAAGGCCGGTCATAGAGGGTGCCAACCCCGTAGTCGAAATGCCTCTCTTGGCGCGAAGAGTATCCCAAGTAGCACGGGGCCCGTGAAATCCCGTGTGAATCTGTCAGGACCACCTGATAAGCCTAAATACTCCCAGATGACCGATAGCGGACAAGTACCGTGAGGGAAAGGTGAAAAGTACCCCGGGAGGGGAGTGAAATAGTACCTGAAACCGTTTGCTTACAAACCGTTGGAGCAGCCTTAGTAGCTGTGACAGCGTGCCTTTTGAAGAATGAGCCTGCGAGTTAGCGATATGTGGCGAGGTTAACCCGTGTGGGGTAGCCGTAGCGAAAGCGAGTCTGAATAGGGCGATTCAGTCGCATGTCCTAGACCCGAAGCGAAGTGATCTATCCATGGCCAGGTTGAAGCGACGGTAAGACGTCGTGGAGGACCGAACCCACTTAGGTTGAAAACTGAGGGGATGAGCTGTGGATAGGGGTGAAAGGCCAATCAAACTTCGTGATAGCTGGTTCTCTCCGAAATGCATTTAGGTGCAGCGTTGCGTGTTTCTTGCCGGAGGTAGAGCTACTGGATGGCCGATGGGCCCTACAAGGTTACTGACGTCAGCCAAACTCCGAATGCCGGTAAGTGAGAGCGCAGCAGTGAGACTGTGGGGGATAAGCTTCATAGTCGAGAGGGAAACAACCCAGACCACCAACTAAGGTCCCAAAGCGCGTGCTAAGTGGGAAAGGATGTGGAGTTGCCTTGACAACCAGGAGGTTGGCTTAGAAGCAGCCACCCTTGAAAGAGTGCGTAATAGCTCACTGGTCAAGTGATTCCGCGCCGACAATGTAACGGGGCTCAAGCACGCCACCGAAGTTGTGGCATTGACATTATTGGTAGGCCTTCGTGGTCCAGCCGTGTTGATGGGTAGGAGAGCGTCGTGTGGCCAGCGAAGCGGCGGTGTAAACCAGCCGTGGAGGCTACACGAGTGAGAATGCAGGCATGAGTAGCGAAAGACGTGTGAGAAACACGTCCTCCGAAAGACCAAGGGTTCCAGGGTCAAGCTAATCTTCCCTGGGTAAGTCGGGACCTAAGGCGAGGCCGACAGGCGTAGTCGATGGACAACGGGTTGATATTCCCGTACCGGCGAAGAACCGCCCAAGCTAATCCAGTAGTGCTAAGTGTCTGAATCCCACTGACGGATCCCTTCGGGGTGAAGCGTTGGGCCTAGCGCACGACCCCATTCTGGTGCGGTTAGCGTATTAACAGGTGTGACGCAGGAAGGTAGTCCAAGCCAGGCGATGGTTGTCCTGGTGCAAGTGCGTAGGCCGAACGGTAGGCAAATCCGCCGTTCACATAGGCTGAGACACGATGCGGATAAAAAGTGGATGATCCTATGCTGCCAAGAAAAGCATCGACGCGAGGTTCTAGCCGCCCGTACCCCAAACCGACTCAGGTGGTCAGGTAGAGAATACCAAGGAGATCGAGAGAATCGTGGTTAAGGAACTCGGCAAAATGCCCCCGTAACTTCGGGAGAAGGGGGGCCTTCGACGTATTAGGACTTGCTCCGAAAGCGTTTGGAGGCCGCAGAGACTAGTGGGTAGCGACTGTTTACTAAAAACACAGGTCCGTGCCAAGTCGCAAGACGATGTATACGGACTGACGCCTGCCCGGTGCTGGAAGGTTAAGAGGACCGGTTAGCCGCAAGGCGAAGCTGAGAATTTAAGCCCCAGTAAACGGCGGTGGTAACTATAACCATCCTAAGGTAGCGAAATTCCTTGTCGGGTAAGTTCCGACCTGCACGAATGGCGTAACGACTTCCCAACTGTCTCAACCGCGAACTCGGCGAAATTGCATTACGAGTAAAGATGCTCGTTACGCGCAGCAGGACGGAAAGACCCCGTGACCTTTACTACAGCTTGGTATTGGTGTTCGGTGTGGCTTGTGTAGGATAGGTGGGAGACTTTGAAGCATGGACGCCAGTTCATGTGGAGTCATTGTTGAAATACCACTCTGGTCACTCTGGATATCTAACTTCGAACCGTAATCCGGTTCAGGGACAGTGCCTGGTGGGTAGTTTAACTGGGGCGGTTGCCTCCCAAAAAGTAACGGAGGCGCCCAAAGGTTCCCTCAACCTGGTTGGTAATCAGGTGTCGAGTGTAAGTGCACAAGGGAGCTTGACTGTGAGACTGACAGGTCGAGCAGGGACGAAAGTCGGGACTAGTGATCCGGCAGTGGCTTGTGGAAGCGCTGTCGCTCAACGGATAAAAGGTACCTCGGGGATAACAGGCTGATCTTGCCCAAGAGTCCATATCGACGGCATGGTTTGGCACCTCGATGTCGGCTCGTCGCATCCTGGGGCTGGAGTAGGTCCCAAGGGTTGGGCTGTTCGCCCATTAAAGCGGTACGCGAGCTGGGTTTAGAACGTCGTGAGACAGTTCGGTCCCTATCCGCTGCGCGCGTAGGAAATTTGAGAGGATCTGACCCTAGTACGAGAGGACCGGGTTGGACGAACCTCTGGTGTGTCAGTTGTTCCGCCAGGAGCACCGCTGATTAGCTACGTTCGGGATGGATAACCGCTGAAAGCATCTAAGCGGGAAGCCGGCCTCAAGATGAGATTTCCATACCTTCGGGTGAGAGGCTCCCAGCCAGACTACTGGGTTGATAGGCCAGATGTGGAAGTGCAGTAATGCATGCAGCTGACTGGTACTAATAAGCCGATGACTTGATAACACACCGTTTGTTGGTGCTACGCGTCCACTGAGTGGTTCTCGATGTACGGTCGAGAACCGCATAACAACAATGACTTTGTTATGTGTTTGATTGAAACATCAATAGTGTTTCGGCGGCCATAGCGTGAGGGAAACGCCCGGTTACATTCCGAACCCGGAAGCTAAGCCTCACAGCGCCGATGGTACTGCAGGGGGGACCCTGTGGGAGAGTAGGACACCGCCGGACTTCTTTTAAG
>NZ_JBJDNO010000018.1:0-4244 GCF_044900755.1 Microbacterium sp. NPDC087868
GTTAAACAGGTGAGGCCCCGGCACCAAACGGTACCAGGGCCTCAAACCATCTACTCAAGTTAAGTCCGGCGGTGACCTACTCTCCCACACCCTCACGAGTGCAGTACCATCGGCGCAGTGGGCCTTAGCTTCCGGGTTCGGTATGGGACCGGGCGTTTCCCCCACGCTATGACCGCCGTAACAATCACGAAGCACACAAACCAAAACGTTTCCTGGTCAATGTTTTCCGGTGCTACAAAGTCTTGTAACTCATCTTGCATTTATTGGTTAGAGGTTGTTGTCTCGTAACCGCATAGTGAACGCGAACAGCATTGAAATCATCAGTTCAAATATTGTTTTATTGTGTGTTGAAAGTCATCGGCCTATTAGTACAGGTCAGCTACACAAGTCTTTAGTCCTTGCTTCCACATCCTGCCTATCAACCCAGTGGTCTAGCTGGGGGCCTCTCACACTCAAGGTGCATGGAAATCTCATCTCGAAGCAGGCTTCCCGCTTAGATGCTTTCAGCGGTTATCCCTTCCAAACGTAGCTAATCAGCGATGCACTTGGCAGTACAACTGACACACCAGAGGTTCGTCCGTCCCGGTCCTCTCGTACTAAGGACAGCCCTTCTCAAATTTCCAACGCGCGCAGCGGATAGGGACCGAACTGTCTCACGACGTTCTAAACCCAGCTCGCGTACCGCTTTAATGGGCGAACAGCCCAACCCTTGGGACCTACTCCAGCCCCAGGATGCGACGAGCCGACATCGAGGTGCCAAACCATGCCGTCGATATGGACTCTTGGGCAAGATCAGCCTGTTATCCCCGAGGTACCTTTTATCCGTTGAGCGACGGCCCTTCCACGAGGTGCCGCCGGATCACTAGTCCCGACTTTCGTCCCTGCTCGAGCTGTCACTCTCACAGTCAAGCTCCCTTGTGCACTTACACTCGACACCTGATTGCCAACCAGGCTGAGGGAACCTTTGGGCGCCTCCGTTACATTTTAGGAGGCAACCGCCCCAGTTAAACTACCCATCAGGCACTGTCCCTGAACCAGATCATGGTCCGAAGTTAGGTGACCGGTACAGCCAGAGTGGTATTTCAACGATGACTCCACCTGAACTAGCGTCCAAGCTTCACAGTCTCCCACCTATCCTACACAAGCTGCACCGAACACCAATACCAAACTATAGTAAAGGTCTCGGGGTCTTTCCGTCCTGCTGCGCGTAACGAGCATCTTTACTCGTACTGCAATTTCGCCGAGTTCATGGTTGAGACAGCGGGGAAGTCGTTACTCCATTCGTGCAGGTCGGAACTTACCCGACAAGGAATTTCGCTACCTTAGGATGGTTATAGTTACCACCGCCGTTTACTGGGGCTTAAATTCTCAGCTTCGCATTACTGCTAACCAGTCCTCTTAACCTTCCAGCACCGGGCAGGAGTCAGTCCGTATACATCGTCTTGCGACTTCGCACGGACCTGTGTTTTTAGTAAACAGTCGCTTCCCCCTGGTCTCTGCGGCCCACACCCGCATCAGAGAAGCAAGTTCTCATCACGGGGCAGGCCCCCCTTCTTCCGAAGTTACGGGGGCATTTTGCCGAGTTCCTTAACCATGATTCTCTCGATCGCCTTAGTATTCTCTACCTGATCACCTGTGTCGGTTTGGGGTACGGGCGGACTTGGACCTCGCGCCGATGCTTTTCTAGGCAGCATAGGATCACCGAATCACCCCGAAAACGGGGCGCCTATCAGGTCTCAGAATATATGAGCGGCGGATTTGCCAACCACTCTTCCTACACCCTTGGACCAGGTCAATTCCATTGCCTGGCTCGGCTACCTTCCTGCGTCACACCTGTTAATACGCTGACCTCACTGCATCGGTTCCCACCACATCAACCAGCAAGATACCCGAAGGCACCAACAGCTAGCGTCAATCATGGTTAGCATCCACAGCTCAGTATGGGCGGTCCTTCGCCGGTACGGGAATATCAACCCGTTGTCCATCGACTACGCCTGTCGGCCTCGCCTTAGGTCCCGACTAACCCAGGGCAGATTAGCTTAACCCTGGAACCCTTGATCATTCGGCGGACGGGTTTCTCACCCGTCATTCGCTACTCATGCCTGCATTCTCACTCGTGTGGCCTCCACCGCTGGTTTACACCGCGACTTCACCGTCCACACGACGCTCCCCTACCCATCCAAACACCCAATCGAAACCAGGTTAATATTTGAATGACGCAACTTCGGCGGTGTGCTTGAGCCCCGCTACATTATCGGCGCGGAATCACTTGACCAGTGAGCTATTACGCACTCTTTCAAGGGTGGCTGCTTCTAAGCCAACCTCCTGGTTGTCACAGCAACTCCACATCCTTTTCCACTTAGCACACGCTTAGGGGCCTTAGTTGGCGTTCTGGGCTGTTTCCCTCTCGACTATGAAGCTTATCCCCCACAGTCTCACTGCTGCGCTCTCACTTGCCGGCATTCGGAGTTTGGCTAAGGTCAGTAACCTTGTAGGGCCCATCGCCTATCCAGTAGCTCTACCTCCAGCAAGAAACACGCAACGCTGCACCTAAATGCATTTCGGGGAGAACCAGCTATCACGAAGTTTGATTGGCCTTTCACCCCTACCCACAGCTCATCCCCTCCATTTTCAACTGAAGTGGGTTCGGTCCTCCACACGCTCTTACACGCGCTTCAACCTGGCCATGGGTAGATCACTTCGCTTCGGGTCTAGATCACGCCACTCAAACGCCCTATTCAGACTCGCTTTCGCTACGGCTTCCCCACACGGGTTAACCTCGCGACGTAACACTAACTCGCAGGCTCATTCTTCAAAAGGCACGCCATCACCAGGGAACAAGTCCCCAGCTCTAACGGATTGTAAGCGCACGGTTTCAGGTACTATTTCACTCCCCTCCCGGGGTACTTTTCACCATTCCCTCACGGTACTGATTCACTATCGGTCATCAAGTAGTATTCAGGCTTACCAGGTGGTCCTGGCAGATTCACACAAGGTTTCACGGGCCCCGTGCTACTCGGGTATCAACACTAGAACGGCAGACACGCATTACACCTACGGGACTATCACCCTCTATGGTCCGGCATTCCAACCGATTCACCTATACGCCTGCACCTCATCCCACCAGCAAGATAGCGCTGGTACATGCCGACCCCACAACCCCGGTGATGCAACGCCTATCCGCTATCACACACCAACCGGTTTAGCCCCATCCGCGTTCGCTCGCCACTACTAACGGAATCACTGTTGTTTTCTCTTCCTGCGGGTACTGAGATGTTTCACTTCCCCGCGTTCCCTCCACACAGCCTATACATTCAGCTGCAGGTCACACCACATAACATGGTGCGGGGTTCCCCCATTCGGAAATCCTGGTCTCAACGTCCGGTTATCGACTCCACCAGGCTTATCGCAGATTCCCACGTCCTTCATCGGCTCTTGATGCCAAGGCATCCACCGTGCGCCCTTAAAAACTTCAACACAACATCAAAGTCAAAAGATATGAGCAATAAAACAATCTAACAAAATCACGCAGACAAGACTCCAACACCAGGCAATCCAAGGAAAAGGACTACCCAGCTCATCTCATCTGCAAGATGCTCGCGTTCACTATACAGTTCCCAAACAACAACCCCGCACCCCCGCAACAACACCCCAAAACCAACACCAACCAAAGGCCAGCATCAATCCAACAGGACATCCTTGCAGCAAACACAGGACAAACACCGAAACACCAAGAACCCCTCACCCAAGCGAACACCACCAGGACCCTCCCCACAGGAAGAACCCCGGCAACCATTCACCAGGAAAGGAGGCTTGTTGCCTCAAAACCCAACAGCATGCCAAACCATACAAACCACACAACACCCACACACCGCATTCCAGCACCGCAAGAAGAAAACCCCTCGCAATGCGTACTAGCAGATGCCCAAGCACCACGCGGCCACAGCCAATACCCCGCACCAGCATCAGCCAGCACGTTTTCCGGTATTGAGTCCATTGATATTCCACCCATGAGCAACCCACCCGGACAACACTCGTGTCCAGCATGGGCAACCAATAATGGTTAGCTCCTTAGAAAGGAGGTGATCCAGCCGCACCTTCCGGTACGGCTACCTTGTTACGACTTAGTCCCAATCGCCAGTCCCACCTTCGACGACTCCCCCCACACAAGGTGGTTAGGCCATCGGCTTCGGGTGTTACCAACTTTCGTGACTTGACGGGCGGTGTGTACAAGGCCCGGGAAC
>NZ_JBJDNO010000019.1:0-3226 GCF_044900755.1 Microbacterium sp. NPDC087868
GGTGTGGGAGAGTAGGTCACCGCCGGACTTAACTTGAGTAGATGGTTTGAGGCCCTGGTACCGTTTGGTGCCGGGGCCTCACCTGTTTAACTAGAAGCGGAGGGGGAATTGGGCAGCTGGTGCTGCTTGGTTCCTCCTCCCCTTCTGCTTTAACGAGCTTGAGTGCTGGCCGCTAGCGCAGACCGCTCAAGGAACGACCAGGCAGGCATGGGGTTGTGAATGCAGCCATGGCTAAGCTGTGTCCCGATGTCGGACGCGCTTGAAGCGACTAAGCAGACTGCGTGGCCCTGGACCTCCGCGGCTCACTACGGGAGAGAACGCCCGCTCCGTTGCAGGTGCTTTATCCGATGGGTTCTGGTCCGCCAATCGGCAAGATCCTGCCTTTTGATGCCTCTGACAATCGATTGCTTGCACCTGGCTATCATTTCGGTAACTTGTTGCCGATTCTTGCTCCATGCTGAATGATAGTGAGCAGAATGTCGCCAATCGGCGAAATGCTGCCGGAAGAGGATCTTTCATGAATTCAGTGACTGAGCTAGGGGCCGAATTGCAGCGCGTTAGAAAACAGAATGGCCTGACGCAGGAACAGCTGGCTGAATTAGCTGGCATCTCCGAACGTACGCTGCGCTCCATAGAACGAGGGGCGGGAAACCCCTCCATTGAAGCGGTGCTCTCCGTCGCGAATGTACTCGGCCTTCGAATTCGCGTGGCCAAATGAAGCCGCAACTCCAAGAGCTCAAGCTTGTTACCAAGGCTGACGTCTACTGCAACGAAAACCTCGCCGGCACTCTAGCCAGACAGTCCGACGGAAGCGTGGCCTTCAGCTATAACAAGGACTACCTTGCACATGGTGGCGCGGGCATTGCGACATCTTTGCCAGCTTCCCCGGAGGCATACGTTGGGCCTGGGGGCGCGTTGCCATCGTTCTTCTCGGGACTATTGCCCGAAGGCCATCGCCTGACCGTTCTCAAGGACGCAACTAAGACCAGCATCTCTGACGAGTTGACTCTGCTGATGGCAGTGGGCGCCGATACTCCAGGCAATGTACGCGTTGTTCCGGAAGGATCAGCACTGGAGCAAACCCCCGTGGTTGCTGAATTCAGCAGCACGGCCGAACTCGACTTCTCGGTCCTCGCGCGCACCTTGGACCGCCACTCGATCCCCGGCGTGCAAGACAAGATCAGCGCAACCATGCTGACAACACCAGTGGAGTTCAAGAACAGCGCCTATCTGCTCAAGCTTGATCCCCGGGATCATCCGCATTTGGTCGTTAATGAGGCGCAGCACCTGAAAGCAGCGCGATTGCTCAAACTTCCGGTCGCAAACAATCGGCTAGTACTGGATTCCACTGGGAGTCCGGGGCTGCTGGTCGAGAGGTTCGAACGCGAGGGTGTCGAGGGGGCGGATAGTCCCACGCGTTTGGCGTTGGAAGATGCCATGCAGGTATTGAACCTTCCGCCGGCAAGCAAGTATGCAGTGAGCACGGAACAAGCTATTGAAGCCTTAGCGCTGCAGTGCCAGGCTCCGGTGCTCGCCAGGCGCAATCTATACATGCAGTTCGTCTTTGCGTGGCTAACTGGCAACGGCGACTTGCATGGAAAGAACGTCTCGATTCTGGCGGACTTGCATGGACGGTTTAATGTAGCGCCCATCTACGACATCCCATGCACCCTGGTCTACGGCGATGACACCATGGCTTTGACTGTTGCCGGCAAGGCTAAGAATCTGAAGAAGAAGCACTGGGCGGAGCTTGCAAGGGTGCTCGGCTTGGCTGACCGGGCCACGCAGTCAGCGAACCAGTTGGCATTGAAAGCCGCATTGACTGTGGATCTCAGCGAGTTGCCTTTTGAAGGTTCACCTTTGCGTGGGACGCAACGAGAACTCAGGTTCCGGCGCATGGAGCTGCAGTAGGCGTCTGAGCGGGACAAGTTAGTCTGCGAGCAACGTGAACGCAGGCAGCTGACTATTCTGGCTTTTCTTCGCTTGCCCCTTAAGGCCAGCCGTCCATGATGGATAGACGCGGAAACCGCGCTTGCCTGGAGCCGATGCTGAGGCGAAGACGCCCAGCTCCTCGAGGTGCTGTTGAGTAAAGCGGAAGACGCCAAAACAGCCGGCTTCCTCGATAAAGACCATAACTCCGCGCAGTCCCTCTTCGGATTCGTAGGGGGCAGTAGTCCCAGTTTCGTCCCGATGCCATATGGCTACGAACCCACCTGGCTTTGTTGGCGTGATCCTTGCGGTCCTGATCCGCCACCGCTGTCCGTCAAGCTCAGTTGCCCCGGCTTGATAATCGCTCTGCTGTTCTTCGGGAGTCACCTCGCCATACGATTGCCCAGTGAGGTGGCAATAGCGTTCCAACGCCGTGAACTTCATAGACTTCATCCTGTATTCGGTAGATCATCAAGTGGAGTGGCAGCGATCGAAATATCGCTGCTATTCACCGTAGCCGAGGGTGGTGCTTACGTAGCACTGCAAGACCTGTATTGGGCCGGCATCAATGCCGACTGCTCTAGGTAGTCATTGCGCTGATGCCGCCTTGGCCGTCACGCGCATGGAACCTCCAGATGCATCGTTTCGCCATGTGCGTTCTCTTCTTGTGCCTTGCTCAGACGCACGCATGCGCCCGCATCGTCTAATCGGCTGATGTGGGCACAATTCATTGGGTTCGCGTATATGCGTACGCTTCTCAAGGGTTCAATAAACTCGCTAGGTACAGGCGCTGATGCTCTGTGCAGCTGCGAAATAATGTTTACGCGCTCAGCCCTAGCTCGGTAATAATTGCCAGCGATTGGGCACATGGAAAGAGCCGAATCAGCAGTTCAGGAATTAAGTGTGCACGGTCACCGTCAAAAACCACCCACCCGATTTGCAGGACCCCCAAAACCTGTGTATAGTTTTTCCTTGTCGCCGAGAACAAAACGGAAGAAATAACCGGATGTGAAACGGCGGCAGAACCCCAGAAAATCAAGGTTTTTCCACAGTCTTGTGGACAACAATTGAAAAGAATGGGAACTGAGAATACTGGTTCAAATCACAAACAATGGATTTGACTTTCAGGAATTCGAAGTTATAGAATATGAATATAACGCTGGACGAAATTACCGCCTGGAATGGTGGGTAAAGAACCGGTAAGTGTTTGTTGTTTGAGAACTCAATAGTGTGCCAAGTTTGTTGATACCGAATATTTTTATTTGGTGAATACATAACATTTGCTTGAGGCATTGCA
>NZ_JBJDNO010000020.1:0-1378 GCF_044900755.1 Microbacterium sp. NPDC087868
GCAGGCCGATGGCGCCGCCGCCGAAGATGGCGAACCAGAACAGCGTGACGGTGGAAGGTACCAGCAGCACCCCGGTGACGAACTGGCGGATGCTGCGCCCGCGCGAGATCCGCGCGATGAACAGGCCAACGAACGGGGTCCAGGAAACCCACCAGGCCCAGTAGAAGATGGTCCAGGAGGAAAGCCACGCGGCCATGTCGCCATCCCCGGAAGCCGCGGTCCGCGATGCCATTTCCGGCAAGTCAGCGATGAAGGAGCCCACCGCATTGGGAATCACGTTCAGGATGAACAGCGTGGGCCCGCCGATGAACACGATCAGCGCCAGGATCACCGCCAGCACCATGTTGATATTGGACAGCCACTGGATGCCGCGCTCGATTCCGGAGACGGCCGAGGCCACGAACAAGGCGGTGAGCACCGCAATGATCAGTACCAGGACCCCCGAACCCACCGAGGACAGCAGCCCGGCGGACTGGATGCCGCCGCCGATCTGCAGCGCGCCGAGCCCCAGCGAGCAGGCCGAGCCGAAAAGCGTGGCCAGGATAGCCAGGATGTTGATCGTCTTCCCGCCCCAGCCGTGGACGACCCTTTCTCCGAAGATCGAGGTGAACATCGAGGAGAACAGCTGCGGGCGGCCCAGCCGGAAGCTGCCGTAGGCCATGCCCAGCCCGACAATCGCGTACATGGCCCAGGGGAACAGCGTCCAGTGGAACATGGTGGTGCCCATGGCCGTGCCCACCGCGGCCGAGGTCTGCCCGCCCACGGTTTCCGGCGGCGGAGACATGTAGAAGTACAGCGGTTCGCCCACCCCGTAGAAGACCAGCCCGATGCCCATGCCGGTGGCGAACATCATCGAGATCCAGGAAACCGTGCTGAACTGCGGCTTCTCCCCGTCCTTGCCCAGCGGGATGCGCCCGAAGCTCTTGGCCGCGACCACCAGCACGAACAGGGTGAAAACGGTCGCGGCGATCACGAAGACCCAGCCGGTGTTCGTAATCACCCAGTCGAGGGCCTTCCCGGCCGCGGAGCCCAGCCCTTCGGGCGAAGCGAAGCCCCAGGCGATGAACGCCAGGGCGAGGAGTCCGGCAATGCCGAAGACCCAGTAGTCGGTGCCGGAGGACAGGTATCTTCTGGGCCGGCGCCGGCGAGCCGAGTGCAGCTCGCTGACCAGGTCGTTCACGGGTTGCTCAGTGCGTTTCATTTCGGTTTCCTTCAATAAAGGCAATAGGTGGCGGGCCGGCAGGGGAATGCGGGCGCGCCGAATCAGCCGGGGTCCCGGGGTTGCTCGTGAGTGGTGGCCGGGGCCGGCAAATCGGCCGGGCTCAAGAGCCGGCCGGAAGTGCGCCGTGCAGGCCGGGAATTGTTCCCGGCCGGCACG
>NZ_JBJDNO010000021.1:0-1165 GCF_044900755.1 Microbacterium sp. NPDC087868
CGAGGCGTCGCGTCGAGCTCCGGACTCGGGCAGCTTCCGCACGGCGCCGGTGGGGTCGACGGCCTGCGCGGGGCTGGCCCCGACCCAGGCCACCGACTGCTGATGGGCAACGAGGTCGCTCCGCGTCGCGAGTTCATCATCGACTCCTCCGACCGTCTGTCGCGCGAGGCGATCTACGCCGAGATCGTCATAGGGTCGGAGCATGAGCACTCTCGACCGACGTCTCGACCGGCCCGGGGCCGTGATCGCTTTCGCCGATGGCGGGGGAGACGGGCACCCGGTGCTGCTCGTGCACGGTGCCGGGTTGGACCACACCATGTTCGACGCGCAGGCGGAGGCTCTCACGGCTGCCGGCCTGCGTGTGCTGCGTGCGGACCTCCGCGGGCATGGGGAGTCCCCTCTCGACGAGGGGGCGCGGTTCTCGGCGGACGCGGCGCTCGGCGACATCGCGGCCCTGCTGGCGGAGCGCCGGATCGACCGAGCCGTCGTCGTCGGCCATTCGCTCGGCGGCAACCTCGCCCAGGCGTACGCGGTCGCCCAGCCCGACCGGGTCAGCGGAGTGATCGTGATGGATGCGAGTTGGAACGCCGGACCGCTGTCGAGTGTCGAACGCCTCGCCCTTCGTCTCGCCGCTCCGATGCTTGCTCTGGTGCCGTCTCGTCGATTGCCGGGGATGATGGCGCGTGCCTCGGCCGTGTCGGCATCCGCGTTCGCGCGCACCGAGGAGACGTTCGCCCGGATGCCGAAGCCGGTCTTCCTCGATGTCTGGCGCGCGACGGTATCCCTGGTCGCGCCCGAGCCGGCCTATCGCTCGCCGGTGCCCCTCGGACTGATTCGCGGGGCCGAGGATCGGACGGGCAACATCGCCGTAGCCATGCCGCGATGGGCGGACGTCGAGGAGGTCGCCGAGTACGTCATTCCCGACGCCGGACACGTCGTCACCTGGGATGCGCCGGACGAGACGTCCGCCGCACTCCTGGGTATCCTCGCCGAGGACCGCTTCGTCGCCGCGATGCGATGAGCGCGGTGGAGATCAGACCAGCGTGCGTCCGATACTGCCGATGACACCGTCCGTCGGCTGACCCGAGGCGTCGCGTCGAGCTCCGGACTCGGGCAGCTTCCGCACGGCGCCGGTGGGGTCGACGGCCTGCGCGGGGCTGGCCCC
>NZ_JBJDNO010000022.1:0-1130 GCF_044900755.1 Microbacterium sp. NPDC087868
TGAGGGTGTGGGAGAGTAGGTCACCGCCGGACTTAACTTGAGTAGATGGTTTGAGGCCCTGGTACCGTTTGGTGCCGGGGCCTCACCTGTTTAACCCGTCCCCTGGTAATCGACTTGCTACAGCCTATGGGTTCAGTTTCATGCTGGGCCCTTTTTGTCGTTAACCCCTTTTAGAAGAGTTGAATCTATCAAGGGGCTTCGATCGGCTACGCATGCGTCGATGGCTGGGGGGACAACCTTAGGGCCGCCACTGAGTGTCTTGCCACATTGGACCCGTTTCCCTATGGTATGACTCGTGCCTCCCGTAGACTTGAATTTAGATGTACATGCCTCGAGGGCATGCTGAATAGTTAATAGTGAAGTGATTTGCAAAGGCAAACACGAAGGTTGCGGTATTGAGATAGCCGCTGAAGGGGACATTAGATGTCTAACGAATTCCGCCGTAACTCCGACAACGGACGAGGCGACTTCCGGAACTCAGATTCAAACCGCAACAACTCCCGCGATGGCTTCAAGCGTCGCGACGACCGTAGTGATTTCAAGCGCACCGACGATAACCGTGGTGGCTTCCGCGGTGACCGAAATGCTGACCGCGGCGGTGACTTCAAGCGCGACGACAACCGTGGTGGTGGCTTCAAACGTGATGACAACCGTGGTGGTGGCTTCAAGCGTGACGATAACCGCGGTGGCGGTTTCCGCAATGATGACCGTGGTGGTTTCCGCGGCGAGCGTCGCGATGACAACCGTGGCGGTGGCTTCCGCAATGATGACCGTGGTGGTTTCCGTGGCGAGCGTCGCGATGACAACCGCGGTGGCGGCTTCAAGCGTGATGACAACCGTGGTGGTGGCTTCAAGCGTGATGACAACCGCGGTGGCGGTTTCCGCAATGATGACCGTGGTGGCTTTAAGCGTGATGACAACCGCGGTGGCGGTTTCAAGCGTGATGACAACCGCGGTGGCGGCTTCAAGCGTGATGACAACCGTGGCGGTGGCTTCAAGCGTGATGACAACCGTGGCGGTGGCTTCAAGCGTGATGACAACCGCGGTGGCGGTTTCCGCAATGACGATCGTGGCGGCTTCAAGCGTGATGACAACCGCGGTGGCGGCTTCAAGCGTGATGACAACCGCGG